>NZ_VEVQ02000012.1 GCF_006491595.2 Flavobacterium jejuense
TTACAATTATAAATACAACGGTAAAGAACTGCAAACGGAACTAGGACTGAATATGTACGATTACGGAGCTAGGAATTATGACCCTGCTTTAGGTAGATGGATGAATATTGACCCGCTTGCGGAAAAGTACTGTCCATTATCTCCATATGCATATGCTTTAAATAATCCAATATTTTTTGTAGACCCAGATGGGATGAGAGTAAGTTATGGTAATTTTATCGACAGCGCTGGTCATGAGGAACAAAGTGACAATAGTGATGAAAGTTTACATGATTCAAATCCAATTACCCACAAAGATATTGTGAATTTATATAATAAAGCAGAAGAAAATAGTGCCTCATTTTATTTTTTTGATAAGACTCCTAAATTTGCTGCTGTAATGAATGCTTATAATCTTGTAATGCAGTTCTCTATGATAAATGAAGCTGCTAGTATTGTTTTTGCTAATGATTCTAACGAATTAAGAAAAAATCTTATTAGTATTAATCTTTCAATGACAGGAGTAAATAAAGTTACAGGAGATTATACATCATTTTTATGGGGTAATGTAAAGTTTGATAATGATTATAACGTTATAGGCACTGGAGGCAAAGACTATTTTATAAATTATTCAACACACACTTCTGTTTTAGTGGCTAAGAAAGACAATTACCGTGGTAAAGTAAATGGTAATGACTTCTATGATGATGCCCAAACATGGGGTTTAGGACAAGATACTTTTACTGCTGGTCATTATGCCGTTAGCTTCTCATCTGAAAAACATAAAGGTTCAAGAGGATACGATATAAATTTTGTTGGTTTTAGAACAAATGAATTAAGAATAAAATATGTTAAATACTGGCGTAAAAAAATAGATGAGTATATTAAGATTTTTCAATCAAAATAAATAATTATGTTATGAGATATATGTTTGTGTTAATAACTTGTTTGTTAATTTTTGGATGTTCTTCAATTCAACAAAAAGATAAACTATTTGGGAACTGGAGTTCAATCAATAGCTCAAATGAAATTGACTTAGAGTTTTATGATGATTCTTTAATAATTGAACAATGGGGAGTTAGGAATAATTTTAGATGGGATATTGATAACTCTTATATTTATTTTGATAGTTTAAAAATAGATAAGAATAAAAAAAAAATATGTTATAATTATAAGTTAGTTAATGATACTTTACTGTTAAGAAAAAACAAAGATGAAATTGACTTTTTAAAACTTGTAAGAATTAATAATGCATTTGAGTATTTTAATAAATCTTTAAATTTAAATTTGCCAATTAAATCAAATCTTAGTCCAGTTTTAAATGAAGAGACTGCTTATATTCTATATGCTTTATATGATAAAAATAAAGTCATACTAAAGACATCGAACAATATTTTTTTAAGTTTTGATGATTTAAAAAGAAATATTAATTTACATATTGCAAATACTGAATTAGATGATGTTTCTAAAATAAATGTGATGCTATTTGCAGATAAAAGAGTTTCTAAAGTAGATATTTTGAAGATAAAAAGTATAATCAAAAATATTAATAACATGAAAGTTTATCAAATTTTTACTAATAAAGACGTAGACTATAAAAAAATCGATTGGAAACAAAATATTAAATGGTATGGGATATTAAACTGAACTGGGTAACATTTCAAAGATGGTAATGTTACAGAGTTAGTGATGAGTTCAATTTGAATGTCTAATAAATTGATAATCAATAAAAATTAAAAATAATTGTAAAAAAGATGAGCTACATAGTTCATCTTTTTTTGGTAATGTACCAGATTTAGTGATGAAGGCTTTAAGAGTTTCTAATGGATTGATAATCAATAAAAATTAAAAATAATTATAAAAAAGATGAGCTATATAGTTCATCTTTTTTCATGTTTGAAGTTCTTAAAACGAAGAAAATGATAAAAAAATCGACCTCGTGTATTAAAATTAGTGATACTGGTATTTGTCCTCATTGCAACACTAAAAATTTAGTCAAAAATGGTTTTACCAAAAATAAAAAGCAACAGTTTTATTGTAAAAATTGCTATAAAAGAAGTATCGATTTTTATTGTTACAAAGCCTATAAACTGAATACAAATGCTAAAATTATTCAATTTATAAAAGAAGGCTTAGGGATAAGAAGCACAGCAAGAATATTACAAATTGCAACTACTACTGTTTTGAAAAGAATTATTGCCATTGCAAAAAAGATTCCTAATCCTATTTTCTATAAGAATAAGATGTATGAAGTAGATGAAATGCGTTGTTATTTAAAGCGAAAAGACAAACCCATATGGATTGTGTATGCTTTAGAAAGAAAAACAAAACGTGTGGTGAGTTTCAGTTTAGGAAGAAGAACCAAAAGAACTATTCAGTATGTAACTAATTCTTTATTACTAGCTACTCCAAAAGTCATTTATACAGATGGTTTGGTGCATTACAAATCTTTATTAGAAACAGTAGTTCACAAAGTAAATCGTTTTGGCACTAACCAAATTGAAAGAAACAATCTTACTATGCGAACTCATTTAAAGTGATTGCAGCGAAAAACGATTTGCTTTAGCAGAAGCTTTATTCTTTTACAATATGTTTTGCGTATTTATTTTTGGAGTTAAAGCTTCAATTGTTGCAAATGTTGCATCCTTTTTATTTGATTCTCAACTGGTTTTTTGTTTTGTTCGAGTTTTGTTCGTAGCTGTGGTTAATTTCGTTCCTTTTAGATACTTATAACGAAGGAAAATGGTTTTAAAGTGGTTTTTAGAAGCAAATACTAAAATTAATATAAAACGAAACAGTAAACAGTCTTTATTTTAAGAGCTTCAGATACTCATTTGTTTTATTTCTCTATATAAAAAACTCAAACTATTAAGGTTAATCCATTAAAGAAATAGTAATAACAATAACCAAAATAGTGGAATACTTTCTACCCAAAAGCTGGTATAGTAGGTATTGCGTTTATTGTTCGCAAAAAAAGTAAAACCAGCAATTATGAAAGCTACTAAAATAGTAGTTATAATATGCTTTTCAGTTGCGTTTTCTTTTAAAAAATCCATTAAAATGAAAAGGAGTAGTAAACCATAGGTAAGCCACTTGGTTCTTTTAATTCCTATCCGTTGAGGGATGGTTTGTAGGGTTTTAACATCTACTTGTAAATCGATAATTTCAAAAATTAACATTAACACAAAAACGAATACAAAACGTTGGATACTTTTTAATAAAACAGTCGTATCAAAATCATAATCACCATTTAGAACTGGTAAGAAAACCGTTACTGCTACCCAAGCTATGGCTACCAAATAAATTTTCACACCACTCCAATTGCGAAGGTTTGATTTTTTAGGAAAGAAAGGCAAAGTGTATAAAATGGTTATTATTAAAGCAATAAATCCTACTAATTTGGTTTTGGTTTTTAGCTCCAAAAAGCAGTATAAAGCTGCAAAAAAAGAAATAAAACTAATGCCTATAATAGCTTTAAACATTTTGTTCAACTTTATTTTTTTTACACGGGCTAGTTCATCATATTTAATAAAATTATAGCCTACTATGGTACCAAAAAAACCAAAATAAGCCACTGGCTCTTCGTAAGGAATATTCAACTTTAAAAACGTAATGCGAATTAAGGCATAAACAGCCAAAGCAACGTGTAAACTACTTTCAATGTAAAAATCGAGAAAGGACTTCAAATACTTCATGGAACAAAAATAATGAATGTGTTAATAAGATGGGGATTTTGTTCAAAAAATCACAAATTTTCAACCAAATTTAAGAAAAAATTAAAACTTTAATAATTACTTTTGCAACATTAATTTAAAGTAAAATTTAGATTATATAAACAATCTTATTAAATATAAGAAAAACACAACTCACATACTTTATATTTAGATAAATGAAAACAGACTCATTTGCTTTAAGACACTTAGGACCAAGAGAAACAGATTTACCTAAAATGTTGGAAACCATTGGTGTTGAAACTTTAGATCAATTAATTTATGAAACTATTCCAAATGATATTCGCTTGAAAGAGCCATTATATTTGGAGCACATTATGACGGAATATGAATATGCGAATCATATTCGTCAATTAGGTAGAACCAATAAGGTATTTAAATCATATATTGGCTTAGGCTATCATCCTACGATTGTTCCTCCTGCAATTCAAAGAAACATATTTGAAAACCCAGGTTGGTACACTGCTTATACTCCTTATCAAGCAGAGATTGCACAAGGAAGACTAGAGGCTATTTTAAACTTCCAAACAACAGTTATTGAGTTAACAGGTATGGAAATCGCGAATGCTTCTTTATTAGATGAAAGTACAGCAGCTGCAGAAGCGATGGCTTTGTTGTTTGACGTACGTTCTAGAGACCAAAAGAAAAACAATGTTTGTAAATTCTTTGTTTCTGAAGAAATATTACCACAAACTTTATCCGTTTTACAAACACGTTCTACTCCTATTGGTGTAGAATTAGTCATTGGTAATCACCAAGAATTTGATTTTTCTAACGAATATTTTGGAGCAATTCTTCAATATCCAGGAAAATATGGTCAGGTGTATGATTATGCTGATTTCATCAAAAAAGCAAATGACAATGAAATAAAAGTAGCAGTTGCTGCTGATATTTTATCATTAGTAAAATTAACACCTCCAGGAGAAATGGGAGCTGCTGTAGTTGTAGGAACCACACAACGTTTTGGTATTCCAATGGGTTATGGTGGTCCTCATGCTGCTTATTTTGCTACTAAAGAAGAATACAAACGTTCCATGCCAGGAAGAATCATTGGGGTTTCTCAAGATGCGGATGGGAATCGTGCTTTAAGAATGGCTTTACAAACGCGAGAACAACATATTAAACGTGAAAAAGCGACTTCTAATATTTGTACGGCTCAAGTATTATTGTCAGTAATGGCAGGAATGTTTGCTGTTTATCATGGTCCAAAGGGATTACAATATATTGCAGATAAAGTTCATGGTATGGCTTCCACTTTGGCCAATGCCTTAAATAAATTAGGAGTTTACCAAACAAACACGGCTTTCTTTGATACTATAGTTGTAAAAGCGGATGCTAAAAAAGTAAGACCTATTGCAGAAAAGAATGAAATTAACTTCTACTATATTGATGCAGAAACAATTTCAATTTCGCTAAACGAAACCATCTTATTTACAGATATAAATGAAGTAATTGCTGTTTTCGCTGAAGCCTTAGGAAAGGAAGCTTTTGAAGTAAATGAATATACATTGGAAAACAATTATCCAATGCATCTAAATCGTAAATCAGATTTTTTAACGCATGAAGTATTTAACAAATACCACTCTGAAACCAGTTTGATGCGTTATATTAAAAAATTAGAACGTAAAGATTTATCATTAAATCACTCAATGATTGCTTTAGGTTCTTGTACGATGAAATTAAATGCCGCTGCAGAAATGTTACCCTTAAGTATGCCTTATTGGAACACCATTCATCCCTTTGCTCCTTTAAATCAAGTGGAAGGATATACCAAAATGCTTAAAAAACTAGAACACCAATTGAATGTGATTACTGGTTTTGCTGGCACTACCTTACAACCTAATTCTGGTGCACAAGGAGAATATGCAGGTTTAATGACTATTCGTGCTTATCATCAATCAAGAGGTGACAACCAAAGAACGGTTTGTTTGATTCCTGCCTCTGCACATGGAACGAACCCTGCATCAGCTGCAATGGCAGGAATGAAGATTATCGTTACCAAAACTATGAAAAATGGCAATATTGATGTGGAAGATGTAAGAGAAAAAGCCATTCAATATAAAGACGAATTATCTTGTTTAATGGTAACTTATCCATCTACTCACGGTGTTTTTGAAAGTGCAATTAAAGAAATAACGCAAATTATCCACGACAATGGAGGTTTAGTTTATATGGATGGTGCTAATATGAATGCACAAGTTGGTTTAACTAATCCAGCTACTATTGGTGCAGATGTTTGTCACCTAAACTTACATAAAACCTTTGCTATTCCTCATGGAGGTGGTGGACCAGGTGTTGGACCAATATGTGTGAACGAAAAACTAGTCCCTTTTTTACCAAGTAATCCTTTAGTAAATGTAGGTGGAGAACAAGCCATAACTGCTATTTCAGGTGCGCCTTATGGTTCTGCTTTAGTCTGTTTAATTTCTTATGGATACATTTGCATGTTAGGTGCTGAAGGAGTTACAAATACTACTAAATATGCTATTCTAAATGCTAATTACATGAAAGCTCGTTTAGAGGCACATTATCCTATTTTATATTCTGGTGAAAAAGGAAGAGCTGCTCACGAAATGATTTTAGATTGCAGAGCTTTCAAAGCAAAAGGCATTGAAGTTACGGATATAGCAAAACGTTTAATGGATTATGGCTTCCATGCTCCAACGGTTTCTTTCCCTGTTGCCGGAACTTTAATGGTCGAACCTACAGAATCGGAAGACGTATCAGAATTAGATCGTTTTTGTGATGCTATGATTGCTATTCGACAAGAAATTGAAGCTGCTTCTATTGAAGAACCAAATAATGTATTAAAAAATGCTCCACATACTTTAGCTATGTTAACAGCAGATACTTGGTCTTTACCGTATAGTAGAGAGAAAGCAGCTTATCCATTAGAATATGTTGCTGACAATAAATTTTGGCCAAGTGTTCGTCGTGTAGATGAAACTTATGGTGATAGAAATTTAGTTTGTAGCTGTGCTCCAATTGAAGCTTATATGTAATTTGAAAATTAAAAATCAATTAAAAACCCCAAATACATAATTTTTGTATTTGGGGTTTCTTTTTACAGTTGATAGTTGAATTATTTTTAGAGCTAATAAACTACCGTTTTACCTACTATTTTTACTTTGGCTTGTACTACGTTTTTCGTTGCTATTCGTGTTTCACTAGGTTGCATTCCTCCAACAGAAAATAATAAATCTCCTGAGGAAAGTTCTACTATATTATTGTTATTCATTTGTGCTAATTGCTTAGGATAAATGGTAAAAGAAACTCTTTTTGTTTCTCCTACTTTCAAGAAGACTCTATCAAAACCTACTAACGTACGAATGGTATTTAGTTCATCTCCTTTAGGATTCGTAAAATAGCACTGAACTACTTCGTCACCCTCATTTTTCCCTGTATTAGTAACATCGACTGATAGTTTTATTTCTTTACCCGCAGTTATTTCATTTTGGACAACCAAATTGTCATAAGAAAAAGTAGTATAGCTTAAGCCAAACCCAAAATCGTATAAAGGTGTTTCTTGAAAATAGCGATAAGTTTTCCCTTTCATACTGTAATCATTAAATTCAGGTATATCTGCAATATCCTTATAGAACGTAAGAGGTAATCGTCCTGATGGATTATAATCACCAAAAAGCACATCGGCTATAGCAGTTCCTCCTGCTTGACCTGGATACCAAGCTTCTAAAATAGCAGGAATGTTCTCATTTTCCCAATTAATTCCAACAGCACTCCCATTTAACATTACTAGTACCATAGGTTTGTCCAATTCTTTTAATTTCTTCATCAGATTTGTTTGAGAAGCAGGTAATTTTAAATCATTTCTATCTCCACCAGAAAAACCATCTACTTTTACTTTCATCTCTTCACCTTCTAGCATTGGGCTAAGACCCATACATAAAATCACCACATCTGATTCCCTTGCTAAATCAAGAGCTTCTTTTTCAAGAGTACTGCGAGGAGTATCCCATAAAAAACGCATGATAGCATGCTCTGTGTTATCTTGCTTGTATTCTAATTTGATTTTATAAACTTTTTTAGCTTCAAGAGTAACGAATTCATAGACTTTTTTAGGTTCGTGCATATCCTCTCTTTCGACTATTAATTTATCATCTAAAAATAATTTCATCCCTGAAAAAGCTTCACCTCCTAAAGCATACTTCCCAGATTCTGAAACTGATAAATAACCAGTCCATAGAACGGAGTATTTATCATAGTTCATATCCTTAAAAGGGGCTGTTGCTTTCCAAGTGAAATTTACTTGTTTGTCTATTTGAGAATGCAAAGGAGTTCCACTAAAATCTAAATTATTGAAATAGGCAGCGTTTAATCCATTCACTTTACAAGAACTATCTGTAAATAAAACATCAGAAGAAACCGCTTCCAAAATAGGCAATCCTTCTACCAAAGGGCAACCTTGAGCAAACTGAACTTCTGCTTGTGGTAATTTCTTTTGTAGTCCTTTAAGTGGTGTAATTCCATTGGAAGGGAAACCATTATAATTGCCTAATAAGACATCCAATTCATTTGCATTTGGTCCTATTACGGCTATTTTTTTAAGGTCTTTACTTAATGGTAAAATATTGTTCTCATTTTTCAATAAGACTATTGACTTTCTTGCCGTTTCCAAAGCCAATAATCGATGTACTTCAGAATCTACCACACTAAATGGAATTTTTTCATATTTTACATCTCCAGCTGGTGCAAAAAGTCCTAATTTCATACGAGCGCAAAGTAATCGTTCTACAGCAACGTCTAATTCTGCTTCTGTAATTAATTTTTGTTTAATCGCATTAATTAGAGAAGGATAAGAATCCCCGCAATTTAAATCCGTACCTGCTTTAACAGCCATTGCAGAAGCTTCTTCTTTAGTAGCAACTATTTCATGAGCGTCTTTGTCATAAAAGTCTTTTACAGCCCAACAATCAGAAACAATATAACCATTAAAGCCCCAATCATTACGTAGTAAATCACTTAGTTTTTTATTCCCACAACATGGCAATCCTTTAAAGCTATTATAAGCACACATTACTGAATATACATGAGCTTCTTTTACCACTTTTTCAAATTGTGGACTGTATGTATTTATCATATCAAAAGAAGAAGGTTCCGCATTAAAACTATGCCTTTCATTTTCTGGACCACTATGTACTACAAAATGTTTAGCAGTAGCAATAATTTTATAATATTTGGGATCATCCCCTTGTAGTCCTTTTATAAATTGTACTGCTAATTCTCCTGTCAGATAAGGATCTTCGCCATAAGTTTCCATTCCTCTTCCCCATCTTGGATCTCTAAAAATATTAATATTTGGGGTCCAATATGTTAATCCTTGATAGATACCTCTTTTATTTCTTGAGGCAAATTCAGAATGTTTTGCTCTGGCTTCATCTGAAATAGCATCTGCAACTTTAAACATTAGATTTCTATCCCACATGGCACTCATTCCAATTGCTTGTGGAAAAACTGTTGCTTTCCCTGCACGAGCTACACCGTGTAAACATTCGTTCCACCAGTTCATTTCAGGAATTTCAAGTCTTTCAATAGCTGGTGATTGATAGGTCATTTGTGATACTTTCTCTTCTAAGGTCATTTGTGAAACAATATATTTGGCACGTTCTTCAAATGTCTTACTTGTATCTTTATGAATTGCTATTTCTTTTTTGGTCTGACATCCTAAAACAAAGAGCAATAGTATAAGAGTTGTTGCTTTTCCAAACATAATTGTAATACTTTCTTTTTTTAATTGTTTATTCTAATCCTTCTAAAAATCCAGTATGCGTTACTTTTCTATTAAATGAATTATCAAATAACAAAGGCCAATCGACTCTATTAAATTGATTTAAAATCCATGATTCATTGTCTTTAATACCCCAAACTGTTATGGCATACTTATAAGTTGCAGGAATAGCATTATAGACTTCAACTACTTCTCTGTATTTCATTTTTTGAGCTAATTTTCTTTCAGGTGTTAAAGTATTCAATACTTGACTATCATTAGAATTAGCTCTCACATCTAATTCTGAAAAATGAAGTTTTAAATTTCTAGCTAGTACTTTATCAACATCTGTTTGTAGTTCTTGTTTGGTAGGACTATCATATTTAATATGCATTTGAAGACCAACACCATCAATTGGCACATTATTAGTTTTTAAATCATCGATTAAAGCATATACATCATTTTGTTTAGAAATATCAGTAGATGTATTATAATCGTTATAAAACAAAAGCACATTCGGATCTGCCTCTCTTGCCCATTGGAAACATTTTGCAATATAATTAGCGCCCATTTTTTGAAGAAAAATAGTATTTCTTGTTCCTCCTCCATCGTTAATAGCTTCATTTACCACATCCCAAGAAGTTACTTTTCCACTATATCTAGTAACAACTGCAGTAATATAATCATGAACTAACTGTTCAAATTCTGCATCAGTTCCTGTATAAGAATTCATCCAACTAGGTACCGATCCATGCCATACTAGTGCATGACCGTGAACATTTATATTATTTGCAATTGCATAATCTACTATGGCATCAGCTTGCGTCCAATTATAAGTACCAGGTCCTGTGAAAATGGTTTCCATTTTCATTTCATTTTCAGCGGTTATACTACTAAATTCTGTCGTTATTAGTGTATTATATGCCCCAGACAACCTACTCGAACTTACCGCAGCACCAACAAAAAAATTATTTGCTGCTTTGACTTTCAAAGGTGTATCTGGATTTACAAATGTTCCCGAAGTAATTACAGAAATCACATTAGAATAGTTTGATATCTCTGTTCCTCTTACAGCTCTCACTCTGTAATAATATTGTGTTCCACCTATTAAATTCATAACGATATCATTTAAATCATTTACTGATTTTGCATTATAATTAGTTACAAAATCAGTAAAATCAGGAGAGAGAGAAACATCTAATAAATAATTTTGAGCTGAGGAAACAAAATTCCATTTGGCTTTAAAACTAGTATCGTTAATTTCTGTTGCTGGATTTGCTACTGGAGTAGCGAGTATAGCGGAACTTGGGGCATCGTCTTTAGAACAGGCATTCAAAAAAAAGACTATTCCTGTACAAATGCCTACAAATATTTTTTTCATAAGTAATTTATTTATTCTTTTCAAAATTGTTTTTTATTTAAGTAATGGGCTTTATTATAGTATTTAGTTAGTCCTTATAAGTATTTATTTTAAAGTAGGAACTATGTGATTTTAGAAAAAAAAGTTGTCCTTTTATAACAACTTTTTTAAAATTCAAACTAACTCTAACATTTCTACTCCATATATTTTATTTTAATATTGTCAAAATTTAATACCGTTGGATTTGGTGTGTTATTTTGAACCACTCCAATTTTAATTTCATTGATTTGTGAAGGATCTGGATCACCGTTTGTATTGGAACCATATCCATAATCGTCACTAAAATCAGAAAGTAATAAAGAATAATTAGTCCAATTCGTATCTGTTACTATAAAGTTATATCCATAATTAACACCTCCAATAGTATTAAGTTGAACGGCTACATGAGCACCAATATCATTAGCACTTATATCTAAATCGATATATCCTTTTTCTCCATCAGTACTAGTAGCACTTAAGAAATTTGCACCTCCACCTCCACTTGTACCATTATAGCCATTTGTATTTGCTCCTGACCAAGTTAGTGTTGCATAATTACCAGTAGGTCCTCCTGTAGTATTATCATTAAAAGTATCAATATCACCATAAGAACTCCAACTAATTCTTTCTCCACCTCCATCAAAATCAGAAACATTCACTATGGTAAATCCTAAACTTACATCCATAAATCGTGTAGCGGATCCACTTGGAGTAGTGACAACTAAATCAGCTCCTGTAGTTGCTGTGGCTGGAACAGTAATTGTTATTTTAGTGGCCGAATTTACTGTATAATTAATTTGATTACCATCAAAAGTCACGCTAGTCACATCATAAAACCAATCTCCATTTATAGTCGCAGGCTGTCCGACTAAAGGGGTTTCTGGATTAAATCCACTAACAATTGGAAGCGGACGTAAAATTTCAAAATCTTTAGTTACTGAACCATTTCTAGTAATAAAAGTAATAGATTGCATCCCAAATCTACTTCCTTGAGTTATATCAAAAGGAACTGTAAAAATAAAAGACTTATCTGAATTATAAGTTGGGTTAAAACTTACATTAATTCTATTATCCAACACTATTTGTTCTAGATCTGAGAGTCCTTGACCTTCTACTCTTATTTTGCTAAAGGGAAAAGCTTCATTTAATAAATCTCCTGGTTCTGAGACCATTGCATCTACTTGTACAACTACATCATCATCATTTTGACAGGCCATGAAAGAGGTCAAAATCAAAAAAGACAAGAATATATATTTAATTTTATTCATAATAATATTATTAGTTAAAGTTATAAGGAACAGGTGGTTCTGTTAATGAAGGATTAGTATCAATTGCTGACTGTGGCAATGGTAATTCAAAATAATTACTACCTGGAGTAATCATTGTAGATACTAAAATTGTTCTTTCATCATCGGAATAGAAACCGACTTCTTGTTGTGAAATAATTGCTATAGCTTCACTTAAACCTCTACGTTTTAAGTCAAAGAAATATTGACCTTCAAGAGCGAATTCAATTCTTCTTTCTTTGAACAAATCATCTCTGGTTAAAATAGTTTTAATTGGCAAACCAGCTCTTATTCTAACTTCATTATAAGCATTTAATGCAGCTCCGTCTGTAGTAGAATTTCCTCCTGCTAACTTTGCTTCTGCATACATTAGCAAAATATCTGAGTATCTAAGAATAATTGTGTTTTGAGAAGTTTTCATAAAAAAAACATCGTTTCGTTCTGCTGCCGAACCTACAATGTACTTTCTAAAATTAGCTGCAGTTGCTGAATAGATTTTTTCATATGTAAATCCACCGCTAGAGCTTAATAATTCAGGATAGAAATCACCATCAGTCATAATAGTATGTTTCTTTCTTAAATCCCCATTTTCAAAATCATTTTGCAGAGATATTGACGGTAGATAAACACCCCATCCATCACCACCACCTGTTATTCCTGATCCTGCAGGAACGATATAGGCTTGATTGGTATTTTGTGTTCCCCATTGTGTAGCAATAGCTTTCCATTGTAAAGCGAACAAACTCTCAGAACTATTATTATCCTCTGGGCTACTAAACATTTTCCCATAATCCTGAATTAGAGAATATTGACCACCCATAACTTCTTCAATTAAACTTGCACATTCTGCATATTCATTTAAGGTTAAATGAACTTTAGCTAAAATACCTTTAGCAACTGTTTGATTGACATATCCCCTCTTTACAGAGGTTTCTGGTAAATTTTCAATTGCATATTGCAAATCCAATTTAATAAATGTGTACACATCTTCAATAATATTTCTTTTAGGTTGCGAAGCCGAACCCGCATTAGCTACAATAGGTACAGCTCCAAAAGTTCTAACTAAATAGAAATAAGCATTGGCTCTCATAAATCTTGAAATAGCTATTGAGTTTTTATAAGACGCCTCAGGCAATTCATCCTTTCTCCCTTCAGCCAAACTCATAAGATTATTAGCTTGATCTATTACTGAGAATAAGGAAACATATCCTTCTGTTAATATAGGATTTTGAGAGGTTACTTGAGCTTCTTTAAATTGCTGATAAGCTCCATCAAAAGTAAAAGCATTCCCAGCATACATATCACCCACTGCAATTAAGAATTTATCATTAAAAGTAAACCATGGCTTAAAATACATACTTTCTGCAATTCCATCAAAAGGAGTAATTCCTTCAGGTAAATCAGACGGTGTTAATTGATTTTCAGATGGTGCGTCTAAAAACTCATCTGAACAGGATACTATAGATAGCAACGCTACCAATATTAGTATCGGTAAAAGTTTAAAATAATTTTTCATAACAAGTAGTTTAAAAGTTTAAATATCATTTAGTAACACGATATAAATTGTGTTCTATTAAAATTCTAAATTCACTCCAATTGAAGTAGTTCTTGGGGCAGGATACCTTCCTAAATCGATACCGCTTAAGGTAACATTTTGATCTAGATTCCCTAATGCAGGATCGAACCCTGAGTACTTAGTAAAGGTGTATAAATTCTGCACATTAACATAAAGTCTTGCTTTTGAAAAAATAGATTTTCCAAAAACTTTCGTTGGCAAATCATACCCTAAAGAAATATTTTGAATTCTTAGGTAAGAGCCATCTTCTACAAATCGATCAGAAATTCTACCATTCCCATTTGGGTCTGTAAGCGTAATTCTAGGAACATTTGTATTTTCATTTACTCCAACTTCAAAAGCATTAGCTACTTCTGCACTTACATTACTAAATCGATCACCAAAACCAGGATGAATACCATCAATATAATGACGTGTAAAATTATATATATCATTTCCTTGACTTCCTTGAAGTACTATCGATAAATTGAAGTTTTTATATTTGAAATTATTGGATAAAGAGTATGTAAAATCTGGGATTGCACTTCCTATTGGTGCCTGATCTTTAGAATCAATTTTCCCATCTTCATTTATGTCTTTAAATCGTATATCACCAACACCTGTTCCAGATTCTTGAATAGGACCTGCAGCCAATTCGGCATCATTTCTAAATAATCCATCGGTAACATAGCCATAAAATTGACCTACTGGTTCTCCTTCCGTTGTTCTAGTTACAGTAAATTGATCAAACTGTACTTTCCCTAATAACGATTTTCCTAATCCTTGGAAGCTTGTTAATTCATTTGTATATTTAGAAAAAATAACGGTGGTTTCCCAACTAAAATTATCCTTTGAAATATTTTTAGTATTCAAAGACAAGTCAATACCTTTAGTAAGAATTTCTCCAGTATTCAAATAAAAATTAAGTGCACTTTGATTTGATTCATCATTAATTTGTCGTGTTAAGAAATCCGAAGAGTTTTTGATATAATAATCAAAATCAATTTTAATTGCATCACTTAATAATCCCATTTCAAAACCTGCATTGAAGGATTTAAGAGATTCCCATTTTATATCTGGATTCCCTAAATTATCTATTGTAGGAGAAGTTCCTCCAAAAGGCGATGCTATTAAAGACAAAATGGTTTCGTATCGATTAGCTGGTATGTTTTGATTTCCTACGGCACCATAACCTACTCTATACTTTAAGTAGTTAATTATCCCTTTTAAAGGTGTGAAAAAATCTTCATTACTCATTGTCCAACCTCCAGAAAACGATGGAAAATAACCCCATTTATTATTAGGTCCAAAGTTGGAAGAAGCATCTGCTCTTAATGACGCAGAAAAAGAATATTTATCCGAAAAACTATAATTCAATCTAGAAATATAGGACGTCATCGACCATCTTCCCGATCCGTTTCCATTAACGGCTGTATCAATATCTCCAATATCTAAATTATCAAAATTACTACTTAAAAATTCACCTGAACGATATCCACTCAAATATTCATATCTACTTTCTTGAGCTTCTTGACCTAGCAAAAGAGTAAAATTATGATCTTCTTTAATGGTCTTACTATAAGTAAAATAATTTTTGATATTCCAATAAAAGCTTTGATCTTGTTGTTTAAAAGATTTATTTAGGAGTTCGGTAACATTCCCCAAAGTATATTTAGGAGCGAAAGATCTGTTTTTACCAAAATTTAAATCATATCCTAATTCTGTTCTAAATACTAATCCCTTTAATAGATTAATATCCGCGAATAAATTACCATTAATTTTATACCTATAAGTTGTAGCGTTATTGTATTCAGAGAGTGCTATTGGGTTTGAAGCTTCATTTGCAGAAGACCCTATATTCCCCATAGGTCCAGCATAGGATCCGTCAGGAAATCTTACTGGCAATTCTGGTGATTGTCTTAAGGTATTCATCACTAAACCTCCTCTATCGTCATTTCGTACTACTTTTTGGGTAGATTTACTTAATGACATATTATTCCCTATTTTCAACCAAGATTTCACCTCACTATCAACATTTAACCTTAATGATAATCTATTAAAATTGGAATTAAGCACTATTCCTTCTTGATCAAAATAGTTGATAGAAGTATAATATCGTGTTCCTTCTTTTCCTCCTGAAAACGATAATTGGTGGTTATAAATTGTTGCTGTTCTAAAAAGTTCGTCTTGCCAATTAGTTCCATTTCCTAACAAATCTGGGGTTTGGTATTGAAAAGGAATTGGCTGACCGCTTAATTGGTACACTTTAGTTTGATATCTAGCATACTCAGGTAAATCCAAAACGTCTACAAAATTCACAGCCTCTTGAGTACCAATATAAGTTTCATAAGAAATTATAGACCTTCCTTTCTTTCCTTTTTTTGTTGTAATCAACACAACACCATTGGCACCATTGGCACCATAAATTGCAGTAGCAGAAGCATCTTTTAAGATGTCTATAGACTCAATATCTGAAATATTAAGGCCCGATAAGGCAGAATTTTTTGTTTGTCCGTTTCCGCCACCTAGTGCTCCAAATGAAAACGAATCGTTATTTTTATCTGGAAAAACAGGTGTTCCATCTATAACATATAAGGGCTCGTTCCCATTAATCGAAGTGATTCCTCTAATTTGAACCGAAACTCCACCTCCAGGAGTTCCTGAATTTTGAGTAACATTTACACCAGCCGCTTTTCCAATCAAGGCTTGATCAATAGAGGTAAATGGTTTATCTTGTATTTCTGAAGCTTTGATAGACGAAATGGCACCAGTAATATCTTTTCTTTTTGTAGTACCATAACCAATTACAACAACTTCATCTAGTGATTGCGCATCTTCAGACATAGTTACTTCCATTACAGAACCTATTTTTGCAGGTACTTGAATGGTTTTAAAACCTACATAACTGAAAGTAAGCGTAGCACCAGCGGGAACATTACTTAATGAGAATAAACCGTCAAAATCGGTATTTGTTCCATTATTAGTACCGTCCACTACTACACTTACACCTGGCAAAGAAAAACCTCCTGATGTTACTTTACCTTTTACTGTTTGTGCAAAGAAAAAATTTCCCGATAGAAACAAAAATAGAAACAGTAATTTTTTTATTAATTTTTTCTTCATAAAAAGGATTGTTTAGATTTAGTTTTTAGTTAATTGTAATTTTAATTAATAAAATATTAAAAAAAAACATTGTCATGTAACACTCCTTTTTATAAAGCATAATTGACAATAATTTATGTTAAATATTTCTTAACTAAATTACTCTGAATGCAACAAAATTGATAGAACAAATGATGCATTTTATGGTAAATTTGATGCAAAAAAGCCTCAAAAAAAGAGTAATTAAGATTATGGATATAATTATTTATCAAAACAAAAAATAAAGTATTCATAAAAATTAACTTAATTTTTTCTTATAACTATAAATAATTTAAAAATTACAGTCATATTAAAAAGAGAACTCATCTTTATTTTTTTAGACAAATAATGATGAGTTCTCTTTTTAATTAACTTTGATCAAATATCTTTAATCTCTAAAGTTTTTCTCTTGTGTAGGAAGGTGACCGTATTTTATTTTATAGCATTTAGTAAAATAAGAAGGAGAGGTAAAACCAACTTTATAACTAATTTCATTTATATTATTATCTCCTTGTTCAATTAGATATTTAGCTTTTTCTAACCGAACATTTCTGATAAACTCATTGATAGAAACTCCTGTTAGTGTTTTTATTTTTCGATACAACTGACTTCTACTTAAAAAAACTTTTGAAGAAAGTAGTTCCACATTTAATTGAGATTCGCTTATATTTTCATTGATTAGATTTAAAATTTTTTGAATGAATTCTAAGTCTAATGTTGTTGTTTTTTCTTTACCTTGTTTTGTAATTCCAGTATATAACTTATTAAAAATAATTTGTCTACTAGTAATAAGCTGAGCTAAACTTGATTTTAAAATATCCATATCAAATGGCTTACTTAAGTAGATATCTGCTCCTGAATCAATTCCTTCTAAACGGTCTTTTACCATAGCTTTAGCAGAAAGCATCAATAAAGGTATATGGCTTGTTTTTATATTGGTTTTAACTTTTTTACAGAAATCCAATCCATTCATTACAGGCATAATAACATCTGTAATTATTAAATCTGGCAACTTAGAGACAGCTAATTCATATCCTTTTTTACCATTCTCTGCAACGATAATCTTGTATTGTTTTTTTAATTCGCTCTTTAAATAATTTCTTAATTCTGAATTATCTTCAACAATCAAAACAGTATGTTCTTTTTTAATTTCTACTTCATCAATCTCAACATTATTGATTTCTTCAAAAGATTCCGTTTGGAATTTTCCTTTTAAACTTCCCTTTTCAAAAGGTTCTTTACAAATTTGACCTTCTTCAAAATATTCTTTTCCTATTGGAAAAGTTACTGTAAACTTAGTTCCAACTCCTAACATACTTTCGACATCAATCTTCCCTTTGTGCAACTCTACAAATTCTTTTACCACTTCTAAACCAATTCCTGTACTACCATAATAGGCTTTATTCAAATTATTAACTTGATAAAAACGATCAAAAATTCTTTTTAAATCTTTATTATCTAAACCTGAACCAGTATCTTCAATAGCGATAGAATAAGTGGATACTTTTTGAGTTTCCGCATTTAGCAAAAATGTATCTTGAGTGAGTTCTTGTTTTTTTATAGTTACTATAATAGCTCCTCCATCTGGTGTGAATTTAAAAGCATTTGAAATAATATTGAAAATAATTTTTTCAAACATTTTTGGATCCAACCAATCTTCTAAAGTTTCTTCTGAGCATTCAAATGAAACTGTTATGTTTCTAACCAAAGCTTCTTCATCAAAATAACTAATAATTTCTTTTACAAAACCTATAACTTCTAATTTACTTACTTGAAGAGAAATTGTATTAAATTTTAGTTTATTAAAGTCCATTAATTCGTTAATTAATCTAGAAAGTCGATCAGAACTTTTATGAATCGTTTTCAATTTATTGTAAACTGTACTAGACAATTCTTGGCGTTTATTTTTTAATATATCTTCTAAAGGATTAATAATCAACGTAAGAGGTGTTCTAAATTCATGAGAAATATTCGTAAAGAACTGTAATTTTTTATTGTTTAATTTTTCAATTTGAATTGTTTTTTCACGTTCTAAAATAATAGCTTGCTTTGCTTTGAATCGGTTTTGATAGAATCTAACGATATAAAAAGAAAATAATCCTGTAAGAATAAAATAAATTACATACGCATAAGAAGTTTTCCACCATGGAGGCAAAACTGTAATCTTTAATTCTAATGGCTTTTTATTCCAAGAACCTACTCTATTTCCTGATTTTAATTTAAATGTATATTCTCCAGGCTCTAAATTAGTATAGGTAGCTGAACTATTATTCCCTACATAATTCCAATTTTCTTCAAAACCTTCTAAATAATATGCATATTTATTTTTTCTAAAATTATTATAATCTATTCCCGCATATTCAATTGTAAAAACTGATTGTGAATGTTTTAGTGTAACATGATTTGTTTCAGCAATAACTTTAGTTAGTGGTGATTCATTATCATTTGGAGTTACTGATTTATTGAACAATTTAAAATCACTAAAATACAAAAGAGGTTCTTTTTCTGCTTTAATAACTTGATTGGGGTCGAAATAATTCATCCCTTCATAATTACCAAAATACAATTCACCACTATTCCCTTTAAACACTGCGTTATTACTAAACTCGTTTGATAAGAGTCCATCTTCAATTGTAAAATTTATACTTGTTTTATTTTTAATATCTAATTTAGTAATTCCTGAACCTCCACTAATCCATAAATTATCATGATCATCTGCTATTATTGCTCTTACCGATTTTTCCTTTAAACCAGGAAAATCAGTATAGTTTGAAAATGTATTATTTTTTTTATTATAACTAAACAATCCTGCTCCATCTGTTCCTACCCAAATTGTTTTGTCATTTGATTCATATAATGACAAGATAGTATGAATGCTATTGTGTTTTTTCAAATCTTTCATCATTAAATTTTTCATGGATTTAACTTGAAATTCAGATTCTTGTTTTAAACTTACCTTATATAATCCTAAGATAGTTCCTACCCATAACACATCATCAGAATCAACCAAAAGTTTTCTTATATAGGATGAATCCAATTCACTATCCACAAAAGATTTAGACTCGCAATGAAAAAATTTATTTTGAATGGGATCATAATAATGCAATCCTTTAATAAAAGTCCCTATCCAAATCCTTCCTTTAGAATCTTCAGTAAAACAAAAAATACGATTTGATTTAAGTGTAGGTGTATTACTTACGTTATAATTTACAAAAGCATTCGTCCCTTTTTTTAAAAAATACACCCCTTGATTCCAACTTCCCACCCAAATATTTTGTTTACTATCAATAAAAATAGTTTGTATATCATTTGCATCTAAACCTGAATAATAATTTTGATTTTTTTTATTAACTTGGATAAAAGTTTTATCGGCAGGATTGAAGATATCAATTCCACCTCCTTCGCTACTAATTAATAATTTACCAGATTTATCTTTTACTACAGAAGTTACTGAACTCGTTTGTAAGGAATTTTCATTATTTAAAATAGATTCTACAGCCTTAAATTTAGCATTTGGTTTATCAAACACTCCAAATCCTTTATTGTAATATCCTAACCAAATTCTATTCTCTTCATCTTCGTACAATGACCAAACAGAATTTGATTTTAAACTATTATTATTGTATTTACTATGCAAATACTTTTGTTGAACTTCACCATTATAATTTACGATAATTAATCCATGATTTTCAGTACCACAAATGATAAAATTGAGATTACTTTCAATAATTGATAATATTTTATTTGTAGTTATTGGAAAAACTTCAAATTGATAATTATCATTGTCTGGTTTCATTTTAATTAACCCATCTGAAGTAGTACCTAACCAAAGATATCCTTGTTTGTCGACAACTAAAGTTTCAATAGTTTCATAAATGGGCTTTTTTTTGAATTTATCTTTATAAACCTGAACTACTTTATCATTTGCATCTAAACTTAATAAACCATAATTTGAAGCAATATAAATAGTCCCACTTTTCTTTTTAGCGAGGTAGTTTATTTGAGAATCATTTCTCGCTAATAAACCATTTCTAATTTGAGTTGTTTGAAGTGTTTTAAGGTTCACTTTTAAAATACCGTATCCAAAAGTTCCCAGAATTAAATTACCATTATTATCTTCAATTATGCTTTTAACAGTTATTGGTTCATTATACCCTTTAGCGATAACTTCTTCAATATTAATTTTAACAAAACTATCTAAATCTCTGTTATACTTACAAAGACCTTCATCTGTTCCTACCCATAAATTATTATGAGTATCAACATGCATACTGTAAATTAAGTTGCTATTTATTGAACCTTTATTTTTAGCTTCATATTCATATCCTATATAATTAGAGCCATCATATTTAAATAAACCAGCACCATTTGTTCCAATCCATATAAAGCCATACTGGTCTTTTATGATTGTTGATATAGCTCTTTTTGAAGTTGCTTCTTTTATACTTCTAAATTGATAATTTTCAAATTTATTCTGAGAAAACACCAAGTTTAAAGAAAAGGATAAAAGGATAAAGAAATATTTAGTTTGATTTTTACACATTTTAAACTTAGCATTAAAGTTAAATTTATTTAAAAAGTATTCATAAAAAAAACTTTTTCATTAAATTTTTATTCCTACTTTTTTACAGAAACCTTTTTTACTTTATTACTTCGTACTTGTTAAAAAATTATTTTAATTCAAATTTACTCGTCAACCCTTCTATAGAGTTTCCTCCTACCATTATATTAAAGACCCCTTCTTCCACATTAAATGCGCCCTCATTATTATAGAAGCCCATTTCTTTATCTGTTAGCTTAAATACAACCTTTTTTGTTTCTCCTTTTTTTAAAGTTATTAATTCAAATCCTTTTAATTCTTTTACAGGTCTAACAATACTAGCTACTTCATCATTCAAGTATAATTGTACAACTTCTTTCCCATCAAAATTTCCTGTATTAGTAACCTCTACAGAAATTGAAATAACTTCTCCCTTTTTTGGATTTAGATTATTGATTTTTAAATTTTTATATTCAAAAGTTGTATAACTTAAACCATAGCCAAACGAGTACAAAGGACTTTTTTCTGCATCTATATAATGAGACCAAAACACATTATTATCTTTATTTGTTGGTCTTCCCGTATTATATGAATTATAATAAATAGGACATTGTCCTACATTTCTAGGAAAAGACATAGGTAATTTCCCACTCGGATTATAGTCACCATATAAAACTTCTGCAACTGCATTTCCGGTTTGAGTTCCTAATTGCCAAGCTTCTACAATTGCAGGAACATTTTCAGCAGCCCAAGGAATTGAAAGGGGACGACCGTTATTTAAAACCAAAACAATATTTGGATTGACTTCATGAACTTCTTCTAATAATTGCTGTTGATTTCCAGGTAAACCTAATTCAGTTCTACTTCTTCCTTCACCACTTTGAAAGCCAATTTCTCCTAACACCATTATTACAACATCTGCTTCTTTTGCGACTTTTTTAGCGGCTTCAAATCCTGAAAAATCAGTGTAATTTATTTTCACCTCTTGAACAAATAATTGTTTATCTGTAGAAACATCTGTCCCTTTTTCATAAACTAATTTATTGCTTTTATATTTCTGCATTCCTTCTAATACCGAAACTGCTGTATCATCATCAGCTGCAATTCTCCAACTTCCCAATGGACTATTTTTATCACTAGCTAATGCACCAATAAGCGCAATTTTAATTCCTGATTTCTTTAGTGGAAGTAAATTTCCTTCATTTTTCAATAAAACAATCGATTTTTTAGCCATATCCAATACTGCTTCATTATTTGCTTTATTACCAATGGTCTTTTTTTCACGATTTTCATCGCAATATTTATATGGATCATCAAATAAACCCAATTCAAATTTCACTCTTAAAATTCTTCGTACTGCATCATCCACTAAGCTCTCTTTAACTGTGCCATTCTTTACTAATTTCACTAATTCTGTTACATACAGATGAGATTCCATATCCATATCAGAACCCGCTTCAACTGCTTTTGCTGAAGCATCTGCTCCATCAACTGCATATCCATGAGTAATCATTTCTCCAATAGAAGCCCAATCTGAAACCACAAAACCATTAAATTCCCAATCTCCTTTTAAAATATCTCTTTGTAAATAACTATTCCCTGTTGCTGGAACCCCATTTAGGATATTAAACGAATTCATAAATGTACGAACTCCTGCATCTACAGTTGCTTTAAAAGAAGGTAAAACCGTATTATATAATTTTGAAATGCTCATATCTACACCATTATACTCTCTTCCAGCTTCAACAAAACCATAAGCAGCAAAATGTTTAGCACAAGCAGCAATAGTGTTATTTGCATCTAATTTTTCCCCTTGAAAACCTTTTACTCTAGCAATTGCTATTTTACTACCTAAATAAGGATCTTCACCAGCACCTTCCATAACTCTTCCCCATCTAGCATCATTTGAAATATCTACATTGGGTCCGAAAGTCCAATTCAATCCAGAAGCTGAAGCCTCATCCGCAGCTATACTAGCCGATTTTTTAATTGCTTCTAAATCCCAACTTGCTGCTTCTGCCAAAGGAATTGGACTTAATGTTTTATAACCATGAATGACATCAAAACCAAAAATCAATGGAATTCCTAAGCGGGTTTCTTCAACCGCTATCTTTTGAACAGCCAGAACTTCCTTAACACCTCTAACAGACAACATAGAGCCAACCCATCCTTGCTTTAAATGTTCGTATTTTAGTTCTTCAGAACCTGATTCAGGTCTTGGTCCTGTAAAGTCCCAAGTTCCATTGTATTGATTCATTTGACCTACTTTTTCCTCTATCGTCATTTCTTTCATTAAAAATGAAACTCGATCTTCTATTGATAATTTTTTATCTAAATGTTTTTTTAATTGCGCATGGCTTAATGCAACTATACTAAACAACAACAATGAAAATACTTTAACTTGTTTATTCATGTTTTATAATTTTAATTATTGATTTTTTATCTTTTCTTAGTCTTTATTTAGTGTGCTTAAAAACTATAATATTCTATTACTTCTACTATTCTTACTACATGAAATAATTAACTTATGGTCGAGAAAAAACAAAAACCAATTTATTGTTCTACTTTGTAAAAAAAGAATAGTAACTTTAACCATGAAAATTACATACAATTTATTTTTCTAAAGATATTTGTATAATTATCACAATTTAAAGGGTTAAAAATGAGATTTCAATAAATTAACATCTTGTAAAAGTAGGTTTATAGTTAGGTTTTTTAATAGCATTTTTAAAGCATTATATAATATAAATGTTGCATAATTTATACTAAAACGTCAAAATCAAAATAATTAATTTTAAAAGCTGATTGAATTAAACATTTATATTTAATTTAATGAATCCTATTTTTTTAACCATGAACGTAATTTAAAAACATGAAAGATATAACTACAAGAGAAGATATTTTAATTATCATGAGGAAGTTCTATGACAAACTTTTAGCGGATACTACTATTAATTTTTTCTTTACCAAAGTAACTACTGTAGATCAACATTTAGAGGATCATTTTGAAACACTAACAACTTTTTGGGAACAATCTTTATTTTTAAAAGGAGGTTATTCCAATAATATGTTACAAATTCATAAAAACATTCATGAAAAACATTCTCTTTCTAAAGAACATTTTGAAATTTGGTTAAATCATTTATATAGTACTATTGATACTCTTTTCAAAGGAAAGATTGCAGAGCAAATGAAAACCAATGCGCTAAGTATGTCAACTGTAATGCAAATTAAATTTCAATAAAAAGACTGCCCAATTTAATTAGACAGTCTTTTTAACAGTGGTACTTTTAAAATACTTCTTAGCTTCAGAGCATTCAGATGGAATAGCTAATCCCATATTTCCATTTACAAATGAAACTCCATATTTTTGTCCGTCATAGTTCTGACGAATTTGAATAGGTTGCCATTTACATTTTCCAGAAGTTGTTTTCAGTACCGTTATGGCGTAAATTACTCGTCCCAAAGTAACTCCAGAAATTCTGTCTCTTATTGTATTCCATTCTACATCTTTCTAGGTAGCAATATTCAACAGTCTCTGCCCATTTGTTTTTAGCAACATATTCTTTAATCACTTTTAAAGCTTCTTGTTCTAACTTAGTATCTTTAAATTTTAGGAGCAGCTTTAATAAATCAGAACTTATAAAATGCTTTTGTAAGTATTCTATTAACTATTTCTATATAACAATCTGCATCGATTTTAGCACAGGTCACAAAATATATTAACTCAAAAATACAATTTTGAATTATCAATTAGATATACTAACTTTTAAAATCTCATTTTGAGTTTCTAAAAAGAGGTATGAAATTAAATAGGTATGAATCAACTTTACAAATACGTCCTTTAACAACTCATATAATATTGACAATATCTTGTTTTTTTAACTTAATATTGTTAATTTGTCAATAAATCAAAATAATTATATCATTTCAAACTTTTGTTAAGAAATAATCTATAATTTCGTTGTGTTAACCCAAAAAATTACCATGAATATAAAAATAACTGGTTCTGGAAGTTATATTCCTACAGAAATCATATCTAATATTGATTTTGCAAAACATGTCTTTCTAAATGATGATGGAACTCCATTTCCTCATCCAAATGATATTGTAGCTCAAAAATTCCTTGAAATTACAGGAATACAAGAAAGAAGGTATGTTACTAATGACTTAAACACTTCAGACATAGCAGCTTTAGCAGCAAAAAAAGCTATTAAAGATGCTAATATAGATCCAGAAACACTAGATTATATTATTTTTGCTCATAATTTTGGAAACGTAAAAAAAGGAGCTATTCAAGCTGACACACTACCTAGTTTAGCTACAAGAGTTAAATTTGACTTACGTATTAAAAACCCAAAATGTGTAGCATACGACATGCTTTTTGGATGTCCAGGTTGGATTGAAGGAATGATTCAAGCAAAAGCTTTTATTCAATCAGGAATGGCTAAAAAATGTTTGATAATTGGTGCAGAAACGTTATCTAGAGTAGTTGATCCACACGATAGAGATTCTATGATTTATTCTGATGGTGCTGGTGCTACAATACTAGAAGCTACAGATGAAGAAGGCGGAATTTTAGCACATGAATCAGCGAGTTATACTTATGATGAAGCTTATTATTTATTTTTTGGCAACTCTTTTAATAAAACACACAATCCTGATGTCCGTTATATAAAAATGCATGGTCGTAAAATTTATGAATTTGCTTTAAGCAATGTTCCAAAAGCTATGAAAGAATGCTTAGATACTAGTGGAATAGCAATTAATGACGTTAAAAAAATATTGATCCATCAAGCTAATGAAAAAATGGATGAAGCTATCATTCATCGTTTTTATAAATTATACAAACAAACTCCTCCTAACGATGTTATGCCTATGAGTATTCATCGATTAGGAAATTCTAGTGTAGCTACTGTTCCTACATTATATGATTTATTAGTCAAAGGGGAAATTGAAAATCACAGTTTAAATAAAGGTGATGTTATCTTATTTGCTTCTGTGGGTGCAGGAATGAATATAAATGCAGTTACATATAGAATGTAATCTTAATATTATAAAATAGAAAGAGAATACAGATATTATAGAATTCCCTTTCTATTTTATAACATGCAATCTAATTATTTATTTTTAAAAACCTTTCCAGCCTTCATAACAAAAGTAACTTCCCCCATTACTACGACGTCTTTTATTGGATCACCATCAACAGCAATAATATCTGCAAACTTCCCTTTTTCTAGCGTTCCAATACTTTCAGATTGACCTAATAAATCAGCAGCATTTATTGTAGCTGTTTTTAAAATTTCCATAAAAGGCATCCCAACTTCATTCATATAAATAAACTCTTTCCAGTTATCTCCATGAGCAAAAACTCCAGCATCAGTACCAAAGGCAATTTTAACACCATATTTATAAGCTCTTTCAAAGGTATTTTGAATTTTAGGACCTATAGCTAAAGCTTTAGGCACAACTATGTCGGGATAATAATTAGGAATTTTCGCAAATTGCCCTACTGCTTTCCCTGCAGTTACTGTGGGAACCAAATACGTTCCGTACTCTTTCATTAATTGCATTACATCTTCACTCATATACGTTCCATGTTCTATAGAATGTACTCCTCCAATCACAGCTCTTCTCATAGCTTCTTCACCGTGACAATGCGCTGCAACTTTAAAACCATAATCATTAGCTGTTTTTACAATTGCCTGAATTTCTTCTATTGTAAACTGAGAATTTTCTCCACTTTTAGCCACGCTCAGAACACCTCCAGAAGCTGTAATTTTAATTAAATCACTTCCCTCTTTATAACGTTGTCTTACAGCTTTTACACATTCATCAGCTCCATTTGCCACACCAGATTCTGGTCCGGGATTTCCCATTAAATCACTACGATAACCATTTGTTGGATCAGCATGACCACCTGTTGAAGCAATGGTTTTTCCAGCCGTAAAAACTCTGGGACCATTAACCAACCCAGCTTCTATTGCTCTCCTCAACGAAATATTTACATTGGTTCCTCCTAAATCTCTTACTGTTGTAAAACCAGCCATCAGTGTTTTCTCAGCATAACCAATAGAACGATAAGCGATATCTGCTTCATTCATTGTAAACTCTTCCAAATATTGCTTGGCATTTGTTTCATGTTCCAAATGCACATACATATCAATTAAACCTGGCATGACTGTTTTGGCAGATAAATCATAAAAAGTATCATTTCTACCAATAGCTACTTTTTTATCAGTAATATTTTCAATTTTATCATCTATAACTACAATAGTCATATTATTGAGAATCTTATTGTTTTTTACATCTACAAATTTTCCACATTGAATTATAGTTTTGTTTTGAGCAAATAAGATAGTTGCCAAAAACAACCATACAATTGAAATTATTTTCTTCATTTTGTTTTTGTTTAGTATGGTTAAAAATACAAAAAAACAACTTCATAAAATAATCATTTTAAAAGCACTGAAATCTTTGTAACTTTACCAACAAATATTATAATTTATTAACGAAAGCTTATTTCGTTATCGCAATAACTATGTACGAAAAGACATTTCCAAATAAACGTTTTAGAATTACGTTGGCATTTTTAAAAAAACACATTCCAACATCAGAAACTATTTTAGATTTAGGTGTTTCCAATCCCTTTTCTAAAATTATGGAAGAGAATGGATATTCTGTAATCAATACTAAAGGAGAAGATTTAGATAACGACCAAAGCACTTTAAAAAATGAAAAATATGGTGTTTTTACAGCTTTTGAAATTTTCGAACATCTTTTAAATCCTTACACTATTTTAGAAAATGTAAAGTGTGATAAAGTATTTATTTCGATACCAATGCGATTATGGTTTTCATCAGCCTATAGAAGTAAAACTGATAAATGGGACAGACATTATCATGAATTTGAAGATTGGCAATTAGACTGGTTATTAGAAAAGACAGGATTTAAAATTATAGATAGTGTTCAATTTACGCATCCTGTTAAAAAAATAGGCTTTAGACCTTTGTTACGCTATTTTACACCAAGATATTATTTGGTTTATGCTGAAAAAGTGGTTAATAATTAGTAAAAAGTGATTAGCAAAATGAATTATCAAATAATCATTCCAGCTCATAACGAAGAGCAGTTTATTGGTTTAACCTTAGATTCTTTGGTTAATCAAACTGTTTTGCCTTCTAAAGTTATTGTGGTAGATGATAATTCTACAGATACTACTTCCGAAATTGTAAAATCGTATATTGATAAACATTCTTATATTTCATTAGTAAATAAAAATTCGGAAGCTATACACTTACCAGGGAGCAAAGTTATTCAAGCTTTTCATGAGGGAGAGAAACACATTGATGATAATTACGATATTATTGTAAAAGTAGATGCCGATTTAATTTTTCCTGCTAATTACTTTGAAACTATTATCAATCATTTTAAGTCTGATGATAGCATTGGAATGGTTGGTGGTTTTGCTTACATTGAAAAAGATGAAAAATGGATTTTAGAAAACTTAACCGATAAAGATCATATACGTGGTGCTTTTAAAGCATATCGAAAAACTACTTTTAAACAAATAGGAGGTTTAAAACCTGCTATGGGTTGGGATACAGTAGATGAATTATTATGCAAATTCTACTATTGGAAAGTGGTAACTGACACCTCTTTACATGTAAAACACTTAAAACCCACTGGAGCTAATTATAATAAAGCGTCTCGTTATAAACAAGGTGAGGCTTTTTATAGTTTGGGTTATGGTTTTATGATTACTGTGATTGCGTCCCTAAAACTAGCTTTAAAAAAGAAAAAACCTTTATTGTTTTTAGACTACATAAAAGGATTTTGGAAAGCAAAATCTTCTAACAAAGATTTATTAGTAACTAAAGAACAAGCTACTTTTATACGAAAATATCGTTGGCAAAAAATGAAGGAGAAAATTTTAAAATGATCTTTTATATGTGTTAGTGATGGTAACGGCATCCTTTTGTGTAATATAATGAAGCAAAAGATATAGTGAATAGCACGACCTGAAAGGTAACGCCCAAAAAAACTTTTGACTTATCACTCACAACTCGTAACTTCTTATTATTTTAGCAGATATTTATAAACCATGATGCTCATTCGTTACTTATCACAAATAGGAAGGTATTTTATTATGCTCAAAGAGGTTTTTAACAAACCCACCAAATGGAGCGTGATGAAACAACTCATTTTAAAAGAGATTGATGATTTAATTATTGACTCTTTAGGAATTGTATCTTTCATCTCATTTTTCGTTGGTGGAGTTGTTGCTATTCAAACCGCTTTAAACCTAACCAACCCTCTAATTCCTAAATATTTAATTGGTTTTGCAACAAGGCAATCGGTTATTTTAGAGTTTGCACCTACATTTATTTCGGTTATTATGGCTGGGAAGATGGGTTCCTTTATTACTTCTAGTATTGGAACCATGCGTGTGACTGAACAAATAGACGCTTTAGAAGTAATGGGAGTGAACTCCTTAAATTATTTGGTCTTTCCAAAAATAATAGCCCTTTTACTGTATCCTTTTGTTATTAGTTTAAGTATGTTTTTAGGTGTTTTTGGTGGTTATATTGCTGGTGTTTACGGTGGTTTTACCTCTAGCGCTGAATTTATTCAAGGGATTCAAACTGAATTTATTCCTTTTCATATTGCTTACGCTTTTATAAAAACAATTGTTTTTGCATTAATACTTGCTACTATTCCTTCTTTTCATGGTTTTTATATGAAAGGTGGTGCTCTTGAAGTAGGGAAAGCCAGTACGGTAGCGTTTGTTTGGACATCAGTAGTTATTATTTTAATGAATTATATATTAACCCAACTTCTTTTAAGCTCATGATAGTCGTAAATAACTTGGAAAAAACATTTGGAGATCAGAAAGTTTTAAAAGGCATCACAACTAGTTTTGAAGCTGGTAAAACCAATTTAATCATAGGTCAAAGTGGTTCTGGAAAAACTGTCTTTTTGAAGTCGTTATTGGGTATTCACACTCCTGAAACAGGAACCATTGAATTTGACGGAAGAATTTACTCCAATTTAACAGATGATGAAAAAAGGGAATTACGTACCGAAATAGGAATGGTTTTCCAAGGAAGTGCTTTATTTGACAGCATGACTGTCGAAGAAAATATTGGTTTTCCTTTGAAAATGTTTACCAAAAAAACGGCCACTGAAATTAAGGAGCGTGTTAATTTTGTAATTGACAGAGTCAATCTTATTAATGCAAATGATAAAAAACCTTCAGAAATTTCTGGAGGAATGCAAAAGCGTGTTGCAATTGCTCGTGCTATTGTAAATAATCCAAAATATTTGTTTTGCGATGAACCTAACTCTGGTTTAGATCCTAAAACTGCTATAGTAATTGATAATTTAATTAAAGAAATTACAGAAGAATACAATATCACTACAGTAATTAATACTCATGATATGAATTCTGTGATGGAAATTGGTGAGAAAATTATATTCTTAAAAAATGGGTTATTAGAATGGGAAGGTTCTAACAAAGAAATTTTTAAAACTGATAATGAAGCAGTAACAGATTTTGTATATTCTTCAGAACTGTTTAAAAAAGTTAGAAAAATGTATTTAGAAGAAGATACTAATTAAATTATTCTGACTTAACTACAACTTTCTTATTCTTCATTTTTTGGATTAACCAATTCTGATATTTGGTTGTTTCTTTACTAATTTCACTTTTCTTAGTTTTTGCATCCCATTTTAAAACAAAATTAGGAATAGTATCGATTTTTTTAAAATCCGTAGAAATACGGTTGTAGAAGGTTATTGAAGTAATATTAGAATTTAGGCTTTTTATTTCTTTAGAAACTTCATCAAAAGAAATACTCATATTTGAGTTTAGTTTCGTTTTCAACTCATAAATTTCTTTATCTTTATTAACCAATTGTTCTTCTTTTTTGACCAATAATTGCTGAGTCGTTAAATATGAATTTTCAATTTCACTTAAACGACTTAATGTCTCCTTGTTCTCCACATCTTGTAAAACTTTAAAACTAACGTTTTCATAACCTAGTTTCTTCATTTTATTTTGAATTTTATCTATATCTTCTTTTCCTAAGCTTTTTCCTAAAACTGCGAATTCTACAATATTGTCTTTATAATTGGAATCTACATCTAAAATACTTATTCCTTTATCTTCTTTTAATTCCAATAAAACACCATTTACTTTTTGCTCAAAGTCAGATTTTTTATACAATTGGTAAAACATAAAAACACTTGGTAAAAAAATAAGTAATGCTAAAAATGTTAGTCCTTGAGAAATTCTCTTTTTACGAAGTTTATCCGCATATTCTTTAAGGGGAAATTTTAAAAATTTAACAACTATATAAGTAGCAGATGCAATAAAAATAGTATTTATTGAAAACAAAAAAATAGCTCCTCCAAAATATGCCCAATGTCCAGTTGCTAAACTAAAACCAGCAGTACATAGTGGTGGCATTAATGCTGTAGCAATAGCAACACCTGCAATTGTATTAACTGATTTATTTCTTCGACTTAATGCTATAATTAAGGCCAAACCACCTGAAAGAGCAATAATTACATCTAAAACATTAGGTGCTGTACGCGCTAAAAGTTCTGGAGTTTCGTTTTTAAACAATGGAATACTGAAAAACAAAAAGGATGTAGTTAAGCTCAACACAACCATTACTCCAAAGTTTTTCAACGATTTTCTTAATAAATCTAAATCATTAATCCCTAAGGAAAGCCCCATTCCTAATATTGGCCCCATTAGTGGAGAAATCAACATGGCTCCAATTACAACAGCTGTTGAACTAACATTTAAACCAGTAGAAGCTATCAAAATGGAGAAAATTAAAATCCATGCATTTTGACCTTTCATATCAATTCCAGACTTAATATCTTCAATTGTAGCTAAACGGTCTGTATCTGTTGAAATATCAAAAATTCCTCTAAGAAATAATTTTATTCTTTTCGAAAGATCGCCAAATGAATTGTTGTTACCCTCCATAATTTCTTACTTTAATTTAGCTACTATCTTTTTTATATCTTGTTCTTTACTTTTTGGATAAATCAATAAAACATGTTCTTTGTCTACCACTATAAAATCATTAAGACCATCAATAACCACTAGTTTTTTCCCTTCTGTACGAATTATATTATGAGATGCATTTTCTAAAAAGACATTTGCATTTACAACTGCATTATTATTTATATCCTTAGGAAGTTTATCGTATAACGACCCCCATGTTCCTAGATCGTTCCAATCAAAAGTAGCAGACATTACAAAAACATTTTGCGCTTTCTCTAAAATAGCATAATCTATTGATATGTTTTCAGCTAAAGGATAATTCTCAGCAATAAAAGTTTTTTCTTCATCTGTATTATAGGCTTCATATCCCCTTAAAAAATGCTGATACATCTCTGGTTGAAAAATTTGAAAGGCATTCAAAATGGATTTTATACTCCAAATAAAAATCCCTGCATTCCATAAAAAGTTTCTACTTTGAATAAATTGACGAGCAGTTGCATAATCTGGTTTCTCTCTAAACTGAATCACCTTTTTTACAGGTCTACTATCCAATTTATCGTATTCAATATAACCATATCCAGTGTTTGGAAAGGTAGGTAAAATTCCTAAAGTCATTAAATTATCTTGAGATTCACAAAAATCAAAAGAATGTTGAATATTTGAAATAAATTGCATTTCATCTTCAATCCAATGATCACTTGGCGCTACTAAAACGACAGCATTAGGGTTTTTCTTTTCTATTTTAAGTGATGCATACAAAATACAAGGAGCTGTATTACGCATAGCTGGTTCTAAAATAATTTGTTCTTGCTTAACAGAGGGCAATTGCTCTAAAACAATATCATTATAACTTTCATTAGTTAAAATCAATATATTCTCTTTAGGAATAATTTGAGAAAGCCTAGCAAATGTTTTTTGAATCAAAGTCTCTCCAGTTCCTAGCATATCATGAAATTGCTTTGGAAAATCGGTTGTGCTTACTGGCCAAAAACGAGACCCTACTCCTCCAGCCATTAATATTGCGTAATAATTTTTATTCATCATTTATTTTAATTTGGTACAACTTCTACTTCAGCATTAGGTTGAAATAAAAACATTCTACCTGTTTGCAATTCAATACATTCATATCTTTTAACACGAAGTGCTATTTTCTTAAAAACCTTTCCGTTATGAATTCTAAAATGTGAACCATATGGTATCTCAAAGATATAATTTTTATCTGACTCTTTCTCATCATATTGTTTTAAGGCCAATGATAATGTTGCATCTGTATCGCTACTAGCTTTCGGGTTTTTAAAATGTCTTGCTAAAAGGGGTAATAACTGATTAGGAAAAATTTCTGGTCTAATAAATGGCATCATTAATTGTTGAAACGTAAATTTCCATTCTTCTCCATGTGGCTTAATATACCTTCCGTATTTCTCAAAAGCTACTAAATGTGCAATTTCATGAATTAAAGTTATTAAAAAACGGTATTTATTTAAACTAGCATTAACTGTTATCTGGTGAAATCCATTAGCATTCTTCCTATAATCACCATGACGAGTTACTCGTTCATTTACAATTTTTAAATGAACATGATTGGCTTTGATTAATTCAAAACAAGATTGAACTGCGTGTTCTGGTAAATATTTTTTTAAAACGTCACTCAATTTTTATGGTGTAGTTGATGAAACTTGTAAGACTTTTCCATTGTAGAACATATTTCCTGTCAATGCAAAATTAAAAATATAATCTGCCATTTCCTTCGCAGATACTGGAGCTTCATAGCCTGGAAAGGCTTCTTGTAACATTTCAGTATTTACAGAACCTAATGCTAAAACATTAAAAGTAATTCCTTTATCTTTATATTCTTCTGCTAACAATTCTGAAAGTGTAATTACAGCACCTTTACTCGAACTGTATGCAGCTAAACCAGAAAATTTCATACTTCCTTGAATACCTCCCATAGAACTAATCGTCACAACATGACTACCTTTTTGAAGAAATGGAATACAAATCCGAGTCAATTCAGCTACAGCAAAAACATTTACCTTATATACTTGTTCAAAGTCTTTTGATGATAAATTTTCAAAAGGTTTATGAATTAATAAACCTGCATTATGAATAATTATATCCACTTTACTATTCCAAGATTGACTTACAAACTGTTCAATTTTTAACAATTCTTCTTCAATAGAAATATCAATGCTTAAACAAGTAATATTTTGATTTCCTAAGAACTCTTTAGGTGTTTTTCTTGAAATAGCAAGAATTTGATGGCCTTCATTAGCAAATTGCAAAGCCAACTCATATCCAATCCCTCTTGATGTTCCAGTTATAATTATGTTTTTCATTATTACTTCATTTGAATTTCCTTTGTTTCTGCATTCATCATGGCTTCTAAAACAGGAATAGTTTTATTAATAACATTTGTCATATGTTTTGTATCCATTAATTCAAATTCATCATCTGGCTGATGATAGAATTGAAAATTTTCAAAATCAAAAGTAGAAACCGTTTGAGCAGGAACATCAAATTCAGTAAAAAAAGGATAATTATCTGATGCTCTAAACAATTGATATTGTGTTTCTGCTGGTATGTAACCAATTAATTTTTCACCTGAATAATCATTCATTATTTGAGCCATATTACTCTTTCCAAAACCAGTTAGATACAACAACATATCTTCTCTATTCATCTTAACACCTATCATTTCATAATTAAACATAAAATACAGATTTAGATTTTGTTCTTTTAGTTTTTTAGCCAAATGTTTTGACCCCAAAAGTCCTTTTTCCTCAGCAGAAAAGAAAGTAATAATCAAACTACGTTTGTTCGTTTTATTTTTTGCAAAATACTTCATTACTTCAGTTACAGCTGTTGTTCCTGAAGCATTATCATTAGCTCCATTAGCTATATCATCTCCATTCACCGCTTTAATTCTCCCAATATGATCGTAATGTGCTCCAATAATTACAAATTCATTCTTCAATTTTGAATCATTTCCTTCAATAAAACCAACAACATTATAAGCTGGTCTATCAAAATTAGAAAGTGTATCCTTATATGTTTTAAAATAAGGTTTTACTCCATTTTCTTTTAGTAGATTTTCTAGATAAGCACTCGCCTTTTCAATTCCTTCACTTCCAGTATTTCGCCCTTCTAGTTCGTCAGAAGTTAAAAATTTAAGTGTTTTTGAAACATTTTCTTCTTTTACAAAATCTATTTTAGCTACAGTATTAACAATAGCAACATCGTCAGTTGGAATATTAGAAACAATAGGTTTAGCACCTCCACAAGCTACAAGAAGTAAACTTGTAAAAAAAGATATTTTTTTCATTTTTTTTATTTTCGTAAAAATAATAAAATCCTGACAATATCGATATTTTTAGGAGTAGAAGATTTAAAATCTACATCTTAAGCTTTGTTAAATCAAGAATTTTATTCTTATTAATATATACTAAAACAAAACAACAGATAAAAGTAATAATTGCCAACACAAATAAAAAACCTCCATCGTTTTGAACTTCTATCCCTAAAATAGTTAAATGAGACACTATAGCTCCCAACATTGTTACCATACCTAGCAACGCTCCAATTAAAGTTGTTCTAGGTATTATAATCAATAGAGAAGCAATTAGCTCAACTATACCAGAACCTATTCTTCCATAGGGTTCAATTCCTAAAGTAGAAAATATATAAACACTTTCAGAGGCTCCTGTAAATTTAAAGAATAAAGTTTGCAGTAAAATAATTACCGCTATAAGCTTAACAAATAAAATTATTTTCATCATAATGAAGTTTCAATTCAAAACAAAAGTAATTGATATCTATAAACTAAAATGTTAGCTAGAGTACTTTAGTTTAATAAACAAAAAAAATCCCGCTTAGACGGGATTTTCATATGATATATACTATTTCAATTAAGCCAACATAGTAACTGGATTTTCCATAAAAGCCTTAAGTGTTTGTAAAAATTGAGCTCCTGTTGCTCCATCAACTGTTCTATGATCACATGCTAATGTTACCGTCATTGTATTTCCTACAACAATCTGCCCATTTTTAACAACTGGCTTTTCAACTATTGTACCAACAGATAAAATGGCAGAGTTTGGTTGATTAATAATAGATGTGAAAGATTGAATACCAAACATTCCAAGATTTGAAATAGTAAAAGTACTTCCTTCCATTTCTGCAGGTTGAATTTTCTTTGCTTTAGATCTACCAGCCATATCTCTTACATTTGCTCCAATTTGAGTTAAACTCATTAGGTCTGTAAATTTCAATACTGGAACCACTAAACCATCTTCAACAGCCACAGCAACACCAATATTCACATGATGATTAATAATCATAGCCTCATCTTTCCATTGTGAATTAACTTGTGGGTGCTTTTTTAATGCCATAGCACAAGCTTTGATAACCATATCATTAAAAGACACTTTTGTATCAGGAAGCGAATTAATCATCGTTCGAGAAGCAATAGCGTTATCCATATCTAACTCAATAGTTAAATAATAATGAGGTGCCGTAAATTTAGACTCTGCTAAACGTTTAGCAATAACTTTACGCATTTGCGAATTCTTAATTTCCTCTTGGTATACTTCTCCTGCTGGAACGAATGGTTTTACCGTTGCAACAGAATTTGTAGCTTCTTTAACTGCTTCCGAAGAACTATTTGAAGCAGAAACGCTTGAAGTACTAGATGAAGTAAAGTTCTCTACATCTGATTTTACAATTCTACCGTTCTCACCAGAACCTTTAACTTGCGATAAGTTAATTCCTTTTTCTTCAGCTATTTTTTTAGCTAATGGAGATGCAAATATTCTACCAGATGAATTAGTATCTGTATTTTGAACATTTGGTGAAGAATTCTCAGATTTCACTTCTGTTTTCACTTCTTCTTTTACAGATGTATTTTCCGAATCACCTGATTTATAATTAGCCACAACTCCAGAAACATCTGTCCCTTCAGGTCCAAGAATTGCTAAAACACTATCCACAGGAGCAGACTCACCCTCCTGAACTCCAATATAAAGCAATGTACCTGCATTAAATGACTCAAACTCCATTGTAGCCTTATCGGTTTCTATTTCTGCAAGAATATCTCCTTCAGAAATAGCATCGCCTACTTTTTTTAACCAAGTTGCTACAGTTCCCTCAGTCATTGTATCACTCAAACGAGGCATTGTAACGACTATAACTCCTTCTGGTAAAGTTGAACTTGATTTTAATTCTTTCTCTTTTGTTTCTCCAGTATTTTCAGGCTCAGATGAAGACTCTTTTTCTTCTGCTTTATTATCTTTTAACAAGCTTGAAACATCTTCTCCTTCATCACCTATAATTGCTAAAAGTGAATCTACAGGAGCTGTTTCACCTTCGTTAATACCAATATGTAATAAAGTTCCTGCGTTAAACGATTCAAACTCCATTGTAGCTTTATCGGTTTCTATTTCTGCTAAAATGTCGCCTTCTTGAATTTTATCTCCAACTTTTTTAAGCCATGTTGCCACGGTTCCTTCTGTCATCGTATCGCTTAAACGAGGCATTGTAATTACTGTTGCCATAGTGCTTATAATTTATGAGGTAAAAATGGATAATTTTCTTGTTCGTATACTACATCATACATAACATTCAATTCTGGATAAGGAGATTCTTCAGCAAATTTTTCACATTCGCTAACTAAATCCCTTACTCTTTTATCAATTGCTTCGATTTCTTCTTCGGTAGCATAATTATTTTCTTTAATAACATCTAAAACTTGAGTAATAGGGTCAATTTTTTTATATTCTTCAACTTCTTCTTTAGTTCTATAATGTTGTGCATCAGACATTGAATGTCCTCTGTAACGGTATGTTTTCATTTCTAAGAATGTTGGCCCATCACCTCTTCTTGCTCTTTCAATTGCTTCATACATAGCTTCGGCAACTTTAATTGGATTCATTCCATCAACTGGTCCACAAGGCATTTCATATCCTAATCCTAATTTCCAAATATCAGTGTGGTTTGCTGTTCTTTCTACCGAAGTCCCCATAGCATATCCATTATTCTCAACGATAAACACAACTGGCAACTTCCACAACATAGCCATGTTAAAAGTTTCATGTAAAGAACCTTGACGTGCTGCTCCATCACCAAAATAAGTCATTGTAACTCCACCAGTTTCAAAATATTTATCTCCAAAAGCCAAACCTGCTCCTAATGGAATTTGACCTCCAACAATCCCATGTCCTCCGTAGAAACCATGTTCTTTAGAAAAAATATGCATAGAACCTCCTAAACCTTGAGAAGTACCTGTTGCTTTACCTAAAAGCTCAGCCATAATTCTTCTTGGATCAACTCCCATACCTATTGGCTGTACGTGATTACGATAAGCCGTTATCATTTTATCTTTTGACAAATCCATTGCATGTAAAGCACCTGCTAACACGGCTTCTTGTCCATTATATAAATGCAGAAATCCTCTCACTTTTTGTTGAATGTAAAGTGCAGCTAGTTTATCTTCAAACTTTCTCCAAAATTGCATTTCTTCATACCATTTCAGGTAAACTTCTTTTGTTATTGGTTTCATTTGTTTATGAATTAAATTGGATTATTTTACAAAAAAAGATAAAAACTTCATTTGAAAAATTTTACAAAAAGCAAAAATACTACATACTAGCTTATTGAAAAAATTAATTCTTATCAATTTTCTTTATTTTATTACGAATATCTTATATTTTATCAACGATAACGTTATAGATGCTTTTTCTCAAAGAGAAAGGGTAATAAATTTTTCAATGAATTTGAATGATATACCTTCCCTTTTGAACCCATAAAATAAATCTCAATTTCAACATCTTGCTTCATCTCATATTCAGCAATTGACTGCCTACAAGAACCACATGGTGGTATAGGATCTTCTAATTCTCTATCTTGAGGAGATGCTGAGATAAATAATTTTAAAACCTTAGCATTAGGATAATTTGCTCCTGCATAAAAAATAGCTACTCGTTCTGCACATAATCCAGATGGATAAGCAGCATTTTCCTGATTAGAACCTAAAATAACTTCATTATTATCTAATAAAACCGCGGTTCCAACACTAAATTTAGAATAAGGCGCATATGCTTTTTTTCTTGCTTCAATAGCCTGTAACATAATTTTTTTATCTTCTAATTTAAGTTCTTCTAGAGAATCATAAACTGAAAATGTTGTTGTAATAGTAATTTGCTTCATATATAAGGAAAAAAAATCCAAACTCTAGAAGAATTTGGACACTTTAATTTTTATTATTTTTATATTATAATTCGTCATAACCATCACCAAAATTAAACGATAGTGAAAAACGAAGCGTATTTTCTAATGGATTCCTAACTTTAGATGCTGAGAACAAATAAGAAACATCAATTTTAACTGCATTATATTTAAATCCAGCCCCCAAAGTAAAATATTTTCTAGCTCCTTTTGTAGGACTTTCGTGAAAATATCCTGTTCTTAATGCAAAAGAATCTTGATAAGCATATTCAGCTCCTAAAGCATAAGTAAACTCCTTTAATTCTTCACCAAATCCATCTGGAGCATCATTAAAAGATTTAAAAATACCACTTACCCAGCCTGTTTTTCTATACTCTAAACTATTTGCACTATTAAGATTTCTTGCATCTTCTCTTTCTGTAGAATCAATGGTTCCGTCTCCATTTGAATCTATCGGAAATACTTCAGCAGGAGGTGTTGGCACCAATAATTTTGTTATTTCCGCAGAAACTGCCACTTTATTATATTCATCAAAAATAAAATCAAAACCTGCCCCTAAACGCATATTAGAAGGAATGAAATTTGAATTTTCTATTAGTTTATCATTATCATAATTAATTTTTGGACCTAAATTTTGGAAGTTAAAACCTGCTCTCCATCTACCATTAAAATCCTGATAAGCAATTTCTTCTGATTGATAATACCCAGCTATATCGACCGCAAAAGTAGTAGCTGCTGTAGCATCATTACCAACTCCAGCAATTTTCAAGTTAGAACGAATGAATCTACCACCAACAGCCATAGAAAAACGCTCACTCAATTTTAAAGAGTATGAACCGTCTAGAGCCAACTCATTAGGACTAACAACATTTTGTAGATCACCAGAAGCATTTGTTAATTGAATATCTCCCAAACCAAAATATCGGAGCGAACCCGCAAAAGCACTTCTTTCATTAATTCTATTAAAGTAAGTTACTTGCCCTAACGAGATATCATTAGCTATACTAGTTAAATAAGGAGTATAACTCAAAGAAAAACCTTGCTTTTCTAAAGAAAAAGCATACTTAGCAGGATTATGTTGCTGTGAAAAAGCATCTGTAGAAGTTGCCACACCCATATCACCCATACCTGCAGATCTTGCATCAGCAGCAATTAATAAAAAAGGAACTCCTGTCGTAATAACTCTTTCCTGAGCTTTTAAATATTGACCTGTTATAAATATAGTTAATAAAACTGCTATTTTCTTCATTCTTATTGTAAATTAATTAGACAAATATAATATTTTATTACAGTATTACAAGTTTCTCGTATTTTTCTGCTGAATCACCATTACTTGCAGACCTTACTGTTAACTTATAAACATAAACACCTTTACCAATTTTATCACCAAAATCGTCTTTCCCATCCCATTTTATATCTCTACATAAAAACCCATCTGTAACAACTTGTTGATTAATAGTTCTTACCAACTTTCCAGTAATTGTTAAAATTTGAACCTGAACATCAAGTGGCTCAAATGGTCTATTATGAGTAAACCAAAACTCTGTATAACTAACAAAAGGATTTGGATAATTAAGCACCCTTTCCAAGGTAATATTTTCACTTCCACAAACAGCGTTAAATTGAATTTCTGTTGTTACCAAATTATTATACACATCCCAAGCTTTAAAAACAATAGTATGCAATCCAGGTGAAAGATCTCTAAATTGGTATCTTATTTTACCTCGAGTGTAATCATCATTTTCAGTTTCATAATAATCATTTAAAACATAAGGATTTGATTCGTCACCATCTAAAATAGCCACAATATCATGACCAATCCCACTAGCTGTATTAATTCCATTTTCATCCTCTAAAAAAGCCAGCAATATAGGAGAACAATTAGAAATACTTCCAGAGACAAAACTCTCATCATTTAAGTACAACCTAACAACAGGCGGAGTATTATCAGCTGGAGCATTAGTGTTCACACCACCAATAAGTATATCTTTATTATAACCTGCTTGATTTTCCAAGACAGGATTATTCCTTTTTGAGTAAAAGCTGATTTTTCCGTTTCCAACAGGAATTTTAATATCTTGAGGAACTACAAAACTCAGCTCAAAAACACCGTTATTAACAGAAGCATTTCCTCTAAAAATAGTCTCCCCAGAAGTATTAAAACCCATAGTAATTAATTGCCCTGCAGGAAAAAAAACACCTTCAATTGTTGTTCCAGAAGGAGATGGAGAAACTACACCATTATTCCCTAACGTAGTTCTATTAATATCTTTATCAAAAATTTGGACTGCCAAATCACCATTATAATTAGAAATAACAGCATCATTCTCATCTACTATAGCTCCTTTAATTTTCATCAAGCTTAATGCCTGAAAAGTTCCTGTAAATTGATCTATAGGAACATCATTAACTTCAGTAAGTACCACTTTAGGCTTAGGAATTGCCAATTTTAAGGCTGGATCACCAATGTAAAAAACAACCCTTCTATTATCTGATGTTCCAGGTTGCAACTTCACTAATCGAAGTGCTTCAGCAATTGTCGGATATTCATTTGACCCAAAAGCATACAATCTAGCGTTTAACAAATCATTCATCACAAGACCAGTTGTAACACCTATTAACCTTGTAGTTGCGATTAAACTAACTGCCCCACCCTGAGCATTCCAATACATATATTCTCCACCAGAAAAACGATTCGGATCATCAAAACGAGTAAAATCACAAGTAATAGTTATAAACAAAGGATATCTGTATGGATTATATAAATTTTGAGCATCTAACTTTTCAAACAAACGCTCCCTTGCTAATGACTCTTCACTACCATGTCCCAAATAATTTACCACTAACGCACCTAAACGCAACGCATCAAGAAAATCATTCTTTGCATCAGGATAACGCTCGCCACCTGCTGCCACTTGCTGAATATAGGCATCAGTATGTATTTTTTTAACATTTACAAAAGGTTTTTGTGAGGTTAAATCATCTGCCAAATTATTCAAAGCAAATTGTAATTGTGCATCTCCTTGAGTATCTGCATCATCCGAATAGATTATATAACTATTTCTCCACCTTCCATACGATTGTTCATCATGATAATCAATAACTTTATCAACCATTTCCTGAGCTTGTTGCACGGACGAAACCAACATCCTTCCTACTGCTATATCTATTCCATCAATACTGTTAGTCATTGGTCCTTCATTATCATCCATTAATCCAAAAAAATCATCTGATATAAAAGCAGTAAACAAAGACATATTTGATGAATTATTAACTTCACCTGCATTAGGATTAAAACCATGAAAAACTGGAACGACATTAGTATTATTTGTTAATCTATCTTTATAATCATAAGAAGCATCTCCAAAAAGATTAACATATTTTACTCTTTTTGAAGGATCAGAAGCATTTCTATAAACATATCTCACAAAATTTCGAATTGCCGCAACATCTTGTTTACCAGAACTAAATTCTTTATATATTGATTCTAAATTAACTACTTTAACAACCAAACCTGAGTTATTTCTATGAAAATTAGCCAAACGTTCGGCTTGATTTATTAAAAATTCTGGTGAAATAATTAAATAATCAATATCCTGAAAATCACCCTGATTATTATTAAAAATGGTTCCTTTTAAATTTTGATTTGAAACATTTGTCATGGTTTCTTTTAAAGGTATATAAAAATCCCCATTATCAATCGCGATATATTTTTTCTGAAAACCAAGAGAAACCTTAAATGAAAAAACCGATTGATTTGGATTTGAATAACTAGTCACATTAGAAATATCTGTAACATCCCAAACTTGATTTATTGAATTTGCATTAGAAATAGTATATTGACCAACACCAATATTATTTTGTTCATCCTCATTATAAAACAAAAACTGTTTCCCATAACCTTGCAAATTCCTCTTTGCTTTCAACATAATAAAATCTAAATAACCATTAGACGAAGGCACCCCTCCATTATTATAAATTAAATCAATAGAAACTGTTGGTGCCGCAGGAAAAGTAGTATTCAATACATTCTCAAAACCTTCTGCTGTACCTCCATTTTGTAAAGCCAAAAAACTAACATTACCTAAAGATTGATTATTAGCCTTAACTTGAAACGAAGTATTACCAAAAGAAACCGAAGCCATGTTAACTTTTATTGCAATTGGCACAGATAAATCTACATTAGGAATAGAAAAATTAAAATTCTGATTATTATTAACATTAAATGCTTCTCCAAACCATCTTCTACCAACTTTAGCAATATTAACTAAATCCTTTTCATAAATTATAGTATCATCAAATTTACTGAAATTTAATGATGCACTAGCTGATGGCTCTGATGCAGAAAAAATTCTTTTCCCCTGACCACCATTCGAAGTAACATAATAATAAGATTTATCAGAAAATAAATTATTTTTAGTTAAACTTTCTTCATTCCAAGTATCAACACCTTCTGCGTAAAACAAAATATAATCACTATCATTAAAGACACCATCACTTTCACCAATAAACTGAATCGCATTCTCCTCGATATCCTCAGGATAATCAGTACTATTCAACAATGGAAGCATTCTTCCACCATTACCGTAAATTTTAATATTTCTAGGATCAACATTTACATCAAAACCTAAACTTTGTAAAAAAGATTTAGAAATTTTATAAACACCAGATTTTTCAACATAAAAACGATACCAGTTTCCTGACGCAAAAACTGAATTAGTTATACTATTTATACCAAAAAAACGATTAGAACTACTTTTAAAATTATAATTGTAATTTAAAGAAACAACCTTCTTATACACATTCCCATTTTTAACAATAGGTGAAAATGAGAACAAAGAAACAACTTGATCCCTAGCAAAAAAAGATTCTATTTTCGGAAGCAAAGAATTAGGTATTTTGTCTTTATTCAAATTAAGCAATTCCACTTCAGACAAAACTTGGTAAGAAACATTAGTCACCTGCAAAGAGTTTTCATCAATAAGATCAGGTAAAAGTTCTTCTCTCTTATAAGAAATAACCCCTTCTACTACATCTAAAGAAAAAAACAAACCATCAAAACTAGGGTACTTTCTTTCAAAACCATTATTAGAATAGACTACTCCATCGTTCCATTTTAAATTAATAGATTTATTATTTTGAGCACTTATAACAGTGCCAATCAAAAGAAAGGCGTATAATAATTTCTTTTTCATTAGAAGAATAACGTAATTTGCATTTTAATATTACAAAGAGAAATAAAAAAAATTAAAATATCTTATTTGTGCAATAAAAAATAAAATAAATCGTTGTAATAAAGCAATTTTAACATAAAATTAATTTTTTTTTACATTTTTTTAAAATCATGTTGCAAATTAACACATAATTACTATCTTGCGACACTAAATTTATTACCTACTAGAGTATGAAAATTAAGCAAATTATGACTTTGAAGGCGTTATTGATATTATCAATAACTATTGGTTTGAGCAGTTGTAGCAAAAGTTCTAGCACAAAAGGAGCCTCAAGAGCTACTGGATGGAAGATTAACGATAAAAATGGTGGCTTCCAACACAATTCTAACTACACTAAACAAGAAACACCTCCTGGAATGGTTCCAGTCGAAGGAGGTACTTTCACAATGGGAAAAGTACAGGATGATGTAATGCATGATTGGAATAATTCTCCAAGTCAGCAGCACATTCAATCTTTTTACATGGACGAAACTGAAGTAACTAACTTAATGTATACTGAATACTTATTTTGGTTAAAAACAGTTTTCCCACCAACAGAAGAGAATTACAAAAACATATACACAGGTGCAATTCCTGATACTTTAGTTTGGAGAAACCGTCTTGGTTACAACGAAACTATGACGAACAACTACTTAAGACACCCTGCTTATTCGGAGTACCCTGTAGTTGGTGTTAACTGGATTCAAGCGGTAGAGTTTAGTAAGTGGAGAACAGACCGTGTTAACGAGAACATGTTAGAGAAAAATGGATATCTAAAAAAAGATGCTAAGATAAGCTTAGGATCTGATGTTACAGCTGAATCAACATTCAGTACTGAAACTTATTTAGCTGCTCCAACAAAAACATTTGGTGGAAACGAAGACATACTTTTAAAAAGAGAAATGAATGGAGGAAGAAAAGAAGTTTCTGATACTGCTATAAATGTTTATGCACAAATCAATTCTGGCTTAATCCTTCCTGAATTCAGGCTACCTACAGAAGCAGAATGGGAATACGCTGCGTCAGCATTAGTTGGAAACAGAGAGTTCAACATATATAAAGGACAAAAAAAATACCCTTGGAACGGTCAATACACACGTTCAGGATCAAGACAACAAAGAGGTGATCAGTTAGCAAACTTCAAACAAGGCAGAGGTGATTATGGTGGAATTGCTGGATGGAGTGACGATGGTGCTGACATTACAAATAAAGTAAAGAGCTATCCTGCAAACGACTTTGGTCTATATGATATGGCTGGAAATGTAGCTGAATGGGTAGCCGATGTATACAGACCTGTAGTAGATGATGAAGCAAATGATTTCAACTACTATAGAGGAAATGTGTATATGAAGAATAAAATTGGTGAAGATGGAATTGTTGAAGTTGTAACTGCCGAAAACATCAAATATGACACTTTAAGTAATGGTAAAATTTTAGCAAGAAATTTCCCAGGACAAGTTGCTCAAGTACCTGTTGACCAAGAAGAAACTTACTTAAGACAAAACTTTTCAACTTCTGACAATAGAGATTATAGAGATGGAGACAAGCCTTCTACAAGATATTTTGACTTTGGGTCAGAAGATGATGATGAAGGTAAAGACAACAAAAGAATGTATGAGTCACCTAGACATTCAATTTCTGTTGATAGTGCTAGTGGCGAAATGAATAAAAAATATGATAAATCTGACAAAAGAACTACTTTAGTAAACAACGAAGTAAGAGTTTACAAAGGAGGATCTTGGAGAGATAGAGCATATTGGTTAGATCCAGCATCTAGAAGATATTTCCCTCAAGATATGGCAACTGATTACATTGGGTTTAGAAATGCAATGTCTAAAGTTGGACCTAAATCAAACAAGAAATCTCCTAGAGGTAATCCAAAATTCTAAGACAAAAATAATTTTCATATTAAAAGCCCATTTTTTTTAAAAAATGGGCTTTTTTATTATATTCGCTTTATGAATACTGAAGACATATACGCAAAATTTATAGAGTGTAACTCTGTGATAACTGATACAAGAAAAATAATAAAAAACGATCTTTTTTTCGCACTAAAAGGTGATAAATTTGACGCAAATACATTCGCAAAAGAAGCCTTAGAAAAAGGAGCAAAATATGTCATAATAGACAACAAGGATTATTATATTGACAACCGTACTATACTAGTATCAGATACACTAAATACTCTACAAAAACTTGCTAATTTTCATAGAAGAACATTAAAAGCAAAAATCATAGCCTTAACTGGTAGCAATGGAAAAACGACAACAAAGGAGTTAATCAATTGTGTACTATCAAAGAAGTTTAAGACTATAGCTACTATCGGAAATCTCAACAACCATATAGGTGTTCCTTTAACACTATTATCACTAACAAAAGAAACTGAAATAGGCATTATTGAAATGGGTGCTAATCACAAAAAAGAAATAGAATTTCTTTGTGGTATTGCGGAACCCGATTATGGATATATAACTAATTTTGGAAAAGCACATCTAGAAGGCTTTGGAGGAGTTGAGGGTGTAATAGAAGGTAAAAGTGAATTATATAAATACATCCAGAAAGAAAACAAAGAACTTTTTGTAAATCTTGACGATGAATTACAAAATGAGAAAACCAAGAATAGTAAAAGATATACTTTTTCAACAAATAAAAACAGTGATGTTGTAATAAAAGATATAATTGCTAACCCAATGGTTGAAGTTAATTATATGAATGAAATAATAAAATCAAATTTAATTGGCATCTATAATGCAAACAATATTAACGCTGCTATAACCATTGGCAACTTTTTTTCAGTTGAAAGCAACTTAATAAAAGAGGCTATCGAAAACTATATTCCAACAAATAATAGATCTCAACTGATCCAAAAAAACAACAATCAAATTATTCTAGATGCTTATAATGCAAATCCTAGTAGTATGAATGCTGCAATTGAAAACTTTGCCCAACTTAATCAAAATAATAAAATAATTATTTTTGGTGATATGTTTGAACTTGGTCTCGAAAGCTTAAAAGAACATGAAAAAATTGTTGCAAAATTAAATAAACAAAAAGGTCTAACTTGTTATTTTATTGGAAATGATTTTTACTCTAACAAAATAAACAAAAAGAATTTTTATTTTTTTGATACTTTCGAGAATTTCACAAATTTATTTATAAAACAAATCCCTAAAAATGGATTATTTTTAATAAAAGGTTCTAGAGGAATGGCTTTAGAAAGAGTTTTAGAACTTCTCTAAACAACTTAAATTGCACTTTTAACATTCTTTTCAAATTGACAACAAATAGCTTTAAAAATTTAAAATTACTTTCTCTCAAAATAATCTTTCAAAAAATCAGTTTGACTATCACTATTTAAAACATTTTTAATAAATTTTATCTAGTTAACTTTATCAAAAACTGAACACCATATAGCTAAAAGCAATCAAAATATCATTATTTATATTTATTTAGCATAAGACTTCTCTATTTTGAATTACTATCATTAGAACTATATTAAAAACTCCATAGTTTGAATAAGATTAAATTCAAGGATTCTTCCTTTTTACATAAAAAAACATTAATTTCACTACAATAAAACCACTTAATTACCATACTCACTCTTATTTAATTAAAATAAATCAGTGTGTTTTTTCTTGAGTTCATAAAAAAGGTAACCAAACACAAACAAGTACTCTAAGAAGATTAAAAAAAGATTTTCTTTAAAAGGAACTTGACTATACGCAAAATAACTAATAACTATGACAAAACTCCAAATTACAACAAACCTATATTTAGTAAAAATTGATATAATTAACAAATTAATTATATACCAAGGATGAATGGTAGTTGATAAAAAAAAGTAAATAGCAAGTGCAAACAAGCTATTTATAAAAAAACAATTATATGTTTTATTCTTTCTAAAGAGGGAATAAAAAAGAATAATTACAATTAAAAAAATAGGAGTAATTTTCCCAATAATACCTATTGTATTATACCCTTTAACCCAATAACCTATTTCTCTAAATATATAGTAAAAACTCGCATTAAATTCAAAATTCACAAACCACAAAGAAATCGTTTCTGAGTAATTATGAATTAATGTTTCAGATACAAAAGGAAGAAAAAGAATAAGATTAAGCACTATAACTATTGTATAAAAAACAATACTCTTTTTAAAACCTAACATTTGATAAAAAAAAGGCAACAACAACAATGGTAACAACTTCGTTGATATAGACAAAGCAATAAACAAAGCGCTAATTATCCATTTATCTTTAAAAAACAAAAACACTCCCAAAATAAAAAAAAACAACATTACACCTTCAAAATGAACATTACCAACTAGTTCTATAATGACTAAAGGATTTAAAAAATACAAAAAAACATTCTTAGAATTCAAATTTAGCATATTTAGTATTTTTTTACCAAAATGATAAATTCCAATATCTGAAAAAAGGATTATTATTTTAAAAATAAAGGATGAAAAAAAAATAGATTTAGGAGAAAAAAAAGCAGCAACTGCAAAAAAGAACTGATTAATTGGTGGATAATTTGAAAAATGAGATGCGCTTAAATTACCCATTCCATTATATAATTCCTGAGATTGAAACATTGTTATATTTTCAATCACATCATTTGGACGAAATAAATAAGGACTAATTCCAGAGAGAACTAGCCTTCCATCCCAAATAAACCTATAAAAATCTTGTGACCAAAATGGCAAACAAAATAAGAATACTAATCTAAAAAAAACACCTATTATGAACAACTTTTTTTCAGAAAGCGATTGGGAATTATATAGAAAATAAAGAGCTATAAAAGCAAATGAATAAAATAAAAACAAATGGAAGAAATTATCCCTAACTACAAAATAACCTAAACTAACATAAGCTATAATAGATAAAATAACAAGGTAAGCCTCTTTATATTTTTTTATAAAAGAAATATTCAATTTCAAGTTGATTTAAATGATTTTATAAAAACATATCCATAACCTATCAATAACATTAAATGAAAAGGCAATAGTCCATAATCATTTAATAAATATCCACTATAAATACCGAATAGAAAATATAAAACCAAAAACCCTTCTACAATAGTATTTTTAGAAATTTTGTGAGATATATAAATATTTTCTTTCCATTTTTCTTTTAATGTCTCTATATTGAATTTTGGAGTTCTTACAAATTCACTTTTTTTACCAATTAATCCTTCTAAAACAGCTATTGAATTCTGAAAAGAAAATCCCATAGCAATAGTATAAAAAGTAAAAAACATTCTAATATATCTAAAAAAATTACTAACTCCTCCACCATTGATTTTCTTATATGTAAACCAATAACATATAAAAAAAATAATCGATGTCACCACAAAAAATGCAACAATGTTAAACAATATTGTTAGTTGTGGATATTCGTTTTTTATATACAAAACTGGCACACTTAAAACTGCCATTGCAAAAACGCATAAAAACATAGAACTATTCAGAAGGTGTAATAAACCATGGAATTTTGTTTTAGTTGTAACATTATGAGCTTCTATAATACATTTTGACATTTTTTTAAAGTTTTCTGCACCACCTTTATTCCATCTAAATTGCTGAGAACGTGCAGCACTCAAGACCGCTGGAAGTTCGGCTGGAGTTTCTATATCTTCCAAATAAACAAATTCCCATTCCTTTAATTGTGCTCTATAACTTAAATCTAAATCCTCAGTCAAAGTATCACTTTCCCAATTTCCTGCATCTATAATACATGATTTTCTCCAAACGCCAGCAGTTCCATTAAAATTAATAAAGTGCTTTTTAGAATTACGTCCCACTTGTTCTAAAGTAAAATGGGCATCTAAAGCAAAGGCTTGAATCTTTGTCAATAAAGAAAAGTTTCTGTTAATATGACCCCATCTTGTTTGAACTACTCCAACTTTTCCATCTTTAAAGTAAGGAATCGTCTTAAGAAGCCAGTCTGTTTTTGGAACAAAATCTGCATCAAAAATAGCTATAAAATCGCCTTTTGCTGTTTTTAAACCTGCTTTTAAAGCACCTGCTTTAAAACCTATTCTATTTTCTCTACAAATATGTTGAATATCTATTCCTCTTTTTGAAATCTCATTAATTATTCTTTTTGTTTCTATAACTGAATCATCAATGGAATCATCTAAAACTTGAATTTCAAGTTTTTCAATTGGATATTCTAATTTTGAGATTGTTTGAAGTAATCTTTCAACTACATATTTTTCATTAAAAACGGGAAGCTGAATAGTTACAAAAGGAATTTCAGAAGTGTTTTCAAAGTCAAATTGTTGTCTTTTTAATACTTGTTTTTTGCTTTTCAAATAGTTTAAAAGCAAATTAAACTGAGCTAAACTATAGAAAAAAATCAATACTATTGCTAAGCTGTAAAAAAACAATATTATGTAAGAAAGTATAAGATATATCATTATTTCTTTAAACTATATTTAAGTATCCACCCTATTATTTTTACTCCTGCCATTACTGTACCTTTTACAGTTCCTGATACTTTTGAAACACCTATTCTATTTTTATATTGAACAGGAATTTCAACATATGTCAAATTTTGTTTTAAAGCCTTTAACTGCATTTCCACTGTCCATCCATAGGTCTTATCTTCCATATGCAAAGCTAGCAATTTTTGATATTCAATAGCTCTAAACGGACCCAAATCAGAGAACTTAGCATTAAAAAAAACCTTCATTAAAAACGTCGCTAACCAATTACCAAAAACTTGTTGAGGAGTCATTGCTCCTTTTTCTCGAAGTCTCTTCACTCTTGCACCAATTACAAAATTAACTTCTTTATTTACAATAGGTTCAATAATTTTTAATAACTCTTCTGGATAATCCGAATAATCACCATCTAAAAAAACAATTATATCTGGATCTTCATTTTGTTCTTTTATGTAATCTAAGCCTTTTAAACAAGCATAACCGTATCCTTTTCTAGATTCAAATAGAACAGTTGCTCCAGCATTTTCAGCAACTTCAGCCGTTTTATCAATAGAATTATTATCGACTACAATAACTTCGGAAACAATATTGGGAATTTCATTTATTACATTAACTATCGCCTTCTCTTCATTAAAAGCAGGAATAATCACTTTTATTCTTGGTTGTATCATAAAAACAGAAACGGATTATCTTTTTTGAAAGCCGCTACACTTTCCCATTGATTAGTTTTTTTATTCATAAAATATTCTTCGGCTCGTATAATTTTATTCTTTTTGTATATAATTGTAAATCCGTTTAATTTATTGTTTTCAAATTCACTTTTTTTAATAACCTTTCCATTATCATTATAAAAAATCCACCATTTTATCTTTTGATCATCTTCAAAATGCCCTTCTTCTTTTTTGGTTCCATCAGTATAATAAAAAAACCAATAATCTACTTTTTTATTATTTTCTATCCAACCTTCCTCTTTCAACTTGCCATTGTTATAATAGTTCTTTATGTATTTTTTTTGTCCAAAAGCGAAAGATACAATTAAGAAAAAGAAACATACTATTACTAACTTGTTCATATTTATACAAAATTTAAAATTTTCAAAAGCTAAACTTATAAATACATATACGTGGAAAGGGAATTTGTGGTTTTAAATTATTTTTGATTTAACAAATCCATTAAATTAACATCATTACCTAGTAAAATTTCATTAGGATTAATTCTTCCTTTTTCGGAAGCATTCTCTAATTTTAGTACTCCTCTAGGACATACAGCGGAACAAACACCACAACCGACACAGGAAGCACGTACAATATTCTCCCCTTTTTGTGCATAAGCTCTTACATCTATCCCTTGTTCACAGTAAGTTGAACAATTTCCACATGAGATACATTGCCCGCCATTAGTAGTAATCCTGAATCTAGATTTAAAACGTTGAATAATTCCCATATAAGCTGCCAAAGGACATCCAAAACGGCACCATGTTCGATTACCTAAAATTGGATAAAAACCTGTTCCAATAACACCTGCGAAAATCGACCCTATTAAAAAACCGTAAATTTCATTTATTTTGTATGCATTAATTCCAAATAGCGTGCTATCTCCAACATTTGAAGGATTGTAAACAATATTATAAGTATTATAGCCAACAACAATAGTCATAATAATAGCAAAAACGAAAATAGGGTAAATAGTCCATCTTTCAATTTTCCAAGCAATTAGTCTTTTATCTGAAAGCTGACGATAAGGATCACCTAACGTTTCAGCCAAGCCACCACAACCACAAACCCATGAACAATACCAGCGTTTCCCATAAAAATAAACCATTACTGGAACAACAATTAAACTCAAAATAACACTCCAAACAAACATAAATTTACCTAAATGCCCTGCATCTAAATGTTGTTTTACATTCCAATCGGTAACAAAGTTATAATCTAAAGGCCAAGCGTTTTTTAAATCAACTCCTGGCAAATCAAATAAGGGTAAAATTTCAACTAATAAAAAAGCAAAAATGATTTGAAAAAACAAAACGCTTGCTGTTCGTACTATTTGATAACTATTGTGTCTGTATTTGATAAACATTCGAATTCCCATTACAATCATGGAAACACAGTACAAAATACCGTATAAAAACCATTGAGAAGCTCTTTCTCCTTCTTTAAACATTGATTTTAATGGGTCTACAATGTTTGTCCAGTTAACTATGTAATAAGGACAGAAATACAAAAGAATATAAAAAGAAACTAAAAATCCAAATACAAAAAGCGCTACCCAACCTCTATTAGTAGCTTCAGATAAATAAATTCCATTGTTTTTAATTCCTGCAATTGGTTCTAGAAATAAACCTGTTATAATAAACACCAACGAACCAATAATTCCTAATCCAAAAGTTAGAAATAAATACCCTTTTTTATTTTCCTTTAACGGACCCGTTACAGCTGCTTTAGCAATATCAAATTTAGTATACTTGTTATCATATAACAAAAATTCTTGTGCATTACTTCTGTTAATATCTACTATTTTATTGGTAAAATCATTTTTAAAGTCTGCTGCTTTTCCATAATTTTTAGTAGACGAATACATCCAATTTGTAGCTTCATCTACTAATTTTATTTTATCTGAGTTATTTTGGAAAACAGATTCTAAAACTGCTTTTGAATAGGAAATCTTGCCTCCTTGAATCGTTTTTTCGAATATTTGATTAATTTCTTCTTCTGAAAGTCCTTTTTCAATCTCAATATCCTTAGTAATCTTAGCATTATATTCTTCTAATAACGAAGTGATTTCATCATTAAAAGAAAATGGATTTCCAATTTCCTTGCCTAAAACTCCTCTTTCTTTAGCAACTTTGGTAAAAGTTGAAATAACTCTTTCAGATTTACTTGAAAAAGTATCTTTAATTACCAATTCAGTTAAAGAATAACTACCAATGAATAAAGTCACAATAAAAATGAATACTGATGCGATAAAGAGTATTAAACCTATTAATCGTAAAGTTTTTATATTTTTCATTACTACGTTTTTAAGGTTGGAAATTCATTTTTAAATTGACTAGCAATCTCTTTTTCATAATGCTTATAAAATTCTGGATCAAAATTGGCTTGTTTTAAATTTTCAATCACAAAATCTACACTTTTCTTCTCCGTTAAAACTTTATCAAAAAACTCATGACGCATTCTAATACCAAAGATATTTATTCCTAAAAACTCCATAGTTTCCTTATGATATGAAATTCGAATAGCTATTTTACCCGATTTATGTTCCCAATAAAATTGTTTTTCATAGCTTTTCGGTTTTGCCCAAACCCAACCGTAAGTTTGGTATTCAATATCTAGAAATTTAGCTGAATTAAACCAATGACCAGGATTGTATTGCATTTTATTGCCACAGATAGTTTGTGCTAAGACTTCACCCATCATCCTACCTGTGTACCAAACGGCTTCAATATTTTTTCTGTAGCCAATAGCCTCATGCTGTTCAGCGCAATCTCCAATAGCATAAATATTTGAAATATTAGTCTCTAAAAATCGGTTTACCAAGACCCCTTTATTGGTTTCAATACCTGAACCTTTTAAAAAATCTATATTAGGAGAAACACCAACAGTTAAACCAACTATATTGCACTCAATCACATCCCCTTTTTCTGTAACTATTGCTTTAGCTCTCCCATTTTCATCAGAAATAATTTCTTTTAAATTGGTTTCAAATCGTAAATCTATATGATGTTCTAACATGTGACGCCCTATTAATTTAGCTTCTCCTTCTGGTAAAACTCCACCCCAAAAATTGGTTTCTCTTACCAAAAAAGTAACTGGAATATTTCTAGTTAATAGCATCTCGGCCAATTCTATTCCAATCAAACCACCTCCAACAATAACAGCACGTTTTGCATTTTTAGAAAGGTCTTCTAATACTTCTAAATCTTGTTTATGATATAACCCTAAAACTCCTTTTAAATCTTGACCAGGCCAACCGAATTTATTCGATTTAGAACCAGCAGCAATAACTAATTTATCATATTTTAAAATCGAATTATCCTCCATTTGCAAACTATTCTCTGTGGAAATAACTTTTTCCACTCTTTTAAAGACTAAATCTATTCGGTTTTTTTTCCAAAAATGATTTTCATAAGATTGCGTATGTTCAAATTTCATATGTCCCATATAAACATACATTAAAGCAGTTCTTGAAAAAAAGAATTCGGTCTCAGCAGAAACTATAGTAATTTTCTTATCTGAATTTTTACGAATGTGTCTCGCGAGTGTGACACCCGAAATCCCATTTCCAATAATAACAATATGTTCCATGTATAAAATTTAACAGGGTAAAAATAAAACATTAAGATACTAATTAAAGTTAGAATTCTTACTTTTATTTAGAAAATAGGTTTTAGTTCTAAATTAAATATTTTCCCAATGCTACATAAAATAGTATATTTAAATAAAAAAACAATACTTTTTACAAAGTCACTCAAAAAATGAAAAAATTATCTTATTTAGTATTTCTTCTGTTTACTTTCTGTTCTTCGCAAGAAAACAAAATCAATGGAATTAGTTTTGTAGCGTCAAATACTTTAACAAGTCAAAAGGAAGTGAATCCTGTTAAAGAAATAAATGCTAATTGGGTAACATTAATGCCTTTTGCATTTATGAAAACTTTAAATGATACTACTATTTTTTATAATTCAAAAAGACAATGGATTGGAGAAAGAGAAGAAGGCATTGTAAATGCTAGTACAATTTTTCATTCTAACCAAATGAAAATCATGTTAAAACCCCAAATTTGGATTCCCAGAGGTTTTACAGGACATATAGAAATGAAAACAGAAGAAGAATGGATGAAATTTGAAAATAATTATGCAAAATTTATTCTTTTTTATGCCGAGCTAGCTCAAAAACAGAGTATTGAGTTATTATGCATTGGAACAGAGTTAAACTATTTTGTAAAAAACAGGCCACAATTTTGGCATACCTTAATTCAAAAAATAAAAAAGACATACAAAGGCCAATTAACCTATGCTGAAAATTGGGATACTTATCAAAATGTTCCTTTTTTTAAAGAACTAGATTACATAGGGATTGATGCTTATTTCCCATTGGCTAATGAACAAACTCCAACTATTTCACAATTAGAAGAAAAATGGTCAACTCATAAAAATAGTATTGCTAATTTTTCTAAAAATATCAAAAAGAAGGTTTTATTTACTGAATACGGTTATCAAAGTATGGATTACACAACTCATGAACCTTGGAACTTCTCAAAAGAAAAAAAAGTAAACTTATTGGCTCAAAAAAACGCATTACAAGCTTTGTATAATGAATTTTGGCATGAAGACTGGTTTGCTGGAGGTTTTTTATGGAAATGGTTTGAAAATCATTCACAAGTTGGTGGACTAAACGACACTGATTATACGGTGCAAAATAAACCTTCATTTGAAATAGTAAAACAAGTTTACGAGAAAATGAAATAACTATTCAAATAAGTTCTTTTCACAAAGATTACTTTATTTAATATTAAAAGCACTCTATTTTACTTAAAATATAAAAACTGATAGTAAAAGTGTATTACTATCAGTCTCTTAAATTTTATTTTAAAGTCACTGGAATTTCAGCAATTGTTTTATCCCAACCAATTTTTATATGCACTACATTTTTACTTTTTTCATACATAGTAATAGATAATGCTTCAATCTCTTTGTCTGATGTTAAAGTTGGAACAGTTATACTTGCGATATCAAATGCTGGATCATGAGAATAATTTCCCCATCCATCATTTACAGAATTTAATTTAACAGTCCATTCCTTTTCAGTTGGAATTGCAATAAGCGTATAGCGACCTGCTTTTACTTTGGTTCCACCAAAAACAACATCAGTCATAAATAAAACTTCTGTTGATTCGTTCGCTCCTATTCTCCATGCTTCATTAAATTTAACCACATCACCAAAAATAGTTCTTCCATTTTTTAATGGACGAGAATACAATATTCTAATTTTTGGTTCAGCTTCCATTTGTTTTGTTTTATCTTTGATAAAAGCGCGTTTTGGAGCGTTATCCGGATAATAAGAAGCATCCATAATACTTTTATCAATTTTTGAGAACTCCTGAGCATTTACAGCTAAAGTAAATACTGCTAAAACAATACTTAATACAATTTTTTTCATTTTATATAGTTTGTTTATTTGAAAATATTATCCAAAAGTAATTCCTTTGTAGTAGAATGAAGTACTATTTAACATCATTTTAGTTTATTCATGATTTTGAAATAACCTTAATGCAATTTTAAAAAGATGTATTATAATAAGTTATTCATTTAAACTCCAATTATAATCTAAATAACTGACTTTTGCTTCATTACTAATTTTTGTTGCTGAATATTTATTCAAAAAATCAATAACTGAAGTGTTTGTATTTTTAAAATCTTTAGAAAACCAATTGAAAATTTCTGATATTTTAATCTCATTTTCTGATATATTATTTTTAGAAGAATCATTGATGAATTTTTTAGAAGCATCTGTCAACTGTCTTTCCATTGTATTTGAAGTATATGCTTGATTCGCTAAATTAGGGCAAGAATAAGATGCACAATTAATTGCAAAATGAATTCTTGGTTCATTCATTTTTCTTAGAATTTCGTTTTCAACTTGTTCCAAGCTATAATTAGAGCCTTCTAATGTAAAAAACTTTTTTTCCCAAGGATTTGAAATATCTTTAATGCTTTTTATAGGATAATTGTCAACAATTAACTTCACAGTAAATGCATTATAAACATTTATCCAATAGGCTAATTTTGCGTTTTTTGACCAAGTCTCATCTGGAATTTTAGTTGCTAATGTATTTAAATAATTTTCTAACATGGCTTTGTCTCTTATAAATCCCCTATAATTTACATTACCTGTATTTGATACATTTTTCTTTAATAATGCATTCCATTCTGAATGATCTATATCAACTGATTCAACTTTTTCCTCTATAATTTCCTTAACAACTTCAGGTTCGTTTATTATTTCTTCTGTTGTTTGACTCTTACCTACTTTCTCTTTTTTAGAATTCTCTAAACTTTCTTTAGAATCTACATTTTTCACACCCTCAGGAATGGTATTAGTTTTAGAACTACCCATTTTTGTATCACCACCTATTTCTTCATTGGTTTCTACTTGAATATCTATTGAGTCTAATTCATTTTTATCAATAGTGCTAGATTCATCTTTTTTATTGAAACGACAGGAGCTAACCATTATTAGCAATAAAGACAAAAAGAATAATTGTTTCATATTTTTACTTTTTAAAGGGGTAAAGCTCTTGATTTATAAAACTACTTGGAAAATTTTGAACATCATCAAAACCTAATTCAATATCCCTTCCTTCTTTTGGAATATAGTTACTTTTGAATAAATAATCCCATAAACTTAATGAAATTCCAAAATTAGCTCCATATTTTCTTGGCATTTCTTTACTATGATGCCAAATATGCATTTTAGGATTGTTTAAAATGTATTTTAACGGTCCGTAATCCCAACCAATATTAGCATGATTTAAATGACCTATTGTAATTGTGATAAAATGAACTATAAACACATCTTGAACTGAAAACCCTCCTATTAAAGCCAATGGAACATATAACAAGGTTTTATATACAACTGGTTCCATCCAATGATAACGTAAATGTGCTGCAAAACCCATTTCTGTTACGGAATGATGCACCTTGTGAAAATTCCAAAAGAATTCAAATCGATGTAATAATCGATGGGTATTCCATTGCACAAAATCAGATACAATAAAAAATATAAATAAAGCTATTCCTTTAGGTAATTTAGACAAATCGACTAATTGTATCGATGTCAATTCTAAATCAAAAAGACTTAAAAAATCATTAAGCAACTCAGCAGTTACATTATTCATAGCCATTAAAACAATCAAGTTTAACAAAAAGAAATTAAAAAACATATAAAAGGTATCCAACCAAAAATCTTTCCTAAAAACAGACTGATTCTTTCTCCAAGGAAATATGATTTCCAGTAAAAAAACTAGTAAAGAAATAATGATCAATCCATAAAAATAATTTTCTATATGGAGTGACATCAATTCGTTTTTCAAATAATTAAAATGATTTGAGTATGAATCAATAATTATTTCTTTGTACTTGTTCATATGTTTCTATAATTTGGTATAAACTCCAATATTAATCGTTGGTGCTAAAGGAGCGTTATCTATTCCAAAAGCCCCAAAAGTGGAGAAATTTGCTCCCAATTTATCTTGAATAAATTCGTAATTCACTTTAATTCCAAAAGCATTATATGTTTGCCTGTCTAAATGAGATGCCCATTGCAAATTATCATTATAATAAGCGTCTTCTTTAGTGACTGGATTTCTAGTGTCTAAAACTAGCATTAAATAGCCTCTTGGAATAATGTTATAACCAACTTCAATGGTGGCTTTCAAATAATCTGAATACTCATTATCCATGTAAGCATAACCCAGATTTCCAAAATAATACCATTTATCATGGCTTGATCCAATACTAATATATGGCAAAAAAGTAAAAGCATTGATTCCTGTTGAACTTACTACTAAACTTTCGTCTTTTTTAATAGAATTAGCCGAAAACAAAAGTCCAGAGCTAATTTTCCAATTTTTATCTGACAGTTTATATTTTAAACCTAAAGAGATATTCCCCAATCCAGAAATACTTTGAGAAATACCTGTACCATCATAATTTGCTTTCTTATAAGGTAATATCAGTTGAGCTTCTAATTTATCAGAAATACCATATTCAGAATAAACCTGAACTGTTATATCTGTATAATCACCAATATTTTCAATTTTTTCTCCATCAAATTGAACGGCATCATATACCAAACTCGTAACACCTAACTGAACATACGCTTTTCCTTTTTCCCTTGTCCATGGACTTTGTGCATTTGAATACTGTAACCCAAGCAAAGTAATGATACATACAATTACGTTTTTTTTCATGTTTTAGTTTTTTTATTTTACAAATGTACTAGGTTTGAAAAAAAACAAAAGTTAGCTATGTTACACAAGATAAAAAAACAATCCTCGTTTTTATTTAACAACATCCTCCTCCGTTATAATGGAACGTACTTTCACTAATAAAAATATCACTTCTATTTAAACTTGCTAAAGCATTTGCTGTTTTATCACAAACAGCTAAAGGTTGATTTTTCATTAAAACATGTCCTTTTTTGTCATCAAAACAATCCTCTTTACCAAAATAAATAGCTGCCTTTCCAGTAAAAACGCAAGGTCCGTCAGCAGGCATTGGGTCTTTTATAGCACAAACTTCAATACTTTCAATGTAAATTAATTCGTCTGTTGGATAATTCTCTGTATCTAATATACGATAAGGACGTCTTCCACGGATTTCAATTGTGCCAAAACCTACATCAGTTAATGCTTTTATATAATCTTTTATAGGAATACTTCCACTTAAACATAATGCTCTAAGATGATCATCATTTCTTAAAGTTTCATTCATTTCTTGTTCACAAGTAGGATCACTCATTACTAATCTTCCATTTGGTTTCAATACACGATACATTTCTTGAAGCGCTTTTTTTAAATCTTCCGTCTTAAAAATATTAAAAAGGCAATTTTGAGCTGCAACATCGATACTTTCATCTTCTATTGGTAGATTAAGTGCATCTCCTTTTTTTAAAGTTACAAACTCACTTTTAAACCAATCATTTTGTTCTTCAGCAATTTTAAAATTTTTGCGAGAGGCTACTAACATTTCATCTACAACATCTACACCAATAACACCACCATTTTGACGAGAAAAATAAGAAAATTGCAATAATTCCATTCCTCCACCAACACCAACATATAGAATTTTTGGGTTGTTGATTAAATCCTGTGCAGAAATCGTACTACCACAACCATAATTCATTTCTTGCATAATCATTGGAATCTCAAGGCCTGGAAATTTCCAAATAGGTGTTGTAGTACAGCATAACCCTACATCAGGAGTTAAAGCTGCATTTTTATATAAATCATTGGTTGCGTTTAAATAGCTCATCTTTATTTTTTTAGTTGTTTTTTGAAATATTAAATCTGTTGAATTAATCCTTTAAAAAGTGTTATCATTTTTGGTTCTGCTTCACCAGCAACTGCTATAATTTCAGGAATATTTACTGGTTTTAAATCATCTGGATTACATTCATCCGTTAAAACAGAAACTGCAATTACAGGTAAATTTAAATGATTAGCAACGATTACTTCAGGTACTGTACTCATCCCAACTGCATCGGCTCCAATTATCTTTAAATAACGATATTCTGCTCTTGTTTCTAATTGTGGGCCAACAACTGCTGCATAGACTCCTTTATGAAGTGTTATTTCATTTTCTTTGGCTATAGCCAACATTTTTTTGTTCAAATTAGCATCATATGGAGCACACATGTCTGTAAATCGTTCTCCAAAATTGGATACATTTTTAAAGGCTAACGGTGAACCCCCTTGTAAGTTGATATGATCGTCTAACAACATTAAGTCTCCTTTTTTGTAGCTTAAATTAATGGCACCAGCAGCATTTGAAACTAACAAACTGGAAACACCTAACGCTTTCATCACTCTAACTGGAAAAGTGATTTCTTGTAAAGAGTAACCTTCGTACAAATGAAAGCGACCTTGCATCACTATTACTTTTTTCCCTTCTAAAGTTCCAAATAACAATTTTCCAGAGTGAAATTCTACTGTTGAAACTGGAAAATTCGGAATATCAGTGTAATTGATTTCAACCTCAACTTGCAAGTGATTTACTAATTGTCCTAAACCCGTTCCTAATACGACTCCAATTTGCGGATTTTGAAATCCTTTCTCTTTTAAAAATGCTGTTGTTGTGTTTAAAATTTCTTGTGTCATTGTTTTGTATATTTTTTAAAAAAGGGAATATCTTTTATATCTTCAAAAGTATCGATATCATTTTTTTCTTGTAGTAAATGATAGGTTACCATTTCAATATCTTTTAAAGTATCTTTTAAAACAGTATTCGTTCCCCATTGTTTGTTTTGAAATATATTTTCTGGAATGGATTTCATTCCCAATAAATAATAGCCTCCGTCTTCAGCTGGACCAATAACAACATCATTTTCATCCAACTTACTAACAGCTTCTTTTATGTCATTACTTTCTAATGCAATTAAATCTGAGCCAATAATTACTATTTTCTTATAGCCTTCTTCAAATCCTTCTTTAAAAGCATTATACATTCTTATTCCTAAATCCTTTCCTAATTGCAACTTCTTTTGAAACAAATGATTGTCCCACATGTCATTCGTATTGATTTCCTCTGAATACAGCACTCGTTTGTCAAAATCGGTTTCTAAAGCTACTTCCCGAGTATGTTCTAACAAATGAATGTACACTTCTAGTGCATTTTGATTACCAATAGTTGCTGCCAAACGGGTCTTTACTTTTCCTAGTTCAGGGTTTCTGGTAAATATTAAAATTAAATTTTCGTTCATTTTAAAATTGGATTGGTTGTCCTTGTAATTTCGTTTCTTGCTCTGGTAAAATTTCGGTATTATCCCAAATTCCGGTTAGAATCGTTTTGGCATACTCATTGGGTAAACCATTATCTAACATTAAACTATTGGCTAAACTATGATTATAAGTTAAACTTTTATGTTTGAAAGTTAACGAATTATTCTTTTCTTCTAAAATAACATACCAAACACTTGGATTTCCATCATTTGCAGGCATGCCAATCACACCAGGGTTTAACCACAATAAATCGTTATACTCATCATGAAAAGGCAAGCCACAATGACCAGCAATAATCACATCACTTTTAGTTCCTTCAAAATTAGAAATTTTCTTTTCCCAAGGAGTTGATTTAAAAATAAATTCAGAGGTATTGAAATAAGAACCGTGAACCAAGGTACACTTTTTATTGGCAAACTCAAATTGGATGTATTCAGGTAAACTACTTATAAAATTCAAAGAATCATTTGTTAATTTACTTTTAGCATAAGGATACCAAAGTTGGGAAAAACCATCGCAACGAGAACCTTTTATGAAGTCGCAACCACAATCTTCTGCATTCTCACTAAGTTGAATTTCTACGTTTCCAGCAATACTTCTTGCATTCCATTTTTTGAAAAACTGAATGGTTTCTTCAGGTTGGGCACAATAGCCAATAATATCTCCTGTACAAATACAATTTTCAGGATTAATATTCTCATTTTTGGCCACCTCTGCTAAAGCTTCCAAAGCTTGAAGGTTACTATAAACGCCTCCAAACAATAAAACTTTACCTTTTAATCGACCTATATTTTTTATTTTTTTATCCATTTTGGTACACTATATAAAATGACACATGTTAGAATTCCCCATATATTTACCCAAAGTAAATCCGCATATTTTCCTTCTGTAAAAATGAGCTCTTTTGGAAACCATTTAAAAACTAGGAGAAAACCGAATACTAAACCTCCTATTACACTCAGATAGAAACTTATTTTTGGCGCTTTCATATTCCAAAACAAAAAAACAGGTGTTAACCCAATAACCATAGTTCCTGAAATTGTAGTTGCCGATAAAATTTCAGCATTTAGAAAAACAGGAATAGTTCCTAAAAGTGCTAAAACCAACATTGCAAGTCTTCCAAAAGTAACAGATTTACCCAGTTTTAAGTCGATTGCTGTTAATTTTGAAAAAGAAGAAAACGTAGAATCTATAGTTGAGGCCGCTGAAGTAATCATTATGAAATTGATTACGAGTAAAATGACAATTCCAAAAGCTTTTCCCACTTCAAAGGCAGCATCACCAGTCATTCCTTTTGTCTTGGCATATACACCAATTACACTGAATAAAAGGATACATAAACCTCCTAAAAAGCTTGCCCATAAAAAACTTTTTCGAGTTACTTTTGGTGAACTAATAAAAGCTCTATCTGTTAAAACAGGATCATGAAAAGGATAACTAAAAGACTGAATAATAGCTACAAAAAATAGATTTAAACCCAATTCGAAGCTCCACGTACTTGATGTGGCTACTTCTTTTACAGAAAAACTTTCCATAGAGAAAACTTTCCATAAAATGATTACTAATAAAACCGAGAACAATATCATTTGAATAACATCAGTAAAAATGGAACTGCTTAAGCCTCCTTTTATAGAATAAGCCAATATTAAACCTGTAAAAACAAGAATTGCTGTATAATATCCCGAACTTCCTGGCACTCCAAAATAATTACCAATCACCATTGTATTGCTCCAAACTTCATTAAAAAGTCGGATAGCAATTAAAATGGAAAATAGTAACATCGCTTTTTTGCCAAATTTAGTAGTCAAAAATTCATGAATACTACTGAAATTTCCTTTTGTACGCAATTGATAAATTAAAATTCCAGCAATGGCAAAAGACAAATAATAACCTGCATAAGCTAGACCACCAACAATACCAAATTCTAAACCTAGATTTGCTGCATTAGTAATGCTTTTGGCAAAAATCCAAGAGATAATTAAACTACCTGTAAGCACCATTGTATTGGGTGCTTTGCTGTCGTTTATTGCTTTAAAAAATTGATCCTTTGTTTTCGCTAATGGAGACAGAAAAAACAGTATCAAACTAGATACAATCATTACTGCCCATTGCCAATTTATTATTTCCATTTAGTTTTTATTCATCCCACCAAACTGGGAAATTGATACTGTTATCGTTTGTTGCGTTTGCCGCTTGGATGTAATTTTCTCTATTCAAAGCTTCCTCTTCCGCTGGATAAGGCATTCTTATTGGAATAAGATTGTTATTTAAACTAGCTGAAATAGCACGTAATTCTGGGAAACCCGTTCTTCTATATTCTACCCAACCTTCATAACCATTAATAATGTTAGCTATCCATTTTTGCGTTACAATTTGTTGTATTGGACTTGATCCAACAGCATTATAAGCAGCTGCTCCTGTTAAATAATTTGTTGGTAAAGGAGTATTCCAATATTCGAATGCCAATGCTACTCCATTTTCATATAAAGTTTGCCCATCAGCATTTATCAATCCTCTCTCTGCAGCTTCCGCTAAAGCGAATTGCACTTCCCAAGCAGTAATAAAATTAGCATCTAAAGTTGACGTATCTTCTCTAAAAATAGTTCCAGCTAACGAATAATTTGATAGTGCTACTGAAGTACTTGAAGCGTCAATTCCATTTAACAAACCATTAAATTCTCCCGAAGTAGAGTTAGAAAAAGGCCTAAAGAGTTTACTAATCCGTGTATCGTTTAAATCTGTTAAAATGACTTCCATAGTTTCAGATAAAACGAAATTATTAAAGTCACCAATACGTAATTGTGCTAATCTAAAACTATTAGGAGCAGTATTTGTAAAATTATAAATAGCATTTTGTCCGTTTGTTAGCATAAAGTCACCCTCATCATATAGCGCTTGCAATTGCGATGAAACATCCACTTTTGAAGAAATGCGTAATAAATATTTAATTTTTAATGATTTTGCAAAACGAATCCAAGATTGCAAATTACCATTGTATAAGATATCTCCTTGTAACGGAATAGCATCTGAATAGTTTTCTATGGCAGCAATTCCTTTATCCAAATTGTCTAATATCCCTTTTGGATCTAAATAGATACTTTCTTGTGTATTATATGCTGGAGTTACTTCTCCATTTGTCCCATTGAAAGCTTCAAAATAAGGAACATCACCAAACAAATCCGTTAAACCTGCTGCCATATATGCTTTCAATATTAATGCTGGGCCTTCATACACTTTTAAAGTACTTGTTTGTCTTGCTTGTTTTAAAATAATTTCATTATCTCTCAAATTCTTATAAAAAACTGGCCATGGATTTCCTCCTAATTGTGGTGATTTTAAAGCATGACGGTCAAATAAATTAAAATCCAATGCGGTTCTATGTTGAGAAAGTAAATCGCCTGCAACAAAACCCTCATAACTCATATTTTCTCCAAAATCATAAATGACTTGACGTAGCAATAAACTTGGTTGCACCGAATTTGGAGCATTTGGATTGGTATTTATTTCTTCAAAATCTTTCGTACAACTACTTAAAGAAATAAACAAAAGTGTTGCTATTGTATATAGTATATTTTTCATCTTATTCTTTTTTTAGAAGTTAAAACCTAGTTTAAAACCGATACTTCTTGTTATTGCATAACTCATATCCTCTACTCCACTGACAAACCCATTTCCTTGAACTGCTAATTGTTCTGGATCAAAATGTGGGTTTTCGGTGAAAGCCAATAAATTATTTCCTATAACAGACATGTTTATTTGACCACCATCTTTTAACCCTAAAAATCCTTCTTTAATTGCAAAAGAATAGCTCACAGAAAACTGTCTTAATTTTAAGAAAGAAGCATCATAGATGTTATTTTCTTCATGATTTCTATCATAATATTGACGGTAATAACTTTCTGCTGAAACAGCAACTGTATTTGGTTCCTCAGTTACGGTTACTCCTTGAGCAATGATTCCTTCTGTTGGTCTGTATGCGGTTTCTGCTAATTGTCCTCCTACATTTCCTAATGCTTTTGTTCTTGACACTATTTCGCCACCTTGTCTCCAATCAAAAAGAAAGCTTACATTCCAGTTTTTGTAAGTAAAATTATTGGACCAACCTAAAGTAAAATCTGGATTATAATTGCCTATTTTTTGTAGATTATTATCCGCAATATAACGTCCTTGGTCATCAATAATAAACTGTCCTTGATCATTTTTTAAATATCCTGTTCCATAAATATCACCAACTCTTCCTCCTTCTTCTACTTGAAACCAAACCGTTTGGTTAGCACTATCGTAAATTCTGCTGTAAGCTAATGTTAAACGTCCTCCTTCTTGAGGCAAATCTTTAATTATGGAGCGATTTTTTGCAAAATTAAAAGTAGTATTCCATTTAAAATGTTCTGTTTTAATAGGAGTTACTCCTAAAATAATCTCAACACCTTGCGTATTAACTTTTCCTCCATTTACTACTTGTTGATTATATCCCGAAGAAATAGCAATTGGCAATGAAATAATCTGATCTACCGTATTTGCATTATAATATGTAAAATCTAAGTTTAATCTATCCTTAAAAAAACGAATATCTGTTCCAACCTCATAAGAAGTAGTTTGTTCTGGTTTTAAATTTGCGTTTGGAATAAAATTTTGATTGCTAAAAGTAGGCTGACTATTGAATGGTGTTTGTGATACAAATGCTCCTGAAGTTTGATAAGGTCCTGTATCATTTCCAACTTGTGCAATACTAGCTCTTAATTTTGCGAAAGAAATTACAGTTGGTAATTTAGTGACATTAGAAACAATAAAACTTGAAGATACGGAAGGATAGAAAAAGGAAGTTCCATCCACTGAAAAAGGTGTAGCCAATGCACTTGACGAATCATTTCTTGCAGTAATATCTAGGTATAAGTAATCTTTGTATCCTAATTTTAGTAACCCATATAAAGAATTGATTCTTTTTTTGCTTTCAAACTGAAAAACCTCAACGGGAGAAGCTGCATTATTTAAATTAAAGATACCTGGTTGAGCCAAATTAACCGTTTGCGATTGTTTTGTTGATGCCATTCTATCCATTCTATTGCCTCCGAAAGAAACGTCGTAAGAAAAGTCATTAAGAGTATTAGAATAGTTCAACAAAAAATCAGTATTTACCTCTCTATATTTTACATCATGTTCTGCATAACCTCCATTTTTAAAACGATTGCTACTGAAATTACGTCTCATTTTTCTCGTTTCAGTACTGTAATCCATACCTGTTCTAACTGTAAAAGTAAGATTCTTAGCAATTTCTTGTTTTAGTTGTAAATTCCCAAAAACTCTATCTCTTTCAAATGAATTTCTATTTTCCAATAAAGTAAAATAAGGATTATCAAAATAAGTATAATTAAACGAAAATTGCTGAATCCCTTCCAAACCAGGTTGCCAATAATTTCTTAGGCTTCCAATATCTAGAGAACGAGGTCCCCAACCAACTAAAGAATAATTCACATTTTCACTACCATATCCATTTGATGGCCTATTATCACTATTAGAATTTACATAATTAATTGAAGAAGAAATGGTCGTTTTATCTGAAGGATTGAAGTTCAGTTTAGCGGCAATAGTTTGTCTGTCTAAATTCACTCCTGGAATAATCCCATCACTTCTCAAATCAGTAAAAGACAAACGATAATTTCCGTTTTCAAATCCGTTAGCTATAGCTATATTATTAATAGTAGTTGTGCCCGTTCTATAAAAATTTTTTAAATTATTTGGGTGCGATTCAAAAAGGGTTGGTGTAATCGCTAATCCATTATAAAGAGAAGTATCACCACCACGAACGAAAGTACCGTCTGGTAATTGCACTGGGCTATCAAATTGCGGTACTAATATTCCTACATCCAATCTTGGTCCCCAAGAATAACTAATTAAGTCATTTGTTCCACCACCTAAACCATCAACAAAAGCAAACTGTCCTGAATTTCCTTGACCATACTCATTTTGAAATTCAGGTAATTGAAAAGCAGAATCAACGGTTAGCGATGTATTGAAACTTACACTAAATCCTTTTTTCTTATTTCCATCTTTTGTTTTAATGACGATAACACCATTTGAAGCTCTTGTTCCATATAAAGCAGCGGCACTTGGTCCTTTTAAAACAGAAACTGATTCAATGTCATCAGGATTGACTTCCATAGCACCATTACCATAATCAATTTCTTGGAAACCTGCAGCTGCTTCATTGGTAAAATTAAAAACCGTTTCATTGTTAATAGGAATTCCATCCACAACAAATAGAGGGTTATTATTTGAAAAAGAAGCTTCCCCACGAATTGTTATTTTTGAAGATGAACCCACTCCTGTTGCTCCTTGAGTTATAGCAACACCTGCAACTTTACCTGCTAAATTATCCAAAAAATTTACTGTTTTAACTTCTTCTAGATCTTTTGTTTGAAGGGTTTGAACCGTATACCCTAACTCTTTAGATTCTCTTTTTAAACCTAATGCCGTGACTACAACCTCTTTTAAGTTTTCGGCATCTTCTTCAAGACTAACATTAATAATAGTTTGGTTTCCAACAAGTATTGTTTGTTTTTTATACCCTAAATAGGAAAAGGTAATTTTATCATTTATAGAAGAAACGGACATAACATACATCCCGCTTTCATCAGAAGTAGTCCCTTTTGATTGATTTGATGTTATGTTTACGTATGGTAAGGCAACTCCATCAATTTTACTAGTTACCTTTCCTTTAATTGTTATTTGTGCATAGCCAACACATGAAAATACGAGTAGCAAGAAAATATAAATTTGCTTCATTTTTATTTATTAGTATATCATTAATATTGTTCTGAAAAATCAGAATAAAAAAATTATATACTAAATAGGTGAGCCTTTATTATAAGCGGTGGATTGGTAAAGAAAAAAGAATTTTTCAAATACTGAAGTTGAAATAATGGCATTTCTTATTCTAATTTGTAATAACAAGTGATACAAATTAGCGTATACCTTTTTAAAGCAATTAATAAAAGCATTGACATCCTTTAGATTATCAATATCTGAAAGTACTTCCAAGGAAGAAACACTAATTGAGTTACTAATAAAAAGTTTCGTTAAGACTGTTGCTAAATTTTGTTTTTGCCAAGGTAATTTTAAAAATAAATTGGCATCAAAATGCTCTTTTTTTATTCCTAAAAGGTAAAAACCTCCATCAGTAGCACTTCCTAATACAATATCCGTATTATATAATTCCTGATTTACTTTTACTAACTTACTAGTTGTTAAGTGAGGAGTATCATTACCAATAATAATAAGTGAGTCAAATCCTACATCATAAACAGATTGAATGGCATTGATAAACCTTTCACCAAATGACGAACCTCTTTGTTCTTTTTCTGTTACTAAAAAATAAGGCAAATTAGTTTTTTTAACTAGCTGTAATGTATGTTCATTGAGAGATTCAAAGACTTCTTTCGAATATAGGAATGGCTTACGCGTTGCTTCATATTCAGCAGAATTTGCAAAAATTAAAATAGCAGTTTTTAAATCTTTCATATTACAAATTAAGCTACAACTCCTTGACAACTACTACCCGCTCCAGCAGTACAGCCATAACAATGCTGTGAAATAATAATGTTTCTATTACTTAATTCTTCTTCATTAAAATCAGATATATGCTTTGACTTTGAGGCTACTTTTAAACCTAACATTTGATTGAAATCGCAATCATATAACCAACCATTCCAACTTACAGATACAGTATTAGTACACATCACATTAGCTACTGCAGCAGGATTATAAGCTTCTACCAAGGTATACATGTAATCTTCATAATTATCTGAGGCAATTAAGTAATCTAAAAATCGAGAGATTGGTAAATTTGTAATAGCAAATAAATTATTAAAATCAATATTATAGTCTTCTTTCAATGCTTTTTTAAAGTCTTTTTCCATTGAAAATTGGTCGCTTGGTAAAAAAGCTCCAGATGGATTGTAAACTAAATCTAATTTCAAATCACTTCCTGATATTCCATAACCCACCGCATTTAGTTCTTGTAATGCTTTTATTGATTTATCAAAAACACCGTCACCTCGTTGCACATCAGTCTTTCCTTTGGTCCAGTGAGGCATTGAACTTACTACATGAACATTATGTTTTTTGAAAAAATCAGGTAAATCATAATATTTTTCATTGGCTCTTATAATAGTTAAGTTAGAACGAACAATAAAGTCTTTCACTCCTATTTTTGAAGCTTCTTCTACAAACCATCTAAAATTAGGGTTCATTTCAGGAGCACCACCTGTTAAATCAAGTGTATTGACTTCAGTAGTTTTTAAAACCTCCAAGATTTGTTGCATGGTTTCAACAGTCATAATTTCTTTTCTATCAGGACCTGCATCGACATGACAATGCGCACAAACTTGGTTGCACATGTATCCTACATTTATCTGTAAAATTTCAATTTTCTTAGGTTTTAAAGGATACTGATTGGATTTTTTTATTTGATCAGCAAATGTTGGTAAAGAACCGTCATTAAAGATTCCGTTAGAAAGTATTTCTAATTGTTTCTCCGTTTTAGACAATGGACTATCTTTAGCTTGAAGCGATTTTAACATAGTTTATAGTTTAATCAAATTTGGTAATCTTAACAAAAATAATGCAATCACTTCTTACAAAATGTTAGCTATTTTACATATATACGAGAAAACTACATAGATAGTTTTTTATATTTATTCATCATTTGAACACCATGTACTAATGCTGCTCCACTTTTTATGGCTGCTGTAACATGAACAGCTTCCATCATCTCTTCTTTTGTTATCCCTCTTTTTAAACCGTCACCTGTATAAGCATCAATACAATAAGGACATTGCACTGCATGAGAAACAGCCAAAGCGATTAGTGATTTTTCTCTAGCAGACAGGCTTCCTTCTTCAAAAACTTTTCCATAATATTCAAAAAAACTTTTACCTAATTCTTCACTCCATTCTACAATTTTTCCAAATTTCTTTAAATCTGCTGGATCATAATACGTCTTTTCCATTTTCTATTTTTTATTATTTTTATACACTTTAATTCCCTTTTGTAAATATTTACCCCACATTTTAGAAAAAGCATGTACTTTTTCGGTTACTTTCCCTTTATTGTCAACTATTGAATAGCCTTTATTTTTCCACTCAAAAAGACCTCCATAAAGATTTTGTACATTTTTATAGCCTAATTTCAACAGTTTTTCTCCAATGTTCTCACTTCTTACTCCTAAAGAACAATACACTACGATTTCAATATCTTTATTTGGATATTGACTTTGAAAATTTTCTGCATCAAATTTTTTATACCCAACAAAAACAGCTTTTTCTAAATGACTTACTTGATATTCTTCAGCCTCTCTAGTATCCAATAGTAGAAAATCATTAAGTTTATGCAATTCTTCTGCTGTGATATAAGATACCGAGTTTTTATTATAGCGCTGTATAACGTCTGATATCGTTTTTTGCGAAAAAGTTACATTTAATAAAATTAAAAATAAAAATACTATTCCTTTTTTCATTGCTTGATTATATAATTCTGAAAAGCTATACAAATAGCTTATATTTAATTGTAACTTTTAGTGAAGCTACAAAAAAAGAAATCTTTTTTGGCTAGACAAAAGTTAAAAAAAATATTTATTCTTACTTTTTTGCTCCTTTAAATCCCTTTTTACTATTCTTTTTAACTTTAAAAGAATGTATCATTTTATCCATTATGTCTTCATAATCTGATTTCTTTTTTAATAATGTCCATGTCATAATTTGGTAGTAATTATCAATTCCATTTACATATGCCACTTCATAAAAAACATTAAAATCTTCTACTTTACCCTCAAATTTCATTACTCTTGTTTCTAAAGAATTTATTACTGTATCTTTTTCAATTTTATTTTTCATTTCTATATTACTAGCTAAACCAGTAGACAAAAGATCCACATAACCATCAAAATCATTAGAATAAATCTCATCTATTCCATTTTCTGTCAAAGCATTTTCTAATTCTCCTTTATTCTCATGAATTACAATAATATATAATTCTTTAAAAATGTTCTGATATTGAAGAGAAGCTTCATCATTAAGTTCTTTTGATTCTGAAAGATAGGAAGGCAATTGAATAGAGTAATTACTCACATTTATAGTTTGTAATTCTTCTGAAGTTTCACATGAAATAGTAAAAAAAACTACTAGTATTAAAAATATTTTTTTCATTTGTTAAAATTTTATACAAACAAAAATATGGAATTAGAAATAAATTAATTAATCAACATAAGATAAACATAGAATATATTAAACTAGATCTTAGCGGATTATTTAATTCACACCGCTGTAGCTTACAAATAGAATTAAAGTTGTTCTTGTTTTTTCACCTTTTTAATTCGCTCTTTCAAATCTAATAATAGTCATTCTTTAACTAGCTAATTTGGTATAATTATATAATTGATTAAATTTAAAAAAAATAAAATGAGTTACTTAGCAGACAAAAAACGCTATGACAACATGCAGTACAAGCGATGTGGCAAAAGTGGAATTGAATTACCCCTTATTTCACTAGGCCTATGGCATAACTTTGGAGGCGTAGATATTTTTGAAAACGGAAGAAAAATGGTTTTGCGTGCCTTTGATTTGGGTATTACCCATTTCGATCTAGCAAATAATTATGGCCCACCAGCAGGGTCTGCCGAAGAAAATTTTGGAAAAATCCTTAAAACTGATTTAAAATCATACCGAGATGAAATGATAATTACTTCAAAAGCTGGTTGGGATATGTGGCCTGGTCCTTATGGTAATTTTGGTTCTCGAAAATATTTGATTGCCAGTTGTAATCAAAGTTTAAAACGAATGGGATTAGAATATGTAGATATTTTCTATAGTCATAGACCTGATCCAAATACACCAATCGAAGAAACTATGATGGCTTTAGATCAAATTGTAAAATCAGGAAAGGCTTTGTATGCAGGTATTTCTTCATACAATCCTGAAGAATCAAGAGAAGCCATTGCTGTTTTAAAATCTTTAGGCACACCATGTTTAGTTCATCAACCATCTTACAGTATGTTTAACCGTTGGATAGAAGATGGATTATTAAATGTGTTAGAAGAAACAGGTGTAGGTTCGGTTGTTTTTAGTCCTTTATTTCAAGGCTTATTAACAGATAAATACCTAAATGGAATTCCTCAAGGCTCTAGAGCATCAAAACCAGATAGTTTTTTATCTAGTAGAGACATTAACGAAAAAAACATTGAAAAAGTTAAAGCACTAAATGAAATAGCCAAAAAAAGAGGACAAAAAATGTCTCAATTAGCATTATCTTGGGTCTTAAGAGACGAGAGAGTTACCTCTGTAATTATTGGTGCAAGTAAAGTTTCTCATATTGAAGATGCTGTTGGAATACAAAGCAATCTTACTTTCTCATCGGAAGAATTAGAAGCTATTGAAAAAATATTAAAAGGATAATTGTATAAAGTTTTTTTTCTATAAACTAGGGTAATATCCAGATACATTGCTTCATTTGTAAAAACCAACTTGTTGATTTTTTTCAGAAGTTCGTCTAAGAATAAAATATGCAATGATAATTAAAACAGTACACAGAGCATTCTAAATATAGAAAACTAACGAAACTATGTGTCAAATTTAATGGAGGAAATTTTGGAATTGAAAAAATATTGATACATTTTCCTACTTATCAATATTTTATCAATTCCAAAGCTTTTATCTCTATTGCAATAAATTAAATTATTCTCCTAAAACATCTATTGAAATAAACTCAGTTTCTATTTTGCTTTTTTCAATTTCTTCATCTGCAATCCAATATTCTGAAGTATATATTTTATAATGATCATTACTATGTTCTAATTTCCAAATAATATCATTTGCTTCTTCAAAAGGAGTATTATGTTCCAATTTTTCAGAAAAAAGCCTTTTAATTACATTTCTTTCAGAAGTCATTTCCATTATATATTTAATTATTTCTTCTTTGGTTAAAACCTCAGAATAATCTTCTATTTCTACTAAAACCTCAATTAAAATCGCTTTTGTATTTGGAAATTTACCATTATATAATTTAAACAAAAGTTGATTTATAGAAAACAAATCAAGGTGAAGACCAATTTCTGGATACTCTTCTGATATTTTATCAATTAGCATATCATTAGAAATTTGTTCAATTTGATTTTCGTTTAAAAACGCACTTAATTTATATGTTAGTAGTATTTGAGCAGCTTGATTTGGTTCTAATTCGCTAACGGCCATTTGAAGATATTCAATACATTCATCATTTGACAAAGTATCTGCTACAGGAACGTCGAAGGCTTTTAGCAGTGCAAAATAATCTTCTTTTGACCAATAATTTGGAATTTCTGTTAACGAACTTACTTTTTCTATTGTAAATATTGCTTTCATATTTTGAATTTATGTAAAATTAAATAGTGTCAATTTTTCTAATTTACCATAAATAATATTGAAATGAAACTAGTTTAACAAACTTATAAGTATAATGTTCTAAATATTTGCCTTTTAACTTTGCTAATTATTTATTCTATGATTTATCAATAAAAAAACCTGTAAATAAAACACTTACAGGTTTATCATAGTTCTTAATAAAGACTAATTTAAATATATATTATGATTTCAAAGATTCCATATCAATTACAAAACGATATTTAACATCGCTTTTTAGCATTCTTTCATATGATTCGTTGATATTGTGCATTCTAATGATCTCGATTTCTGAAACAATATTGTGTTCTCCGCAGAAATCCAACATTTCTTGCGTTTCGGCAATTCCACCAATTAGTGAACCTGCTACAGATTTTCTTCCCATAATCATTGGAACGGTATTTAAGAAAGGATCTAAAGGACCAAGATATCCTACTAAAACTAAAGTTCCGCTGTAATTTAATGTGTTAATGTAAGGATTAATGTCATGAATACTAGGTACTGTATCAATTATTAAATCAAACTTTCCAGTAGCAGCTTTCATTTGGTCTTGATCTGTAGAAATCACTACATTGTGAGCTCCTAAATCTTTTGCATCTTGAATTTTATCAGGAGTTCTTGAGAATAACGTTACTTCTGCTCCTAAAGCATTGGCTAGCTTTAAAGCCATGTGACCTAATCCTCCTAAACCTACAACTGCTACTTTACTACCTTTTCCCACTTTCCAGTGTCTTAATGGTGACCAAGTTGTAATTCCTGCACATAATAATGGAGCCACAGCTGCTAAATCTAAATTTGTTGGTACTTTTAATACAAAGTTTTCATCAACCACTACTTTTTCAGAATATCCTCCAAAAGTGTGTCCTCCTAAGTGTTTATCTTGTCCGTTATATGTTCCAACCCAACCGTTTGAACAATATTGTTCTAAATCATTTTTACAACTATCGCAAGTTTGGCAAGAATCAACCAAACAACCGACACCAGCCAAATCACCTACTTTAAATTTGGTCACATCGCTTCCAATTTTTGAAATTCTACCTACAATTTCATGACCAGGAACTGCTGGATACATGGTTCCTCCCCAATCATTACGAGCCGTGTGTAAATCAGAATGACAAACACCGCAGTATAGAATCTCAATTTCAATATCTTTGGCTAATACTTCTCTTCTGTTTATGTTTACTTCTTTTAAGTCAGCTTCAGCTGATTCTGTTCCAAATGCTTTTACTTGTGTAGTGTTCATATTTTTGTTATTTATTTGATAAAATCGTTCTCAATTATTCTTTTCTTTTAACGACACATCATCCTTCATTATGATTTCTAAAGTTGAATTTACTAGTTTTCTAAAGGTAATAAAATATTAGGTTGCATAAAAATTTTGATTGTTGTGTTTATAAAAAGTAGAGATTATTTTTTTAGTACAATAAAGAAATTTTAATTAACAAAAACATCCCTTAAAATAATCTTTAAGGGATATTTGATTTTTATTGAATGCTGAATACTTACATTTTGAATCCACCAGAAACTTCAATTCTTTGCGCATTAACCCATTTAGAATCCTCTGAACAAAGAAAAGCTACTACAGAACCAATGTCGTCTGGCAAACCAACTCTTCCTAGTGCAGTTTGAGAAGCCAAAGCTTGATTAAAATCTGAATTATCTCTAACAAATCCACCACCAAAATCGGTTGCAATAGCTCCTGGAGCTACCGAGTTTACTCTAATCCTTCTATTTCCTAACTCTAAGGCTTGGTATCTTGACAAAGTGTCAATTGCGGCTTTCATTGCTCCATATGCTGAATATCCTTCAAAAGAGAAACGAGCTAATCCAGAAGATGTATTTACAATACTGCTGCCGTCATTTAATAAAGATAATATTTTTTGAGTTAAAAAATAAGGTCCTTTAAAATGAATATTAGTCATTGCATCCAATTGCTCTTCTGTTGTCAATTCAAAACTTGCATTTACTCCTACACCTGCATTATTAACTAAGGCATCTAATTTGTTCCCATCAAAATTAGAAGTTAAAATAGTTTCAATTTCGTTTTTAAAGGTTTCAAAACCTGCTATTTTTGAAAGGTCTAATTGTACCGTAAATGCTTTTTGTCCCAAATCTTTAATTTCATGAACGACTTTTTCAGCATCTTCTTTTTTGGTTTGATAAGTAATGATTACATCAAATCCTTTTTTTGCTAATTGTAAAGCTGCATCTTTTCCAAGTCCACGACTTCCACCTGTTACTAAGACTATTTTGTTTGCATTGTTTACCATTTTTATATGTTTTAAAATTACAATGCAAAGTTGCGAACAATCACATTTTCAAACTTGTATCAAATCACTATTGTATATTGATAACATTAAAATTTATATTATGGAAAAGAAAAAAGGTACCAACATACAATGCCGATACCTTAAGTAATATGTTATTGCTTTAAAAGTGTTATGCTAGTAGACCTGTATTAAATCACTACTAAATTTTAATGCTTTAGGAGGCATTCCAAACATTTCGTACATATATTTGTTTAATTGCGGAAGGTCATAGAATCCTGTATCATAAGCAATATCCGTTAGACTTCGGTCTTTTTCAGAAAGTGTAAGATAAATTGCTTGACGCAACCTTGTCCATAATAAATATTTAGACAGGCTACTACCTGTTTGCTCCTTAAATAGTGCCGCTAATCGTGATGGAGAAAGGAAAACTATATCAGCAAAAGTTTGTGGTGTGATATCAGATTTAAAGTAATTTTCCTTGATATATTCTACTATTTTTTTAACTCTTTCATCATAATCATTAGAGGGTAATTTGGATAGCAAAGCATCTATTATCTTGCTAATGTCCAAGCCATCTTTTGGTGTTTGAAAGAAAACGTTTGTCTCTACTGGAGAGTCAAAAACGATAGATGCTTCATTTTCTTTAAACCGGCTCGCCAGTTCTAAGCCAATATTGGAGTACGGCTCGATATTTAAAACATTCAATGTGCCTTTTTCTGCAACACAAAAATGATTAACATGAGGTTTAATCAAAAAACCATGAATACGTTCGTGAAGTTTACCGCTTATGGTTGAATTAAAAGGTGTATCATTTGATAAAACAATCTGATAAGCCGAATGATGATGGATTTCTACAGTAAGATTACGTGCCTGAAGTCCTAAAATAAATGGATTCATAATTAGGTTTAATTTACAAACATATTAAAAAATGTTTATTTACTAATCACATAATACTGAATTCATAATCAATACATTAATTGTTGTGTAATTCTATCTCAATTAGTATTATCTGTTGATTATTAGTTAAATGAGTTTCTAAACTCTAAAGGAGACAAACTAGTTTTTACTTTAAATAATTTGGAAAAGCTTTGGCTATGCTCAAAACCTAATTCAAAGGCTATTTCTGAAACCGTTAATTCAGTTGTTGACAATTTTTCTTTTGCCTTTTCAATAAGTTTTTCGTGAATATGTTGTTGTGTTGTTAATCCTGTTAAAGATTTTAATAAACTGCTCAAATACATTGGAGACAGATTCAATGAATCAGCAAGAAATTGTACACTAGGTAAACCACTAAAATTTTGATCATTAAAATATTCTTCCAAAACAAGCTCCAGTTTCTCTAAAGTATTATGGTTATTGGTTTTTCTTGTAATGAATTGTCTCTGATAGTAACGGTCAGAATAATTAAGCAAGGTTTCAATTTGAGATACAATGATGTTTTGACTAAAACTATCTAAATTGTTGTTATATTCTTGTTCAATATGTCTAACAATAGTATTTAGTGTTGATTCTTCTTTTTCTGAAAGAAACAACGCTTCATGTACTGAATAATCAAAAAAATTATAATTCTTAATAGTTTTAGCCAAAGAAGTATTCCAAAAGAAATCAGGATGAACCATTAGCACCCAACCGGTTTTTGGTGATGCCAATTCTTCAATAACTTCTATGCTAAAAACTTGATTAGGAGCAATAAAAAACATAACTCCATTTTCAAAATCATAATGGTTTTGACCATATTTATATTTAACTCCATTAATTCGTTTAATTGAAATATGATAAAAATCAAATACAAAGTGTTTGTGATGTATCTCTTTAGAACAATTAAAGCTTCCATAATCAAATAAGCTGATTAATGGATGTTGAGGAGAAGGTAAGCCTTTCATTTTATGAAATTCACCAATTGATTTAACTCTATGTACTTGATTTTGAATCATATTGTAAAATTACATAAATTATCTATTTATAATAACATACCTCCGGAAAGTTCAATACGTTGACCGTTCATCCAACCAGCTTCTGAAGAGCAAATTAACGCAACAACCCCACCAATATCTTCAGGTTCTCCAACTCTACCAAGAGCTGTCATGCCAGCAATTACTGACCTCTTAGATTCATCTGATTTATTAGATCCTCCACCAAAATCAGTTGCAATTGCTCCTGGTGCTACAACATTTACCGTAATTTGTCTGTTTCCTAATTCTTTTGCTAAACACCTTGTATAAGTCTCTATGGCTCCCTTCATACTAGCATAAGCCGAAACATTTGGAAAAGTTACTCGAGTTAAACCTGATGAAATATTAATAATTCTTCCTCCATTATTAATAAAAGGTAGTAGTTTTTGAGTTAAAAAATATACTCCTTTAAAATGGACATTCATTAATGTATCAAATATTTCTTCAGAAGTGTCTGTGACAGAACCATAATGCCCTAAACCTGCATTATTAAGCAAGAAATCAATATTTGGTGAGCCTTCGTTTTCTTGTAAATGTTGTGTTACTTTTTCAACAAATGCATCAAATGATTTGACATTACCCGTATCCAATTGATAAGCAATTGCTTTTTGACCTAAAGAAAGAATTTCTTCTATCACTTTGTCTGCTGCTTTTTTATTGCTGTGATAAGTAAAAATAATATTATTTCCTTTTTTAGCTAAATTGATAGCCATATCTCTGCCTAAACCTCGGCTTCCACCAGTTACTAATGCGATTTTACTTTTAGTTGACATATTTATTTGTTTTAAATTTATACTGCAAATTTCGATCAGTTAATTTTAAGTGATGTAGTCAAAATATGGGTTGTTGTAGTCAAAATTTAGCTGTTGATTATATTTTTCTGTAGAGGAAGCACGAACTTTTCTTTTAATATCTTCATATCGTCACTCACTTTTCTATCCAGCACTTTTACATAATCACTAACAAGTAGTGCGTTTTTTACATTAATCGTGGTTTTATTTACTGTTATTTTGAAGTATTCTTGCGTTTTGTTAAAAACAACAACTTCTTCTAGGTTATAACTTTTCTGTATTATTATAATGTCTATAATGGTTTCTTGTACAAAGGAACTGCAAAAAAAAAACTATAAGGATTTTGTCCATTTTATAAGTGTTAAATTTTTATGAGAAAGGATTAGAATATTTTACATCCTTAAAACTTATAATTTATTTCAGCAGACAGGTAAGGTGAAAAATCAAATTTTGAATTAGTTATGCTTTCGTCAAAAATACTTTTTAGAGTTCTGTCATTAAAATATACTGAACGTATTGCATTGACTCCAAGAGTAATTGGTAAAGAGATATTATCAGTTATTTTTATTTCTGGTCTCAAGCCAGACACAAGATATTGATGTGTAAACATAGCATCCTTGCCATCTTTTTTAAGTAAGGCTAATTGTCCATTCATCTCTGCAATTAGACTTAAAGAAACTGTTTTGTTAAAACTATATCCCGCAGATCCTTGAAAACCGTTAAGCATAGAAACTCGGAAAATATATTGTTCTTCATAGTTATAATTTACATAGATTGCTGGAAAAAGCATAGGGTATCCCAAAGTATTTGTAAGTGCTAGACCTCCACCAAGTTCTAATTTTGGATTTATTTTTTTAACAAAAATAGCACCTCCATTTCCCAAAAAATTGTTGCTCTTTATTTTAGAAAACTGAGTTTCGCTCGTATAGATTCCAGCACCTGCAAAGGCAATTAACGACCATCTTTTATTTAACTGACGTACGTTAAATACTGACAACTGAACATTAGTTATATCGGACACAACCAAATTCTGAGAGAAGTTTTTGTTGTTAAGCGCTGCATAAACACCCGATGCATCTACACCCCAAATTGTAGCTAGACTGTCTTTGCTAAATTTCACAGAAATCGGAATTTTAATACTTCCTTTATAAATCATTGCTGAACCTTTGCTATTTCCGACCTTATTTCCGTCGTTATCTTTATAACTTGACAAACCAAAATATTCGGTTTTGATAGACACTTGTGCAATTGTTTTTACTGTCATAATAAGTAAAAGCAATAGAGTAATAAATGATATTGTTTTCATTGTTATTGATTTATTAATAATATGAGACAAAGCTATATTTTTACTTCAAGGCAATTTTTCACTTTTGACCATTGGTTATTTTTTGTTGATGAATGGTTATCTATTACCAATTAGAAAGAAGTATTTTTGTAAAAAATAAGATATGTTTACTATCAAAAAAGCAGATTACCTATTTTGGACTTTTATGTTTCTAATGACTTTGTTACAATTGTCAGATGATTTAACTTTTTTTGGAGCTTTAATTTTTTCAATAGCTATTACATTAACTTTAAGAATACATGTAATTTATGTGATTAATAAGTTAGCAAAATGGCATTTAACAATAAACAAATCTCCAAAATTTATAATCTATACCTCATTAGCATGCATTTTCACAGCTTTGATTTTATCATTAGAAGGATACATTATAGTAAATTTGATTTTGTCAGAAAAAATGGGAAATTCAAACGAAATGGTATCTTTGTTTTTCGGAATGCTGATGGTGAGCGTTTTGATTTCTGGAGGGAGTTATTCGATAGAATTATTTAAACAGAATGTTGAATCAGAAAAACGACATGAAGAATTAAAAAACAGTGTTTTAGAATCAGAAATAGAGCATTTGAGAACACAATTGAGCCCCCATTTTACGTTTAATATTTTGAATAATCTCCATTTTTTGATTAGAAAAGATAAAGAAGAAGCTCTTGAATTGCTCTCGAGATATAGTAAAATATTACGTTATTATGTATATGAATCGCAAAATAAGTGGATAAAACTTGATGATGAAATTTCATTTTTAAAGCATTATTTTCAATTAGAAACAGATAGATCTGGTGAAGGTTTACAAATTTCTTGTCAATGGAATATTCCTGAAAATCAATTACTGATTATTCCATTTCTGTTGTCAACGTTTGTAGAAAATGCTTTCAAACATGTATCTGCATTTACTGACAAAACTAATTATATTAATCTACATGTATTTTTAAAAAATGAAAGTCAACTTATTATGAAAATAGAAAACTCAACAGATACTGTATTAAATAGAACAAAAAAACAAGGTGTTGGATTGACATATGTTCAGAAAAGATTGAACCTTTCTTATCTAAAGAATTACAAATTATACATTGAGCCTCAAGAAAACAAATACATAGTCCAATTACAATTAAATTTGAAGAGATGAAATGTATTGTTATAGATGATGAAAGAATTGCAAGAGAAGGTCTTAATCAATTTATCCAGGAATTTGATTTTTTGGAAAACATGGGCTCTTTTTCTAATGCGTATCTTGCATTAGAAAAATTAAAAACAGAAACCATTGATTTAATATTTCTGGACATACAAATGCCTTTTCTTAATGGGCTGGAGTTTGCCAAAATGATAACAGATAAACCATCCATGATTATTTTTACAACCGCTTATTCTGAGTTTGCTTTGAAAGGGTATAAAGTAAATTCTGTAGATTATTTATTGAAACCTATTTTTTTTGATGATTTTCAAGCTTCTGTTTTTAAAGCTAAAAAAATGTACGATTTGATGTTGCAACAAGAGCACATCATGAAACCATTATTTTTTAAAGAAAACGGAGTTTTAGTAAAAGTTCATTTAACTCAAATTCTGTATATTCAAAGTATGCAAAATTATATCGAAATATATTTGGAAAATCGCAAACGTGTTATTGTTCATTATACATTGAAAAACATTTTAAATCAATTACCAAAAGATTTTTTTTTACAAATTCATAAATCTTATATTGTTAATACAAAATACATCACTCAAATTGATGGTCTAACATTGTATTTAAAGGATATTAACTTACCAATTGCAAGAAATAGGAAAGAAGGATTATTAAGGATATTTCTATCAAAGTAAACTAAATAAATACTCATGTGGATTTTAATATTTATTATAACTAGTTTGCTTTCGAAATGTATTTTCTAATACAAGTGCATGGAATTTTAAGAACTCCATAACAAATAATTTAAATTTACATTTTAGTGATTTATTAATTGGCTTTTGCTCTCTTGATGTAAAAGAGAATTGATACAGATGTGTTCATAGTTGGTGACCTTAAAGTTAGTATTAAATTTATTTGATTTAATAACTACACACAAGATGTACATTTTTTGAATATGTTGTTGAACACCTTGATGTAGCGGTGTTTTTCATTGAGAGGAGTCACTTATTTTTTTATATTTTAGTGACACCTCAAAAGACACCTAAACTTTTAGATATAATGGGTAATTTGATATAGCTCAAAAACAAAAAACCCACTAAATTGTTGAATATAGTGGGTTTTGTTACCATTTACCTTTCGGGTCGCGGAGAAAGAGGGATTTAAACCATCATTCTAAACTATTGAAAAACAAAGGTTAATATCTTGAATTAAATTAGGGTAACCGATTTTACCCCCTTTTACAATCGTAATGAATTTCATTAACTTGTGAAGTGTAAAAATACTACTTAATTGGATGAAAACAAAGAATTTATTTAAAAAGAATACTAAAATTTGAACTAGTTATTTAAGTATATAATGACCCTGTTTTTAAGTTAATAATTTTGAAATATTTTCAAGAATATTAACCAAAAATCAGGTGAGTTACTTGTTCATATTTTATGCCAGCATATGAACAAAATTCTTCAATTGTAAGAAACTCATTTTCGTGCTTGTTAAGGTCCTTTTTTACCTTTTGCATCAATCTAGTACTTTGACGATAACTTTTACCTGTTATTCGTTGTATGTCCTTTGGATAGATGCATACCCTCTGTTTTTCAATTTTCATACTTTATCTATACCTTTGATTAGGCTTTGACTTACTTCTGACTTGCAGAAATTCATCTGCAATTTAATCCTTTTTTATTAAACGTATTTATTGTGTTATTATGTTTATTTAAGACACTTGTGTCGTTTTTGGACATATGGTACACTCATGTCTTTTTCTTTAGCTAAATGTTATGTAAACTTTGTTTAAATCATTCGGAAAGTGGTTGCAACCTGTTGATAGAATGAAGGAGATTTTAAATGATTGTTTAATTAAATTTTTAAGTTATGGCTAGACAGAAAGGCATAATTAAATTAAAAGGTACTATCGGAGATATTACTTTTTACAAAACCCAAGACGGACATTTGGCTCGTGAGAAAGGTGGAATTGATGCTAGCAGAATTGCAAGTGATCCTGCGTTTCAAAGAACACGTGAGAATGGTTCTGAGTTTGGTAGAGCTGGAAAAGCTGGAAAGCTTTTAAGAACAGCTTTTAGACCATTACTATTGAACTCTGCTGATGGTAGAATGGTGAGTCGTTTAACTCAAAGAATGGTAAAAGTTATTCAAGCGGATTTAGTGAGTGATAGAGGTTTGAGAAACGTTATTGATGGAGAAGCTGAATTGTTATTTGGTTTTGAATTCAATATTCGAGGTAAGCTTGGAACTTCTTTATTTGCTCCTTATGTGGCTACTATTGACCGTGCAGCTGGAGAAATTAAAGTTGATTTGTTACCATTTATTCCTGCAAACATGATTGCAGCTCCAAGTGGAACTACTCACTTTAAAATTATTTCTGGAGGTGCAGAAGTTGATTTTGAAACTGAAACTTTTGTAGTTTCTAGTTCTGAAACTGCGATTTTGCCTTGGGACAATACAGCTACTGCTGCAATAAATCAAGTGAATGCTGTTACTCCAGCAAGTACAAAACCATTGTTTTTGGCAGTTGGAGTTGAATTTTATCAAGAAATTAATGGGCAAATGTATCCGTTGAAAAATGGTGCGTTTAATCCATTATCACTTGCTAAAGTTGATGGTGGTGTGTAATGGTTATTCATTTAACTAGAACTTATTTCCCTGACGGAACAAACGGAAAACTCGAATGTGAAGGTAAATTTATTTGTTATACGATTGAATTACCTTGGAAGAATAATGAAAAGAGAGTTTCCTGCATTCCTGAGGGGAAATATTTTATTAGAAAGCGATATAGTCAGAAATTCAAATGGCATTTAGAAGTTTTAGATGTAGCAAATAGAAGTTTTATTTTATTTCATCCTGCTAATAATGCATTAAGAGAATTGAATGGTTGTATTGCTCCCGTAACAAAACTTTCTGGTCCAGGTTTAGGATTGATGTCACGAAAAGCATTTGAAAAGCTAAAAACGTTAGTTTATCAAGCTTTGGATAATAAAGAAAGTGTTGAATTGATTGTTGAATAGATTCCTATTTTCATGGGAATGAAAAGATATAAATTATGAAAAAAATTGTAAATAGAGCTACAGCTCCTACTCCAAAGTTTTTTAAAGTGCTTCGAAATGTTGGTTTGGTTTTGGCTGCTGTTGGTGGAACGATTTTAGCTGCTCCAATTGCCTTGCCAGTATTAGTTACAACTATTGGAGGTTATATGGCAATTGCTGGAGGAGTTTTGACAGCAACTAGTCAGCTTACTACAACTGATGACAGCCAATAATCCCACATTGATGGGAACTGCTGGAGGCACATTTTTAAGTATAGTACCGAATATTCATTCTGAAGACATTGCAAGAACAGTTATTTTAGCTACTGTTGGAGCAATTGTCAGTTTTACTATTTCTTTACTGCTTAAAAGTCTACAAAAAAAGAAGCACAGAAAATAAGTTTAGCCCTTGTTGTGGTGACCTTTGGGTTAAACAAAATGAAAGCCTAGTTAATTTTGAACTAGGCTTTCTCTTTCTTATAAATATTAAAATATAGTGGTTTTCTAAAATTACCTTTACATTTATTTACAAAACTTAAATTACTTGTTTTTTTTTTTTTTTGTTTTCACAGAAAATTTCATAGTAAAAATTAACTTGCACAACAACTCAATTTAGAAACATCTTTTCCAAAAGTAATAGCTGCTAATTTTATTCCTTCACCAAGTGTTAAATATGGATAAAAACTATCAGCCAAATCTTTCACAGTAATTCCGAACTTGATAGCCATACTTAATTGTTGGATGAGTTCACCTCCTTCTGTTGCTATTACTCTTGCTCCAATTAATTTATCTGTTTCCGTATTGCGAATTAACTTTATAAAACCTCGAGTGTCTTGTGCAGCTAATGCTCTTGGTACAAGAACTAAATCTAATTTAGAAACTTCAAAAGGTAAGCCTGCTTTTTCTGCTTCTACTTCATCCATTCCTGCTCCTGCAATTTGTGGATCAGTAAAAACTACCCATGGTAACGATGTATAATCTACACTGTTTTTCGCTAATGAAAAAGCATTATTTACTGCTGTACTTCCTTCTTTTGCTGCTGTATAAACAAAAGGTGGTGTGTTTGCTACGTCACCAGCTGCATAAATATTGGAAATATTAGTTTCCATTTTTTCGTTAACTAAAATATGTCCTTTATCAGTCAGTTTTAAGTCAATATTTATTAGACCTAATTTAGACGTATTTGGCTTTGTACCTGTAGCTACAACAATATGTCCTTCTTCAATAATTTGAGTAATAGAACCATCAGGACATTTGCAATGAATAATCGTTTTATCACTATCTTTTTCAAATTTAATAGCTCTAAAATTTGGAAGGATTTCAATCCCTTCACTTTTCATTTGTGCTTCTAAAACATCTGTAATATCGTTGGTTTGACTACGTAACGGTCTATCTGTAAATTCTATGATACGAACCTTTACTCCCAAACGGTTATATGCCATTGCAATTTCCAATCCAATATATCCAGCTCCCATTATGGTTAAGCTTTTTGGTTTTTCTTCTAAATCGAATAAAGATACATTTGTTAAGTAGCCTACTTTATTTAGTCCTTCAATGTTTGGAATATTTGTTGTCGCTCCTGTTGCTATAATGATGTTAGTTGCGGTGTATATATTTTTTCCATCTACAAAAATTGTTTTATTATCTACAAATTCTGCCCAACCTTTAAGCATTGTTAAGTTTTTGAAATCACTTACCACATCCATATACTTATGTTGTTGTAATGTGGATACTAATGTTTTTTTGTCTTTTATTATTTGAGTAAAATCTATTTCAACACCTTTTGGTTTAATTCCTTTAAAATTAGAATGTGTTGCGTGATATGCTGTTTCGGCAGCTCTAATCAAATTTTTAGAAGGTACACAGCCAACATTGACACAGGTTCCTCCAAAATCTAATCCATCATTTACCATTAAAGTAGTTAAACCAATGCTTTCCGCTTTTATGGCTGCTGAAAATGCTGCTGAACCACCACCAATTACAATTAAATCGAATTTATTCTTTCCATCATAATCTTTGGCATTTGTAACACAGCAATTTTCCTTTTCAATATCCTCAATAACTGAATAATTACCGACATTGTTTACTGCATTAATAACATCTTGATTGCTTAACTTATTGGTGTCATATACAAATTCCCCTTTTCCTGTTTCGTGATTTACAGTACTATTTACAATTCCGTCTTTACTATTTAAATCTTTTTCGATATGTGATGAACACCCAGAACAAGTCATTCCGTTGATGTTTAAATTTATTATTTTATTACTCATCTTTTTCTTTATTAATTACTTTATATCCTGTTGAGTTTATTGCTTTTTCTATATCCTCTTTAGTCGTTTTTGTATTATCAAACTCCACTTCTGCGTTTGCCTTTTCATAGGAAGCATTGATATTTACAATACCTTCTAACTCATTAACTGCGTGTTTAACGTGTTCTTCACAAGATGCACAAGTCATTCCTTTAACATCAAAATTTAATGTTTGAATATTGGATTGTTTGACTATAACCACTTCTTTCTTATTATCAGGATAAAAAATAGGAGCATAATAAGGGAAAGCAATTGAAACTGCTGCAAACAATGTAATACCAATTAAAAAACCTTTGGTTTGAAACCATTTCGGTTTTGCATCAACTTCACAACCACAATCATCAGCATTTTTCGGTTTTAAATAATTATACCAAGCATAGCCAATTGCTACTATGGCCAAACCAATTAAATAGGGTCTAAAAGGTTCCATCCAAGATAGCGCAGATGCGCTTCCTCCAACACCAGCTATTAATGCTATAACAGGTGGTATGCAACAAGATGATGCTGCGACAGCAGCAAATATACCTGTGTATGCTGCATTTTTTGACGTTTTTTCTGTTTTCATTTCTTTATAAATTATGCTGTTTTTCTAATTAATTCTATAGACTTAAAAATGCTATTAAATATCTCTGTTTCATCTCTATTTAATGAATAGTAAAGCGTTTGACCATCACGCCTTGAAGTTATAATTCCTGCATCCTTAATTTTACGTATCTGTTGAGAGATTGCAGGCACACTCATTTTTAGAATATCTGCTAAATCACAAGGACATAGTTCATTTTCTATATTTAATAAATAGAGAATTTTTAATCTTACATCGCTTCCGGCAATTGATAAAAGTTTTGTCATTTTTTGAAAACTTCCTTCCATTTTATCCAAAGTTTCCATACAAGTTTGTAGCTGATTATGGTTGGCTTCTGCTCTTGTACAAGTTATTTCTAATTTCATAAGTTATAATTTACAGATGCAAACATATAACTAATTACGTATTTAAGCAAATACTTAAATACGTAATTTTGAATTTTATGAAAAGTTTAGCACTTTTGGATTTCTTACGTATTCAGTTACTTATTACAATATCTATATAAAATCACTTTTCTCATATCATTGATAAGATTTAGATTTTCATTGAATCGTTTTTCAGATTGTTCTAAAAGCTTTAAAGTTTGGACGTTTTTGAGGTGTTCTTCGTGGTCTTTTATCTCTTGGTTGACTTTGTTTGGAAATTCTTTTCTAATATCATGTAGACGTAAAAATGGAATTACAGAACCACAAAGAAACTGATGCCAGAATTTAGTTTTCCAAAGTGCATAAGCTGTTAAATTGATGTTGTCAAAATCTTCTTTATTCTCGAAGATGATAACAAAACTATTTGTGAATGGCTCATTTGAAGGCTTTCCACTGTTTAATCCTTTGTTCAAAATGAATAGGTGTGGATTTTTGTAAATCGTTCCTTTAGTGTACGTTTTAATGACAAATTTTAGCATAACATCGGCTTTTAAAAATTGGTTAGATTTTCAATTTTCTACGGTGTTTCTTATGAAATGCAGGTGTGCCTCGCTACGTTTACTCACGGATTTAGTTTGTTTTTTTTGTGTTCGTGAATTCCGCTTCGCTCCATTTCACCCAATAAATTTTTTCAAAAGAAAAAAAGAAAAAAAAGAAAGCCGTCATTTGAAGTGGAAGGTTTCAAAAAAGCAAGTTTTTCGGATAAAATACTACCCGAATTGTCATTGGGAAAGGACTTGTGAAGTATAGGATATATTTCAAAGCGAAATGGTATGGGTGGAGATTTTATCCGAAACCCGCAGGGCTTGAACTTGCTTTTTTGTAAACCTGGAACTTATCTTTGCTTCCTTTTTTTTATTTATTTTTTTTGAATTTCAAATCAATTGTTGTTTTGAAATCGGATGTGATTTTGGTATCGTTCTATCTAACGTGATTGTGTTTTGGAATGTGGAAGTTGTTTAAAGGGTATTGAATTTTAAAACAGGATAAATGACCATAGGCAAAACAATAATTATCTTTTATCCTGTTTTAAAATTTAATACTCTTTTGTGGATTTGATTTTTGAGGATGCTTTTTTTAATTATGAATTGTGAGTTTACTTTCTTATGAAAATGGGAAGCATCTTCAAAAAACAATGCATTAACTAACCTAGTGCGATGGGGCAGTAGCGCAGGCAAGTGTGTGCTTTTTTATTTGTTTATGGGATTGTTGTGATTGCTTTTATGTTGGATAGATGCCTTTTTGTGAGTGATTAGTAACTAGTGATTAGTGAATAGCTCTTGTGGAAAGGATTAAGGCATCTGGCCAACGTGAAAGCAATGGAGTTTGTAGTTTCTGGCAAATGAAAAATCATACTCTTGCTGTCCTTTTTTGTATTTGTGGGTGCCCGAAAGTAATTATGAATGGAGAATTATGAATTATGAATAGTGTTGTTATGGAATTGTAGCACGCACAAAAACAATGAAAATACTACCTATGTCTGCGGTTAGTTGATAAAAACAGTTCTACTTTTCATGCGATATAAAAATTATCTAACTACTACAAATATTCTACGGACTATTGAAAGTGGTTTGTGAAGGACGGTATTTTTTGTAGCTGTCCTTCGGCAAGCTCAGGATGACAACCCAACGCTCTAGCTGCAAAAAATGTTGTCCTGGAACAAACCACACGAGCGTTGGGTATGCGGCTTTTTTACATAATGTTATTATAGTGCATCCGTTGGTTTCTTTTGGAATGGGATTTTGATTATGCACTATAATGCCACATTATGTAACTAAGCTTGGGAGAAAAAATTACTGGCATGAGTTGCGTAGCGTACGTGTTTTTGTTTTGAGCGTTGGGCAAGCTCTTTGACTGATGGCTTATTGGATTTTCATTAATATACAAAACGTTAAAGCCAACAGGCAAAGTGCTTGATGTACGTTAGGACAAAAACCATGACAGTAATTTTTTTAGGAGTGTTGGCAAAGGAGTGTCAATTGGAAAGAGATTTTAATTCATTTATTTTAACCTTTTCTACCCACCTTTTCTACCCACTTATGGTAATTTAAAATGAATAACCCAGTATCCACCTTTAGCACCTTTCATTCTTTCTAGTATGCCTAAATCTTTTAAGAAAAGCAAGTTTTGTCAATAACAGAAAGGCTTAAGCCAATATTCTCTGATAGCTCACGAATGGTGATTTTACTGTTTTTATGAATATTTTTTAGAATATCAACTCTATTTTCCGTTAGGTTTTCTACCCACTTTTCGAAATTTTTCATTTTCGAATTATTTGGTTAAAAAAAATGTCCCAAATATTTACTATAAATGGGACATAATATACTCTTTGAAGAACAAAATATTATTCTATTAACTTATTTGGATTAATAACAGGTAATATAAAATTACTTAAAGCTGTACCTTGAAAACGAGTCATTAATATTCCTCTTGACGTTGAATATGTAATTGCAGCTAAAGCATTTCCTAATGCAGGACTAATTGTAACTGTATTGTCTTCTTCTAACTTGGTTAATTCTTCAATATTATCGACATGAAAAACATAAACAAAACTGAACGCTCCGATTGCTTCTTCGCTATCTTCTTTTTCACTTTTGGTTTCCACATTTACAGAAAAATCAGCTTTAACTAATTTATCTGGAATATTAAATCCCAATTCAAAGTTCACATTGAAATTGTGTCCTTGCACTTTTTCATCTTCAAAATCGAATGGACTATTAATTTGTCCTTTTATGATTTTAAAATCAACAATTTCAATTTTTTCAGGTTGTAATAAATTAGCTGACATTTGCTAATGTTGTTTTATTGTTTGTTTTTGATTTTTTCCATGCACTGGTATATGTTACATCGGTATTTATAACATTGTTTTTATACAATGTTACATATCCAGTTGTTCCCATTGGCTTGCGTTGTGGAACGTTAATAATTGTTTCCCCAAGTTCTGCTTCAAGTTTAGCTAAAGAACGCAACGTAAAGTTATGTTCTCCTACTAACCATTTGTTCACTTCGGAAGGTCTTTTCTCTAGCTTATCTGCTAAGTCTTTTTGGCTAAATCCTTTTGCTTTTAACAATTGATTTACTCGAACCACGATATCAGCATACAATCTCGCGAAGATTTTTGTTTCTTCCGGTGTTTCTGCTAAAATTCTTTGTGCTACTTTGCTTCTCATTGTTTTGGATTTTTAGAGGATGATTTCATCTGAACCATCATAATTAGTAAGTTTTCTATGTTTTTCATTTACAATTATTGTTCCATCTTGTAAAGCTTCATTAATTCGTTTTGCGAATTCACATGCTGCTCTCCATTCTAAATGCAATGAACTTGTTTGATTTGTTGGACCATCTTTGATGCCTCCATTGAAAAGAATAACTATATTATTTGTGATTTTTAAGGCATATAATCGTAATGGGAATTCAGGAAAATGATAGGTAATATTTTCGACTGTTCTTTTTCCTTGTACAGGTAATCCTTTGACTTCGTTTTCATCTCTATTGAATAATTCATCTATTGCTCCGTGATTATTACCAATTGATAACAATATAAAAGACAACAATTCTTGATTTGCTTCTTTATATTCTGCTAATGCATCATACTTTTCAAAGAATAAATCAGTTTCATTTGTCTCAACATCATCATATTTTACGGTGTAAAAAGTGCATTTAGCAGCTTCATCATCCCATATTTCTATAGCAAATATATTCACTTTATTATTATTTTGCAAACAAAAATACACTTTTAAGTGTATTTTATGATTATTTAATATACTATTTAGTTTATTTTTTCAAATGTAAGAATACTATTTGTTACTTTAAAACTATTTTTAATATGTCTTAAATTAGTTAGATAATTTCAAAATACTCTGCTTTAGAATTTTTATTGTAGAATTTAGCATGATTTATTACATAGCCGTTATATCCACTATTTTTTAAAATCAGTTTGCTTAATAAAGTATATAATTTAGCACTTGCATAAAGCATTTTATTATCTATCTCTTTGCTAGTTCTAGTTGTCTCATTGTTCATTAAAATATTACCGTGTAATAAATCGTTTCTAAAATCAATTGCTGCTTCATCTTCACAAGAGAGTTTGATTTTTAATTGATCAAAAGGTTGTCGTAATTTTTCAGCATTTGTTAAACGTTTGTGATTTATTGAGTTACTTAATCCCTTTATTTTTCTTCGGAATTTTATTTCTGCTTTTTCACCTATTTCATTAGCATATTTATCTATGACCGTGTTAAAGTCACTTTTTATATTTTCAAATATTGTTTCGTCTTTTATTACTTTTTCAATAGTATCCTGTTTTATTGTAATGATATTTGCCAGTGATTCTAAAATAACTGAAAAGACACCAGGCATTGAAACGACCGATTTTAGATGGCTTACTTCCATTAAAAAAATTATGGCTACCGAAAAATCTTCATTGTTTCTAATTTGTGTTATGAAATTTGAAATTACTTCTATGGGTATGACTTTTAATTTTCCGTAATAACTGTCTGCAATGTTCTTTTCCTTGTACAGTTTTGAATATGGGTTTGAAGTTACTGGATGAAAAATAGATTTTAATGGTTTTCTAGCTAGTCTTTGATAGATGAAATTTTCTCCCGAAAAAATATAGTTTTGACCACCGGGCATGTATCCAATTAAAAAGCCAATTCCTTTTTGAATGGCATAAGCATCCTTTTCAAATACTTGTAGCGATGAAGGTTCTAAGTTCTCTATTACAAAATAGCTTTTCTCTTTACTTTTATATTGTGTTATGTCGTATCTGTTTTGATTTACACTCGTTCTAACACAATCAAATGCCCAAGTATTTACGCCATCATTTTTAACTGTTTCTAGTTTTCTGTGGAAAACGTTGGTTCTTTTTGAATTGTCAAAAAAGAACATTCTAAATAATGCAACTTTGTTGATATTTCCTTTGTAAACCTTGTCTATATCAAAAGTATGTTGTGCTGAAACATTGGCAAAGATATCATTACTAGGTTCTTTAAAATCTATTGATTGGAATGTATATACTAAATCATCAATTGTGACTTTTATTTTATTGTCTGGATTGTACTTGAAAACTCCATCATAAACTAGTTTAAATTCTTTTTTTGATTTTGAAATGTGTGCTAGACCTTCACAATTTTCAATAATGATCTTGTGTTTTTTAAAACTTTCAAATTTTTCTATACAAAATAATTCTGGAGTGAAATTTTTAATTTTTGTTTCTTTCATTTTTTCTTTGATAATTGTATCATCGCTACTTTTAAAACATTCCAACACAATTTCGCAGTATTAATATCAGGATTGAAACCAGTACTCATTTGTTCGAACGGATGGATGTAGTTTCTAAAATCTCTTAGACTATGGCTAAATTTTTTTACATCTTCTTGAATGAATCTTAGTTCGTATGCTACATCGATAAAATTACTCAATGACCAATCTTGATATAACCTAGATTTACCTTCTTTATCCTTTGGAGCTGCTTTAGCTTGATTAAAATCTTTTGGATTTTTAGAAGCAAAACCCAGTAAAATTCCTTCTAAAGTGCTACCTATAATAACAATAGCTGATAATGGTGCATTTGCTTTGATATTAGCTTTTATTTCAAGAATTCTTTTGTTTAAGATATCACTTATTATTCCATCTAAATTTAATTCGAAAATTGAGATTTCATCAAACTCTTGATTAATGAAATCTTCTTCGTTTACTTCTTTTTTAGTTTCAAAATTTATTTTATCAGCTTTAGTGAATGAAATTTCTTTGCCAGTTCTAACCACTTTCCAATCATCAAAAGCCAGATATTCATTAAAAGAATTTATATGTTCATCAAGTATTTCATATCTACCAATGAAGTTTACAGGAGCAAAGAGTAATTTAATACATTTATCTAAATCTGGAGTACCATTGATTAAATTTAACTTGTTATCAGTATAGATCCAACGTGAAGGAAATCCTTGACTATAAATATCCTTTGAACCTAAACTATTAAAAAAACTTACTAGTTGAGGACCTGAACGGTATTCAGTTTCTTCATTGATTAGAAGTCTTAATTTTTCGAGAGTTTTTGAATTTAATATCATTAAATTTTTCAATAATAAGATTATTAATTATTTGTTGTTCAATCTATAAAATTTATTTTCAAAAAACTTTTTTCGCGCATTATACATATTTAAAAAACTTTCAAATCCTTTATATTCTAAATTACCTTCTAGCGGCCCTTCTTGTCTTATAGGATAAACATATGTATTAACTACAGGTACTACTCCTAATTCAAACATATATTTAAATTGTTCTTTCAGTTTACCTTTTTTAATTTCAAATATTTTATAAAATTTCTCTAAATTATTTTTTGGAACAATAAAATTACCAATCGGAAATAATGTCACCTGATAATGATCTACTTTATTTACATTGATATTTTTTTCAATCTCATCAAGTTTTATTAACTCGTTTCTTAACTGCTCAATCTTTTCTTTTGGATTATTTATTTTATCATCCAATAGTTCTTGTAACATTTGATGATTTGTACCTCCATTTTTTATAAATTCTAATTGTTCTTTTAAACTTTTAATATCTATTAATACAACTGTATCCTCTAATTCAGCAATTAATGTTTTAGCAAGTTCATATCTCTTGAGATAGTGTAAAATTTCATATTTTATTGATTTTGCAAAAATCTGATTTTCAATATGCCCTATTTTATTAAAATAATCAAAACAAGAATCTAAATTAATAAGTATTTTTTCATAATTATCAGAGTAGTCAATAATTATAGACTCTTTAGCTAGTTTTAAAATTTCGAAAGTTGAATACTTAAGGAAATCATATTTTTGTTTGTGCATTAGAAGATAATAAAAAGCAAAGTAATTGTTTGTAGTCTTTATTTCTTCAAAAAGCCCAAAGTATTCTTGTTCAATGTTAGTAAATAATAATTGAAGTTCATCATTGATTTTTTTTCTATATTCATAATTAACAAATAGACTTACTTCAAAAGCATTAATTCTGCATATATGTTTACTATATTGCTGGATAGCAATATTACCTTCATAAATTAGAAGTTCTGATTTTGCTCTCAATTTTACTTGTAATGAAGCTTCAATATTTGATATTATTGAATTTATACAATCTTCAAATTCTTCAACTCTTAAATTTTCAGTTTGAAAAAGTTTCTCCTTAGCAATTTCAATTGCACTATCTATTTTGACATGAAAGGTAATATGTTTATCAGGTTCCAGGTTTGAAATAGTACTATCATACTCTTCTTTAGTTATCATTAAGAGTAGAAGTTTAATAGATGAAATAATAAATATTAAGTGATTTTGTAATTCAATCACAAGATTCGCTTTTTCTCTTATTGCATTTTTCAAATATTTTAAGGAAGTTAAATAATCACTTTTATAATAATAAGCTAAACCTACTATCATATTGTATTTTGCAGAAAATGTACTACTATGAAGTGTTTTACTATGTAGTTCAATTACTTTATTCCAGTTAGATTGATTAATTAGTTCGAATCCATATTTTTCTACAATTTTTATAATTTCGATTTCACTAGTTACATTATCATTGAAATCAATAATTATATTTGATGATAAATGACTATGAGCTAATCTATCGACTAATGAACTATTGATTTTTCTAAATAACATTCCTCTTGCTAATACAACATCATATATTTTATCTACAGCTTGTTTGTCTAACTTTTTATAAAAATTTAATGTGTGATTCTGTTGCTTTTCCCAATTTGTGTTGTTAGTTTTCAGATTAGCAATAAAATCATTTAAATACTCATAATAAAACGTATCACTTTCTACTATATAAAAACCATAAAAAGCTGGATGAGTATTGTTTATAAGATATTGAATATTTAATAATTCAAATGATTTTGAATATGTGCCATTTTTTAGAGGTTCGTTTTTTTCTTTACTTTTTAACTGAAAATTGAAGCCAAAACCTGTTACATTGCCCTTATACTTTAATTCACAATGATAGTCAATTCCATTATCAATAACTTTTCCATCTAAAACAAATCTTTCTACATCAAATAATGGTTCAAAAATTCTTTGAGAAATTACTTCTAATTCTTGATTTCTTGAACTTTGTGGCAGTGCCATTTCATCTAAATTGTGATTCATTTTAATTTAATATTATAAATTTTGTACTTTAAGAAAAAGTATTAGTTCGCTTCCATGCATTCAACTCATCAATAAAAACATTTAAAACAGAAATATAATCTTCATCTAAGATTGTTCTATTTTCAATCTTTACTTTTTTCCAATTGTCAAATAAATTATAAACTGTCAAAAATAATTTACTATCAATATTTTTTAACCTAAGTAGATATTTATCATAATTAAAGTTTTCATTCGGGTCGGCAATAATCGAAACTAGTCTACCAATGTATGTATCAACGGCATTAGAGTTAATCTTGTTGAAAACTCTATAATACCTTTCTAGTTCATTTAATTCAGTTTCAGTGCATTTAAAAACATCAAAATCAGTAATGAATTTTTCTCTTTCAAATCCTAGTTTCAAGTATATTGGTAACATTTTTGCATGGTCTAAACAGTTGCTCATATGTTCTAAAAGATTGTAGCTAAATATAAAATTTAAAAACTCATCAGACATTATTCTGTTTTTTAAGCCACCACTAATATGCAGACCGTTCAAACTTAAGTAAACATGAAGTAATTCATGAGTAAATGATGAAGCACACAAATTGTTCTCGTCTATATAAAAGGTTACTTTTCTTGATTGTTGATATGCTGCATATTCAGATTGCAATGATTTTTTGAAACTGACTTTATAGTTTTTATTAATTTCATACCATAAAATTTGATTTCTTTTATCAATCAATTTATCTAAATGCAAATACTTCTTTTTAAAAAAAATATGTCCAAACATTTTTTAACTATTTTTTAATTATTATCGGCTTCATGTTTGCTCAAATATTTATTGAGTACAGATGTTTACAATAATGCCATGTGGTAACCTTAAAGTTTAGATTACCAAATTAGTAAAAATTTATGGATATTGTAGGAATACTGAATTGAGTTTTTAACAGTTTTATAATTTATGATTTGTAGTGCGTTCATGCGTTTAAAACTCACTATTTTACTATGAAACATTATTTTATATTTCATTTGCGATTTACTACAGAATGTGTAGTGTTTCGCTAATAGAATATTAGTTAAGCTTTGGCAGTAAATTGGTTTTGTTGCCGAAACTTAATTATTCAATTCCGTATCTATGTATGATTTTAAATTGTATAATTCGATTATATCCTCTTGGTCTCCTTGTAATTGGGCTATTTGAATAAATGCAATATCATTAGCAAAAGACTTTTCTCCAATTAAATGTTCTAAATGTGTATAAACTGCTTCTCTAAGTTTAGGGTTTTCTTTATGGACTATGTAATTTTTGAATAGTACTTTAATTCCTAAATCGGTTGGTTTGTTTGGGTTTTCTAGTGGTATGAAATACATTTCGCTTATTCGTAAAGTGATGCCGTAATACTCTAGTGGTTTGTCGGTGCCGTTTTCGTATTTTTCAATATTCATCTCTGGTTGAAGGAACGCTGTTATTTTCCAACGCTCTACAACTCGAGCATGATGAACTAGTAATTCTACTTCTTTGAAAAGATAGGGGTTTCCGTTTGCTGTAATGATTATCTCTGCACCGTTTGTTTTGTTTTTGATGATGATGTCCAGGTCTTTGTTGTATTGATGTAGTATTTCGATTAGCTTGTCGAAATGGGTTTTTAGTTCGTCTTTTGGGATTTCGTTTAAGAGTAGGAAAACGAAGTTGTTTTGTTGGAAGTAGTTCCAGAAGTTGGTTATTGTTTTCATGTTGTTACTTTTTTTAAACCCTAAGAACACAAAGGTTTACGCAATGTTCGCAAAGCTTTATTATCTCTTGTCGGATGTTGATTTATCATAGGCAATTAAATTTACCATCTCTCGTAATCTGGAGCGAACTCGGTTGCCGTAGTGGGTTTCTATTTCTGTGGCTGATAAGTTTGTGGTGATGTGTGTTTTTAGTTTTTTAGAGATGAATAGATCATATCGGCTTAATAGAATTTCTGCCATTACATTGCATTCGTTTCCGAAGTATTTTAAGTTATTTTCTGTTCCTAAATCGTCAAAGCAATAGGTTCTTGGTTCTGATTGGTATAGTTTACCTATGCTGTATTTATGGATTATTTGGTATCCGTCCTGGATAAATTCAAAACTTATATCTCTGCAGGGTTTTACGAAGAATTTATGTTCTGTGGCTGTTAGGTATTTCATTAAGTTCATCAATGATGTTTTTCCGCAGCCGATTGGTCCGGTTAATAGAATTCCTTTGTTGAGGTTTATTCCGTATTGAAAACAAGTTGGCTCGTCTTTTAAAAAATATGCGATTAATTTGTACACGATTGGGTAATCTGTTTCTATTATTTTGAAATGATTGCCGTATAGTTCTACGCCTTTTGCTTCGAGCTTTATTATTATTTCTGGGTAGTTGTAGTGGGATTTTATATTTTCATTCATTTGCCTGATTTTTTGTTCGCTAAAGCGAAGTTTTTGGAACACTAATGTGCTTCGCCAGTTCGGCTAAAGCCTCGGGTGACAGATTTAACGGATTAGAACGGATTAGCCACCCCGCCCTTTGGGCACCTCCTGAAAATAATTCGCGACAAGCTATCCAAAGGAAGGGAAGTTTAAAGAGGTTCTGAATAATCTTTATCGGTTGTTGTGTTGAGGTGTTTTGGTCGATTTGTTGGTGTTGTGTCGGTGTTGTGATTAAAATTAATGCTGTTTAATATCCAATTTTGTGCTGCTGCTTGCCAATCGACCATTGGTGTTTTTCCACCAACTAACCATCCATTACTTGAGAAGTAATTGAAAAACTTTTGTGCTTCTAGTTCTGGAAAGTTGTTTTCTTGGAAGTAGGATTTGACTTCTTCTAATATTGGCTTCTCGACTATGCTCGAAGTGACGACAAACTCTTTTTCTTCTTTTTTAGCGGAACTTTTTTCTTCTTTTAAATTTTCATTTTTTAATTGAAAATTATTTATTTCTTCAAATTTTTTTGCTTGCTCGTTCAAGTTTGAAACGTTTTCAATGTTTAAATTGTTTGTATTGTTTATATAGTTTATAGAAGGTACTAGTGCTTGTTCACTACTTGTTTCATCACTAGTACAAGACTTGTTTAGAGCTTGTTCATCAACTTGTTCAAAAAGAGGTTCAATTTTTGGTTTTCTTTCGCTTTTTTGAATGGGTTTTAAATCGTCTGAAAAATTGAATAAATACACATGACTTCCTTTGAATGGATTATAGGATGGTTCGTAGTTGATATAACCCAAACTATGCAAGTTCTTCAGACATTTATGATAGGTTGCTTTGGAACTGATTTTACTTATTCGCATTACCTCATCACGAGAAATACTGATTGGATTTTTAAAGCGATTGCAATTCCAGAATTGGAATAAAGCAATGTATAAACTCACGTGTGTTGGATTAAGTGTTTTGTCTATTGCTACTTTTTCGAAAAAGCCGGTTAGGTGTTTTATGTAGTTCATTTTGCTAGTGATTAGTAATTAGTGAAGAGTGAGTAGTGAAGAGTGAGTAGAAAAGATTGCTTCGTTCCTCGCAATGACATTACTTGAACAGGGTTGGAACTGCATTTACTTTATTTCCGTTTAGGAGTTTTTCGATGTCTGAATTGTCATAATACATGATGCCACCAACTTTAGTATATGTTAGTGTTCCGTTGATGCGAAGGTTTTGTAATGTTCCTGGAGAAATGTTTAACAGTTTTCTGACTTCTTTGGATTTGAGCCACTGTTTTGCTTGTTGCGGTTTTGAATGAATGATTTCTTTTAAATCATTTAGAAGAAGACTACGAAATTCGTTTAAGTCTTCGCGTGTGATAACTTCGATTGCCATAACTTGTGTTTTAAATTGTTATATTTTACCGATTAACACCCAAAATGACCTTAATAAATCGGTCTTTTTTCCTTTCTTCTTCAAAATAAAAATAAAACGTAACAATGGTTATGCTTGATTTTTCTTTATTGAATAAAGAAAAATAGCCTCAATTTCTTTAAGGCAATTTTGAATATTAATCGGTAATACAAATTTGTGAAGTTTGATTGATTTTATTTCACAACCTAAACACAAGTTGTGTACGATTTTTTATTAAAATAGTACAAAGCACTTTGTTTTCTAGCTTTATTGAATTGAATGCCTTTCAGCTTTAAAATTCAATTTGGGAAATTAGGTGAAAATCATGGGTTTTTAAGCTGATTCACAACCTGAACACAAGTTGTGTGTTTTTGGAAAATATTTATCTGTAAAAAAGGTTATTTACTTTCATTTTCTTCTGCTAGAATTTGCTTTTCTAGCACTTCTGAAAGTTGATTGATGAATTTGGAACGACCTGTTTTTCTGTTTTTGATATCAATGTAAAAACGATAAATATTTTCTTCAATATCTTGATTGAAAATTTTACCAAAGAATAAAGCTAATTCCTTAATATCAGTGCTGCCGTTGTTAATTTTTTTGGAATGGTGTAAGGCATAAATTAATTCGATTAAATCAATTTTATTACCAGTCCAATTAATTGTTTGTTGTATGGACGGATGAACTATAGAACTATTGTTTTCTAACTGTTCTATTTTATTTTCTAGATAATTGGTCAATATATCATTAGCAATCATCACAGCCATATTGTAATCATGCGTAGTACATAATTTTATATCGTAATTGATTAGAGAACAATCTCTTTTTAAAATATTAGCATCACAATTTCTCAAGAAATAAATATTGTCTTTATGTGAAGCTCTTACTCTATAATATTCATAGAACTTTCTGTTTTTATTGGTGTTTTCTTGAATTGAGTTTAAAGCATCTTCATAAAATTTAATCTTATTCTTTTTTGAAGTTGGTAAGTTCGTTTCTATACTTAAAACCGTTTTGTAGTAGATAAGTTTAGATATAAATATAGGTTTCAAGTCTTTGAAAAAATATATTTCTTCTTCTGGAGAACTAAATTTATGTTTTTTTAGCCATTTGAATAGTTCCTTACTTCTAGTTTCAATTAATTCAGTGACTTTATTTGCAATAACAATACTGTCTGAATTTGTAGTTTTAATGTTTTGATACTCCTTTTCAAATTCACTAAAAAAATTCAGACAATACTCATTCATTTTAATACAATTTGGGTTAGTTTGTATAAAACTTCATTGTGTTAAAAATATTGTTAAAATAGCTAATTATTTTTAGTTGTTTGAATAAATAAATTTGTGTTTTAAATTTTTATAGTTCTTAATCGTAATGCATTAGCAATAACTGATACAGAACTAAAGCTCATTGCTAAAGCTGCAATCATTGGAGAAAGTAACAAACCAAAAACTGGAAATAAAACACCTGCTGCAATTGGAACTCCTAAAACGTTATATATAAAAGCAAAAAATAAGTTTTGTTTGATGTTTTTCATTACAGCATTACTTAGGTTTTTTGCTTTTACAATTCCTTTTAAATCTCCTTTTACCAAAGTAATTTTTGCACTTTCAATGGCAACATCGGTTCCTGTTCCCATTGCGATTCCAATATCAGATTGTGCTAATGCTGGAGCATCGTTTATACCATCACCTGCCATTGCTACTATTTTACCTTTGGCTTGTAACTCTTTGATGTATTCTAATTTATCTTGTGGTAAGCAACTTGCTCTGAAATCCGTTAAATTAAGTTCAGAGGCAACAGCTCTTGCTGTATTTTCATTATCACCAGTTAGCATAATAACTTGAACTCCTTGTCGCTTTAACTCGTTAATAGCTTCTAAACTTGATTTTTTTATAGCATCTGTAATGGTTATATATCCTACTACTTTTTTATCGAAAGCGATGTAAGAAACTGTTTTACCTAACTTTTGTTCTTCAATAACTTCTTGTTCTATACTTGAAAAATCTTGAATACCTTCTTGCTCTAAAAGTTTTTTGTTGCCTAAACTGACTTTTTCATTGTCAATAAATCCTATTACTCCTTTTCCTGTTATAGAGTCAAATTTTTCTACTTTAAAAAAAGTACTGTTTTTAGATTTAGCAAAATTTACAACTGCTGTTGCCAATGGATGTTCGCTATTTTGATTTAGAGATGCAATTTTTCCTAAAGTGGTATTTTCATCTACATCTTTTGTAATAATTTTTTCAACTGATGGTTTTCCTTCAGTTAGTGTTCCTGTTTTATCGGTTATTAAAACATCAATTTTATCCATTTTCTCAATGGCTTCTGCATTTTTAATTAATACACCTGATTTTGCTCCTTTGCCAACTCCAACCATAACTGACATAGGTGTTGCTAGACCTAATGCACACGGACAAGCAATTATTAAGACCGCAATTGCATTAATAAATCCATAAACCAATTTAGGTTCTGGTCCAAAAATCCACCAAACAAAAAAGGTAATAACTGATATTAAAACTACAATGGGTACAAAATATTTTGAAATTTTATCTACTAAATTTTGAATGGGTGCTCTTGAACGACTTGCGTCAGAAACCATTTGAACGATTTGCGATAATAAAGTTTCAGAACCTACTTTCTCAGCTAACATTAAAAAGGATTTAGTTCCGTTTATGGTTCCAGAACTTACTTTATCGCCCATTTTTTTATCTACTGGAATAGGTTCTCCAGTAATCATTGATTCATCAATGGTGCTGTTTCCTTCTGTAATGATTCCATCTACAGGAATTTTTTCTCCAGGTTTTACTCTAACTATATCTCCCTTTTTAATGTCGTGTATTGAAATTACTTTTTCTTCACCATCAATCACTAACGTAGCTTCGGTTGGTGCTAATTTTAATAGCTCTTTAATAGCTCCACTAGTTCTACTGTGTGCTTTGGCTTCTAACAATTGCCCTAACAATACCAAGGTTAAAACTACAGTTGTAGCTTCAAAATATAAATGGACTGTCCCTTCTGAAGTTTTGAATTGGTCTGGAAAAACAGTTGGAAATAATAATCCGATAATACTAAAAACAAAAGCAACTCCAGTTCCAATACCAATTAAGGTAAACATGTTTAAATTCCAGTTGATAATGGATTTCCACGCTCTTTCAAAAAACATCCAACAAGCATAAAAAACAACAGGAATCGTTAATATAAATTGAATCCAATTCCAATATTGTAACTCCATAATTTTGTATAATGGGTTATTTGGAATCATATCAGACATGGTAATAATAAAAATAGGCAAGGTGAAAATTGTAGCAATTTTCATTTTATGCGCTAACTTTTGATAGGTTTTATCTTCTTCAGATTCGGTTGGTTCCATTAGCACTAAATCCATTCCACAAATAGGACAACTTCCTGGTTTGTCTTGAATGATTTCAGGATGCATGGGACAAGTATATTGTGTGTTTTGAATTACCGTTGGTTGTTGTACTAAATCCATTCCACAAACAGGACAGTCACCCGCCTTATCATACACTTTGTCACCTTCACAATGCATGGGACAATAATATTTACCTGCTTGATGGGTGTGCTTTATTTCTTCATGTTTGTGCTCTTTTTTTCCAGTAGAACAACAACTTTTTTGAACTACTTCTTTACTAGAATTATCTGATAAAGTAATTTGATATTTACTATCTTTTCCTCCTAAAGCATTTTGTAAAACTTCTATTTCAACATGTTTAGACATGATAATGGTTGCTACTTTGTCTTCTTTAGAAACTGCAACTTCTGTGATATGCTCAACATTCAACAAATCTTTTTTAACTTTAGCTTCACAACCTGAACAGGTCATTCCTGTAATTGTATATGTGTGTTTCATCTGTTTAAATTTTATTTTTTAACTAGTACATATGGAGTCGCTTTTTTAATCAATGGTGTTTGTTTACATAAACTGTCTTATAATAGCGATTTCATAATTTTGTTATTTTATTAGTACAAATTTCGAAAACTAAAGCCACTTCTGTTTGTATAATTATGGATATGATTTGTACAATTTTATAAAAGGTCTATTTCTTTTCGTTTATTTCCTTTTAATTTTTTGAAATAGGTAGGACTAAAGCCTGTAACTTTTTTAAACTGATGGCTTAAATGCGAAACACTACTATAATTTAAAGAGTAGGCTATTTCTGATAATGATAATTCATCATAAAAAATTAATTCTTTTACTTTTTCGATTTTTAAATTGATAAAATATTTTTCAATACTAATTCCTTCAATTTGAGAAAATAAATTGCTTAATTTACTATAATCTTGCTGTAGTTTTTCTTTTAGATAATCGGAAAAATTATCTTTTATGTTGTTGTTTTTATTTTGAATTAAATCAATGAGAGTACTTTTAATTTTTTCAATTGTTTTACTATTGGTATCGTTTAAAATTTCAAATCCTAAAATTTCAAGCTGTTTGGAAATTTCTATTTTATCTTCTTGAGATATTTCGTTTTTAAAGGAAACTTCACCTAACTCAACAGATAGATAGTTAAGCCCAAGTTTTTCTAACTCAGACTTAACCACTATAATACATCTATTACAAACCATGTTTTTGATGTACAACTTTATCATAAACTTATTCCTTTTCTACAACTACTAAATCCATTCCACATTTTGGACATTCACCCGCTTTGTCGTAGGTTTTCTCTCCTTCACATTTCATAGGGCAATAATACATTGTAGCTGTTTCTTCCATTTTAGAATGATCGTGCCCTTCATGTGATTCTGTTTGCATTTCTTTGTTATGCATTGTTCCTTCTTCTTGTTCTTTATTGTCTTTACAAGAGATTGTTACGCTTACTAAAGCTACTGCTAAAATTCCGATTACTTTTTTCATGATTTTAAAATTTATTAATTTATTTAATTGTTTCTTTTACTTCTCCACATTTTATCATTGAAACTCCAAAATATGGGTTAACTACTTTATTCTCTTTACTTAACCAATTGGCACCTTTATCACTATTAGCCATAGGACAAAACTGAACGTATGCACTCTCGTTTAAAGGTTTAAAAGTTTTTGTCATTGCTATCATAACATTTGATATAGGTTCAAAAGTCATTCTTAATTCTTTAATGTTTTTAATATGTGTAGCATGAAGTGTCTGTTTTTTCAGCTCTGTTTGATAATTCATCCATACTTTATGAGATTCTCCTTTAAATACGCTCATGTTTATTTTATTAAAAGATTTTTCAAATGCTAACAAAGCTTTTTTAGCTGAATTAAAATCGTCTTTTGTTAAGGCATCTTTAAATTCAAAATAATCTTTATATAATGGTTGTAAACTCTTTTTAGCTTCAGCACTAATCGTTGTTTTGTCTGCTTTTAATGCTGCTTTTTTATCTTCATTCATTGGCATAGAAGAATCCCCATGATTGTGACCTGTATTTACTTTTCCGCCCTCAAGATTCATCATGCTAGGTTTACCGGCTAATTGTGCAGCTGCATCTACATTAAAAGTACCATTAGCTACAATTTCTTCACCAACTTCTAAACCTTGTTCAATTATATAATCATTCCCTAAAAGAGGTCCTAATGTCACTTCACGTAGTTTGAATGTTATTCCCTTATCGGTTTCATTTTTAATATAAACAATAGAGCGTTTTCCTGTCCACATTACAGCTGATTTAGGAACACTTAATGTCGCTTCATTGCCAACTACTTTAGTTTTTAAAGTACCCGTTGCAAACATTTCCGGTTTGAATTTTAATCCAGAATTAGCTACCTCAACTCTTGCCTTCGCGATTCGTGTCATTGGGTTTATAAATGGGTCAATAAATGCAATTGTTCCTGAAAATGTTTCTCCTGGAAAAGATGCTACTGTATAGTTAATTTTATTTCCTTTTTTAACCCAACTCATATCCGATTCGTAAATTTCAAAAAGTACCCAAACGGTTGACAAATCAGCAACATCATATAAGGTTTGCCCTTTTTGAAGATAATCGCCAAGCTCTACATTTTTCTTAATAATATATCCTGAAACATCAGCATAAATAGGAAATCTATCTTGTGTTTTTCCTGAAGAAATAATACTGTTTATGGTAGCGTCTGAAACTTTCCAGTTTTTCAATTTCATTTTTACCGATTCAAATAATTGTGGCTGAATTTCTTTTACACTATAAGCTTCAATAAGTTCTTGTTGTGCACTAGCTAGCTCTGGAGAATACACATAAGCTACTACTTGACCTTTTTTTACATATTCGCCTACAAAAGAAACTTGAATTTTTTCAATACGACCTGGTATGTGTGAGGATTGGCTGTAAACTGTTTTCTCATTTACTTCAATTTTTCCATTCAGTGCTATTTCTTTGATACCATCCGTATTTCCTACTTTATAAGTAGAAATTCCTGCAATAATCATGGCTGATTCCGACATACTAATTGCGTCTGGGTCAATATCTTCATTACCAGCTTCTAACGGGATTAAATCCATTCCACAAATAGGACAATCTCCTGGTTCTGGTTGTCTAATTTGTGGGTGCATGGAACACGTCCAAACTTCTGCTTTTGATTTGACTTCAGTTTTATTATCTTCTTCTTTAGTGCTTCCACCAAAGAATAGAGCACCTAATAATAGCCCAACTAATAAAGTTATTGCTAATAGTATTTTTGTTTTTTTATCTAAGTTCATAATTAAAATTGTTTTGCTGTTAAATAATCCAATTCAGCTAGTTTTATATAAAAAGTACTGGTGCTTGACAATTGCATTTTTTGATACTTTAAAAGCTCTTGTTGCATGCGTAATACTTCTTCAAAATCTTTATTCGCATTACTGTAATAAGCAAATAATAGATTCAAACTTTTGGAGAGTGTTAGTACTTGACCTTCATATAATTTTAATAAATCTCTTTCCTTTTCTAATTCAAAAACAAGTTTATAATATGTACCGTTTAGTTTGTTTTCATACGCTTCTTTTTGAAAAGAAAAACTTTCTTGCATTAGTTTTGCTTCTTTCGTTGCTGCATTGTATTTTTTTCTAAAGATTGGCAAACTAACCGAAACCATTGGCATGATAATATCTTTTCCTGAATCTGGAAAGTTATTCATTCCTTTCCCTACCAAAACATAATCTAAACCAAGACCTAATTTAGGTAAACCTTGCTTTCTGGCTACTTCAATAGCTACTTCTGAAGCTTGTTTTTTTAATTCAAGCTCTTGTAGTATTGGGTTAGTGGTTATAGAATCTTTGCGGTATTCCATTGGTAATTCCATAATTTGCAAATCTTTAGAAATTACAATTTTTTCATTGTACTTTCTATTTAATATACTATTCAACCAAGATGTTAATGCAGGTTCTTTTTTAGTTAAAATATCTAAATTAGTTTGTGCATCTTTTATCATAATATCCACACGCAAGACATCTACTAAACTTCCTTTACCATTTTCAAATTTCGCATTGGCAATGTTTTTGTATGATTCTAGAATTTTGATGTTTTCTTGTTCAATATCTTTTAGTTTTAATAGCTCATACAAAGGATAATAAGCAGTAGCAACTTGAGAATACAATTGATTTTTAGCATTTAAAAAGGCTTGGTATTTACTTTCTGCCATTAAAGTTGCTGCATTTTTTTGAGCTTTTAAAGTACCAAACCAAGGAAACATTTGAGTTAGTGAAAACCTCATGTTTTGAGGGCCAAGTCTTGTTTCTACGGGTGAAATAAAATACCCCATAGAAAGATTAGGATCTGGTAAAGAACTCACTTGTGGTATTTTTTGCATGGCTGCTTCAAACTCTTTATACTTTGCTTTTAATTCAGGATTATTTTCTGCTGCAATAGTATAGTAATCGTTTATAGATTGTCCTTCAACATTATAAGCAAAAAATAAAAGTGATATAATTATTAGTTTACGCATTTCTCTTTTCTTTATTTTTAATTACAGTTTCTCTCCAATATGCTTGTAATACTGGCACTACAAACATGGTCATAATTTGAATGGTCATACCTCCAAAAGTTGGAATAGCCATTGGGATCATAATATCTGAACCTTTCCCTGTTGAGGTTAAAACAGGAAGTAAAGCAATAATTGTTGTTGCTGCTGTCATAACAGCAGGTCTAACTCTCATTTTACCGGCTTCAACTACTGCATCACGAACTTCAGTAATGGTTTGAGGATTTTTCTCTTCAAAAACTTGATGAATATAAGAGCCCATGATTACTCCATCATCGGTAGCGATACCAAATAATGCAATAAAACCTACCCAAACGGCAACGCTTAAATTAATAGGATGCATTTGAAATAAATCGCGCATATTAACATCGGCAACAGCAAAATTCATGAACCAATCTTGTCCGTATAACCATAGCATTATAAAACCACCTGCAAAAGCAACAAAAACTCCAGAAAAATGGATTGATGATGCAATAACAGTTTTAAATTGAAAGTATAGTAATAAGAAAATAACTATCAAACAGATTGGAATTACAATAGAAAGCCTTTTCATAGCTCTAATTTGATTCTCATAACTTCCTGAAAACTTATAATTAACTCCTTGAGGAACTTTTAATTCCCCAGAATCAATTTTACTTTGAATTGCTTTCTGTGCATCATTTACTACATCGACTTCTGCATAACCATCATTTTTATCGAATAAAACAAAACCAACCAAAAAAGTATCTTCACTTTTAATAGCTTGAGGGCCTTTTTTATATTCAAATTGAACTAATTGACCTAATGGAATTTGTGCTCCTGTAGGAGTTGCAACTAATATTTTACCCAATGCTTCAGGACTGTCTCTCAATTCTCTTGGATAACGAACTCGAATAGGATAGCGTTCTCTTCCTTCAACCGTTGAAGAAATTTTCATACCACCAATTGCTGTTTCTATTGTTTGTTGGATATCCTCTACATTTAAGCCATATCGAGCAATTTTTTCTCTGTCAATGTTTAAATGTAAATAAGGTTTTCCTACAATTCTATCGGCAAAAACTGCTTCACGTTTTACAGAAGGTACTTCTTTAATTATTCCTTCTAGTTCTAAACCAAATTCTTCAATCGTTTTTAAGTCGGGTCCAAAAACTTTTATACCCATAGGAGCTCTCATTCCTGTTTGAAGCATTACCAAACGTGTTTCTATAGGCTGTAATTTTGGAGCAGAAGTAACACCTGGTATTTTTGATGCTTTTACAATTTCATTCCAAATATCATTAGGAGATTGAATTATATCACGCCAATTTCTATAGAAAGAACCATCATCATCTGGAATAAGATTCTTAATAGAAATGGCCTGTTTTAAAGCATCATCATGTGAAAGGCTATCGCCAGATTTAGTTATAAAACGACCTTTATTGTCGGTCTTAAATCGCATTCGATGCCCTTTAGCATCCAAAATAAATTCTGGTTTATAATTGATAATGTTTTCATACATAGAAATAGGAGCAGGGTCTAAAGCACTTTCTACACGCCCCAATTTACCCACAGCCATATCGACTTCTGGAATGTGATTTAGAATCATATCCAATTGACCCACCACTTTTCTGTTTTGTTGTACACCTGCATGCGGCATAGATGTTGGCATTAATAAATAACTACCTTCATTAAGCGTTGGCATAAATTCGGAACCAATGCCTGGAAAAGTATGTGCTGGAACTGACCAAACTTTTGAAGCTCTAATATTCCAGCCTACTTTATCCAATCCATTAGCTACAAAGCCAAAAGTACTATCAAATCCTAACCAAACTAAGAGTCCAAAAAACAAAGTAATTATTGGTAATAACATAAATTTACCTTTGTTAGCTAGACACCAACGCAATACTTTTTCATAGTATTTTACTATACTTAATAGAGCAGATAATATAATTCCTAAAAGCACAATTACAAATAGATAATTACCAATAACGCTAATTTGTGGGCCTAATGGCATCCATTCTTCAGTTAAGAAAAAAGAAATAATAAATAATACCAATATTAAATTGAAATGCTTTGTATAGGACTGAAATTTCAAAGGAATTTTATGATTAAACAGGTCATATAAACCCATTAAGGTTAATCCCAACGGAAGCCAAATTTTGAAATAAACACTTAGTAAAATACCTCCCGAAATAAACACATATCCCCAAAAACGTTTTACTCTTTTTTTATCATAATCAATACCGAAAATATAGTGAGCTAAAGATGGTAGGATAACTAACCCTAAAATAAAAGCACCTAATAAAGCGAATGTTTTAGTAAATGCTAAAGGTCTGAATAGTTTTCCCTCAGCTGATTCCATAGCAAAAACTGGAATGAAACTAACAACTGTAGTTGCTAAAGCAGTTGTAATTGCAGAAACTACTTCTGTGGTTGCCTCGTAAATTACTTGCATTAATTTTGCACCTTTTGCTCCATGGTTTTCTGGCATTTCGAGATGTCGAATAATATTTTCGACAAAAACGACACCTACATCCACCATTACTCCAATAGCAATAGCAATTCCTGATAAAGCCACAACGTTAGCATCTACTCCAGCATATCGCATGACAATAAAAGTCATTAATACCCCAACAGGAAGTAAACTGGAAATAATTAAAGAGGCTCTTAAATTTAAAACCAAAAGTAAAACAACAATAATACTAATTAATACTTCATGAGAAAGAGCTGTTTCTAAAGTTCCAATAGTCTCTTGTATTAATTCTGTACGGTCATAAAAAGGAATAATGGTTAATTGACTTTCTACACCATTAGCCAATGTTTTTTTAGGTAAACCAGATGCAATTTCACTAATTTTAGCCTTTACTCCGTTAATTACTTCTAATGGATTAGAACCATAGCGGGCAATGACAACACCACCAACAGCTTCAGCACCACCTTTATCTAAAATACCCCTTCTAGTTTCTGGACCTAAAGCGACTACACCAATATCTTTTACACGAATAGGTACATTATCTTTAACAGCAACAACTGCTAATTCAATATCTTCCACTTTTTTCACATAACCAAGACCTCTAACTAAATATTCGGCCTGGTTGATTTCTATGGTTTTTGCACCAACATCTTTGTTTGATTTTTGTACCGCAGTCATTACCTGCATCAAACTAATATTGTAAGCTTTCAATGCATCTGGATTGACATCAATTTGATATTCTTTGACAAATCCACCAATCGATGCTACTTCTGAAACTCCTTGCACAGCATTTAAACCGTACTTAATATAGAAGTCTTGTGCTGTTCTTATTTCTTGTAAATCCCAACCACCTGTAGGGTTTCCATCTTTATCTCTTCCTTCAACTGTGTACCAATATACTTGCCCTAATGCTGTTGCATCTGGACCAAGTGATGGTTTTACATTTTCGGGTAATAAACTATTAGGTAATGAATTTAATTTTTCAAGTATTCTGGATCTAGACCAGTAAAATTCGATATCATCATCGAAGATTATGTAAATACTTGAAAAACCAAAAATGGAATTACTTCTAATCGATTTTACACCTGGAATACCTAATAAATAAGTAGTTAATGGATAAGAAATTTGGTCTTCAATATCTTGGGGTGATCTACCTGGCCATTGTGTAAAAACAATTTGTTGATTTTCACCAATATCAGGAATAGCATCAACAGCAACTGAATCAGAAGGCAGGAAAGGTATTTTCCAGTTAAATGGAGCTGTAGAAATACCCCATAAAATCAGCACCATCAGAATAAGTACAGTTACTAATCTATTTTCTAGGAAATATTTTATTATTTTATTTAACATCTGAATATAAAATTTATAACCATGGAAATACTATTTAGCAAATATTTTGTCAAACAATTTTTCAATATTCCCCTAAAGTTTTTTCTACTTTAGAGGAATAGGTTAATTACAACTTATTAAAGTACAATTACTCGCGGTCATATTGACAACATCCCGGAAGGTTGTCGTAATCTTCATCTTTTGCTTTAACAAGCTCTGAATCATATCCAGCTAAAGCTATACGCTTTGCTATTTCTTCTTTATTTGTTTTAGATTCATCATAAGTTACTGTTGCTATTTTAGTTTCTTTGTTCCATACTACTGTAGCAATATCTTTGATGTTTCCTGCTTTTTCTATCGTTTTTTTACACATTCCACAATTACCTGAGACTTTCACTTCCTCTGTTTTTGTGTTTTTTGTTTGTGCGTTCATTGTGGTTGATAACAATACAGTGATTGCTATCATTATTTTTAATAATGATTTTTTCATTTTATATGATTTTAGTATTCAAAAAGTTTTTTTTTGAATAAAGTTTTGAAATAAATTTAGATTGAATAGCAGCTATAATGAATTAAATAAGCATGTTTAACATGAGAATTTAAGATTCAAAAGACTGTTATAAAAAAAATAGCAAATGCTATAGATTTGACATAAGTATGGCTGTCAAATTTTAAATTTAGCTTATTTTAGGTATAAGCCATATAGAAGGAAAACCATCTGAAAGTAAGTTTTCAGAATGGTAAAATTTTGATTTACTTGTAGAAAAATCAAAATTATTATTTGTAAATTCTATTTCATTATAAATAAATAAACTAAAACCAACAGAAGAAACAGTAGTACAGTTTGAGTGACCACAACTTCCATTACATCCTTTATTATCATTGTTATTATCACAACAGCTTTTTTCTTTTGTTTTAGTAGTGGAAAGTTCTTTTTTACAAGATTGCTTTTCACTACCACAAGCAAAAGTATTATTAGGAATAAAAAATATTCCTAAAAACAAAATTATTATGATGTATGATTTTTTCATTTATTGTTCTAAAACATACCAAAGTTAATCAAAACAAATTAAATATTTTAAAAAAAATGTTAAAAATCAAGCTCAAAACTTCATCCTTTGGATTCTTACTGCGTTTAATATTGCTAATAAAGCGACTCCAACATCGGCAAAAACGGCTTCCCACATAGTTGCTAAACCACCAGCTCCTAAAACTAAAACAACTGCCTTAACTGTAAAAGCTAAAGTGATATTTTGCCAAACAATTTTCTTGGTTTGTTTTCCGATATTTATTGCCATTGGAATTTTTGAAGGTTTATCGTCTTGAATTACTACATCAGCAGTTTCTATTGTTGCATCACTTCCTAAACCTCCCATTGCAACACCCACATTACTTAAAGCTACTACTGGAGCATCATTAACACCATCGCCCACAAAAGCAACCGTTTCGTTTTTGGCTATAATTTCTTTGACTTTATTTACTTTATCTTCTGGTAATAAATCGCCAAACGCATTTGTAATTCCTAATTTTTGAGCCACAAATTGTACTACATTGTTTTTATCTCCACTTAACATAGTAGTTTTGATTCCTAATGCTTTTAATTTATCAATTGTTAGTTGTGCATCTTCTTTTATACTATCTGCAATGGTTAAATAACCCACAAAATTATTGTCATACGCTACTGCAATTAAAGTATAAACAATACTTGATGGATCAATATCATATTTAATAGAAAATTTATCCATTAATTTAAAGTTTCCAACTAAAAGTTCTTTTCCATTTACACTAGCTTTTAAACCGTGTCCTGCTATTTCTTCAACTTCGTTAAGACTGATTTTACTATCTATTTCTCCAACAAAATCATGTATTGCTGTTGCTACTGGATGCGTACTTTGACTTTCTAAAGCGTTTACTAATTGAAGTATTTTATTTTGGGCGAAATCAGCTTTAAAAACGACTTCTTGTACTTTAAAAACACCTTCAGTCATCGTTCCTGTTTTGTCCATCACAACGTTTTGAATAGAAGCCATTACATCTAAAAAATTACTTCCTTTGAAAAGGATTCCGTTTTTAGAAGCTGCACCAATTCCACCAAAATACCCTAATGGAATACTTATCACTAATGCACAAGGACATGAAATTACCAAGAAGATTAACGCTCTATACAACCAATCGTTAAAAACATAATTTTCCACAAAAAGCATTGGTACTATACATATTCCGATTGCTAAAAACACTACTATAGGTGTGTAGATTTTAGCAAATTTTCTAATGAACAATTCTGTTGGTGCTTTTTTAGATGTTGCTTCTTGCACCATTTCAAGAATTTTAGATAATTTACTATCTGTATAAGCTGTTGTTACTTTAACTTGCGAAACAGCATTTAAGTTTATCATTCCTGCTAAAACTGTTTCTCCTTTTAGTTTTGAATCTGGTTTACTTTCTCCAGTAAGAGCTGCTGTATTGAAGGAAGCTTTATCTGATAGTAATTCTCCATCTAAACCTAATTTGTCTCCAGCTTTAAGTTGGATAATATCTCCAATTTTAGCCGTTGAAGCTTTGATTGTTTTAGCTACATTATTTTCGAGAATAGTAACTTCATCTGGTCGTTGGTCGAGTAAGGATTTTATGTTTCTTTTGGCTCGTTGTACTGCTAATGATTGAAAGATTTCTCCAATAGCATAAAATAACATTACCGCTACACCTTCAGGATATTCACCAATAGCAAATGCTCCAATTGTTGCTATAGACATCAGTAAAAATTCAGAGAATACATCACTTTTACGAATGCTTTGTATGGCTTCTTTTATAACTGGGAGTCCGACTGGCAAATAGGCTGCAACATACCAAACTATTCTAAGCCAACCTTTAAACCAAGATTGGGTAAAATAATTATCAAACCCAATAGCCAACAATAATAAGCCGAAACTTATTATTGCTGGTAAAAATAATTGGAATGTGGATTTTTCTTTTATTGAATGGTCGTGATCATGTCCATCCTCTTCTGCATGTTGTTCTTCTGCTTTATTGATTTTTTCTTCTATTCTACAGCATTCTGCTTCGTCTTCTATTTTGTGTGATTTTTTATCTATCATAATAAGCTATACGTTTACGTTTAGTATTTTTTGAATGTCTTCTGGAATATCCATTGCTTTTAATGGTGGAACATTTGCACCACCTGTATTACCAACAGGAATGTGTCCAACAAATGATTTTACACCACCTACCAGTAATCTTGGTATTTGACCAACAATTTCTTTTGAACTTTTTATTTTAATTCCAAATTGTAACATTTTCCAATGTACGAATGTATGTTCATAAGGATATTTTTGTGCAATTATATGTGCACGCTCTAAATGAAGCCATGCATTTTGCAAATTACCATGCTGTAAATTATCCTTAACTGCTTCTAACTCTTTTTGATAAAAAGAAATTAAATTAATTGGCATTTTAATATTAAACTTCATACCTATGCTTTACAACAACCGTCTAAATTTTCATAAGCTTCTGGGTCAGCTTTTATTTCATCAGCATCATAACCTAATTTAGAAATACCTTCTTTAATTGCTTGTAAAGTAGTTTTTTTTGAATTAAAGTAAATAGTAAAAGTCATAGCTTTATCATCTAACTCATACATTTTAATACCTTTTATTTTAAGCATTTCCGTTTTGAATTTTTGCCCACAAGTTTCACATTCTTTACAATGGTCACAATGTAAAAATGTTTTTATCACCACTTTTTGAGTTGTTTTTTGTGCCGAAACAAAATTTGAAAAGAAAAATAATGATACAACTAATACTATTGATTTTAAAATTGATTTTTTCATATCCATAAATTTTTATAATATATTAATTATCTATTTAACAGCAGTTTTTCTCTGCTTGAATTGGTGGGCATTTTATTGAACCGTAACTACAATAAACACAACAATCACCCTCTAATGGCTTGAGTACTTTCATACATTTTTCACACTCATAAAAATATTGACAAGCATTGGTTGGCATTAATTCATCCTTTTTATGTCCACAATTGGGACAAGTTAAAGTTGATTTTAATTCAACCTTTTTTCCTTCATAGGTTGTACATGTTCTGCAATTTCCGTGAAGTTTATTTTGGTAAAAATTTACGATTGTAGCAATAAGAAGTCCAAACATTCCAATATAAATCAAGTACGTTGGATTTTCTATTTTGATAAAATAATAAACAAAAAATATAATTATTCCACTCGGAATTGCAATTAACAAAGGATACAAACAAAAATGTTTTCTATAAGAAATGTAAAGCCCTCCAATTGAAATTAAAACCATTGTTTGAAAAACCCACATTGTCCAACCACCAAAAAGTTCAAAATTTCCTAATCCAAGTGCAGATGCACCAAAGGCAAATAAAGGAAAACAACAAGGTGAGAATAGGGCTGTAATAAAAAGCCCTATTGTTCCTAATTTATCTATGTTTGATTTTAAAATTGAAATTTTCATTTTATGATTATTTTAATGTTCATGTTCTCCACCACCTTTTGAAGCTGCCAATAAATAGAATGCTCCTTTTACAACAATTTTTGCATTTGCTGGAATTTCTTCTACTAATTTAATTTCCGTATAACCTAAATCGGTTGTTCCTGGAACTACTTCAATTGCTTTAAAGTGTACTTCGTCGTGTTCTTTTTCGACAGTTTCTTCCTCATGATTATGTGATTCTCCTTCTTTATGAACGTGTGCTTCTTTCTTACCTTTTGGAGTTTCTTCTACATGTTCTTCTTGTATATAAATATAATATTTATCTCCGTTTCTAACAACTGCATCTTTAGGCAATGATTGAACCGTTTGATTGGTAATGTTAATATTAGCTGCAACATACATTCCAGAAATTAAATCTTTTGTATCACTTTCATTAATCTTGGCATGTACTGCAACCGATTTACTTTCGTTTGAAAAGGATTTATTAATACCAAATATTTTTCCTTTAATCACTTTATTAGATTGATTGGTTAGTACGAAATCAACTTCTTGACCAATAGAAATTTTACCTAAATCTTTTTCAAAAACATTTAAATCAAGGTGCATTTGTGTGTTGTCAATTACTTCAAAAAGACTTATTCCTGTATCTGCAAAGGTTCCTTTTGTAATGTCTATTTTACCAACGTAACCACTTATTGGAGCAATAATTGGAATTAAAGATGAGTTTCCTGATAAGCTTACATTTAATGCTTGTAATTTGTTTTTAGCAGCTTGTGCTCTTGCTCTTTCCACTGCCAATTTTGCTTTTACTTCTTGAAATACTTTACGAGGATTTACATCTTCTTCACTCAATGTTTTTTGTCGGTTGTATTCCAGTTGTAAATATTCAATATTCGCTACAGCTGAATTGTAATCTTCTTGCATTTCAGCAACTTCAAGGTTTTGAAGTGTAGCCAATGTTTTTCCTTTTGCTACATAAGTTCCCTCTAACACATAAATCTCTTTAACAACTCCACCAATTAATGTAGAAACATTTGCCATGTTTTGTGGAGGAACAGTTGTGTAACCATTAGCTTTGATAATTGTATTTAGGTTTTTCATTTCAATACTACCTGTTTCAATACCAACTGTTTCAAATTGCGCTTTAGTCAATGCAACTTCTGTTTCCGATTTTTCTTCTTCGTGAGCTTCTTCCGTTTTCTTTTCTCCACATGAATTTAGAATCAAGAGGAAAGAAGAAAGAAGAAAGATTTTAAAAAATGAGCTTATTTTATAATTTGATTTTAAAAATATATGTATCATTATCGTGAGTATTAATTGTTATTGAAAGATGGAAATTGCATTTGAATAGCACTTTGATTGTAAGCGTTTACTGCTTCGATGTTTTGCTTTTTAATATCAATTGCTTGATTAAGAAAACTGATGTAAGACCAATAACTCATATCGCCATTGGCATAACTTTTTTGTGCTGTAGAGATTATCTGTTCTGCATATTTTAAACCTTCGTTTTCAAAATATTGTATTGCTTTTTGTTGTTTTGCAAATTGGTTTACTAATTCTTCTTTTTGCAATTTTAGAGTCAATTTTGTTTTATCGAATTCTAATTGCGATTGTGACTTACTTATTTCAGAAGCTTTAGCACGAGCTGTATTTGCGCCACTAAACAAAGGAATTTGCAAACCAACTGTAAATCCTTGAAAATAAGATTCTTTGTTTAACGTTTGACCAAAGTAACCCAAGCCTAATTTTGGTGCTCGCAATTTTTTGAAAGTATTTGCTTCTTTTTCATAAACCATAGCTTGTTGGTTATAATAATCACTTACTAATGTTTCTACTTTGGATTCTTCTAAAACCGATGAACTAGCATATTTTAAAGAAGTTGAAGCTTCTGGAAGTATATCTTCATTTGTCTGCATAAAATATTGCAACTGTTTTTGATAAATTACTAAATCAAGTAGAATTTGTGCTTTTAAGGTTTCAATTTCCTTTACTTTAGCTTTAGCACTAATAGCTTCAATACTACCGCTCTCACCAGTTTTAAAACGCAGTTCAGCATTTTTAAGAAATTTTGAATACACTTCATACAATTCATCGTTTAACTTTTGGATTGAAATACCATATAAATATTGATAATAGGCAATAGTTACCGCTTTTTCGATTTCATATTCCGATAATGCTTTTCGTTTTTCAGCCAGTTTTGCTAATTCTTCCTGAAGCTGTCTGTTTGCTTTTGTACTTCCACCAATGGGGAAATATTGTTGAATGCTTACATTATTATCATAATCTACACTATTGTATTGTCCACCCGTGTATTCAATTTGCAAAGGTTCTGCTTGAAAAGCTGTTTTCTTAAGAACTGTTTGTTTTTCAATTTCCTTATCGGCAATTTTTAAATCCATATTATTCTCTTTAGCCATTGTAATAGCTTGTTCTAAAGTTATGGGTTTGCTGTTTTGAGCAAATGAAAACGTACTAATAAATAGTATGATTATTGTTATAATTGAATTTGACATTTTTTTTCTTTTTTTAATACCTTTCTCAACTAATAAATAAAGAATAGGTAGAACGATTAAGGTTAGTAAGGTTGCAGAAAATAAGCCACCAATAACAACAGTTGCTAATGGTTTTTGCACTTCTGCACCGCCACTAGTTGATAAAGCCATTGGTAAAAATCCTAATGAAGCAACCGCAGCTGTCATTAAAACTGGACGTAATCTTGTTTTTGTTCCGATTAAAACTCTTTGTAATGGGTCTGTAATTCCTTCTGATTTTAATTGGTTGAAATAAGAAATCAGTACAATTCCATTTAACACAGCTATACCGAACAAAGCAATGAAACCAATACCTGCTGATATACTAAAAGGCATTCCTCTCATCCATAAAGCAAAAACACCACCAATTGCTGATAATGGAATTGCTGTAAAAATTAATAAGGCTTGCTTAACACTATGGAATGTAAAAAATAATAGTACTAAAATTAAGCCTAAAGCAATTGGAACTGCTACAGAAAGTCGCTTGTTTGCTTCTACTAAATTTTCAAATTGACCACCATAGGTTATATAATATCCTGCTGGAAGTTTATAATTGGTTTCTAATTTTTGTTGAATTTCTTCGACTACACTTTTTACATCACGACCACGAACATTTAAACCCACTGTAATTCTTCGTTTTCCATTTTCACGAGAAACTTGAACTGGTCCTTGTTCGTATTCCACAGAAGCTACTTGATAGAGTGGCACTTGTTGTCCGCTTGGTAAAGGGATAAATAGGTTAGAAACATCTGAAATATCACTACGATTTTCTGCATTCATTCTTACCACTACATCAAAACGTTTGCTTTCTTCATAAATTTTACCAGCACTTTCCCCAGCAAAAGAAGCTCTGACAATCTTATTTACATCTGTTATATTTAATCCATATAAAGCAATTTTATCGTAATCGTATTTAATGGTAATTTGAGGTAACCCTGTTACTTTATCTGCTTTTAAATCTCCAACACCTTCAATATTATTGACTTTTGTAATTAATTCTTTTGCTTTTGCATCTAATATTTCTAAATCATCACCAAAAATCTTTATAGCAATATCACTTCGACTTCCTGTCATTAATTCGTTAAAACGCATTTGTATAGGTTGTGAAATTTCGATATTTGCACCAGGAATTGCCTCCATTTCTTCTTTCATTAAGTTGGCTAAATCTTCCCAATTATCAGCAGAAGTCCATTCTGATTTATCTTTTAAAACAATAATTAAATCACCACTTTCAATAGGCATTGGATCTGTTGGAATTTCTCCACTACCAATTTTTGTTACAATGGTTTTAATTTCTGGAAATTTTGCTTTTAGAATTTTTTCATATTTAGTGGTAGTTTCTATCATCTGCGTTAATGAACTTCCTGTCATTATCGTTGCATTAATGGCTAAATCTCCTTCTTCGATTGTAGGTATAAATTCACCTCCCATATTTTGGAAAACAACTAATGCCATTACAAATAATCCGACAGCAATTCCTAAAACTACTTTTTTGATTTGTAATGCTTTGTCTAAAAATGGAGTGTATATTTTTTCAAACCATGCCATCATTTTATCGCTAAAGTTTTCTTTATGCTCAGTGTTTTTAGATAAGAACATTGCACTCATCATAGGCACATAAGTTAAAGACAATACAAAAGCTCCAATAACAGCAAAACCTACCGTCATTGCCATTGGTTTAAACATTTTACCTTCGGTTCCAACTAATGCTAATATTGGCAAATACACAATTAAAATTATTATTTCTCCAAATGCTGCACTATTACGAATTTTGGAAGCAGATTTATACACTTCGCTATCCATTTCTAACTGGGTTAAGTTCTTTTGTCTTTTGAGTTTTTGTAAATGATGCATTGTGGCTTCCACAATAATTACTGCACCATCGACAATAATTCCAAAATCGATAGCTCCTAAACTCATTAAATTTCCACTTACACCAAAATGATTCATTAGAATAACAGCAAAAAGCATTGACAACGGAATTACCGAAGCTACGATTAGTCCTGCACGAAGGTTTCCTAGAAATAAAATCAATACAAAAATTACGATTAATGCACCTTCTAATAAATTTTTAGTAACAGTTCCTATTGCACTATCTACTAATTTACCACGATCGATAAATGCTTCAGCAACGACTCCTTCAGGAAGTGTTTTGTTTATTTGAGCCATTTTTTCTTTAACTCTTTCCACAACTGCTTTAGAATTTTCTCCTTTAAGCATTAATGCCATTCCACAAACAATTTCACCTTTACCGTCTTTTGTAGCTGCTCCATATCGCATAGCATACCCTTCATTAACTGAAGCTACATCACGAATTAAAACAGGTGCACCGTTTCTGTTTTTTACAACAATATTTTCTAAATCCTTACTTCCGGTTGCCATACCTACACCACGAATAAAGTAGGTCATTTGGTCTTTTTCTATATACGCACCTCCAGTATTTTGATTGTTTTTTTCTAAAGCTTCAAAAATTTCAGTTATGGTTACATCTAAACTCTTTAAAGTATTTGGTTTAACGGTTATTTCAAACTGTTTTAGTTTACCACCCCAAGTAGCAACTTCTGCAACACCTTCAATTCCTTGTAATTGTGGAATGATAATCCAATCTTGGATGGTTCTTAATTTGATTGCATCGTATTTTTCTTCATATCCTTTTTTAGCATATACATCATATTGATATATTTCTCCTAAACCAGTTGTAATTGGAGCCATTTCTGGAGAACCTGCATAAGCTGGAATATTTTCTTTAGCTTGACTTATTCGTTGAAAAATTTGATTTCTTGCCCAATATATATCTACATCGTCTTTAAAAACTACTGTAACTACAGATAGTCCAAAACGAGAAATACTTCGCAGTTCTATAACTTTTGGAATTGTTTTTAAAGATTGCTCTAATGGATATGTAATGAGTTGCTCAATTTCTTGACTGGCTAAAGTAGGTGCATTTGTAATAATTTGCACTTGGTTATTAGTAACATCTGGTAATGCATCAAGTGGTAGGTTTTTAACAGAATAGCTTCCCCAAGCTATTAACACAAGTGTAAAAAGTAGTATAATGAATTTGTTCTTTATACTGAATTGTATGATTTTGTCTAACATTGAAAATATTATAATGAATTAGAAATTAGCAAATTAAAAATCTGCCATAATTTGTGCTATGAACACAAGTTTCTAACCCGAAATTACTCGGGCTTCATTATACTATTTGAGGTGGTTGCCAAATACTCCCAAAGAAATTGGCATACAAAATAGATTTATAAATGGAGTTTAGCGTTTGAATTTCTTCAATTGAGGTATGAAAATTAAAAACTACTGTAGGTACATAAGACAATACACTTTGTCCACAGCAGTTACAAATACAAAAAGGAGAACATGCATCATTTTCTTGATCGTGTGAATGATTATCGTGGTTTGTGCCTATTTCACTTGAAGTATGAGTAAAACTAGTTTCTTCAACATCTGCACATGGCAAACATGAAAGAACTACTAAATAGATTGATAATATGTAGCTTATAAATTTCACAGCTGTAAAAGTAGTAAAATTATTTTTTTGTTTTACGTTTTTCTAAGCTTCTTTAGTATTCAACTTAAAACTAGAACTAAATTTATCTTTCAAAATACGCATATCCTCACTAACTTTTCTATCCAAAACTTTTGCGTAATGTTGCGTAGTTCTCAAATTTTTATGTCCAAGCATTTTACTTACGCTTTCGATTGGAACTCCATTAGTAAGTGTTACAGTTGTCGCAAATGTATGTCGAGCAATATGGAAGGTTAATTCTTTTTCAATCTCGCAAACAGCTGCTATTTCTTTTAAATAGGCATTCATTTTTTGATTGGACAGAATAGGAAGTAATTTTTCCTGATTATTACTTTGTGGATGATTCTCGTATTTATCGATTATCATTTGTGTAACTGGCAGGATTGGAATTTTAGAAGCACTTTCTGTTTTCTGTCTATGTGTAAATATCCATTTCTCACCATCAATACCGAAGCTTATATGGGACTTTGTTAAGTTTTTGACATCAATGTAAGCCAAACCAGTAAAGCAACTAAAAAGAAATATATCACGAACTAAAGAGAGTCTTTCTGTTTTGAAATCCTTTTCGATAATACTTTGAATTTCAACTTCAGATAAATAAACACGTTCTACTTCTTTTACTTTGGATTTGTAGTTCGCAAAAGGATTTTTGTCAAGCCAGTCATTGGCCAAACATATCTTGATAATTTTATTGAAGTTCTTGATGTATTTTACAGCTGTGTTATTTGCACAATTTCTAACACTTCTCAACCAGAATTCGTAATCGGTTATAAAAGCGTGATCAATCTTCATAATATCAATATCGGAAACATTGTATTTCCACTGCATAAACTCAATGGTATGTTTCAAAGATGTTGTGTAACGTTCTAATGTTCCTGGTGCATATTCTTTACCTACCAATTCTTTTATTTTGTTGTTGTGGTCTTGGAAAATAGGAACTAACATTCGAGCTCTTTCATCAACTCCAAGTAACAAACTTTTAAAACTCTCGGCAGTAATTGGAATTTTTTTATGGACTAATTCCATTTGGGTATCAATTATTTGAATTTTCAACATATCCAGATGGCTATTTATTGAACGAGCCTCTTCTGAATTACCTTTAATTTTGTTAGATTTAGTGCACCATTTAGATATTTCTATAAATCTATTGGTACTTAACTCAATCCTTTTTCCATTGACTGTAATTCTTGTGTAGATTGGAACTAAACCGTTAACATTGGCTTTTGCTTTTTTAGCATAAAAAAGAATAGAAACTTTTGCTTTCATAATGGTGACCTTTTTATTAGTATTAAATTTAATTTTAATATTCAAGGTTCACAAGATGTACAAGTTTTAAACAGGTTATTGAACTGGCTGTAACATCCCATGAACATTAGGTTAAGTTAAAAATCGGTTACCCAAAATTTGAGTTTTTTAGGGTAACCGAATTTATCCCTTTAGGTTCACGAATTAATGAATGTTTTGAAGGTTATAAAAATAAAAAAACCCTTAAAATCATACGATTTTAAGGGTTTTAATTCAATTTGCTTTTCAGCTAGCGGAGAAAGAGGGATTCGAACCCCCGGACCTGTTACAGTCAACAGTTTTCAAGACTGCCGCATTCGACCACTCTGCCATTTCTCCAATAAAGCACTATCATTTCCTGATTGCGAGTGCAAATATAGAAACCTTTTTTGAGTTTCAAAAACAAAATAAGAAAAAAAATCTATTAAAAATAAAAATAAAACACAAGTATCTAAAATACAAACACTTAAAATTTATGCTATTTTTCAATCATAGTATAGAATTCCTCAAAAGAAGCAAAAAACAGAAAGCAACTATAATACTTATCTTTATAAAAAAGTATATAAATCTAATAGCTAACAGAACTAACTCATCATGAAAATAAAAACACTTATCAATTTGTTTGTTATATTTGTTTTATCATGTCAATCCAATAACAAAAAAATTAAAATTTATTTTGAGCTACCTAAAAAATTAAAAGAAACTTCAGGAATTGCTTTTTCAAAAGAATTGAACTCATTATTTATCATTGAAGATAGCGGCAACAAAAATAAAATTTACACAATTAATAATCAAGGAAATTACAATTAAAAATACAGAAAATATAGATTGGGAAGATTTAACTACAGACAAGCAAGGAAACCTATATATTGGAGATTTTGGCAACAATGAGAACGTTAGAAAAAATTTAGCAATATATAAAATCAATTCAGCAAACCTTCATCAAGATACAATTCGGGAAATAAAAAAAATCACTTTTAACTATCCTGAGCAAAAAGAATTTCCACCCAAAAAAGATGCCCTTTTATATGATTGTGAAGCTTTTTTTGAATGGAACAACAGCTTTTATTTATTTACTAAAAACAGAAGTAAACATTTCGACGGGATCTCTCTCATTTATAAAATACCTAATATTCCTGGCCATCATACCGCAGCATTAATAGGCCATTTCAAAACTTGCTCAGACAATAAAGATTGCGCCATAACAAGCGCAACAATGAGTATTGATCAAAGTAAGATTATTTTACTATCTAACAACAGAATATGGCTTCTTGAAAATTTCGAAGATAAAGATTTCAAAAAAAGCAAAATTACAGAATATGACTTGGGACTTTCTTCACAAAAAGAAGCAATCTGTTTTAAAGAATCTGATACAATTTTAATTGCTGATGAAAGAAAAAAAAAGAAAGGAGGAAATGTTTACTCAATCTCTTTAAAACACCTAAAAGGCAAATCCTAATCCAAATGCAACCCTAAAACCATCATTAGAATTAAAAACGCCTAAATTAAGACTAAGCAATTCTGCTCCGTTAATAAAAACCCCACCACCATATGAATTATTCCATTTATTAGAGTCCTCATACTTGTACCAAACTCTCCCATAATCAAATGCCCCATAAATACCCAACTTAATAGGTACAAATTGAGTTTTAACACGATTAAAGCTATAGCGAATATCTGTGTTTTGATAAAATGATTGATTCCCTATAAAACGTTGGTTTCTAAAACCTCTTAAACCATCATTCCCTCCTATTGAAGCTGCCTGATAAAATTCAAAATCATTAACCAAGTTTATTTGACTTTTTACTTTTGTAGCCAACACCAACTTACCTGAAGAACTCAATTTATGATTAAAGCTTATTTCTGGCATTATATAACCAAAACTCTTGTTTTTCACATCCAAACTCTTTTTATATCCAATTTCCAAACCTATTCGCATACCTAATGTTGGATAGGCCTTGTTGTCATAATTTTCAAAAAAATATTTTACATTAGTATTAAAAAATTGATTTTCATCAAAGATATAATTAGGCAATTGAGTATTATTCTTTACAAATCTACCTTCTGTCTCTTGGACTTCAATAGATGCATACTGTAGCCCAAAACTGAATTGACTTCCTCCATACAATTTCCAGACTAAAGAAGGTCCAATGTTAAATTCTCTAACTTTAACTCTATTATAATTTAATCCAAAATCATCATCATTGTTTTTTGTTTCATTTCCGTATCCAAAAAAGTTTAAGCTAAAATTTGGACTTTGAAACTTTGTCTGCAATACTAAATTTAAATTTCCAATAGCATTAGCAAACTCTCCTTTATAGTCTAATTCATAACCATTTGTTGCAAAATAGTAAGCTCCTTTGAATTGGTGTTGTCTAGTAAATGGATTTCGTTCAAATCCATAGACCGTATATGTGTTATTCATCCCTATTTTAAAACCATCATCAGGATTTGCTCCAATTGTAGGAATTAATTGGTTTGTATTTGTTTTCAACTTTTTGTAATCATACACATTAATAGCGTATTTATCTTGTAATTTCAAAGTAGCCTTACCTGCATCTGTAACATCATTATTCTTTGTTTTATAATCATATATTACAATATTCCTTCCTTTTTCTACTTGATAAACATCATTATTTTGTCCTCCAATTAAGCGGATTTTTATTTTTCTACTTTTCCCAACAACCTCAAAAGTATCATCATCATCTAAGCCATAAATCCATATCTCTTTTGTTAACTTTGGATTGTAAATTCTATGATGAAATAAGTCTTTTATAGTTTTGTCTTTTTTTCTAAAAACTGAAACCTCAACCTCACCATTCTCTTTTCCTTCAATTTTAATATAATCATCTTTATTTGTAGCGGTTATTACAGCATATTTATTCACTAAATTAAAATATCGATCTGAAATTTCCTGAAGATTATCCCTTCTATTCAAAAGCATTTTCTTTATATCATCTACTGTATAATCATTTACCTCTCTTGGCATAGAATTAAATGCCTCATCTACAACTCCCTTTGTGATGTTTTTTTTAATTAACTCAACTTGTTCATCCCAAACTTCTTTGGTTGCATCTGTTATAAAAGCCATATCTAATGGGAGAGGCTCTATATTAAACCCCTTTACGTTCTTTAAATCAGAATTATATTTCTTTAGGAGCTTAGCAACTGGAATTAATCTTACTGCAGTTCCAAGTACAAGACCATCAGACATTCTTGAAAAAGGCTGGTCTCTATCTCTTGGAAGAGGTCGATATACTTTTTTTTCATTCTCTTTAAATTGCAACCATCTCCATTGGTCTTGATGCCTGTCCCAATCTCCCACCAACATATCAAACAAACGGGCTTTTATAAATGCTTTTTCATCAACCATTTTAGATTCATCATCATGAATTTCTTTCAAAACATCCATCGTACTAATTATTTCACCAGTAAAATCCCCATCTGCTAAATCAGTATGTCCATCAGAAGCATGTTCTTCAAACTGATACAATTCATCTCCAAACTCCTGATTAAAATCACCCAATACATCTTGCTTAGGAATATAATATAATTTAGGGTTCAAATGCGCTAAACCTATTGCATCTGATAAAATAGCCATGGTAAAAGAAGCATAAGGATGAGAACCTGTAAAGACATCTTTTACTAAAGACTCTGCTTTTGTGTTTTTAAATTCCCTTTCAACATATTGATCTTTAAACATGGCTGCTTGTATATATTGTGAGGCATTTTTTTTCATAGCTCTCATTACATACTGCTTCCCTTCCTTATCTTTAAGACGAAGTGCTTTAGATTGCGTTCCTCCTCCTTTACGTACTGGAATTAAGCCTCCTTTTAAAGTATCTAAATAAGCTATTTTAGCTTTCACTGGAGTACTATAATATTTTCTAAATCTTTCTCCCCATAGAAAAGTGTAAAATTTCCCTTTTTTAGTTTCTTCTTCACTATATATAGAAGATTGAATAGAATCTTTTACAACAATAGGATATTTAACTTCATTTTTAAAAGAATTTGATTTTAAAACTATAGTTTCAAATTCTACTTTATCATTTTTTGCAGAGATAAAGCGAATTTTAGATGCACCATTTCTGTATACATCTAAAATAGCATAACCATTAACCCCATAAGAAAATTTACCTCCTTTTACATTTCGAGTTGCTGTCGCTTTTGAACCAGAACCACTTATAATTTGAGGAATATTATCTTCAACCAAATATTGTAAACTATGCTCATGACCCGAAATAAGGATAACTCTATCGTTCTGTAACGATGCAGCCACAATATTCTTTTTTAAATCATTGTAATATTTATTAGATAAATCTGCATTTACTATCCCTGTAGTCCTTCTTATACTGTTTTTTAATGTTCCTAAAACTGGAACAGGATTCATGTGTTCTCGAAAAGAATACTGTCCACCATGAGGTCCATTACTAAACATAGGATGATGAATAGCTATTAATGTAGTCTTTCCTCTTGCTTTTTTAATTTCATTTCTAAATTCTTCTAAAAACTGATTTCTAGTCTTTATTTCACAGTCATCATTTATAGTTGGATGATTATCCCAGTTAGTAATATACCATTCAGAATCAACAATAATTAAAACAATCTCATCATTAATAGCAACAGTTTTAATTGGACAACCATTTTTAGGGAGAAATGAATTCTTTCCCAATTTTTTTTCTACATATTCTTGCTCTCTTTTTAAACCTTTTACTCCATTAGAATACCAATCATGATTTCCTGGAATGAAAATTGTTTTTCCTTGAAAATGCTTAACCGCATCAATCTGTACGTCTAGTTGATGCATTGCTAACTCTCTTCCAACATTATTCTTTTCTGGCATTCCTTTAGGATAAATATTATCTCCTAAATACAATACCGTAGCTTCTCTAGATGATTCATTAAGCTTTTCTTCAAAACTACTTAATGCTATAGTAGTACTATCTTTTTTAGCATTACCTGCATCCCCTAATAGATAAAAAGTATGAGCAATTTCAAATTGAGAAGTATTTTCTAATAATTTTGCATCTTCCGTTTCGCGACTTATTTGAGCTTTTTTGGTCGCACAAGAAACTACAACACCAAACACAATAGTAAGTACAAAAAGTCTCTTTACTATTAAAAGTTTATTATTTAGTAAAAACAAATTCATAAATTAGTAAAATAAATAGAGATATATGGATATAGTTGAATTAGCATCAATTTATGTAAGAGAATTATTTGACAACAAGTTACCTCAAAATTTTGTTTATCATAATTACCACCACACAGTAACTGTTGTTAAAGCTGTTCAAGAAATAATTGATGCTATCGAAATTTCATACGAAGATAAAGAAAAATTACTTATTTCAGCTTGGTTTCACGATACAGGATATACAGAATGCATTTCAAATCATGAAGAAAAAAGCGCAAAAATTGCTAGTGATTTTTTAAAAGACAATAACAAGAATCAAAACTACATTGATGATATAAAGAATTTAATTATGGTTACTGTTTTTAATTATATACCTAAAACAGAATTAGAAAAAATAATTAAAGATGCTGATTATGTTCATTTTTCAAAAAAGGAATACATAAAAACTTCCGAATTATTAAGAATGGAATGGGAACAAACTTGTAACAAATGTTTTTTTGATAAAGAATGGATGCTAGAAAATTATACTTTATTGAAAAAAAAGCATCATTATTATACTAATTATGCTAAAAATAATTGGCAAAAAAACAAAGAGGAAAATATTAAACTAATAGAAAAAAAAATAAAAAATTCTCAAGAAATGGAAACGCAGCAAGCAAAAGAGAGTAAAAAGAAAAACAAAACTAATAAATATGATAGAAGTGTTGACACCATGTTTAGAGTTACTCTTAGCAACCATACTAGATTAAGTGAAATTGCAGACAGCAAAGCTAATATTTTACTTTCAGTAAATGCCATAATCATATCCATTGCTCTTTCTACAATAGTACCTAAACTAGATAGCCCAAATAATGCCCATTTAATATTTCCTACTTTTATAATGGTTGTTTTCAGTGTAACTTCAATTATTTTTGCCATACTATCAACTAGACCAAAGGTTACATCTGGAACTTTTACAAAAAAAGATATTGAAGACAGAAAAGTGAATTTACTCTTTTTTGGAAATTTTTACAAAATGCCTTATGAAGATTATCAGTCTGCGATAAATGATATGATGACAGACAATAACTACCTTTATAATTCAATGATAAAAGATTTATACTACTTAGGAATAGTTTTAGAAAAGAAATACCGTCTTTTAAGAATAACCTACAACATATTCATGGTAGGAATTGTTTTTTCGGTAATAGCTTTCGTAATAGCTTTTAAAGTAGCTACTGTTTAATTTAATTCATTCAACAAATCCTGATAAGAATATTTTTTATCCACAACCGTTGTATTTACAACCTTAACTCTAATTGCCTTAAGCCCTGAAACACCTTGTAAATCCTCTACTTCAAATTGTTCAATTGCATCTTCTAACAATGATTTATGTTGTAAATATTTAATGTATTTCAAATATTCTTTTTCTTCGTGGGAGTGAGAATAAACTATGGTTATTTTTTCTTTCTCTGTAATGCGTTCATTTGTACCTAAAATCAATGCCTTGTCAATGCGTTTTTTTACAACTTCATATCTTGCATTATAGGAACCGTCAACATCAAAACGTTTTTCATCCATTCTAAAACGAATAGAAATAGGCGAACTAAATACTAAAATCAAAGAAGTAACATCAAGTGCATAAGGCAATGTGTCTTTTATCCTGTGATGCTCTAGTTCCATCTCACATAATGTTTGCAACTGCCATAGTCTTAAATTACTAATATACATTTTATCAAAAGGTACATTTGGTGAAATTGAAGACCCTATATAAAGATTATGCTCTACACCATCAGTTTTAAAACGCTCATAATAGTGTGGATAAATCTCTTGAGCTTCTAATTGTTTAGCATCAAGTATAGATGCCATTTTTTTATTTATAATAGCTAGTGTATAATCAAAATCCTTTCTATGATGATAAAACATTCCTGTTTTTGAATCTAGGCTTTCAAGATAGCTTTCTATTTTTTCTTCTACAACAAGGTCATTTTTATTTGCATTTAAAATTCCATGAATCTCTGTTTCAATGTAACTCTGAATCTGCTGTTCCGTATCAGCTTTTAATGGCAATTTAAGTTCTCCTAAATATTCATTTAATTCAAACTTTCTTTGCTCTAAAATCATAAGGTTTTGAGATGTTTTTATCATCCCTAAAATTGAAATCAAGGTCTCTATTTGTTGAACTAAATCTTTCTTTACTGTTTCATTTCTTTTATCTGAGGATCCTTTTATGTCAATCTGACCATACATTGGATACACTTCCTTAAAACTAATCTCTTTAAAAATATAATCTTTTGTATTACTTATAGAATCAATATAATTTTTTGCTTCTCTTTTAAATTTCCAGTAAACACTTGAATGAATTGCTGTATATTCTTTTTGAATAATAGCTTCTTCAAGATTTTTTAAATCACTATTTGAACGCTCTATAGTATCTGTAATAAATGGCATTACCAAATCTAACTTATTAGCATTTATAGAATTCAAAGCTCCTATTGTACTTGAAGCAACCTCCAAAACACCTAGTAAAACACCCTCTTTAACAATTGGTGCCATTATACAACTCTGAACGTCTTGCTCTAAAAGTATATTAGCTAATTTATCGAAATGTAAATCGTTCTTATATTCTTTTACATTTGAAATTATCAGTTTTTTTTCATTTTTGATTAACAAATCAAATGAATAATCACATAAAACATCTTTACAATCCTCTTCTTCCAAGTTTTCCAACAAAAAACTTTTGAAATTAGAATTACTAAATGGAGGCTTAGAAAATGTCATTTCTTCGCTATTAAATTTAGTAAAGCCAATCCTTAAATCTGCAATCTTAAAAATTGATCTAAAAATAGTTTGAACAGCATTTATGTTCTCTAGATCTTTCTTTTTAAAATCCGATTTAATTAAAGTAGTTTTTAACTTAGAAATTGCATGCTCGGTAGTAACATTTACAAGAGTCGCAATTACAAACCCTTTCAAAATCCATGATTCTTTTGGAAAATATTTTTTCCATAAATCAAGATCTTCATAGTTATCAATTAAATTTTTTATAATTTCTTGACTTAATTGGATGGATTTATCAGTCGGAAATATCTCAACAAAATCAGCATTATATAAAATTCTATAATGCTCAACTATTCCATCACTATTAGGAATATCAAAGAAAATTGGATTATTAAATTCAATGTTTTGATTATAGTAGAAATTTAATATTAAACAGCAATTAAGCACATAAAACTTATGCGCATCAAAATCGCTAATATTTATCTCTAAACCATACCCAGCATCAGTTAAAATTTTTTTAAATCGCTCAGAATAATTAAATGTAATATTCTGAAAAGGAATTGTTGCCGCTTTAATTTCATTATTTGTCAATGAAGTAGGAAATAAATCAGCTAAAAGGTTTTTTACAAGACTTTTATTTTCATAAATAACAGACAATTGCTCAATACCTTCTTTAAATTCTGGTTTTCTTCCAACCTCATTTAAAAGACTTTTTGCATAATTAGAACGATAGTCAACATCAGACATAGCTATCACCTCTAAACTCTCAATAAGCTTATGAAAAGATATTAAAATTTTAAAAGGACTGTCATATTGATATTCCAAAACCATGTCATTTAATTTTATACAAAATTAAACATTAAAAAGCAAACACAACATTAAAACTTCAATTGATTCTTTTACAAAAAACCAGATAAAAAAAGAAAAACTCCAAAAAAAATATTTTTGGAGTTTTGTTGTGGGCGATGAGGGGTTCGAACCCCCGACCCCCTCGGTGTAAACGAGGTGCTCTGAACCAGCTGAGCTAATCGCCCTTATTGCGGGTGCAAATATAGAATAGATTTTATTAATTACAAATCTTTTTTAAAAAAAATTACACAATTTCTGCAACTACAAAAGTACTTCCTCCAATGTAAATAAAATCATTAGTTGTAGCGACTTTTTGCGCCTCTTTATAAGCCTCTGAAACAGAATTAAATACCAGTCCTTTCAAACCAAAATCATTAGCTTTTTGTTTTAAAGTTACTGCATTTAAACCTCTCTCTAAATTTGGTTTACAAAAATAATAATTCGCATTTCTTGGAAATAAAGACAAAATAGCATCTAAATCTTTATCCGAAACTACCCCTAATACAATATGCAAATTCTCAAATTTCTCCTTTTTTATTTGATTTATTACAATTGCTAAACCATCAGCATTATGAGCTGTATCACAAACAATTTTGGGTTGAGATCCTAGAATTTGCCATCTTCCTAAAAGACCAGTGTTTTCTATTACGTTTAAAAACCCCTCTTTAACTGCTTTTGTTGGAATAATAAAATTCTTTTTTAAAAACGCTAACGTTTGCAAAACACCTTTCTTGTTTGCTTTTTGATACTCTCCCAACAAAGTACTAGCCAAATCTGGTAAATCTAAATCTTGTGCAAAATAAACCTCTGTACCAACTTTCAAAGCTCGATTTAAAAAAACTGGCTTAGTCTCAGGTAAGTACTCACTAATTACTACTGGAACATTATTTTTAACAATACCTGCTTTTTCGAAAGCTATTGCTTCCAAGGTATTTCCTAAAAACCGAGTATGATCAAAACCAATATTTGTTATTAGAGACACCAAAGGAGTGATTACATTTGTAGCATCTAGTCTTCCTCCCATTCCAACTTCAATTATAGCTACATCTACTTCTTCTTTTGCAAAATAATCGAAAGCAAGACCAACAGTCATTTCAAAAAAACTAAGATTATGAGATTCAAAGAAAGATTTATGCTTTACTACAAATTCAACCACAAATGCTTTGGAAATTTTATTTCCATTAATTCGAATGCGTTCTCTGTAGTCTTTTAAATGAGGAGAAGTATATAATCCAACCTTATATCCCGCTTCTTGCAATACAGAGGCTAATAATGAAGAGGAAGACCCCTTCCCGTTAGTTCCTGCTACATGTACAGATTTGAATTTGTTTTCAGGGTTTCCTAAATAATTTACTAATGAAATAGTGTTAGATAAATCATTTTTATACGCAATTGCTCCTTGTTGTTGAAACATTGGCAACTGCTTAAAGAGCCAAGAAGTAGTTTCTTCGTATGTCATTCAGTAGCAAAGCTTAGAGTTAGTTTGTATTTGAAATTCCTGTCATCCGCTATATCTTTAAACTAAAACTCCGCTTAAAAGATACCGCTCCTATCAGGGTTAAAAAGTTATCTTTTTGTTTTTTTTGGTTATTCCCCTAATTTAAAGTTGATTACTACAAATCCTATTTGAGTTTCAGGAGCATTCGCATCCGCTTGCCATTTAAAGCTTTTAGCTGTCTCAAGAGCAGGATTAACCAAACATGGATTAGTATTTGTAGTTCCTTGACTTCTCTCCGCTTTAATAACATTTCCGCTTCGATTTACCCAAATTTTCACTACTACTTTTCCTTCTTCATTACAATCTTGTTGTTTTTTAGTATTTCCAGCTAATTTTCTTCCAGCCAAACCCCAACCTGTTCCATTACCAGAACCAGTTCCGTTTCCTGTTCCATTACCATAAAAACTATTTGAATATAAACTTCCATTTGGATCTCCTTTATCACCAGCTAAACCATCATCACCATGACCTCCTTGATTTGTTCCAGTAGATTTTGGACCGTTTAATAAAGCATCCAAAGCATTATTTGTTTCTTTAGAAGGTTTTGGTGTTTCTACTTTTGGTTTAACTGTTTCTTTAGGTTTCTCTGTTGGCTTTTTGGTGTCTTTTTTTGGAGTTACTACTACAGGAGCGTCTTCATCTTGTGTTAAGATTTCATCTTCTTGAGCCGTTACAGGTTCACTTACCGTCGGTTGTGGAGCAGACTGTATTGGTTCTGTAGGTTGAATATCTCCTTGACCAACATCACTTGTTCCAAAGTTTATAGCAATTCCGTTTTCAGGTGGTGGATCCATATAAGTTAAACCTAAAAACACGCACAATAGCAACAAGATTGCAAATATTGCACTTGTAATCGCAAACGACTTTTTCTCTTCTGGTGTTTCTAGAAATTTCATTTATATATGAATTTATCTTTTATAATACCCAATTTGTTATCACTCAAATGCCCTAGCCCTGATGGAAGCGACATCCTTTTATAAGTTTAGAAAACTTATAAAAGATATAGCGAACAGCAGGAAATAGCTCCAAAAAATTATTTTGGATTAACCGCAACTACCATTTTAATTCCATTTCTGTAAGCAATATCCATAACATACACTACTTTTTCATGTGGCACTGATTTTTCAGCACGCAATACAATAGCTTTGTTTTCGGCATTTGCTACTAAACCTAATAATAGCGTTTCTAGTTGAGTTTCATCAATCTTATTTTTATCAATAAAAAAAGACAAATCTTTGTCGATACTCACAGAGATACTCTTATTACTGTCCGTCTTTCCTTTTCCTTTTGGCAGCACCAAATCCAATGCATTGGTCGTTACCATTGTTGAAGTTAGCATAAAAAATATCAATAACAGGAATACAATATCCGTCATAGATGACATATTGAATTCTGTTGATACTTTATTTCTTGTTTTACCTAACTTCATTATACTGGTTCATTTAATAAATCTAAGAAATCTACTGCATTTGCTTCCATTTGATTCACCACTTTATTGGTTTTAACAACTAAGTGATTGTAACCAATGTAAGCAATAATACCTACAATTAATCCGACAACGGTTGTGGTCATTGCAGTATAAATCCCTTCAGCTAAAGAACCTACTTCTATTTGACCACCGCCACTAGCCATTTTATGAAAGGCAAGAATCATACCAACTACTGTCCCTAAGAAACCAATCATGGGTCCAGCTCCAGAAATAGTAGCTAGCATACTGGTGTTTTTTTCTAACTTATATAATTCGAGATTTCCAGCATTTTCAATGGCTGTATTAATATCTTCTAAAGGCTTTCCAATACGTGAAATTCCTTTCTCAATCAACCTTGCTACTGGAGAATCTGTTTGTACACATAACATCTTTGCTGCGTCAATTTTACCTGTAGTTATGTTCATTTTTATATTATTCATAAAACTAGCATCTATTTTACTGGCTTTATTAATTGCCATCAGCCTCTCAAAATAAAGAAAAAGGGCAAAAAACAACAAAACAAATAAAACAAAAATTATAACTTGACCACCAATACCACCACTGGTTAACAATTCCCAAATGGAAAGAGTTTGTTCAACTGGTTGGTCTTCTAATAAAGTTTCATTAGCTACAGCTAAACTATCAACTTGAAGAAATATACTCATATGAATTATTTTATAAAGTAATAACGAAAAAATAAATTAAAAATTACATTAGTGAACAACGTTTAAAAGAAAATCCCTAATAAAAACAAATCCAATTGCTCCAGCTAAAAACCCAATTAAAGCTAACCAACCGATTTTTTTTAGATACCAAATAAAATCAATTTTCTCCATACCCATAGCTACAACTCCTGCTGCAGAACCTATAATCAACATACTTCCTCCTGTACCTGCTGCATAAGCTATAAAATGCCATGCTGGCTCATCCATACCGATTTGAAACATTCCTATACTAGCCGCAACTAATGGCACATTGTCAATAACTGCTGAACCTGCACCTAATAGCAAAACAACTAAATCAGAAATTTTGGTTGAAGCGTGCTCTGTACCTAAATAAGGTACATTATTTTCTAATATTCCTGCAAAATCAAATAACATTCCTAAAGATTCTAAAGCTGCGACAGACATTAAAATACCTAAGAAAAATAAAATACTTGGCATTTCAATCTTGGATAATGATTTATGCACTGGACTATGGTGATCTATAGTACCATCTCCGTCTCCAGAAGTAGCTCCACCCATACTGAATTTTCTATTACTTAAAAATTCAGCAACAGCTGCAACAATTGCTAAAGACAACATCATTCCTACATATGGAGGTAAATGTGTAAATGTTTTGAATACAGGTACAAACAAAATTGAACCTAAACCAAGATAAAAAATTAAACTACTATATTTGGGAGTTGTTTTATCGTCATCATTTTCAGCATCAATATAACCTTTAAAGATCTTCATTCTCGAAGCTATGAATGTTGGTACAGCAAAACACAAAATAGAAGGTATTAAAACATGCTCTATTAATTGTGATGCAGAAACTTTGTTAGCAATCCACAACATCGTAGTCGTAACATCTCCAATAGGAGACCAAGCTCCTCCTGCATTTGCAGCAATAACAATTAATCCTGCAAACCACAAACGAGTTTCTTTCTCTTTTACTATTTTTTGAAGTATGGTTATTAAAACAATAGTAGCTGTTAGATTATCAATGATTGCAGATAAAACAAAAGCAAGTATTGTAAAAAGCCATAATAATTTAGATTTACTTTTTGTTTTTATGAAAGATTTAATTGTCGCAAAACCATCAAAATAATCAATAATCTCAACAATAGTCATCGCTCCCATTAAAAATACAAGAATTTCAGCAGTTTTTCCTAAATGATGCAACAAAACCCCTTCTAGATGATGAGATTCTTTACCAACACCTGGAATTATATCAAAAACCTCTAAGTGATTAACTGCAATTAACGCCCACAAAATAGCCATCATAGCTAATGCGGGAATCAATTTATCTACTTTTAAAGAATGCTCCATTGCTATCGCTAAATAACCTAGAACAAATATTACTATCAGTAAAATTTCCATTTTTATCGAGTTAAGTTTTGGGTTAAATTTAAATTAACTGTTTTAATGCTATCTCAAAAGCTCTAGCACTTATATTCTTCTTATCAGTGCTAACAGCATGTACTTTTTCAATAGCATTTTTAATTCTATTTGAAGTATCAGAAAAAATAGCATCATCAGTCATTTGGACTTTTTTCTCCATAAAGTAGGCAAAAACTCTAGCCATACCACAATTAGCAATAAAATCTGGAATAAGACTAACTTTAGCATCTGTCTCTTCCATAATTGAACCAAAGAAAATTTCTTTATCAGCAAAAGGCACATTGGCACCACTTGAAATCACTTCTAAGCCTGAAGCAATCATTTTATCCACTTGAGATTTAGTTACCAATCGAGAAGCTGCACATGGTGCAAAAATTTGAGCTTCAATGGACCAAATTTTTTCATTGATTTCCTCAAATGGAATCATATTTGGAGCAACTAATTTATTTCCATCTTTATTTAAGAAAAGTGTCTTAATTTCTTCAAAAGAAAACCCTTGCTCATTAATCAAACCACCATCTCTATCGATAATACCTACAACTTTGGCACCCATTTCTGCTAAATAAAAAGCCGCAGCAGAACCAACATTACCAAATCCTTGCACAATAGCTTTTTTACCCTTTACGTCTCCTCCAAAAATTGTATAAAAATGGCGCACTGCTTCTGCAACACCATAACCTGTTATCATATCAGCGACAGTATATTTCCTATTAACATTAGGTGAGAAATTAGGATTTTCAATTACTTTAATTACACCTTGACGCAATTGTCCAATTCTATTAATTTTGTCTGCTTCAGTTGGTTTAAAATGACCATTAAAAACACCCTCTTGCGGATGCCAAACACCACAATCTTCTGTCATTGGTATAACTTCATGAATTTCATCCACATTTAAGTCACCACCTGTTCCATAATAATTTTTCAATAATGGAGATACTGCTTTATACCATCTTTCTAAAACCCCTTTTTTACGAGGGTCATTGGGGTCAAAATTTATTCCCGATTTAGCACCTCCAATAGCTGGACCAGAAACTGAAAATTTCACCTCCATTGTTTTTGCTAGAGAAAGCACTTCATTCATATCTAACCCTTTACGCATTCTAGTACCACCTCCAGCAGCTCCTCCTCTTAAAGAGTTAATAACGGTCCATCCTTCTGCCTCTGTTTCAGGATCTTTCCAATTAAATACTATTTCTGGTTCTTTATTTTCAAATTTTTTAAGTAAATCTTTCATTATGATGTTAAAATTGGTAGACAAATTTAAGTTTTTCCTTTTTTTTTAAAGGCAATTTTTCAAGTAATATTTTTAAACGGTCTATTATTTAACAATTTTTTCACATATGAATGATATTTTAAAATAAAATTAGAAGAATCATTCTTTTATCAAATACCAATCGGTAGATTTACAAAAATAATAAAGAATAAACCTAGTTATTTTTCCACTTCAAAATTTGCAATAGAAATAACAACCGATTGCTTAATTACCCATAACAAAGAGGATAAAGATACCAATCCAAATTATTCCATTCGTTTAAACGAAAATTGGAAAAACAGTAAGTTAATCCTTACGGAAGGATTGGGACATAATTTAAAAAGTAAAGAATTAGAAGACAAAGTAATTGATTTCATAACTAATTAAAATAAATCACACCCGCAGAATGATCTTTTTTGGCACCAGTTACAGAAGCTAATACATTGATTTCATTACGCAATTTTAAAACCCCTAAAAAAGCAAAAATAAGCGCTTCTTTATATTGAATTATGGCATCATTTGGTATAACTAATACTGTTTTTGGTAAATAGTATTTCATTCTTTCTATTAGAAAATCATTATATGCACCACCTCCAGTTATTAAAAGCGTTTTATCCTCATTTGAGAGAGAAACACTTATTTGATAAGCAATATGCTCTACAAAAGTCCGAAGCATATCTTCATTAGGAATCTTAAATTTATCTAACAGAGGAAAAATAATTTCATTTACAAATTCCATTCCTAAAGATTTAGGATAAGATTCATTATAAAAAGACAACATATTCAATTTTTCAAATAAATCGATATTTAAAATTCCTTTCTTTGCAAATAAACCTTTATCATCATAATCAAATCCCATTTTTTTGGAATAAAAATTTAGAACAGTGTTTACTGGAGAAATATCATAAGCAATTCTTTTACCCTCATTCTCGAAAGAAATATTTGAAAAACCTCCAAGATTCAAACAGTAATCAAATTCCGAAAACAACAATTGATCCCCTATTGGAACTAAAGGAGCTCCTTGACCACCTAAAGTCACATCCTGAACTCTAAAATCACAAACAACAGGTAAATTTATTAAGGAAGCTATTTTAGGCAAATTACCTATTTGTAAAGTATATCCTTTATCGGGTTGATGCAAAATAGTATGTCCATGACTACAAACCGCATCAATATGTACTATTGCATTTTTAGCAATAAATTGCGATATGTAATTACATAGTAAATCAGTGTACTCTTCATTAATTCCTTTCAAATCATTTTTAGACAAATAAATAGCATTTTTTAGCTTCTCAACCCAGTCACTAGTGTAAGAAACTGTCTCGTATTTAAGTATTTGAAAATTCCAACTATATTCCTTTTGAAAAGAAATATAAGCTAAATCAACTCCGTCTAAGGAGGTACCTGACATCACACCGATAACGTTGTAGTTTTCTTTAAACATGGTTTAAAATTACAAATTGTTATTGAAAAATAAGCAATAAATACCTACATTTGGTACGAAATTAAAAATAATCAAAATAGAATATCAAATAATATGGATTTTAAGCTAACCGAAGAACAAATAATGATTCAACAAGCAGCTAGAGATTTTGCTCAAACTGAATTATTACCTGGAGTTATTGAAAGAGATGAACATTCAAAATTTCCAACTGAACAAGTAAAAATGATGGCTGACTTAGGCTTTCTTGGAATGATGGTAGATCCAAAATATGGTGGTGCAGGATTAGACAGTATTTCTTACGTATTAGCAATTGAAGAAATTGCAAAAGTTGATGCTTCTGCTGCAGTAATTATGTCTGTTAATAATTCACTAGTTTGTGCTGGAATAGAGAAATTTTGTAATGAAGAACAAAAACAAAAATACCTTGTCCCTTTAGCAAAAGGGGAAGTAATAGGTGCTTTTTGTTTATCTGAACCTGAAGCTGGTTCAGATGCCACTTCACAAAAAACAACTGCAATAGATAAAGGTGATTACTATTTATTAAATGGTACTAAAAACTGGATTACTAATGGTGGTACAGCATCTACATATATAGTTATAGCCCAAACAGATGTTGAAAAAGGGCATAAAGGAATTAATGCTTTTTTAGTAGAAAAAAGTTGGGAAGGATTTTCAATTGGTCCAAAAGAGAAAAAGATGGGAATTAGAGGATCTGATACACATTCATTAATGTTCTCAGATGTTAAAGTTCCAAAAGAAAACAGAATTGGTGCTAATGGTTTCGGTTTTAATTTTGCCATGGCTGTCTTAAATGGAGGTAGAATTGGAATTGCTTCTCAAGCATTAGGAATTGCTTCAGGAGCCTACGAATTAGCTTTAAAATACGCACAAGAAAGAGTAGCTTTTAAAAAGCCAATTATTCAACATCAAGCAATTGCTTTCAAATTAGCAGATATGCATTTACAAATTACAGCTGCAAGAATGTTATGCTTTAAAGCTGCTTTTGAAAAAGATAACGGAGAAGACATCTCTCATTCTGGAGCAATGGCAAAACTATTTGCTTCTGAAACTGCTATGAATACAACAATTGAAGCAGTACAAATACATGGAGGAAATGGTTATGTAAGTGAATATCATGTAGAGAGAATGATGCGTGATGCCAAAATAACTCAAATTTATGAAGGGACATCAGAAATTCAAAGAATTGTTATTTCAAGAGGTTTAACCAAATAATTTTAATAAATTACAGCCAACAAAAAGAGTGCTATTTTATAAATAGCACTCTTTTTTATTATATTTAAATAAAAAATGCTATTCAATAACTGGAAAGAGAACCTTCAGCCTTTATTAGAAAGATATAAAAATAAAAAACATCCATTAGCTTATAAGAACACATACCAACTGTTAATAATGGTAATCCTTTCTGCCAGAGACTCAGATGCTAACATTAACAAAGTTACAATCCTTTTTTTTGAAAAATATCCTAATATGGAAAGTCTTTCAAATGCATCAGTCAAAGAGGTAACAACTTATATTCAATCCATAAAGAATTACAATAATAAAGCAAAATGGATTTTTGAAATAGCATCTATTCTAAAAACTGACGAAAATATACCAAAAAACCTAACTAATTTAATTGATTTAAAAGGAATTGGAAGAAAGTCTGCTAATGTAATTTTAAGAGAAACCAATCAAAAATCAGAAGGTATAATTGTTGATTTACACGTAATAAGAGTAGCTCCAAGAATAGGATTGACTCCAAAAATTAATAATGGAGATAAAATTGAAAAAAAATTAATGAACGAACTTCCCTATGAAATATGGCATGATATAGGAATGTCATTATCCTTTTTAGGTAGGGAAATTTGCCGTCCAACGAATCCTAAATGCACAACTTGCCCTATAAATATTCATTGTAACAATTACAAGTTAAATACTCAATGATTTACTACATGATCGTTCATCAAGATTACTCGTAAAGCCGTAAAGCATCTCTTTTATAATAGTTTATTTATTTCTCTTCATAATTTCTATAAAAAGCGTTTAAAGTAAGCTGCTTTTATTATTAACAAACTAGTTTAAGCTACGTTTATCTTTTGATATTCTTTTAAACAAAAAACCCTCAT
>NZ_VEVQ02000013.1 GCF_006491595.2 Flavobacterium jejuense
CTAAAGACTCAAATAAATCATCATATTGCCCTTTGTATGATTCTTCATAAAGTTTGATTAATTCAATGTCTTTCATTTAAGATACGGATGTTTTTTCGTATTACAGGTAACGTGTTTGTATAAGATTAGTTGCGTGGTTCAAGCACCTAATTTAGCAAATACAAACCGAATAGAAAATCCGCGAGGATTTTCGCAAGTAAGCTTGCACTAGCAATTAATTTTATACGGTGTTGGCATTTCGTTTTTTATTCAAAATCATAAACAGTTACCTTTATATTCCTGTTTATTAATTCCTCTTTTATTATTGGCTCAATTTCATTCCATTTTCCACCTGCAAGTCCACAACCAATTCTTGGCATATGCACAGAAAAATCATTTCCTTCTGCAAAATCAGCAACTTTTTTCAAGCAATTTCTAACAGCTTTATATCTAATTGGAATTTCAGTTTTAGATTTTCTTATTTTATGTTGTCCAATCATATTAGCTATAAATAAGTCAGATTCAATTTTTACAAACTGAACCTCTCCAAGTTCAAAATTCACTCCAGCTTTAAACCATTCTTTGTATAGTAATTCTGGATTTTTCCATCTTTTTGATATTGCTAAAACAAAACCTTTTCCCCAAGCTCCAATATCGTTACAAATATGAACAATTAATTTATTCCCAATTCCAATTGGATAAGTTGCATCTCCTTTTATGTATTCTATCTTTTCCAATTTATTTCAAATTCTTCTTTTGTGCATTCAACCCCATTAAATTCAGTTAAATCCAATTTTTGGTCTCCAAGAAAGCCAAATTCATCTTCGAGTTTTTCTTCTGAATATTTGAGAATTTCCCCATTTTCATAGATTTCTATTTGTCTGCTTGGAAACTGGTCATTTCCGATTTCAAAATACCATAGTGAAAATCCCCAATTGTCGAATTTATCTCCTCTTAATTCATTCCATTTGTACTTATAATATTTCATATTTTTTCAATTTTCTGATTTCGCTCAGAAATGAATGCCAACGGTTAGTATATGAAAAGTAGGCGATTTCGAAGCACCGAACTTTCGATTAAGAAAAAAGTTTGATGCGAGCCAAAAGCCTTGAATTTACTACTATCTCGCCTATTTTTTATATACATTGTTGTGGGCAGTGTTTTCTATTCTTTTTTGGCATTTCATCAGGTACATTGGCTGATTTTCATCCACTTCTGTGATTTCAAAAAGTCCAAATTTGTCAAACTCTGAATTTACCGATTCTTGGTCGTAATAGAATATTTTAGCCCCTTTATGTATTTCATAGCGGTCTTTGCTTATCAATTCGCCTTGACCATATTGCTTTGCATTTTTGTTTATAGCAGTAAAAATCATAAATCCGTTTTCGTTCAATTGGCTGTAGCAATCTTGAATTAGCTTTTTTCTTTCTTCGCTGTCCAATAAATGAATAAGAGCATAACAAAAAATGCCGTCATATTTTTTGTTGTCAAAAGACATTTCGGTTACAGAACCGTGAAAAATGTGTAATTCAGAACCGTAATGCTTTTTTGCAATTTCTATGGCTGTTTTTGAAATTTCAATTCCTGTAACTTCAATCCCATTATTGATAAATGGTTGAGCATTTCGTCCGTATCCAATTCCCGGAATCAGAACCGTTTTGACATGGTTTTCAACAAAGAATTCTTTGGCAATCAAAGCCGATTTTGCGGAGTTCAAACCCCACATTTCTTGCTTGTTGTTAAATGCTGTTTCCCAAAATTCTGTCATAATTTTTCAAATGTACGTGTATTTGAATTTAAGAATAAACTGGCCTTGATAAGTTAGTTAAGCTTTTTAATTAATTCTGTTGGTGATATACCAAAATGCTTTTTAAACGCAAACGAAAAATGTGAAAGCGTTTCAAAACCCAAATCGAGATATACTTCAGTCGGTTTTTTATTCTTTTGGTCAATAAGAAAATAAGCTTCTTTTAAACGTTTTTGCGTTAGCCATCGACTTGGTGTTTCATTAAATATTTCCTTAAAATCTCTTTTGAAAGCTGAAAGACTTCGTCCCGTAAGAAAGGCAAAGTGCTGTATTGAAACGTTGAATGTGAAATTGGTCTCCATAAATGATTCTAAATCTATTTTATGCGGAACAGAAAAGTCAAAAAATAGTCCTGCTAACTCAGGCTGATTTTTAAGCAAAATAAAAAGCAATTCTTCATATTTAATTTCCTGAAACGTTTTGTCAATATTTTGGTTGTTTTTCAAATACGGACTTAAGGATTGAATGAACGACAATAGCAATTCATTATTCGGGATTTTTAAGAACGTATCTTTAGTAGTAAGCGTAACGGGTTTTATATGGTGTTTTTTTTGAATTACTTTCAGAAAATCTTCGTCAAAACAAAAGAACTTGTATTCGATGTTTGACTTTACTTTGTATCGTGCTAACCTATTCTTACGGGCAATGCAAATATCACCTTCCTGAAAAGTGTAATTTTTATTCCCATCATAACATTCCAGCGTTCCTTTTTCTAAATAAACGAACACGTGGTCTGGTATAAACTGTTCGGTTAAAATGTTAGGTTGTAAATCTTTACTTCTATCAATCATTAAAAAGCATTTTTTATTGAACTCTTGTCCACTTTTTTGTCGTTCCTAAAATAGGAATTCCTACATAAATCCGAACACGAAGCTCTTCGCCTTTAAAGTACATTTTACATTTCATAGATTTTCCTAATTTAGCCATATATATTTCACCACCTTTATATGCACCTTTTTCAAAGGTCATTTCGGAAATAAATTCCATATTTTTTAGCGTTCTGTCTCGCAAACTTTTATCAGGATTTTTGCTGTCTTGTGTAAGCGTAACACCATCATCTTCATATAGTTCAAGTCCCCATCCTTCTATTAATCTGCCTTTATATGAGTCATTAGATTTGTAAATTTCCATTCTAGAATCTTTGGCTTTACTTACCCAAGTACCAATTATTTTATCAGAATCTTTAAAGTCCTTATCTATGTCTGGTGTCTGTGCCATTATTACTGTAACTATGAGAAGAATTGTGGTAATGATTATAAAATATCGCCTTTTTTTCATTTGAGTTTTTTATTTAATGCTGTCATATTTATTATGCTTTCCATCCATTAAGGCTGTTTGTCTAATACGAATAAATGTATCTCTACTGCTCACCTTTCAACCATGCCATTTCTTTTTCATAAAACGCTGTAATCGCTTCAGGTTTATCTTCACCTAACAAATCGTTTTTAGGCTCTATACCAAGATTTTTGATATTATAGGAAATGAAGCGATACGAAGGCCTGTATTTCTTCAGTGATTCGGTATCAAGGATTAGCGTAGTGCCTGGTATAGTGGGCGTAAGTGTATCCCGTTCGTAGATTGCGGTAAGTTTTACTATACGCCATATTCCACCTAAGCGTATGGCACGATATTGTGAACGTGTATAAGAAACAAGGTCGGCTTCAACATCTCCAATAATATTTCGGAATTCAATAGCAAGGGGCAATTCAACGTATGCTCTGTCACCATTTACTTGTACGCTGGGTGGTGAAAGCCGGTGTCGCCCCTGAACTGAATGAAGCCGAGTTTGTTCAACAAATTCAGCCCCAGTTCCTTTGAACCAACTTATTTCAACCAGAGAGTCATCTGCAAAACAATCCTTCCATTTTTCGCACCAACCTCTGTCTCGGTAATGACGTTCGTTTATTACCAATTGAGACACTGCTTGAATATCCATTGAATGTTTTATTTTGAATTCTAAATTATTCATAATTAAAATCTCTTAAGTTGTATTAATTGGAAGTGATAATATCATATTTCACCAAACTTTCCACAGAAGCCATTATAGCCTCTTCGTTAGTTGCTATTGGTGTCCAATCTAAAATATCTTTGGCTTGTGCATTGCTTACATTTCTATTCACTTTTATTAACATAACCCCTTGTTTGGCTTGTGCATTAAATAGGGAACCAAATTTTACCAGAAATACAGGTAATGTTTTGGTTGACACTTTTGAAGAAATATCAGGAAATGTTTTTCGTAAAAATATTGCAATTTCAGGCATTGATATTTGTCCATCGGCAGTAGCAATAAATCTTTTACGGTTTGCATCAGGAGTTTCCATTGCAAGAATATGTAGGGCTGCCACATCTCGAACATCTACAATGTTCAATGTAATGGGAGGCACAGCTTTCATAGAGCCATCAAGCATATGTTTCAGGAAATTAAAGCTTTCTGAAACATGAGCATTTAACGAAGGTCCTAAAATGGCAACAGGATTGATAGTTGCAAATTCCAAATTGCTACCTTCATTTTTGATAAAATTCCAAGCGGCTTTTTCTGCTAAGGTTTTTGATTTTTCGTAAACAGAAAGGCCGCTAAGTTTAGTATCTGTCCAATCAGCTTCTGTTGTAGCTCTGGTTTTATCGGTCTGGCTAAAACCTACCGCTCCAAAGTTTGAGGTCATCACCACTCGTTTTACACCTTCTTTTTTAGCAAATTTTAGCACACGAAGTATCCCTTCTACTGCAGGACGAATTGCCTCATTTTCATCTTTTGGGACTTCAAAAAAAACGGGTGAGGCAACACTCAATACATATTTGCAACCTTGCATTGCTTTGTCCCAGTTTTTATCGTCTGTGAGATTCGTTTCAAAAAAAGATAAGTTTTCAAAGGTTGTGATGCCATTAGATTTTAAGCTTTCGATTACGTTGTCTATACTTTTTAAAGAACGAAGCGTTGTGTTTACCTTATATCCTTTTTGTAATAGTTGAAAAACTATTTGTAGTCCGACAAAGCCTGTGCCTCCCGTGACTAATACCGTTTCTTTTGGTTTCATTTCTTTTTAATATTTATAGTACAAAGGTGCCCATAAATATTTCAATCAACTTTCTTCAAAAGTCCAAGTTGTTTTTCTTGAAAGGTTCAGGTTTGGGGTTTACAATTTATAAAAACATTAGTTGATTTTAATCCACCTCTATGATTTCAAAAAGTCCATATTCTCCAACCTCATTTTCATTTTCGGTGTTCAACGTGCAAATTGTTTTCTGACGGGAATTTGTAACGGCTGTTCGTAGGTTTGTTCACATTGCCCACAACTTGTTTATATGTATGACGCAGTCATACATATCTCTCTATTTTTGGGTAGATATGTATGATAAACATCATACAGTATTTCATTTGTAAATATATAAAAATCAGTACAATTCATCAAATGGACTTTTAATTTGTTGTATGCTTTTTGTACTTACATGCGTGTATATTTCAGTTGTTTTACTACTATTATGACCTAATAATTCTTGAATATAACGTAAATCTGTTCCACTTTCAAGTAGATGTGTGGCATAACTGTGTCGCAACCAATGTAAGGTTACGGGTTTAGTAATTTTTGTTTTTTGTAAGGCTTGTTTTAGAATACTTTGCAGACTTTGTTCAGAATATTGTTCCCCTTTATTTTGTCCTTCAAATAACCAAGTCTTAGGTTTATATGCTATATAATAATTCCGTAACATTTCTAATATTTTTGGAGATAATGGAGTAATTCTATCTTTTTTGCCTTTAGATTGTCTAATTATTACAATATTTCTTTTAGAATCAATATCGTTTGGTCTTAAATTTAATAATTCACTTCTTCTCAAACCACAGCTGTAAATCATGGAAAGCATTACTTTATGTTTTAAATTAGTATGTGCAGAAAGAATTTGTTTTACTTCCTCCTTACTCAAAACATTAGGTAAAACTTTTTCTCGTTGTGGACGATGAATTTTATCAATGACAAGGATTTCATTGTGAATGGTTTTGAAATATAATTTTATAGCATTCACAAGTTGGTTTTGGTAAGAGGAAGAAAGTCTGTTTTTTAGAATGTATTCAATAGTATATAGAATAACATCATCGTTTGTGATTTCAAAAACAGATTTATGATTGAAAAACGTTAAAAACGATTTTAGTGCCTCTCCATAAGTTTTGATAGTATTGTCGCTGTATCGTTTAGATTGTAACCAGTGTTTAAACTTTCTCAATTCTTGTATTCCTTCATCTGAAGGAACAGGAGTTGAAGGAATTCTGAAACGATTTCTATTTTCAATGGTATCTGGCAAATGCCAATATCCTTTTGAAACACTCCATCGTGCATCTTTAAAAGTTTTGATACGAGCAATTAGTCTAGCATCTTTATCAAAAATAACAGCAATACGTTTTTCCTTTTTATAGGTAATTAATTGGGCTCTCCAGTTCATTTTGTGTGGCTTATATACAATCAAAAATAAGAAAGAAAAATAAGATTAAAAAGAACTCTAAAAAAATAGATTAAAAGTTAATTCCCACTACTTGCAATCCGAAAAAAGATTGATCCTTTAACGGATAAAAATGGCCATTAACTTCTTGTACAAAACGATACGTTAAAATGCCCATCCACATTTCCGAGAATGGCAAAGCAGAATCAAAACCAAAAAGAGTATCATCAAAAGGACAGTTTTTAGCGATTGTTAAAGAAGTACTACTTTTGTGTAGCACAGCTTTTGAAAAATTAGAATCAAATAAAAGGACACCATAATCAATAATTAAGTGTGTAGAACCTATCGGAAAAGGCAACATAGAAACAGCAAAACCATCCAAAGAAAAAGCCGAAGTAATAGGATTAAAACTGCCTCTTAAAAATGACAAGTGAAAACCAGTAAATTGAAATTGTAATAATAACTCTTGCCCCATCTGTGTTTGCAATCCATTCGCAATGCTACGTTTACCACGTTCTGAAATTAAATCACAATCCTTTATTGCCAAGAACAAACGCATCATCTTACCATGCAAATCACCATTTTTATAATCCCTAAAAAAAGGATGTAAAGCATCTTTAAATTGCTTCTTAAACCGAGAACAATTTGCAAACTCTGAATTATTTTCTCTAACACGCACCATGTTAGGACTCTTTTTAATTTTAGCTCCCGTAAAGCCACCACCAGCTTTTCGAGCAACCGCTTTCCCTTTTCTAGTATAAAAATTAATACCATCTAGAGTGCCTACAAGTGTTACTATACCTTTTTGTTTAGCCATAATCAATTTATTTATACTGTATTTATAACGTATATATGTCGTCTTTATAACGTCTTTATAAGGAATAATAAAAATAGTAAAATATAAGTAAATAGATAAGAACAGCTTAATAAAATCAATTTTAGGTGTAATACATAAGCATATTGAAAACGAGATACAATAAAAACAACATAAAAAAAGCAATCTTAAATACCACTTTTAAACAAAATAAATGTTACTTATACCACAATCTCTTTTTTTCATCTAAAAAACGGTACAATTATTCGAAATTTAGTATTTTCGCATCTTCAAATAAGAAAGCGATATAATGAGTACTAAATTTACTGAATATAAAGGACTTGACTTACCCACAGTAGCGTCTGAAGTATTGGATTTTTGGAAAAAAGAAAACATCTTCGATAAAAGTGTAACCACACGAGAAGGAAACCAACCCTATGTGTTTTTTGAAGGACCACCTTCAGCAAACGGATTGCCTGGTATTCACCACGTAATGGCACGTGCTATTAAAGATATTTTCTGTCGTTATAAAACACAAAAAGGATACCAAGTAAAGCGTAAAGCAGGTTGGGACACACACGGCCTACCTGTAGAATTAGGTACCGAAAAAGAATTAGGAATCACCAAAGAAGACATTGGAACTAAAATTTCAGTTGCAGAATACAACGAAGCTTGTAAACGCACAGTTATGCGTTACACAGATGTTTGGAACGACCTAACAGAAAAAATGGGCTATTGGGTAGATATGGAAGATCCATATGTAACGTACAAGTCGAAATACATGGAAACCGTTTGGTGGTTGTTAAAGCAAATTTATGATAAGGATTTACTGTACAAAGGCTACACCATCCAGCCCTATTCTCCAAAAGCAGGAACAGGTTTGTCTTCGCACGAAGTAAACCAACCAGGAAGTTATAGAGATGTTACCGATACTACAGTTGTAGCACAATTCAAAGCAATAAATGAAAGTTTACCAAGTTTTTTACAAGACCTAGGAGACATTCATATCTTAGCTTGGACTACAACTCCTTGGACTTTACCATCAAATACCGCTTTAACCGTTGGTCCAAAAATCGATTATGTTTTGGTTGAAACGTTTAACCAATATACCTTTCGACCAGTAAAAGTTATTCTAGCTAAAAACTTAGTAGGAAAACAATTCGGAAAAACATTCTTCGAATCTGCTGAAGCATCAGATTTTGAAAACTTTAAAGAAGGTGACAAGAAAATACCTTTTCAAGTTTTAAAAGAGTTCAAAGGAGCTGATTTAGTAGGAATGCGTTACGAACAGTTAATGCCATTGGCTTTGCCAAATGATAATCCTGAAAATGCTTTTAGAGTAATTTCAGGAGATTTTGTAACTACAGAAGATGGAACAGGAATTGTACACACAGCACCTACTTTTGGAGCTGATGATGCTAAAGTAGCTAAAGAAGCAAAACCAGAAGTGCCTCCAATGTTAGTGAAAGATGCCAATGATAATTTAGTACCTTTAGTCGATTTACAAGGGAAGTTCATTCAAGGTCTTGGCGAGTATTCTGGAAAATACGTAAAGAACGAATATTACAACGATGGGGAAGCTCCAGAACGTTCAGCAGATGTAGAAATCGCTATTCAGTTAAAAGAAGAAAACAAAGCCTTTAAGGTTGAAAAATACGTGCACAGTTACCCACATTGTTGGAGAACCGATAAACCAATTCTATATTATCCATTAGATTCTTGGTTTATAAAAGTAACAGAGGTGAAAGAACGCATGTTCGACTTAAACGAAACCATCAACTGGAAGCCAAAAGCAACTGGAGAAGGTCGTTTTGGAAATTGGTTAAAAAATGCCAATGATTGGAACTTATCGCGTTCAAGGTATTGGGGAATTCCATTGCCAATTTGGAGAAACGAAGAAGGTACAGAAGAAATTTTAGTAGGTTCAGTAGAAGAATTATACAATGAAATAGAAAAATCAATCGCTGCTGGTTTCCAAAAAGAAAATCCATTCAAAGGGTTTCAAATAGGAAATATGAGTGAAGAAAACTACGATTTAGTCGATTTACATAAAAATGTAGTGGATGAAATTATATTAGTTTCTGCTTCGGGTAAACCAATGAAACGCGAAAGTGACTTAATTGACGTATGGTTCGACTCAGGATCTATGCCGTATGCACAATGGCATTATCCTTTTGAAAACAAAGAAAAAATAGACGAAAATCAAGATTTTCCAGCCGATTTTATCGCAGAAGGAGTAGATCAAACCCGTGGATGGTTTTATACCTTACATGCGATTGGAACATTAGTATTCGATAAAATTGCGTATAAAAATGTAGTTTCAAATGGTTTAGTGCTTGACAAAAACGGACAGAAAATGTCGAAACGTTTAGGAAATGCAGTAGATCCATTTACTACTTTAGCAGATTATGGTCCAGATGCAACGCGTTGGTATATGATTTCCAATGCCAATCCTTGGGATAACCTTAAGTTTGATATTGAAGGAGTAGCCGAGGTAAGACGTAAATTCTTTGGAACACTATACAATACGTATTCTTTCTTTGCGTTATATGCTAACATTGATGGTTTTACATATGCAGAAGATGAAATCCCTTTAAATGAAAGACCAGAAATCGATCGTTGGGTTTTATCAGAATTACATACTTTAATAAAAGTGGTGGATGAAGCCTATGCGGATTATGAACCAACAAAAGCATCAAGAGCAATATCTGACTTTGTTCAGGAGAATTTAAGTAACTGGTACGTACGTTTGTGTAGAAGAAGATTCTGGAAAGGTGAATATGGAACAGATAAAATAGCAGCTTATCAAACTTTATATACTTGTTTGGAAACGGTTGCAAAACTAGCAGCACCAGTAGCTCCATTCTTTATGGATAGGTTGTATAAAGATTTAAATTTAGCTACAAATAAAGAAAATTTTGAAAGTGTTCATTTAGCTGAATTTCCAAAAACGGTTGAAAACTTTGTTGATAAATCACTAGAGAGTAGGATGTTGAAAGCACAAACAGTTTCTTCACTAGTGTTGTCATTACGAAAAAAAGAATCAATAAAAGTACGTCAACCATTGCAAAAGATAATGATTCCAGTGCTTGACAAAGCTTTTAAGTCAGAAATCGAAGCAGTTTCAGACCTGATTAAAGCAGAAGTAAATGTAAAAGAAATAGAGTTGTTGGATGATGCTTCAGGAGTATTGGTTAAACAAATAAAGCCTAATTTTAAAGCACTTGGGCCGCGTTTTGGAAAAGATATGGGTTTGATTTCCAAAGAGATACAATCTATGTCTGCTGATCAAATTAATATTTTGGACAAAGTGGGTGAAATAATGCTTGAAATATCAGGAAAAAGTATTACTTTAACATCCGAAGATGTTGAGATTTCATCGCAAGATATTCCAGGTTGGTTAGTGGCTAATTCAAATGGGATTACAGTTGCGCTAGATATTGTTATAGATGAAAAATTGCGTAATGAAGGAGTAGCTAGGGAGTTAGTAAATAGAATTCAAAATATTAGAAAAGATTCTGGATTTGAAGTTACAGATAAAATAAAAGTGCATATTCAAAATAATGCTACCATTGAGCAATCAGTTTTAGAGAATGAACACTATATTAAATCAGAAACTTTAACAGATGAATTAATTTTTGTACCAAAAATAGAAAACGGTATAGAAATTGAGTTTGATGAAGTAAAAACAGTTGTGTTAATATCGAAATAGGGTTTTTGAAAAATTCTTTCTAGATAGGAACCATTAGTAATAACCTTAATACATAGAAATGATGGTTGATGATAAATTAAGATATTCAGACGCAGATTTAGCTGAGTTTAAAGAGATTTTATTAAAAAAAATTGAGAAAGCACAAGCAGATTTAGATTTAATTAGAAGTGCTTATATGAATGATTTGAATAATGGAACAGATGATACTTCTCCAACATTCAAAGCATTTGAGGAAGGTAGTGAAACCATGTCAAAAGAAGCGAATTCTCAACTAGCTACTCGTCAAGAGAAGTTTATTAGAGATTTAAAAAACGCCCTTTTCCGAGTTGAAAATAAAACGTATGGTATTTGCAAAGTGACGGGTAAATTAATTGGTAAAGAGCGCTTAAAAGTGGTTCCGCATGCTACGATGAGTATAGAAGCAAAAAACTTGCAACGTTAATCTTATTATAAAATTATATTAACGCTCCTATAGGGGCGTTTTTTTTTATTAAAATCCTTATTTTTGTTCAAATTTTAACAGAATGTCATTAAAGAAAGCTTATTTCATAGTAATCCTTATTCTACTTATAGATCAAATCTCTAAGATTTATATAAAAACACATTTTTTTATTAATGAAGAAATAAAAGTTTTTGAATGGTTTCGTATTCATTTTATTGAAAACGAAGGAATGGCCTGGGGTGCAGTAATTCCAGGTGAACATGGAAAATTAGCACTTACCCTTTTTAGATTGTTAGTTGTACCTGGTATTGCTTGGTGGCTTTGGGATTCAGTTAAAAAGAATCAGTCTAATTATTTAATTACGGCAATATCTTTAATATTAGCTGGTGCTATTGGTAATATTATTGATTCTGTCTTTTATGGAGTAGTATTTAATGATAGCTATCATCAGGTAGCAACAGCATTTGCAGATCAACCTTATGGGACTTGGTTTCATGGAGAAGTAGTAGATATGCTTTATTTTCCTTTTTGGGAAGGAAATCTACCAGAATGGTTGCCATTCTTTGGAGGAAAGCACTTCTCTTTCTTTAATGCTATTTTTAATATTGCAGATATGGCAATTTCAACAGGAGTAGGAATATTAATTGTTTTTAATAAGAGAGCTTTTGCAAAGTAAATTAGTTTTGGTGTTTATTATATATAATAAAAAAAGCGCTTTGTTTAAACAAAGCGCTTTTTTTTAGATTATATTTTTAAAGACTAGCTTTTAAAAATTCTCTATTCATTCTAGCAATGTTTTCTAAAGAAATCCCTTTAGGGCATTCTACTTCACATGCTCCTGTATTAGTACAATTACCAAAACCTTCTTCGTCCATTTGTCTCACCATGTTTTGAACACGTGTAGCGGCTTCCACTTTACCTTGAGGTAACAAAGCATATTGAGAAACTTTTGCTCCTACAAATAACATAGCCGAGCCATTTTTACAACTTGCAACACAAGCTCCACAACCAATACAGGCAGCAGCCATAAAAGATTTGTCAGCATCATCTTTAGGAACTGGTATAGAATTAGCGTCTATAGTGTTTCCAGAGGTGTTTACAGATACAAATCCTCCAGCTTGTTGAATTCTATCAAAAGAACTCCTGTCAACCACTAAATCTTTTACTACCGGGAAAGCTTTACTTCTAAACGGCTCAATATATATGGTGTCACCATCTTTGAACTTTCTCATGTGTAATTGACAAGTAGTTGTTCCTGTTTCAGGACCGTGCGCTCTACCGTTAATGTAAAGTGAACACATTCCACAAATACCCTCACGACAATCGTGATCGAATGCAACAGGTTCTTGTTTGCTATTTATTAATTGTTCATTTAATTGGTCTAACATCTCCAAGAATGAACTCGCTGTAGATACATTATCTAATTTGTAATCTACTATACCACCTTTTTCCTTGGCATTTTTTTGACGCCAAATTTTAAGATTTATATTTATATTTTTAGCTGTACTCATAATTTTCTATTTATAATTTCTAGCGGCAATTTTAATGAACTCGTATTTCAAATCTTCTTTGTGTAATTCTGCTTTTGTAGTATCTTGTCCTTTGTATTCCCAAGCACTTACAAAAGAGAAATTCTCATCATCGCGAAGTGTTTCTCCTTCTGCATCTTGATACTCTTCTCTAAAGTGACCACCACAGGATTCATTTCTTTGTAATGCATCCATTGCCATTAATTGACCTAATTCTAAGAAATCGGCTACACGAAGTGCTTTTTCTAATTCAGGATTTAATTCTTCAGCACTTCCAGGTACAAATACGTCTTTGTAAAATTCATCACGTATTTGACCAATCTCTTCAATGGCTTCTTTTAATCCTTTTTCATTTCTAGCCATTCCTACTTTATTCCACATCACTAAACCTAAACGTTTATGGAAATAATCTACTGATTTAGTCCCATTGTTGTTTAAAAATTTGTCTATAGAATCTTTTACATTTTTTTCAGCTTCAGCAAATTCAGGAGCATCTGTAGAAATTTTGCCTGTTCTAATTTCATCTGCTAAATAGTTTGAAACAGTATATGGTAAAACAAAATAACCATCAGCTAAACCTTGCATTAAAGCAGAAGCTCCAAGTCTATTAGCTCCATGATCAGAGAAGTTTGCTTCACCCGCAACAAAACAACCTGGAATAGAGGATTGTAAGTTGTAATCAACCCAAACACCACCCATTGTATAGTGAACTGCAGGGTATATTTTCATTGGAGTTTCATATGGATTTTCATCTGTAATTTTCTCATACATTTCGAATAAATTACCATACTTTTCTTCAATCCATTCTTTTCCTAATTTGATAATTTCTTCTTCAGAGGGATTGTGATTTCCATGGGCATAAGCTACTTCTTTTCCTTTGCTTTTAATTTCAGAAGAAAAGTCCAAGTAAACTCCTTCATTAGTATCATTAGCTTCAATTCCATAACCTTCATCACAACGTTCTTTTGCAGCACGAGAAGCAACATCACGAGGTACTAAATTACCAAATGCAGGATATCTTCTTTCTAAATAATAATCTCTATCTTCTTCCGCTATTTGTGTGGGTTTTAATTTTCCAGCACGAATAGCTTCAGCATCTTCTTTTTTCTTTGGTACCCATATGCGACCAGAATTACGTAATGATTCAGACATTAACGTTAATTTTGATTGATTGGTTCCATGAACAGGGATACAAGTTGGGTGAATTTGAACATAACAAGGATTTGAAAATGCAGCACCTCTTTTATGAACTTTCCAGCCAGCGCTTACATTACTTCCCATTGCGTTTGTAGATAAGAAATAAACATTTCCATAACCACCCGAAGCAATTACTACCGCATGAGCTGAATGTCTTTCTATTTCGCCTGTAATTAAGTTGCGAGCAATTATTCCGCGTGCTTTTCCGTCTATTTTAACTAAATCTAGCATTTCGTGACGGTTGAACATTTTAACACGTCCTAAACCAATTTGTCTCGATAATGATGAATAAGCACCCAGTAAAAGTTGTTGACCAGTTTGTCCAGCAGCATAAAAAGTACGTTGTACTTGAACACCACCAAAGGAACGGTTGTCTAGCATACCTCCATATTCACGTGCAAAAGGAACTCCTTGTGCAACACATTGGTCAATGATATTTCCAGATACTTCTGCTAAACGATGCACATTTGCTTCACGAGCACGGTAGTCACCACCTTTTATAGTATCATAAAATAAACGGTAAATACTATCACCGTCATTTTGATAATTTTTAGCAGCATTGATACCTCCTTGAGCAGCAATTGAATGGGCTCTACGTGGAGAATCTTGAAAACAAAAAGCTTTTACATTATATCCCATTTCTCCAAGGGAAGCAGCAGCCGAAGCACCTGCTAAACCAGTTCCAACAACAATAATATCTAATTTTGGTCTATTATTAGGGGCAACTAATTTTAAATGATCTTTATAATCAGTCCATTTTTTATTTAATGGTCCTTCTGGTATTTTAGAATCTAACTTCATATTATATCTGATGTTGATTATTTAGTAAAATGAATGTATAATGGGATAATCGCAAATAATAAGGGTACAACTACCGAAAATGCTTTCCCAAAAAATTTGATGGCTGGTGTGTATTTCGGGCCATTCAATCCTAAAGATTGAAATGCACTTGAAAATCCATGCCATAAGTGAAATCCTAGAGCGAACATGGCTAAAACATATCCAATAGTGAAAATTAAACCATATTTTGCGTCTCTAAAAAAGTCAATTGTAAGTTTGTATAAATCTTTATATCCTTGAAATATTACTTCACCATCTTTTTTGTTTACAATCTTTGTAACATCTTGAATTTCTAAATCGTATTGACCTTGTGTTTGAGTTTTTATGTTTTCGAAAAATTCTTTAGATAATTTTCCTGATTCATCTAATTGGAAAAAAGGCATTTGAGAATCTTTAATTCCAACTAATTGAATTTGTTTTTTACCCGTTTGTGCTAGAGTTTCTTTTTGAGCTAAAGGCATATTTTTATCATAATGCATTTTTGCCCAAAAATTAACCATGTGTGTGACAATAAATATCAAAACAATAGTTCCTAAAACAGCCATGTTTCTTGAAGAGAAACTGCTATTAGCAGAAGGATTTGTCTTTGCATATCCTATTGGTCTTGCTTTTGCATTTTGATATGTTAGTAAAAAACCATCAATAGCATGGAAAAGAATTGAAATGTACGTTAAGTAAGAAAGAATTTTTACTGCAGGGTTAGTGGTCATAAATAATGCATATTGATTAAAATTCAATGCATTATTTGGGACTAAGAGCTGAAGATTTCCAGCTAAGTGACCAGCTAAAAACAAGCATAAAAATAAACCCGTAAGAGCCATCCAGTATTTCTTAGCAATAGATGACTTTAAAAGTGCTGATTTTGCCATAATTTTATTTGATTGTACTAGTTTTAAAAATCAAACAAAAATACTGCATAAAAAATTTAACCACAACCTTTTAGTGGTAATTTATAATGAATTTAAAATATGTTTAATTGTGTTTGTAAATCAGAAGGTTACAAATGAGGTTATCTGGTAAATGTAGGTTGTAAACCTCTTACACCCATATCGATTACATTTTCACCAGCAGTTGGTTCGAATTTTCCGTCTACATTCACTTCTTGCCATTCAAAGCTGTTGTTCGTTGAAAGAGATAAAGTTACTATAATGTCTCTGTTTTCATTTCCGGTAATCACTAAATTAGTCGAAAATTTTCCAGTAACAACACATGATCCTTGTGGAATTGCAGAAGTAGATGCAATTGGATTAGGAACAGTTGTAGCGCCTTGTGGAGCTTGACCTGAAGTTGCATAAGGAAAATTATGTAATCCTAATGCCCAATAACCTTGCAAGCGATTAGCATTAACATTGAAAATATTATTTCCAATATTGTGATTGGTAATATAGGTGTTGTATCCTACAAAACTTTCTAAAGTTGCAGTATAATTATTTCCATTATTCAATATAGAAATGTTATAATTTTGATAAGATAATGATACTCTTACATATTGATAACTACCTTGATTGATTTCACTTAATGGAATAGATAAAAATGTCTCACCATCAGATACTATCTTTGATTGAGAAAAATCAATAGCGATGTCTCCTCCAGAAATCGTTTCAGCAGCATGATATAAGACACTGCCTTCTCCTAATTGTGTGAATTCATTTGGTGCCAATTCAAAATAATGAGCACTTATAGTATTAAAAACTGGTGATTGAGCAGCCTTTCCAATTGAAACGGTAGCAGGTTGTCCTAAATTATCTAATCTTGCTTGATTTGGATCAAATTGAAATTTTATCATCAATTGAGGTCCTTCATTAACTAAATTATCATCTTTATCTGAACAAGAAAAGAAAGCTATAAAAGCTGCGAAAAATAATAAAGTAAATAATCGATTCATTTCTTTTCTAATAATTTAGTAATTAATGTTTTACTTAAATTGTCTTTGATATATAAACGCGTAAAAATAAGATTTTATTATTACTTTTTTTGTTTAATAATGTTAAAAAAAACAGGATTAATAATTCTAATTTTTTCCACCTATTTTAGGTCACTTGTTGTGAATTATTAAATAAAAACAGCCTTTTTTATGTGATTTAATAAAAATAATTCTTTTTTGTTTTTTTCTTATTTTAAAGTGGCTTTTTTATTGTGTTAGAATTGTAAATTTATCAGCTTAAAAAAATAATATGAAAACTGGAATTGATGCTATTGCATTTGATATAGCAAAAATACATTTACCTATTAAAACATTGGCAACAACCAGAAATATTGAGCCTGAAAAATTAGAAAAAGGATTAGGATTATTAAAAATGACATTGCCTGATATGCATCAAGACACAGTGGTTTTTGGTGCGAATGCTTTAACAAAATTAATTTTTGAACAAAATATTAATCTAAATGATATAGCTAGAATTTATGTTGGAACCGAAAGTGCTATTGATAGTTCAAAACCTATAGCTTCTTTTTTAAGCGCTCTAATAGAACAAAAATTTGGAACCGATTGTCTAGCTGAATGTGATGTGGTTGATTTTACTTTTGCTTGTATTGGAGGTGTAGATGCGCTTCAAAATTGCATTGATTTTATTCGTCTAAATCCAGATAAAAAGGCCATAGTAATAACGACGGATATTGCTAAGTACGATTTAAATTCTACTGGTGAATATACCCAAGGTGCTGGTGCAGTTGCTATGTTGGTGACTTCAAATCCAAGGATTATTGCTTTTGAAAAAGACTGGGCAACTAGTACAAAAGGGGTTTTTGACTTTTTTAAACCTTACAGGAATATCAATAAAGAATTGATTACTGGAAATAATGCTAATGAAAATTGGTTTGATAATTTAGAGGCGGAAATTGAAATTCATAAGGACCAACCTGTTTTTGACGGACAATATTCGAATCAGTGTTATATGGACCGTACTAGAGAGGCTTATTTTTCATTTAAAAAATTGAAGAATACGGAAGAAACTGTTTACAACACTTGGTCAAGTATTATTATGCATTTGCCTTATTCGTTTCAAGGTAGAAGAATGTTGTCTGAAATTTATGCTTTGGATTCGAAAGAAATGGAAATGGATATTCATAGTTTGAATTACCAAAATAAATTAAAAGAAGTAAGTAAGTCAGAAGCATATCAAAAAATTGTTTCTGAAAAATTACAACCAGCTGAAATAGCTTCTTCAATTATTGGTAATCTTTATACAGGTTCCATTTTCATAGGATTATTGTCTACATTATCTCATTTTTATGATACTAATAAAGAAATTGAAGGCTTGAAATTTGGTTTTTTAGCGTACGGAAGCGGTTCCAAATCTAAAGTTTTTGAAGGAACGATTCAATCGAAATGGAAGGAAGCATTGAAAAAGGTTCAACTTTTTAAAACATTAGAAGAAAGTCAAGAAATTGATTTTGAAACTTATGAAAAACTGCATAAAAAAGAACAAAAAGCAAGTGTAAGAACTCCTAATAACGAATGGATTCTCGATTCAATTGAAAAGGAGAATCCAAATTTATTAGGAGCTAGATATTATAAATGGATTGATTAACTAACTCTTTAACTATACTTCTCCATATATTTATTCACAATCAAATCCGTATTTTCATTACGGATTTTTTGTTCCAATTGTACTGGTGGTGCTGCTCTTTGCAAACAATCTTTAACCGCACACGTTTCGCAAGTAACACCAACTACTTGTTTTACAATCGATTCACTATCAATAAAATTGAATTTTTTCTTTAAAGTTGGGGTTATCAAAATTCCAACAGAAATACTTCTAATATGATTTTTCTTAAAAGGATCTGGTGTGGCTGATGAAAATACTAAATATTCATTTTTACTGTTTTCGTAACATGAAATTTGGGCATCAAAAAAGTGTTCTTTTTTTTGTTTTAAAGACTCTACGATCGTGCGAACCGAAACCCATCTTCTGCAATAATGTTCGTTCATTTCATTAGCATGTGGCTCTTGTTGGTTGGTAATGTGAAGCTCTTTTTTAATCTTGTAATTATCCGTTCCAATTTTATGTGACATTCTAAGGAAGAATAAATTCTTTAATTGAAAGTCTTTTGGTAAAAGATTCGTTAATCTTTGGTAAAAGGATTCTGGAGAAACTTTAAAATCTGTTATTAACTGAACAAATTCTTGTGGTTTCGGATTTTCTTTGGCAACAAAAATATTAAGTTTATCAATCATCTTTTTTCTAGGCAACAATAAAGCACCCGCAAAATAAGAAGCGTAAAAATTGTTTAATACTTGGTCAAAGTTTTCAAATTTGATCCAGCTAAAGGTATATAGTCTTTCTTCAATTGCTAAATAATTATAGGCGATTTCTTTGGCAAATATGAATGCTTTCTGCGAATCATCAACGTCAGTTGAAATTAATAAGGTTTTACTTTTGGTAACGAAAATAGAACGTAAATCTCCCAATTCGTTATGTTCATTAAAAACTAAATCTTCTATCTTGTAATTATATTCCTCTACTAAAATCGATTTTAATTCTTCTACAGATATTTCTGCTTCTAAATCAATATGAAAAGCTTTGGCAAAATCCACTACTTTTTGCTCCAAATCATCAAAATAATTATTCTGAGCTTCTTGGTAGGAACGTAAAGAAGCTAAGAAAAAACTCTCTCTAGATAAATTGTAATGCTGGGCAATCTCAATTATCGTACTTATAAATGCATTTACTTTGGCAGGAGCATTGGCAATAATATCAATTAAATCACTTTCTTCAATACCAAAAATATCTAACGGAATTTCTTTTAATATTCCTGAATTTAGGATTTCTCCAATTGGAGCTAGGTGATTATCCAATTTTAAAGATACCATATTGTCATAAGGAACCTCTAATTTTTCAGATAAAAGTATAATCTTATCCGTTTTTGGATATTTTTTTCCTTTTTCAATTTCGTTCAAATACGATTTGGATAAGCCAGTGATTTTGGCTAAACCAAATAAAGACAAATTCTTGTTTGTACGAGCCTGCTTGAGTTTTAGCCCAAAAATCAGTTTGATATAATCTCTTTCTAAGTTCATAATTTCAAAGATACGCTATTATTTAAAATAATAAGAAAATAATTTTTTTACATTTTAGCGTACGTTCGCTTGTTTTGTAAAAAACTTTTTCATAATATTGTACCAACAAAAACAATAAGTCATGGAAAATCAACTAGAAACAACAGCAAAAACATTCCAATTAACTAAGGAATCCACTGAAAAATTCCCTGCTATTTTAACCGAAGATGCTATTCTTTTCTTAACTGAATTGCATGACGTCTTTAATAAAAAGAGATTGGTACTTCTTGAAGAAAGAAAAGTACAACAACAAAAATTTGATGATGGTGAATTGCCATGTTTTCCAAAAGAAACTAAAGACATCAGAGAAAAAGATTGGTTTGCAGGAACTACACCAGAGGATTTATTAGACAGAAGAGTTGAAATTACAGGTCCAGTAGATAGAAAAATGGTCATTAATGCTTTAAATTCTGGTGCCAAAACGTTTATGGCGGACTTTGAAGACAGTACTTCTCCTACATGGAACAATTTGATGCATGGTCAACAAAATTTAAAGGATGCTGTTAACAAAACAATTTACTTATTTGACGAAAAGAAAAATAAAGAATACAAATTAAATGAGGAAACGGCAGTTTTATTAGTAAGACCAAGAGGTATTCATTTAAATGAAAAGCACATTCTTATTAATGAGGAAGAGACTTCTGGTTCATTGGTAGATTTTGGATTGTATGTATTTCATAATCATAAAGCTTTAACAGCAAATAATACAGCTCCATATTTCTATTTGCCAAAATTAGAACATTATTTAGAAGCAAGATGGTGGAATGAAGTTTTCGAATTTACAGAAGAATACTTAGACATCAAAAAAGGAACACTAAAAGCAACTGTTCTTGTAGAAACCATTACAGCTAGCTTTCAATTGGATGAAATAATATATGAATTAAGAAATCATATTGTAGGTTTGAATTGTGGTCGTTGGGATTATATCTTTTCTTATATCAAAAAATTCAGAAATAACGACAAATTTATTGTACCTGATAGAGACCAAGTGACTATGGTAAGTCCGTTTATGAAGGCTTATTCTGAATTGGTTATCCAAAGATGCCATAAAAGAAACATTCATGCTATTGGCGGAATGGCTGCTCAAATTCCAATTAAAAATGATGAAGCTGCCAATGAAATTGCTTTTAATAAAGTAAAAACGGATAAAGAACGTGAGGTCAAAAACGGTCATGACGGCACTTGGGTAGCACATCCTGATTTAGTTGAAGTGGCTATGCGAATTTTCAATGAAAATATGCCAACAAAAAATCAGATTCACGTTAAAAGAAACGAATTAAACATAACTGAAGCGAATTTGTTAGAAGTGCCTCAAGGAACTATTACTGAAGAAGGTGTTCGAAAAAACATCAACATTTCAGTTTTATATATTGCGTCATGGCTTAACGGTCAAGGTGCAGCAGCTTTAAACCATTTAATGGAAGACGCAGCTACAGCAGAAATTTCTCGCTCCCAATTGTGGCAATGGCTTCGTAATGGTGTCACTTTAGATAATGGAAAAGTATTAACAGAGAAATATTATGACAAAATTGCGATGGAAGAATACGAAAAGATTAGAAATGTAGTGGGTGACGAAAATCATGAAAAACACCAATATAAATTGGCTGAACAGATCCTAGATATTTTAGTTGTCAATTACACTTTTATAGATTTTCTAACACTAACAGGATACAAATACATATAACACAACCTATATTAATAAAGAAATGAAAACAGTAGAGACAAGAATTCAGGAATTAGTTACAGATTGGTTAACAAATGAAAGATGGAAAGGTATTGAGCGTCCGTATACAGCTGAAGAAGTAGTGAAATTGCAAGGTTCTTATAAAATAGAGCATAGTATTTCAAAATTAGGCGCTGAGAAACTTTGGAAAAAACTGAATAACCAAGATTTTGTAGCTGGATTAGGTGCTTTAACAGGAAATCAAGCCATTCAAGAAGTAGAAGCAGGTTTAGAAGCGATTTATCTTAGTGGTTGGCAAGTTGCTGCAGATGCAAATGTAGCTGGAGAAATGTATCCAGATCAATCGTTGTATCCTGCAAATAGTGTTCCTCTTGTAGTGAAAAGAATAAACAATGCGTTATTGAGAGCCGACCAAATTCAGGTGGTGAATCAAACAGCAGAAAAAGATAGAAAAGATTATTTAGTGCCAATTGTTGCTGATGCAGAAGCTGGTTTTGGAGGAAATTTGAATGCTTTCGAATTAATGAAATCAATGATTGAAGCAGGAGCAGCTGGTGTTCACTTTGAAGATCAGTTAAGTTCAGCAAAAAAATGTGGTCACTTGGGCGGAAAAGTATTAGTGCCAACACAAGAAGCTATCAATAAATTAATTGCTGCTCGTTTAGCAACAGATGTTATGGGAGTTCCTGCTTTAATTGTGGCTCGTACAGATGCTGATGCAGCCAATTTATTGACAAGTGATATTGATCCAAGAGATGCTAAATTCTTAACAGGAGAAAAAACAAGTGAAGGTTTCTTTCATGTGAATGCTGGAATTGAGCAAGGAATTGACAGAGGATTGAGTTATGCTCCTTACGCTGATTTAATTTGGATGGAAACTAGTAATCCAGATTTAAAATACGCGAAACAATTTGCAGATGCGATTCATGCTAAATATCCAGGAAAAATGTTGGCTTACAATTGCTCGCCTTCTTTCAATTGGGCTGCTAAATTAAGCGTTGCAGAAATGGAAACTTTTAGAGAGGATTTGGCTGCAATGGGTTATAAATTTCAATTCATCACTCTAGCTGGGTTCCACGCTTTAAATACAAGTATGTTTGAATTATCAAAAGCGTACAAAGAAAGAGGAATGGCTGGATATTCTGAATTACAAGAAAGAGAATTTGCTTTACAAAAAGATGGTTTCAAAGCTGTAAAACACCAAGGATTCGTAGGAACAACTTACTTTGATGCGGTTCAAAATACCGTTACTAACAATAGATCTTCAACTACAGCAATGAAAGATTCTACTGAAGTAGCGCAGTTTTAATATTTTTAGTATAATTTGGTTTGACGAAAAAGCCTTGAGAAATTTCTCAAGGCTTTTTTATTGTTTTTTAATTTTATAAGATTTAGTTTAAAAAGTTATTACCTCATGCCTTCTTACTCTCAGTAACCCCCAAACTCGTAAAAACTTCTTCTCCACTTTTAGTCAAATGAATAGAATATTTTGCTGGAAGTACGTATTGTTTTCCATTTTTAGCTTTTTCAAAAGTAGTTTTTTTGTCTTTTTTCTTCCATTTGGCAATTACATCATCAGAAAGAGTATAATCATATTCTACTAGATTTAATCCCTTTTTTGCAGTTACTTTTTTAGAAAAAATCTCTAACCCTGTTTCATTTTTTATAGTGATTTCAACTGTGTCATTAGAATTGGAATAAAAGCAAATTTCCGCTTTTGGTTCGTAAGGTTTTCCCCATTGGCTCCAACTATTACCCCATCGTTCTGATTTTTTTACATCAGGGACCTCGTAAACATATAAAGGTTTAGTAGTGATTTCTGATGTTAGTTTTTGTAATTTATCAATACCAACTTTATATAAAGATCTACCATGTGTTCCTACAATTAATTCTTTAGCTTTTGGTTGGATGACTAAATCATGAACCGCTACATTTGGCATGTCTGATGAGAAGTCTTCCCATGTTTTTCCCTTATCTAAAGAAACAAATAAACCATTATCTGTACCAATAAATAAAAGGTTTTGATTTTCTGTATCTTCTAAAATAACATTCACTGGACTTTGTGGTAAGTTAGCACTAATGTCTTGCCAAGTGGTTCCAAAATCTTCTGAAACATATACATAGGTTTTGAAATCATCATTACGATAGCCGTTTAAAGTTGCATAAACCCGTTCCTTTTTGAATTTGGAAGCTTTGATTCTAGAAACCCATAAATCCTGTGGTAAAGCATCTGAAATTTTATTCCAAATAACACCTCCATCTTTGGAAACATGAATCAATCCATCGTCTGAACCTACATATAATAAGCCAAATTGTAAAGGATTTTCTGAAATGGAAGTAATGGTTCCAAAAGCTACATTGCCTTCTACTGCTCCTTTAGTTACATCTTCTGAAATTTTTTCCCAAGTGTCTCCTTGATTCATAGAACGATGTAAGAAATTGGAACCCATATATAAAATATCTTGATTGTGAGAAGACAACAAAATAGGGGTTTGCCAATTGTATCGCAGTGGTTTTTCTCCCGAAGTTTCGGGATTGTCAGCTTTGGGAGAAATGAATTCTTGTTTGTTTTTACTTCGATCTATTCTATAATAATTTCCAAATTGAAAACCAGTAAAAACAATATTAGAATTGCGATTGTCTATTTGTACTTGCATTCCGTCTCCACCCATGATGCTTTCATATGGATATTTTCCCTCAGCTTCCCAGTCATCTGACTTGTGGTAATTATTATTGGCTACCCAAACACCATTGTCTTGTAAACCTCCATACACATTATAGGATTCATTGTGGTCTACATTTACAGCATAAAATTGGCCCACTGCCTCATTATTGCATTTTATCCAATGTGCTCCATTGTCGTAACTGATATTAATTCCACCATCGTTTCCGTTAATAATGTGGTTTGGATTATTAGGATTTATCCAAGTAACGTGATGATCAGCATGAACATTTTCTTTTGAAATACTTGTCATTGTTTTACCACCATCTTCTGAAAAAAGTAATGGAACACCTCCAAAATAAATACGATTTTCGTTCTTTGGGTCAACCGAAATATTTCCAAAATAGTAGCCATAACTATAATACAAATCATCTATAAAATTTTCATGCGTGCGCTTCCAAGATTTTCCACCATCAACAGATTTATATATTTCGCAACCTATTACCTCCGTTTCAAAAAGGGCTTTGTTGGCATCTTGTAAAATCTTTTTCACCTCTTTAGGTTGTACATCTCCTTTTTCAACCCAATTTTTTATTGTTTCTGCTCTGTATTTCTCTCTTAAACCATGCTTTTTTAAATACGCATTGATTTCTTTATTTGATTTTTGAAGGAAAACTTCACCAGGAGTATTAAACATTTCTGGTTGAGGTAATTTTGATTTTTCAGTCGTTTTTTCGGCAGGACGATTGTTCTGATTATCCAAGATAGCATATATAATGTCTTTGTTGAAAGTAGCCAAACCAATTCGTCCCACTCCTTCATTATTTGGGAAATCACTCTCCGCTGTCGAAATTAATTTCCAAGTGTTTCCTGCATCTTCACTTTTATAAATACCAGAACCTTTTCCGTTTCCTTTGAAGTTCCAAGCTTTTCTTTCACGTTCCCAAGCGGCAGCATACATGACATTTGGATTGTCTGAAGCTACTGATAAATCAATTATTCCTGTATCTGGATTAATGAATAAAGTTTTTTTCCAAGTTTTTCCTCCATCAGTTGTTTTAAAAATACCTCTTTCTTCATTTGGAGTATATAAATGACCTAAAGAAGCCACTAGAATTTCGTTGTTGTTTTTTGGATTCACCCAAATTCTACTAATATGATGGCTGTCTTGTAAACCAATATTTTCCCATGTTTTTCCTTTATCAGAAGATTTTAAAACCCCAATTCCTGCATAAGAAGAACGAGACGAATTCACTTCTCCAGTTCCTACCCAAATGGTTCCTATTTTCCAGTCTACTGTTACTGAGCCACAATTTATAGTTGGTGCAGTGTCCATTACAGGTTCAAAAGATGTTCCGTTATTATTGGTGTACCAAAGGCCTCCAGAAGCATAAGCTGCATAAAATTCGATAGGGTTTTCAGGATTAACAGCTACATCAACAATTCGACCACTCATAATGGTTGGTCCAATGTTTTGTAATTGAACTGCGGAAAAATCTAAATCTTGACTAAAAGAAGTAAAGGAAGCGGATAAAAAAAACACCCAGTATATTAACTTTTTCATAGAAAAAAATATTTTCTCGAAAATAGCTAATTTATTGGGTATTCTAAAATTTTATTAGAGGATTATGTTATTAAAGACCTAAACTTATTATTGCTGGATCATCTAAATCATAGGCATAACCTCTCCAAAAAGGTTTGTTTTGTCCAAAATATTTCCAAACAACTTCTTTGTTTGACGTTACTTCCCAATAGCCATAATCTCCTTCTGTTATTAAGGTGTTTCCGTTTTTAAGTCTAACAGCACCAGATATTTTATCATAAAATAGATTGGAGTCTGTAAAATTCCAAACAATTTGGGGTTCATTTGAAGAAGTGGTGGATAATTGGAAGTTTTGTGGTAAAGACAGTTCAAAAACAGTCGATTGATTTATGTTTGTTCCATTACAATAAACTAACATGTTTCCTTTTCCAGGAACCTCTTTTTCTATTAAATTTGGGAAATGATTGTTAAAAAACATTCTTTCACCAAATGAATGATTATAAGCTGTTGGGTTACCAAAACGATATAATAAATCACCTCCTTTGTTATAATTACCTCCAGAACTCGTTGCTGCTTCAACAGTAGTAGTGCTATGGTCTATTACCCAAACTTCACTGTAGAAATTTACACTCATATAAATTACATCTTTGTCTTCGTCATAATCTATTCCATTAGCATGCATGATATCACCATCAACCCTATTGTTGTATGAAAAGTTTATTCGGTTAGGATTTTGATTTATTAATCCATAGTTGTCTAAAGTGTTATTGGTGTCTTGAACAACATGATCGTAACTATGCCACTCCCAAACTAGTTGATTTGTTATCGGATTTATTTCATATAGAGCTTCAGGGAAGATATCATTTGCAACTTCAATACCATAATTTAAAGCTTCTATTACAGTCAACTTCTCCCAAACTTGAAATAAAACATTTCCATTTGGCAATAATTCTAAATCATGGTGTCCCACTTTAAAATTATCTGCACATGTATATTCCCATTTAGTTGAGCCATCTGAATTTAAAATGCGAATAATTCCTCCAGCTCCTCCTATAGTTATTGGAGAAATATTTTGTTTAAACATGGCGATTAATTCTCCATTAGGTAAAATTTCAACATCATTTCCTAATCTCAAATCGAAGTTCCATTCTTTTACTTTAAAGCCTTCTTTGTTTAAGATATAAGCATTTTGTGATCCATTTTCAATTGCGAAAACATAGCTGTTATCTATTTTTTCAGCGTTATAAATTTCTATTTTTTCATCTAATTTAACTGTGGTTCCATTATCTTTTACATTATCTTTTGAACAACTAATATTAAGAGTCAAAATGAACAGAAGTAGGCCTCTATGATATATTCTCATTTTCATTGTTTTTTTAATTTGTAAATATAAGTTTTTTGTTTTAAACGTTTTTTTTAATTTTTAAGGTAATTGTTAGTGTTTATATTTTTAAATTTATATGCTATAAAATGGCTTTTTATGTCTGTTGTAAATTTTAGCGAAAGCTATATTGATTTTTTTAGAAATATTTTAAAAAATGATTCGTTAGAGAACGAAATGAATGTGGCCATTCAGTGTTTTGAAAAATTCATATTAAAGAAAAATGAGTTTTTAGTAGTGGAAAATGAAGTCTGTAACTATTTTTGTTTTGTAGAAAGCGGTATTTTACAACATGCAATTATTGTTCAAGAAGAAGAAAAAACGACTTATTTAGCTTTAAAAAATTCGGTTACTAGTTCTTTAAATAGTTTTTTACATCAAGTACCTTCTAGAAAAAGTATTAAAGCCATTGCAGATGCTACTTTATATGTTGTTACGCTTTCTGTTTTCAATGATTTAATAAAAAACAACCAAGCGTTTCATCAGTTTTACTTCAATTTAATTGAGAAGCAACTTTGTTTGATTGATGATTATCGTATCGACTTACTAACACTTACTCCTGAAGAACGTTATAAAAAAATATTGGTAAATGAAACGAAACTTTTACAAGAAGTGCCTTTACATTACTTAGCTTCTTTTTTAGGAATTTCTACTAGACATATGAGTCGCATTCGTAAGAATATAATCTAGAATTTTTGGAATATAAATTTAAGAAATTTCTTAAATCTGTTTTCCGATATTCAGTAATTCATGTAAAGTAAAAATAAAGCCATTTGGCTACTGATTCAAAAAAATAGTTTGTGTATTTTTGATGAATAGTTTATCTAATGCTCTAACAATCGAGAAATCTTAAAATCTAAATAATGAAATACCATCAAATAGACAAAGACTTATTTATAAAAAATCGTAAAAAGTTTGTTTCAAAAATGAAACCCAATAGTGTTGCGGTTTTCAATTCTAATGATATTTATCCTGTTTCTGCTGATTCTACTTTGCCATTTGCACAACATCGTGATATTTTTTATTTAAGTGGTGTGGATCAAGAGGAAAGTATTTTATTACTTTTTCCTGATGCTCCTTATGAGAATTTGAGAGAAATTTTATTCTTAAAAGAAACTAATGAACATATTGCGGTTTGGGAAGGGGAAAAATTAACTAAAGAGAGGGCTTTTGAAGTATCTGGAATTAAATCAGTGATTTGGTTACAAGATTTTCATAAGACGTTGAAAGAAGTGATGACGTATGCTGAAACGATGTATATCAACACTAACGAACATTACCGTGCGACTATTGAAACAGAAACTCGTGAAGCGCGTTTTGTAAAATGGTGGAAAGAAAATTATCCAGCACATAAAGTAGAAAAATCAAATCCTATTTTGCAACGCATTCGTTCGGTTAAAGAAAGTGAAGAATTGGATTTAATCCAAAAAGCTTGTGATATTACTGAAAAAGGGTTCCGAAGAATTTTAAATTTTGTGAAACCTAATGTCATGGAATATGAAATTGAAGCCGAATTTGCACACGAATTTTTAAGAAATCGTTCCAAAGGTTTTGCATACACACCCATTATTGCTTCTGGAAATAATGCTAATGTTTTACATTATATAGAAAACAACCAACAATGTCATGCTGGTGATTTATTGTTACTTGATGTTGGTGCTGAATATGCTAATTATTCTAGTGATATGACAAGAACGATTCCAGTTTCTGGAAAATTTAACGATAGACAAAAAGCGGTTTATAATGCCGTTTTGAACGTAAAGAATGAAGCTACTAAAATGTTGATTCCAGGAACACTTTGGAAACAATATCATATAGAAGTGGGTAAATTAATGACTTCTGAATTATTAGGTTTAGGCTTGTTAGACAAAGCGGATGTTCAAAATGAAAATCCAGATTGGCCAGCATATAAAAAATATTTCATGCACGGAACTTCACATCATATGGGATTAGATACGCATGATTATGGTTTGTTGTATGAACCGATGCAAGCCAATATGGTGTTCACAGTAGAACCAGGTATTTACATTCCTAATGAAAAATTTGGTATTCGTTTAGAAGACGATGTAGTGATTCAAAACATAGGAGAACCTTTCAACTTAATGCGTAATATTCCTATTGAGGCAGATGAAATTGAATCGATATTGAACAGTTAAAAATTAATTAGTCGCTAGTAATTAGTGATTAGTTTTAAAAATAACGACTCACGATTGTGGGTCGTTTTTTGTATAGTCCTTCATCCAAAATTTTGACACATTAACTTCTCAACTTCATCAATAAATCATTTTGAATTTTAAGCACTTTGTTTTCTTCTTGTAACTGAGCTATGATTTGGTCTTTTTCAGAAACTAAACTTTTATCTTTTCTGTTTTTTGTTGTAAAATCTTCTGGAAGTTGGTCTGCAATTTCTTTAAAAAAGTTGTGCTTTAAAGCATAGCAAATCTCAATTAATATACCCGTCTGAATACTACTGTTTCGAGTGTAATTCAAAATAGAAAGACCTCTTCTATTAATGGCATTGCCTAGTTCGGTTTTATTAATTTTATGTGACTGTATATAATCTGTCAGTATTTTTCCTGTATTAATATTGTTTTTTCCTTTTTTCATATCCTTTTTACAATTATGGAGAAGCAATTAAGTATTCGATGCACATTAAAAGCATCATAAATGACTGTTTTATAGTCAAAAGTGATATTTTTACTATCAAATTTAATAATAAAAGTAATTATATAGTTACTTTTAACTTATATTTTGATATTTTAAATATTAAAAATGAATAGTATAGTATTGAAGATATTATAAAAAGCGTCAAAATTGATATTTTTAATGTCAATTAAAAAGTATTTTAAAGAAATGGTGCTGCTTTTTAATGAGACAATTTTTTTTATTAAACTTTAAAATTCCTACTGACAAACTGTTGTCATATAGCCCATTTACCTTTGTGTCATAATTTAAAAAAATAAACATTATGAACACTACAACAGCACCTCAAGTGATTAGTCCGGCACAATTATTAAAACATTGGCAAGGGCATCGTGCCTTAACTAGACATGTAATTGAAGCTTTTCCTGAAAAAGATTTTTTTGAGTTCTCCATTGGTGGCATGCGAACTTTTTCAAAGCTAACTTCAGAATTGTTATCTATTGCTGTTCCTGCTTTGAAAGGAATTGTAAATCGCGCTGAGAAACCGTATTCAGAAGAGGAAACAGAAACGCTTACAACAAAAGCACAGTATTTGCAAAAATGGGATGAAGCAACGGAAGAAATCAATCAGTATTTTAAACAAATTCCTATTGAAGATTTTGAAAAGACTTTTAATCTTTTTGGGCAATATGAGTTTCCTATCATTGAAAATATTTTCTATTTTATAGATAACGAAATTCATCATCGTGGACAAGGTTATGTGTATTTGCGTGCCTTAGGTATTGAGCCACCTTTCTTTTGGACAAGAGAATAGTTTTTGAAATGTAATAAGTATTTAAAACAAAAAGATGACAAAAAGAGAAAAAATTGAATTGGCCATAACAAATTTTGTTCGAGGAGGAGACAATAGCGATGTTGATTTATTAGAAAGTGTCTTACATCCTCATTTTAGAATTACTAATAATGGTTTCATGGGAACATCTGGAATCACTATCATCGATAAAGAAAAATATATAGCTACTATTAAGGAGGGGATTTTTGGAGGTCTACCTAGGAAAATGAAGATTGAAGCCATTGATGATTTTGAAACCATAGCCTATGTAAAATTAAAATTAGAAAGTTCAGAAAACTATTTTATGTCTTATAATTCATTAGTTTTAGATACAGATAATGAATGGAAATTGATAAATAATCTTGCTGTTGTTGAATCTAAAGACACGATTTAGGACAGAAACAATTAAAATAGAACACTTTTAGGTTTCTATTTTAAAAAGCCGAAAATGACTAGCATTATTTTCGGCTTTTTTTATTTTAAAAGATTAATTTTATAGGATTCTAACATTTCAAGCATTCTTTCTTTTAATCGTTGAGGTTCTATAATTGTAGCATAATCGGCAAACATTAATAGCCATCTTGAAAAGCCGTTTTCTAAATCTCTACATAAAAAAGTCATTTCAATTTTATCTCCTATTTTTTTTTGTGAGACAAAACCGTGGTATTTTTTTTCATAATCAAGATATTTTACAATTTTTTTATCTACTAAAAGAACTACTTGAGTTGTAGGACATTCTTTTTCTTTATTGAGATATTCTTCCAAAGGCTTGTGCTCTTTGATAAATGCAATAACTGTTTTTTCAATTCCTTGAATTCTATCGGCTCTAAATTGTCTGTAATCGTTTCGTAAATGACAAAAACCAAAAATATACCAATTGTTATGGTCATGATAAACACCAACAGGTTCAATAATTCTTTCTGAGCTATCAGCATCAAAAGCTTGGTATAACAATTTCACTTGTGTTTTGTCGGCTATACTTTTGAATAATACACTCATAGCGTCTGGTACTTTTTCGTTGAATAAATGTACAGAAGGTTGTTGAACAATTACTTTAGATGCAATAGAAGAAAGCCAATCTTTATCTGTGTTTTTTAAAACAGATTTTATTTTAAACATTGCTGAAGCATAGTGTTTCCCTAATTCTTTATCGATAAAAGTTTCCATTAATTTTTCAGAAGCGATGAAACTAGTTGCTTCTTCACGAGTAAACATTACAGGAGGTAATCGATAACCATCTACTAATGAATAGCCAACACCTGGTTCACTATAAATAGGAACACCAGAAGTTTCTAAAGAGCGAATATCTCTATAAATGGTTCGTAAACTTACCTCAAACCGATCTGCTAATTCCTGAGCTTTTACAATTCGTTTGGATTGTAGTTGAATTAGGATGGATATTATTCTGTCAAATCGTTTAGGAGATTCATCTAACATAAATGTCTTTTTTTTCAAAATTAACTATTTATGTGAAATTAATTCTTTCATTACTTACTTAATTCTATTTTTGCATTCATGAAATTAACCACATATAAAAATAGTAAGATTCATTATACCGATTATGGAAAAGGAAAGACAGTTGTTCTTTTACATGGTTTTTTAGAAAACAGTAAGATGTGGAATGCTTTGGTTCCAGAATTGATGCAAAAAAATAGAGTTATTTGTATTGATTTGTTAGGACACGGTCAAACAGAGTGTTTAAGTTATATACATACTATGGAGGATATGGCTGATGTAGTACATCACGTTGTTCAAGAGTTAGATTTAGAAGAGGTTATTTTAGTAGGTCATTCCATGGGCGGTTATGTTGCTTTAGCTTTTGTTGAGTTGTTTCCAGAATTGGTAAAAGGAATGGTTTTGTTGAATTCTACTGCAAAAGAAGATAGTGCAGAAAGAAAAGCAAATAGAGATCGTGCAATATTTGCTGTTAAGCAAAATTGTAAAAATGCTATTAGTATGTCAATTGCGAATTTATTTAGTGAGGAAAACAGAACTAAATTGGTAAATGAAATTGAATGGGCAAAGAATGAAGCGCTTCAAACTCCTTTACAAGGTATTGTAGCAGCTCAAGAAGGAATGAAAATAAGAAAAGACCGAGAACTGTTATTACATACAACATCGTTTCCTAAAACACTTATTTTGGGTAAAAATGATCCTGTTTTAAATTATGAAGAAAATAAAGCACAGGTTAAAAATACTAATGTTAAGTTGGTAACTTTCAATGACGGTCATATGAGTCATTTCGAGAATAAGGAAGAACTGCAAAAAGTTCTTTTAGATTTTATGAAAGTTTTTTAAATAGTTTCTTTTAAAGGAACTTTATTATCTATTATCTCTAAAATCAAACTTATTATTTCAGTTTTAAAAGCTTCTAAAATTTCTTCTGTTATATTGGTTTGGCCAACTATTCCACGTCCTTTTCCTAAGGTAAATGGCATGAAACCTTCTTTCATATTTTTAAAAGAAATAATACCTGCTTCAACGGGATAGTTTTCGTTATTTTTAAACATTAGAGCATAGCATAGCAGTTGAATAATCTTTTCGTTTTTAATTTCAGAAGTTAATCCCTCAAAATCATTAACTTTTAACGAGTTTGCTTCTACTTTACCTGTTTTATAATCGATAATTCGAATGATGTTATCTCTTATTTCAATTCGGTCCACATTTCCTGCTATTTTAATTGGATAAGGCAATCTTTCATCTTGAATTAATACTTCAAGCTTTTCTTCTAAAGCGATAATTTTTACAGCTTCTCCAGCTTCGATAGCTGTTTTTTCTACTTGTAAAAAATTGTAAATATTTCTTTTAGCTACTTCAAAAGCTAAGAGATTTTTCCCTTTTTTAATTTCCCCTTCTTTATAGACTAATTTGAATTGTTCTAATGTGATATTATCAATTTTGGAAATCATTTCTTCAAGATGATGAAGTGCTAGAAATTTATTTAAATAAGGTTGGTATAGCTCTTCTAAAGTCTCATGAATAATTGTCCCTAATGTGTTTACGGCAATATTTTCTTCTACTTCGTCCATTTCGTTTATGCGTAAAACTCTTTGAAAATAGAATTGAATAGGGTTGCGAATGTATGAGGTTAGTGAAGAAGGGGAGAATCCTTTTACAGTAGCAATTTCGTGTAAACGTTCTAACATTAATTCTGATTTGGGAACATTTATGATGCTATATGCTTTTTCAGGTAAAACAGCATTGTAAATAGAATGTGTTATGTTGTGTTTTGGTTGTTTTTCGATTTCTAATTGGGTTATAAACCTACTTTTTTCTCCAGCATCAATTCCTTCATTATCTGTGTTGTATAGCAAATAAATATTTTTAGCTCTGTGAAGTAGATGATAGAAATGATAACTATAAATGGCATCTTTTTCTTTGTAAGTGGGTAATCCTAATTCACGTTTTACATCATAAGGAATAAAAGAATTTTGTGATTTTCCTGAGGGGAATTTGCCTTCATTCACAGAAGTGATTATTATGTTGTCGAAATCAAGTACTCTACTTTCTAAAACACCCATTATTTGCAAGCCAGTAAGAGGTTCTCCTTCAAATGAAACTTCAGCTAAATCAATTACTTGTTTGTACATTTCATACAAGGCTTCAATAGAGTTTATTTTGCCTTCATACGTTTCGCAATAATTGATAAGTTTATTAATTACTTTGAATATAGCATATACAAATGATTTTGTTACTTTATCTTCTTCATTTTCTTTGTTTAAACAATATTTTATTTGTAATAAAATTGTACTTATGCGAGTTAATATTTTTAGTGGATCATTGTCCCATTTAGTAAAAAGTAAATCAAAATACTCATTTTGTTGATGCTTGTATTTTTCTTCTTTTAGACGGAATAAAGTTTCTAAAGAAAAAAAGGTAAAATTGTTATTATGTATGGTTTGTATTACTTCATTAACATTTATGTAAGGTTCTACTAAAGGATGGTTTAATACTTCTAAAACTTCTTTATAATAAAAAGTGTAGTTAGAGGCATTCCTGCTAATTGCATTAGCATGTAGTTTAAATAGTTTTGAAATTAATAATTGGGCTGGATTATTTTTTCCAGAATATCCCATCGTAATATTTAAAGTATTTACCGAATTAGGTAAAGCGTATAAAACAGGAATTAATAGATTTTCATCTCCCAAAACAATTGCTGTTTTGCTATTGTTTTCGTTTTTAAGAGTTAGTTTTTCGATTATTTTGCCTGCTATTTTTGCCTGACCAATTGTTTTGGGTGTACCAATTATATTTATGTTTTTCTCTTGTTGGAAATCTTCAGAAATCCATTCAAAAGGTTGGGTAGAATAATTTTTCCATTGATTTTTAAAACGTCTGATAAATAAACCAGCGTCATGGTAAGGATTGTTAATGAAGTAGGAATCAATATCCCAATATATTGATGCTTTGTTGTTTGTGAGTAAATGTAAGATTATTTTTTCTTCTGCTTGATTTAGTGCATTAAAGCCAGCAAAAACTAGTTTCTTATTCAGTAAATTCTCTGAATAAGATTTAAGGTTTTTAACAGATTCACGATAAATTAAGCCTTGATAACCCACTTTTTTATTTTTGAGATAATTATATAATGAGTTATAGTATTCTGGTATTTTTTTCCAAAAAGCCAGATGATTATCTATTAATGATGTAGTTTCTTTTGGTTGTAAATCCCAGCGTTTAAGTGCTTCAATGTCTTTTAAGTAGGAAAAAACAAAATTAGGTTCTAGTAAATAACGATCAATCTCATTAAAATCTTGTAATAATGTTTTAGCCCAATTGGAAAACATAGTAAAGTTTAGAAGATCATCCTTTTTAGTTAATGAACTATATACTTCATAAAATTCAAAAAGTAGCTCAATAGAATCAACAACTCTTATTCCTGAAATTTCTTGAATTAAATCTTCAATACTTGTTATTTGAGGGGCAAAAATAGTTTTGTTAGTCTGTTTGTTAAGGCTGTCTAATAAGAATACTTTTGCTCTTTTATTAGGCAAAACAACAATTATATCTTGTAAATTATTGTCAAAACTGGTAAGAATATGTTTTGAAAGTTTGTCTAAAAAAGTATCGTTTATCATTGTATAAAAATAAAAAAAACGCTCCGATTTATCGGAGCGTTTTAAAATTATTTTTGAGAGGAAATTATTTTACTAATTTCACTTCAACTCTTCTGTTGTTAGCTTTACCTTTAGAAGTTTTGTTTGTATCAATTGGGAATTTCTCACCAAATCCAGTAGCACTTAATCTAGTAGCATCGATTCCGTTTTCAATTAAATAAGCTTTAACAGCTTCTGCTCTTGAAGTAGATAACACTTGGTTAGTCTCTTCACGACCGTCAGAGTCAGTGTGACCTTCAATTGAGAATTTAGAATTTGGATACTCTTTTAAGATAGCTGCAATAGCTTCTAAAACTGGGTAAGTTTGTTGTTGGAAAGTTGATTTACCTGAATTAAATAATATTGTTTTAGCGTAATCATTTAATTTTTTAACAGCTTCGTCAGAAACTTCAGGACAACCGTTGTTAGCAACAGTACCAGCTACAGTAGGACAAGCATCATCTTTATCAAATACTCCGTCACCGTCACCGTCAGGCCATGGACAACCTTTGTTAGCTCTTTCTCCTTTAACAGTAGGACATTCATCATCTTTGTCAGCTACACCGTCACCGTCTGCATCTGGACAACCTTTCATGATTTTAGTACCAGCTACTTCAGGACAAGCATCTTCATTATCGATAATTCCATCACCATCAGTATCAGGACAACCGTTAAATTCAGCTGGACCAGCTACTTCAGGACAAGCATCATCTTTGTCAGCAATACCATCACCATCAGTGTCAGGACAACCGTTTAATTCTTTTAAACCAGCCACTTCAGGACAAGCATCATCTTTGTCATAAACACCATCACCATCAGTATCTTTACCACCAAATTTGAAAGTAAGACCTGCGAAATGTTGAATATGAGTTGGAACGTCAGCGTCAGCAACTCTATCTTCATCAAATGAATGTTTGTAAACAGATTGTAATTGAAGACCAACATTTTCAGTAAACCAAAAAGTTAATCCTAAACCTCCATTAACAGTTCCTGCAGATGCATCTCCAACGAAATTGTATCCACCTCCAACATTAATAGAAGGATCTAACCAAGTAGATTTGATTAAATCTTGAAAGCTATATTTGATTACAGCATCAACTGCATAATAAGATAAGTCACCAGGATTTAAAACAGCATCAGTATTATCTGTCCCAGGAACTCTCTCTAACCATTTATCAATTTTGTTAACCGAACCTGTTAATCCAACAGAAAATCCATCTCCAACATATCTTGATACGTTTAAATAAGATACAGATGGTAAAATGTTCCAATTGTCTTTAGCGTTACCCAATTGGATGAATTGTGGGCTAGAATTACCTTCGGCACTTACCTTGGTATCAACCGCGTTTGCTCCAAAGGACACAGCCCATGGATTGTCACCGTTTTGTGCTTGCGTTGATAAACCAGCAAGCAATAAACCAGCAGCAAATAATTTGTTTAGATGTTTCATACTTTATTAATTAAATTACAATGCGTTATAATTAGAACAAAAATACTATTTTTTTTTAAATACAAAAAGTTTTGTTAAAAAAAGTAAGGGGTAATTAAGTTTTAACTTATTATTTTCAATGATTTACCTACTTGTACGAATGCATTTATAGCTTTGTCTAAGTGTTCTTTTGTGTGAGCAGCAGATAGTTGTACTCTAATTCTTGCTTTTTCTTTTGGTACAACAGGAAAAAAGAAACCAATTACATAAATTCCTTTTTTTAACAATTCATCTGCCATTATCTGTGAAAGTTTTGCATCATATAGCATAACAGGTACAATTGCAGAGTCTCCATCTATAATGTCAAAGCCTGCATTTTTCATTCCTTCTTTGAAATAGTTAGTATTCCATTCTAGTTTATCTCTTAAAGAAGTGTCTTTTTCTAATAATTCAAATACTTTTAATGAGGCTCCCACAATTGATGGAGCTAATGAATTTGAAAACAAGTATGGTCTTGAGCGCTGACGTAATATTTCAATGACCTCTTTTTTTGCTGTAGTATATCCTCCCATTGCTCCTCCTAATGCTTTTCCTAAAGTTCCAGTAATGATATCAACTCTTTTCATTACACCTTTCGCTTCAAGTGTTCCTTTTCCAGTTGCTCCTATAAATCCAGCTGCATGACATTCATCAACCATTACCATTGCATCATATTTATCCGCAAGGTCGCAAATTTTATCTAAAGGAGCTACTAAGCCATCCATTGAGAAAACTCCATCTGTTACTATCAGTTTAAATCTATGTCCTATTTCGTTAGCTTCTATTAATTGAGCTTCTAAATCTGACATGTCATTATTTTGATAACGATAACGTGCTGCTTTACATAAACGAACTCCATCTATTATAGAGGCATGGTTTAAGCTGTCAGAAATGATGCAATCTTCTTCTCCCAATAAAGGTTCAAAAACACCTCCATTTGCATCAAAAGCGGCTGCATATAAAATGGTGTCTTCTGTTCCATAAAATTTAGCTATTTTTTGTTCAAGCTCTTTATGTATATCCTGTGTTCCACAAATGAATCGAACAGATGACATTCCAAAACCATGAGTGTCTAATGCGTCTTTTGCAGCTTGGACTACTTCAGGATGTGATGATAGTCCTAAATAATTATTGGCACAAAAATTTAGAACAGTTTCTCCTGTTGCAATTTTTATTTCAGCTCCTTGTGGTGATGTAATGATTCTTTCTTTTTTAAATAGGCCATTTTCTTGAATGGTGTTTAATTCATTTTGTAAGTGTTGCTTTATTTTACCGTACATTTTATAAAAGGTTTAGTTGTTACAAAAGTACTATTTCTATTTTTTCTCCAATATAAACTAGTACTTTTTTTACAACTTCATAATTCATTTCTTCAATAATCATTGAGTAATCTAATACTTGTTTTTTGTGTTTTTCTAGCATTTCACCAGTTTTATAATCTAATAAAAAGGCTTTTTTGTCTTTGATGAGTATTTTGTCTGGTTTTACATTTCCAAGACCTTTTTTAATAATGGTTTGTTCGTTGAATGTAATTCCGTTTCCGTCATAAAAAGAAGACAAGTCGTTGTGATTAACAATTTCACTTATTTTTTGTTTAATTTCATTTTTTTGGTTAACCAATATTAATCCGTTTTCTATTGCAACATCTATTGCAACATCAATATCTTTTGGTGTTTTAATGAATGAGAGTATTTCATGAAGTAGATTGCCAAATTCAATTGCTTTTTGCTGTTCTGTATTCCACATTAAAGCTTCTTTCTGAGCAATTTTAATTTTTTTGTTTTCTAATCTTTCAGAAACAATTTCAATAAAATTTTGTTTATTGTTGAAATAATTAACTTTAGATTCTCTTTTTGGATCACCAAATTCATATGTCAATTTACCTTCTTCATATTTGTTATTCTTTTGGAGAAATTCGATGAAATAAGAGGAAAGATTATTTGGTAATCCTGATTTTGAAATTAAATGATTAGAAATAATGTATAATTGTTCCTCTGCTCTAGTTAAGGCAACATATAATACATTGATAACGTCTAGAATTTCCTCTTGTGTTTTTTTGTCATAAGTATGTTTTGCATTATTACCATAAATGGCAACATCTTTTTTTTGATTTACTAATGCCTTTGGAAAGTTAATAGCTTCTTCTTCATCAAAATCAATCCATAATTTATTTCTACTATTTACCGAAAAATTTTCTTCTGCAAAGGGATAAATCACGACTGGAAACTCTAATCCTTTCGATTTATGAATAGTCATAATTCGAACAGCATTATTTCCTTCTGGAGAAGGAATGCTTTTTTTAAAACCTATTTTGTCCCAATAAGTAATAAAATCTGAAATTCCAGATTGTGTTTTATTGTCTCTCTCTAAAACCAAATCTAAAAAATATTGAACATAAGAGATGTTTGCTTTTTCCTTTATAAAGGTAGAGACAATGATTTCTACAGCTTCATATAAAGACTTCTTTTTGCAGTTTTTAAATGAAATTTTGATTTTTATAGTTTTTAAATAGGCTTCTAATTCGTTTTCAGATAAGTCTTTTGTGGCTATAATAAAGTCGTGAATGGGTAAATTATTTTGATTGTATTTTGCAATAAAATAAAGCATTCTAGCTTTTGATTCTTGATCTTTATTGTTTTTTAGATATCGAAGTACATCAAGAATTAATTTTACTTCTGTTGCATTTTGAATCAATAAAGTTTCAGATGATAAAATAGGAATGTTTTTTTCAGTAAGAAAATTAGCTAAAAAAACACCGTCTGCTTTTTTTCTAGTTAAAAGAACAATATCTCTATATTCAAATTTTTGTTCTAAAACTTCATTAATTGTTTGAAGTGTTTTTTCGAGATACAGTTTTGTTTTTAAAGAGTATTCGTTATCATCATCTGTTTGTTGATTTTCTTCATCCGAAGTGTCAATAAAAGAAATATTTACGTAGCCCTTTTTTTTGTTATTTGTTTTCTGATAACTATGCTCTAAATATAATTTCTGATAATCTTCATTTTCAAATTTATTGGATAAAAAAGAAAAAAAATGGTTATTAAAATGGATTACTTCTTCGTAACTTCTGTAATTAGTTTCAAGTTGAATGGTTTCTTTGTTTTTGTTTGAAAAAGGATTTACATGATCCTTACTTAACTCAATAAATTGTTCCGCTTTTCCTCCTCTCCATCTATATATAGATTGTTTTGGGTCACCCACAATCATTAAACTGCCTTTTATGCCATTGTCTTCACTTGAAAGTGCATTGTCAATTAAAGGAATAAGGTTTTGCCATTGCATTACCGAAGTATCTTGAAATTCGTCTACAAAAAAATGACGGTATTTTTCGCCCAAACGTTCATAAATAAAAGGAGCAGGTTGATTTTGAATCTCATTAAATATTATTTTATTAAAATCGGAAATAGAAAGAATGTTTTGTTCTTCTTGTATTTTTTTAAATTCTAAATTAATAGTATTTAAAAGTGAAAGTGGGTTTATATTTTGTAAAAAGGCTTCATAGAAAGCAATTTTAGAGATGCTATAATAGCATTTTTGTAAAATGACTAAAAGTTCATTTGAAATGGTTTCGATAATGTCTTTGTCTTTTGCCGTTTTATTAATTGCTATATCATCAAAAGTGAGGTATTTATAATTGTCTTTTATCAGTAATGTGTTTTCTGTAATTTTTTCTAAATGATTTGGAAACGTTTTTCTAGAAAAAGAATCTATTGAAATGCCATTTTTTTTAATTAAGTCGTTGCATTTTTCAATTAAGATTTTATTTTCTTCTTGAAAGTGAAGTATTTTAGTTTTTAGAATATCTTTTATGTGTTTGAAATCATCAAAAGTTTTATCTTGGAATTCATTTATTTCATTGGCATTGTTTTCATTGACTAAAAGTTTTGATATTTCAAAAAGTTCATTGGAAATATCCCAATTTTTATCTTCGTCTGTTTTGTCTTTCGTAAAGTCAATTAATAATTGAGTTAAATCTTTGTCTTCACCAACTTTTGAAATAACAACGTCAACTGCCTCTTGAAGAATAGAGTCTGTATCTAAGCTTACTTCGAAGTTTGGAGGTAAATTTAAATCCTGAGCAAATGCACGTATTACTTTGTGCGTGAATTTATCAATGGTTGATATTCCAAAAGCAGCATAGTTATGAATTATGCTTTTTATGATTGCTTTAGATTTGTCTTTTAGTGTAGCAATTGACAAACCTGTTTCTAGACAAAGAACTTTTAAAAATTCATTTGCTTTGGTTGAAGAGTCGTCTTTTGAAAATTCATATAAGCTATCTACAATACGTGATTTCATTTCTTCCACTGCTTTATTAGTGAAAGTGATGGCAAGAATTCGTTTGTAAGCATCATCCCCTTTAGCTAAAAATAGTATTTTTAAATACTCTTTCGTTAGCGTGTAAGTTTTTCCTGAACCTGCGGATGCATCATATAAAGTAAAAGCTGCTTTTTTCAAATGTTATATTTATCTTAATTATAGTTGTATAGGAACATTCTATTTTTTAATCCAAAGTTAAATTTATAACTTTGAATTCACTAATACTAATTATAAAAAAAGAACATTATGTCATTTGAATTACCAAAATTACCATATGCATACGATGCATTGGAACCATATATTGATGCAAGAACAATGGAGATTCACCATTCTAAACATCATAATGGATATACGACAAATCTTAATAATGCAATTGAGGGAACTGATTTAGAGGGAAAAACAATTGAAAATATTTTAATTAACCTTGATTTGAATAATGCTGCTGTTAGAAATAATGGTGGAGGTTTTTATAATCATAGTTTGTTTTGGACTGTAATGGATCCGAATGGAGGAGGACTTCCTTCTGGAGAATTAGCAAAAGCTATTGACGCCTCTTTTGGTTCATTTGATGTTTTTAAAGTGGAGTTTGCAAAAGCTGCTGCTACACGTTTTGGTTCTGGTTGGGCTTGGTTGTGTGTGAAAAAAGATGGGAAACTAGAAGTTTGTAGTTCTGCAAACCAAGATAATCCTTTGATGCCTAATGTAGGTTGTGAAGGAACTCCAATTTTAGGTCTTGATGTATGGGAGCATGCTTATTACTTAAATTATCAGAATAGAAGACCAGATTATATTGAAGCTTTCTTTAGTGTAATTAATTGGACTGAAGTGACAAGAAGGTTTGCTATGGAAAAGTAAGTTATTGTACATTACATTATAAAAAGAGAAACTATTTAATAGTTTCTCTTTTTTTTTGGTTTTAACTTAATTCCAAAAAAAAAGGTGAAATTACTTTCACCCTTTTTGCCCCAAATCTACCATAAAACTTAACCTACTAATTTTCTGGTAGTGCTAAAGTAGTATGTATCTAATATGCATGCATAAAAAAATTGTTGAAATGTAAAAAAAAACGATGAATTACTCTTTTTTTGATAATTTCAAGAGATTTTAATGATATAAGTGCAAAAAAAAAGGTGAAATTACTTTCACCCTTTTTGCCCCAAATCTACCATAAAACTTAACCTACTAATTTTCTGGTAGTGCTAAAGTATAGTAAGCTTTGTTTGTAGCATAAAAAAATTGTTCAATAACACAAAAAACCGATGAACAGTTATTTTTAATACGCTCTTGCATCTTTTCCTTCATAAAAATTCATAAATGCCTTATTTACAACCCTGTTGCCTCCTGCTGTTGGGTAGTTTCCAGTGAAGTACCAGTCGCCAAGATTTTTTGGACATGCTTTGTGTAAATCGGCTACTTTTTGATAAATAATTTTAATTTCAGCATTTACACCTTCAGGAGTTAACATCTCTGCAATTTTAGCCGAAATTTCTTCATCTGTGAAAGGCGCATATATTTCTTTTACATAATTGACAACTTGATCATCATTGAAAAGTTCTTGGCTTTTAGATTTTTGGTACACTTCATCAATAATGTGGTATAAATTTCGTTCTTTTAGTAATTCTAGTACAGCTTTAAAAGCGACTAGTCCTTCTAATTTTGCCATGTCAATACCATAACAATCTGGATATCTAATTTGTGGAGCGGAGGAGACTACAACAATTCGTTTTGGTTGTAGTCGATCCATCATTTTAATGATACTTTGTTTTAAAGTCGTCCCTCTTACAATACTATCATCTATAATTACCAAATTATCATTAGGTTTAACCACACCATAAGTGACATCATAAACGTGGGCAACTAAATCATCTCTACTGCTGTCTTCAGTAATAAAAGTCCTTAGTTTAGCGTCTTTTATTGCTACTTTTTCTGTACGTAATTTAACAGCAAGAATCTCTTGAAGTTTTTCTTCTGAAAGGTGTTGTTTGTTTTCTAAAATGGATTTGATTTTTCTTTGATTTAAAAAATCATTAGCAGCTTCAATCATTCCGTAAAATGAGGTTTCAGCGGTATTTGGAATAAATGAAAAAACACTATTGTCAGTATCGTAGTCAATTGCTTTTAGAATAGTTGGGAATACTAGTTTGCCAAGTTCTTTGCGCTCTTGATAAATTTCCGAATCACTCCCTCTTGAAAAATAAATGCGTTCAAAGGAACATGCTTTTTTGATTAACGGTTTTCTTACTTCATTAATTGAAACAGAACCATTTTTTTTTATAATTATGGCATGACCTGGTTCTAATTCTTTTACTTCTTCAAATGGAACATTAAATACAGTTTGAATAACTGGTCTTTCTGATGCAACCACTGCAATTTCATCATCTTGATAATAATATGCGGGTCTAATTCCAGCAGGATCTCTTAAAACAAATGAATCACCATGACCAATTAATCCAGCCATAGCATAACCACCATCCCAATTTCTTGAAGCTCTTTCTAGTATTTTAGGTATGTTTAAACGTTCTGCTATAATAGCGGAAGCTTCTTTTTTAGAAAATCCTTCGTTTTTACAATTTTGGTATAAATCGGTTACTTCATCATCTAAGAAATGACCTATTTTTTCCATTACAGTAACCGTATCGGCTAATTCTTTAGGATGTTGTCCTAAATCAACTAAACTTTGGAATAACTCTTTAACATTAGTTAAATTGAAATTTCCTGCAACAATTAGATTGCGATGCATCCAATTGTTTTGACGTAGAAATGGGTGTACACTTTCAATACTGTTTTTTCCAAAAGTTCCATAACGAACATGTCCTAAGAATAATTCAGCAATATAGGGGATATTCTTTTTTTGTAAAGCAATATCATTTAGGTATTCCGGATGTTCTTGAAGTTCGCTACTTATTCGTCCATTAATTTGTGAAAAAATATCTTGAATAGGTTGTGAATGGTTGGAACGGATTCTGCTAATGTATCTTTGTCCTGGATCAATATCCATTTTAATACTAGCTAGACCAGCACCATCTTGTCCTCGATTGTGTTGTTTCTCCATTAAGAGATACATTTTTTGCACACCGTAAAAAGAAGTACCGTATTTTTCTTTATAGTACTCTAATGGTTTTAGTAGTCTTAAAAGGGCAATTCCACATTCGTGTTTAATAGCGTCACTCATAAAGTTGTTGTTGTGTTGAGTAGTTATTCTAATGAAAATTTATTATTAAAAAAGCCCCGAAAATTCGAGGCATAAAAATTTAATCTAATTCTATTTCAAATTGCGTTAGCGCTTTAAATTGTTGTAAGCGAGCAATTACTTCTTCTTTTTCTAGTTTTTCCATTCTTTCTGTTCCAAATTTTTCCACACAGAATGAAGCTAAATTTGAGCCGTAAATAATACCGTTTTTCATGTTGTCGAAAGAAATGTTTTCACTTTGAGCAATGTAGCCAGCAAATCCACCAGCAAATGTGTCACCAGCACCTGTTGGGTCAAATACTTCTTCAAGTGGTAAAGCGGGAGCAAAGAAAACTTCTTTATTATGGAACAGTAAAGCACCGTGTTCTCCTTTTTTGATTACTACATATTTTGGTCCCATTGTCTGAATTTTTTGAGATGCTTTAACTAATGAATACTCACCAGATAACTGACGTGCTTCTTCATCATTAATAGTAATTACATCTACTTTTTTAATTACATCTAATAGCTCAGGTAACGCACAATCCATCCAGAAATTCATTGTGTCTAATACAATTAACTTTGGTTTGGTTTCCATTTGGTCTAAAACACCTGTTTGAACTAATGGGTGTAAGTTTCCTAATAATACTACTTCAGCATTTTTGTATGCATTTGGAACGATTGGATTAAAATCTGCTAATACGTTTAGTTCAGTTACTAATGTATCTCTTGAATTTAAATCATTGTGGTATTTTCCACTCCAAAAGAAAGTCTTTCCTCCTTTTACAATTTCAATTCCTTCAATATTTATTCCTTTATTTGCTAATAAATCTAAATGTTCTTTTGGGAAATCTTCTCCTACTACAGAAACTATTGCTGCGTCTACATTAAAAAATGAAGATGATAAGCCAATATAAGTAGCTGCTCCACCTAAAATTTTATCCGTTTTTCCAAATGGTGTTTCAATAGCATCAAAGGCTACTGTACCAACTATTAGTAATTTATTCATTATGTACTTTTTGAAATAAGTTGCAAAGATAAAACTTTAGTTTAAAACAGTAAAGGTTTTAATTAAGTAAAAGTTGCTCTAAAATTATTAGTTTATTTTCTTAATTTTATATCCAATATTATTTTAATTCCAAAAATGAAGATTGCTCTTTTTCAAACCAAGTTAATTTGGCAAAAGCCAGAAGAAAATAGAATTTTAATTCAAGAATATATAGACTCTTGTGAAGAAACATACGATCTTTTAGTTTTACCAGAAATGTTTACTTCAGGTTTTACAATGAATCCTCAAGAAGTTGCTGAAAAAATGAATGATACAACTATGGATTGGTTAAAACAGATAGCTTTTGAAAAAAAAATTGCTATAACAGGAAGTTTTGTTGTTGAAGAAAATGGGGCTTACTTTAATCGTCTTGTTTTTGTGTTTCCAAATGGAAATGTTGAATTTTATAACAAAAGACATCTTTTCTCTTTAGCTGGAGAAGAAAAGGTATATACAAAAGGTGAAAAGAAAGTAATTATAGATTATAAGGGTTGGAAAATATGTCCATTAATTTGTTATGATTTACGTTTTCCGGTTTTTAGTAGAAATGTTGATAATTATGATTTGCTACTGTATGTAGCAAATTGGCCTAAGCCAAGAATCAAAGCTTGGGATGCTTTGTTGAAAGCTAGAGCAATAGAAAATATGGTTTATACTGTAGGTGTTAATCGTATTGGTGCAGATGCAAATCAATTAGAATATACAGGAAGTTCTCAAGTGGTTGATTATTTAGGAAATGAAAGAATCAATGCAAAAGAGGAGCAAGGCATCTTTGTAGTTGAAATGAAGAAAGAGGATATGTTAGAAACCAGAAAAAAATTAAATTTTCTTGAAGATAGAGATGAATTTATAATTATTTCGTGATTTCTAACATTCTTCATTTATTTTGATTTAAAATAATTTATAAGCTAAATAAATTCCTATGGAGCCACTTAGGTCGCTTTCAAAATTATTACTGATTTTTTTTACAGGATAATAAACTAAAGAAACATTGTATTGGTCCTTGTAAGTATATCCTGTAGTAATTCTAATCGAGGATTGTTTTTTCTCATAATTATTTATCGCATTTGTAGTGTTTTCAGGTTGTCCATTTCTAGTAAAGTAAGCGATTTTTTCATCACTAATTTGAGAAATGAAATTATAAGCAAAACTTAAATGAATTTTTGAATGATTATTAATAAAAAAATAACGTTTAACCCCTAAAGGAATTTCTATATAAGAGATATCTTTAATCGTTAGGTTCCCCGGATAGCTAAAATAAGTAATGTTGTCAATTTTCTCCCCTTTTAAATATTGATAATTTGGAGCTGTAAATAATGACCATGCGTTTTTAAAATAGGGTAAGACTACTTCTGCTTCAAAACCAACCATTATATTAGTTTGATTTTTTCTAGTAAAATAATCATTATTTGCAGTTATTGGTACGGATCCTCCAGATGAAGGAATAGATCCTCCTGAGTATCCAGAAAAAAGGCTTCCTTTGCTTTTATTTAAAACTGTTCCGAGTAAAATGTTAAAATCAAATTTTGCTTTAGATTTGTTTGCTTCAAAAATCTTGAATTCAGAGTTTTCACAAGTATTATAACTTTTAAAAAAGTTGATAAATTCTCTTTTTAAATATTTTATTTTTCTAATATTTATTGTGTTTTTTTCACAGTTTAAGTTGTCAAATAATTCTTTGCGAAAAAGATAATCTTCGTGAATCATTCTATTTTTATCTACATATTTTTTAAATAATAGCTGCTTAATTGTATCATTTCCTTCTTTGTTATAAAAATAAAACTCTCGATTGAATTCTAATAAACTTGCTTTTCCTTCAATAAGAACTTTTAAGAAATCAGTCACTGATTCTGTTTTAATATTTTTATTTTCTACATCTTTATCAATGTTGAAAGTATATTTCCTATAATAATGGTCGGTGTTATATATTTGAAATTCCGTAAGATTTAGTAAAGATATTTCTTCTTCTATTGAAGCTTCGGTTAATTTGTATTCAATTTTATCAGATAGTTTTGACCAATCATGATTTCTTATTAAACATTCCGTTTTTATGTTTTTAGTGTCGATAAAATATCCTTTTTCGAAAGTAACTTGTGCATAAATACTGCAATTAAAAATGAATAGAATCAAAAAAAGTTTTTTGTTCATGGTATAAATGAATTTTTTTGGGTTTTATAAATTTTGATTAGGGTAAGGTTTTAATGTATCTGAGTTGAAGAAGTGTTTTATTCTCCAATTTGAAATTCTTGTTCAACATCCCAATTGGCTCTAACATCTATTTTTTTAGAATAATAAATAATTTGTTCGGCTTGTTTTTTTTCTAGGAAATTACCAGTGTCCCAAATGCCGTTTTGATTATCGTCATAAATAATTCTTAAGGTGTAAATCCTTGGTTCAATGGAATCAAAAAATATTGGTTGGTCATTTTTTCTACTTTCGGATGCAATTACATTTCCTTTGTCAGTTAGAATTTCAACTATATATGGATAACGATTAGCATTTTTAACCATTATTTTTAAGTTTCCATAATCTGATAAAGCTTTGGTAGTAAATGAGAATAAAAGAGAATCATTTTTAGTATTGTAAAAGTCTTCTATAGCTTCAGGAAGAATTTCCATAGTGTATTTCTGACTTTCTTCTTTTTTAAAATCGAAAACTATTTCTTGTTCAAATTCTTTATAAATAAAATCGAAATCTACTGCTACTGAATCTTTATTGATTAATTTAATCTTGCTTTTTTCAATGGAATTTATAGGTGTTTTAGTTTTTAATGTGAAATTATCTCTGAAATTAAGATTTCTTTGTGAAGATTGAATTTCTAGTGAATCGGTTTCTTTAAGTTCTTTAATTTTGGTTTTAAAAGATTTAGAATAATCACCATTTTCTACAGAAACAACTAATGAATCTGGTTTTACGATAGGGAAAAATAATTGAACAGAATCTTTTCCTTTGTCAGGAAATCTTGTCATTTTTAAAGGAATAGTTTCTTCTCCTATTTTAGCAGTTACTTTTGTTTGTTTTGGATCTCCTTGAAAACCCATATAAAACTTATTATTGGTTTGTTGAATGGGTTTATCTGCTTTAAAATTTCCCTTTTCTTTAAAAAGTTCTAATTCATAAACTGTATCATTTGGTAATGTAATAGTTTGTTCAAGGAAAGCTATTTTGTCTGTTTTTGGATCATACTTATAATTATTGTTTTTGTCTTTAAGCGCTATAATTTTGTATTCACCTGCTTTTAAATTCTCAAAAGCAAAAACTTTTAAACTATCTAAAGTATTGGTGACGTAAAGAGGTGTTTCGTTAAAAACAGTTGAGTCTTTAAAAGTAGTAGCATCATATAATTGAACCGATATGAAATTATCTGGTTTTTCTTCGTATGCATCTTTTATTTTTCCTAATAAAGCTAAAGAATCAATATAAGTTCCAGTAGAAAAAACATATTTAAATTGAGAATAAGGGTTGCCTTCATTATTGTCGGTAATACTTTGTCCAAAATTAAAACTATAGGTAGTGTTTGGTTTTAGAGTGTCCAAAATTTTTATAGATATGAATTTGCTCGCGCTCCCTTGAGGGATAATGATAGGTTGTTTTTTAAAAGGAGGGGAAATAATTAATTGCTTGTTAATGTTTTTGACTTTAATCAATTCATTAAAGGTGATTTTAATTTCATTACCTTGAAAATTAGTGTTAAAATTTTTTGGGCTACTTGAAATGATTTTAGGAGCGATTGTGTCTTTTAAACCACCTGTGATGGTTCCTCTTTTTGCACAACTACTAGTAAAAATAGTTAACCCTAAAACTATAGTAAGAATTATAAAATAGATATTTTTCATTTATTATTTAAATAAAGCAATACAAAATAACAACTATATTTAGTGTAAACATAATTTTTTAAATTTTTTTATGATTGGGTATAAGCTATTGTAATAACGCTTACTTTAGCATTTGGTATTTTTAATAATGTTTTAGCGCAAGATTCTATTGTAGCACCTGTTGTTATAACATCATCTATTAATAAAAAGTGTTTTCCTTCTGCAGAAGAGTAGTCTTTTATATCAAAGAGAGAGTTGTTGAGCACTTGTCGTTCTGCTTTGTTTTTCTTGGTTTGGGTTTTTGAATATTCATTTTTAATTAAAAGTGTTTTGTTATAAGGAATACTTAATTCTCTTGATAAAGTAAGGCAAAATGTATCAACTTGATTATAACTTCTTTCTTTTAGTCTTTTTGGATGGAGCGGTACAGGTATTATTTCGTCTATATTATATTTTTCCTTTAATCCTTTTAGTGATAGAGCATAAATAATGGCTAAATAAGAACCTATTTCTTGTTTTCCTTTGTATTTTAATTGATGAATTAGTTTTTGTACAATACCTTCTTTGTGAAAATAAAGCATTGAAAAGGCAAATTCTAGATCAACAATACCATAAAATTTCTTTTTTGTGTCATTTGTATCAAGTAAATGATGGTGTGTTAGTGGTAAATCATGAACACAAGAAGTGCAAATTATTTTTTCATTGTTTAACAAAAGTTCGTTACAGCCAAAACAAAGTGGCGGAAATAATAACTTTAACAGATTTTTATGCATTATAACGATAATAAATTTAAGAGAAGTCAAATTTCATTTAATTTAATCAAAAATAGAATTTAATGCCTTTCAAAAAAAGAACATTTATAAAAATTTCCTTTACATTTTTAACCTTTTTAGTGTTAATATTGTTTTTTGGCTATTATAATATTTGTGCTAAGTATGATGCATTATTAGATCAATCTAATACTGAAAATAGATTGCTTCAAAATCAGTTTGATGAAATATTGAAAAAATATGATTCTCTTAATGTAGTTCTTGAAAAAAAAGAAGTTGTGGCGGTTGAAGGAGCAATAAAAAATGCTCTAGAGGATTCTAAGATTTTTAATCAAAATAAAAACAAACCATCAAATGAAAATAAGACTTTAGAAAAACAGATATATAGCTTAAAATCTAAAATTAGGGAAGATTCTAATGAGATTATTAGTATAAATGGTAATATTACAAAGAATAAAAAGATTTTATCTCAATTAGAATCCTGCAAGAAAAATGAGAGTAAAGCTAAGCACGATAAGTTAAATGCGATTAATTTGAATGCTAGAGGTGTTAAGATTTTGTCAGATTTGTATTCAAAAAGTAGAGATAAAAAGATTCAGCAAATTAGAGTTTGTTTTACATTAGAAGGGAATGAATTTGTTAGAAATGGAAATAAGCAATTATACGTTCAAGTTGTTAATCCTAAAAATCAAATTATTTCTATAAAAGATACTTACTTGGAATTAGATGACATAAAATTAATCTACAGTGCAAAAATGGAAGCTATGTACAACAAAAAGGATGTTGATGTTTGTACTTATGTAGATTTAGAAGCAGATAAGACTATTAAAGGGAAATATATTATTAATATTTATAATTCGTTTTCTAAAATTGGCTCTACTATTTTTGAATATGATTAATATTCAAATTATTCTAAAAATTTCTTTTCTTTATTAAAAACCTATTTTTACTTTTGCAACATGGCAAAACAAGATGATTTATTTAAAAATGTAGTTTCGCATGCAAAAGAATACGGATTTATTTTTCCGTCAAGCGAAATTTACGATGGACTTAGTGCAGTTTACGATTATGCACAAAATGGTGTTGAGTTAAAGAAAAACATACGTGAGTATTGGTGGAAAGCAATGGTGCAAATGCATGAAAATATTGTAGGAATCGACGCTTCTATATTTATGCATCCGACTACATGGAAAGCATCTGGTCATGTTGATGCTTTTAGTGATCCATTAATTGATAATAAAGATTCTAAAAAAAGGTATCGTGCTGATGTTTTGATTGAAGACTATGCTGAAAAAATCAATATTAAAGCACAGAAAGAAATTGAAAAAGCAAAAGGGCGCTTTGGAGAAGTTTTTAACGAACAAGAATTTGTTACTACAAATGAGCGCGTTAAAGGATATTTAGAACAAAAAAATGCTATTTTACAACGTATGGCTCGTTCATTAGAAAATGATGATTTAGCCGATGTTAAAGCTTTAATAGAAGAATTAGGTATTGCTTGTCCTGAAAGTGGTTCGAAAAATTGGACAGAAGTGAGGCAGTTTAATCTAATGTTTGCAACCAAATTAGGTGCTTCAGCGGATACAGCAATGGATTTGTATTTACGTCCAGAAACAGCGCAAGGTATTTTTGTAAACTTCTTGAATGTGCAAAAAACTGGGCGAATGAAAATTCCATTTGGAATTGCTCAAACAGGTAAAGCGTTTCGAAATGAAATTGTTGCCAGACAATTTATCTTTAGAATGCGTGAGTTTGAACAAATGGAAATGCAATTTTTTGTAAAACCAGGAGAAGAAATAAAATGGTATGAATATTGGAAAGAAACACGCTTGAATTGGCATAAGTCTCTTGGTTTAGGTGCTGAAAATTATCGTTTTCATGATCATGAAAAATTAGCACATTATGCAAATGCAGCAGCCGATATCGAATTTAATTTTCCTTTTGGATTTAAAGAATTAGAAGGTATTCATTCTAGAACTGATTTTGATTTGAAAGCGCATGAAGAGTTTTCAGGTAAAAAGTTACAATTCTTTGATAACGATACGAACTCAAGTTATGTGCCTTATGTAGTAGAGACATCAGTTGGTTTAGATAGAATGTTTTTGGCAGTTTTTTCAAAAGCATTACAAGAAGAAACATTAGAAGATGGTTCTACTAGAACAGTTTTGCGTTTACCTTCAGTTTTAGCACCAACAAAAGCAGCAGTTTTACCATTAATTAAACGTGATGGTTTGCCAGAAGTAGCTAAAGAAATCATTGAAGAATTAAAATGGGATTTCAATGTGTCTTATGATGAGAAAGATGCAGTAGGAAGACGTTATAGAAGACAAGATGCTTTAGGGACTCCATTTTGTATTACTGTGGATCATCAAACGTTAGAAGATAAAACAGTAACCATTCGTCATAGAGATTCTATGCAACAAGACAGAGTGGCTATTACGGAATTAAAAAATATTATAAGTAACGAGGTTGCTATGCGAAACTGGTTAATGAGAATGTAAAAACTCGCATATTTAAAGTAATAAAAAACCCATATTTCTTTATTGAAATATGGGTTTTTTATTCAGAAATTATAAATATTTTTATTCGTTTTGAAGAGCATTCCAGCCTCTAGCCTTTAATGGGATTTTAGTGTTAGCTCTTGTAATTAAATGTGTACCTTCTTTTTCTTCTACCATATGACCTATGATTGAAAAATTTGGATTGGCTTTAATTTTATCAAAATCTTCCATTTTAATGGTAAATAGTAACTCATAATCTTCACCACCGCTCAAAGCTATTGTAGTAATATCTAAATTAAACTCTTCACAAACATTAATTAATTGTGGATCCGCAGGAATTTTGTCTTCGTAAAGATTACAACCTACATTGCTTTGTTTGCAAATATGTAATATTTCAGAAGATAATCCATCAGAAATATCAATCATAGCAGTAGGTTTTACTTCTAGTTTTGAAAGTAATTCTTTAATGTCAGTTCTTGCTTCTGGTTTTAATTGTCTTTCAATTAAGTATGAATATTGTTCTAAGTCAGGTTGATTATTTGGGTTAACCTGAAAAACTTGCTTTTCCCGTTCTAAAACCTGTAAACCCATATAAGCAGCACCAATATCACCTGTTACAACCAATAAATCGGTTGGTTGAGCTCCATTTCTATAAGTAATATCATCTAAAAGTGTTTCGCCAATGGCTGTAATACTTATGATTAGCCCTTTTTGTGAAGAAGTAGTGTCTCCTCCAATAATATCAACATTGTAAATTTTTGCTGCTAATTGAATTCCGCTATATAATTCTTCAATAGCTTCTAAAGGAAAACGATTTGACATTGCCAAAGAAACCGTTATTTGAGAAGGTTTTGCATTCATTGCGCAAATATCAGATAGATTTGCGACAACTGCTTTATAGCCTAAATGTTTTAAAGGCATGTAGGCTAGATCAAAATGAACACCTTCAACGAGTAAGTCTGTTGAAATAACTACTTTTTTGTCATTAAAATCTAGTACAGCAGCATCATCACCAATACTTTTTATAGTTGTTTCTTGGTTTATAGTGATATTTTTAGTTAAATGTTCAATTAAACCAAATTCACCCAACTCTGATAAACTAGTTTTTTTTTGATTTTTATCTTCTAACATTGTAGTCTTGTTTTTATTGCAAAGATAGTTTTTTGGAAGTATAGACGAAGGTAAACGTTAAAAAGACTTTTCATTTTTAAAGAAAAATTATTTTTCCAATTTTTATTGTTCTTTTTCTAGTTCATTTAATTTGTTATAGATTAAATTGTTTTCATAACCTTTGCGAAGAAGAAAATCTATGAATTTTTTATTCTTTTTTGGCCCTTTTGTTTGTTTAATGTTGCTCCAATTTTTTTCTGCTAATGCATTGAAATTTTCTAAATAGGTTTCATTTTCAATTTCTTTAAGTGCTGTTTCAATGATTTTTGAAGAAATATCTCTAAATTTTAATTCGTTTTTAATTCTATTCTTTCCCCAATTTTTATAATTGTGTTTTCCACGTGTAAAACTTTTGGCAAATCTCTCTTCATTTATGTAATTATTTTCGATTAAATAAATAAGAATTGTTTCTTTTTCATCAAGTGTTAAATAGAATGAAAATAATTTTTCTTCTACTTCTTTGTAACACCGTTCCTGATAGGCACAATAATATTCCATTTTTGCACGAATCTCTTGTAGAGAAAGATTTATATTTGCTTTTTTATTCAAATTCTTAACGATTTAGTAAACTTTATTTTCAACAAAAATAGGTATTATTAAATATTTTTACATAGCTTTAAAAGCTATTTTACTATTAACTAAATCTTAAAAGCTATTAACCATGAAGCTAAGATTACAATTAGTGACCATTTTTATGGTTACATTTTCTTGGGCGCAATCTATTTTTGAGAACTCAATAACAGGAACAAACCCAAGTACTTCAAATCCATATATAATTGGACAGAGTTTAGATGCAAATATAACCGTTTCAGGAATCAGTAGAGGGTCAGGAATAAATCCAGCTAGTGCCAATAATAGGTATAGTGCCAATAATTGGAATGTTTCGTCTTTTGATAATTCAAAATATTTTGAATTTACTTTAACACCTAATACGGGTTACCAAATTAATTTTTCAACTTTTGAGTATACTGGTCAGGCTTCTAGTACGGGTGCTTCTAATTTTGCGTTTAGAAGTAGTATTGATGGTTATACGTCCAATATAGGAACACCAACAAACTCAGGAGTAACTATTGATTTGTTGACAGGGATTTATCAGAATATTACTACTCCTATAACTTTTAGATTTTATGGATGGGGAGCATCAAGTTCTGGTGGTACATTTAGTATAAATGATTTTGTTTTTAATGGAAGTGTTGTTTCAAGTTGTACGCCTCCAACAATAGCAATAGCTCCATCTTCTGGACCTGAAGGAACAGAAGTAACAATAACATCATCCTCAGGTAGTTTGTCAGGTTCGTCTGTTTTTTTTGGTGCAATTAGTGCAACTATTGTTTCAAATACAGGGACAGTAATGGTTGTTGAGGTGCCTAGTGGAGCTACTTCTGGCAATATAACTATCACAGATAGCCAGCCATGTGTTGCAACTGTTGGATTTACGGTATTGAAAGAAGTTGGAATGTGTAGTGGATTGTCTGAATTAATAATGACAGAGGTTTATGATAATAATGGTGGAAGTTTAGGATATATAGAAGTTTATAATGGAACAGGTTCTACTATTGATTTAACCAACTATTTTATTAGAAGATATGGTGATAACACGGAATTTATAGCTAATAATTTTACAGATTTCTTTTTCTCTCCAAGTATTACAACTATTCCTGATGGAGGAGTAATTTATGGTAGAATTAGTAATGATGCAAACATAGCCTCTCCTAATTTTGACTTTTCAAATAGTTCAGGGATTAATGGGGATGATATTCTTCATTTATATAACGGAACTACACTAATTGATGTCTATATAGTGCCAAGTAATACAGTTGGTTATACGGCTTTAAGGAATGTAAATACTGTTGGGCCTAATTCTGTAAGTAATCCTTCAGATTGGACACATACTAATACTGAAACGACAGCTAATCTAGGGATTTTTAATTACTTAGGGGCTTCTAATTTACCTACTGTTGATACTAATCCTATTGATGTCTTTAGTTGTGAAACAACAGCGAGTTTTACTGTAAGTGCAACAGCTGCAAGTTTAGGAACTTTAACTTACCAATGGTATTATAACGATGGTATAGCTACTGGATGGACAAGTGTTAATAGTAGCTCGTTTTCAGGTGTGACTACTACAGGATATTCTTCAACTATTTTAAATCTAGTAGGGTCACTTGCTTTATTGGATGGTTATCAATTTTATTGTGAAGTTGTCCAAGATGGTACTTGTTCTGTAATTTCAGATGCTGCTCAATTGAAAGTAATTGAAACTACTTGGGATGGTTTTGCTTGGTCAAACGGATTGCCTGATATATCCAAATTGGCAATGATTAATGGGAATTATGATACTGCTATTAATGGGAATTTTGAATGTTGTAGTCTTGTAGTTAACTCTACTTTTACTCTTAATATTCAGGCATCTACTTTTGTTTTAATACAAAATGATTTAACCGTAAAAGGGGTTTTGAATGTTTTAGATGATGGATCTTTGATTCAAGTAGATGATTTAGGGGTTAATATGGGAGCTATTTCTTATGAAAGAATAACGTCCGGTAATGCATTGGATTATGTATATTGGTCCTCACCAGTAGAGAATTATACTACTCCTAGTAGTGGATATGTGTTTTCATGGAGTCCTACAATGGTTAATTCTAACGGAGGTATCGGAAATTGGACTTATTCTTTAGGAGTTACAATGCAATCAGGAGTTGGTTATATAATGAGAGATGTTTTTTCTAAAACATTTGATAATGGAGTTGCACGAAATGGAGTAATTTCGACACCAATTCAAAGAGGAAGTTATACAGGGCCTGATTATGCAGGGGTGAATGGAATGGTCATTACAAATTTGGATGATAACTTAAACTTATTGGGTAATCCATATCCATCTTCAATTAATGCAATTGATTTTCTTACTGCAAATACTAATATTGAAGGAGCTGTTAGAATTTGGACACATGGAATTTCTCCTTCAAGTGCTATTCAAAATCCTTTTTATGGAAGTTTTCAATCTAATTATTCAATTAATGATTATTTAATATACAATAGTACTGGCTCAAGTAAAGGTCCTGGGACTTTTAATGGATTTATTGCTGGAGGACAAGGCTTTTTTACAATAATGAATGATGGAGTAGCTTCTTCCCAAAGTGTTGTTTTTAATAATTCAATGAGAGATAAAGCTTATGATAATGGACAATTTTATAGAGGAATTTCTTCTAATGGATTTACTGATGATAAACACAGGATTTGGTTAAATTTAAATAATGCTATTAATCAATCTGCAAAAACACTTGTAGGATATGTAAATGGTGCAACTATTGATTATGATAGAATGTACGATGCAGTTGCATTAGAATCGACAGAATCGACAATTTATTCTTTAGTTGATAATAAAAAAATGAGTATTCAAGGAAGGTATCCTTTTAGTGAAAAGGATAAGGTGCCTTTAGGTGTAAAAATAACTAAAGTTGGAGTTAATTCAATTGGAGTTTTTGCAGTTGATGGAATTTTTGATCAACAAAATATTTATCTAGAAGACCTGTACTTAAATAAAATACATGATTTGAAGACAACAGCCTATAGTTTTGATTCACAAGTAGGTACTTTTAATGATAGGTTTGTTTTAAGGTTTAAAGATATTGGTTTATCAACAGATGAATTTGTTATTAATGAAGATGAAATTCAAATAAATACGGATCAATTTATTGAAATAAAGTCATTATCAAATAAGAATATAAAGTCAGTTGTTGTTTATGATGTTTTGGCTAGAAAAGTTTTTGATAAAGAAAATATAAGTAATAATAGCTTTGTTATAAGTAATTTAAATAAAAATAACACAACTTTAATTGTTAAAATCAAACTTGATAATAATCTTGTAGTGTCAAAAAAGATTATTTTTTAGAAAATTGAATTTTTATAATATAATGAGTTGTCAGAAATGGTAACTCATTTTTTTTGTAATTATATTATTTTGTAACTTTGGTTTATAAACCAACAAAATAGAATGGAAAACATAAAAGATTACGTTGAAGAAAATAAAGAACGATTCATAAATGAATTAATAGAATTATTAAAAATTCCTTCTGTAAGTGCAGATAGTGCTTATGCTCATGATGTAATTTCTACAGCGGAAGCTGTGAAATTTAGTTTAGAAAAAGCAGGATGCGATTTTGTGGAATTATGTGAAACTCCAGGTTACCCAATTGTATATGCTGAGAAAATTATAGATAAAAACTTACCAACGGTTTTGGTTTACGGACATTATGATGTACAACCTGCAGATCCAATAGATTTATGGACATCACCACCATTTGAACCAGTAATTAAAACAACAGATATTCATCCAGAAGGTGCTATTTTTGCTAGAGGAGCTTGTGATGATAAGGGGCAAATGTATATGCATGTTAAAGCATTTGAATATATGATTGCAACAAATACTTTGCCTTGTAATGTGAAATTCATGATTGAAGGCGAAGAAGAAGTAGGATCTAAAAGTTTAAGTTGGTTTGTAGAGCGAAATCATGAGAAGTTAGCCAATGATGTTATATTGATTTCTGATACAGGTATGATTTCAAATACCCAACCGTCAATTACTACTGGACTTAGAGGTTTAAGTTATGTTGAAGTTGAAGTAACTGGACCAAATAGAGACTTACATTCTGGTTTATACGGAGGTGCTGTTGCTAATCCAATTAATATTTTAACTAAAATGATTGCTTCCCTTCATGATGAAAACAATCATATCACAATTCCTGGTTTTTATGATAAAGTAGAAGAATTGTCAGATGCTGAAAGAGCAGAAATGGCAAAAGCTCCTTTTTCTTTAGAAAACTATAAAAAGGCATTAGATATAGATGATGTCTATGGAGAAAAAGACTATGTTACTAATGAAAGAAACTCTATTAGACCTACTTTAGATGTGAATGGAATTTGGGGTGGTTATACAGGTGAAGGTGCAAAGACGGTTATTGCAAGTAAAGCCTATGCTAAAATTTCAATGCGTTTAGTGCCTAACCAAGATTGGGAAGAAATTACGGCACTGTTTAAAAAGCATTTTGAAAGTATTGCTCCAAAATCGGTTAAAGTTGTAGTAAAACCGCATCATGGTGGTCAAGGATATGTAACTCCAATTGACAGCGTAGGTTATAGAGCAGCTAATAAAGCTTATACAGAAACTTTTGGGGTGCCTGCAATCCCTGTTCGTTCTGGAGGAAGTATTCCAATTGTTGCCTTATTTGAAAAAGAATTAAAAAGTAAAACAATTTTAATGGGGTTTGGTTTGGATAGTGATGCTATTCATTCGCCAAACGAACATTTTGGTGTATTCAATTATTTAAAAGGAATTGAAACGATACCTCTATTTTATAAGTATTTCACTGAAATGAATAAATAACAAGAGATGCCTTTCTAACTAATTAGAAAGGCATTTTTTTAAATATTTTTATTAGTATTGATTATTGCTTTTTCGTTTTTATAGTCTATCCATGATTGCCCTTTTATTTTTCTCATAAAATTATCGAAATAGCGCATTATGAATACATTATACACTGCTTTGACTAAGTGTAAAGGTTTGCTTGGTAATGCTCTTAAACTCATTGAAAAACCAGCTGTCGTGTATTTCATAAAGTGCCAATATCCTTCTGGCATGTATAACATTTCTCCATGATTTAAATTACAAATGTATCCTTTAGCATTTTTTAATGCGGGAAATTTCTCAAAATCTGGATTTTCAAAGTCAATATCTTCTCTTGAAATTAGTGAATGTGGAATTTTATACAAATATGGAGTTGCTTCTTGAGAAAATAATATACATTGTTTTTTTCCATGAAAATGAAAATGCAAAATATTTGAATAATCAATATCAAAATGCATGAATACTTTTGAATTTTCTCCACCAAAAAAAAGCATTGGTAATTGTTTAACTAATCGTAATCCAATATTGGGCCATTTAAAGTCGTTTTGAAGAGAAGGAACTTCTTTCATTAGATTGTACAAGAAAATACGATAATTAGTAGGTTTAGATTCTAATAAATCGATGTAATCTTTCATTTTCATCTTTGCATGAGCTTCATTGAAACCGTCTTTATAAGAAACAGGTCTGTCATCATATAATGGAACAGTTTTATCACCTGCAATAGATTTTATGTATTCTAAATTCCATTTATTGTATGCGGGCCAGTCAGTAGTTAATTGTTGTATAACTACTGGTTTTTGTTTTTTTACATAATTGACGTAAAAATCTTCTTTGGATATGGTTTCTATACGGTCAATTTCAGTTAGATGTAATGATGAAGACATAAAAAAAGCTCTAAGTTACCTTAGAGCAAATTTATTTAATTGTTATCAAAAATTTAAAAAATTAAGAAAACTTTATTTTCCTTTTTGAGAAGCTTCAAGATTTCTGTCAATGGTATGACCTGGTCTTGACCATTTTGGTTTTTCTCCAAGTGTTTGGTATTCAGAATCTTCGGATTCAACTGTTTCAGGTTGCATTTTTTTGATAAATGGTTTTTGAGGTTCAAGTCCTAATAATTGAAACATTTTCATATCTTCATTAACATCAGGGTTAGGAGTTGTTAGTAATTTATCACCTGCAAAAATTGAATTTGCACCTGCAAAGAAACACATTGCTTGTCCTTCTCTACTCATTTGTGTTCTTCCAGCAGAAAGGCGAACTTGAGTTTCTGGCATTACAATTCTTGTAGTGGCTACCATTCGTATCATGTCCCAAATTTCAATTGGTTTTTCATTTTCTAAAGGAGTTCCTTCAACGGCTACCAATGCATTAATGGGTACTGATTCTGGTTGTGGATTTAAAGAAGCTAAAGCTACAAGCATTCCAGCTCTATCTTCCACACTTTCTCCCATTCCTATTATTCCACCACTACAAACGGTTACATTGGTTTTTCTAACATTGTCTATAGTTTGTAAACGATCTTCGTAACCACGTGTAGAAATTACTTCTTTGTAGTATTCTTCAGAGGAATCTAAATTGTGATTGTAGGCATAAAGGCCTGCTTCTGCTAAACGTTTTGCTTGATTTTCAGTAATCATACCTAAAGTACAACAAACTTCCATATCTAGTTTGTTGATAGTCCTTACCATTTCTAATACTTGGTCAAACTCAGGACCGTCTTTTACATTTCTCCAAGCTGCTCCCATACAAACTCTAGATGAGCCTGATGATTTTGCTCTCAAGGCTTGTGCTTTTACTTGGGAAACACTCATTAAATCATTTCCTTCAATATTAGTGTGATAACGTGCTGCTTGTGGGCAATAGCCACAATCTTCAGGACAACCACCTGTTTTAATAGATAGAAGCGTTGAAACCTGCACAACATTAGGATTGTGAAATTCTCTATGAGCTGTTGCTGCTTCAAATAATAAATCCATTAAAGGTTTATTATAAAGCTCAATTATTTCTTGTTTGGTCCAATTATATCTAATCGTATTCATTAAAATTCTTTTAGTTTTCAAAAGTAGGGAATTACTTTTGAACATTAAAAAAATTATGAAATCAATTAGTATTTAGAATTGGCAACTATATCTTTCCAATATTGCATTAAAACAAAAGAACCAATTAAGCTTGAAGCAATTCCTTCAAAAAATAAAACACTACAATATTTAATAATATTGGTTTTTCCAACAAAGAAAAAAGTGTCTGAAAGTTTGGTTAAATAAGATTCGCCACCTTTTATGTATACAAAAATAATAAGACCTATTATTCCGAGAACTACACCAATAATTCCTGTTTTAAATCCAGAGATTAAATTTTCTAAATAATCTGAATTACTATGATTAAAATTATATTGAATAGTTTTGTTAATTCCATAAAGAACTATAAAAGCATTCAAAATTCTTAAATAATTTTTATCTGCTAATCCTAATATATCCATTAAGAGAAAGAAAATTCCTATTCCTAAAAAAATGAGGAGTCCATTTTTAATTTCAATTGAGTTTTTCATAATTTGTTGATTTTTGTTACACATAAAGGTAGTGAAAAAATCATAATCAATTGGTAATCAAAATATAAAAAATTATTAATTGTTTAATAATATCCATTCGTTATGAAAAAAATAATTCCATTTTGCTTTTGCCATATCGTATTTTGGATCAATTAATGTTTGATATGGTTTTCTATTAATTGAATTTGAACAATTAACATAAATAGAGATGTCTTTGTCTTTGTTTTCTTCTTTTATTTTTTGACAATACTGCCAAATAAAATCTGGTTTAGTAGGAAGTTGTCTGGCTTGTTTAGAAGTTAGATTTTTTGAATAATCATAAACAGTGCTTTCTTTTGTTGTATTGTCAATCATTTCAAATGAAATATAACCACTTCGTTCTCTTAACATCATTCTCCAACTTAACCGATGACCTTCTTCAGTCCATAAAACATCTCCTTCAATAAAATAGTGTCTCAAAGGTAGAACTAATTGAATGTATAAAAAAGGTATAAATAAGAAATATAAAATTCTTTTTTGATTGAAATTTAAATTTGGATAAGTAGATTTTAATACCTTATTTCTAAAAAATATTTTCCTAATTTTTTCTGAATCATAAAAAAACAAAGCAAAACTTAATGCAAAAAAAGGGAAAATACCTATTTGTAATACTATAGCATTAAATAAATGAAATAGCAATGAAGTTAATAATGCTAAAGTTCTAGTTTTTCTATAAAGTAATAATGGTATGATTAGTAAATCATATATGATTCCAGCGTAAGCAATGAATAAATAAAACCATTTTTGAGAAAACACATCCAAAAAAAAAGGGATAGCTGTAGTATTATGTAATAGATTTTTTGTAAAAGTTCCATCTAACCAATCTGGATAAAACTTAGCAATTGAAGCATAAAAATAAACAATTGCAATTTGAATAATAAAAATAAGATTCATCCAATATGGTATCTCAACGGTTTCTTTGGTGTATCCTAATTTAACATCTAATGATTTATAACGGTTTGCAGGTAAAAAAATCATCATAAAACTGATTATCATTAATAAGTAATAATGATTGTTGTAAGAACTTTTTTGCATGAGATAAGTACCTGTCCAAAGAAGACAAAATAGAAACATTGAAGTGGTATATCTTAATCCTATCATTATTAAGATTCCTAAAATTCCCATTGTAGCAAAGTAGTAATACATTCCGTTTCCTGATAATGGTTGGATCCATTCAAACCCAATAAAAGAAAATGTAAATTGTGGAGCGATAAGAACGTCTTTTGTCCAGCCTGAAATGATTGCACCAAAACTTTCACATGCGATTAGAAATCCAAAAAAAATTCTAAAAACAACTAGAGGAGCAATATCTGTATTTTTAAACAGAAAACTTTTCATTGAAGGGTTTTTATTCTTGCAAGAGAAAAAATTTTATCTTTTTCAAGTTGTTTTTTTAATTCATATAAAGAAGCGAATTTTTCTTCATTCCGAATTCGTTCTATAAAACAAATTCTAATATTTGTATTATAAATAGATTGGCTAAAGTTGAAAATATGAACTTCAATATTTTGATCACCCTCAGAAATAGTGGGATTGTTACCAATATTCATCATGCCAAAATGAGTAGATGTGTCGATTTCAACAGAAACAATATAAACCCCATTTTGAGGAATTAGTTTATATTCTTCATCGACTTTTATGTTTGCAGTTGGGAAATTTATGGTACGACCTATTTTTTTGCCTTCAATAACTAAGCCAGATAATGTGTATTTGTAGCCTAAATATGTATTTGCAGTTTCAATATCTCCATCTAAGAGTGCATTTCTAATTTTGGTTGAACTAATCGCGATTTCATCTATCTCTTTTGCTGTGATTTGTTCTACTTCAAAGTTGTATTTTGTTCCAAACTCAATTAAATCATCAATGGTTGCTGTCCTATTTCTTCCAAAGCGATGGTCATAACCAATTATAATTGAGCAGATGTTTAATTGATTTACTAAAACATTTTTAACAAAATCCTCAGCAGTTAGTCTTGAGAATTCTAAATCAAAAGGATGAATAATTAAATGATCTAATTCAAATTGAGATATAAGTTGTTTCTTTTCTTCAATGGTATTTAAAAGTTTAATGTTTAAGTCTTGTTGTAATACCATTCTGGGGTGAGGAAAAAAAGTTAGTAAAACACTTTCTGCATTTTTTTCTTTAGCAAGATTATGTAATTTTTGTAGGACTTTTTTATGTCCAATATGTACTCCGTCAAAAGTTCCTATCGTTACAATAGTTTTCTTTGTTGTAGTAAATGAAGAAATTGAATTAAAAATGTTCAATGTGAAAATATTTCTAGCAAAAATAAGTATTTTAAATTCAGTTAAAAAAAGAGGAATGATAAATTTTTCTGTTGTTAACTATTTTTTATAGAATAGATGTAAAACAACAAATTTTAAAAGCATTTCATGATCTTATTATTAATACTTTTTTAGGATTTGAATGCGGAAATCAAACTTATTTTGAAATTATAATATTAATACATGCTAATTAAAGTTTCTCTTTATTAAAGGTTATAATTGTGCTTATTTTGAAAATATTAACAAAATAAATTTTAATTGCAACTATAGTTGTGTTTTTAAATGAATAAAATTATTTTTTTGCTATTTTTGTTGAATAATCATAACAATCTATATAAAATGAAAAGAATACTACTAATCTTTGCTTTCTACTTGTTTGCTTCAAATACTTCTATGTGTCAAACAAATGGAGTTTGGTCGAAGGTAAAAAATGAAAATTTCAAAAAAAATAAAGCTGTAGAAAGACAGTCGTTTCCTATGTCTTATAAATTGATGCAGCTAAATATAGATGCTTTGAGGCAAACTTTAAGTAATGCTCCAGATCGTTTTTCTAAGAATTCAAATGGTGTTGTTATTTCTTTGCCTAATTCAGAAGGGGTTTTAGAGCAATTTGAAATGTTTGAAGCATCAAATTTTGAACCTAGTTTACAAGCACAATTTCCAGAGATTAGATCATATGCTGGAAACGGAATTGAAGATAAACATGCGACTTTGAGAATGAGTATTGATCCTAAAGGAATTCAAACAATGGTATTTAGAGCTGATAAGGAAACTGAATTTATGGAACCATATTCTGAAGATGGTAAGATTTATGCAGTTTATAAGTCATCTAGAGTAAAAGGGAAGCTGCCGTTTACTTGTTCTACAAGTGATCAAAATTTAACTAAAGACTTGTCTAGTAATGATTTATATTCTCGTTCAAGTGCTGGAACTTTGCTTACTTTTAGATTAGCATTGTCATGTACGGCTGAATATGCAAATTATTTTGGAGCAACAAGTGCTGCTAATGTAGGTTTAGTAAATGCAGCGTATAATGCTACAATGACTAGAGTGAACGGGGTTTTTGAAAAAGATTTTGCAATTCATATGAATATTATCGGTAATAATAATAACGTTATTTATTATGATGCTAGTTCAGATCCTTATTCTCCAGCAAGTCAGGGACAAAATAGTCACCCTGTTTATAATTACAATAAAAATTGGAATATTGAATTGCAAAATACATTAACGTCTGTTATAGGTAATTCAAATTATGATGTTGGACATTTATTTGGAGCAACAGGTGGTGGTGGAAACGCTGGATGTATTGGTTGTGTTTGTGAAGCAACAACAACTGGCACATATAATATTCAGGGGCAACTTTACAATTATCAGCAGGGTAAAGGAAGTGGTTACACTTCTCCAAGCGATGGAATTCCTTCGGGAGATAATTTTGATATAGATTTTGTGGCTCATGAAATGGGACATCAATTTGGGGCAAATCATACTTTTTCACATAGTAATGAAGGATCAGGTGTTAATGTGGAGCCAGGTTCTGGTTCTACTATTATGGGTTACGCAGGGATTACACCTCAAGATGTTCAGCAACATTCTGATGATTACTTTCATGCAGCTAGTATTGCTCAGGTACAAGTAAATATGACAGGTAAAACGTGTCCAACATCTACAAGTATAACTCATGGGGCACCAATAGTTACTACAGGTGGAAATGTCATTATCCCAAAAAGCACTCCTTTTATGTTAATAGGGTCAGCAACTGATAATGGTGGTACTGCGTCATTGACGTATTGTTGGGAACAAATGGATAATGCAAGTGCAGCTCAACAAGATGCAAATAGTGCAGCTTCAATAACAAAAGCTTCGGGGCCTAATTTTAGGTCATACCCTCCTTCTGTTTCACCTACAAGATATTTTCCTAGGTTAAGCTCTGTTTTTAGTGGTTCAGCTACAACTTCAGGTTCGGCAATTAATGTTGAGGCTTTAAGCTCTGTTGCGAGAACTTTAAATTTTAGACTAACGGCAAGAGATAATGTGGCAGGTCAAGGTCAAACAGGTTTTGGAAATAAAGCTGTAATTGTGGACGCTACTAGAGGTCCTTTAACAGTTACTTCTCAAAGTACTGCTGGGATTGCTTATCCGTTAGGTTCTATTCAGACAGTAACTTGGGCTGTAAATAATACTGATGCTAGTGCGGGAGGTGCAAATGTAGATATTTTATTGACTTCGGATGGAGGTGCGACATGGTCAACTTTATTGGCTAATACAGCTAATGATGGTTCTGAAACAGTTACTATGCCATCAAACAATTTACAATATTGTAGATTAATGGTAAAAGCTAGTAATAGTATATTTTTTAATGTGAATTCAAAAGATTTTGCTGTTGGAGATTACACTTATCAAACGCAAAATGTTTGTCAAGATTATCCTTTCAATTTAAATACTTCAATAACTGAAAGTACCGGAGGTTATCCAGGGTATAATTTACCGATTTCAGATTCATTTACAATTACAGATATCAATTTTTATGCTGATATTACGCATGCAAATATTGGACAAGTAAATATTCTTTTAGCACAACCTTGGGAAGATATTTCTGGTGGATTGAGCACAGCTTTGTGGTATAATACTGGTTGTGTGGCGGCAGATTTGGATAAATGGTTTGATACTTCTGGTGTTTCTGTAGTTTGTAGTCAAACTACAAGTGGAAGTGATTTTAAGCCGTATTCTTCTGCAAATGTTAATGCAGGAATTGGTCAGAATAGTGCTGGTAATTGGGGTGTTTATTTTAAAGATGGAGTAGTTGATGGAGTTGTTGGGACTTTTAATACTTTTACAATTCAATTATGTCATGCTGAATTAGTTCCAGTTTTGTCTTCCGATTCATTTAATATAATTGACGATTTGGTTTTATATCCTAATCCAAATAATGGATCATTTAATATCAGGTTTACATCAAATACAGCTAGTAAAATAAAAGTAGTTGTAAATGATATAAGAGGTAGACAGGTTTTTAATAAAAATTATGAGAACTCAGGATTATTTGATCAAAATCTTCAGTTAAATAATGTTCAATCTGGAATTTATTTGGTAACAGTTGAAGATGGTTTAAGAAAAGAAGTCAAAAAGATAATTGTTGAATAATATATTTAATTACTTTACATGTGAAAAAGGAACGTTATTAACGTTCCTTTTTTTATTATATAATTGTATTTTTATGATTATATTTGTGTTATGTAAAACAAATATTATCATAAATTATGAAAAAATTATTACTAATAACAATTTGTTCCTTTTTTGCAAATTTGTGTTTTTCGCAGAAAGATGTCTTGTGGCAGAAAATATCTCATGAGAATGTTAAAAAGAACAAATACGTAGAAAGGGAATCTTTTCCTGAATCATTTGAATTGATGACTTTAGAACTAGCTGTTTTAAAAAAATCTTTAAAAAACGCATCTGATCGTTTTTCAGATAATCCGAAAGGAATAATAATTGAACTACCTAACGCGGAAGGGAATTTAGAGCAATTTGAAATTTATGAAGCATCAAATTTTGATTCTGACTTACAAAACCAATTTCCTGAGATTCGTTCTTATGCTGGAAATGGAATAGATGATAAGCATGCTCGATTAAGAATGAGTATAGATCCAAGAGGATTAAATGCTATGATTTCTAGAGCTGATAAAGGAACTGAATTTATTGAGCCTTATTCTAATGACGGAAAAGTACATGCTATTTATACATCGTCCAGAGTTAAAGGAAAATTACCATTTACATGTTCAACAGTTGATGATTTATTGGTTAATGATTTAACGAATAGAGCAAGTTCAGTTTCAAGATCAAGTACTGGACAACTATTAAATTTTAGATTAGCAATGTCGGTAACTCCTGAATATACTTCTTATTATGGCGGGACAAAAGCACTAGCATTAGCTGCAATAAATGTAACATTAACTCGTGTAAACGGAGTGTTTGAAACAGATTTTGCTATTCATATGAATTTAGTTAATAATCTAACAATTATTTATGACGGTTCTGTAGCTGATCCATATGGAGCTACAGATGCAAATTATAATTCTGAGTTGCAGTCAACATTGACTTCAGTTGTTGGAGAGGCTAATTATGATGTTGGTCATTTGATGGGAAGAGTTGGAAATAATGGTAATGCAGGGTGTATAGGATGTGTTTGTGTAAATGGACAAAAAGGTAGTGGTTATACAACGAGTACAGCTCCAGTAGGGGATAATTTTGATATTGATTTTGTGGCTCATGAGATTGGTCATCAATTCGGGGCAAATCACACTTTTACACATGGAAATGAAGGCTCTGGAGTGAATATGGAAGTGGGTTCAGGAGTGACTATTATGGGGTATGCGGGTATTACTCCTTATGATACTCATTTGCATTCAGTTGATGTTTTTCATGCTGCTAGTATTGCTCAAGTTCAAGCAAACATGGCAAACAAATCTTGTCAAACAACTTCTGCAATTATTCATTCAGCACCAGTTGTTGATGCTGGAGCAAACTATACAATACCAAGAAGTACTCCTTTTGTATTAACTGGCTCGGCAACAGACGCTGGTGGAGCTTCTGGTTTAACTTATACATGGGAACAATTTGATAACGCTACAGGTAATACAGGAGCAGCAAGTGCAGCCTCAGCAACTAAAACATCTGGACCTAATTGGGTTTGTTATTCAGATACTTCAGTTCCGGTAAGACATTTTCCAATTATAAATTCTACAATAGCAAATAGTCAAACTACAAATGGATTAGATGTTGTCTCTGAAGCTTTAAGTTCAGTATCTAGAACATTGAATTTTAGATTAACTGCAAGAGATAATGTTGCTGGTCAAGGTCAAACAGGATTTGATGATACTGTAATAACTGTAAATAGTGCCGCAGGCCCTTTTGTTGTTAGTTCTCCAAATACTGCAGTTTCATGGGTTGCAGGTTCAAATCAAACGGTTACGTGGAATGTTGCAGGAACAACAGCAAATGGTATAGATACACCTTTTGTTGATATATACCTTTCTAGTGATGGAGGATTTACTTATCCAATTTTACTTGCTAGTAAAGTACCTAATGATGGGTCAGAGATTATTACAGTTCCTAACAGTGTAGGGACTAGTAATAGAATTATGGTAAAAGGGAATAACCATATTTTTTATGATATCTCTAATGTTAATTTTTCTATAACAGCACCGCCTTCTAGTTTCTCAGTTGCTTTTTCAGGAGTAGAAGGAACACAAAATAAATCTTTCTGTACTACAAATACAGTAGATTTCACGATAAATTATTCTGCTTTAGGAGGATTTAGCTCTGCTACCTCTTTCGCTGTTACGGGTAATCCTTCAGGTTCAACCGTGAATTTTAATCCTAATCCAATTAGTACAACTGGTACTGTTGTTTTAACTTTAGGTAATTTAACTTCTGTTGCAAGTGGAGATTATCAAATATTAGTTAATGCAACTTCTGGTGGAGTTACTAAAACAGTCCCTTTTTATTTGTCTATTGGTGTTAGTCCAGTGGTATTGAATTCACCAGCTGATAATGCAATTGCACAAAATATTTCTTTGAATTTAATATGGAATCCTAGTCCTGTTGCAACATCTTATGATGTTCAAGTAGCTACAGATAATGCTTTTACAAATATTATAAGCTCTGGAAATTCAATTACAAACTCATATAGTCTTTCAGGATTAAATGAAGGAACAGATTATTATTGGAGAGTATTACCTAAGAACTCAACTTGTACAGGAGTTTATGGTAATCAATTTAAGTTTACGACAGGTATTATTTCTTGTGCAACTACTTCGTCTCCAAATGTTCCATTAACAATACCTGCTTCTATTTCTCAAGTATTCGTAGGAACTTCTACTTTAAATATTCCTTCTGGTGCAACAATTGCAGATGTTAATGTAACAATGAATATCACACATACTTGGATAAATGATTTAACAGCAACATTAACGAGTCCATCTGGAACTGTGGTGCAATTATTTTCTAGAGAGTGTAATCCAAACGCAAGTGTAAATAACATAGTGGCTACATTTGATGATTCAGGCTCTACTTTGGTGTGTGGTAATAATCCAGGAATATCAGGCAATGTAGTGCCAGATGAATTATTAGCTGCATTTAATAATGAGAACTCTACAGGTACTTGGACTTTAACAATTAAAGATGAGTTTAATCAGGATGGTGGAGCTTTAAATAGTTGGAGTTTAAATATTTGTTCGGCTCAGCCATTAGCTAACGAAGATTTTAATTTTGAGAATTTTGCATTATATCCTAATCCTAATAATGGTAGCTTTACAGTTAAATTTTTATCAAAGTCTTCAAATGATATAGATATTAATATTTATGATGTTAGTGGGAGAGAGGTTTATAAAAAATCATTTTCTAATAATGGAAACTTTAATCAAAATATAACTTTAAATAATGTTCAATCAGGAATTTATTTGGTTTCAATAATTGATGGAGCTAATAAAACAATGAAGAAAATAGTTATTGAATAATTTTTTAATACTTGAAATTTTTAAAAAGGAGCATTTTTTAATGCTCCTTTTTTGTTTTTTTGATATAATTTCTTGTTTGTTAATAAAGTGTGATATTTTTTGCTTTTTATTAATATATTTGCTTTTATTATAAACAAAAACAACAAAACATGAAAAAATTATTACTAAAAACTTTTTTGCTGTTGCTTTTTTGCAATGGATACGCTCAAAATAAGTTATGGGAGCATATACCTAATAAACGGTTAAATACTTTGAAAAAAATGGAGAGAGCTTCAATGCCTTTGGAGTATCAGCTTTTTTCTCTAGATCTTCAATTGTTAAAAACTAAATTGATAGAAGCTCCTAATGATTTAAGTGAGCAGTCTTCTAATATCATTATAGCATTTCCAAATGATAAAGGAGAGATGTTAAACTTTAAGGTTTATGATTCTCCAGTTATGGAAGAAGGACTGGCTGTGAAATTTCCTGATATTAAAACCTATTTAGCAAAAGGAATTGATGATCCAACAGCAACAATGCGATTTAGTATTACTCAATTTGGATTACATGCTATGATATTGTCTGGAACAACTGGCACTACTTATATTGATACTTATACTGAAGATTTGAAAAATTATATTGTTTACAATAGGGTTAATTTATTAAGAACTAAAGGTTTTGAATGTAGCTTTGATGAATTAGATCATGAGGTTTTTAAGCCACTTATTAATGAGGGCAATGCTTTGTCAAGAGCAAGTGATGGTAATTTTAGAATATATAGACTTGCTATGGCATGTACTGGTGAGTATGCTGCTTTTCATGGAGGAACTGTAGCAGCAGCTCAAGCGGCAATTGTTGTAACTGTAAATAGAGTTAACTCTATCTATGAAAGAGACTTCTCTGCAAGATTAAGTTTAGTGGCAAATAATAATTTGTTAATTTATACTAATGGAAGTACTGATCCGTACACTAATGATAGTGGAGGAGCCATGTTAGGAGAAAACCAAACTAATGTGACTGCTATAATTGGCTCAGCAAATTATGATATAGGACATGTTGTGAGTACTAATGGAGGAGGAGTGGCTGGTTTAGGGGTTGTGTGTAATAGTTCACAAAAAGGAAGAGGTGTTACGGGTACTAATTCTCCGGTAGGTGACCCTTTTGATATAGATTATGTGGCTCATGAAGTTGGGCATCAATTTGGTTGTAATCATACATTTAATAATTCTTGTGGAGGTAATAGAAATTCTTCTACTGCTGTTGAACCAGGTAGTGGGAGTACAATAATGGCATATGCAGGAATATGCGCACCAAATGTTCAAAATAATTCAGATGCACATTTTAGCTTTATTAGTATAGCTGAAGCAAATACTAGGACGCTATTGGGAACATCGTGTGCTAATGTAACAGCAAATGGAAATTCAGCACCGTTAGTTAACGCTGGGCCAGATTATGTGATTCCTAGAGGAACAGCATTTATTCTAAAAGGAGGAGCTACTGATGTAAATGGTGATGCTTTAACCTACTGTTGGGAACAAACGGATTCTGAAATATCTACTCAATCACCATTGCAAACATCAACTTCAGGGCCGAATTTTAGATCAAGATTGCCTGTAGCGTCTCCTGATAGATATATGCCTAGAATTCAGGATGTCATTAATAATAATTTGGCACCAACTTGGGAGGTAGTTCCAAATGTAGCTAGAACGATGAATTTTGCATTAACAGTTAGAGATAACAGAGCTCCAAATGGTGGGCAAACAGGGATAGATAACACTGTAATTACCACTTCTACTGCGGGTCCTTTCTTGGTCAATTCTCCAAATACTGCAGTTTCATGGGTTGCGGGTACTAATCAAACGGTAACTTGGACAGTTGCAGGAACAGATTCAAATGGTATAAATGCATCCTATGTTGATATTTTACTTTCTACTGATGGAGGATTTACTTATCCTATATTGTTAGCTAGTAAAGTACCCAATGATGGTTCTGAGATTGTTACAGCTCCAAATAATCTTGGTTCTCAAAATAGAATTATGGTAAGAGGTTATAATCATATTTTTTATGATATATCTAATACTAATTTTTCTATAACTGCTGCTCCCTCATCTTTTTCAGTTGCTTTTTCAGGAGTGGAGGGAACACAAAACACAGCCTTTTGTTCAGGAGGTACTGTTGACTTTACAATAAATTATACTGCTTTAGGAGGATTTAGTTCAAGTACTTCTTTTACTGCTACAGGTAATCCTTCTGGGTCAACTGTAAGTTTTAATCCTAATCCTATTAGTACCACAGGAACGGTTACTTTAACTTTAGGGAATTTAGCTTCTGTTGCTGGTGGAGATTATCAAATATTAGTTAATGCTACTTCTGGTGCTGTTACTAAAACAGTTCCTTTTTATCTATCTATTGGTATTAGTCCTGTAATTTTGACTGTTCCTGTTAATAATGCAACGGCACAGAATACTTCTTTAAATTTAACTTGGAATCCTAACCCTAATGCTACATCTTATGATGTACAAGTTGCTACAGATAATACTTTTACAAACATCGCAAGTTCTGGAAACGTAACTTCAAGTTCATATAGTGTTTCTGGATTAAGCCAAGGAACAGATTATTTTTGGAGAGTGTTGCCTAAAAATGCTACTTGTACTGGTGTTTATGGAAGCGCATATAAATTTACAACAGGAACAATTTCATGTGCAAGTACATCCTCAACAAATGTTCCAGTTGCTATTTCAGCATCTGGAACACCAACTATAACTTCCTCATTGACAATTCCATCAGGAGGCTCTATAGCAGATGTGAATGTTACTATGAATATTACACATTCTTGGATTAATGATTTAACAGCTACATTAACAAGTCCTTCAGGAACTATTGTGCAGTTGTTCTCTAATGAATGTAATCCAAATGCAAGTATTAATAATATAGTAGCTACTTTTGATGATTCAGGTACAGCTCTAGTTTGTGGGAATAATCCAGGGATATCTGGAACCGTATTACCTGAACAGGTATTATCGGTATTTAATGGTGAAAACTCAACTGGAGCTTGGGTTTTAACTGTCTCAGACGCATTTAATCAAGATGGAGGTGCTCTAAATAGTTGGAGTTTGAATATTTGTACTGTGCAACCATTAGCTAATGGAGAATTTGATTTTGAAGATTTTGCTTTGTATCCAAACCCTAATAAAGGAAGTTTTACTGTGAAATTTTCATCTAAGTCTATTAATGATATAGAAGTAAATATCTACGATATTAGTGGAAGAGAAGTCTATAAAAAATCTTATTCTAATACGGGTAATTTTAATCAAAATATAAAATTAGATAGTGTTCAATCTGGAGTGTATTTGGTTGCAATAATTGATGGGTCTAAAAAAACGATGGCTAAAATAGTTATTGAATAATTCTCATATAAAGAAATTTGAAAATCCTCTATTTTTTAAAATAGAGGATTTTTTTATTGAAATGATGCTTCAATTGTGTTAATTATTTGAGGTACTTCAGAAATTGTAAAGTTTAATATTAAATTGTATTTTTCATTTCTTTTAATTAAAATCAGATCCCCATTATCTATCAAGAAATAACCAGCTTGACCCTTGCAATAACAATGTCTGCCAAAGATTATTTTTATATTTTGTAATTCAGAATTTGATAATTCTAGATTAGAATTAGAATTGCTTATTTGAAAAATAACTTCTTCTGTATAGTTAATATCTTCAGCTCCTTTTTCTTTGTTTTTTGTGTAAGTATATTTAATGATAGAATGATCTTTATTCTCTGTTGTTTGATAATAAATACTATTTATGTCGTCTTTTTTTATAAGTAAGCTTCTGTTTTTAAGCAACTCTATTTTGCATATTCCATCTTCTGGACAGGAAAGAGATGATTTATCTAAAATAGTTGTTTTTTGATCCGTTTTTTTTGATTTATCATTTACTGATTTACAAGAAATTAATAAAGCTAACGCTGCTGCCGTTGTTATTGTTTTCATGTTGTAAATTGTGTTGGTTTTAATAAAAATAATCAAAAAAAACTAAATTATTTGCCGTTAAATAGGTTCATAGTATTGTTTAATCCTGCTAAAGCAAAAGATTTAACGATTTCAGAAGAAATTTCAAGTCTTTCTTTTAGGTTTTCCTTTTCTTCTTCAGACCATTCACCTAATACATAATTCACTTGCTGTCCTTTTTTGAAAGCGTCACTAATACCAAATCGAAATCTAGGATATTCAGTAGTGTCTAATAGGAGTTGGATGTTTTTTAATCCATTATGACCTCCGTCACTACCTTTGCTTTTAATTCGAATAGTGCCAAAGGATAAATTTAGATCATCTGTTATTATAAGTATATTTTCTTTAGGAATGTTTTCTTTTTCCATCCAATACTTAACGGCTTTCCCGCTCAAATTCATATAAGTGTTAGGTTTTAATAATAATAAAGTACGTCCTTTTATTTTGAATTCGGTTATTTCTCCAAGTTTTACCGTTTGGAAAGAACAGTTTTCTTGATTTGAGATATAATCTAGAATTTTAAAACCAATATTATGTCTAGTATTTACATATTCGGAACCAATATTTCCTAAGCCTACGATTAAGAATTTCTTCATTGAGTCTACTTTGTTTTCTTTTTTGTTTGTGAATAAACCTTTGAGCCATTTCATATTGCAAAAATAGTTTGTTTTTATTGGTTTGCCAATACTAAAATGTAAGATAGGCTAACCCTGATAGGAATAGTAGCTTTTTGCTTTGTAAAAAATAATGGATGGCAGGAATTATGAAGGTATAAGTGAGGTGTTATTTGTTATAAAATAAAAAAAGCACCAGTAAAACTGATGCTTTTGTATAGAGTAGCAATCTGAAATTATTTTTTCTTTGCTGGTGCTTTTGCGGCTTTTGCAGCTTCTTGAGCAGCTTTCATTGCAGCACGAGAAATTCTTACTTGGCAAACAACGGTATTGTCTGGGTGCATTAATTTAAAATTGTTAGTTGTTAATTTTGTAACATACAATTTGTTACCCATTTCAAGAGGAGAGATATCAGCTTCTACAAAGTCAGGTAAGTTTTTAGGTAATGCTTTTACTTTTAAACGACGTTGATTTAAACGTAAAACACCACCAGCCATAACTCCTGGAGAGTTTCCAATAACTTTCACTGGAACTTCCATAACGATTTCTTTATCTTCATTTAATTGGAAGAAATCGATATGTAAAATTTTGTCAGAAACTGGATGAAATTGGATATCTTGTAAGATAGCATCTACTTTTTTTCCTTCTAATTCAATGATAACAGTATGAGCGTTTGGAGTGTACACCAAGTCTTTGAATGTTCTTTCATCTGCTGTAAAATGTACTGGCTGATTTCCTCCGTATATAACGCAAGGAACCATTCCAGCATCACGTACGGCTTTAGTTGCCTTTTTGCCTACGTTTTCTCTTTCTGATCCTTTAATCGTAATTGATTTCATTGTTAAAATATATAATTAATAAAAATACGTTACAATATCAATAGTAATTTCAAAAGTCAATTTCAAAATCTTTTATTGATGGATAAGTCTTTATTTTTACATTAAAAACTTACCACTTATTGAGTTGTTGTTTTGTACCATATGCATCACTTCAGCAAATAAATTAGCACAAGAAACTACTCTTATTTTTTTTGATTCTTTCTTTAAAGGGATTGAATCGGTAACAATTAACTCTAATAATTTAGAATTTTCTATTTTTTCATAAGCATCTCCTGATAGTATGGGATGAGTACAGATAGCTCTTACGCTTAAGGCACCTTTTTCCATCATTACATCTGCTGCTTTTGCTAATGTTCCTCCTGTGTCTATCATGTCGTCTACAAGGATTACATTTCTTCCAGTAACATCTCCTATTAGTTCCATAGTGTCTATTACATTTGCTTTTTTTCTTTGTTTGTAACAAACAACTACATCAGATTCTAAAAACTTAGAATATGCATAGGCTCTTTTTGAACCACCCATGTCTGGTGAAGCTATTGTTAAGTTTTCCAAATTTAAACTTTTTACATATGGTAAAAAGATAGTAGAAGCAAACAAATGGTCAACAGGTTTTTCAAAAAATCCTTGAATTTGATCTGCATGTAAATCCATGGTCATAATTCGAGTTGCTCCAGCTGTTTCTAATAATTTAGCAACTAACTTGGCTCCTATTGGAACTCTTGGCTTATCTTTTCTGTCTTGTCTTGCCCATCCAAAATAAGGGATTACTGCTGTAATATGACGCGCAGATGCTCTTTTGGCAGCATCAATCATAAGTAATAATTCCATTAAATTGTCTGAACTAGGAAAAGTAGAACAAACTAGGAAAACTCGTAGCCCTCTGATTGATTCTTCAAAAGAAGGTTGAAACTCTCCGTCACTATATTTTGAGAACGTAATTTTCCCAAGCGAAACCCCATAGCTTTCGGCTATTCTTTCTGCTAGGTACACACTCTGAGAACATGCAAATATTTTTGCTTCAGGCTCGTTGTATGACATCTTAATTTGTTGTTTAGTAGTTGTTTAGTGTTGTGTTGTGTTAACGAGGTGCAAATTTAGAAATAAATTTCGACTCTGAAAGTAAATTTTCAAGTATTTTAGTACTGTTTTTTAAAAAATTAATTACATTTGCACTCTCTAATACAAAATGAGTCTTTTTTGGAATCATTAAATTAGCCTTGGTGGCGGAATTGGTAGACGCGCACGACTCAAACTCGTGTTCTTCGGAGTGTGGGTTCGATTCCCACCCAAGGTACAAAGCTTCAACTTTTAAGTTGGAGCTTTTTTTATTTTAAAATTTCTTTATTTACTCTTCCAGAAGCTATCCAAGAGGAAATTAATCCTAATGGGATTATAGTTCCTATAACTAATAAAATATTTAGAGGCTTAAATGTAACAGGATAAGCTATAGTATTTGTAATCATTAATATGGAAAATTGTTGCTGTATTAGAATAAGAATAGTGCCTAATAAAAGTCCAAATAATAACCCTAGTATGGTTATGATTATGCCTTGAATAAAAAAGATATTTCTAATTTCTTTAAAGGTTAAACCAATATTGTAAAGCGTATTAATGTTTTCTTTCTTGTCTATTATTATCATAACAATAGCTCCAGCTAAGCAGAATAACGTTAAAATTACTATTAACGTACTAAATAAGTAAATAAATAGATTTTCAGAGTTTAGCATTTTGTATAGAGAATCGTTTAACTGTGCTTTAGTTTTAATTTTAACTTTATTTTTAAAAATAGTTTTAAGGTCTTGAATTATTTTTTCTTCAGAGGTTTTTGGGTTTGTTTTAAATTCAATGCTGCTGATTTGGTTCTTTTTAAATTGAAATAATTTTCGAGCAATATCTATATCACAATATACATACTTGCTATCAATGTCTTCGTTAATATTGAAAAGACCAACGGGTTGTAATGTAATTATGTTGAACGCATTTTCGTTACTTTCAATTACTCCCTTTCCTGGTTTTGGTGCATAGACATTTAATGTGTTTTGATAGTCAAATAGACCTAATGATAATTTTCTTGCAATTTCACTTCCTATGATTGTTTGGTGGGAGTTTGGTTCAAGCCAATTTCCTACATATAAATAATCACTTGTTTTGCTTACTTTGGTAAAAGAGCTGTCTACGCCTTTTATTGTAGCTATTTGTTCTTTGTTGTCGTAACGAAATAAGACACGATCTTCAATTATTGTACTATAATGAAGAATTGAAGTGTTTTTTTTTAATTCAAGTATTTCTTTTTCAGACAAAAAAAATGACTTTCCTTGGTTGGCTTCTATTTTAAAATCTGGATCAGAAGAATTGCTGTAACTCAAGGTAAATTCTCTTAAACCACTAAAAATTGATAGAAATACAAATAAGGCCATTGCGCTTGCTACAATTGCTATAGAAGAAATTATTGTTATTGCATTTATTGCAGAGTTTTTACTAAAACTGGCAGCGTATCTTTTTGCTATGTAAAATGAAAAATTCAAGCTTTAAGATTTCTTTCTTTTTTCTAGTAATTCTGGGTTTAAAACTGGGTTTTCATTTCCAGTTAATGCATTGTCAATTTGCTCAATATAGTCTAAGCTGTCATCAATGTAGAAAATAAGGTTAGGTACTTTTCTCAATTGATTTTTCACTCGTTGTGATAAGTCATGTTTGATTAAAGGGGTATTGGTTTTAATTGCGTTTAAAATCTCTCCTGCTTTATCAGTTGGAAAAACACTTAAAAATACTTTAGCAATAGATAAGTCTGAGGTTACGTTTACCTTAGATACCGAAATAACTAAATTACTAATTCCATTTTTTCTTATTTCACCCTGTAATATGTCTACTAAATCATTTTGTAGTAAGGCGCCTATTTTTTTTTGTCTATTCGTTTCCATATTGCAAAAATAAGCAATAAAGTTATAAATTTCGATTCATTTGTTTTTTTGAGCCTAATCTTTTTGTTATTTTGTGTTATCGATTCCTAAGTTTTTGTATTGAATTGCATTAAATTGGGTTTTATGAGTACTAATTTAATCATGTGGAAATAAAAGAATAATATGAATAAAATTGAACATATTGGTATAGCAGTTAAAAATTTAGATGTTTCAAATGGTATTTATGAGAGGCTTTTAGGAGTTTCTTCTTATAAACAAGAAGAGGTTGAAAGTGAAGGTGTAAAGACTTCTTTTTTTCAGTCAGGTCCGAATAAAATAGAGTTGTTGGAAGCAATAAGAGAAGATAGTCCAATTGCAAAATTTATAGAAAAGAGAGGAGAAGGAATACATCATATAGCTTTTGATGTTGAAGACATTGTAGTTGAAATGGAAAGGTTAAGAGGAGAAGGTTTTATTTTGTTAAATGAAAAGCCTAAAAAAGGTGCTGATAATAAGTGGGTTGCTTTTTTGCATCCTAAAGAGACTAATGGGGTTTTGATAGAACTTTGTCAAGATGTGAAATAAAAAGTAAAAAAATGTTGCAACGAAAAAAAAATAGTAGTAATATTGCAACCTCAAAATAGAGCCATTGGTTTTATTTGTTGTGAACAGCATAATTGAAGTTGTCAGCAACTGGTCCTATAGCTCAGTTGGTTAGAGCACCTGACTCATAATCAGGTGGTCCCTGGTTCGAGCCCAGGTGGGACCACAAAATAAAAATAGCCTTTCAAAAGGCTATTTTTGTTTTTATATGTAAAAATATTTTAAAGTTTTTAGGTAAAAAAATTGTTTAATACAGAAATATTTATATTTTCGTAACTAAATAAAATGATTCGCCTCAATTTATTCATAAAATATTAAAGAACAATTTCTTTCAAAATAAGAAAAAGTTTATATTTTTGTAACCTAATGGAAATTATGATGAACAAAAGACTTATTCTTTTATTGGTTTTGCTATCTTTTCAGAGTGTTTTTTCTGATTCGACACCTCCACCACCTCCAACTCCTCCACCAGGATTGCCTATCAATAACGGGGTAGTTTTTATGATTGTTGTAGGGTTGATTTTAGGGTGTTATGCTTTAAGAAAAATAAATCTAAAAAAAGCTTCTAAATAAGCTTCTTTTTAGATTCTTAAATCTTGTATCCTTTTTACGTATTTTCCAATAACATCAAATTCTAAGTTTACAATAGTTCCTACTTTAAGGTTTTTGAAGTTTGTGTTTTCATAAGTGTATGGAATGATGGCTACGCTAAATTCATTTTCTTTTGAATTTACAACTGTTAAGCTTGTTCCATTAATAGTAATGGATCCTTTTTCGATGGTTATGTTTTGTTGGTTCTTGTTGTATTCGAAAGTAAAGTACCAACTTCCCTCTGATTCATTTATATTTTTGCAAATACCAATTTGATCTACATGACCTTGAACAATATGTCCATCTAATCGGTCTCCTAATTTCATTGCTCGTTCAAGATTTATAATGTCATTTTCTTTCCATTTGGAAATGTTTGTTTTTTCAATAGTTTCTTTGATGGCTGTGACGGTGTAAATGTTGTCTTCTATAGCTACAACGGTTAAGCAAATGCCATTGTGAGCAACACTTTGGTCAATTTTAAGTTCGTTTGTTATATTAGAAGCTACTTTTAGGTGTAAGTTCTCCTTTTCTTTACTAATTTCTTTTATGGTTCCTAATGTTTCAATAATACCTGTAAACATAACTGATTTATTTTACTAAATTTGTAGTTCAAAAGTAAGCAATAAATACTAACTAGTTATGGTTAAAAAGGCAGAAAATATAATTGTAGGAATATCTATAGGTGATTTAAATGGAATTGGACCAGAGGTTGTTTTAAAGACATTTGAGGATAATAGAATGTTAGAGCTTTGTACTCCAGTTATTTTTGCAAATGTAAAAATCATGTCTTTTCTCAAAAGGAATCTAAATTTAGACTCAAGTTTGCATGGTATAGATAATTTAGAGCAGATAGTTTTGGGAAAAATTAATGTCTTAAATGTATGGAAAGAGGGGGTTAATTTAGAGTTTGGGAAAAATGATGATGTTGTTGGTAAATATGCAATTAGGTCTTTTGAGGCCGCTACTAAAGCTTTGAAAGATAAGTTTGTGGATGTTTTAGTTACAGCGCCTATTAATAAGTATAATGTACAATCAGATGATTTTAAGTTTCCTGGTCATACGGATTACTTAGGTAAAGAATTGTCTGGTAATGCGTTAATGTTAATGGTACACGGCCAATTGAGGGTAGGTTTGCTTACAGATCATATTCCTGTCAATGAGGTTTCTAATTATTTGACAGAGGAATTATTGGTAAAAAAAGTAGAGACTATTATTGAGTCATTGCAACAAGATTTTGGAATTTCTAAACCGAAAGTAGCTATATTAGGTTTGAATCCTCATAGTGGTGATAATGGTGTAATAGGTGATGAGGAGGAAAAAGTAATTAAACCTACTGTTAAAAAAATGTTTGATGCTGGAAAAATGGTTTTTGGACCTTATGCGTCTGATAGTTTTTTTGGTTCTTTGCAATATGAAAAGTATGATGCTATTTTAGCTATGTATCATGATCAAGGTTTGATACCGTTTAAAACATTGTCTTTTGGTAATGGAGTTAATTACACTGCTGGTTTAAATAGAATTCGTACTTCTCCAGATCATGGAACTGCTTTTGAAATTGCAGGAAAAGGTATAGCGAAATACGATTCTTTTAAAGAAGCGGTTTATTTAGCATTAGATATATATAATAAGAGAAATGAATATCAAGAGCTTACAAAGAAGCCGTTAAAAGTGAAGCAAAATTAGTTGTAAACAAAAAAATGTTTATAACACGTTTGAATTTACAATTATTTTATATCTTTGCAACCCCTTAAAGAAAGGTTAACTGTTGTTATGAAAAATTTAAAAGCATATTTAATTCAGTTTTCTGGATTAAAAATAGGAAAGCATCAGTTTGATTATCAGTTAGATAATTCGTTCTTTGGGTGCTTTAATTATGACGATTTTAATAGTGTTGATATTAAGGTAGATTTGATTTTGGACAAAAAAAACACGATGCTTGAGTTGAGTTTTAAGCATAAGGGAGTAGTAAATGTTCCTTGTGATTTAACAAATGAAGATTTTGATTTACCTATTAAAGGAAAATTAAAGTTGATTGTAAATTTTGGAGATGCGTTTAACGATGAAAATGAAGAGTTGCTAATATTGCCTCATGGCGAGTTTCAAGTTGACGTCTCTCAATATATATATGAAATGATTGTGCTTTCAGTTCCATTCAAAAGGATTCATCCGGGTGTTAAGGACGGAACTTTAAAGACAGACGTTTTAGATAAATTGGATAAGTTATCTCCAAAAGAGGAAAAAAAAGAAGAAGAGAGTATAGACCCAAGGTGGGAGAATTTAAAAAAACTATTAACGGATAAATAATATAGTAAAATGGCACATCCTAAGAGAAAAATCTCGAAAACGAGAAGAGACAAAAGAAGAACGCACTACAAAGCGTCTGTTCCTCAAATTGCAACATGTCCTATTACAGGAGAAGCGCATTTGTACCACAGAGCTTATTGGCATGAAGGTAAAATGTACTACAGAGGTCAAGTAGTAATTGATAAAGCAGAGGCTGTAGCTTAATTGCTTTTACAAAATAGAGAAAAACTCTCACGAAGTGAGAGTTTTTTTGTTAATATGCTTTTTTTATATTAAAGTCTTTATTTTACTCAGGTTTGATTTTTTTTTTGTAATTTCAAGCACTTTTTTATTAAGCAATTTTTAAAAAAGAAAAATTATTTTTATGAATAAAATTACAGCCGCAATTACAGCAATTGGCTCATACGTTCCTGATTATGTTTTGTCTAACCAAGTGTTAGAAAAAATGGTTGATACCAATGATGAATGGATAACAACCAGAACGGGAATTAAGGAAAGAAGAATTTTAAAGGAAGAAGGTGAAGGAACTTCCTTTTTGGCAATTAAAGCTGCTCAGAATTTAATTGAGAAAGCAAAAATTGATCCAAAAGAAATAGATTTAGTTATTATGGCAACGGCAACTCCAGATATGCCAGTTGCTTCAACAGGAGTTTATGTGGCTACTCAAATAGGAGCTACTAATGCTTTTGCCTTCGATTTGCAAGCTGCTTGTTCCAGTTTTTTATATGGAATGTCTACTGCTTCTGCATATATTCAATCAGGAAAATATAAAAAGGTACTACTAATTGGTGCCGATAAAATGTCATCTATTATAGATTACACAGACAGAGCTACTTGTATCATCTTTGGTGATGGAGGAGGTGCAGTTTTGTTTGAACCTAATGAAGAAGGATTAGGTTTGCAAGATGAAATTTTGAGAAGTGATGGTGTAGGTAGAGAGTTTCTAAAAATAGAAGCAGGAGGTTCTATTTTACCAGCATCTGAAGAAACAGTCAAAAGTAAACAACATTTTGTTTTTCAAGATGGTAAAACTGTATTTAAATATGCTGTTTCTGGAATGGCAGATGTTAGTGAGAAAATCATGGAACGAAACCAACTTACTCATGATGATGTAAATTGGTTAGTAGCACATCAAGCGAACAAAAGAATTATTGATGCTACTGCAAATAGAATGGGAGTTGAGGAATCTAAAGTGTTAATTAATATTCAACGTTATGGAAATACTACTTCAGCTACTTTACCATTATTATTAAGTGATTTTGAAAGTCAATTAAAAAAAGGAGATAATATTATTTTTGCAGCCTTTGGTGGAGGCTTCACATGGGGAGCTGTCTATTTAAAATGGGCTTATAATAAACAATAACAAATCAAACCAAACCAAATGTCAAATAGTATGGATATTAGAGAAATTCAAAACCTAATTAAGTTTGTAGCAAAATCAGGAGCTACAGAAGTAAAGTTAGAAATGGACGATTTTAAAATCACCATAAAAACAACTAATGAAGGTACAGAAAGCACAACAACTTATGTGCAACAAGTACCTGTTTCTAATGCATTACCACAAGCTCCAGCTAATCAGCCAGTAGCTCCAACTGCACCAGTAGCTCCAGTAGCAACTAACGAAGCAGATGATAATTCAAAATATATCACTATAAAATCCCCAATTATTGGAACTTTATATAGAAAACCAGCCCCAGATAAGCCGGTTTTTGTAGAAGTAGGAAGTACTATTTCTAAAGGTGATGTGGTGTGTGTTATTGAAGCTATGAAATTATTTAACGAAATTGAATCAGAAATTTCTGGTAAAATTGTTAAAATTTTAGTAGATGATTCATCACCAGTTGAATTCGATCAGCCTTTATTCTTAGTAGATCCATCTTAATAAAGTTAGAAATTAGAAACAAGAAGTTAGAAGTGTTTGGATAGAGAATTAAATTTTCTTTTTTAAATTCTAAATTCTAAATTCTAAAATGAAAAGCCTAATTATCTAATTAAATTATTATGTTTAAAAAAATATTAATTGCAAATAGAGGTGAAATTGCATTACGTGTAATTAGAACCTGTAAAGAAATGGGTATTAAAACGGTGGCAGTATATTCTACTGCAGATGCTGATAGTTTACATGTGCGTTTTGCGGATGAAGCTGTTTGTATTGGGCCACCACCTAGTAATCTTTCGTATTTAAAGATGTCAAATATAATTGCCGCTGCAGAAATAACTAATGCAGATGCAATTCATCCAGGATATGGATTTCTTTCTGAAAACGCAAAATTTTCTAAAATTTGTGAAGAACATGGTATCAAGTTTATTGGTGCATCTGCTGATATGATTGATAAAATGGGAGATAAAGCTACAGCTAAAGCGACTATGAAAGCAGCCGGTGTTCCTTGTGTTCCTGGGTCGGAAGGTATTTTAGCTTCTTTTGAAGAAGCTCAGAAAATTGCTAAAGACATGGGTTATCCTGTAATGCTTAAAGCGACTGCAGGAGGAGGAGGAAAAGGAATGAGAGCTGTATGGAAACCAGAAGATTTATTAAAAGCATGGGAAAGTGCTCGTCAAGAGTCTGCAGCTGCTTTTGGTAATGATGGTATGTATATGGAAAAACTAATTGAAGAGCCAAGACATATTGAAATTCAGGTAATTGGTGATTCTTTTGGTAAAGCTTGTCATCTTTCTGAAAGAGATTGCTCGGTCCAAAGAAGACATCAAAAATTAACAGAAGAAACTCCATCTCCGTTCATGACTGATGAATTACGTCAAAAAATGGGAGATGCTGCGGTGAAAGCAGCTGAGTTTATTAAATATGAAGGAGCTGGTACAGTTGAATTTTTAGTAGATAAGCATAGAAATTTCTATTTTATGGAAATGAATACGCGTATTCAAGTAGAACATCCTATAACTGAGCAAGTAATTGATTATGATTTAATTCGCGAACAAGTTATGGTTGCTGCGGGGATTCCTATTTCTGGAAAAAATTATTTTCCACAGTTACACTCTATAGAATGTCGTATTAATGCTGAAGATCCTTATAATGATTTCAGACCTTCTCCAGGAAAAATTACGGTTTTACATTCGCCAGGTGGTCATGGAGTGCGTTTGGATACTCATGTTTATGCAGGGTATACTATTCCGCCTAATTATGATTCTATGATAGCTAAGTTGATTACAACAGCTCAAACAAGAGAAGAGGCTATCAATAAGATGAAACGTGCGCTTGATGAGTTTGTAATTGAGGGAATTAAAACGACAATTCCTTTCCACAGACAATTAATGGATGAACCAGATTATGTAGCAGGTAATTATACTACAAAATTCATGGAATCTTTTGTAATGAAAGAAAGAATAGAAGAATAATATATATAGAAACTCCCAATAATTATTGGGAGTTTTTTTTTATGAACACGTTATTTTTTCTAAAACTTCTCTTTTTAAGTTATCGTATTTTTTAGTATTCTCATAAATTTTTTCATAAATTTCTTTAAATATTTTTGGGCTTTTAGTTTTCATTGCTTCAATTATTGTGTATAATTCTTTAAACTCCTCAATATTTAACTTATTTATTTGATTAATAAAAGCTCTATTTTGTTTTAGTAAACTTTGTAATTTTGTTATAATCTCATTGGATTCTTCAAGATTTGTTGAAGAGTTATTAAATATAGCTTCTAATTCACTAAATTTAAGTTCTATATGTTTTTCATTGTTTTTTAATTCAATTTCTCGGTTACTATATGACAGAGATATTGATTTTTTTTGCAGTTCAACGTATTTTTCAATTTCATCAACATTAATAATTGAAAATATTTTTTCATATTTATTTAAAATTTCATTTTGTTTTGTAAACTGTGCTTTTTGAATAAAGTAAATTATGCAATAAACTAATAAAGTAATTATACCTATGATATTCTGTGGATTAAAGATGTTTCCCATTTTAAAAATTTAATTTCAAATATATAAAACTTTTCGGGGTAATTTACTTCAAACATAAAATCTCAAGTTTTTACTTAATATTTTTATGTTTTTCAATTTGAATTGTATTCATTTTAAACCAAGACATTCTTTCTTTTTAGTAAGCCAAAGTTTTGTTTGATTGAGCTAAAGGTTTGTTCGATTGTGCTAAAACCTATATCGTTATTTTGAAACTACAATTTTTTCAATAGCCTCAATACGTTTTAGCATGTTTTCTAATATACCTTCTGGCATAGTATTAACTACATCTATTTTATAGCCAATGTTATTGTTATTGCTATTTTCGACTTTTTCTATAATAAAGGTATTTCCAGTATCTTCAACAAAATACTCAAAACCTACTTCAAATACTTCACATACTTTTTGCATTACTAAAAAATCAGGAATGGTTTTATTAGCTTCAAAATTAGAAACAGAAGTTTGAGCTACATTGAGTTTGTGTGCTAATTCTTCTTGACTCCACTTATTTTGTAACCTCAATCTTCTAATTTTTGTTCCGACACTCATGGTAATAGTATTTTATTGCTCAAAAATAACAAATATTTGTTTAAACTTAGATTATTCTAATCGTTTATATTATTTAACAACTATAATTTTTTCAATATCCTCAATGCGTTTTAGCATATTTTCTAAAATGCCTTCTGGAATAGTGTTAATAGTTCCATTTGTGCAACCTATATTGCTGTATTCTGCTTTTTTAACTTTATTACTGTTATTTTTATCAATAAAATATTCAAAATCTACCTCAAAAACTTGACAAATCTTGTGCATTATTAAAAAATCGGGAATTGATTTGTTTGCTTCTATATTTGAAATTGATGTTTGTGCTACATTTAATTTATGTGCTAAATCTTCTTGACTCATTTTATGTTGTAGTCTTAGTTTTCTTATTTTTGTTCCTACACTCATTTTTATTAATTTTATGCTCAAAAATAGCAATTATTTGTTTAAGTTTACCAAAATTCTAATAGTTTCTATGCTAGTTGTAGTTTAGTTTTGAAACATAATATATTGTTTAACAAATTAATAATTAACATTATGAAAAGATTGGAATTAAGTCAAATGGAAAATTTGGAAGGTGGAAGTTGTGTTTCTACAATAACTAATGGTTCACGTGATTTTACAACTCAAGATGCTTGTATTATTTGTGCTGGTCTAACTGGTGCTGCTGTAGGTTCTTTAGGGGGCGGATCTGGAACTTTAATTGGATGGGCAGGTGGATTAATTAAGGGATTAATTAATTGTTAATTACTTAAAGAGACTGTCTAGGAAGTAGTATTTTCTAAATCAATTCATATGATTTTAATTAAATTAAAAATTCAAAAAGAATTCTGATTATAAGTTTTAATCTTTTTAGACAGTTTTTTTTAAATTTTATATAAAGACATGTTTAAAGAGATATTTTTATTAAAGTTAAAATTATTTACAAGGAACAATTATGATTCAACAGATAAATTTCGTGATAAGATACCTGTAAAATATTATTTAATTTTTGTTCCTGCTTATTTATATTTTGTTTATCAAATTTCTTTATCTGAAAATTTTTTTCAGATTTCTTTTTTGTTTTTCTTAATATTGACAGCAGTAGATTTACATATTGCAGTTAATAAAACGAATATTAATTCAAATTATATTTTTAATTACTTATTAAATAAACAAAAGAGTATATTTCTAAACTTATCAACTGATTTTCTTTTTAAATTTATTATAATATTTCCTGGTTTTTTTATCGTAAAACATAAGCTATTGTATCTATTTTTAGCTTTTTTTTTTATTTTGTTTACTTTCTTTTTAAAAGAATTAATTTGTATAGGTTTTTACAGTAGAAAAATATATTATGTGCTAATTTTTGTATTTATTTTACCAATTATAATGCTTGGTAAATTTATTTTTGATGATGAAATTACTCCAAAACAATTAAAATATATAGAGTATGTTAATTCGAATTTATTTGACATTTATTCCATCCTTTTATTCTCAATTTTAGGTGTTGTAATAATTTTATATTATCAAAATTTGAAATATTTTTATCTTATAAAAAATAGATGAAGCTTTACTTTATTATGTTAAAAAAGCAAATAAGAGATGGTGAATTAATAAATTATTTATTAATCATGCTACTTTTATTAATGGTTATTTTTAAAACAAGTTTATCTTTTATTTTAATTTCTATTTTTTTTTCAGAAAAATTTTTCAATACAATTTGGATAAATAGAAATGAAAAATTTTTTTATTCAGGATTTAATTCAAAGTCCTTGATAAGAGTAATAATAGTAAATCAAATTAATACATTAATTACTTTTAACTTAATGTATATATTGATTTATTCTTTTTTGATTTTGTTTACTGAATATACTATTAATGATTTTTATGACATAATAAATATGAATGTAATTTTATTTTTTAATTTTATTTATTCTAATTTTTGGATTAATATCAATAATAAAAACAAATTTGACAAACTATTTAAGTATTTACTCTACTTTGTCATAAATTCATTTTTTCTCATATTAATGATTTTGTTAAAATTATATTTGAAAAATTATATAATTATAAACGATTTTATTCTTATAGTATTAATTGTAGTATATATTTTATCCTTTCAAAAAGCAAAAAATAATTTAAAAAACATCTACGTAAATGGTTGAAATTAAAAATATTTATAAACAATATGGAGGGAAAACCATATTAAATGATATTAATTTTACTATAAATTCTGGTGAAATTGCTGTAATTTATGGTGTTAATGGTGCTGGAAAGACTACTTTGATTAAATGTATGATAGATTTAATCAAATATGATGGAGTTGTAAAATTAATACCAAACGATAAAAATCAAATAGGTATATATCTAGGACATGAGGTGTTAATTGAAAAATTAAAAGTCAGTGAGTATTTGTATTTAGCAGGTCACTTAAAGAACCTTTCAAAAGAAGAAATAAAAAATAAGATAAATACATTGGCTGATAAGTTAAATTTTATTGAACATTTGAATGACTTAATCTCAAATGTTTCATTTGGAACAAAAACAAAAGTCTTGTTGGCGGCATCTGTAATTAATAGTCCTAAATTATTAATTCTTGATGAACCTTTTACAGGCTTGGATTTGATAATAGTTGATGAAGTTGTTGCTTTATTAAAGGAATTGAAAAAGGATAATTGTACTATCTTTATTTCATCTCATCAAGTTAATATATTAGAAGATATTATTGATAAAATATTTATTTTGAAAAATAAAGAAATAATATATAATGGTTCAGTGAATAAAAATACAGATTTAACAAATTTTGTTCTTTCATATTTGAAATAAAAATGACTACAAATAAAAAAAATGTTATCTTATTTATATCTTTTATTGCATTAACTATTACAGTATTAATGATAGGAAATAATATACTAAATGTTGATGATTTATATTATAATTATCTAATCGAAGATTTAACAAAAGAACAAGCTAATAAAGAGCTTGAAATAAAGAAGGACTTTTATTGGTTAGAGTATTTAATAACAACAATTTTTGCATTTTTCAAGTTTTTAATGATCTCTAGTGTTGTTTACATTGGAATTGTTCTAAATGATGGAGGAAAAGTTAAATTTAAAGACATCTTGAATGTTGTAATGAAATCGGAATTCATTTTTTTATTTGCAACTGTTATAAAAATTATCATATTATATTTTGATAAAAATATTGGTTTAGTTGATATACAAAACTTCTACCCATTATCTGCAATAAATATTACAGGAATTAATGGAGTTGAAAAATGGTTGTATTATCCTTTACAAGTATTGAATTTGTTTGAATTATGCTACATGTTACTTTTGTCTTATTACATTGGTAAAATTTTAAATAAAAATTTGGACTACGGTTTGAAAGTTGTGATTTATAGTTATTTGCCTTCACTTTTTTTATGGATTATTCTAGCTGTATTTATTTCAATTAACTTATATTGATGTTATGTTAAAAACAATAAAAATTATAATTATAATAAGTTTCACTTTACTCTTTTCTTTTTTAATATATAAAATTGCATTAGCATATATTCATAAAAAAGAAGTTGCTGAAAATATTAAAGTTATTCCAAAGTTTACTTTTTATGATTTAAATGATAAGCCTTTTTCAAATGAAAATTTAGCAGAAGGAGTATCAACTATTTTTATTTTCTTCAATACAGATTGTCATTTTTGTGTAGAAGAATCTAAATTAATCTTTAATAATATAGAAGAATTTAATAATTCACAATTAATATTTGTTTCTGATGAAGATGGAGAATCTATAATGCAATTTGCAAAAGAAAATAATTTATTTGGATTAAAAAACATGATTTTTCTTAAAGATAAAGAACTCAAATTTGGTTTAATGTTTGATGTGAATATAAAACCTTCTTCAATTATCTATGATAAGGATAAAAAACTAGTTGAAAAGTTTAAGGGGCAAACTACTATTAAGAAAATGTTGAAAAAGTTGAATGACAACTAATGTTGAATTTAAAGATTATTAAATCTACTTTTGCTAAACAACTAGACCAGTCTGATTGTGGAGTTACTTGTTTGCTTTCTGTTATAAAATTAAATGGAGGAAATATTTCTCTTGAAAAATTAAGAGAATTAAGTGGTACAAATAAGCAAGGTACGACTATGCTAGGTTTGTATCAGGCAGCTAACCAAGTAGGCTTTACTGCTGAGGGTTGCGAAGCTGATATTCAAATATTGATTAACCACAAACAACCAGTAATTTTACATGTTGTCATTGAAAATCAATTGCAACATTATGTGGTTTGCTATGAATATAATAGTGAAAAAGGATTCTTAATTGGAGATCCTGCAAAAGGGATTTGTTATTTGTCTGCTGAAGAATTAGATAAAATTTGGGTTTCAAAAAGTTGTTTAACACTTGAAATAAATGAAAGTTTTATTACTACCAAAACTGAAAAACATTCGCAAAAGAAATGGTTTTTAGATATATTAAAAGAAGATTATAAATTACTTTGGATTTCTGTATTACTTGGTGTTTTTATTGCTTGTTTAGGTATGGCAATGGCAATTTTTTCTCAAAAATTAATTGATGATATTTTGCCTTCTGAGAATAAAACTAAATTATTTTCTGGAGTTGCTCTTTTAACCATTTTACTTTTGGCTCGTGTAGGTATTTCTGTATTAAGAGAGTTCTTTTTAATGCAACAATCTAAAGATTTTAATAATCGCATCAATTCTCAATTTTTTACTAGGTTATTACATTTACCAAAATCATTTTTTGATACTCGAAAAATAGGAGAGCTAGTTGCTAGATTAAATGATACGCAACGTATTCAAAGAGTTATTAAACAACTAGCAAGTAGTTTAGTAATTGATGTTTTGGTGGCTATCTTTTCTACTGTTTTCTTGTTTTTATATTCGTGGAAAGTAGGTTTACTTTGTTTATTTAGTTTACCCGTTTATTTTGTAATTATTTATCGTAGTAATAAAAAAATAATCGCTGCTCAAAAAGAAGTTATGCAAAGTTATGCGTTTAATGAAAGTAACTATATTTCGAGTATGCAAGGTATTGCTACTATTAAAAATGATAATAAGCAGTCTATTTTTAGTAAAGCAAATGATTTGATTTTTGGTTTGTTTCAAGAAAAAATATTTGATTTAGGAAAGATAAATATTAAATTATCTTGGCAGTCTGGTATTGCTAGTGTTTTATTTCTTATTAGTATTTTAATATTTACTTCTATTCAGGTTTTAAATAAAGATCTTAAACTGGGCGAATTAATGGCTATATTAGGAATCGCAGGAGGATTGTTGCCTTCTATTGCAAATTTAGCATTGGTTACTATTCCTATTAATGAAGCTAAAATTGCTTTTAATAGAATGTATGAATTTGCTTCTATTGAGAAAGAGAAAGAAGAAGGAGAACTTATAACTGAAATTAATTCAATTGCTATTCAAAATCTTTCGTTTCGGTTTGCAGGTAGAAAAGAATTACTTAAAAATATAACTATTCCACTAGTAAAAGATAAAATAACTGCTATTGTAGGAGAAAGTGGTAGTGGTAAAAGTACTTTAGGGCAAATTTTGCAACGCTTTTATAATTTTGAAAATGGAAGCATCATTGTAAACAATCAACATCAATTAAATGCAATTGAATTAAAAAGTTTTAGAAATTTAATTGGAGTTATTCCGCAAGAAATTACCATTTTTAATGGAAATGTTATTGACAATATTTTATTAGGTGCTACTGAAACTCCTGAAAATATAATGCATTTTTTAACTTCTTTTGGTTTTGATGCATATTTTAATCAATTGCCGCAAGGGATTGCTACTATTTTAGGAGAAGAAGGAATTAACCTTTCTGGTGGTCAAAAACAAATTATAGCTTTAGCAAGAGTTTTGTATAAAAAGCCACAATTTTTAATTCTTGACGAAGTTACTTCTGCAATGGATAGAAATACTGAAAGGTTTACCATGAATTTGTTTGAAAAAATTAAATCAAATTGTATTATTTTCTTTATTTCACATCGATTGCATACCTTAAAGCAATTTGCTGATGAAGTTTATGTTTTAGAAAATGGAACAATTGCAATTTCTGGAACTCATGATGAATTGCTTCAAACGGATAATTTTTATAGTGAGTATTGGAAAGAGGTTTAAGTAATTACCTAAACCTCTCTACTATGTTATTTGAATGTCAAACTTTGAATATAAAGCCTAGTATTTTTAGTTTTTAAAGTGTTTCTTTCAACCATTTAAAAAATTCATTTTGCCAGACCAGTCCATTTTGTGGTTTTAAAATCCAATGATTTTCCTCTGGAAACAGCATAAACCTACTTTTAATTCCTTTTAATTGAGCAGCTTGAAAAGCTTCTTGACTTTGTCCCATGGGTACACGATAGTCTTTAGCTCCTTGAATGATAAATATTGGAGTGTTCCAATTGTTTACTAATGTAATTGGATTAAATTGATTATATGATTTTTGTGCTAATTCGTTTTCGTTTTCCCAATAGGCTCCACCCATATCCCAATTCGTAAAGAATACTTCTTCAGTCGTGCCATACATGCTTTGTGTATTGAAAATTCCTGCATGTGCAATAAAAGTTTTAAATCTTTTTTTATGAATTCCTGCTAAATAAAATACGGAATAGCCTCCATAGCTTGCTCCAACTGCTCCTAATCTAGTTTTGTCAACATAATTTTCTTTTGCGACATCATCTATAGCGCTTAAATAATCGTCCATTGCTTGTCCGCCCCAATCTTTACTGATTTGTTCGTTCCAATCTACTCCATGACCTGGCATTCCCCTTCTATTTGGAGCTACAACTATATAGCCTTGTGATGCCATTACTTGAAAATTCCATCTAAATGAATAAAATTGAGATAAGGCTCCTTGTGGACCTCCTTGACAGTATAAAAGTGTTGGATATTTCTTTTTAGCATCAAAATTTGGAGGTAAAATAACCCATACCAACATGTCTTTTCCATCTGTAGTTTTGACCATTCGTTTTTCTACTTTTGGTAAAGCTAATTTGGAATAGATTGCTGTATTTACAGTAGTAATTTGTTTCCATGTATTCTTTTTTAAATCATAGCTAAAAATTTCATTAGCATGATTCATGTCACTTTGGGTTACCAAAATTGTATTTTCATGGAACCCAATAATTTGATTTACGTCAAACTGTCCTTTAGTAATCTGTTTTACTTGTACAGTAATTTTGGTTAATCCAGGAAAATTAACTTCAAAAAGTTGTTTAGTTCCATCTACAGGAGCTAGGAAATAGACTTTCTTTCCATCAGTACTCCATGTGAAGCTATCGACTGTTCCATCCCAATTTGATGTAAGATTTATATCTAGTCCTTTATGACGAACAATAATATCGTTTTTGTCTGCTTCATATCCATCTCGTTTCATTTGCAACCAAGATAAATCTCCATTTGGTGAAAATTGTGGAGCTACATCGTATCCTAAATTTTTTCTGGTGAGATTCTTGGTGGTTTTAGTAGCTACATCAAATTCGTATAAATCGGTATTTGTACTTGTTGCGTAGGCTGTTCCTTCTTTCTTTTTGCAAACATATATTACTTTTGAACCATCAGGGGACCAAATGTAATCTTCGTCACCACCAAATGGTTTTTGAGGACAATCGAAAGGTTCGTCTTTCATTAGGTCTATTTCTTCTTTATCATTGGTAATTACCACATGATTATGATGTCCATCGTTATAAGTGTCCCAATGACGATAGTCTAAGGCATTATAAATTTGTACATCACTTTTGTCTAATTTTGGATAAAAATCTTTTCCGTATATTTTATTGATTTTTACTTCTTTGTTGGAAAGTGTCCAAACATCATCTTTTGATTTATTTTTATCTTTGATTAGACTTTCATATTCTTTTAGGGAAGTTGGTTTTCCACCTGTAACAGGAATGCTGAAAAACTCAGTATTGGATTTGTTTTCTTCTATTGAAGGTGTACTGACTTTGTAAATGATGTTTTTTCCGTCTTTAGAAATTCCCAAAGGTGAAATTCGACCTAACTTCCATAATATTTCTGGAGTCATAAATTCTTGAGCTGTTGCCGCTAAACTTGTCATGCTAATAAGTATTAAAGCTATTTTTTTCATTTTTATTTGCTTTTTTAATAAAGTTTAAAAATAATTATTTTTAAGGAATAGTAGTCTAGAAATTCATAAAATAAAAAAGACCTTCATTTGAAGGTCTTTTGAAAAAAAGTTAAGTTTTTATTTATTGTTTAATAAATTGTTTACTTGTAGTAATATCATTGTCTGTGATTTCAATAATGTAATTTCCAACTGGTAAAGTTGAAACATCAATTGAACTATTAGAAATTTTACCATTTAAAACAATTTGTCCTACTAAACTATATACCTTGTAAGTTGCTTTTTCAGTTATTGAAGTTAAATTCAAGACTGAAGAAGTTGGGTTAGGATATAAGTTTATTTCTGGTAAAGAAACTATGTTGTCAACTTCTTTTCCAGTCGAAGTGATGTTTACTGTGTAATCTTCTACTTGACCATATGTAAATGTTTCACAAGTTGAAGGAATGCCATTATATTTCATTGAAACTCTCATTCTTGTAGCTCCTAAGGTAGCCGATGATGGAATTGAAATTGTTCCGCTAATAGGTATGGTTTTAGAGGCTGCTCTTGAGTAAACTAATTCTCCTGAATCATTAAAGTCACCATCTTGATTGAAATCCATCCAAACTGCGTAACCTTCATTATAAATTGTTCCAGTCCATAATGGGGTAATGGTTATTGTTTGTGATGTACCTCTTCCTACATTTGTTGATAGAGATGAAAAATCTTCGTAACCAGCAGTTCCTGTTGAGGAATTGTCAATACTTCCATATACTACTCTTGCAATTCTTTCATCGCTAGTGTTGTTTCCTTGAGAACCACAATAAGAAACAGTGTTAGCTAATGTTGTTACATTAACTATATTACTTGATGCAGAAACGTTACCTGCAGCATCTTTTGCTTTTACTGAAAATGAATATGTAGTTGAAGCAACTAATCCTGATACAGCATATGTTCTAGCTGTTGTAGTACTTCCAAGTAGAGTTGTTCCTCTATATATATCATAACCAGTTACACCTACATTATCGGTTGATGCAGTCCAAGATAAATTAGTAGTAGTTTGAGTTGTTCCTGATGCAGATAAAGTTGGAGCAGAAGGGGCAGAAGTATCTGCAGAACCTGCAGCAAGATTTACGGTGTAATCTTCTACTTCTCCATAAGAAAATGTTTCACAGGATGTTGGAGTTCCATTGTATTTCATAGAAACTCTTAATCTGGTAGCTCCATTTGAGGCTGATGAAGAAACTGTAAAGCTTCCGCTTGCCGGTGTTGCAGTGCTTGTTGCTTTACTCCATACTAATTCTCCAGCATCGTCAAAGTCACCATCTTGATTATAATCAATCCAAGCTGCGTATCCTTCGCTGTATACGGTTCCAGTCCATGTTGGAGTAACTGTAATTGTGTATGAAGTTCCTTTAGTTAAGTTTGTTGAAATACTAGTGAAATCAGAATATCCATTATTTCCTGTTGAGGTATTATTAATAGTATTTAATTGAACTCTTCCAATATATTCATCAGAAACATTATTTCCTTTACTTGTACAGTATGTTGGATTTGTTGTTCCTGATAATGTTGTGATATTTGCTGTGTTACTTGCAGTAGATAAATTACCTGCTGCGTCTTTTGCTCTAACTGTGAAACTATATGCTGTTGCTGGACTTAACCCAGTTACATTATAAGTAGTACTTGTAGCTGTTCCAATTTGTGTAGTTCCTTGATATACGTTATATCCCGTTACACCTACATTGTCCGTAGAAGCTGTCCAAGATAAATTGGTAGTAGTTTGTGTTGTTCCAGAAGCAGTCAAGTTTGTTGGAGTGGAAGGAGCTGTTGTGTCATTTCCACCTGAACCTGCAGTAATAGTAAAGTTAGTATTCGAAACGTCAAAGAAAATATGATTTGTACCTTTAACCATTATTCTACATTGAGAAGAAGGTGTATTTGGAATTGTTACTGCTTGTGAACCATCATTAGGAGTTGAAGCTAATAAAGTTGACCATGTGCTACCTCCGTTTGTAGATATCAAAATGTCTACATTAGCACAGTTAACACCGTTTGCAGTAGTTCCGGCCACATTCCAAGTAATGGTTTGTGAAGAATTTCCAGTATAAGAAACTGCGCTATTTGGTGAGGATACTGTAAAAGGGCCTGCTGTACTGTTAACAGTAACTATCATGTCATCACTATTATTTGCAGATCCTCCAGCTCTGTTGTCTCTTACAGTTAATCTAAAGTTCATTGTTCTTGCTACTGAAGGTAAAGCTTCGACGGTAATTTCAGAACCAGATGTTGTAGTTGCACCAGCTAACACTCTTGATAATTGTGGGAAATATCTTTGCGTACTAGTGGTTGGGCTATAAGATCTAAATGTTGGTCCTGAAGTTCTTGTAGCACTTGCTGCTGAATTTGATCCTGTTTGAGAAGAGGATGCATTGTCAAATTGTTCCCAACAGAACGTTAATGCATCGCCATTTGCATCTGTTCCTGCTCCTGTTAAAACGAAAGGAGTGCTTTTTGGAATTGTGTAATCTGAACCAGCATTAGCAGTTGGAACTGAGTTTCCAGTGTTAGTTACTGTAGGACATGTTTTGTTTTTAATATTGTTAGTTACTTGCTGAATGCTAACAGCATGAAAATATGCATCAGAGTGAGGTTGAACATCTTGGGATGTGATTCCTGCATAACCCATGATTGTCGATCCTGAACCATTTTCCATGTTGGCTCCTGTTCCTTCGTTACTCATTGAAAAAGTATGATTAGCTCCGAATTGGTGACCTAATTCATGTGCTACATAATCAATATCAAAATTATCTCCAGAAGGAATTCCATCTGCAGGAGAAGTATAACCACTACCTTTTTGACCATTAGTACATACACAACCGATACAACCTGCATTACCACCTCCACCAGAAGCTCCAAATAAATGACCTACGTCATAGTTAGATTCGCCAATAACAGAAGTTAATGTTGATTGTAATTCTCCATTCCAAGCCCCTCCTGCTCCAGAAGAAGCGTTTGAATAAGGATCAGAAGAAGCACTTGTATAAATAACAGAGTCTGTATTTGCAATTAAGACTAGTTTTACGCCAAAATCTTTTTCAAAAACACCATTTACACGAGTCATTGTGTTATTAATTGCAGCTAAAGCATTTGCTTTAGTTCCTCCAAAATAAGCAGTGTATTCTCCAGTAACAGACATAGCTAGACGAAATGTTCTTAGCTTTCCATCATCTGCATTAGGACGTAATAAGTCGTTTGTACTAGGTGACATTTTATGACTTACTTCGTCAATAACACTACATTCAAATTTTGAAAAAGCTGCTTTTTTATCTGTTTTTTTGTAAACAGTATAAGAGCTTAAATCAGTTGTATATGGCTCAATAAATTCAGCTGCTTTGTCAGCATATAGAGTCATAGCTTGTAAGCCAAGCGGAGAAATACTAAAATAAATTGTCGCAGTAGGATTTTCTATTCCTTGCCCTACGTAGGATTTAATTTGTGGATATCTAGCTGCCAAGGCTTCATCCATGTTTGAGTATTCAACTATTCTAAAATTATCTAATCCTCCATGAGTGTTTGGAAAAGATAAAATAATTGAAGATTCTGCTGTTCTAGATCCTTTTTCAGGTGCAACAGTTAATTTTTGTTTTAATTTCTGAAAATCTAATTCGAAAATTTTTGGATTTTGAATCATTGATTTGTTTTTAACTACTTCAGCATTAGCTTTTTTTTGAGTAGTTCTCCAGAAAGAATCTCCTTTTTGTCCAAAAGAGAAACTTGTAATTGCCAATATGGCAACTAGAAGGAATTTTTGTTTCATAATTTGTTTATTTGTTTTGTTTTTAGCACGCCAAATATATGTAATATATATGGAATAAAATTACATTTTACCTATAAAAATGGTTAAATGTTTATTTAAAACTCATTATTTAGTCTTTTTTATTAATAAAACATTTTCATTTGTTAATTCCGTATCTTCTTGTAAAATTAGTTTAATTCCATTTTTTTGAAAAAATATATGTATTTTCACATTCTTTAAAAAGAAACAGAAGGATGAAGAAATTAGCATTGCATTGGCAAATTTTACTAGGAATGGTTTTTGGAGTATTGTTTGCTGTTGTTTTAATACAATTTGAATGGGGTAAACAATTTATAACCAATTGGATAAAACCATTTGGTAACATTTTTATTAATCTTTTAAAATTAATAGCTGTTCCATTAATTTTAGCTTCTCTTATAAAAGGAGTATCCGATTTAAAAGATATTTCTAAACTTTCAAAGATGGGAGGGAGAACTATTGGTTTGTATCTTATGACAACTGTCTTAGCTGTTTCAATTGGGTTAGTGATTGTTAATATTGTAAAGCCAGGGAGTTATATTTCTAAAGAAACTAGACAAGAACTAGTAGATGGTTATGCAAGTGATGCTAATTCAAAAATTGCTTCTGCTGAAAAACAAAAAGAGGCTGGGCCGTTACAAGCATTAGAAGATATTGTTCCTAGTAATATTATTGGTGCTTCTGCTGATAATGGAAATATGCTTCAAGTAATCTTTTTTGCCGTATTTTTTGGAATTGCTTTAATTTTGATTCCGCAAGAAATTGGTGCTCCCGTAAAAGCTTTTTTTGATGGTTTTAATGAAGTAATACTAAAAATGATAGACATCATAATGCTAGCTGCACCTTTTGGTGTGTTTGCTTTATTAGCTGCTTTGGTGGCAGAATCCCCAAGTTTGGATTTGTTTCAAGCTTTGGCAGTTTATGGGCTATGTGTAGTTGGCGGTTTGATTATTATGATAGGAGTTTACATTCTGATTGTTTATATATTTACAAAAAGAACACCGAGTTTTTTTTTAAACGGAATCTCTCCAGCACAGTTGCTAGCATTTTCTACAAGTTCAAGTGCAGCAACATTACCTGTTACTATGGAGCGTGTAGTAGATAATTTAGGAGTAGATGATGAAGTGGCTAGTTTTGTATTACCCATTGGAGCTACTATAAATATGGATGGAACAAGTTTGTATCAAGCAGTGGCAGCTGTTTTTATTGCTCAGGCTTTTGGGACACCTTTAACTCTTGGAGTGCAACTAGGGATCATTGCTACAGCAACTTTGGCTTCAATTGGGAGTGCAGCTGTTCCTGGTGCTGGAATGGTAATGTTAGTTATTGTTTTGGCTCAAGCGGGAATTCCTGAAGCAGGATTGGCTTTAATTTTTGCCATTGATAGGCCTTTAGATATGTGTAGAACAACCGTGAACGTAACTGGTGATGCTGCTGTCTCTATGGTAGTTGCAAAATCCGTAGATAAACTAACGTAATATGGAAGATTTTCACTGGACGAAACTTTTCAACCCTGAGTTTTATATAACGATGGAAGTGGGTGGAATTCCAATAGGAATTTACATGGTTTTGTTCATTGTATTTGCAGAAACTGGTCTGTTTGCGGGGTTTTTTCTTCCAGGAGATAGTCTTTTATTTCTTTCAGGAATTTATTCTAGAGAGCTAGTACAAACTTTCTTTTTTCTTCCAAGTGATTTTTCCAATGTGACTATTTTATCTTTACTAATAGCTGCTGCAGCTACATTAGGGAATACGTTTGGATATTGGTTTGGTTCTAGAAGTGGTCAATTTTTATATAAAAAAGAGGATAGCTTTTTTTTCAAGAAAAAATATTTAATTGAATCCCAACTTTTTTTTGAAAAGCACGGGGGAAAAGCGATTATTTATGCTAGGTTTTTACCAATTGTTAGAACTTTTGTACCTATTATTGCGGGAATAGTTCATATGAAAAAGACAAAATTTATGTTTTATAACATTCTAAGTTCGCTTATGTGGTCTTTTTTTCTAGTTTTTGCAGGACATTATTTATATGGAATGTTTTTAGATCAGTTTAACATCGATTTAAAAAAACATATTGAAAAAATTATTCTTATACTTATTGCAGTAACCACTTTTCCTTTGGTTATGAAAGCAATAAGATCAAAAAAATCAAATACAAATACTGCAGCATAATGCAATTAAGTTATTGGGAATTAAAAAATTGGTTTACAAATGTAGATTTTACAATTGTAGGAAGTGGTATTGTAGGTTTGCATTGTGCTTTGTCTTTACGAGAAAAATATCCAAGAGCAAAAGTTTTAATTTTAGAAAAAGGAATTTTACCACAAGGAGCAAGTACTAAAAATGCAGGTTTTGCTTGTTTTGGGAGTATTTCAGAGATTATTAATGATTTAAAAAATCATACCGAAGAAGAAGTAATTCAGTTAATTCAAAAAAGAGTTGAAGGACTTAAATTATTACGCAATAGACTAGGTGATGGAGTAATAGATTTTAAACCTTATGGTGGTTATGAATTGTTTTTAGATAAAGATGAAAATTTTTATAAGGAATGCATTCAAAAAACACCTTTCATAAATGATATTTTACGCCCACTTTTTAAAACAGATGTTTTTTTGAAAGAAGTCAATCGGTTTAATTTTGAGGAAATTTTTGATTATTTGATTTTTAATCCTTTCGAAGGTCAAATAGATTCGGGCAACATGATGCAAGCTTTATTAAAAGAAGCTATTGCTAATGATATTTTAATCCTAAACCAACAAAATGTAACTTCGTTTAATGACTTAAATGATAAAGTTGAAGTGGTTACCAATGAAACTCCGTTTATAACTAATAAACTACTATTTGCAACTAATGGTTTTGCTGCTGAATTAACCAAAAATGAGTTACAACCTGCTAGAGCACAAGTTTTAATAACCAAACCAATTGAAAACTTACACATTAAAGGAACGTTTCATTTGGATGAAGGTTATTATTATTTTAGAAATATTGGAAATAGAGTTCTTTTTGGCGGAGGAAGAAATCTCGATTTTGAAGGAGAAACTACTACAGAGTTGACTCAAACAAAAATTATTCAAGACAAGTTGGAGCAATTGCTAAAAACAGTAATTTTGCCAAATGTTCCTTTTGAAATTGAACATCGATGGAGTGGAATCATGGGTGTTGGGAATCAAAAAAAACCAATAGTAAAACAAATGAGTAACAATGTATATTGTGGTGTTCGTTTAGGCGGAATGGGTGTGGCTATTGGTAGTTTAATTGGGAAAGAATTAGCAGAATTAATATAGCGTATGGCAAAAAAAACTACTCCAAAAAAGAGAACTATTAAAACTTCCAAAAAAAGAAGTATTGGGCAAAAAATATTTCGTTTTATATGGAAGACAATCCTTTGGTTTAATATAATTAGTGTTTTTTTTGTACTACTATATAGGTTTGTACCAGTTCCTTTTACACCATTAATGATAATTAGGGCAATAGAGCAGAAATCTGATGGAAAAGAAATGATATGCTCTCACAACTGGGTTCCTATAGAACAAATTTCACCAAACCTGCAAAAAGCTGTTATCTCAAGTGAAGATGGTAAATTTTTAGAACATAATGGATTCGATTTTAAATCGATGCAAAAAGCATTTGAAGGAAATCAAAAAGGAAAAAAAATTAAAGGAGGAAGTACTATTTCTCAACAGACAGCTAAAAATGTTTTTCTTTGGCAAGGAAGAAGTTATTTAAGAAAAGGTCTTGAAGCTTACTACACTGTTTTAATTGAGCTTTTATGGAGTAAAAAGCGTATCATGGAAGTTTATTTGAATAGCATAGAAATGGGTGATGGTGTTTATGGTGCTCAAGCAGCTTCAAAATATTGGTATCATAAAGAAGCTAAAAATTTATCTCGCAATGAGGCTGCTGGAATTGCTGCTATATTGCCTAATCCAAGAAAATTTAAAGCTTCAAATTCTTCAAATTATATAAATCGAAGAAAAGCAACCATTTCTAAATACATTGGTTATACAAAATTGGATTATTAGTTATAATTTATTTTGAAAAAGATTTGTTTTAGAAAAATTTATTGCTGTTTGGAAAGAAAATAAATGTCTTTTAAATAGTAATAGGTATTTTTACAGAATAACTTTATTTAATTGAATAACTTTAAAATCTTTTTTCATTCTCTTTTACTCTTTGTGAATTTTCTTTTTGCACAAGAGCCTGTTCATGTTCATTTAACTGAAAAAGATGGACTTCCTGATATAGAATTCTATAACATGATGGAAGACAGTAAAGGATTTATCTGGTTGTGTGCAGATAAAGGTCTTTTTAGATACAATGGAAGTGATTTTGTTAATTTTTCTAATTCTGAAAAGCGATTGAACTCTGTTTTTGGAGTAAAAGAAGATAGTTCAGGACGTATTTGGTGTAATAATATTTCCGGACAATTTTTTTATGCACAAAATAATGAACTAATTACTTTTATTGACTTAAGTAATTTATTACTAAAAGGACAGCTAACGGAGTTTTTAATATATGAAAATCATTTAGTTGTTTTTTCTAATTCTGAAATGTTTGTTGTTGATTTAATTACTAAAAAAATACTACAACAAAAAGATAATAAAAACTCAGGAAGTCCTTATCAATTTGAAGAGACCATTTTTATAGCAGGTTATAATTCGTTACAACAAATTGATTTAAAAAAAGACTTTTCAAAAAAAGACTTAATTACGTTTGATTTACAGTTAAAAAATAGTTTAGGAGGGAATATAGAAACTGGAAAAAGCCAAATTTTTCGATCAAAAGATCATTTGTTTTGTAAAAAAAGACTAAACAGAGAGAGTGTTTTTTTTAATTTTGACTTGAAGCATAAAAAAATAAAGAATGTTGAAGGACTTGAATTATTAAAACAACTGCAAGTGATTTCAATTTTTGAAAATGAAAACAAAGTTTGGTTTGCTACTAATAACGGAGTCTATATTTACGAATATTTTGAAAATCAATTTCATTTCGTAAGTAAATTCTTAGAAAGCGAATATATTACAAAAATCATAAAGGATAAAGATGAAAACTATTGGTTTACAACTTTAACTAATGGTGTTTTTGTTATTCCTAATATTCACGTTCAGGAATACAAGATTAATAAAAACTTTATAAATATTAGTTGCCTCACTAAGCTTGACGATACTTCCGTAATTTATGGAACCAATAATGGAAATGTTTCTATTTATAATTTGGATACTAATGATGAAAAAATTATTCAATTTAATAACACGTCAAGAGTCTCTGCTTTAAGTTATAACAAATGGAACAAAAAAACGTATATCAGTAAAGATGAAATTGGATATACATTAAATAATGCTACACTACATTTTAAAGAGTCTGATTTTTTATCTGTAAAAAATTTCTCTTTTATTGGAAAAGATAAACTGTTATTGGTTACGAATAGTAACGTTTTTATAAAGGACTTGAAGCATAAAAAAAATGATTTCTCACTTTCAAAGGAGCCAAAAAGAAGAGGGTATTCTTCGTTTTATGATGCTACTACAAAAAATATTTATGTAGCTTATGTTGATAATTTAGTTTGTTATGATTCTTTGTATCAATCAAAAAATATAAAATTTAATAAAAAATCCATATTTGTAAATACAATTTCACAAACAAAAGACAGTGTCATTTGGGTAGGAACATTTAAAAATGGTATTTATGCAATAAAAGAAGGGAAAGTAATTGCAGAATTTAATTCTAAAAAAGGATTGTTATCTAATCAAATTGAAAGTATTAAAGCAGATGGTAATAAACTATGGGTCTCAACTTCAAAAGGAATTCAATTACTAGACACAAAAAAGAATACTTTTAAAAGTTTAACGAAGCGAGACGGAATAAAAACCTATCTAATTTCTGGAATTGAGGTTTTTGATAACAAGGTCGTCTTTTCTTCTGATAAAGGAATGTTTAGTTTGGCTAAAGATAAAGTTTTCAAAAAAGTAAACCCTCCTCAAGTATATTTTTCTGGTATAGAAATAAACGAAAAAGAGCATAGCATCACTTCTTTTTATGAACTAGAATACAACGAAAATAATATTAAATTTATTTTTAACGCAAATGGCTTTCAATCCGATGAAAATAAGCGGTATATGTATCGCTTATTAGGAGATAGTGACAATTGGATTACTACGGAAAGGCAGGTTAATTCTGTAAAATATAACAGTTTGCCAAGTGGTGATTATACGTTTCAAATTAAATCAATATTATCCGATATAAATGATGTTTCTTCAGTTAAAGAAATAAAATTTATAATTAATAGCCCGTTTTGGCAAAAGTGGTGGTTTTATTTATTAGCTATTTTTTTAATAACTTTATTTTTTGTCTTTTATTCTAATGTTAGGATTAGAAAATTAAAAATTCGTCAAAATGAACTTCTAGAAAAGGAAATAGTTGATAAACAATTAGTTTTATATCAATTGGAAAATCTGAGATCGCAAATGAATCCGCATTTTATATTTAATGCATTAAACTCGATCCAGGAATATATCGTTTTGAATGAAAGAGAATTAGCTAGTTCCTTTTTGATAAAATTTTCCAGATTAATACGTATCTATTTAGACCATAGTAGAGAAAATGAAGTTTTTCTTAAGGAAGAATTACATGCACTTGATATTTATCTTGAACTAGAAAAAAATCGTTTTGAAGATTTACTTAATTATACAATTAATGTTGATCCAGAAATTAATAGTAGTAAAATAAAAATACCTTCTCTTTTCATACAACCTTATGTAGAAAATTCTATTAAGCATGGATTGTTACATAAAGATGGAATCAGAATTTTAGACATAAAATTTTATCTTAATTCAACTAAAACCCTTCTTTTCTGTGAAATTATAGATAATGGAATAGGAATTGAAGCCTCAGAATTATTAAAAAAGAATAGACTTCAATATCATAAATCATTTGCTACAAATGCTACTAAAAAGAGGATTGAATTAATTAATACAAATAAGAAAAATAAAATCGAAATCGATACAATATCTAGTTCGAAAGGAACCAAAATCGTTTTAAAAATACCTGTAACAACATAATGAAAGTACTAATTATAGATGACGAAAATAAAGCTAGAACATTATTAGAATATTTAATAAGGAAAGAGTGTAGGGAAATTACTAGAATTTTTCAAGCTCCAGATCTAGAAAAAGGAGTAGAAATCATTAGAAGAGAACGACCTAAGATTGTTTTTTTAGACATAGAAATGCCGAAATATTCTGGCTTAGAAATTCTAGATTTTTTCGAAAATGAAGTAGTCGATTTTCAAATTATATTTACAACTGCTTATAATCAATATGCAATTGAAGCTTTTAAATTATCAGCGGTAGATTATTTGTTAAAACCTATAGATGGTAGCGAGTTAAAAATAGCAACCGAAAAAGCAATTCAGAATATAAAACAGGAAGGCGACAATTACAAGTTAGACGATTTAAAAAAAGCATTTCAGCAACTATCAATTAACAAGCTGGCTTTAGATATTCCAAAAGGGATTCTTTTCGTAAGCCATGATGATATTATTTTGTTTGAAGCAGACGGGATGTACACCAAAGTATTTTTGCAAAATAACAAAATGGAATTAATCTGTAAGCCTATTAAGCACTTTGTAGAACAATTAGAAAAAACGGCTTTTTTTTATAAACCACATCGTTCTTATTTAATTAATTTAAAGCATATAAAAGAATTGTCAAAAAAGGATGGTTATCATTTAATTATGGAAAACAACAAAACGATTCCTATTGCAAAAGATAAAAAAGAAGAGTTTATTAAAATAATTCAAGATGTTTTCAATAATTAAAATATTTAGCAAAAAATAGCCTTATTTCAGCAAGAAAACCACGTCATAACTAAGCCTTTTTTTCATTTTTGTGTTAAATTAATTAAAATTTAAATGAAATGAAAAATTTAAAACTAACATTGTTTACTGTATTTATGACTTCGTTTCTGTCATGTAGTAAAGACGATGATAACGTTGCAAGTGGAGAAAATGTATTTGTGCCTTTAAATTATGCTACTGTAGCCACAGTTGCAGGGACAGCTAATTCAGATGGTTTTCAAGACGGAATTGGTACTGCAGCAAAGTTTGATGGACCTATTGCAGTTGCTATTGACAGTCAAGGTAATTTATTTGTAGTAGATAATTATAATGATGTGATAAGAAAGATAACTCCGAATGGCACAGTCACGACTATAATTACTACAGGAATTACATCTCCTTTTTCTGCTCCAACAGGTATTGTTGTTGATAATAATGATAATATCTTTTTGTCAGATGCAGGAAATGATAATATTATAAAAATAACTCCTTCTGGTGTTGCAAGTGTTTTTGCAGGAAGTTCCAATGGTTACCAAGATGGATCCGCTTTAATTGCTCAGTTTAATAACCCAAGGGGCTTAGCAATTGATGATCAAAATAATATTTATGTAGCTGACTCTTCTAATCGTGCTATAAGAAAAATAACTCCAAATGGAACCGTTTCAACTATTATTCAAGTGCCAAGTCCTCCTTTTCAATGTTTGGATCTGGTTTTTGGTATTGATGGCAATTTATACGTAGCCGATCGAACTGGTAAGGCTATTCATAAGATCACAGTAGCAGGTGTTAAAACTACTTATGCGGATGGCTTTAGAACTGAAAACGGGGTAAATATTCAAAATTTTACGGATATTTATGCAATAGATACTGATAAAGCTGGTAATTTATATGTTGCAGATCATGGAAAACATCAGATTACTAAAATTAACGTGCAAGGTGAAGTTTCAAAACTTGCTGGTTCTACAGCTGGTGAGGTTGATGGAACAATAATGACTGCTAAGTTTGCTAATCCAATTGGGTTGGCCGTGAAAAATAATGGAGAAATTTACGTAACCGATTATTATGGTAATACAATTAGAAAAATAATGGAATAGTTACTATAGTTGGTAGCACTAAAGGTTCAATTTAAAATTTACTAAGTAAGTAAAACCACTTTAATTTTTTAAGGTGGTTTTGTATTTATAACAGTTTAGCAAAAAAAACAGCACTTTCATAAAAAAAGTAAATTATATACTACTGTAAAGCTTCAATTTTACATCAAATTATAAAACTTTAAAATTATGAAAATACGTTTACTTTTAATCTTATTGTTAATAAGTAACATTGGGAATTCTCAAAATTGGGAACAAGTAGGAACTCAACAATTTACAAATGTAGCATCTGATGGTGGTATTGGATTTAATCCAACAACAGGTAGTACTTATATGGCATATATTGATGCATCAAATAATAACAATGTTAGGGTTATGGAGTATAATGGTACTTCATGGGTTAATTTAGGAAGTTTGGTTTCTACTGATGATGCGATGAGTCCGTCTATTAATGTAAATCCAGTAACAAACGAAGTTTGGGTGGCATATATTAGAACTTCAGATAATACATTAAGCGTTTATAATTATGATGGAACTAATTGGTCTGTTGTTGGTTCGGGTCTTGGGAATGGGAATCTAATAGATAGAAGAACTAGAATTAGATTTAATGCATCTGGTATTCCAAGAATATCTGCAAGGAATACAACTAATTCAGTACAGTGTTTTATTAAGTATGTAAATAATACTTGGAATTTTACAACAATTTCTGGTCAAGCTGAAGATTTAACATCCTTTGATAAATGTTATATTGCTAACTCTCAATCAGGGAGTCGATATGATATTGATGCAATTACTGCCGATTATAGTGTGACTAATTTATATCCACCAAATACAGTGCGAAATATTAGTAGAATTAGTGGTATTGATGACATGACCTACATTAGTTATCTAGATATTGCTGATAGAGCAAGGGTTTTTTTTAATAATACGAATTTATTAACTACTATTACAGGAAACAGAAATGGTACAATTAAATTAAGAAAAAGCTCTAAAGATGGAAATATTTATTTTATTTATAATGATGTTAACGATCAATTAGCACTAATCAAAATTAATCCAATAGGTAACGCAGTAACAACATTAGTAGCTCCAAGTATACCTACTAGTGACCCTGCTTTTTTTGCAGATGTTGAAATGAACCCTGTAACAGGTGATTATTACACATTGTATAAAGACGGAACTAAAATATCGGTTAAAAAATATAATGTTATGCCTTTTCTACCTAGATACTATGTAAATATAAATGCAACAGGTAATAATGATGGCTCATCGTGGACAGATGCTTATAACGATCTTAATGATGCATTGAACAGTTATCAGGATAATAAAGAAGTTTGGATAGCTGGTGGCACATATAACCCAAGTCCTTCAAATAGATCTGTAGCATATACTATTTATGGCGTTAATATTGAAATTTATGGTGGTTTTGCAGGTACAGAAACACAATTGTCTGATCGTGTTTTTGGTGCTAATGAAACTATTTTATCTGGAGACTTACAAGGAAATGATGTAAATGTTGCAGATTTTATATCAAATTATAGCAATACTACTCGAAATGCAGATAATAGTTATCATATTATAAATATTACTGAAACTGGAAATAATTTATTATTAGAGGGTTTAACCATAAGTGATGCTCACAATAATTTGAATGCAACTGAAAGAGGTGGAGCTATAATTAAACATAAATCAATTGCTAACTTAACACTTAAAGATTGTGTTGTAAAAGATAATGTATCAAGAAATGATAATGCCGGTTTAGATGCAGAATTCGAATTAAACAACACAGCAGGTGCTAGAGGTGAACTAATTATTGAAAATTGTAAGTTTATTAATAACATGTCTCGAAGAGCAACAAGTATATATAGTTTTGTAAGAGCTAATACTAATGTGGATTTAACAGTTGCAAATTCACTATTTGATAAAAATGTAGCGGGTAACTTGAATACAACAACGGCTACTGGAGGAAGTGGAAGTGCTTCTTGGTTTAAAGTTATAGCAAATGGATCAGACGTAGCATTAAATCTATATAATAATACATATGTTAATAATACAGATTTGGGTACAGCTAATTCTTTAAATAATTCTTCTAGAGCTACTGTTGCTATAAGTATGTCATCTTCCAGTATAACAAGTACATTTAACGCAATAGTTAGCAATTGTATTTTTAGATTTAATACAACAACAGGAGGAGCTATAGCAAGGTCAATAACTGATTTGTCCGAAGCACCAATCACTTCTTTGGCTGTTTCTAACTCCTTAGATCCTCTTAATTTTAACGATGATAGTATCAGTACTCTTACTGCAACATCTAATGCAGATCCTTTATTTGTAAGTTCAGTTAATGGAGATTATTCTTTAATGTCAGGTTCTCCAGCAATTGACTCTGGTAATAATACATATGTTTTAGGTACTTCAGATTTATTAGGGAACCAACGTGTTTTTAATACTACTGTAGATATGGGAGCTTATGAATTTGGTTCACCTTCACTTTCTTCAAATTCATTTACAACTTATAATGATTTTATTATATATCCTAATCCATCAACTAACCTTATAAACATTCAATCGAAAGAAGTTATAAATAGGATAACTATTTATTCGTTAGATGCAAGAAAAGTTTTAGAAACAAATAAAAAAGAAATAAATATTTCAAATTTAGATTCGGGTATCTATTTAGTAAATCTTCAAACAGAAAGCGGAGCAATAGGAACAAAGAAAATCATTAAGAAGTAGATGTTTCAGATAAAAAGGAACAAAATATGAATTTTATTGAAAAATATCGCCTAGAAATAACACTTTTACTTATGTATGTATTCATAGGAATAGTTGCTTTTTTGGTAATATAGTTTTTAAGTTTTGTTTGTGTAGCCACCTTGTTTTTCAGGGTGGTTTCTTTAAATGTTAATTCAGAAACCAAAACAAACTTCTTGAAAATAATGTAAAAATCACTTATCTTTTTGCGATTTTGTTACTATAATTTAAAAGACCAAGTATAATGAAAGTACTTTTTGTTAATTATCTTATTAATCGATTATTTTAAAAAACTTCTATCAAAAATGAAATTATTTTTTTTAGCACTTATTCTTTGTTTTGCTACCTTTTTAGTATCTGGTCAAAACAAATCTTATATATCAACCAAAAATGCAATTGAGGATATTGACTATCTGGTCAAAACCATAGAAAAAATCCACTACAATCCTTATTTCCTTTTAAATAAAGAAGCATTTAATAAAAGTAAAGATGAATTAATAAATAATTTTAATCAAGATTCAATTACACTCAAAAAGTTTGTGGCTACAGGAATGAAGCTAGTTGCAAAAATGAGTGGAGGTCATACTGCTATGGATTGGAAAAATGTCAGCCTTATGCCCGAATTAACAACGTATAATTTTATTCCTTTTACCGGAATATTAGATGATGATAAGCAGGGTTTAATTGTTACAAGGTCAGTTAGGGAAGATATAAAAAAAGGGGTACTTATCAAATCTATTAATGGCATAAGTATTGTTGAATTATATAAGGAATGTATGACTTTTTTAGGAGGAATAGACTCTTATAAAAAGGCATCTTGTGAGAAAATTTTGCCACTCTATTTATATTTCACAGAAAAAACTTCAGCTCCATATTCAATAGAAATAGATGGTATTGATAAAAAAGTTGAAGCAAGAGCAATAACTATTTCAGAATTAATTCCTTTTCTTAATCAAAATCAAAGTAAAGAAAATTACACTTTTGAAATCACTGAAGATAACATTGGTTTACTACATTATAATAGTTGTTCAGATTATAATGTCTTTAGAAAGTTTTTAAAAAGTACATTTAAAATTTTAAAAACAAAGAAAATAAATAAATTAATCATTGATATTAGAGAGAATAGCGGAGGAAATTCTAGTTTAAATGACCTTCTACTTTCATACATTACAGATAAACCGTATCGACAATCTAGTGGTAGATTTTGGAAGGTTAGTGAACAATCAAAATTAGCCTATAAAAAGAATTCTTATGAGACAATATTTGGAGAAGATTTCATGAAGAAATATTATGATTCTGAAAACCAATCAATTATTGAGTCATTTGACGAAGGTTTAACAAACCCAACAAGGTCAAAAAATTACTTTAATGGAAAAACTTGTTTCTTGATAGGTCCTAATACTTTTTCAAGCGCAAATTTTTTAGCAGATGCCGTAAAAACCTATAACTTGAGTACATTAATTGGAACTTCAACTGGAGAATATACTAATGATTTTGGAGAACAAATTGAGTTTCAACTTCCTCATTCGGGTAATTACATTTATGTAAGTTCAACCTATGATATAGGTGCTAACGGAAATCTTACTCTTTTTGAACCCGTTTATCCAGATATAAGAGTTAAAGAGAATGTATTGCCATTTGCAATAAATTGGATAAAGAAAAATTAACTTAATAATGACTATAAGTAATTAATTGTTTTTCTAATATATAGTTTTATTTGTTCAGCAACCTTTTTATCAAGGTGGTTTCTTTTTTAGTTAGTATCGATTTAGAAAAAAAACCGAACCTTTCAGAAGAAAAACACTAAAAATACACCAATACTTCCACAATTTTGTTGCTATAATTAAAATTCATCTATTATGAAAACAAGATTACTAGTATTAATTGCTTTATTTTCAACTTTGGCCTACAGTCAAACCTTTGACTGGGAAACGGCTACTTTAGGAGGAAGTAGTCAAAATCCTAATTCTGTGGCTATACAAACTATCAATGGTTATGAAGCTAGTTTTAGAACCTCGAATAATACACTCATTAATTTAACAAATGCAGGTCAAGGATCTACGGGTTTATCAGTTCGTAATGCACAATATGAACAAACGGTGCTTTTAACTTTTTATCCAGCGGTAGACATCCAAAGTCTTAAAGTGTTTGGATCACTTACTAGTAATTGGACTTTTAAATCGATGGATGGTTATGGATCAACAACAGTACTTAATACAACAACAGCTAATGTAACAACAGCTGCAAGTATTGTGGCTTTAAATTGGACTAATGTTGTGCAAATACAAATATCTAGAACAGATGGTGATTCTGAAAACTTTGGTATAGACGATATTGTATATACCCCATATACTGCACCTCCGTGCATAGTAAACATACCAGATGCCAACTTTAAAGCCGCTTTAGTTGCCAATACAGCAATTAATACGAATGGAAATACTGAAATAGAATGTACTGAAGCAAGTGCTTTTACAGGCACAATAGATGTTAATAATATTAATATTTCAGACTTAACAGGGATTGAAGCATTTACTGAAATTACAGAATTAAGATGCAATGGAAATAATTTGTCTGCATTAGATGTTTCACAAAATACCAAGCTAACATTGCTAAATGTGGCATCAAATCAATTGATTGCTTTAGATTTAAGTACAAACTTAAACTTGCAAACACTTTGGGCACAAGTAAATCAGTTTACTTCTTTAGATGTTTCTGCAAATACAAATCTTACACTTATAAGTGTTGGAAGTTGCCCGAACCTTGTGAGCTTAAATGTAGCCAATGGAAATAATTCAAATATTCCAGGTGCAAATTTTGCTGCCAATAGTAATCCGAACCTTACTTGTATTACAGTTGATAATGTGGCTTACAGTACTGCAAATTGGAATTTCATTGATGCACAAACTAGTTTTAGTACTAATTGTGCTTCTTGTGTCGTTAACATCCCAGATGCCAACTTCAAAGCTTACTTAGTTGCCAATACAGCAATTAACACGAATGGAAATACTGAAATAGAATGTAGTGAAGCAAGTGCTTTTACAGGAACAATTAATTGTAGTTATTTAGGTATTTCAGATTTAACGGGCATAGAGGCTTTTGTGAATTTGACATACTTATACTGTATTGATAATCAACTAAGCAGTTTAGATGTGAGTCAAAATACGAGTTTGATATCCTTACTTTGTTTTTCCAATCAACTAAGCAGTTTAGATGTGGGTCAAAATACAAGCCTGACACAATTACGTTGTTATTACAATCAACTAAGCAGTTTAGATGTGAGTCAAAATACGAGTTTGATAGACTTATGGTGCAGTTATAATCAACTAAGTAGTTTAGATTTAAGTCAAAATACGAGTTTAGAAGTATTATATTGTAACGACAATCAACTAACTAGTTTAGATGTGAGCCAAAATACAGCTTTATCTGAGCTAACCTTGGATTCAAATCAATTCACTAGCTTAAACGTAGCAAACGGAAATAATAGTAATATTACTTATTTTACAGCTATTAGTAATCCAAACCTTACATGCATTCAAGTAGATGACGTAGCATACAGTACAACAAATTGGACAAACATTGATGCGCAAACTAGTTTTAGTACTAATTGTGCTCCTTGTGTCGTTAACATCCCAGATGTCAACTTTAAAGCTTACTTAGTTGCCAATACAGCAATTAACACAAATGGAAATACTGAGATAGAGTGTACCGAAGCAAGTGCTTTTACAGGACAAATTGATTGTAATAGTCTTTCCATTTCGGATTTAACGGGCATAGAGGCTTTTTTGAATTTGACAGGCTTACGTTGTAGTAGCAATCAACTAAGTAGTTTAGATGTGAGTCAAAACACCAGTTTGTTGTACTTAGAATGTGAATCCAATCAACTAAGCAGTTTAGATGTGAGTCAAAATACGAGTTTGACAGACTTACGTTGTGCGACTAATCCACTAAGCAGTTTAGATGTGACTCAAAATACCAGTTTGACAGTCTTACATTGTTATTCTAATCAACTAAGCAGTTTAGATGTGACTCAAAATACAAGTTTGATAGACTTGCTTTGTTCTACCAATCAACTAAGTAGTTTAGATGTGAGTCAAAATACGAGTTTGACAGACTTAGTTTGTGGCGGCAATCAACTAAGTATTTTAGATGTAAGTCAAAATACGAGTTTGACAGACTTAAATTGTGCCAACAATCAATTGAGCAGTTTAGATGTGAGTCAAAATTCGAGCTTGACGAAGTTATTTTGTGTTTCCAATCAATTAAGCAGTTTAGATGTGAGTCAAAATTCGAGCTTGACGGTCTTATATTGTCAGTCCAATCCACTAAGCAGTTTAGATGTTCAAAATGGGAATAACATCAATATAACTTCAAATAACTTCTATGCCTCAAGCAACCCCAACCTTACGTGCATACAAGTAGATGACGTAGCGTATAGTACAACAAATTGGACAAATATTGATGCGCAAACTAGTTTTAGTACTAATTGTGCTTTAAGTTCGCAAAGCTTTACTTCAGGTTTAGCGTTTTCAGTTTATCCTAACCCAACAAGGAATGTATTAAATATTGAAATGAAAACGAACTTAAAGCAAGCAACAATTTATAGTGTTTTAGGAACTCAAGTATTACAAACAAAATCAACTGTAATCAATACAGCCAATTTAAATACAGGCATGTATTTAATTACAATAGAAGACGATAACGGATTTGTGTCAACGAAACGTTTTATCAAGCAATAATTCATTTATTACTTTAAAACTCGTAAGGGTTATGCTTACGAGTTTTTTTGTTTTAGAACTAGGTATGTATTGATGTTTCAGAAAACTCATCATGTTTTGTATGGATAAAGAGTAGGATAGTAATAGTTGCAAAATCTAAAATTTTACCATGATTATGAAATCACCATTAAAACTAAGTCGTTATAAGCAATAAATAATGAATAAAAAAGCGACCCCGAGTGTTAGCGAACTGGGTAAGTATACTATATAATAACGCTAAAAAATAAATTTTGTATTATGAAAAAAATAATAGTCACTATTGCATTGATTTTTGCAACAACCTTAACACAAGCTCAAAAAAATTTTTACGAAGCCCTTGAGGCTAATGGAGAAACAGTAACCTATGAAGGTTTTTCAGGCATATCTATAAAAGACGATGGAACTGTCGATATCGTAAGAGGCGAACCTGCTGTTAAAATAACAGTAACAAAACTAGTAACAGGACAGCCTGTAGGTTTTGAAGCTAAACCAGTTTCTGCAGATTATGGTGGTTTTAGCGAAACAGAAATAAGTGATTATGGTAGAGTAGATAGTTACCCAAATGTAATGACTATAAAACATGATTATACAGACGATGGCTATATGGCTATTGATGATATGTTGTTTAAAATAGATGACATTTCAGATGAAGGTGTTCCAAAGCTAGAAGATGTTAGAGCTATTTATGTAGTGGTTAAAGACCGTTCAGAATCAAAAGAGAATAAAGGAAAGAAAAAAGGTGGTTTTTTAAACAGAATGAAATCAAAACTTGAATCTTCGGGTTATTCAGCAACCCATAAATATATCAAGACGGTAAATATCAAAAAAATATTTAATGACTACGTAACTGCTATGAAAGCAAAACAAGCCAATCCTTTAACTTCAAAAGACAAAGCAGATATTGCCATAATTAAGCGTAGTAGAGAAGCAGGTGATGAAGAAATAAAGAGGTATAATGATTCTATAAAAGCAACACCAGAGTATATTGATTTGCAGCGAAGAATAAAACAGAATGAAGCAAATTATCAAGCATCAAAAACAAAAAATAAAGTTACGCTTCGAAATAATTCAGGACGTACAATTTACGTAGGTAAATCTGGAAGTCGTAATCCAGGTACTAAGATTAGTAGTGGTGGAACAGCAACTTGGAACTGTGATACAGATGGCTATTTACAAACTGTAACCAAATCTGGAGGTAGTAACGCGTATAGTTCAACAAAAACCAAAGTATATAGTGCAAATTCAGGTTGTGGTAGTACTATAACAATAAACTAGTTTTAAATCAGAATAAAAACATTCCGCAAATAATCTAATAAATATTGACGTTAAAGAATAAATTAAAAAAGAAGTGCTTTATTCATTAAAGGGAAGACTAGACTCCTTTTAGAAACTCAAAACAGTATTTTACAAATTTCAAATTATCCGGATGGAATTTATTTACTAATTTTAGAATTAGAAAATGGGTCAATAGGACTTCGAAAAATAATTAAAAACTAAATTAAATAATATGAGAAAAATAGCAATAATAATGTTGGTGAGCTTCAGCTTTGTTTTAGTTTCTTTTAATGCACTTGAAACTAGTAAATCTTCAATTGAAAAAAATATAGGCGCTAGCTTTTCTTTGATTAATGATACTAAAGACAAAGTGTCTATTTACACTGGAACTGGATTTGTTTCTTTAAATAAAGGTTCAAAAACTAGTATTGGATGTAATGTTGGTAAAGAAGTTAGATGGGCCGAAAGTGGCAAAAAGGGAGATGTTATTTTTAAAATCACAAAAGAGATGTGTGGTAAAACATTAAAATTGTCTAACCTAATGAAATAAAAGTAAAGAGTATCATTCTTTAAATTTTTAAGCCGAAATTTTTTCGGCTTTTTTTATGCTCTTAAATTACCTTTAAAATAGTTTTTAATCTTTTTTATACTTTTTTTAAAACCAGACTTAGAGTTTTCTCGTAAGTGTATAAAAGTGTAAAACTAAAACGATGAAATATTATGATTAAAAAACAATTACTATTAATTTTAGCTGTCACAACATTAGCATATGTTAATTCAGCTTATTCGCAAAGTCCAATTAGTGGATTTATGCAAGGGAAAGGGAAAGGGAATATTTCACTTTCTTATAGTTCAGAAAAGTATGATAAAGTATATTTTATTCCAGAAGAAGTAGATGGAGTACCTGTATTTAATGAGGTGAAAATATCAAGTACTTCAATTTATGGTACATATGGAGTTACGGATCAAATTGATGTTATTTTAGTATTACCTTATATAACTGCAAAAGGAAGTGCTTCTCAAGAAGTATTAACTAATTTAAACATAGAAAACGAAAGAAAAGGTTTTCAAGATGTTTCTATTTTCGTAAAATACAATCCGTTTTATTTTGATTTTGGATCTTCATCGTTACGTCTTATAGGTGCTTTAGGCTTAAAAACACCTCTAAGTAATTATAAAGTTGAAGAAGGTGTTCAATCTATTATTGCAATAGGGAATAGAAGTACAACAATCAGTACAACTGGTATGGCAATGTTTAAAATGAATTCTGGTGTTTTCGCTTCTGCACAATTAGCAGGAAATTTCGCTTCAAAAGAGGTTCCAAATTCTATCGCAACAGAAGTTAAATTAGGGTATGCTGCAAGTGCCTTCTATGTAGATGGTTACTTAGCAAATCAAAAATCTACAGGAGGTGTAGATATATTTGGAGAAGGTTTTCAAGGATTTTTTCCAATTACAAAAGTAAATTATACTAAAATTGGTTTAAACGCATATGTTCCAGTATACGAAGATTTAGGTATTGCTGCAGGTGCTAGTACTCTAGTAGCAGGTAGAAATATTGGTAAAGCAACTGGTTTTTATGGTGGAATGGTTTACAAATTTTAATTAAAAAAAGTATAAAATGAAAAATAAAATATATAAAAATCTTTTTGTTGCAATTGCTACAATGATTACAATTGTATCCTGTGATACAGATTATGAAGATCAAACACCAAGTATTGCAGGTATTGCAGTGGCTAACCCAAATTTTAGTACGCTTGAAGCAGCAGCTGTTCAAGGAGGAGTAGTTGGAGTTTTAAGTAATAGTAATCCAAATGATCCAGCAGGAGCATATACCGTTTTTGCACCTACAAATGATGCATTTGCTAAATTAGGCTTAGTAAACGGTGGGAGTTTAGGCGTTTTGCAAAATGATTTTTTAACAAGTACATTGTTGTATCACGTTTCAAATGGTAATTTATTTGCTAATCAAATAGCTGAAGGAAATACTTCTACTTCTGCACTAGGAGTTGATAGACGCTTCATTGCTAGAGGTAATGATTTATATATCAACGGATCTAAAATTATCTTGACAAATGTTTCAGCAAGTAATGGTACTGTTCATGCGATTGATAAAGTGATGATTGCTACAGGAGTTAATATTGTTGAATCGGCTTTATTGTTAAATGATGCAAAAGTATTCAAAACACCAGAACTTACTTTCCTAGTTCAGGCTGTTGTGACTTCTGGTTTAGCACCAGTTTTAGCTAATCCAGCTAATAATTTTACTGTTTTTGCTCCAACAGATGCTGCTTTCAAAGCAGCTGGTTTTAATACTGTAGAAGATGTTGCTAACGCTGATCCAACATTTTTACAAGAAGTTTTATTAAACCATGCAATTGGTGATGGAGGAACATTTACTTCTGAACAAACTAGTACAACTGCAACAACAGCAGGAGGAAATACATTAACCTATAGTTCTTTTCAAAATGGGGTGTTTACTATTTTAGGAAATAATAATACAGTTCCTGCAAACATGGTTATTCCTGATATTCAGTGTAGTAATGGAGTTGTACATGTTATAGATAGAGTTTTACTGCCATAAAAATAATTTTTTTGAGAGAAGAAGCCCTGTATAAGTGGGGCTTTTTTTATTCCTAAAAAATGGAATCGTAACTTTTTTTAAATGTTCTCGTCTAATAGTATATAACCAAAAAAAATAAAATTATGCAAGCACATGAAATAGATTACCAAATTTTTGGTGAAGAAATGCAATATGTAGAAATCGAATTGGATCCACAAGAAGTAGTAGTAGCGGAAGCAGGCAGCTTTATGATGATGGATAATGGAATTAAAATGGAAACAATCTTTGGAGATGGAAGCAAACAAGAAGGCGGTATTTTTGGAAAGCTTTTATCTGCTGGAAAAAGAGTTTTAACTGGTGAAAGTTTGTTTATGACTGCTTATCAAAATATAGAATATGGAAAAAAGAAAGTTTCATTCGCATCTCCATATCCAGGAAAAATAGTACCTATTGATTTGAATAAATATGGAGGTAAGTTTGTTTGCCAAAAAGATGCTTTTTTATGTGCAGCAAAAGGAGTTTCTGTTGGAATTGATTTTTCAAGAAAATTAGGAAGAGGATTGTTTGGTGGAGAAGGTTTCATCATGCAAAAATTAGAAGGAGACGGAATGGCATTTGTTCATGCGGGAGGAACATTAGCTAGAAAAGAATTACAAGCAGGTGAAGTTTTAAAAGTGGATACAGGTTGTATTGTTGGGTTTACCAAAGATATACACTATGATATTGAATTTGTAGGCGGAATAAAAAATACCATTTTTGGAGGAGAAGGTGTTTTCTTCGCTACACTAAAAGGACCTGGAGTAGTTTATATACAATCTTTACCTTTTAGTCGATTAGCAGACAGGGTTTTACAGGCAGCTCCACAAATGGGAGGAAAAGATAAAGGAGAAGGAAGCTTATTGGGTGGTTTAGGGAGAATGTTAGATGGTGATAATAGTTTTTAAAAAATGTTAACATAGCAATATAAACTAGAAAATCCGTTTCACATGAAACGGATTTTTTAGTTATTCTATAAATTCTTTATTTTTTTAATTCTCTTATACCCATATTGTAAAGTGTAAAAGCTTGAATGTCTACATATTCTTGTATAATTGCTTCAGTTGATTTTCCAGCTCCATGACCTGCATTAACATCAATACGAATTAAAGTTGGGTTTGGACCTGTTTGTTTGGCTTGTAATTCTGCTGCAAATTTAAAACTATGCGCAGGAACAACACGGTCATCATGATCGCCTGTAGTTACTAAAGTAGCTGGATATTTTGTTCCTGCTTTAACATTATGAACAGGAGAATATCCCTTTAGATAAGCATACATTTCTTGACTTTGCTCACTTGTTCCGTAATCATAAGCCCAACCAGCACCTGCAGTAAAAGTATGATAACGTAACATGTCTAAAACACCCACTCCAGGAATAGCTACTTTCATTAAATCAGGTCTTTGTGTCATAGTTGCTCCTACTAGTAAACCTCCGTTTGAACGACCAGAAATAGCTAAATACTCAGATGAAGTATATTTTTCTCTTATTAAATATTCTGCTGCTGCAATAAAATCGTCAAATACATTTTGTTTTTGCATTTGAGTTCCTGCATCATGCCATTTTTTACCATATTCTCCTCCACCTCTTAAATTAGGTACAGCATAAACACCTCCATTTTCTAACCAAACAGCATTGGCAATACTAAAACTTGGTGTCAAACTAATATTAAAACCACCATAACCATATAACATGGTTGGATTTTTACCATTTAGCTCAATTCCTTTTTTATACGTAATAATCATGGGTACTTTTGTACCATCTTTTGAAGTATAAAAGACTTGTTTTGATTCGTAATCGTCGGATTTAAAATCTACTTTTGGTTTTTGATAAATGGTAGATTTTCCTGTTTTTGGGTCATAAGAATAGATGGTTCCTGGTGTCGTATAATTGGTAAACGAATAATACAAAGTAGTCTCTTCTTTTTTACCACCAAAACCACCAGCAGAGCCTATTCCAGGTAATTCAATATCACGAACTAATTTGCCTTCATAATCGTATTGTTTAATATATGAAACGGCATCTTTCATATAGTTAGCAAAAATGTAACCACCACCAGTTGAAGAAGATAATACATTTTCTGTTTCAGGAATAAAATCAACCCAATTTTCTTGTTTTGGATTGTTTAAATCGAAAGTTACCACACGTTGATTAGGTGCTTTGAAATCTGTTGAAACATAAAATTTTGTTCCCACATTATCAATAATTCCATTGTTGCTTTCAAAATTGTCAACAATATTTACAATTGGACCGTTTTTTGACAAATCTTTATAATATAATTCATTTCCAGTAGTTGAAGTTGAAGCAGAAATAATTAAATAATTCTCATCTTCTGTAACATAACCACCTACATATCTTCTTTTCAGGTTGTCACCAAAAATAATTTTATCTTCTTTCTGTGAAGTTCCTAATTTATGAAAATACAATTTGTGTTGGTCAGTTTTAGCAGAAAGCTCACTTCCAGTCGGTTTATCATAACTAGAATAGTAAAAACCTTCATTTTTGTGCCAAGACATACCGCTAAATTTCACATCCACAATAGTGTCTCCTATGATTTCTTTAGTTTCTGTGTTTAAAACAATAACTTTTCTCCAGTCACTTCCTCCTTCAGAAATAGCATAAGCTGCTAAACTTCCATCTTTTGAGAAGTTTAATCCTCCTAATGAGGTAGTTCCGTCTTTAGAAAAAGTGTTTGGGTCTAAGAAAACTTCTTCTTTGTCAGAACTGTCTTTCCTATATATTACAGATTGATTTTGTAAACCATTATTTTTAGAAAAATAAGTATAATTTCCTTCTTTAAATGGAGCAGAAATTTTTTCATAATTCCATAATTTTTCCATTCTTTCTTTTAAAGTATTACGAAACGGTATTTTTTCTAAATAACCAAATGTAACTTCGTTTTCAGCTTTCACCCATGCTTTAGTTTCTTCGCTATGGTCATCTTCTAACCATCGATAAGGGTCTTGTAATTGTTCATCAAAATAAGTGTCTGTAGTATCTACTTTTTTTGTTTCAGGATAAATAACACTCATGTCTTGTTCTTTCATTTCTTTTTTTTCTTCTTTTTTACAGCTAACAAAAGTTGTAATTGCTAAAAGAAAAATTATCGATTTTTTCATTGGTTTGGATTTAGTTGCTTACAAAAATAGGTAATTGGTGCATAAAAAATTGTTAATTAAAACCTAATTCAGAAGGTAATTGCTTTTAAATTTGAATTTAAAAATCAAAATTTAATCCTAAAATTACGTTTCGACCCATATTTGGAATACCATCATTCTTCAATCGAGATAAATGAGCTATATAGGATTTGTCTAAAAGATTATTGGCATTCAAATATACATTAAATTTGGTTTTAACTAATTTTATAACCCCTCCAAAACCAATGTTCACCAAGGTGTAATCTAAAGATTTGGTTTCAAAAGCACTAACATTATTTTGATTGAAAGTATAGTTTATTTGAGTGAAAAAGTAGTTTTTTGTAAACCAATTAGAAATTGAAAATTCTGTACGAATATTGTTTTTGAATTGGTTGGCAGGAATTAAAGGTAAATAAGCACCATTTTCTTGTTCTCCAGTAACGCTTTCGAAACTACTTCTTATATGTAACCAGTCTAAAGGATGAGGATGAAAGTGAATTCCTGCTTCTCCTCCATAAAGTGAAGCGTTACTTTGTAGGTATTCATACACATCATTATCATCAATCATTGCTTGAGTAGGTGAAATATAGATGTAGTTGTTAATGTGATTGTAGAAACCATTGATAAAAAACTCAAAATGCTCACTACTATATTCTAGATTTATATCGGTTTGAAAATTTTGCTCGTTTTTTAAATTTTGATTACCAATTTCGTATCGATTACTTCCTTCATGAACCCCGTTTGAGGTTAATTCGGCTAAATTTGGAGCTCTAAATCCAGAAGCCAAATTAATTCTAGAAATTATTTTTTCAGTAAGGTTTGTTTTGTATCCCAAGGCAAAATTAAAACTTTTAAATTGTTTGTCTATCGCTTCAAAATAACCTTCTTCTCCAATAACTCCATGTTCTGAAGTGTTTATGTTTCTTTTGTCGAAACGTACACCAGCTTGAATAGCATTTTTATTCCACTCATAATTTGTAGTTATAAAAGCACCATAATCATTAAGGGTTGCATCTGGAATTAATAATTCTTCACCAAAATTTGCATTGGTTTGATGCATTCCTTGTGTACCAATAATAGTTTCTAAGTTTTTCCATTTCGGTAAATAATATTTGATATTATAATTAGCTGTTTTTAATTTCATATGAAGCGCTATTTCATCAATAGATTCTAATTCCTTTCTATTATTGAAAATATAGCCAAAATCAGCTTCGATTTTAGAGTTTTTAAAGAAAATTTTATTATTCAAACTTAAAATATGATTGTCGATATCTTGTTTTGGAAATAACGGATTTCTAAAACCAGAATTTTCTATATCTTCTTCTGGTAAACCTAAATTTAAATTGTTGTAATTGTATCTTAAGTCAGTTGAAAAATGAGAATTAGCATATCCAATTCCATACTTCAAATCTTTTTCTATGGAACGGGTATTTATGATGTGATCTCCAGTAGGAATTTTGTAATCGGCTTGTGAGTTATAATTGGCTCTAAGTAATAATTTCCAATTATTAGGTGAAGCTTTAAAGCCAAAGGAAGTGTTTGTACCTTGTGTATTACTGTAAAACTGCTGATTAACATTGGTTGCAAAAGAGTTAGTTTGAGCATACTTTTCAGGATTAAAATATAAAACACCACCAATAGCGTCAGAGCCATATAATAAAGAAGCTGGCCCTTTAATTACTTCTACACTTTCAATACCAGAAGCACTTAGTCCTAAGCCATGTTCTTCTCCAAATTGTTGATTTTCCAAACGAACACCTTGTGCATACACTAAAACACGATTAGGACTTAATCCTCTAATTACTGGTTTTCCTATGGAAGCACCCGTAGAAACTTGGTTTACTCCAGGAATACTTGAAAGACCATTTATTAAGGAAGAAGCACCATTTTCTTGAAGTTGTTTAACAGTTTGGTGTTCTACTTTCATTACATTTTGCGATTGTATTTTGTTAAATGATGTAGAAACAACTACTTCATCTAGGTGTTGTTCTTTTTCAGCTAAAGTAAAGTCAAGTTTAATTGTTGTTTGATTGCTATTTATTTTTTCAGTTTTTTGTTCGTAACCATATAAGTAAATCACAATAGTAATAGTTCCTTTAGGTACATTTTGAAGGGAGTAATTACCATAAATATCTGTTTCGGTAAAAGAATTGTTTTCTATAATGTGAACAGCAACACCTTGTAAGGGAGATTTGTTTTCTGATATAATTTTTCCAGAAAGGGTATTTTGAGAATAAGTAAAGCTTGCTACCAATAGCAATATGTATAAAATTGTATTTTTCATTTAATTTTAATTTAATAGTATATAAAAGAAGTAGCACAAATAATACAGTTGTTATTTGTGTTCTATTTTGCTTGAAACAAGCAATTAGTATATGTTAAATTAAAAAAGGAGGGCCTCTTAAGGAATATAAACTTCCAGTAAAGAATGATAAAGCTTCTTTTACACTAAAAGAATAAGGGCTTTCTTTAAAAGGAAAGAAAAAAGAATAAGTAAAATTTTTCGGAGAAAGAAAAGAAGCAAATTTAAAATCACATACATCACAATGCTCTTTTTCTAAACTTGAGCTTACTTTTTCATGCTCATCATTTGAGTTTGAAATTTCAGAATTTTTTTCATGAGTTGTGTGGTGAAATACTGTATGCAAAGATTGATAACTCACAGCTAGTATAACTGAAAGCATTAATACAAAGTTTAGTATGGCAATCTTTTGTTTCATTCAACGCAAATATAACGAGTTTGTAGTTTTAAAAGCAAAAGAGTACACAAAAAATAGTACTCTTTTAACATTTATTTATAAAAAACTTTTTTTAAACCAGCTTATTAGCAATTAAATATTCTGCTATTTGAATAGTGTTTGTTGCAGCCCCTTTTCTTAAATTATCAGCTACAATCCATAAGTTTAAGGTATTTGGTTGGCTTTCATCTCTACGTATTCTTCCTACAAAAACATCGTCTTTTCCTTCAGCATATAGAGGCATTGGAAAAGTGAAGGTATCTATGTTATCTTGTACAGTAATTCCAGATGAATTGTGAAGTATTTGTCTTATTTCCGAAACGTCAAAATCATTTTCAAACTGAACATTTACCGCTTCACTATGACCACCTACCACAGGAATACGAATAGCAGTAGCAGTAACAGCTATGGTTTTATCATTTAATATTTTTTGAGTTTCGCGCACGAGCTTCATCTCCTCTTTTGTATAGCCATTATTTTCAAAAATATCACACTGAGGAATAGCATTTCTGTGTATTTGATATTTATAAGCCATTTCTCCTTTTGTTCCAGTATATTCATTTTCTAATTGTTGAACTGCTTTCACTCCTGTTCCAGTAATTGACTGATAGGTGGAAACAACTACACGTTTAATTTTATATTTTGAATGTAAAGGTGCTAAAGCCATTACCATTTGAATAGTAGAACAATTTGGGTTTGCAATTATTTTATCTTCTTTAGTTAGAATAGAAGCATTGATTTCTGGAACTACCAATTTTTTTGTGTTATCCATTCTCCAAGCAGAAGAATTATCGATGACAGTTGTGCCAACTTCAGCAAATTTTGGAGCCCAAAGTAAAGAGGTTTCTCCACCAGCAGAAAAAACCGCAATTTTAGGTTTCATATCTACTGCAGTCTGTAAACCAACTACTTTATAGGTTTTTCCATTCCATTCTATTTCTTTTCCAACAGATTTTTCTGAAGCCACAAGAATTAATTCAGTTACTGGAAATTTTCTTTCTTTTAATACTTTTAGCATTATTTCGCCTACCATTCCGGTAGCACCTACTACAGCTACTTTCATTATTTGTAAATTTAGTAGTGCAAAAATATGCAATAATATTGGTACAGCTTACACAAAATTAAAATTTCACAAAACTTTATAAATATAACTTTTTTTTAAAAAAATACCCTGAATCAAGTTCAGGGTTTAGTTAGAATATATAGTATAGCGGATTATCTATTTTTTTAATAAATCTCTAATTTGAATTAATAATTCTTCCTGAGTTGGTCCTGCTGGAGGAGCTGGTGCAGCAGCAGCTTCTTTTTTCTTAAAAGCATTCACTCCTTTAACAATCATAAACATAACGAAAGCTACAATAATAAAGTCAATTACATTAGTTAAAAATTCGCCCCATAAAACAGCTACTTCACCTTCAATTATACCTTCCGCATTAACAACTCCCTCGTGAATTACAAATTTTAAATCTTTAAAGTCTGATTTGAAAATTAAACCAATTAGTGGAGAGACAATACCTCCAGTGAAAGAAGAAACTACTTTATTAAAAGCAGCACCCATTACGAAACCTACAGCAATATCTACTAGGTTTCCTTTCATTGCAAATTCTTTAAATTCCTTTAACATAATTCTTTGGGTATTTTAGTTAGTTAATTTGTTCTGCTAGGCTAATTTAATAAAAAAAGTAATACATTTTTTAGTTTTTGTAAAAAACACGTTTCACGCGTTGAGAAATTCCCGTTAGAATTTCATATGCAATTGTATGGGTTGTAGTAGCTATTTCATTTACTGTTGGTTTTTGTCCAAAAATAATTACTTCATCACCAGATAGGCAATTTATTGAAGAAACATTAACCATTAGCATATCCATACAAATATTACCTAGAATAGTTGCTTTTTGATTGTTAATCATCACATATCCTTTTTCATTTCCCCAGGCTCTTCTAATGCCATCTGCATAACCAATTGGAATTGTTGCTACTTTGATTTCTTCATTAACCATAAATTTTCGGCTATAGCCAATGCTTTCTCCTTCATTGACTACTCTAATTTGTGAAATAACACTTTTTAATGTACTTACATTTTGAAGGTTTTCATTTTCTGTTTTTGAATTTCCCACTCCATATAAACCAATTCCTAACCGAACCATTTCCAATTGCATTTCATTAGCATAATTAAAAATACCAGAAGTATTTAAAATATGACGAATAGGTTTAATAGCTAATTCCGAAATTAATTTTTCAGAGCAACGCTTAAAGCGATCAAATTGTTTTTGGGTAAAATCATTAAAATCAGTGTTGTCAGAAGCTGCCAAATGAGAAAACACACTTTTTACTTTTACAAAATTATTATTCTTTAAAAGCAAAATTAAAGTGTCTATTTCTGTTTCTTCAAATCCTAAGCGGTGCATACCTGTATCTAATTTGATATGGATAGGGTATGAGTTTATGTTTTTTTGTTGAGCCAATCTAAGAAAAGCTTGTAAACCAGTGATTGAATAAATTTCGGGTTCTAAATCATAGGCAATCATAGCATTAAAACTACTGTTTTCTGGATTTAAAACCATAATAGGAAGCATAATTCCGGCTTTTCTAAGTTCAATGCCTTCATCAGCAAAAGCAACACCTAAGTAATCAACGGTATTGTGTTCTAGTAATTTGGCTATTTCGAAACCACCATTTCCATATCCAAATGCTTTTACCATTACCATAACCTTTGTGTTAGGTAGTAATTTGGATTTGTAGAAATTCAGATTATTAGTAATAGCGTCTAAATTAATTTCTAATACCGTTTCATGTTTTTTTTCTTCCAGTAAAACGACAATTTCATCAAAATTAAAACTTCTAGCGCCTTTAATAAGAATCGTTTCATTTTGAAAAGATTGAGTATTAAACTGTTTTAGAAAATCATTTGTAGAACTAAAAGAGATTACGTTGGGTAATTCTGATAAATATTTAGAGATAGTTTCTCCTATTGCAATAATTCTATCAATTTTATTATTTTGGATAGCTAAAGCGACTTTTTCATATAGTTTTTCAATAGGCAAGCCGCCTTGAAAAATATCAGAAAGAATAATAGTCTTCTTTGGATGTAACTTTTGTTGTTCTAAAAAATCCAATGCTATTTTCAAAGATTGGTAATCCGAAGAATACGAATCATCAATTAGAACACAATTGTTTATCCCTTTTTTAGCTTGTAATCTAATCTCAACAGGGTATAAGTTTCTAACTCTATTAGCGATTATTGCTGTATCTACTTTTAAGTATAGTAAGGTAGTTACACAAGTCATTACATTATTTAGTGCAATCGAGTCTTGGAAAGGAATTTCTATTAGAAAAGTATGGGAGTTATAAGTGACTAATAGATTCGTTATGCCATTTTTTTGTTCTCCAATTGTTCCAAATACAGTAGCTTTTTCATCTGTGAAGCTCCAAGTAAAGCATGTTGCTTGAATGTGTTTTTCAATACTATCATTTTTTTGAAGAATGACAACCTCACAATTGATAAAGAGTTGTGTTTTTTCAATAATTTTTTCTTCGGGATTTGTAAAACCATCTTCATGAGCAGTTCCAATATGAGTAAAAACACCTATTGAAGGTTTTATAATGCTTTCTAAATGCAACATTTCTCCCTTTAGTGAAATACCAGCCTCAAAAATTCCTAAGTTGTGATTTTCATTCGTACCAAAAACAGATAAAGGAACACCTACTTGAGAGTTGTAACTTTTTGGACTTCTTACAATAGAATAATCGGGACTTAGAAGATAATTGAGCCATTCTTTTACAATCGTTTTTCCATTACTTCCTGTGATTCCTATAACAGGGAAGTCAAATAAATTTCTGTAATATTTTGCTGTTTCTTGTAAGGCGATAGTTGTATTTTCAACGATTAAAAACTGTGCTTTTCCAATGCAGTTTTCAGGTAAACTTTCAACAACAAAATAACGAACTCCTTTATGAATAAGTTGTTCAATGTAGTGATGCCCATCATGATTTTGACCTTTAAGTGCAAAAAATAAAGTACCTGTATTATTTTGCAAAGAACGGCTGTCGATAGAAATGTTTTCTATGATAAAATCGTCAAATGAACCAAAAGGTTTAGCGTGAATGTAGGATATAATATTTTTTATAGAGAATGTCACTTATTCTTTTTCTTTAGCCTCTTTATTTTCTTTTAAAGCCTTATAAAAAGCAGCTCTACTAAGAGGTTCATATTCTTCTGTTTCTCCTAATAAAACTAGTTTTTCATCTAGTGATTTTCTAAAACTATAATTGGCTAAATTTCCAGTTCTCGTGCAAACAGCATGGACTTTAGTTACATATTCGGCTGTAGCCATTAAATTAGGCATAGGACCAAATGGATTGCCTTTAAAATCCATATCTAAACCTGCTACAATTACTCGAATACCACTATTAGCTAAATCATTACATACCGAAACGATTTCATCATCGAAAAATTGAGCTTCGTCTATCCCTACTACATCACAACCCTGTGCAAGGATACGAATATTTCCAGCAACAGGAACAGGAGTAGAACGTATTTCATTAGCATCGTGAGAAACTACCATTTCATCATGATAACGAGTATCTACTTCGGGTTTAAAAATTTCTACTTTTTGTTTGGCAAATTGGGCTCTTTTCAAACGTCTAATTAATTCTTCCGTTTTGCCTGAAAACATCGACCCGCAGATAACTTCTATCCAGCCAAATTGTTCAGATTGATTTACAGTATTTTCTAGAAACATTTTGTTTTTTTCAGTCGATTAATAGTATTTTCTGCTATTTTTGTAATTGGAACAAATTTATTAAAAAACCATCCATATATTCAATTTCTATTCTATAAAGTTATGAAGAAAAAGTTAGAAGCCGAATTAATCAGTATTGCTCATCGTGTTTTAAAGTTAAAAAATCGATCAGAAACGAAACAATTACAGGAAGAAGCTAGAAAGTTATATGAGCAATTAACCGTATTGCGTTTTTACGAAGAAAATTTTGAAGTACTGAAAGAAGAGATTTCAAAAGAAGAAATAGAAGCTAAATTAGAAAATCCTACACCTCAAATTGAAGGCGAAGTTGAGAAAAAAACAGTTGAGGTAGAGCAAATTGATGAAAAAGTACAGCAAATTGCCCCTGTAACAGAAAAAATAGAAGAAGAACGTATTCTTAAAGAAGATGATATAAAAGAACAACCCGCTTTATTCGATGGAGTTTTAATAGATGACTACAAAGATGTAAGTTTTGTTAAGGTAGAAGAAGTTCCGAAAGAAGTTGAAAAAGTAACAGAAGTTTCTTTTGAAAAAGTAACAACTGTAACTGAACCTGTTATTGAAATTGAAGAAGACTTTGAAAAGCCTACTGAACAGATTGTTGAAAAAAATCAACCTCAAGAAGTTCAACCTAAGCAAATTGAACCGTCAAAAAGTGAAATTATTGAAGAAGAACCTAGAACGATGTCTTTAAATGACAAGTTAACAAGGGGAATTTCTTTTGGATTAAATGATCGCATCGCTTTTGAAAAGAAATTATTTGGAGGAAGTGCACAGGATTTAAATCGCGTATTATCACAGTTAAATACATTTGACTCTTTTGAAGAAGCCAGAAGTTTTATCAATGAGTTTGTAAGACCAGATTATAACAATTGGGACGGAAAAGAAGAATATGAAACTCGTTTCTTAGAAATTATAGAGCGAAAGTTTAATTAACATGGGAAAACTATTTTTAGTTCCAACGCCAATAGGGAATCTAGAAGATATGACTTTTAGAGCTATTAAGGTTTTAAAAGAAGTCGATTTAATCTTGGCAGAAGATACACGCAATAGTGGAAAATTATTGAAGCATTTCGAAATTATGACACAAATGCATAGTCATCATATGCACAACGAACATAAAACCGTTGAAAATTTAGTAAAACGCATGCAAGCGGGAGAAACCATTGCTTTGATTAGTGATGCAGGAACACCAGCTATTTCTGACCCAGGATTTTTATTGACCCGTGCTTGTGTAGAAAATGGAGTAGTAGTAGAATGTTTACCAGGAGCAACCGCTTTTGTGCCTGCTTTAGTAAATAGTGGTTTGCCCAATGATAAATTTGTCTTTGAAGGTTTTTTACCCGATAAAAAAGGAAGGCAAACTCGCTTTTTAGTTTTAGCTGAAGAAACGCGAACTATGATTTTTTATGTTTCTCCTCACAAACTAAACAAAACTTTAGCTGAATTTATACAATATTTTGGAAACGACAGACGTGTTTCTGTTTCTCGTGAATTATCGAAATTACATGAGGAAACTGTTCGTGGCACAGCTGAAGAAGTTTTAAAACATTTTGAGGCTAAACCTGCTAAAGGAGAAATAGTAGTTTGTGTAGCTGGAAAGAGTTTGAAGTAATTTTTAACTTTAAGAGATAAAAAGACGAACCACTCGGTTCGTCTTTTTAGATTATAAGTAATAGATTATGGCATAAAAACTAGCGCTTCATAGAAAAATGGGATCTAAATACTTTTTGCTCATGATTTTCAAGATAAATTACTTTAAACCAATAATCTGTTGATGGTAAAGCGTGTCCTATATAATTACCATTCCAGCCTTCACCTGATGGTTTTATAGAAGTTAATAATTTGCCATAACGATCAAAAATGTAAATAATCGAATTGGGTTGCGATTTTAAATCCCAAATATTCCAAGAGTCATTATAACCGTCAGCATTTGGAGTAAAAAATTTAGGATAATCAATAACCATAATTTCAACAGTTAAAATACCACCACAACCATTACTGTCTCTCACGCTAACATGATGCATTCCTGAGGAAACATTAGAAAAATAATTTTCCTCTTGCTCTGATCCATTGTCTAGAGAATAAAGAAAGTTTCCAGTTCCAGTAGCTTGTGCAAAAACAACTGCATTTTCAGCAAAATAACTAGTAACTAGAGAAGCTGTAAAAGTTTCAGGACCATTGGATAGAATAACAGTGGTAGTATCTGAGCCAGATGGACAACCATAATTATTGCTAACCTCTACAGTATAGGAGCCAGGAAGAGTAGCTATTAAACTTGAATCTGTAGTTGAGAGGAGTTGTCCGTCTTTATACCATAAAAAAGTATAATCGGTAGTAGATAAGCCTGTTGTTATAAAGGCAGGAGAAATTAAAGTACCATTCGCATTGTTACAAATAGAAAACATATCCGCTAAATCAACTACTGTTAAAGGAATTACAGTAAGTTGTACTGTTGAAATGGTAAAACAGCCTAAAGCATTTTCTACTCTTATATAAATAGTTTCTTCATTAGATGTAATGCTGGTATTGTTTGGGTTAGGAATAGGATTGGTGTCGTTTTCAGCATTGGAGAGATTAGTAAAATAGCCTGCAATGAATGTTCCTACTTCTCCATTCAAAATTTCGTTTTCATAAATCGTTACATTGTAAGAATTGAGGTTATTTTGACAAAGGACATCCTCTAAAAGCAAAACGGGTGATGGAATTGCTGAGATTTGTATTGTTAAATCCACAACTGTTTTACAACCTATAGTATCTGTAATTTGCACTAGTAAGCTTTGAGTATAAGGTGTTGTCATTTGAAAATTTTCAGGATCAGGAATGGCAGTTCCATTGTTTAAATCGTTGGTATTTAAATAGTAAGTGAATAGAAGACCTGCGTTTGGAGAGATGATCTCATCATTTTTAGTAGTCAAATTAATCCTTTTCAATCCATTCCCATTAGTATCACATTCCATAATAGGGGTTGGAGTTTGAACCGCTGGAGGGACGCATTCAGTGTCTGTATCTGTACATTGTGGGCAATCTGGATTTGGGTCAGGAATTGAACTAGAAACGAAAACGATATTAGTCAAATTCACAGTATAATTATTTGGAATATCCATTGTAACAAGGTAAGTCACAGTTTCACCATTTAAAAGCAAGGGAATAATATCCGTGAGACTTCCAGTACCTGATGTAGAATTACCACTCCAAGTTATTTGAGTTATTCCTAAAGGAATAGGGTCGTTTACCATTACATTTAAAGCATCACTTGGGCCGTTGTTTGTAATCGTTATTTCATATTGTGTTGTTGTGCCAGGAGCGTAAACACTTTGATTATTTGTTTTTACAACCTCCAAGTCGCTGTTTAAAACAATAGGTGTAACAGTAGCATCATCAAGAGTAGTTGTTTCAGGATCATCTGAAAGAGTACTAATGGTTTCTCCTAATGAATTAAAACCACTAGCTAGAGCTTGGTTGATCACATTTCCAGTAAGAGCATCCGAGCTGGTCACTGTGTGTGAAGCACTAATCGTGATACTTTCTCCTGTTGCTAAACTTAAAATAGTAGCTGGAGTAATACTTCCTATATCTGCATTTGCATCAGAGATGAGAATGTTTGAAATAGTAGCCTGACCCGTATTGGTTAGGACTAAATCATAAACAATTACATCACCTACATTATAGTATGTTGCTTCTTGAGAAGATTTAGTCAAGGACAATATGCTACTTTCTGCTGTGGCTTGTGCGGTGTTATTGCTAGTATCAATATCAGTATTAGAACCAGTAATAGTAGCAGTGTTTACAGTATTCCCAGAATCATTTATAGTTGCAACTATAGTTAAAGTTTCAGATTGACCACTATTTAAATTTCCTATAATCCAAATACCTGTAACTGTATTATAAGTACCAGTGCTAGATGTAGCAGAAACAAATTGATATCCATTTGGAAGTAAATCGGAAACTTCAACAGCAGTATCATCAGTATTTCCTATATTGGAAGCTGTAATTTGGAAGATAGCTTCGTCGCCAATCATGGAAACAACTTCTTTTTCAACTTCTAAATCGCCACAGGGAGTAATAGAAATAAAAATGGGTGATGAAGGAGCTGTTAATCCGCAAGATCGAGTACCTATAACACTATAGTTACCTGTTTCTAAAGCAACATACGTATTTGTAGTAGCATTTGGAATTAGTACACCATCTAGATACCATTGATATGGAGCAAGACCAGGTGTAGTTTCTAGAGTAGTTGAACAAGAATTACTGGTAATCTCTGCTGGTGGCTCTGGACTATCGCTAAAAGCAGAAAAAAAACCCGACATTGAAAAACCAGAACCTTGTTGTATGATGCTGGTAGTTAATCTAGCATTTGATGTAATGGTTATGGATTGTGGGTTTCCGATAGTTATATTGGTAAAACGAAGCATATAAAAACCAGTATTACCTATAGGAATTCTTACATTACCTGTAAGAGTTTCCATATTTGTTCCATTAATTAATACAGGCTCAGTCGCGCTTTCTAAGATAGTATAACCAAAGTAAGGTAAATTAGTGTTGTCGTAACTAATGAATTTTGTAGTTATAATATGGGTTGAACCGGCACATCCACCTATTGGAAAAACAGTAGAAATATCTGTTTCACAATCTACTGCAGTTGCGGAATAAATTACTATTGGTTTAGTTGCGTTTACAAAGGTTGAAGAATAGATATTTTGTGCATTACCATGAAAAATAGAGATATAATCCCCTGCATTTGCTAAAACCTGTGTGGTTGAAGAGATTTGATTTCCTGTCGCGTCAAAATTAACTATATTTAAAGAAGTATTAGGTTCTGATGCGATAATTGTACTTTGCTCGGGGTAATTTAATCCTGTTCCTGGTGTTCCATTTCCTCTAACCAATATATATTGTTTCCCTAGTTTGTTGATGGGAGCTATTTGATCAACAGTTCCATCTTCACCATTTCCATTACAACTTTGAGGCATATCCCCATAAGTACCAACATTTGCTACAATAGGTTTGTTAGCGGTTAATAAAGAACCCATTGTAGCGGTAAAAAGCCTACTTTGTCCAGTATTTAAAGTAGTTAGCGTTGTGCCATTAAGACTAATGGTTGTGCCATCTTCAAGTGCCATTACAGAATACAAAGGAGCATTATTCTCAATGCCAATATAACTGCTTCGATAATAGCCCAAGCGAAAGGCAAGACCAATACCTTCATTCCCAAAACTGACTAGCGAAGCATTCCCTTTAATTGTAGCGTTACTTGTTCCAGCAGTGTCTGAAGCTATGTTTCTTAGATTTATAGAAACAGGTGCGGTTGCTTCAACAAATAAACCTCTGTCAGATGTAGTAGTATTTATTGCATTTCTAAAAACAGAAGTAGGATTGCCTACAAAACGATAAGAAACAGGATTTGAAGCTGTAACGGTGAGTGTTGTAATCAATGTTCCGTTACTTCTTTTTAGTGTTACGGTGACAGATCCAGTATCAGTGGTAGCAATTACAATTTCATTGGCATTACTCCAGTATTGCCATGGAGATGGAGCTATGTAATGTTTAGTGGCATATTGTGCAGTTATAGACACACAAAAAAAGAATAAGAGTAGGAGTAAAAATTTTCTCATAAAAATAGTTTGTTTGAATAAAGATAAATAAAACACACACTCAAACAATTCAAAAAAACTACTTTTTTTTGTTTTTAAGTATTAAAAATGAATCACTTAAGGTGATTTAGGAAAAAAAGGATGATTCTGTTATATCCTTAAAAAAAGACACTTTTTTTGTGATATTTATATTTTAGGATTAATAAATTTTAGTTCTAAATTTTGAGAAATCTTTAAAATAAGAGAAACGTGGAAAAAAATATTTTTTTCAAGTTGTTGAAAAAGTAAAATATCAACTCCAAAAATAAATACGCAATACACATTGCAACATACTATAATTTTTAGAAAAGCAAATGGTTTTGCGTTGCAACCGTTTTAAATGGGTTCGCATCGATAGATTATTTCTTTCTATTTGATTGGTGCCAAAACGATTTACTTTATGAACCGCTGTTTCTAATAAAGATTTGTAATGCACCAAACCATCAGTGTAAATGGCTTTTGGAGTTGAAAGTAATAAAGAATTAGTTACATACTGAATAGTTCTTTTGGTTCTTCTTCCTAAACTGAAACTCACCACACGTTTTGTTTTTCTTTCTAAAGCATACACAATCCATATGGGTTTGTCTTTTCGCTTTAAATAACAACGCATTTCATCTACTTCATACATCTTATTCTTATAGAAAATAGGATTAGGAATCTTTTTTGCAATGGCAATAATTCTTTTCAAAACAGTAGTAGTTGCAATTTGTAATATTCTTGCTGTGCTTCTTATCCCTAAACCTTCTTTTATAAATTGAATTATTTTAGCATTTGTATTTAGTTTATAGGCTTTGTAACAATAAAAATCGATACTTCTTTTATAGCAATTTTTACAATAAAACTGTTGCTTTTTATTTTTGGTAAAGCCATTTTTGACTAAGTTTTTAGTAATACAATGTGGACAAATACCAGTATCACTAATTCTAATACACGAGGTCGACTTTTTTATCATTTTCTTCGTTTTAAGACATTGTATAGCACAAAAAGGAACGCAATAGTGCGTTCCTTTTCTATCCATTTTTTTAATTTCAATTTAATTTTCAATTGGTTAGCTTCTGTGAAAATAGCTATCACTAACTCTGTAACATTACCACACAAAAAGGAACGCCATATTGCGTTCCTTTTCTATCCATTTTTTAAATTTCAATTTAATTTTTAATTGGTTAGCTTCTGTGAAAATAGCTATCACTAACTCTGCAACATTACCGAAAATAGCTATCACTAACTCTGTGACATTACCCCTCTTAAAAGCAACTTTTAATTAGAATAAATATTATTGTAAAAAGAAAATAACATAAAATAAACAATGATGGAACTGTAAGATATAACCATTTAAAAGGTTTCTTAAAGTTATTATTCAAATAATATTTTAAAACTTCTAATGTTCCTATAAAAGATATTATTATAGATGGTATTATTATAAAATAACCTAATATCGCTCTTATTCTTCTATAAATATGATATTCTCCTTTCAAGCACAATTGAATTAATGCAGCAATTAAAATTATTATAAAAGATATAATGTTAACGTACGAAGCTTTTTTTATTCTATTACTCATTTTGAAAGTAGATTATTAGCGTAATTAAAACCATTTTGAATAGCTCTTTGGTCAGCATTAGAGTCAAAAATACCTCCAGTTCTATCTGTTGAAAGTAAAGTAGAGATGAAATTATTAAAATGGGCTCCAGCTTTTGCTTCTGCTAAAGAAAAATTATTAACTCTCATCCAAGCTCCCCAAATAAATTGTGAAAAATCTGCAAAATTATAAATGCTTTTTTGTCCTTCAACTCTGAAAAAAGCTCCATTTCCACCTTCATTTCCATCATATTCAGTATTGTACATTTTGAATAGATCTCTTAATTGGTTGAAGCCAAAATCTGCAACCCCATGAGAATTTATAGCTGTTTCCGCGTATCTTTGTGACATATTGGTGACATTGTTACTGATAAATCCTGCCTTTGCAATAAGTTTACCTAAAAAAGAACTACTTATACTTATATATAATTGGTTGTTAACAGGGGCATCCGCCCATATATGGTCAAATTTATAGTCATTTAAGTGTAGTTGATTCCCGTTTTCATCAAAATATCTATCTACTTTGTTGTCATTGAAAACAATATTTGTAACTTTCCCATCTGAATCTAAAGTAATGTCATTGTCAGGTGAAGAATTACTACTTTTAGTAGTTCCGTCAGTATTCAAGTCCTGATTTGCCATAGCAGCTTCAAAAGAACCACTTTTATATTCACCAGTCTTCCAATTATAATCGCTTTCAGCATCAGCTCCAGAAGGATCAGCCCAAAATACAGGATTATTATCAAAAGCACTATATGGAGAAAAATTTTCATGAATAACAGGATCTTGCACCACCCATCGAGCAATAG
>NZ_VEVQ02000014.1 GCF_006491595.2 Flavobacterium jejuense
GTTGGGTATAAAATTAGACGAGTTTTCAAAGGTAAAACCGGGAATCAATGAAGTGGTTAAGATAGATGTTTCAGGATTGTCTTTATATGATTTAATTATAGCAATTTCTGAAGAACATCAATTAAACGTGAGTGTGGATAACAGTTTGAATACTCCTGTTGTAAATAATTTTCATGATGTTACTGTGAAAGATATCTTTTTGTTTTTAGTCCAAAAATACGATTTGGAAGCTACTTTTATGAGTAATATCATCCTATTTAAGAAACGAAAAGAAGTGCCAATCATTGTAAAAAAAGAACTTAAAGTTGTTGATGTTAGTTACAATGCGCAAAATGATTTCTTATCGGTTAAACTGGAAAACGATTCTTTGCCTGCAGTAGCTCAAGCTATCATTGATAAATCGGGTAAAAATGTAGTTTTAGCTCCAGATATTAAAACGTTAAAAGTTTCCTCTTATATTTTAAATCGCCCTTTTGATCAAGTGATTGAAATGATGGCCAAATCAAATGATTTAATTGCTACTAAAGACGATAATGGGTTTTATTATTTGGAAAAAAACAACCAGCCGAAAGAAGCAAACAATACTATAAATTCAAACAACAGAAATTCATCTAGAAACAAATCTAAACCAGCTTCTGGATCGGAAGGATTCTATGACATTGAAGTTGATAATCAAGGTTTTTTAACAGTAAAAGCCAATGTAGCCGACGCAACCGATTTATTAATTGAAGCGGCTGAAAAATTAAACGTTAATTACTTTATTTACAACAAACCTGAGAACGAAAAAACATCACTTTTAGCCAATAAAATTACGTTTGATGACTTATTAAATCATATTTTTAAAGGAAAAAAATACACCTACAGAAATCAAGAAGGTTTTTATATCATTGGAGAACAATCTACTGAAGGATTGCGCTCTACTGAAATTATTCCTTTAGAAAACCGTTCAATTGAATCCGTTTTACAGTCGTTACCAAAGATTTTTAATGATAAGGTTGAGATCAAAGAATTTATTGAATTGAATTCCTTAATAGTTTCAGGTTCCAAATCAACTATTGAAGAATTAAAATTATATATTAAGCAAATAGACAAAGTTGTGCCATTGGTACAAATTGAAGTCATTATTGTGCAATATAACAAGTCTTATGACATTCAAACGGGTTTAAAAGCAGGATTGGATAAAATTAATAAAGCACAAACTAGTGGTGTCTTATTCCCAACAACTGATATGACTTTAGGAAGTTCATCCGTTAATAACTTAATTGATGCCTTTAATGGTTTAGGATTCATTAAGCTTGGAAAAGTTACTGACGCTTTTTATTTGAACTTACAAGTATTAGAAAACAACTCCATAATCAAAATTGAATCTACTCCAAAAATTGCAACCTTAAGTGGTCATGAAGCGACTTTGTCCATTGGTGAAACTAATTATTACTTTGAACAAAACAACCGTATTTTAAATAATAATCTAGGAAATGGTGGTGATATTTTGCAATCTGGAACTTGGAAACCAACAGAGGCCAACTTAGCGGTTAAAATAAAACCTTTTGTCTCAACCGATGAAAATGTAACTTTGAGTATTAATGTAGAAAAAAGTTCTTTTTTAGGAAGAGCTGGAGAAAATGCTCCTCCTGGAAAAGCAACTCAACAGTTTGAATCGTTAGTAAGGGTTCGTAACAACGAAATGGTTTTGCTAGGAGGTTTAGACGAATTAAAAAGAGAAAATTCTGGAACTGGTGTACCTCTTATCTCTAGAATTCCGATTTTAAAATGGTTTTTTAGTAGTAAAAAGAAAGCGAAAGGGAATTCGAAATTACATATTTTTATTAAACCAACAATAGTTTATTAATGATAACTATTCTTTCTAAAATATTCAAAATTAACTGTATTCAAGTTGTGGGTATCTTTCAAGATGCCGATACTGAGAAATATACGTTGCTTACGTTTAAAAAAACGAAAGATAAATTGGATATAATAGAAAATAAATCTTTTACAAATTTTAATTCTCTAATAGAAGTTATTGATGTAAAAATACCAGTTATACTTTCAGTTGATGTAAGAGGTGTTTTAAATAAAAAGATAGACGTTACCAGCGAAATTGATTTGGCTTGGCAAAAAAATATTGATTTCGACTCTATTTATCACACTAGTTATACTCTGAAAAACAACATTTTTATGAGTTTTTGCAGAAAAAATGTGGTAGAAGATTGGTTGGCAATTTTGGAAAGTAAAAAAATACAAATAATTGAGGTTTATACAGGTTCTCTACTTTCTGTTTTATTAGCTGATAACTTAAATACAAATATTATAGTTTCAGGTAATTTGAGCTTGAATTTGGAGCAAAATGAATTGCTTAACTTTACAAAACTAGAGTCAATTCCTGATTTGAATTATACTATTGGTGAAAACTTGGTTTCCAATTACACATTGCCTTTATATGGTATAGCATTACATTATTTTGTTCAAAACGAGTCGGTTTCAAAATCAGAATGGAAAAATAAGTCAATAGATGAAGTAGTCTATAGGAAAGTTTTTTCAACATTTGGATTGACTATGTTAGTTGTTTTTTTAGTAACCTTACTAATTAGTTATTTGTTAATCCAACATTATTCCTCAAAAAATGCAGAATTAAATATTCAGAATGTTTATTCAAACAAAGCATATCAACGAATAATATCTTTAGAAGAACAAAAAAAAGACAAAGAAAAAATAATCAAAGATTCAGGTTTTTTATCCGATAAATTTTTATCGTATTATTCTTACGAAATCGTCAAATCAATACCTAATTCTATTTCTTTAAATGAATTAAATAGTGCTCCTTTACAAAGAGTAGTAAAACATAATGAAAAAGTAGAAATTACTCCAGGAGTTATCTTGGTAAAAGGAATAACAATTGACGAAGATGGATTTAATAATTGGTTAAGAAATTTAAAAAAATTTGACTGGATAGCTAAATTCGAATTAGAAAGCTTAAAAAAAGACAAAAGAAACAATACACTGTTTAGTCTAAAAATTCTCATTAAATAATGTTTGAACAGTACACATATAAACAAAAATGCATTGCTTTAATGATAGTGTTTTTTATGCTAACTTATACTGCATACAAGCGTTCTTTTAAAAACTTAATTGAAGTTTTTAAAGAAAATAAAGAACTTACAGCACGGTCAAATGATATAGCAAGTAAATCTGAAAACTTAGAGCTTTTAGCAATGGAAATTGCTAGCTATGATAAGTATTTAGGTAACCAAAATATTGCTAGAGATATTGTACAACAAGAAGTCATTGCTTTTTCAACACAACATCAAGGAATTTCTATTAATGATTTACAGGCTATACATATGTTTGAAGGTGAAAATTATTCCATTTACACCAATCAGTTAGATGTTACTGGAAATATTAATGATTTAATGAGACTAGCTTATGATTTTGAAACAAAATTTAACTTTTCAAGAGTTGTAAGCACAAATTATTACACTGTTAAAAAGAATAATAAAAACGAAATATTACATTTGAAAATACTATTTCAAAATTACGAGATGAAATCAAAAAAATAAATTTAGAATAGATGAAAATAATAAACAAATTGATACTAATTGGATTAATAGCAATATCTTTTTCCTGCGAAGATATATTAGAAGAAGATATTACCAATGACATAGTACAAATAGTATATCCTACTGAAGGCATAACTATTGAAAGTAATGTTGCTACATTTCAATGGAATCATTTAGATGGAGCAGATGATTATCGTGTACAAATATATACAGGAAATCAATTTCAAGTATTTGACACTTTGGTAAATACAAACACAGTAACCCTTCCTTTAATTCAAGGAACTTATCAATGGAGAGTAAGAGGAGAAAATTCTGCTTATGAATCTACTTATACTTTCCCTATTACTTTTGATGTTAATGAATCAGAAGATTTAACAAATCAGCTAGTCATTTTATCTGCTCCTTCAAGTACTTTTGCAACGAATCAGAATAGCATAACACTTTCATGGGAAACTTTGACAGCAGCAGATTATTATGAAGTTCTTGTTACTAATACAACTTCTGGAAATATTGCATTTACAGATAACAATGTTACAGCAACAAATATTACTTTAAATAGTTCAAATATAACAGGAGATGGACAATATTCATGGAAAGTGAAAGCTTATAATAATACAACCAGTACAGAAACACAGTTTTCTACTAGGAATTTTTTAGTAGATACAGTTGTTCCAAATCAGCCACAAAATAATCAGCCAGCAAATAATACTTCACAAACTATAAATCAGACTGTTAGTTTTAGCTGGACCATTCCATTAGATTCTGGAATTATACAATCTGCTATTTCTTATGAAATACAAATTGCTTCTGATATTAATTTTACCACCATTATACAGTCTTCTCCTGTTTCAGTAACGAGTTTTCAGCAATCGTTTACTGCTGCTGGGATTTATTATTGGAGAGTTAGAGCAAAAGACGCAGCTTTAAATACAGGAGCTTACAGTTCTGGATATAAATTGACAATTAATTAAAAATGGAAACCAAGAAAGCGATTAATATAGTTTTGATAATTGTAGTACTTTCCTTGTGGGGAACAGTTAGCTATAAGTATATTAATCGCTTTTTTGGAAATGACGAAATTGCTATAAATCTTTCTAATGACTATAATTATAATGCAATTTCAATAATAAAGAAAGATACTTTTGCTTTAGAACCCTTAACTAAAGATCCTTTTTTAAATAAAGTGTTTTCAAAACCTAAAGAGCAAACAATAAGGACAATTACAATTCCAAAACCCAAAATAGATCCGAAACCAAAAGAGGGTATTCTATTTCCCAGTGTTCAATATTTTGGCTATATTAAATCAAAAGATAAAAAAGAAGAACTTATATTGATTAAAATAAATAATCGCTTAGAACGTGTAAGGCTGAATGATAATATTGATGGACTTATAATAAATAAAATATATAAAGATTCGATTGTAGTCCATTTTAATAAAGAGACAAGAAGTTTCAAAAAAAATAAAGGCTAGTACTAAATTTTAGTTTCGTTTTTATATATAAATCTAATTAGCGCATCATTAATACTTGATTTGTTTGGGTAGCAATTGGGTAGCATTGCCATATTTAGCCATATTTAGTAGTATATTTTTTATTTTAAATATTTATTTTGCAAGCTTTTAAAATAAATATTCATGATGAAAAAAATTGGCTGCTTTATTTTCCTTTTTAATGTTTTTAATTTTGTAACTGCGCAAGTTGGAGTGAATACAACTAGTCCAAAAGCGAGTTTGGATATTCAAATTAACGATGCTACAAATCCTACAAACGAAGATGGAATTTTAATTCCAAGAATTGATACTTTCCCTTCTAGCAACCCAACCGCAGATCAAAATGCTATGTTAGTCTATTTAACCACTGTAGTTGGTACAAATAATCCAGGTTTTTACTATTGGGATAATGCCACTACAACTTGGATTGGTTTACAAAAAACAGGCACTATTTCTAAAATTATAGATGCCGATTTAGATACTCAAATTCAAGTGGAAGCATCTGCAGATGAAGATATTATAAGATTTAAAACTACTGGAATTGAGTTCTTTAACATGAATAATGGTCGAATAAATGTTGCAAATACGGGGCATTCAACATTTTTAGGTTTAAATGCAGGAGCAAATGATGATTTAACTACAAATTCTAATACAGCTGTAGGAAGTCATGCTTTATATTTAAATGTAAATGGCATTCAAAATGTAGCATTAGGTAGAACCGCTTTATACAGCAACACATCAAATGGTAATACCGCTGTAGGTACTTTTGCTTCAAGATTATTGACAACGGGTGCATTTAACACATCTATAGGTATTGCAACTTTAGAATTTAATGTTTCTGGTTCTTATAATACTGCTTTAGGAGCAAACGCAGGTAAAAACAATCCAAATGGTAGCAATAATACCTTACTTGGATTTTATGCAGGTGAAAATTCGACAGGTTCAGGAAATGTATTTGTAGGATATTCATCAGGGAGAAATGAGACAGGAAGTAATAAATTATATATCGACAACTCCAATACAACTTCTCCATTAATTTATGGAGAATTTGACAACGATTATTTACAAATAAATGGCAACTTCGATGTAGGGGTTTCTGGAGATGGAACTGTGGCTCGTTCTAATGCTTGGAATACTTTTAGTGACCGTCGTTGGAAAACCAATTTTAAAAAGATTGATAACGCTTTAGATAAATTAAATCAAATTAACGGGTATTATTACAAGTGGAAAGATAAAAAAGACCAATCTCTCCAAATTGGGGTGATTGCTCAAGAAATAGAAGCTGTTTTACCTGAAATAGTTAGTACAGACAAAAACGGCTATAAAAGTGTTGATTATTCTAAAATTTCAGCATTATTAATTCAAGTAGCCAAAGAGCAACAAAGCATCATTGAAAATCAAGAAACAAAAATCGAAGAACTGAGTAACAAATACACCAATTTGGCTAAAGAAATTGAAAACATGAAACAACTATTATCTTCAAAAAAAGAATAAAATTGTAACAATATAAATAAAAAAAACCACTCATTGAGTGGTTTTTTTGTGGTACCTCCAGGAATCGAACCAGGGACACATGGATTTTCAGTCCATTGCTCTACCAACTGAGCTAAGGTACCTTGCTTTGTTTTAGCGAGTGCAAATATAGAACCCTTTTTGTAATTTCCAAAACATTTTTTTAAAAAAATCAATTTGTATATTTGTTAACTCAAAAAACGAAACATGCTTTTAACTATAGATATAGGGAACACAAGAATTAAATGTGCTGTATTTGAACAAAATACACTTTTTGAAAAATTTGTTTTTACTAAAGAAGACGCTTTAAAAAATTTTAAAAAAATTTTAAAAAAAAATAAGACTATTGAGTTTTCCATCTCATCTTCGGTAGGAAAATTAGAAAAAGAGTGTTTAGAATACATAAATGCACATTCAAAATTAATAATCGTTTCACATGAATTAATTTTTCCTTTTAAAAACTTATATAGTACTCCTAAAACGTTAGGAATTGATAGAATGGTTTTAGCTGCTGGAGCAAATCTATTGTATCCAAACTCAAATTGTTTAATCATTGATGCGGGAACATGTGTTACTTATGATTTTATTGATGATAATAATTATTATCTAGGAGGAGCTATTTCTCCAGGAATTAATCTTAGATATCAAGCTTTACACAATTACACAGCAAAACTACCGTTATTAGAAAAAAAAGATATAAATCAATTTATTGGAATTTCAACAGATGAATCTATCCATTCAGGAATAGTTAATGGACTAGTGTATGAAATTGAGGGCTTTGTTACCCAATATTTTCATAAATATGAACATTTAACAATAATTTTAACAGGAGGAGATGCAGATTTTTTGGCTAAAAGATTAAAAAGCACCATATTTGCCAATTCAAATTTTTTACTAGAAAGTTTGAATTTATTATTTAATTATGTACAAACACAAAATGATTAAAAAATGTATAATTTGTATAACACTTTTAACTAGTGTTATTGCTTTTTCTCAAAGGAATACTTCTTCACCATATTCTTTTTATGGATTAGGAGAAGTGAAATTTAGAGGAACGGAGAGTTCTAGAGCGATGGGTGGTTTAGGTATTGAAGGAGATAGTATTAGTTTAAATTTATTAAACCCAGCATCTTACTCTTCATTAAGACTAACTTCTTTTGCTGTTGGTGGGACGACTACTTTTTCAAACTTAAAAAATGAGTCTGAAAAAGAAAAAGCAAAAAGCACGAGTTTGGATTATATCGCTGTTGGTATTCCAATGGGTGATTTCGGAGCTTCTTTTGGACTTATACCTTTCAGTGCTGTAGGTTATAATATATCAAATTCTGGGGAAGACGAATTTGGTAACCAAACAAATAAAACATCTTTTGGAGAAGGAAATATTAACAGATTTTTTGTTGGAGGTTCATATAGCGTGAATAAAAATTTAAGTTTAGGGGTTGATCTACAATATAATTTTGGTAATATTGACACAGAGACCATTGAAGGAATTTCAATATTACAATTGCAGTCTAGAGAAAGAAATTCGTCTAGAATTACAGGAACATCTTTTAATTTTGGTGCTTTGTATAACAGAAAAATTACAGATAAGTACAAGTTATATGCAAGTTTAACTTATTCACCTGAAGCTAAATTAACATCTAAAAATGAAAGAAATTTGGCAACAGTTACCTATTCTTCAAGTGGTTCAGAGAACATTAATAATCAAGAAGATGTTGTTGTAAATGATACAAATTTGAAAATTCCTTCTAAATTAGCAGTTGGACTGGGGATTGGGGAAACAAATAAATGGTTGATAGGAACAGAAGTTACATTTCAGAAGAATAGTCAGTTAGTAAATAGATTTGATGATTTTAATAATGGGACATATGAGGACTCTCAAAAATACGTTATAGGGGGTTATTATATCCCAAAATTTGATTCATATTCAAGTTACTTAAGTAGAGTGGTTTACAGAGCTGGTTTTAGGTATGAGAATATTGGTTTAGTCATTAAAGACCAAAGTATTGAAGATTATGGCATGAATTTTGGACTTGGATTACCACTAGGGTTCTCTAAAATAGATTTAGGCTTTGAAATGGGAGTTAGAGGAACTCAGTACAATAATTTAATTAGGGAAAACTATTTCAACATTAGTGTTGGGTTATCATTAAGTGATAAATGGTTTAAGAAACGTAAAATTGATTAGTAATTTTTTAGAATAATTATAAAATGAAAACTAAATTATCTTTATTATTTGCAATAACTATTGGGTTTTTTACAAATGCTCAAAATAACGAAGCGTGTACGGAAACGCTAAGTTTAATGGCTTCATCAGTTAAAGCTAAAGATCCTGCTGGATACGATTATTTAACAACTTTAAGAAAAGATTGCCCGTCTTTTGATAAAAGAATTTACTCTTATGGTGAATTTGCAATCAAACAAAAAATAGACAAAGCAACTGGTGCTGAAAAAGAAAAGTATGTGCGTGATTTAATGAGCTTTTACGAAGAGAATTATAAATATTTCCCAAGTGAAGGAGCTGGAGTTGATATGAAAAAAGGGTTAGCTTTGTTTAATTACAAACTTGGTACAAATGAGGAAAAATATTCCCTTTTCGACAAGGCATTTACTAATGATAAAGCAAATTTTGATTCAACAAGAGGTCTTTATGCATATTTTGAAATATTTGTAAAAGATTATGAAGCAGGAAATAAAGGAATAGAACTACAACAAGTATTTGATAAATATGATGATATTTTAGAAAAATTAACTGCTCTTGAAAAAGAATATTCTGATGCTAAAGATGTTTTAATAGCTAAAGAAGAAGCTGGACAAGAATTAGATACTAAAGAGGCTAAAGTAAAAAGTAGATATGAGTCAAATTTAGAAGATATTGCAACTGTTACCTCAAGTATGGACGGTATCATAGTGCAACTATCTACTTGTGATAAGTTAATACCATTCTATCAAAAATCATTTGAACAAAACAAAACAAATAAAGTTTGGTTATTAAGAGCTGCAGATCGTTTAGAAGCAAAAGAATGTGATGAAGATCCGTTATTTTCAAAAATCTCTGAAGCACTTCTTAAAGTTGACCCAAGTGCACCTGCTTATGAAAAACAAGCAATGGTAGAATACCAAAAGAAAAATACTGCGAAAGCAATTGAATATTTTAATAAAGCTGCTGAAATGTATTCTGACAATACTAAAAAAGCAAATGTTTACATGAAGATAGCTTCTATTTATTCAAAATCAAACAAGAGTCAATCACGTAATTACGCAAGAAAAGCATTAGCTGTAAAACCATCTTATGGTAAAGCTTATCTATTAATTGCTCAGTTATATGGAGGAAGTATTAATGATTGTGGTAAAGATCAATTTGAAAAAAGAGCGATTTACTGGTTAGCTGCTAGCTATTGTGATAAGGCTGCTATTGCAGATTCTTCATTAAAAGCAACTGCAAGTAAAATGGCTGCTGGATATAGAGCATCAGCTCCATCTAAAACAGAAATATTCAGTCATCCTAGTGGAAATATGTCTGGAAAAAGAATTTCTTTCAATTGTTGGGTTGGAGAAAGTATAACAGTTCCTTCATTATAGGATGAATCAAAAATATAGAAATAGCATATCTAATATAGTCATGATACTTAGTGTCATGACTATATTTTTTTCATGTGAGGGCTCTTTAAAAGATGTGCAAAAGTTCAATCGTTCTTCTTTTCTGCCTTCTGGTGAAGCTGATTCTATTAATTTAAAATATACCGATTCTGGACGTGTAAAATCGATCTTAACGAGTAAAAAAATGCTTGATTATAGCAATATAGAAAATGCATTTACCGAATTTCCAGAAGGTGTCGTAGTAACAATGTTTGATGAAAACAATAATACTACAATAATAGAATCGAATTACGCAATTACTTATAAAAAAACAGATATAATTGATTTACAAGGGGAAGTAACCATAACCTCTTATGATGGAAAAAAATTGGAAACACCTCAATTATATTTTGATCAAAAAAACGAATGGTTTTTTACTGAAAAGCACTTCAAATATTCTGATGGCACTGGTGGGTTTCTTCAAGGTCCAGGTGTAGATTTCAGTAAAGATTTCAAAATATTCAACATGCAAACCAGTAATGGTGAGATTAATAATGTTGAAGAATAAAACAATTGTACTATTGTCGATTTTATTTATTATTTTTGGTAAAAATTAATTAAAATGAAATATACAAAGTATATTCAGTACGCATATATGGTCTTTGCTGTTTTTTTTATTTATGATGCTTTTGTGAAATATCAAAATGATCAAAACTATATTCTTAGTGTTTTTTTTGTAGTCTTGGCAATATTTATGGCTTTCTTTAAAAGAAGATTTTACAATAAAAATGGTCAAAAGTAAAGTATGGGAATAGCCATCATCGTTATTTGTTTACTCTTATCAGCCTTTTTTTCAGGTATGGAAATTGCTTATGTTTCTTCCAATAAAGTCTATTTGTCTATTGAAAAGAAACAGAACAATTTTAATGCAAAAATCTTATCTAAACTCATAGAAAAACCTTCACAGTTCATAACAGCAATGTTGGTTGGAAACAATGTTGTTTTAGTAATTTATGGTATTTATTCAGGAGATTTATTAATGAATTGGATAATTTCTTTTAGTTACGAATTGTCCCCTTTTGTAAATCTTTTAATTCAAACCTTATTATCAACAGCTATAATTTTAATGACAGCTGAATTTTTACCAAAAGTTTTCTTTCAGATTTATGCCAATTCGTTTATTAAATTATTTGCAGCACCTGCTTATTTATTTTACCAATTATTCTTTTGGGTTTCAAAATTTATCATTTGGATTTCCGATTTTATCTTGAAAAAATTCTTTAAAACAGATGGAGATCAAGTACAAGACTATTTTAGTAAAGTAGAATTGGGTAACTATATTAGTGAACAGATGAATAGTTTTTCAGAACATGATGAAATAGATTCTGAAATACAAATTTTTCAAAACGCATTAGAGTTTTCTGATTTGAAAGCTAGAGATATTATGACACCTAGGACAGAGATTTCTGGTGTAGATATTTTGGATTCTGTTTCTGAATTAAAAGAATTATTTGTTAGTACTGGTTATTCTAAAATTATTGTTTATCAAAATTCCATTGATGATATTTTAGGATACGTTCATTCATTCGAATTATTCAAAAAACCAAAAACAATAAAATCAGTAATGATTTCTATTGAATATGTTCCTGAAACCATTTATATTAAAGATTTATTAGATATCTTAACAAAAAAAAGAAAAAGTATGGCGGTAATTTTAGATGAATATGGGGGAACATCTGGAATTATTACTGTTGAAGATATTATTGAAGAGCTATTTGGAGAAATTGAAGATGAGCACGATTTGGATGAAGAATTAATTGATGAAAAAATTGAAGAAGACGTTTATCTTTTTTCAGCTAGACTAGATGTAGAATTTATCAACCAAAAATACAATCTTAATATACCTGAAACAGATTCATACAGTACATTAGGAGGTTTTATCGTTCATAACACGAAAGAAATCCCTCAAAATAAAGAGAAAATTAAAATTGAAAATTTTGAAATAACGATACATTCTGCCTCAAATAAAAAGATAGAATTGGTCAGACTTTCAATTTTAGAGGAAAAACAATAAAAAAATCATAAAAAATTAGTAGAAATTATAACTTTTCTGTTTTATTATTAAATAGATAATTGTATTTTCGCCCACTGAATTAAATTAATATACAAAATGGCAGTTTTAAATAATATTAGAAAACGTTCTGGATTACTTATCATTATTATTGGTTTTGCATTATTTGCATTCATAATTCCGGAGTTATTTAAAAGTGGTTTTAGCATAAACAGCAACAACGTAGGAGAAGTTAATGGTACGGATATTGTTGCTCAAGAGTTTATGAAAAAGACAGCTCAACTTGAAAAACAAAGTCAGCAAAGTCAACAAGGGCAATCTATGAGTGCTACTCAGGCAATGAACTCTGTTTGGGAACAAGAAGTAAGAAGCATTTTAGTAAATGAAGAAATAGAAAAAATTGGTTTAGGTATTGGTAAAGAACAATTAATCAATGTAATTAAAGCTAATCCTTATTTTGCTCAAAATCCTCAGTTTTTGAATGAAGCAGGAACATTTGATGAAAATAAGTTTAAAGAATTTGTAAAATCTATCAAAAACGATCCTAACCAAGAACGTTGGATGCAATGGCAAGATTTTGAAAAAGAAGTTGAAAAATCAGCTGTAGAGCAATTGTATTACAACATGCTTAAAGGTGGAATTTACACAACTAAAGCTGAAGGGAAGTTCAAACATGTCTTAGATACTAAAAAAGTAGATTTTGACTATGTTACTGTATCTTTTTCAACAGTTAATGACGATCAAGTTAAAGTTTCAGACGATGAAATCATGGCTTACATGAAGAAAAATACAAAAAAATACAAATCAGATTTCACAAGAAATGTGGATTATGTGTTTTTCGAAAACAAACCTTCTGAAAAAGATGAGAAAGATTTGGAAACTCAATTTTACGGATATGTAAATGGAAGTGTTGATGGAAATGATTCTATTCTTAGTTTTAAAGATATTAAAGCTGAAAATGTTGCAGATTTCGTAAATAAAGAATCTGAAACACCTTTTGATTCTACTTATGTTGCGAAAAGTAATCTTCCAGTAGAATTTCAAGAACAACTATTTAACTTGACAAATGGTGAAGTTTTTGGACCTTATGTGAATAACGGCTATCAATCTTTATCTAGAATGATGGGAAGGAAATCTAATGCAAGTGCAAAAGCAAGTCATATCTTATTAGCTTATGAAGGTGCACAAAGTTCTTCTGCTACAAGAACTAAAGAAGAAGCAAAAGCATTAGCAAATAGTTTATTATCTCAAGTAAAAGCAGACGCAAACAGTTTTTCTGCTTTAGCTTCAGCAAATTCTGATGATCCAGGATCTAAAAACAACGGTGGTGAGTATGATAACATTACTCCTGGTCAAATGGTGCCAACTTTCAATGACTTTGTATTTGATAATACAGTAGGAACTGTTGGTGTTGTTGAAACAGATTTTGGTTTCCATGTTATTAAAGTATTAGCAAAATATGACGCTGTTCAATTAGCAACTATAACTAAAAAAATCGAGCCATCAGAACAAACAATTGATGAGAACTATAATAAGGCTAGTCAATTTGAATCTGATGTAACTGGTAAAAACTTTGAAGAAGTAGCTAAAACGGCTAAATTAACAATTGTGCCAGCTACTAATTTAAAAGCTTCAGATGAGTATGTACAAGGCTTAGGAGCGCAAAGAGAAATTATTCGTTGGACATTTAATGAAGATACCAATGCTGGAGATGTTAAGCGTTTTGAAACAGCAAAAGGGTACGTAGTAGCTATTTTAAAAAACACAAATGAAACAGGTCTATTAAGTATGGATATCGCTAGACAATCTGTTGGATTAATCTTAAAGAATGAGAAAAAAGCAGAAGAAATTAAAAAGAAAATGGCAGGTACTACTTTAGAAAATGTAGCAAAAGCAACAGGAGGTTCTGTAATGAGTGTTAGTGACGTAACATTAGGAAATCCTACAATTACAAATATAGGCTCTGAACCAAAAGTAGTAGGGACTGCATTTGATTTAGAGGCAGGAAAAACTTCAGGATTAATTGTTGGTAATGGTGGTGTTTTCATGATTAAAACTAAAAAAGTGACTAATGCACCAGAAATTAAAGATTACTCTACTTTAATTACACAGAAACAATCACAAGAAGCAAATTCTGCTCAACAAAGAGTTTACCAAGCTTTAAAAGACAAAGCTGACATAACTGATAATAGAGCTAAATATTAATCAAATAAATGGCTTAAAATATCAAAATCCCTTACTTGAATAAAGAAGGGATTTTTTTATGTCTTTTAGTAAAAAACAAACCCTATTGTAAAAATGATTTTAAAGCCTTCTAAGAAGAGTTGGTAATAAACCCAGTTTGGTTCAGGTAAAGCAATGAATACTTTTGTTAGGCTTCTCTTAGTAGGTTTTAAATCTGTTTGTAAAGCAGATGAAACCACAAACCTTTCCTTTAAAAGACAGAATGGTCATTTTTGTGAAAACCAACTACTAATACACGAAGTAAAAATCCGTACAAAGAGAACGATTGAGTATTACAGGTTGGTTAAAAACCAGAAAAGTATAATTTTAGGAGCATCACAAAAGTATTTCAGTACAAAATCCCACCCGCTTTCCGCGTTACACGGTAACTTGCTACAATCGGAGCTAGAAAAGACGTTGGTTGCTTTTAAAACTTTTTATTGAATAAATTACTTCTATTAATTTTATAATAACTCAAAACAACAAAAGCCACATCATTGTGGCTTTTTGTTTTTATATTCTTTGTGTCCACGAGCTAGAAGCTCGCGGTAGCGTTACCGATTATTTAGAGACGCTCGGACCAACTGGGGTTACTACTGTAAGTGACATTAATTACAAGTGTATTAGCGTAGGTTACAAGTGTAAGTGATATTAATTTCAAGTGTATTAGTGTAGGTTACAAGTGTAAGTGATATTAGTTACAGGTGTATTAGAGCAGGTTACAAGTGTAAGTGACACTAGTTACTAGTGTATTAGCATAGGTAACAAGTGTGTTAGTGTAGGTTACTATGGTAAGCAGTTAAAAACAGGTTTGCTTAAGATATGCTTTGATGACTATTTTTTAAACAACAAAAGCCACAATAATGTGGCTTTATATTTTTATATTCTTTCTGTCCACGAGCTAGAAGCTCGCGGTAGCGATGCCGATTATTTAGAGACGCTCGGACCAGCTGGGGGTTATAACTTCAAAGTAATCATCTCAATTTTTGTATTATAAATATCTTCAATTGAATTCAATATTGTTAAATCTTCGTCAACAACAATATATAATTTCCAATCATTTATTAACTCTACACAATCTTCATCATATTTTAGCTCAATTTTTAACTGTTTAATACAAGATAGTTTTTTATTTAATGAGACTGTCTTTTTATAGACACCACTAAAATCATTATATAAATCGATTCTTTCAAGATTACCAAACTTAACGTCAAACCAACAACAAATACTATCGAAAAAGACATATTTAGTCTTTGATGGAAAAACACTATTTACAGTTAAAAATTTATCATAATAAAAATAGTCAGGTTTGAGAAATTTATTTTCAAAAGAGTCAAAACACATTCCTAATACAAAGTCTCCTACTCGATCATCTTCAATTTTTAAACTTAAAATCTTATGTTTATCCATCTTTATTTTGATAATATTTTTCCTGCTTCTTTTAAAACCTCTCCAGTATTTCCATCAATTATTCTCCATTTCCTTTGGTTAATCCATTCACTCCTTGCATATCTTTTAGGATCAATAATTTTCGTAGGAGTATAATTCGGACCTGTTATTTTGTAATAATATGGATTTTTAGCAATTTTACCACCATGTCTGCCTCCTCCATAATTAACAACAACACTATATCTATTTCCTGCTTTTACTTCTAAAATATACTCTTCAGCATTTGATGTTCCTTTATAATCCTTAGGTTTAAATCCATCCTTTTTTAGTAAATTTTTTAAAATAGTAACATTATCACTATGAAAAAGACTTTTGACTTTCATATTCTTTAACTGAGTCAAAAAAGGTAATACATAGCCTCCAACATTCATAGCAAATTCTAACCTATCATAAAAATGCTCTTTTGCCATAAAATTATCCTCAGCATTTAAATCTCTCGCTCTAATTTGGGCTTTTAGATACATTCTATGTATTGGATCAAAACCTCTTATTTCCATTTGTTCATCAATCCAAGTCTTGTCTTCAATATCTTTTTGAGCCATTGAAATGGGATCTGTGTAATCATAATTAGCAGATGTTTTTAAACCCATAAATCTCTTCTGATAATGACTTGTTTCAAAAAAAGGTTTTTCATGCCCAGGAACGTAATTCCAAACCATAACTTCAATTAAAGGATCATTACCTTCAACCATAAAAGTCTCAGTTTTAGACACAAATAAATCACCATTTTGATGTAAATCCCAATAACAACGTACAAATTTTTTCTCTCCACCCTCTAATTCAATTGCATCAATAACTCTATTTTCACTAAAACTATATGGACTATTCCATGGGAATGAGTGCATGTAAGGATCTTTATTGAAAAACCTACCCACTCTTGGATCATGCATTCTAAAAGTATAGTTCAAAGAATTTCCTTCCCCTTTTAACTCATCATCTTTTTCTTGTCCTTGGAAGCCGTAACGGTAGGCTGTGCTTGAGTGCGTGCGACCTGGCAAGGTCATTCCAAAAGAAGATGTGTATTTACCACTAGATTTATTTGTATGAACGTGTCGTAAAAATAGTTTTTTTATGATTACAACAAAAGCAACTCTTCTAAAAGTTGCTTTTTGTTTTTTATATTCTTTGTGTCCACGAGCTAGAAGCTCGCGGTAGCGCTAACGATTATTTAAAGACGCTCGGACCAGCTGGGGGATATAACCTTTTATATTCCGAAATTATTTGGTTTAAATTCAATCTAAAAGTTTCAATCTCTATTCCATTTATCTTTGGAAAACCATGTGATTTTGCATCAAAATACAATGCTACATTTTCAAATAACAACCTATGTTTGTAGAAATTATTTTCTTCAAATAAATCCATTTGATTTCTCAATTTTTCATCTTTAATATATGCATCTGGTGATAATAAATTAAAACCATCGTTTATGTTGGTAGATGATAATGCACATTCTAAAGCAGGAATATAAAACTTAAAAAAATCTTTTTCAATCATATCTTAAATATTTAAAATCTATCCCAAAAACTCCCGTCATTCCATCCTTTTTCCCATGGTCTATGTCTACGAAGGTTATTACCTCTGCCTCTATGATAATGAAATAATTTTTTGTTTCTTAAAAAATTTGGAATAGACATAGAATTACTTGCTTTTGAAGGGTGTCCTAATTCATGAAAATCAAAACGCGGTTTTGCCCCGTAGCCAGTACCTTTTGATAAGGTGAAACCATTTATTTCTCCACCACTTGCTCTTAACCATTTAAATTTTAATCCAGCAAATAATCTATAAGCTTGATCTCCAGCTAATAAACTATAGGCACCTATATTTAAAGAATGAGATTCCCAAGTTGATTTTATATTTGTTACTTCATAATCAAAACCTACTGTAGGTTCACCATTATCGTTCCAAGCTGTTAGCATATGAATGTTGTAAGAAACCTCATAAGCTTGTTGCCCTTCATTTTTTATTAACCCCCATAAAGCATCAGTAGGAACAGTAAATTCTAATATTCCTGAATGAATTATATCTCCATAAGAAGAATTCCAGTCTAGCATATTTTTATATGCACCCTCAGATGTAGATTCTATATTAAAACCATTACCAGAAAACATATCTCCTCCAATAACATAGTGAGGTGCTCCAGGATAATTTTGACCTGAATAATTATCTAGAACAGAAGCTACATAATTACCCTTATTAGCACCACTAGATAATTTCCATGCAGTTACTAGGTTTCCATCAATCATCCCCTTGTACTGTTTTGATAAATCTACATTACTTTTTTCTACATCTGATGCGGTTGCCTCATCTTCATTCATATCCCATGTTTCATTAACTGGAACCTTTTCTAATCCTTCCAGTTCAACTGAAGCAATAACATCATTCTCACTAAAAGCATAAGGACTATTCCAAGGATAAGATTTACTTAAAGGATCCACTGCAAAAAACCTACCCACTCTTGGGTCGTGCATTCTAAAAGTATAATTTAAAGAATTTCCTCTTCCTTTTAACTCATTATCCATTTCCTGTCCTTGGAAACCATACCTGTAATCCTGCGAAGGATCTGCATGTGACCTTCCAGGCAGTAACTGACCAAAAGGATAGTAGTCAAAATGTGCTTAACATCAATGTTTACAATATGTAACAACTTTTCATAAATGCTAAAAAATGCACTTTTAGGCGCTTTTCGACATTTTTCCGACCTAAAATCGGGCTTTTTTTATGCTATTTGTAAGAACGTTTTGTTATCTCAAATATAGGTATTTTTTTGAGATGTTTTTTGTGTATTTTTTTTATGTTCTAGTAAAACAATTTTCAACATGATCATTTACCATTCCAGTAGCTTGCATGTGTGCATACACTACTGTTGAGCCTACAAATTTAAACCCGTGTTTTTTTAAATCTTTACTCAAAGCATCTGAAAGTGGAGTAGTGGCTGGAACTTCTTTTAAGGTTTCGGGTTTATTGTCTATGGGTTCATTGTTTACGAAAGCCCAAATGTATTTTGAAAAACTGCCAAACTCTTCTTGTACTTTAATAAAGGCTTGTGCGTTTGAAACAGCTGCTTTTATTTTTAAACGATTTCTAATAATTCCAGCATCTTGGCAAAGAAGTTCTATTTTTTCTTCAGAATAGTTAGCTATAGTTTTTACGTCAAAATTATCAAAAGCTTTTCTAAAGTTTTCGCGTTTTGCTAGAACAGTGTACCAACTCAATCCAGCCTGAAAGGTTTCAAGGATTAAAAATTCAAATAGGGTTGGGTCGTCATAAACAGGTTTTCCCCATTCGTTATCGTGATAATTGCGATATAAATCGTCTTTTTCGCACCAAGCACATCTTGTTTTCATTTAAAAATCGTCGTATAAATAGTTGGTATTATAATTTTCTTCTTTTTCTTTTTCATAACTGGCTCTAAAATGAGTATTGTCTAGCGATTCTTTAATAATAGATTCTATTTTTTTCTCTATATCTTCATCTTCTTCTATGGTTCTATCATAAAAAGAGGTGTAAGCTAAAGGGTTTATCTCTTTTCCATTCATGAAAAAGGCAATGGTTTTTAAGGTTTTGGTAAATACTGTATTCTCTTTTTTCTTTACTGTATAAAAATAAAAGCTAATTTTTTCTTTTTGATAATCGACTGTTCTTTTCTTGATAAAAGTTACAGAATCGGATTTGTTTATTTCATAAAAGTTATGCAGGGCAGCAATTGCTATACTGTCATTATTGATTTTAAATGACATGTTTCTATTGGCTAACAATTGTATTGTGATAAAAGTAGTTTTAGGATTATTTAGACCTTTTTTTATAGTTTCGTTTGAAATGTTGTTATTTACAAAATTTAAGCGCATTAATTCCAAGTTTAATTCTTCAATGTCCAGAGCTTTTATTTTGGCAATAAATTCTTCACGATTTTTATCTTTTGGATACTTGTATATGATGTTTAGAAAGGTGATAATGTCTTCCACAGGAGCATTTTCTTCATAATAATCATCAGGATTTTTTTCCTCTTCTTCCAAAATATTATTGGTTTTCCAACTTTTAATTCTTTTGTACTCCAATTTCGCATTGGTCAAAATCATTTTTTGATACGCTTTTATTTTTTTTACGGAAATTAAGTCTTTTTCTAATAATTCATAGCAAAATTCTAGGAGTGGATTTTGATATTCTTTAATGCTGTAAAACTGAAAAATACTAGGAAATAGTTCTTTTGCATTTTCCTGATTTCTACTAAAATTAGTAAACATACTAGTAATATCATACTTGTTATCAGAAAGAGGTAAGTCGTATTCTAGAAGTTCAATTATTTTTTGATAGCTCTCTTTTGTATTTTGATTTGAAAGTGCTATTAAAATGTTAATTTGTGTTTCGGAATTGGTTTTCTCTTCTTTGTATGTTTTTTCTAAAAAAGGAATTACTTTCTTGTTTTTAAGATTTCCCAATTCTTTTATTAAGTTGTTTTTTGCATGTAATTCACTTTTTTTGAAATCATATGAATAAATGAAATTGGCTATTTTATCGAAATCGGTTTCAGTGATTTTTAGTTTGTATATGGCACTAAATGTGTTTTTACGTAAAGTATCATTCTTACTAGAAGCATCTTCAATAAAACGGTCTATTTTAGTATCAAATACAGAATTAGCACCTTTAAATGGTAATGGCTTAAAAGTGTTAAATGCTTTCTCAATAAAGACATCTTCTTTTTTATAGTCTTTTGGTACTAAAGCTTGTAAAATATAGTATCTGTTGGTATCGAATATTAATTTATATTTAACAGCTTGAGTCGCTTTTTTTGTTGAAACTAATGCTTCATAAGTGTAGGTGTTTTTTTCAAATTTTTCTTTTTCTTCCAATATGATTTTTGGTTCCTCTTTTTCTTGGAATAATTTCGACCATGAAGAAATGGTAAATCCTGTTTTTGTGTAAATAGAGTGATTTAATAGTGAGGTTTTATTGGTACTATATTCTTCATAATCATTATGTCTATATGGATTATAAGTGTTGTAATGGAATAAATTATTTCTTACTTCTAAAACATAATCTTTAAAAAAGTGTTTAATAGAATCGATGTTTTTTAAAGTTTCATATTCATGGAATTTAATATATTCAAGAGATACTGTTTTACCACTTTGAGATTTAAAGTCATAGTCACTGATTTTAGCCATCAAAGGATTGTCATTTATTTTGTCTTTGTTAATGTTTAAAAATAATTTCTTGTTTTGATTTTCAGGAATATCAATTTTAAAATGAGCAATCGTATCTGAATAAGTTATAAAAGAATCGGTATAACTGTTTTTCTTTAGTTCAAAAGAATTAAAAAACAGTTCATTATTGCTTGGTGAAGCATTTATAGAACCAAGTAAGTAGTATTTATTTCCAGAAATTACCGATTTCAATTTTATATTTTTGGCTCCAATTTTAGATTCTGACAAGAAAGTGTTTTTGTTAAAAACAGTTTTGGTAGAATCAATATTGTGTTGCAAGTAAAATTGATAATGAATTTGCTTGTGTTCAAATTGAGTGTTCTCCAAGGTGCGATTATCGTTTAAGTTTCTTTCCATTACAAAATAAAAACTGCTATCTTGTTTTAAATACGATTGAACAGTATGACTATTACTTTTTTCATTGTCGTTTTCACGAATGGAATAAAAGCTGGGTAATTTTACTTTGAAAGAGGCTTTTTTTTCATCTAATTCTTCCCAAGTATTTGAAATTTTCTTCAATTTTATTTTTTCAAAAACATCACTTTCAAAAAGTGTAGTGTAATTATTTAATCCAGACATAGAGACCATAATGATTTCTAGAGGAGTGATGTAAAAACGATAATGTTGATTGTTGCCTGTTTTTGAGATATTTTTAATATCATAATAAGAAATGCCCTCTTTTTCATGGTACTCTTTATTGAGTATGGTTCCAGGAATGTTTTCGTAAAATAAGCTATCTAGAGATTTAGGATTGTAAAAATTAGAATCCTTTTTTATAAAATAATTATGATTATTACGGATAATACGAATTAGACCACCATTTGCATAATCTGGAGAGCCAATGATGCCTTCTGCAGTAATTTCGTTAGTTAATAATGGAATTTCCAGCATTTTATCTGGAGTTATATAATTTGAAAAATTGGGTTTTTTAAAGAAATTTTCAATTTGTTTCTTCTGTTTTTCACCTTTTTCAGTCAATTGACTAAAAACAGGTTTTACTGTATATCCTTTTTGAATTAATAAGTTAATAATTCCTTCTTTGCCAGCTAAATGTGCTGCACCGACAGCTGCAAACAAACTACCTCTTTTGGAGATTGAGGAAATACTATCTGTCATTACCTTATTTCTATTAATAATTAAAGCCTCATGTGCTTTTTTAGAAAAGGCAAGCTTATAAATAGAGTCTAATATGGTTATGTTTTTTTCTCGATAGTAATCTACTGTAGCTTCACCAAAAGATTTTCTTTTTAGTATTTTATATAAAAGTTGAATGTTTTCTTCTTTAGGAGTAGCATCATTGGCATTAATTTGAAGAATTGGAATCATAGATGCTACAGCATCTTCAAGACCTGTTATTTCTTTATCATATTTTCTTCCAGCTTGACTTATGAACATGTCTAAAACAGCATTTTCCTCATGATCTGCATTTTTAGTTTCAGAAAGAGATAAATAGTTATAGAAAAAATGACTTTTGTTGTTAAAAATTGCAAGAACGTTTTTTTTACTTATAGGTTTTATATAAAATGAATTGTATAACTGATCAGAATAGATGTATTCTTTTTCTTTCATTAATTCGGAAACTATTCCCCAAGTTTCAGGATTACTTTCATTAGCGACTATATCTGCATTAAGTAATGCTTCGAAAAAGGAATCGGATAGATTATAAGATACTTTATTGCTTACATGCATTGTTCCATATAGGTATGACTTTTTTTGCAAACCATTACCGCTTATTTCCCAGAGCATGCTGTTTTCTGTTTGAGCAAATAGAAAACTATAAATGAATAGAGTTAAGGTTAGGGCGGTTTTTTTCAAAGTGACATAATTTATTATAACAAATATATTATAAAAAAACCTCAATCAGAAGCCTGATTGAGGTTTTGTATTGAATTAAGTAAGTTAAAAAACTATCCTAAAGCAACTCTTTTGAATCCTGTTACTGTTAAATCAGCATTTACTGATTTTACGTAAGTAGCAACATTCATAGAACCATCTTTAATATAATCTTGATTAACTAAAGTATTATCTTTGTAGAAACGTTGGATTTTACCTTTAGAGATATTATCTAACATAGCTTCTGGCTTACCTTCAGCTCTTAATTGTTCTTTTGCGATTTCGATTTCTTTTTCAATTATTGCAGCATCAACACCAGCTTCATTTAAAGCGATAGGGTTCATTGCAGCAGCTTGCATAGAAACATTTCTTGCAGCTTCTTCAGCACCTTCTACATTAGCAGATAAAGAAGTTAAAACAGCAATTTTGTTACCAGCATGAATGTAAGAACCTACGAAAGCTCCTTCTAATCTTTCAAAAGAACCTATTTCGATTTTTTCTCCAATTACTCCAGTTTGTTCAATTAATTTGTCTGCAACAGTAATTCCATTGAAATCTGAAGCTAATAATTCTTCTTTAGTAGCAAAGTTTAATGCTTGATTTGCTATTTCAGTTGCTAATTTTACGAAGCTTTCATTTTTTCCTACGAAATCAGTTTCACAGTTTAATGTAATTACAACACCAGCAGTTTTGTCAGCATTTACAACAGCAATTGCAGCACCTTCTGTAGATTCTCTATCAGAACGATTAGCAGCTACTTTTTGTCCTTTTTTACGAAGGTTTTCGATAGCTAAATCAAAATCTCCATCTGCTTCAACAAGTGCTTTTTTGCAATCCATCATACCAGCACCAGTAGCAGTTCTTAATTTATTTACGTCTGCAGCAGTAATTGTTGCCATATTGTTTTTATTTTAAGATTAAATTTTTTGTAAAAAAAAGAAATTCCAATCATAAAATCCAAATTCCAATTTTATTAAATCATCAACATTAGTTTTTGATTCTTTCGGAATTTGGAATTTTATTTTTGGAATTTATAGTATTTATTCTTCAGTTTCAGTTTTAGGAGCTTGTGCAGCTGCTACTTCTTTAACTGGTTGCTCTTCATCTTTTTCAGACTTTCTATCAGAAAGGCCATCAATGATAGCGTTAGAAACTAAACCTAGAACTTTTTCAATTGATTTAGAAGCATCATCATTTGCTGGAATAACAAAATCAATAGGACGTGGGTCCGAATTTGTGTCAACCATTGCAAAAACTGGAATGTTTAATTTTTGAGCTTCTTTTATTGCGATATGTTCAGCTTTAACATCTACTACAAATAGAGCAGCAGGTAATCTAGACATGTCTGAAATTGAACCTAAGTTTTTCTCTAATTTTGCACGTAGACGATCTACTTGTAATTTTTCTTTTTTAGAAAGAGTATTGAAAGTACCATCTTTTTTCATTCTATCAATAGAAGCCATTTTTTTAACCGCTTTACGGATAGTGATGAAGTTTGTTAGCATACCACCTGGCCATCTTTCAGTGATATAAGGCATGTTACAAGCTGCTGCTTTTTCAGCAACGATATCTTTAGCTTGTTTTTTTGTAGCTACAAATAATACTTTTCTTCCTGATGCTGCAATTTTTTTCAAGGCTTCATTTGCTTCTTCAATTTTTGCAGCAGTTTTATATAGGTTAATGATATGAATACCATTACGCTCCATATAAATGTAAGGAGCCATGTTTGGGTCCCATTTACGAGTCATGTGTCCAAAATGTACACCTGCTTCTAATAATTCTTTAACGTCAATTTTGTTTGCCATTGTGTAATAGTTTACGTTCCGTGTTATAGCAATTTTCAAGTAGTCACTTTACTAGTTAGTCTTGAGAATTTAGATGCTAAACTATTCCCTTTTTACAAGGAATATCGACAACTTTGTTTAAATTCAATTTTAATTGTAATAATCTGTTGAAAAAATATTCGGATAAAATTCGAATATTAACGTTTCGAGAATTGGAATCTCTTACGTGCTTTTTTCTGACCAAATTTCTTACGTTCAACCATTCTAGGATCTCTTGTTAGTAATCCTTCTGGTTTTAAAATAGCTCTGTTTTCAGCTTCTACTTCACACATAACTCTAGCTAAAGCCATTCTTACAGCTTCTGCTTGTCCTGTACTTCCTCCTCCATAAACATTTACTTTTACGTCAAAGTTTTCTGCATTTTCTGTCATTGCTAACGGTTGCATTACTTTGTATTGTAAAGTAGCAGTAGGGAAGTAAGTTGTAAATTCTTTTTTGTTAACAGTGATTTTTCCTGTTCCTTCTGTAACATAAACACGTGCAACAGCACATTTTCTTCTACCGATTTTGTGGATAACTGCCATTACTTAAGATCGTTTAGGTTAACGGTTTTAGGCTTTTGAGCACCATGAGTATGCTCAGTACCTACAAATACATTTAAATTTCGGAATAATTCAGCACCTAATTTATTTTTAGGCAACATTCCTTTTACAGCTTTTTCTACTAAAATAGCTGGGTTTTTTTGCTGCTGTACTTTAGCAGTTAAAGTTCTTTGTCCTCCTGGGTAACCTGTATGACGCATATAGATTTTATCGTCAAGCTTGTTACCAGTAAGGTTGATTTTTTCTGCGTTGATAACAATTACGTTATCTCCACAGTCAACATGTGGTGTATAACTTGGTTTGTATTTACCTCTTAAGATCATAGCGACCTTTGAAGCAAAACGACCTAAGTTATGACCTTCAGCATCTACAACTATCCATTCTTTTGAAACGGTCGCTTTGTTTGCAGATACAGTCTTGTAGCTTAATGTGTTCACAATAATTTATTTAAATTAAACATTCCATTCCCAATTAAGGGAGTGCAAAAGTACAATTATTTATTATAAATACAAATGCTAGTGTAATAATATTTTTCATTTTATTTTTTCATTAATAGATTGATAGTAAATAGTTTTAGGAATTGAATGAATATTAATTATTAAACTTGATTTAAATTATTATTTTTACAATTTAAATTTTAATTATGAAAGCCAAAGCAACCTTAAAACAAATTGCAAAAGAACTAGGAGTATCGGTTTCAACTGTCTCTAAAGCGTTAAGTGATAGTCAAGAAATAAGCCAAGCTACCAAAGATAAGATCAAAGAGTTTGCTGCTTTAAAGAATTATAAGCCTAATTTAATGGCGAAAAATTTAAAATACCAAAAGACGAACACTATTGGAGTTATTATCCCCAATATATTAAATTCTTTTTTTGCTAAAGTTTTTAGTGGTATTGAAGATGTAGCTAGAAAAAGAGGATATAATATAGTTGTAGTTATTTCCAATGAATCACTTGAAAGAGAAAAACAGTTAATGGAGATGTTGAATAATGGTGCAGTGGATGGTTTTATTTTATCCATTGCTGAAGAAACTCAAATGACTAAAAATTTCCAACACTATAATTCTATTATAAAAAGCGGAACACCTATAGTAATGTTTGATAGAATCACTGATTTAGTTCAATCAGATAAAGTTATAGTTGATGATTTAGACTCTGCTTTTGATGCTACTCAGCATTTATTAAATATAGGATGTAAAAAGATTGCATTAATTTCTTCGATTGATAATCTTAGTGTTGGTAAGTTACGCTTTGAAGGGTATAAAAAGGCATTGGAGTTAAATAAAATACCTTTTGAAAGTGACTTGATTGTTATTGAAAATGATGAAGAAATATCAGATGGAAGAATAAATGAACTTTTAGGATATGAAGGAATAGATGGTGTTTTTGCAATTGATGAATTATCGGCTACCAAAACAATGAAATTAGCTTTGCAAAAAGGGTTTAAAATTCCTGAACAATTGAATATTATTGGTTTTGCTGATGGGTTATGGTCTAGAAGATTAACTCCAAGTTTATCAACAGTTAGTCAACATGCACCTGAAATTGGTCAAAGGTCTGCTGATTTATTAATTGATAGACTAATGGCTAAAACTGATGAAGTATTAGAGTATAAAACAGTTGTAATAAAAACAGAATTGAGACAACGAGATTCAACTAGAAAGCTATAATTGCTTTGCCTTGTCATCTCTCCATGTGATGTATCCAATAGATGCATTAAATAAATAAAACACATATTTTACGGTATTGGCAATATTTAAAAGCATGATGTTTTGAATTATTTTAAAAATATTATAAGCTTGCCAATTAATCCAATTATCAGGATACATTCTTCCTAAATTAAATGTTCCTCCAAAACTTATTCCTGCTGGAATGGCTATTGCAAAAAAGAGTTTCCATTCTATATCTTTGTCTGAAAAACAAGTGAAAGCGATATAGTTTAATAAAACAGAAAGAAATAAACCTAAAAACATATTTTTAAAAAAAATAAAATCAATCGAATTTAGATATTGTTTTTTCTTCCAAATTTTAAATGCAACATAATTCCCTAAAAAAGAGATAGGATATGTTAAAATGGCACCGACATTTCCAAGAAGGTAATCAATTGCTCCACTAAGTAAAGTATTACAAGTACTTATTAAATTACCTAGATTGTTTTTTTTTGTTACCAATCTTGTTGCAGTCATTGATAAACAAGTATTAATGATAGAGAAATAACCTAAATAAAAGACATACTCTTTATTGTTGAAGTGAAAGTTGTAAGTTGTTTTATAATATTTTAAATAAACAGAAACACCAATAACAAGTAATACTCCTATGATATCAAGGTATTTACTATTGGTTATAGCTTTGATTGACGTTACTAATGACATTATTTTTCTTTTTCGAACATAAATTTTCCACCACCTTGATGTAAAATAAAACTATTATCACCGAAAACTATTTCAATTCCAGCTTGTGCAAAAATAAATGTTTTTTCGTCTTTTAATGTTAATGGAAACGAACTTTGTCCTGTTGCTTGTGCTAAAAGTTCTCCTTCTTTCTCAAAAATAGTTATTTTTAGAGGAATGTCTTTTGATGCATAAGTACCAGAATATTTATTAATTAATTCTTGGTTTATTTTTTTAAAACTTGGAAAAGGGAAAGGAATTTTATAATAAATACTTAGAATGCCAATCATAATGTCGTTTCTGTTAAAATTTTCACCATTTACTATTAAAGAGACGCCTAGTTGTTCACTTGGGTAATAACCCACATTAGATCGAAAACTCTCAATTCCTCCAGTATGACCATAAAAACGTCTTTCTCCAAAAGGAAATTGAATTAAAGCTTTACCATAGCTGTCTTTCATTGTAGTCATTTGTTCTAAACTAGTTTTTTTTACTAATTTCCCTTGAAATAAAGCATAAATAAACTGAGTTAAATCAGTTGGGTTTGAAACCACTTCACCTGCTGCATAAGCAATGTCGTTTTTCCATTCTTCCGCTTGTTCCCATTCTGAACCATTATATAGATATGAAAAACTTTCATTATTGGTTATTCGAGCTCCTTGAGTAGGGTAAAGTGTGTTTTTCAAGCCAATTTTTTTAATGATTCTTTTCTCAATATTTTCAGCATATGATTTTTTGGTTAGTTGTTCAATAATTCCTCCTAACAAATAATAATTTGAATTGCTATATTGAAATTTACTATCTGGTTCAAAAAGAGAATCGTAATTAGTAATTTTATTAAAAACAACTTCCTTTAAATCGGGTGCTTTTAATTCTTCACTTGTAATAGAATCTTGATTGATATAATCAGGAATTCCAGTGCGATGATGTAACAACTCTTCTATGGTAATTTTATCAGCATTTTTTACCTTAGGATAAAAAGTAGAAAGTTTTGTGTCTAATTTTAGCTTTTTCTCTTCCACTAATTGCATAATAATCACTGCAGTAAATGTCTTAGTTATAGAGCCTATTTTGTATTTGGTTTCGTTGTTTGCTTTAGATTTAGAATTAATATCACTATAACCATACCCTTTTGAAAAAACCAATTTGTCTTCTTCTCGTATTGCTAAAGAGCCCATGAATTTATTATTGAGTTCTAAATAAGTTAGTAAACTGTCAATACGTTGTAATCGAGGTTGTATTTGGGCAGAAACTGTAATTCCAAAATAAAGGAATGTTAGTAAAAGAAGTTTTTTCATGGTGTTTGTTTAATTAGTTTGTTTATTAGACAAAGTATTTTTTATTTGTTACAAATAATGGAGTAGATGTAATTTTTTTCTTTGAATATAGTCCTCTCTTTTAGTATTTTAAAATATAAATTGTTTTTTAGAGCAATACTTTCAATTTTAGAAATTTCACAATCTTCAGATAGAATCATAAAAGTATTTTGAAATTCAACTTTCGAACTGAGTTGATAAAAAAGCGTTTCAAAATACTCAAAATTTTCTCCACAAAACCAAGCTTGCTCTTTTCTGTTTTTTGGTTTTTTAGGATAGTATGGTGGATTGATAAGGATGTAATCGAAGTTTAAATTTTCAATACTATCGAACAAATCAGATTGAATCGTTATAACGGAAAGATTGTTTTTTGTTGCGTTTTTATTGAGAAATTCTAGAGCAATCTCATTAATATCTGATGCCAAAACTTTGGCTCCTTTTTTGGATGCTAAAAGAGAAATGATTCCACTTCCACAACCTAATTCTAGGAAAGTTTTATTTTTTAAATCAATTGGTAAAATAAAATCAAGAAGGATTTTTGTACTAAATGTTAAATGAGGAGGAAAAACATCAGGATGTACTAGAATTTTAATTCCGTCATAACTGTATTTTCTTGGTTTATAATAATAAAATTTAAGGCCAAGTTTCAAAAAAGGATGTGTTATTTTTTTTAAAAATTGTCTCATTTTACTCCGAATAAAAACCTTCAATCTCAGGTTGACGGTATTTCCACAGTTTGTGTAAAGCTTTTATTTCGTAAGGGTAATGATAAATTCCCGTTTTGTATCTAATTCCAGAAACTAACTGTAATACTTGTTTCTTATAGCCTTTAATTCTAAAATCGGAAACAGTAGGGTAATAGCCATTTAAAACAGTTTCAAAATTTTTAATAGTATCAATCATATAAGGTTTTAACCAAGGTGTTAATGGGTTTTTTCGTAAATCAAAGTTTTCCCAACTTGGAGAAATCCAGTCTTCTAATTGTTCGGGAAATGAAAATCCAGCATCTAAAATTTGTTGGTATAAATCAGAACCTTCAGTAGGAACAGGACTAAAAAGATAAATAATTATTTCAGCATTAGGATTGATTTCTTTTATTTCTTTAATAAAATTAATGTCCCATAAAATTTGGTCATAGACTTCTTTTTCGGTTTTTGCAGGCATTCCTAAAACAAAAGACAATTCAGGGATAATATCAGCATTTTTCATTCGCAACACAAAATCTTTAATCATTAGACCTGTTTGTGTTCCTCCTTTATTCATTTGTTTTAGAACAGCATCATTTCCTGTTTCTGCGCCAAGAAAAATCATTTTACAACCTGCTTTTCGCATGAGTTTTAAATCATCATCACTATACATGTTGATAGTGTCGATTCTACCTTCTCCCCAATAACTGATATTGTCGTTTAGAATCAATTCGGAAAATTCTAATACTCTCTTTTTAGAAGTAAAGAAATTGTTGTCGTGAAACTCTACAGCATCGATGCCATGTTTTTTTTTGAAATATTTTACGTCTTCATAAATTCTATTGGCTGACATTCCTTTCCATTTCGCATTATAAATGGGAACAACTGCACAAAAGGAACAGGAAAAAGGACAACCCATACTAGAATGATAAGATAAAGTCTTATTTCCCATAAAGGTTTTTGCTAAATAATTCTTTACAGGATAAAAGGAGTTTAAATAGTCATAAGGAAATTTAGGTAGCGTATCTTGATCTAATAAAGCTTCAACTGCGGTTTTTACTATTTTACTATTTTCATCTTTATAAATTAGATTTTTTATAAGTATTAAATTTTCTTTCTTATTGGCTTCTAAAGTTTGAATTAATTCTGGGAATGTATTGTCACCAGGGCCATTAATCACATAATCAACGTATCCAGAGTTTAAGGAAACTTTATATTGGTTAGAAGCAAAATAACCACCCCAAACAGTTACAACTTCAGGAAATTGTTCTTTAATTTTTTTAGTAAAAGGAATGGCTTGACGTAATTGTGGTCCAGGCATAACTGTGGAACCAAAATATTTAAATTTACCCGTTTTTAAATAATTTTCAATGGTTTGCCAAGGATTGTTTTCTAGATTTCCATCCACAAAAACGTAATCATATTTTCCATGAATGGATGCTCCTACTTGTAAAATGGAGTTGGGAATTCGGTGCTTACCGCTGGCACTTTTGGGGTTGAATATTATGGTTTTGTTGTTCATTAGAAACTAATATTGTATTTTAATGCTCTATATGAATAAGTGAATTTGTCTTGATTGTTAGTAAAACTTATATCTAGTAGTATATTTCCTTGATAGTCGATTTCAGTAAGATCAGTTCGGCTAGCGTTTTGTTGAGATGTAGTATTACCACCCCAGCCTATGAAAAAATTATTATTGTTAAGCTTTTGTACTGATCCCATAATATTCATAAAAGCGCCTTCAGGATGATATTCTTTTATAACTTCTATATCGAATGTGTTTTCATTTATTGAATACTCTACTATTCGTGTTTTTTGATCTAGTGTCACATTATTGTCAAATAACAGAAGAGTACCGTCTTTACTTATGGTCGCATGATGTTGGTGAGAAAAATTTTCGTTTGTATTAAGAGGAAAATCACTGTTTGTGCCACCTAGTTTCCAAATAATTTCACCAGTGATTCTATCTATTTTATATACTTGATCCGTATGACGTGCAGAAACAATAAAATTATTATCTAATGGGTCAATCGAAATTGAGTTCAGATGAAAGTAGTCAATTGGTCCTACAGTATTGAATTGTTGTACAAATTCTGTTGATACGGAATTAAATATTTCGGGATAATTTGCGCTATTCCATTCAAATATCACTTGTCCGTTCTTGATTTCTTGAAAAACACCATCAATTAAGGTAGTTGAATTGATGCCTCCAAAAGCTGTTAAGTCAACATTTTCCCTATTGACATAAGCAGAAACTATATAGTGATTATCATTTAAATAAATGAAATCATGATTGTCTGCAGGATATTCTCCATGCCCATTATGAGGTAACAAGTTTATCTTTTTGATTTCTTCAAAATTTTCATCCATTAGCACAATTTCTCGATTATTAATGCCGTATGAAAATCGTTTTTGGTTACCGTCAATAGTATGAAAATTAAAATTACCGACTCTTTGATAAGGCACTTTTTTATAGTAAACAGGGAAACCATTATTATTTAGAATGGCAATATAGGTATAGTCTTTAAATCCTGAAACTAGTGAAAATTCATAATAATTAACAAAAACATACCCATCTGATGGATTATTATTTATGACACTATTTGCTTTAGGTAAATCTTCTGGTAAATAATGTATGGTGTAAATTATCTCTTCGTTATTTAAAGAACTATATTTTACAACAATATCTTCATTTATATTTAGTTTTATAGTTGTATTTTTATTTATCACTCTAACACCATTTAGAAATATTGTTTTTTCAGCATTAAAATTTTCTAAAGTTACTTGAATGTTATTTAATGTATTAATTGAAGTAATATAATAGTCTTTAATATTAGGATTAAATTCGGGATATATTTCTCCAGTAGATACTTTTATAGAATTTATAGAGTTGTCTACAATCATTTGATCATCATCTGAACAAGATAAAAATAGTATAAAAATGAATGTTGCAAAAATAAATTTTAAAAATTTAGATATCATAAGTGTTTTTAAGATTAATATTGTTAAAATGCACTACAACAACGACTACATGCTGGTAAAAGTCCTCCATTCTTAATTAAATCTTTTCGAAACTTTTTTAAAATATGACCTTTCCATATTTCTTCTAGTGAATTATCATAGATGTTTCCTAAATTTAAATTATAACATCTACCATGAGAAGGAATCACACTGCCATCAGACTTGATCATAATATTTGAAAAAACGTCATTACATCTTTTTCCTATAATTTTTTTTGGATTGTGATAGAATTCTATTAATTTTTCTTTAGAACTAATTTCAGGAGAAAACGAAATATTTAAAGAAGATTTTTCTTTTTTTATTTCTTGAATTTCATTCCAAAGCAACTCTAAATTATAATTATCAATATTTATCTCATCTATATTTGAAGCTGTAGCAGGATATGAGTTAAACCATTTTTCATTATGAATATCAGCTACATTTTGAGTAGTGAAATTAGTATGCATAAAGCCTAAATGAGTTAATGGATATTTTTTGAAAAAATCTGCAAACTCTTTTAAATGACCAATATTCCATTCGGTTATAACACAAAAAACAGCTATTTTTTGTGTTGGATTTAGTCTCAGAATTTCTTCTATTCCTTCTATGGCTTTTTGGAAGGATTTTTGGTGACCTCTAATTTCATTATGAATATCTTGAGGGCCATCTAAAGAAATAAATAATTCATTAAGTTTTCCATTTACTAAAGATTTAGCCTTTTGTTTTAAGCTTAAAGCATTTGTGGTTATTGATGTTTTAATTTTTTTACTATTAGCATAAAGAAGAGATTCTTCAAGAAAAGGATATACTAGTGGTTCTGTAAAAGCATAACCTATTTTTGTTTTTGGATAATGTAAAGAGACTTGATCTATAATTTTTTTAATCAACTCCAAAGGCATATTTAATGGATGGGTGCCCACAAGATTTTGAGCAAAATTAGTTTCATTATTATTAGTTCCTACATCACACATCTTGCAATGTAAATTACAAACATTATTAACTCCTAAAACTATCCATTCTGGTGAAAATAGATAATTATTAGTGAAAATTTTTTTATTTATATTTTTTAGTAGAGTAGTACTCATTATGATTTCTATGTGCTTGTCAAGTTACATAAAATTTTGTATTTAAAGAAAAATGATTTTAAATACCATCGATTAAATACTGAATTTTGATTTATGATTTTGTTTATATGTGATAGAGCTATGTTTTTTTGTTTGTCTTTTAGGTAGTATTTAGCAATTTTAAAATTCATAAAATTAATTCCAAGTAGATACAATTTAGTGTTTTTAGGATCTATTTCCCTCATTTTTTCATAAGAAATGATAGCGTCTAAAGAGTGAATAATATCAAAATTTTTAGTTAAGTTGTTTTCATGTCTTCTCATTAAAGTTAATACTTTATCTAGATAAAATATTTTATATTTTGAAGCTACTCTTAAATAGTAATCGTGTTGACCTTCCATTATTGCTTCATCAAAGAAGCCTATTTCTTCAAGTAATGATTTTTTGAATGAAAAAATTGGAAATGCTAAAATTTCACTAACAATAATTTTTTTTAGAATAAATGAATGAAAGTCTTTTTTTATTTCATAGAATGGTTTAGTTGGTTTCATTACATCAGTAAAGTGAACTAAATTATGTATCATAAAATGAATTTTTTTATTTTCTGAAAAAACAGTAAAGACTTCTTTAAGTTTATCCTCAGTCCATAAATCATCTGAATCTAAAATTGTAATTATATCACCTTTTGCTTGTTGTAATCCAATATTTCTTAGTTTACTTGGAATCCCTATTCTTTCATTTTTTAGGTATGTTATTTGTCCAATATTATTTTTGATGTATCTAGTTACAACTTCTTCAGTATTGTCTGTAGAACCATCATCGATGATTAGTAACTCAAAATTTTTATAAGTTTGTGATAAAACACTTTCAATTGTTTCACCAATTAGATTAGCTCTGTTATGTGTAATAGTTATTATACTAAACTTCATAGTTGTCTAAATTGATAATAGATGAATATAAATTTTCTGTAGTTTTAATAAAATGTGAAATTAAAACAACTGTAATATTGTGTTTTTTAGTAAAATTATATATAAAACGAATAATTATTTCTTCAGAATGTTTATCTAAACTATTTGTGGCTTCATCTAGAATTAAAATTTCAGTTTTATTAAGTAAAGCTCTTGCTATACAAATTCTTTGTAACTGTCCACCAGATAAAATATTACCTTCTGAACCAATAAAACTGTTAAAACCATTTGGTAGATTATCAATTGTATCTTTTAAATCTAATCCAATTATGATTTCATCGAGTAAATCTGTATTAGAGATTTCATTATTTAAATTAATGTTTTCAATAATTGTGCCTTCATAAATGAAAGGTTTTTGGGTTAAATAAGTTATCATATTAAAATAATCGTACTTATTCTTTTCATCTATTTCAACATTATCTAAGTATATTTTTCCAAAATTGGCATTAATTAATTTGGCAATGATATTTAATAAAGTTGTTTTGCCTTTTCCAGATTTTCCAATTATAGCTGTAAAACTTCCTTTTTTTAAACTTAGATTTAATTCTTTTAAAATAGGAGTATGCGGTTCATAATAAAAACTAATATCTTTTAACGTTATTGATTCTGAAAAGCCTAAAACTTTATTTGTAGTATTGTTTTTCGATATTGAGGCAACTTTTTTTTCTAATATATTAAGCGAATACAGATGAGAGTAAAAGTTGGTAAAACCTAAATTTAATTTATTAATTGATGGAATAGTTTTAAAAAATAAAGCTGCAAATAATGATAAAAATGATACTATTTCAGTATTTTTAATAGGAAATGTAATGAGATAAAAATAACCAATACAAATAATCAATATTACTAGTATTTCTGTTTGTCTTGAGATATTTATTCTTTTAGCGTGAAGAATGGCATAATTTGAATTCAATTGCTGATTTGAATTTTTAAATTTTTCTAAAAAAAACTTAATTTGTGACTCCGATTTAATGGATAAGTAACCATTTAAAAGGTTGTTAAGGTTGCTAATGTTTTTATCATAGTCATTAGATTTTATTTTATTTATTTTATTAAGTGTTTTTTTATTGTAATACTTTATTGTTATTACTATTGAGCCTATTAAGATGACTGTTACAGCCGTTGCTTGTGTGTAATAAATTAATCCAATTAAGATAAAAGCAGTTAATACTAGCACTTCCGAAAAAATGGTGTTTAAAGATAGTAACAGATTACTCACAAAATCATTTGCTACAAAAAGAATTTCTTTAATTAAGGATGATTTTTTTTCTTTCACAAAGTTTGAATAGTTTCCTAGTATATAATTTTTAGATAGCAATAAAGAATATTCTGAACTTAAGTTAAAAGCGATTTTAGCTTGTTTTCTATTCAAATACATACTGATGTAATTTTTTAATAGGAAAAATAGAATAACACCAGCAAGAAAAGCATAAATATACTGATTTTTAACTTTTAAAGAAAAGAAAACTATTTCTGAATTTGAATTAAGCACAGAAATTAGTATAGGAATTAATAAAAAAATAGAGAATATATCTAGTATAGATAGTATCAAGGACGATATCAAAAAAAGAATACTTTTTCTTCTATAATTATGTGGTATTATATTCCATATACGTATTATGGATTTTATGAAAATATGCATTTATTTAAAAATTTGAATCATACAAATTAGAATATAGATTGATAGTATTTTCAGGGCAATTTAGTACAATTCTTGTTTTTTTATTTTCAATTTTATTTATAATATTTAAACAAGTGATTTTAAACATTTCAAGAGTTGAACAAATATACCACTCTTCAATGGATTTTCTTGCCCCAACATCAAAAGATATGATATGCATTCCTGCATAAAGTGCTTCAGCAAAAATGAAACCAAAGGATTCATAAGTGCTTGTATGAACTAAGATTTTTGATTCACTCATTTTTTCTAAAACTTTTATTCTAGATAGTTTGCCTGTTAATGTTATGGTGTTTTGCAAATTATGGGTTTTAATCATTCTTTTAATTTTAAAATATGCTTTTCCTTCTCCAATGATTTCAACTTTTAATTCTGGTTTTTCTTTGACTACTTCCCTAATAATTTGAATAAATAAAGGATAATTTTTTATTTTACTTAATGAGCCAACACCTAAAATATCAATTTTATTTTCTTTTAGATTTGGAAAATCATTTTTATCTATAAACCAAGGGATAATTTCAGATTCTAAATGATGATTTACTAGCAATATATCATGATGGTTTTGAGATAAAGTAATGATTTTTGATTTCGATTTCCTTAAATGAAACACATATCTATTCTTTTTACAAACGTCTTGTCCCATTGCGGTTACAATATGTTTTAATTTGTTGTTTTCTGCGAATTTATCTCCTAAAAAAGAGCATTCTCCTATCCAAAAACTATGAAGAACTGAAATTGGATTTTCTAGATTAAGTTTCTTTAAAACTCTATTAGCTTTATGCCAAATAAAGAGTTTTTTTATTTTACTGTTTTTCCCATTTAGAGGAATAACCGTAATTCCGTTCCAGTTGTAAGTTTGAGTAGTAAAAGGAAATTGAAAAGAGATTATAGTTATATTTAGTTTTGGGGTAGCTTTTATTAATGTTTTTAAATAAACTTGCATAGCAGGAATTGTAGTAGAATCTTCTTCAGATGCTGCAAATCCAGGTGTTAAAATAACAATATGTTTTGTGTCAAAATTCAAATTAAAAAGTATCTAAATCTCCAAAGGTTAATTTTAGGTTTTCTAAAGGAAATGAAGATGAAAAATTTTTATATCCTACAATCCAAGAATCAAATCTATTCCAGTTTGTTTTGTTCATTAATTCTTCAATAAGAGTGTTAGGTGATGCCTGAATTGTAATTTCATGAAGACCATTTTTGAAAGCTATTTTTTTTAGTATGTTTAACGCAATATAAAATTGATTAGGTGAAGGAGTTTCAATATCACCTATAAGTAACCCATTTTTTATTTTAATCCAAAATTTTACTTTTTCAATTTCAATTACAAAGTTTTGATTCAAAGATTTATATTTATAAAATTCTTTACTTCTTGTAGTTGAAACAATAGTATTGTTTTTATATACACTTCCTGTCAGTGAATTTGCACATTTGTATTTATAAAAGACCTTTTCAATGTGTTTTTTATATAATAATTTAGTTTTTGAGTTTATTTTAGAGATTTTTTCTAAAGAAATTATTGGATTCTTAGATTTAAACCCAACAATTCTTTCTTTAAATTTCCAATCTAATTTATTAAGGTAACCATATTCAGAGTTTTGATTTGGAAATCCCCAAACAAATTTTATATCTTTTTTTTTAAGTACAGCATCTGTTAATTTGCCTAATTTAGTAAACAAACCTTTGCCATTATGATTGGATAAAGTCATTGCGTCTCCATATTGTGCGGCAATTTCATAAACTCCATTATATTGCATCAATATGGGTATTGCTCCATGAAATGCAACGGGTTCTTCATTAAAATAAGCAATATGTCCAAAATAACCATCAATCAAATATGAAGTATCATATTTTTTAGTGATATATGCAATGGAATATTCATTTTCAAAAACTAATTTGTATAGTTTTTGAACATCTTGTAGATTGTTTTTAGTTAAAGGTTGAAAAGTATATGCCATTTTTAATAATAGGAGCCTCTAAGCAAATATGCAATTTGATTTTCTAATGTAATATAAGGATTAATTACGAATCGATTCTGAGTAAAAACATTATTTTTTTCATTGATGTTGTTATAGTCTACTAAGAGAATTTTTTTAAATCCTATTTCTAAACAATAATCAATTAATTCATTAGTGTAGTAACCAAAAGGAAATGCAAATTCATCAATTTGTTGCTTGCAAATTTTTTCTAATATATTTTTACTCTGTAAGATTTCATTTTTAGCTTCTTCAATAGGTATTCTAATCAAATTAGTATGTGTAGAACTATGCGCTCCAATAGTAAAAAGCTTATTTTTATTTATTTCCTCTATTTGTTTCAATTGCATTAATTGCCAATAATCATTTAAACTCTTTTTTTGTATTTCAGTCCATTCCTCTTCGAAAATAGTATAAATCACTTCTATTTTTTCATAAGACAGTGTTTTTAAAATTGATTTTAATGAAATACCATTTGATATAAATTCACTTTTTTTATTTTTCATAAATTGAATTCCATTGAAATTTATTGTTGTTTTTTGGCTAATGTGAGAAACTAAATCGATATAATCTGCCCATAAATAGTTAGCTTGACTGTGAATAGTAGTAATGTAGAAATTTGCTGGAACTTTATATTTTTCCAAAATTGGAATAGCGTATTCATAATTGTTTGCATAGCCATCATCAAATGTTAGGGCAATATTTAAAGTGTTTTTTTTAAACTTTTTAGCATAAAAATCATCTAATGAAATCACATTAAAATGGGTACTGATATATTGTATAAAATTTTCAAAATATACTTTTGATACAAATCGACTATTAAATCGAGTTTCTCCTTTTTGATCAATTCCATGAAAGACAATAATTCGTTCTCCATATCGATTTCTTAGTAACATTTTTTTGAAACCATACTTTAGCAACAAGTTATTACCAAATAATAAGAAACGATATTTTATCTTTATCCACAACATATATTATTTTTTTGATATCAGTTGATACAGTTTCCAGTTATCATCAAAAGTTTTAATTACTTTGAGATGATATGATTTTTCCATTAGGTTCCAGTTAATCATAGGATTTTTTCCATTCCATTGTTTCTTTAGTAGTATAGGATTGAAAAAAACGAATTCATTTTCTTTAAAATCATTATACAATTTATTATACATGTTTCTATAATTAAAATTTAATCCACGTCCTTTGAGTGCAACATCGTATTCGAAGCCGTATAAAACAGATCCTTGATAAGGTTCTAATGTGATGGATAATTCTTTTTCAAACAAAGTTCTTTTATAAACGGTCTTAAACGCATAAATACAAAATGTTACTTGTACCAAAATAACTACAATACTTAGAGTAACAACATTTTTTTGAATCCATTTAAACTGAGTCAATTTATGAAATGTAGGATAAAAAAACAGTAAAACTAAAGGGAATACAAGTGTTAAAACACGAGTGTTTTGAAACGGTATTCCAGCTAAAAAAGACAAATACATCGCAATACTAAGAATTGTAGTTTTATGAAAAAAGGTGATTCTTGATTTAAGGTTAGAAAAAATAATAAATAGCAGTATTAATCCAGTAAAAATAAATCCAGGGTTTACGAAAACAGAAAAAACAAAGACTAAGTTCGGAAGTAAATACGATTGCATTCCATCGATTGTTTCATAACTGGATTTAAAATAATTGGAAAAAGACCAAGCATTTAAAAAATAGTTTGAAGTTCCACTAGATAGGTTTTTCCATTGTAAAACAATAAATGGAATACATATCAGTAAACTTAATAAACTTCCTAAAATAAAATCTTTTATAGCTTTTCTTTTAAGTACAAAATAAGTAGCTAGTATGATGATTGGGAATGTTATTACAAGTGAAGCATATCTTGACATTAAAGCACAACTTGCAAAGAAAAAAACATAAGTAAATGCAGAATTTAATAGGAATGATTTATAAAAATGATAAAACGTTATAACAATGAATAACATTGACAACATATCAGACATAACAACTAATCCAGACCTTAAAAAATAGGGAGAAAGTAAACCGAAAGCGAGTATGTAATAAAAGTTTGTTTTTGTGTGATGAGGATAAAATAATTCTAAAGTTTTGAATAAGTAGGTACAAGTGATTCCAACAGTAATACAAGTTAAAAAATGCAATCCTACTGCTGCGCTTCCAAAAGCAAAACCAAGTAGACTTCCAAAAAAAGGATATAAAACAGGCCAATAAAATGCACCAGGATGTTCACCGGTTTTGATATAGTTTTGAATAGATTCACTATATCGAAGGTACTCGTAAGAATCTTGACCATATAAGCCATCAAATCCAAGCCATTGCAACATTACAAAAAGGAGTAATGACATTCCTAAAAAAAAATAGAATTTAGAGCTTATAAGACGCTGAATTTTCAATGTTTATTTTATTTTTGTATATCTTGGAAAGCTTTTATTAATCTAAAATAGTATCTAGAATCTAGATTAGGTTACATTTATATAATGTTAGTTTCAAAGCTATAAAAATATAAGGAAATTTGTTCTAAAAACTTAAAAAAAATCGAGGAATAAAAATTATCTTATTTGCCTAGCTATTTTTAATATAATTTAATTAATTGGGAAATTGTATCTTTTGTAATGGAATTCAGCAAAATGTGTTTTTTGAAATAAAAAATGCTAACTCTTCATTTGAAATTTTGAAATGTGAAAATTGTAATGCTTATACATTAGATCCCATTCCTACTGAAACAGAATTAGCTGAAGTTTATAATACGGGTTATTATGGTAAAGGTGGAGCAAAGTTTATCCTTTTTGTAGAATACTTTGTTGATGCTTTTCGAGGTATTAGAGCAAAAAGAGCCATAAATAGAATTCCTCAAAATGGTACTGTTCTAGATATTGGATGTGGTAGTGGTGCATTTTTAAATTACCTTAAAAAGAGATACAATTTTAGTTTATCTGGAATTGAAATTAAAGGAGATGCAGCGATACGTGCCGCTGATTGTAACCAAGGATTTGAATTACATATTGGGTTTTTACAAGATATTGATTTTGGAATTAAAACATTTGATTTGATTACTATGTATCATGTTTTTGAACATTTAATTACTCCAAAAGAGGACATTAAAAAAATAAGCTCACTCATAAAAAATAACGGAAGATTAATAATTTCGATGCCAAATATAAACAGTTGGCAAGCAACTCTATTTAAAGATAAATGGTTTCATTTGGATTTCCCAAGGCATTTAATCTTCTTTAAACCAAAGGATTTTAAAGAAGTTATGCAATTAAATGGATTTTATTTAGAAAGTGAACATTATATTTCTTGGGAGCAAAATCCATTTGGATATATACAATCAAGTTTGAATGTGGTTTGTAAAAATCAAAATTTTTTATACGAATTTTTGAAGACTAATGCCAAAAGTAATTATACTCTTAGTGATTGGTTTCAATTGAGTTTGCAAATTTTATTTGCAGGAGTTACATTACCTTTATTTTTAATTATAGACGTTTTTGAAAGCTTTTTTAAAAAGTCAGCTACTGTCGAATATACGTTTAAATATCAATCAAAAAATGATTAATTCAAAAAGAATAATAGTTGTTTTACCTGCATATAATGCCTCTAAAACATTAAAAAAAACTTATTTAGAAATTCCATTTGATATTGTTGATGATGTTGTTTTAGTTGATGATAATAGTGTGGATGAGACATTGCAAGTTGCAAAAGAGTTAGGGATAAAACATGTTTTAAAGCATCAAAAAAACAAAGGTTATGGAGCGAATCAAAAAAGTTGTTATAAAAAAGCGCTGTCTTTAGATGCAGACATAGTTGTTATGTTACATCCAGATTATCAATACTCACCTAAACTAATTCATTCTATGGCTTATTTGATTGCAAATGATGTTTATAAAGTTGTAATTGGCTCAAGGATTTTAGGAAAAGGAGCTATTAGTGGAGGAATGCCTATTTATAAATATGTTGCCAATCGATTTTTAACGCTTTTCCAAAATATAGTGATTGGTCAAAAACTATCTGAATACCATAGTGGATATAGGGTTTTTTCAAAAGAGGTTTTAAATACTCTATATCTCGAATGTAATTCAGATGATTTCATTTTTGATAATCAAATGATTTGTCAAATTTTCAATAAAGGCTATGAAATTGCTGAGATCACTTGTCCTACAAAGTATAATAAAGAAAGTTCTTCAATAAATTTTAGAAGAAGTCTTATTTATGGATTTGGTGTCATAAAAGTTTCATTTCAATATTTCTTACATAAAAATAAAATTAAAAATTTTGAATTGTTTAAATAAAAAAAAGTGAATTAATTATTTGTTAATCAATGTCTTGAAAACAGCTGTTCTTATGTGAAATTTTATTAAATAATTTTATTAGTTTTTTCTCTCGTTATGAGATATATTATGAAATAGGTAATTTTTTCTATTTTTTGAAGCTCCATTTTTTATGTCCTAAAAAATCATAATAACTTATGATAAATCATCAATCCACTAACCAAAATAGCTTTTGTTTTATGCTTTAAAGCTTGGGTTATATTCGTGCTTTTCTTTTTATAATACTCTACCTCATTTACCACTTTACTTACTGCATAATCATAATATTTTCGAGAATAAGTTCTTTTAAAATCAATTTCTCTATCAGTTGAGGTTTCCCAATCAGGAGCTCTTGTTATTTTATCTTCTATTTCTGTGTAAAGTGACGTACCTTTTATAGGATAGGCTATTGTTATGGTATAATGCGTTGGGTTGGCTTCTTTTAGGTATTGAATCGTTTCAGTAATGTCTTCTTCTGTTTCTCCAGGGTAGCCTAGCATAATGAACGTTCCCGTTTCAATGCCTAATTGATTGGTTTTTTGAATGGCTTCTTTCACGACAGTCACATCCACACGACGATCCATTAAATCAATAATTCTTTGCGAACCACTTTCGGCTCCAATCCAAATTCTAAAACAACCTATTTCTTTTAATAGTGTTAGTATTTCATCATTTAGTCGCTCTGCACGTGTAATGCATTCAAAAGGAATTATAGCTTCTTGTTTTAGTACTTCTTCTCTAAAAGCCAATAACCATTTGTGACTAACAGTAAACACGTCATCCACAAACCAAATGGCATCTGGTTGATATTTTTCTTTTAGCATTTTCATTTCAGCAGCTACTTGTTCTGCGGGTCTTCGTCTGTAACTTTGACCGTAAACCGCAGTGCTACACCATTTACAAGTATAAGGACAACCTCTTTGGGTTGAAATAGTCATCGAACTTTGTCCGTGATTGTTTTTCCAAGTGTCCAAGTATTTTTGCATGCTTATAGCTTCTCTATTGGGAAATGGTAATTCGTCGAGTTCCTTAAATTTGGTTCTGGTTTTGGTTTGAACTACTTTTTCATTTTCCACAAAAGCAATTCCGTTTATTTCGTTATAATTTTGATTGCTTAAAATAGCATTGTATAATTCAAAAGTGGTTTCTTCTCCTTCACCAATGACTAAAAAATCGGCTCTTGCTTTTAAATAATTTTCAATATTATAAGAAACATCTGGACCACCAAGAACAATTTTTGGATAGTTGAACTTTTCTGTTCTAAGTATTTTAATCAGTTTAATGACTTCAATTTTGGTCATTAAATTCGTATAAATACAAATGACTTTTGGCTTTTTATCTAAAATAAATTGAAGTTGGGCTTCCTGATTGGAAAACGTACTATCAAATACATCATTAGGAATGTTTTTATTCACTAAATAAGCAGACACATACAATAACCCTAATGGAGGGTAAGGTTTCATTATCTTTTGTTCCTTAGGATCATCCGATAAATAATAAGCATGCGTAAATAAAACACTCATTTTTTTTGTAAGATTATGATGTAATGATCTGCATATTTTGAAAGAAATGATTTGTTCTTAATTTTGTTTTCCAAATAATTTAAAATTTTAAATAAACGAATCTTATTTTGAAAAAATGGCTCTAAATAAGAAGGTGGAATAAAAAAACCAATGGGTTTGCTTTCGATGAAATTAAAATTTATTTTTGCTAAATTTACAATATCTTTTGGATTATAATAATAAGTGGCAACATTTTCTCCATCAACATTAGCTATTGCTACCTCTTTTCTTCGTCTAAAAACTTTTGATAGTTTTCCTTTTAAAAGAAAATAACATTGTTCCCAAATCGTATTTTTTGGCATGATTACTAAGGCTAATTTCCCCTTTTCATTAAGGTGATTTGGGATGTTAGTAAAGAAATTTTGTAATTCGTTTTTTGGTAAACAATTTAAACCACCAAAATTAGAAAAAACGAGATCAAATGTTCCTAAACTTTCTCTGTTAGCCAATAAAGTAAGGTCTAATTGATTAAAAGTAAGGTTTTGATAGTGATTTTTCGATTTTCCAATAGCAATCATGTTTTCAGAAATATCTGTTGCCAAAACATTAAAATTTCGTTGCGCTAACCAAATGGCATCTTCACCTGTTCCACAATTAATTTCTAGTATGTCGGTACAAGTATTCAAATGTTTGCTTAGCATTTTATAAACCGAATTCCGTTGCGATTTTCCAATCTTAGTATTTGTAAAAGATTGGTCATAGTTTTGAGCAGCTATATCGAAACTAGCTTTCATTTTGAAGTGTTTTCAAAACCAATTTGTCCAAAAAGGCACTAGGAATATAATAACCTAATTTCATAATAGCTTTTATTTTCTTAATAGAAAACGAAAAGTTTTTTAAATGATAAATGCCTTGGCTTTTTCTATATTCTTTATGAACAAATCGTTGTAATTTTCGGTAATAATTTGATGAATAAGTGCCATGGAACATCATGTCTAAATCATCCGAGTCTTTCCAGTTGGACTTTAGTTTTAAATCATCTTTTACTTTTTCATAAAATTTAGTACCAGGTAAAGGATAGGAAACAGAAATACCAATATTATCTGGCAAAAGTTCTTTCACCATAGCTATGGTCTTTTCAATATCTTCTTGAGTTTCGGTTAAATAACCAAATTGCAAAAAGAAAGCAACTTTAATATTTTTTTGTTTCAGAAGGCGAGTAGCATCATAAATTTCGGAAACTTGCGTTCCTTTGTCCATAGCATCCAAAATTCTCTGTGAAGCACTTTCAGCACCTACCCAAACTTCTTCTAAGCCACTTTCGGATAAAGCGTCAATAGTGTCTTCTTTTAATAGTAAATCCACTCGACTTTGAATGAAATAGCCAATTTGTATTTTCTTTTTCTGTAATTCTACATTAAATTCTTGTACCCAATTGGGCTTTAAGCCAAAAATATCGTCACACATCCAAAAACGTTTTACACCAAATTCTTGTTGTAAATAAGCAATTTCGTTTACAATATATTCTGGTGAATGTGCATTGTATCGATTTCCGTAAATGGGTTTGGCACACCAATTACATTTATAAGGACAACCTCTTGTAGTAGCTAAGTTTAAAGTAAACTCTTGGCCACTTTGCTTCCAATTTTTTTTATATGTTTCTATGTTGACCAAATCCCAAGCTGGTAGAGGTAATTCGTCTAAATTTTGTAAAACAGCTCTAGGTTTATTGACTTTTACGGATTTTTTTTCTTGATAAGCTATTCCGTTAATTTCTGTAATAGAATTATTTCTTTCTAAATTAGTTATAAGTTCTAAAAGCGTAATTTCTCCTTCACCTTTAATAACAAAGTCAGCTCCTTTTTCTAAATATTCGGTATAATGATCGGTTGAGTCTGAACTAGAAATGATAACGATGCAATTGTGTTTTTTTCCAATTTTTATCATTTCAAAGCAAGCTTCACGCATGTTTGTTAGGCACATTTTAGTTAAATAATTAAAACCATCATCATAGATGACTAAATATTTTGGTTTTGATTTTTCTAAAATAGGAACAATTGAATTTGGAGAATCCAATAAATTAGTGTCAAATAAATCTACTTCAAATCCTTTTTTACGCATAAATGAAGCAGCATATAAAGTGCCTAATGGAGGAAACGGCATATTGTTTTTCCATTGTTTTGGATCTAATTTATAGTAGTACGAATGCGAAAAAAGAATTTTAGACATGTTCTTTTGGGATATCTATTTGAAAATTTTCTTTAACAAAATCATATTTTAAATTGATAGCATCAATTATCTTTTTTTGAAAATTGGAAGGATGATGTTTAGATACTTTTTTAGATGATTTGAAAGCTAGTGCAAAGTCTTCTGATGTCATTTTTTTTCTAAACTTTATTTTCCAAAAATACAAAGTCAAGCTAAATGACGTCTTTTCGATTATTTTGCCAAATAATCCAGAATAAAAATACTCTGAAAATTGAATCATTTTTGATTTACGAAAAGGAATAAGGTTTTTAGTACTGATTTTTTTATTAGGGATAAAATTTTGATACCACTTATTTTTTTCGAAAAAAGCCTGAAATATTTTATCGCCATAGAGCGGAATCAAGGTAGCTATTTCTGTAGCTGTAAAAATATTTTTTTCTTCAATTTCTAAATATTCTGAAGAAATAAAATAATTCATACAAAAATATTTTCTAGAGTTGAACAGAAATATTTTTTTAAAGAGAACTAAAAATGTTCTGCAAGTCCACAAATGATTTGGTTTTGTAATTATAAAGTAATCAACATCACTATTTTCATCAAAATACCCTTTTGAAAGAGAACCAGAAATAGCAATACCTTCAATGAATGGAAAAAAACGAGTTATAAATTTAGCTCTTTTTTTTGCCTTAAGCAGGGCGATTTCAGCATTAATATTTCCTTTTTTTCTTTTTTCTATGGATTCTCTTGAAAGATGTGTATGGTAAAAATCTTCTGTTTTTTCAATAATCCCTTTCGACAAAGCTATTTCGAGCTCTTCCACAACAAATTTCAATTCTTTGTGTGGGGAATACAAGTAAACTTCTTCCTCTTTTAATGGGTGATTAAAAATTGAAAAATATAATAATGGTTTTAATATTTTCAAATCTGTGTTTTATAGTTGTTTGTTTTGTTTTGTCAAATTTACTAAATCAGTAACATTAAAAATAGCAAACTAAAAGATAATTGTAAATTTAAAATCTTTTAAATTTTAAAGAGTATACGGAAAACTAGGGTTTTTAAAAGGTTTTAATTTTTCAAAATCTACTAAGAAAGCCATTTCACAACTTCTAGCTACTCTTGCAAAAACTGGAGTAAATTCAATCCCTTTTTCGGTAAAATTCCATTGTGGAAAATCCCAAATTTCATTTTCTGTATAATCACAATAATCATCTTCATTATTTGATGTTCCAAATTTCTCATTTTGATTGATTAGTTTAAATAATTTTGGAGCAAAAAATGTTGCTCTATATGTTGAAAATTGCTCAAAATTTTCATCTCCATAACTAGTAACACTTTTATCAAAAGCTAGAATAGAATCGATATCATAATTTTTCCCAGTATGCATATCAATTAAATTACCTTCTCCGCCAAAATCTGGGTGAGCTCCACCACAGAAATAAGAGGAGAAAATTTGATACCCAAGAAGATTATCATTCAAAAAACCAATTGAAATGCTATACTCAATACCATTTCCTTCATTATAACTAAAAGGAGAGGAACAACTTAATTGATTTAATGTCATTTCTGTGTGAGTTTTAGCTAAAATGGTGTTTATGTTTTTTTTAGTCTCTTCTGAAAAAGTTTTTCCAAGTCTAAAAAAAGGAGCGTTACAATGTGTCTCTTTTAACCAAATAATTTCTTGGTTTTTATAGGTTGAAATGGAGTCTTGAGTAAAATTTAAAAGACTTAATTTTACTAAATCAAGATTATTTTCAATTTCTTGATTATTTAAAGAGTTGTATTTATTGAAATCAATTTTTTTAAGCTGAACTGCTATTGTCTTTCCTGCTTTGTTCTTCCATTTTCCTGAAAAATCGTTTGTTGTTTTTAAGAGTTCAAATTTTTCTTGATATTCTTCTTCTCCATAATCATTGCCAAAAAACAGTACGTAAGTAGCTTCATTAAATTTACCATTTAGTCGAATGTCTTTTAAGGATTTTTGATAGAAATAATTACCTTCAATATAATTATTGTCATATTCCGTTATTTCCATAAAAATGGTAGATTTACCTAATTTACCTTCTAAATAATATGTGTTTTGAGAAAATAAAGGTAAACTAAATAGTAATGTAAGACATATTTGTAAATAGAATTTCATTTATAACGCTAGTTTATTAATTTGTGAAACTGTGCAGTCAAAGGTATATAAAAGAGAAATAATATTTCAATTTCTCTTTTTTATTTTGGTTACTTTTTTATTGAATTATGGAACAAATGCCATCAATACATTCTATATTTTCAGGAGGATCTACAACAGTACAGTCAGAATAAATATTGTATAATTCATTATACTGAGCTTCATCTGAGTTGTAGTTATTGACTAAGTTGGTTAAAAGGTTTATGTCTATAGCATTAGAATATACTAAATATTCCCAAGGACCACCACAAGGTTTTGAACCAAAAGCAATGAAATTACATCCTGAAGTTTCATCACAAGGAACAGAAGCAATATAATCTAAAATCTCTTGTTTTTCGTTTTGTAATTTTTCAAACTGTCCTTTTTTATTTCTATCTCCACGATCTTCTTCACATTGAAAACTTTGAAATAAGAACACAATTGCAACTAATTTTACTATATTTTTCATGTTGTTTTTATTTCAAGATGCTTTAAAAAGAACTTGGTTGCGTAAAATGTAATTTTTATTAATGATTTAGCGACCAAACTGAACTCTAATTATAGCTATGTATTAATGTGCTTCTAGCCAATCTTTTCCTAATCCTAAATCAACGGTTAATGGTACTTCCAATTTGAAAGCATTTTCCATTTCACTTTTAATCATAGGTTGTATTTTTTCTAACTCACTATTGTGTACGTCAAAAACAAGTTCATCATGAACTTGTAATAGCATTTTTGATTTCCACTCTTCTGATTTCAAACGTTTATGGATATTGATCATGGCAATTTTAATAATATCTGCTGCACTTCCTTGAATAGGTGCATTTACAGCATTTCGTTCTGCTCCACCACGAACCACTGCATTAGCCGAATTGATGTCTTTTAAATAACGTCTTCTGCCTAAAACGGTTTCAACATAACCATTTTCTCTTGCAAAATCGACTTGGTCACTCATGTAAGCTCTCAATTTAGGATAGGTTTTGTAATATGCATCAATCAAATCAGCACTTTCACTTCTGCTTAAATCGGTTTGGTTACTTAATCCAAAAGCTGAAACACCGTAGATTATTCCAAAGTTTACAGTTTTAGCATTACTACGTTGTTCTTTAGTTACTTCTTCTAAAGGGACATTGAACACTTTTGAAGCAGTAGACTTATGAATATCTTCTCCGTTTTTAAAAGCTTCAATCATTGTAGTTTCTCCTGATAAAGCAGCAATAATACGTAATTCTATTTGGGAATAATCGGCTGCTAATAAAGTGTAGTTTTCATCACGAGCAATAAAGGCTTTTCTTATTTGACGACCTCTTTCTGTTCGAATAGGAATGTTCTGTAGATTAGGATTATTAGAACTTAATCGACCTGTTGCTGCAACAGTTTGCATATAATCAGTATGAACACGATGTGTTTTTAAATCAACCTGATTAGGTAAAGCATCAACGTAGGTACTTTTTAGTTTTACTAATTGTCTCCATTCTAAAATATAACGTACAATTTCGTTGTCTTTTGCCAAATAACTTAAAATTTCTTCACCAGTTGCATATTGACCCGTTTTGGTTTTCTTTTGTTTGGCTCCACCAATTTTTAATTTGTCAAATAAAATATCACCTAATTGTTTTGGCGAGGCTAAATTGAATGTTTCACCAGCAATTTCGTATATTTTACTTTCGAATGCATCAATTTCAACTTGCATATCTTTAGACATACTATTTAAGAAAGTAACGTCTAAATTAATTCCTTCGCTTTCCATTGCAGCTAAAACTTCAACCAAAGGGATTTCGATTGTATCAAATAATTTTTTGGTACCTACCTTTTCTAAAATAGGTTGAAAATGTTCTTTTAATTGGTATGTTACATCAGCATCTTCAACAGCATATTCCTTTACTTCTTCGATGGCAACATCTCGCATCGATTTTTGATTTTTTCCTTTTTTGCCAATTAAAGTTTCTATAGATTTGGGAGCATATTTTAAATAAGTTTCTGATAAAACATCCATATTATGACGCATATCAGGATTGATTAAATAATGTGCAATCATTGTATCGAAGAACTTTCCTTTAACTTCAATACCATAATTGGCTAATATTTTAAGATCATATTTTAAGTTTTGACCTGTTTTTTCAATAGTATCATTCTCAAAAAAACCTATAAATTTCTGTGCCAATGCTTTTGCTTCTTCTTGGTTTTCTGGAAATGGTACATAAAAGCCTTTTCCTTTTTCCCATGAAAAAGCAATTCCAACTAGCTCTGCGTTTAAAGCATCTAAACCAGTTGTTTCGGTGTCAAAACAAACAGAAGATTGTTTTTCTAAATTTTGTAATAATAGTTTGACAGCCAAATCTCCTTGTACAATTTGATAAAAATGTTCTGTGCTTTCCAAAGTAGCGTAAAATGAATTATGCATTACTTCTTCTGAAGGTTCATCAGAAAAACCAAATAAATCAAATTGATTTTCGTTTTTTGGAGGTGATTTTTTTATTGGTTTATCCTTAGTATTGTTTTCTAAATCATTTGTAGAGGCATCTGAACCAAAAATTTTATCAAATTGCGCTTTCATTTGACGAAATTCTAATTCTTGGAAGATTTCGTCTGTTTTTTCTACATCAGGTTTAGAAAGCTCAAAGTCTGTTTCATTAAATTGAACTGGGCAATCGAGTAGGATAGTGGCTAATTTTTTAGAAAGAATCCCTTTTTCTTTATTAGCTTCTATGTTTTCTTTCATTTTGCCTTTTAGTTCATGGGTGCTTTCTAAAAGTTTTTCCATTGAACCATATTCTGCTAAAAACTTTTTAGCTGTTTTTTCACCTACACCTGGTAAACCTGGAATATTGTCTACTGAATCACCCATCATTCCGAGGAAATCGATTACTTGTAGAGGATGTTCCACTTCAAATTTAGCTTGTACTTCTGGAATTCCCCAAATTTCTATTCCGTTACCCATACGAGCAGGTTTATACATGAAAATATTTTCAGAAACTAATTGAGCAAAATCTTTATCAGGAGTTACCATGAAAACTTGGTATCCCTCTTTTTCTGCTTGTTTTGCCAGAGTTCCAATTAAATCATCTGCTTCGAAACCTGCTTTTTCCATGATAGGAATGTGCATTGCTTTTAATAGTTCCTGTATATAAGGAATAGCAATTTTAATAGCCTCTGGTGTAGCATCTCTATTGGCCTTGTACTCTGGAAACATTTCGTTTCTTATGTCACTTCCTCCTTTATCAAACGCTACAGCTAAATGGTCTGGTTTTTCCCGTTTAATTACATCCATTAAAGAATTCATAAATCCCATAATGGCTGAGGTATCCATTCCTTTTGAGTTGATTCTTGGATTTTTTATAAATGCATAATAACCTCTAAAGATTAAAGCATAAGCATCGAGAAGAAATAATCGTTTCTGTGACATGAAGTGTTATTTTAATTCAAAAATGTAAAAATACAATTCTTTGAAAGATTTATTGAAATAATTAGATGTAAAAATACATTAACAAAAAATACATTAAAATTATAATATTTGTTAAATTTTTATTTTTAACATTTTTAATATGATTTGTTTATTGAATTTTGTATATTTAAAATGTAAATTAATTGTGATATTATGAAAAAAGAACTATTTAAATTTGAATTATGCTATTTGGTAATTGTACTATTTTTTTCGACACAAAATTCGACTGCTCAAATTGGAATTAATACAACCTCACCAGATGCTTCCTCTGCATTAGATATTACATCTACTACACAAGGTATTTTAGCACCAAGGATGACTACTGCTCAAAAATTAGCGATAACTTCTCCAGCAAATGGGTTGTTAGTTTATGATACCGATTTTAAAGAATATAGTTATTATGATTTACCAGCAACGACTTGGGTAAATATTAAGCAGGGTAGATCTAAGTTTAAAAGAGTTAAATCTACAGATGTCTTGGCTACAGTTTTAGCATCTGAGTTGGCAGCAGGAGGAGGCTCTAAATATTTATTAGATACAGGAACATTGTATGAGATTAACGGTACAGTTTTAGTTGATTTACCTATAGAATTAAATAATGCCTATTTAGTTGGTTTAGATGCTGGTGAGGATAAATTAGTAAAAAGCACTGGAGATTTATTTACAGGGACTACAGGTGGAACTATTAAAGTATTGACATTAGTAGCTTCTAGTGGTAATGTATTTAATATTAATGGAGGAGGCACTCAAAATTTTATTTTTAGAGATGCTATTATTGCAAGTTCTGCTAATGTTGGAGTGCTTCAAAATTTTGCTTTAGTCTTTGGAAGTATTATTCAATTTGCAGGAAATACCAACGGAATTATCTATAGAGATATTTCAAAATTATTATTAGATAATCAAGCATGGTTTGGGAATAATACAGGGACATTTGAAAAATTTGAAGGAACTTTTAGTTCAATTCAAAAGCAAGGAGGGTTTTGTGACGTTAATGGAGCAGCAATAGGTGTGGATGTTTCTTCAAACCCTACAATTTCAGTTTCTGGAGACTTAGAAGGAGTAAATTTTTCAGGAACTCTTTCAACTGGTTTTTATGTAAAACGCTACACAGTAGGTTCATATACAGGTTATAACTTTAATAATACGTGGGATGTTAATTGTACGGGTATTCCTTTTGAAGGGGATAGTTTCACCGTTGGAGATGTAAGTTTTGATTATGGTGTAGGTACAGGGTTTTTAACAACATTAACTACAAGTACACCAATTAAAATATTAGGAGCTACTTCTTCGAATAATTTTTTTAGAGCTTCTAATGGTTCAGCAGATAATAGAATCCAATATTTAGGAAGTAAGAAGCGATTTTTTACAGTAAATGCTGCGGCTTCTTTTCAGGCTACAAGTAGTAGTAATACTATTTATGTTTTTTATATAGCTAAAAATGGTACAGTTATAAATCGTTCTAAAACATATATATATACCACTAATACTAATGATATTTTTGCTTTTCCATTGCAAACAGTTGTGGAGATGTCTCCAAATGATTATGTGGAAGTTTATGTAGAAAGATATAGTGGGACTAGTAATATGCTTACAGTTTCTTTAAGTTTGTATTTGAGATAATATACAATAATCTCACTTGTAAACAAAAAAGACTATTGTTACTTACAGTAGTCTTTTTTGCTTTTTGAGTTAAAATTTTAATAATTACTATTTTCAACTGATTGAATATTTGTTACTTTGTGTAAAATTATTTCAAATGCTTCGTTGGTTAATACCTTTGTTACTAATTTCCTTATTAGAGTTTTATTCTTTTCAAGCTGTTAAAACAGTTGTAAAATCTAAGTGGGTTTTAGGAATTTATCTTTTAGTGTCTGTTGGTGTTATAGTTTATATAACTTATTTTTTTTTAACTCATGATAGAGGATCAGGGCAAAATAAACAGTCACTTTTTGCAATAGGGTTGTTTTTAATAACCTTTGTTCCTAAAATTTTTTTAACCCTTATTTTATTGGGTGAAGATATATATAGATTATTTTCGGGTTGTTTGAATTATTTTATAGGAAATAATCGTGGAGATTATTTCTTTCCTCAGAGAAGACGATTTGTAAGTCAAATTGCACTTGGTCTTGCAGCGGTTCCATTTGGTTCTTTATTGTATGGAATGACTATTGGTAAGTATAATTTTAAAGTTAGAAAGCAGACCTTATTTTTTCCAGATTTACCACCAGAATTTGATGGGACAACGATTACTCAAATTTCAGACATTCATAGTGGAAGTTTTGATAATCCTGAAAAAATTCAATATGCAATCGATTTAATTAATGAACAAAACTCTGATTTAGTATTGTTTACAGGAGATATAGTAAATACTCATGCTAAAGAAATGCATCCGTGGATAGATACTTTTAAAAGGATTCATAATCCTAAATTAGGTAAATTTTCGGTTTTAGGAAATCATGATTATGGCGAATATTTTGATTGGAGTTCTAATGAAGAAAAGTTAGCTAATTTTAATGAGATTAAAGATTTGCATCAACAAATTGATTTTGATTTGCTTTTAAATAGAAACGTAGAGATTAAAAAAGGGCAAGATTCTATAAGACTTATTGGTGTTGAAAATTGGGGTAAACATTTTAAAAAAGCTGGAGACTTAGAACTTGCTTCTAAAGGAGTTAAAAAAGAAGATTTTAAGATATTAATGAGCCATGATCCAAGTCATTGGGACGCAGAAGTGCAACATGATGATAATCATTATCATTTAACGCTTTCAGGTCACACACATGGATTTCAATTTGGCATAGAGATACCTGGTTGGATTAAATGGAGTCCTGTACAATATGTATACAAACAATGGGCTGGATTATATGAAAATGTAGGTAGATATGTATATGTAAATAGAGGGTTTGGATTTCATGCCTATCCAGGAAGAGTAGGAATCATGCCAGAAATAACTGTTATAGAACTAAAAAAAGGTGAAAATGTAGCTTAATTCAGTAAAAATGCTACATTTGTATATTATTTTTGCTTAAAAATTTCGATTTATGTCAAAATTTGGGGAACTTATCGATGCTCATGTACCTGTATTGATAGATTTTTTTACAGAATGGAACGAGCCTTCGGTTGCGATGAACGAAGTTATTCGTGATGTTGCAGCAGCTTTAGGAGATAAAGCCAGAGTTATTAAAATTGATGTGGATAAAAATCGTGAACTTGCTGAAGCTTTGCGAGTTAAAGGTTTGCCTACATTAATGATTTATAAAGAAGGTCAAATGGTTTGGAGACAAAGTGGTGAAATGGATGCTAATACTTTAATAGCATTGGTTACAGAACAAGCTTAAGTTATAGTTTCAAAAACAAAGCCCTTTTCTTTTAATTCTTGTATTGCTTTTGGTAATGCATACTCTAAGTTTTTTTTAGCTTTTAAGCTATCGTGAAAGACGATTATACTTCCAGTAGTAGTGTTTTTAACAACATTTTTTAAGCAATTTTCTGGTGTAATATTTTGATCAAAATCATAACTTAAAACATCCCACATTATTATTTGGTATCCTTCCGCTTTAATTCTTTTTGCCTGTTGTTTTTTTATTTTACCATAAGGTGGGCGAAATAATTTATGATTTGCTAAATCAAAACTTTCAATTTCAATTTTACATAAATTAAAATTTTCTAAATAATCTTTAGTGTTGGTTTTCCAACCCTTCAAATGATTGAAAGTGTGATTTCCAATAGAATGATTCTCTTGCGCTATTCTTTTGAAGATTTGTGGATTTTTTTTTATATTATCTCCAATGCAGAAAAAAGTTGCTTTTATGTTTTCTTTTTTTAAAATATCTAATACCCATTCCGTTACTTGAGGAATAGGACCATCGTCAAAAGTTAAAAATATTTTTTGTTCAGTATTTTTTATTTTCCAGCTATAATTTGGAAATAAATATTGAATAAATGAAGGTATTTTAATCCAAAAAGTACTCATAATGTAAATGTAAAAAATAAAAAAGTGTGATAAGAAGCCCTTATCACACTTTTTAGGTTTTTAAAACAAAAATCACTCCATATCTCTGTCGTATTCAGGAAACATCTTGTTATAATTATTGAATTTTGTTTTTTCTTGGTTATAGAACTCTAAGTCATCAGCACGCTTCATTATTTCTAATAGGCTTCTGTAGCGTTCAATATTAGAAACTATCGTCATCATAGTTTCTCTGTCTATTTGATTTCTATTAATGCCTTTGTAATAAGTTAATTCTTCTTGGTATTTGATAATTAATTGCTTTAATACTAATCTAGCCTTTTCTTTCTTTCCTATTTCGTAATAGCCTTCTGCAAATGGATCAACTAAAGTATAATATTCAAAATAATCAATTGGCATTTTTTCCATTGCTAAATCAATTATGTTTTCAGCTTTCTCATTTTTACCTTCATTTATTAATATTTCCATTAGTCTCGCAAGGTTAGTTCTATATGTAATACCATTTTTACGTGTTTCAGGGTCGTGATACATATCTGGATTACCACTATTTCCCCAATCCCACTTTCTAATAATGTTATACATTTTGTCAGAATCGATGAATCCCATTTCTAAAGGGTTTGGACCGTCATTACTGTTTTTTGTTTTTATAGGAACTAACTTAAAGCACATAGCATCAAGTTCTAAATAATCCTTCATCCATAGATAGTCTTCATCTCCAAAACTTCCACCAGTAAAATAAATTGGTCGTTTCCAGTTGTTTGCGTTAATAATGTCAAGCATCATCAATCTGTTTTTATATAAAGCATCTCCTTTAATCTTAAACTGCATATAAGGAACAATTGAGTCATAGTATTTTGGAGAAACAACTTTGTTCTTAATAATTGTTTCTTTGTCAATAGGTATAACAATCTTGTTAGATGGAAAGTAATTAACAGATTGGCCACTTTTTAAATCAATTTTTGCTCTTTCATCTTCTAAAGACATAAATCGAATTAAATCTTGTAAAAGAATAGAATCCTTAGTTTTTTCAATAAAGAAACTATAATCTCTATTACTTCCTCTGTATAAATCACTTGACATGGTAAGTGGAATTGGGTCAGATTCATAAGCCTTTCTTCTCATTTGATCGATGTACCAATCTGTCATAAATAAACTTGTATTTACGATTCTAACATCTGTTCGGTATCCTTCAATTTCTTGTGCATACCAAAGAGGGAAGGTGTCATTATCTCCAATGGTGAATAATATAGCATTTTCATCGCATGAGTCTAAATAGGCTTTTGCATTAGCTAAAGCAGTATACTTATTGGCACGAGAATGATCGTTCCAGTTTTGAGAAGCCATTAAAACGGGTGCTGCTAATAATGTTAATCCAAGTACAACTGGAATGGTAAGTTTAGGGTTTAGGAAATTTTTAATACCGTCATATAAAGAATATACTCCAAAAGCTATCCACATAGCAAATACATAAAAAGAACCAACTAAAGCGTAATCACGTTCTCTAGGTTCAAAAGGTCTTTCGTTTAAATATATTTTTAGAGCTAATCCAGTAAATAAGAATAAAACAAGTAAAACATAAAAACTTTTTACATCTTTCTTAGCATGATAAATCATTCCGATTATCGCTAGTATGAAAGGCAAGAAAAAATAAGTATTTCTACCTTTATTGTTAAGCATATCAGAAGTTAAGTTTTTTTGACTTCCAAGTCTAATTGTATCTAGGAATTTTATACCACTAATCCAATTCCCTTCAAAAGAATCACCTTTCCATTGGTTGTCACTTTGTCGACCAGTAAAATTCCACATTAGGTATCTCCAATACATATCTCCAAATTGATAGTCAAACATAAACTTCATGTTGTTTACGAAGCTTGGTTTTTCAACAATTAAATAATCGCCATATCCTTTCAGAAATTTATTATAATCATCAAGGTCTAAGTTAGATCTTTTGTCATTAAATGCACTTCTAAATTCAGATACTATTTGTACTAATTCTTGTTCGTCAGCATATTCAGGTTTAATTCTAAAGTCTAATGGTTCTGTGAAACGCATGTAGTTGGCACTATGATCGCTACTCCACATTCTAGGTAAAAATGCTTTGTGATTGTCATCAGTGTTTTGATTAGCATTTTTGTAATTATTTGTAATGATATACTTGCCAGACTTATAGTCTCTTTCATAATTAGGTTTCCCATCTAAGTATGGATTGTTTTCATCTAAACCAGAGTAGGTGTCAGAAAACTGAGGTCCATAAAATAAATGTTGTTCACCATATTGTTCTCTGTTGTAGTAAGCTAAAACTTCTGCTGCATCTGAAGGTTTGTTCTCGTTAATTGGAGGATTTGCATTAGCTCTAATAGGAAGCATTAACCAAGTTGAAAAACCAATTAAAATAAATAAAACAGAAAGTATAATTGTGTTGTAAAAGACATGTCCTTTTGTTTTGGTGTATTTTAAACCAAAATAGAATAAAGTTACTAGAACAATGAAAGCTATAATTGTACCAGAATTAAAAGGTAATCCTAAGCTGTTTACTACAAAAATTTCTGTTTTTCCAAAAAAAGCTAAAGTGTAAGGAAGTAATAATTTGAAAATGAACAGAAGTATGGCAACAATAACTACATTGGCAATTAAAAAACTTTTTACAGTAATGTTCTTATGTTTTTTGAAAAAATAAAGGAAACCAATAGCAGGAAAAGTCAATAAAGCCATGAAATGAACTCCAAATGATAAGCCTATAACGAGTGAAATAATAAGTAACCATTTGTTTCCTTTAGGTTTATCCATGTCTTGTTCCCATCTTAAACCTAGCCAGAAAAGTAAAGCAATTAAAAAAGAAGCCATAGCATAAACTTCTGCTTCTACTGCATTAAACCAGAAACTGTCAGAAAAAGTAAAAGCTAAAGAGGCTACAAAAGCACTACCTAATAGCATGATGTAATTTTCTGTAGAGTTGTTTTCTTCTTTAATGAAAATTCGTTTCATTAAAAGAGTCAAAGACCAAAACATAAAAAGAATTGTAAAAGCACTTGAAAACACAGACATCATATTAACCATGAATGCTATTTTTGAGGCACTATTTGCAAACATTGCAAAGAAAGCACCTAACATTTGAAATAAAGGAGCTCCAGGTGGATGTCCGATTTCAAGATTAGCAGAAGTAGCAATGTATTCTCCACAATCCCAAAAGCTCATTGTAGGTTCAACTGTTAATGTGAAGGTTACTAGGGCAATAGTAAAAGTAACCCAACCTACTATAGTGTTCCATTTTTTAAAATTAAATGCAGTCATAAAGTGTCTATTTGTCTTTTTTAATTTGTAATACAAAGAAACTACTTTTTTGTTAGCATAAAAGATTTAAAATAAATTTTAATATTTTTTTTAGAAAAACTTGCAGAATAAAAAATATGTTCTAAATTTGCACTCGCATTAAGGAAATATGTCCCATGGTGTAATGGTAACACTCCGGTTTTTGGTACCGTCATTCAAGGTTCGAGTCCTTGTGGGACAACAAAAAGCCTCTCAGTTGAGAGGCTTTTTTTATTTCAATTGTTTTTAGGTTATATTTTAAAGGTTATAACAGGTCTTTTGGCATGATTGACTAAGTCTTCACTAATGCTTCCATTAAAGAAGTGAGATAGGCCTTTTCTTCCGTGTGTACTCATTCCAATGATATCAGCATCTACGCTTTTTGCAAAATGAAGTATTCCTTTTTCAACATTAATGTCGTTATAGATATGAGTGGAGAAGCTGTTTATTTTAAAGCCAGAAATAAAATCATCCATGGTGTTTTGAGCAACATGAGTGGATTTAAAATTATTAGGTGTGTTTATATTTACCAAATGAATGTGTGAATTGAACTTATTGGCGAAATCTACTACTTTTTCAAATGGTTTTTTTATTTCATCTGAAAAATCAGAAGCAAACACAAAGTTATTTGCGTTAAAATTTTCTTCCTCTCTTTTAATAACTAAAACTGGTATTTCGGAATTTCTAACTACCTTTTCAGTATTTGAGCCAATAAACATTTCTTGAAAACCACTAGCACCATGAGAACCCATAACAATTAAATCGGCATTCTCGCTTTTTTCGTTTTTCATGATTCCGTCGAAGGCAACTTCAAATTGTATTACTTTGGTAGTTTTGATACCTTGTAAATAAGGTGCGTTCATTATATTGTCTAGTTTTGCTATAGCTGCATTTTTAAAAAGCATTAACTCTGGTATTTCATGAGATGAGGTTATAGCATCGTTTCCTGTAGTGGGAAGTTCAAGCATATGTATAACAATAATTTCACTATTGTCTTTTTTAGCTATTTGGGCAGCAACTTTTAGGGCATATTCAGCGTGTTTGGAAAAATCTGTAGGGACTAAAATTTTTTTCATAAATACTTTATTTTTTAATAATTTAAATTGTAAAAGTTTACATCATAAAGTTACTGATTATATTCTAATTAAACAATTATTTTAATTTAAAAAAATATTATGTATATTTGCACCGATTATTTATAAAGTAGTTAAATAATGAGGCACGCATTGCGTGCCTCTTTTTATAAAAATATGACATTTAAAGAAGACGTAAATCAGTTGTTAGAAGACGCCTTAAAAGAGCGTCCATCTTTGTTTTTGATTGATCTCAAAATAGATGATTCGTTTAAAATAAATATTGTTTTAGATGGTGATAACGGTGTTAGTTTACAGGATTGCATAGATGTAAGTCGAGCGATTGACGGTAATTTGGATAGTGAGAAATATGACTTTAGTATTGAAGTAGCTTCTGCTGGAGTTTCAAGTCCATTGAGTTTGGTTAGACAATACAAAAAGAATATTGGAAGGAATTTAAAGGTTAAAACAACAACATCACAAGAGATCGAAGCATTGCTTTCAGCTGCTGATGATGATGGAATCACATTAGAGTGGAAAGCAAGAGAACCAAAAAAAATAGGAAAAGGTAAAGAAACAGTAGAAAAATCTGTAAATTTGCCTTATTCTGAAATTAAAGAAGCTACAGTAATAGTATTATTTTAAATAAAGAGTTGACATGGAAAATATTGCGTTAATAGAATCGTTTTCAGAATTTAAAGACGATAAGCTCATAGATAGAGTTACCTTAATGGCAATTTTAGAAGATGTGTTTAGAAATGCATTGAAGAAAAAATATGGTTCAGATGATAATTTTGATATCATTATTAATCCTGATAAAGGAGATATGGAAATTTGGAGAAATAGAACTGTTGTTGAAAATGGAGAAGTTGAAGATGAAAACTCTGAAATTTCATTAGCGGACGCAAGAAAAATTGAACCTGATTTTGAAGTAGGTGAAGATGTTTCTGAAGAAGTGAAGTTATTTCAATTAGGAAGAAGAGCTATTTTAGCACTTCGTCAAAACTTAATATCAAAAATTCATGAACATGACAATACTAATCTTTATAAACAATTTAAAGATTTAGTAGGAGATATTTATACGGCTGAAGTTCACCATGTAAGACCTAAAATGGTGGTTTTGATGGATGATGATGGAAATGAAATTGTTTTACTAAAAGAAAAACAAATTCCTAATGACTATTTCAAAAAAGGAGATAATGTTAGGGGGATTATTGAAAGTGTTGAATTAAAAGGGAATAAACCTCAAATTATGATGTCAAGAACGGCACCAGAGTTTCTTGAAAAATTATTTGAACAGGAAATTCCTGAAGTATTCGATGGTTTGATTAATGTGAAAAAAGTTGTAAGAATTCCTGGAGAAAAAGCAAAAGTAGCTGTTGATTCTTATGATGATAGAATTGATCCAGTTGGTGCTTGTGTAGGAATGAAGGGGTCGCGTATTCACGGAATTGTTCGTGAATTAGGTAATGAAAATATTGATGTTATCAATTATACTAATAATATTCAATTATACATAACAAGAGCTTTAAGTCCAGCAAAAGTTTCTTCTGTTAAAATTGATGAGGAAACTAAAAAAGCTGAAGTTTTCTTGAAAGTCGAAGAAGTATCTAAAGCAATTGGTAGAGGAGGTTATAACATTAAATTAGCAAGTTTATTAACAGGTTATGAGTTAGATGTTATTAGAGAAGGTGTTGTTGAAGTTGATGATGTTGAATTAAGAGAGTTCTCTGATGAAATTGATGCTTGGGTGATTGAAGAGTTTGAAAAAATAGGATTAGATACAGCTAGAAGTATTTTAGGTCAAGATGTTGAAGATTTAGTAAGAAGAACAGACTTAGAAGAAGAAACTATATTAGAAGTTGTTCGTATTTTAAAAGAAGAATTAGAAGACTAATTTTTAGAAAAATAACAACACACAAAACAAAAAGAATTAGAAAAAAGATTATATGTCTGAAAAAAGAGTTATAAGAATCAATAAAGTTTTAAGGGAGTTAAACATTTCTCTAGATAGAGCTGTGGACTTTTTAAAAGAAAAGGACCATGAAATTGAGGCAAGTCCAAATGCTAAAATATCTCAAGAGGAATACGATGTCTTATGCAGTCAATTTTCTGCCGATAAAGGTAAGAAAGTGGCCTCTCTTGAAGTAAGTGAAGAGAAGAAAAAAGAGAAGGAAGCTCTTAAAAAAGAGCTTGAAAAAGAGGTTGAGATTAAACGTCAGCATGAAGAACTGCAAAAACAAGAAGTGATTAAAGCAAAAGCTTCTTTAGCAGGACCAAAAGCAGTAGGAAAAATCGATTTAAATCCTAGAAAGGTGGAACCAAAACAAGAAACTCCCGTTGTTGAGGAAAAACCAGTTGCTAAGGTTGAGAAAAAAGAAGAAACTCCTGTTGTTGAAGATAAGCCAAAAGTTGAACAGGAAAAACCAAAAGTAGAGCCAATACAAGAGAAACCAGTGGTGAAAGTTGTTGAAAAAGTAGAGCAACCAAAACCAACTAATACTCCTGTTGAAAAAAATGCTGTAGAAGAGACTACTAGCGCAAAAGTAGTTAGTGCTGAGGATTCTACAGAAGAGGTTAAAATAGCTACCAATTATCAAAAATTATCTGGAGCCACTTTTACAGGACAAAAAATTGATTTAAGTCAGTTTAATAAGCCTAAAAAGAAAATTGAGCCTAGAAAAGATATCAAGAAGCCAGGAGATACTAAAGCTCCTAATGTTGGTGGTGGTAACAATAATAACAATTCAAATAAGAATAAACGTAAGAGAATAACTAAACCCGTTCCAGGGGCAAACAATGCTGCAGGAGGACAAGGTGGTGTTAAAAAAGATTTCTCAAAAGATAGATTTAATAAAGGTAAAAAGGTTGTTGTTCAAAAGACTGAACCTACAGAAGAAGAAGTTAAAAACCAAATTAAAGAAACTCTTGAAAGACTTCAAGGTAAAGGTAAAAAAGGTTCAAAAGCTGCTAAATACCGTAAAGATAAAAGAGATACGCACCGTCAACGTGTGGATGATGAATTACAACAACAAGATCTAGAAAGTAAAATCTTAAAAGTAACGGAATTTGTTACAGTTGGTGAAATTGCTTCTTTAATGGATGTTCCAATTACAAAAGTTATAGGAACATGTATGTCTCTAGGTATAATGGTAACAATGAATCAGCGTTTAGATGCTGAAACATTATCTATAGTGGCAGATGAGTTTGGATTCGAGGTAGAATTTATTACAACTGATATTGAAGAAGCTGCTGAGGTAGTATTAGATAATCCAGAAGATTTAGTGCATAGAGCACCTATTGTTACAGTTATGGGTCACGTGGATCATGGTAAAACATCTTTGCTAGATTATATTCGTGAAGAAAATGTAATAGCAGGTGAATCAGGAGGAATTACTCAGCATATTGGTGCTTATGGTGTTCAGTTAGAAGGAGGGCAAAAAATCGCTTTCTTAGACACACCAGGTCACGAAGCGTTTACAGCAATGCGTGCTCGCGGAGCTCAAGTTACAGATATTGCAATTATCGTAATTGCTGCAGATGATGATATCATGCCTCAAACAAAAGAGGCTATTAGTCATGCTCAAGCAGCTGGAGTTCCAATGATATTTGCTATCAATAAAGTAGATAAGCCAACAGCTAATCCTGAAAAGATAAAAGAAAAATTAGCAGGAATGAATTTATTAGTTGAAGATTGGGGTGGTAAATACCAATCTCATGATATTTCAGCTAAAACAGGTTTAGGTGTTAAAGAATTATTAGAAAAAGTATTACTTGAAGCTGAAGTTTTAGAATTGACAGCTAACCCAGATAAAAATGCAATTGGAACTGTTGTTGAAGCACAATTAGATAAAGGACGTGGTTATGTTACTACTATATTAGTACAAGCAGGAACTTTGAAAATTGGTGATTATATGTTAGCAGGTAAAAATCATGGTAAGATTAAAGCGATGTTTGATGAACGTGGTCATAATGTTACTGTTGCTGGTCCTTCAACTCCTGTTTCTATTTTAGGATTAGATGGTGCTCCAACGGCTGGTGATAAGTTTAATGTATATGATGATGAAAGAGAAGCAAAGCAAATCGCAGCTAAGCGTACACAATTACAACGAGAGCAGTCTGTAAGAACACAGAAACATATTACACTTGCAGAAATTGGTCGTCGTATAGCTTTAGGTCAGTTTAAAGAATTAAATATAATTTTAAAAGGAGATGTTGATGGTTCTGTAGAAGCATTGTCTGATTCATTCTCTAAATTGTCTACTGAAGAAATTCAAATTAATATTATACATAAAGGTGTTGGAGCTATTACAGAATCTGATGTTTTATTAGCTTCTGCGTCTGATGCAATTATTATCGGATTTAATGTTCGTCCTCAAGGAAATGCGAAACAATTAGCTGAAAAAGAAGAAATCGATATCCGTAATTATTCTATTATTTATGCTGCTATCGACGATTTAAAAGATGCAATGGAAGGAATGTTATCTCCAGAATTAAAAGAAGAGATTACAGGAACTGCGGAAATTAGAGAATTGTTCAAAATTTCTAAGGTAGGAACTATTGCAGGTTGTATGGTTACGGATGGTAAAATCTTAAGAAATGGACAAATTCGTTTAATTAGAGAAGGTGTTGTAATCTATACGGGAGAATTAGTTGCTTTAAAGCGCTTCAAAGATGATGTAAAAGAAGTTTCTAAAGGGTATGATTGTGGTATGCAAATTAAGAACTACAATGACCTTAAAGAATATGACGTTATTGAATGTTTCCACGAAGTTGAAGTGAAGAAGAAATTGAAATAATAAAATAACTAGAATAGTATTTAAAAGTAAAAACCAAGCATTAAGCTTGGTTTTTTTTATTTTACTTTTTAAGGAGCACAGGATTAGTATGTTTTTTAGAAAAAACTTCCCGCTATCAGCTATGTCTTTGCTTTTTTATTAAAAAAAAGCAAAGGATGTCGTTTCTATAAAACTAGTTTGTGTTTTCATAAGATATTTGCTTAAAACTAATATGTAATAAAAAAAGTGAAACTATTTGAGTAATTCTCTTATGGGTTAAAAAGCGTATTTTAATCCACCATAAATATTTCTTCCAGGGGCATTAATTCCTGAGGCGAAATTTCTGTATTGTATATCTAAAATGTTTTCAATTCCAGCAAATAAAGTAGCTTCTTTTATTATGTTGAAGCTCATTTTAAAATTGTAAGTTTCCCAAGCTGCTATTCCTCCTTCTGGAGCATATTGTATGTTGTCTTCTCCATTTGTGAAATAATCTTTGCTACTCTTTTTGCCATTGTATAAGAGGTATGTCTCAAATTGCCCCCATTTTTTATCATAACGTAAACCAATTTTTCCAAAATAAGGTGAAATATGATCTAGAGGATTTTCATTTTCATCTTCTACAATTCGACCATAAGTATAATTGAAACTTGCGTTAAATTGTAAGTCTTCAATAATGTAGCCTCTCATGTTAGTTGATATTCCTGTAATGTAAGCTTTTCTTTTATTCTGGTTGGCTAAAACTTGACTATTGGAGCCATCATAATTTATGATAGTTTGTCCTTGGTATTCAAAATTATCGGTCACAATTGCGTCATATAAACGAGTGTAGAAATAGGTGTTTTCAAATTTAAACCGTTTATTGTTAGATTGAATTACTAAGCCAATATCTCCGGTAATTGTTTTCTCTGGACTTAAATCTTTATTGGGTACAATTATAAAACCATCTCCGGATTCAAATATTTTGCCAAAATCATCAATATTTGGTACTCTAAAACCAGAAGAAATATTCGCTTTTAAGGCTACATTTTTAGAAGTATTATGAATAATTCCTAATGAACCACTGTAAGTAAAATTACCTTGTTTTATTTCTGAAAAAGGTAAGGGGAAAAAAGTGTCATCCGTAATGGAGCTTTTTAAAGTAGTGTAGCCAAAACGTCCTCCAACAGTCCAAGTTGTTTTTTTAGTTGATTTTTCGTTGTACGAGATATAAATATCATTTCTAAACATAATATTGTCTCCATTGGGATAACGTGTATCTATACCTTCAATAATTCCTGTATTGATATTTTGTTTGTAACCAGATGATTTTAATGTTTCAAAATAAGATTCGAAACCATAAAACAATTCTCCTTTTTTAAATTTTCTGTTCAAGTCTGTAGAAAATGAATACATATTTACATTCTCCTCTCTATTCTGTAAATTATAGTTTTCAAAACGTCTATTATGTCTACTTTCTTTTGCGCTTTGAAAGGCAGTACTAATAAGTAAATTGCTTTCGAATAATGCTTTTTCTTTTTCAAGAGTATAAGCTGCTAAAATTCTTTGTTGAGGGCCATAATACCATTCTGCATTTTTTAGACCAGATGCAGTTTTATCAGTAAGTCTATCATATCTTGGTATATTTGATGTAGTTGAAAATTGTAAATTTACACCGTGCTTAAAGCCTGAATTGCTTTTATAAGCTAGTTTTTGAAGAGCATTATATTGGGTGTACCCCGAAAACTTTTGAAGATATTTATTGTTGTTTTCAACTTGTTGATCAATTCCATTTATAGTGGTAACATAAGAAAGTCTTTCTCCAAAAAAAGCAGCATGTGGATTTTTTTTCTTACCCATTTTTAAATCACCAAAATCATTGTATGATAATAGGGTTAATGAAGCGAAATTTTTACTAGCATAATTGAAATCAAATGTAATGGATTTTTCTTCATTGACACTTCCATATCTAGTATTTATTCTACCAGAAAACTTGTTTGAAGTTTCATTTAAAAATTTTACATTTTTTGTAGTCATATTTACAGTTCCACCAAGGGCATCACTTCCAAATAAAGTTGAAGTTGGGCCGTAAAATATATCAACATTTTCTAGCATGTTTTCATCAACAGTGATAACATTTTGTAAATGTCCTGCTCTAAATATTAAATTATTCATTCTAAAACCGTCTACTAGTAATAAAACTCTACTGGCTTCAAATCCTCTAATGACAGGGCTTCCTCCGCCTTGTTGTGATTTTTGAACAAACAAAGAGCCTGAATTTGCTAGCATTTCAGCAGTTGATTGAAAATTCTGAAATTCTATTTGCTTATTATTGATAGACTCAACCTGATTGGGTAGTTGAGTTTTGTTTTTAGGTGTTTTGTTTGAGGTAACGATTACTTCTTCCAAACTATTTGTCTTTATAGAATCTTTCAAGATTTGAGTAAAACTATAAATAGGTACTAGTAGGAAACAAGAAAAAAAAGCTTTCTTCATTCAATTTTTAACGATTTGGCTTAATTAGAAGAGCAGTAGGGTATTTTTTCTTTATTTCAACTAAATCCTTTTCTGCATTAATTCTTAACTTGTATTTGCCTACCCAAACTTTGTAAGTTGGATTAGTGTATAAATAGGTTGCTTCAATTTCTTTGAAGTCTTTTTTAAAACCCATTAATGTTTTCTTTGCAGTTTCTCTGTCTCCATAGAAAATTTGAATAGTATAATTTTCGTCAGATTCGTTAGAATTGTCAAGTTGTTGCTTTTCTTTTAGTAATTTGCCAAATCTTGGGTCTTGAATAACAGTTGTTTTGTTTTCTTGAGAAAAAGAATTTGAAGCAATAAAAAAGCTAATAAGTGATAAGTAAAAATAATTTTTAATGGTTAATTTTCTCATAATGAATAAAATTTAAAGCAAAAGTACAATTTTATAAACGAAACAAAATAAGTAAAATTATTTAGAATAAATATAAATTACATTTTATGATAAAATTAAGGTTTTTAGAATAGTTCTAATATTGTATTTTTGTCGGAGTTTAAAATAATGTATGCTTTCAAGGTGTAAATTATATATCTAAAATCATACCAAATCTAGTCGATAATCATTAATTAAATATGAAAAAGGTGGGTAACCATAAATCGTTTTCAAAGATTTTCTTCAGTTTAGCTTTAACGCTATCTTTTTCTTTATCTGTTTTTTCTCAAGATTCAGTGCCAACTGATGCAGCTGCGGCTCCAACTACTGGTGGTGATCCTGTAACGGGTAAAGCTCTTTTTAATGCTAATTGTGCTGCATGTCACGCTTTAGATAAGGTGATGACAGGGCCAGCTTTAAGAGGTGTAGCTGAAAAGTATGACATTGAATTTCTTTACAAGTGGATCAAGAACAATACTGAGCTTATTAAAGCAGGTGATGCTACAGCGTTGAAAATTTTTAATGAAAATGGTCAAAAAGCAATGACGCCATTTCCACAGTTGTCAAATGCAGATATTGATAATATTTTAGCGTATACTTCAACTACGCCTCCACCACCTCCAACTCCTAATCCAGGAGATGTTGTAGGTAAAACTGGTGGTGATTCTGGAATCTCGAATGATGTTATTCTAGGAGCATTGTCTCTAGTTTTGGCAATGTTAATTGTTATGTTGTTTTTGGTTAACAATGTTTTAACAAAAATTGCTAAGGCTAATGGAATTGAAGTTCAAAAGGATGAGAAATCATTACCAATTTGGAAAGCTTTTGTGAAAAACCAATTCTTACTAGTTGTTTCTGCAATTCTATTCTTATTGTTTGCTGCTTATTTTGCTTATGGTTTCTTAATGCAAGTAGGGGTAGATCAGGGATATGAACCAATTCAACCAATTCATTATTCACATAGAATACATGCTGGTGATAATGGTATTGATTGTAAATATTGTCACTCTGCAGCTAGAGTTGGTAAGCATTCAAATATACCTTCATTAAATGTTTGTATGAATTGTCATAAAAATATTTCTGAAGTGGCTCCTGAAACTTTAGCGGAAGGAAATGAGTTTGGTGTTAACTACAATACTGAAATTGATAAATTATACAAAGCAGTTGGTTGGGATAAAACATCACAGGCTTATACAGGGAAAACAGAACCAGTAAAATGGGTTAGAATACATAATTTACCAGATTTTGTGTATTTCAATCACTCACAACACGTAACGGTTGCTGGTGTAGAGTGTCAAACTTGTCATGGTCCAGTAGAAGAGATGGAAATTATGAGACAATATTCATCCTTAACAATGGGTTGGTGTATTAATTGTCACAGAGAGACTAATGTTAAAGTAGAAGACAACGCTTACTATACTAAAATACACGAAGAACTTTCTAAGAAATATGGAGTTAAGCAATTAACTGCAGCTCAAATGGGAGGTTTAGAATGTGGTAAATGCCACTATTAATTAATATAATTTAAGAAGCTAATATCAATATACAATATGGCATCAAACAAAAAATACTGGAAAAGTGTTGAAGAGCTAAACGAAAATAGTTCTATTGTTGAGACGCTAAGAAACAACGAGTTTGTAGAGCAAATTCCTGTAGATGAGTTTTTAGGAGACAATGAATCTTTATCAAACAGTGCAACATCTCGTCGTGACTTTTTAAAATACGTCGGATTTAGTACTGCTGCTGCGTCATTAGCAGCATGTGAAGGTCCTGTTGTAAAATCTATTCCTTATGTGGTTCAACCTGAGGAAATCATTCCTGGAGTTGCAGATTTTTATGCTACAACTATAGCGGATGGTTTTGATTTTGCAAATATTCTTATCAAAACACGTGAAGGTCGTCCAATTAAAGTTGAAAACAATAATTTAGAAGGAGCTAAGACTGGAGCTAATGCTAGAGTGCATGCTTCTGTGCTTTCCTTATATGATAGCTTGCGTTTAAAACAACCTAAAATTGCTGGTAAAGAAGCAACGTGGGGTGAGGTAAATGCGAAAGTTAAAGCTAGTTTAGAAGAGGCAAATTCTCAAGGAGGTTCTGTAGTTGTTCTAACAAATACTCTAGCAAGTCCTTCTACTGAAGCTTTAATTGAAGCTTTAAAAGTGAAATATCCAACAGTTAAGCATGTTATTTATGATGCTATTTCTGAATCTAATGCATTAGATGCTTTTGAAAAGGTTTATGGAGAGCGAGCTTTAGCAAATTACGATTTTTCAAAAGCAGATGTAATTGTGTCTGTTGGTGCTGATATATTAGGTGATTGGCAAGGTGGAGGTTATGATGCGGGTTATGCAAACGGCAGAATTCCTAAAAATGGAAAAATGTCTAAGCATATACAAATCGAAGCGAACATGTCTTTGGCTGGTGCTAATGCAGACAAAAGAATTCCAATGACTGTTGCAAATCAGAAGATTGCTTTAGTCGATTTATATAATGCAGTTGTTGGTGGTTCAGTATCTAAGAATACTGAAATAGTTAAAGTGGCAAATCAATTAAAATCGGCAAAGTCTAAAGGAGTAGTTGTTACAGGTATAGATGATCTTGATGCTCAGCTATTAGTGTTAGCAATAAATAATGCTATTTCATCTGAGGCTTTTAATCCAAATGATGCTAAGTTAACAAGAAAAGGTAATGCTAAGGAAGTTAGTCAATTGGTTGATTATATGAAGGCTGGTAAGGTGCATACTCTTATTATGAGTGGTGTCAATCCAGTTTATACTTTGCCAAACTCTAAAGATTTCGTAGATGCTCTTAAAAAAGTGAAGTTATCTGTTGCATTTTCAATGAAGGAAGATGAAACAGCATTAATTACAAATATAGCTGCTGCAGCACCACATTACTTAGAATCTTGGTCAGATGTAGCGATTGAAAGAGGACACTATAGTGTGGCCCAACCTACAATTCGTCCTTTATTTGATACAAAACAATTTCAAGATGCTTTGTTGACTTGGACAGAAAATAGTGCCAGTTATTATGATTATTTAAAAGATTTTGCTGCTAACACAATAGTAGAAAAATCTTGGAATCAAATTGTGCATGATGGTTTTGCGACAAGTGAGGTATTGCCTTTGGTGATGAATGAGGTTGATTTTTCATCTTCATCATCTAAATTAGCTCAAGTTAAACCTGCTGCTCTTGAATTGGTCTTATATACTAAAACAGGAATGGGTGATGGGCAACAAGCTAATAATCCTTGGTTACAAGAATTTCCAGATCCGATAACAAGAGTGTCATGGGATAATTATGTAACCATTTCTAAAAAAGATGCTGAGAGGTATGGTTTGAAAAATTGGAATGTGGCTAATGGAGGTATGAATGGAAGTTATGTTACTTTAAAAGTAGGTAATGCGACTCTAAATAAAGTGCCAGTAGTAGTTCAACCAGGTCAAGCTGTCGGTACCTTAGGTTTAGCTTTTGGTTATGGGAAATCAGCTGCTTTAAAACAAGAAATGCAAGTAGGAGTTAATGCTTATACATTGTATAATGATTTAACGGCAAATCAAATTGTTACTGTAACTAAGGAAGAGGGGGAACACGAGTTTGCCTGTGTGCAATTACAAAAAACATTAATGGGTCGTGGAGATATTATCAAAGAAACGACTCTTGAAATATTTAATTCTAAAGATGCAGAAGTTTGGAATCCGATTCCAATGGTTTCTTTAGATCATCAAGAGACTCCAGCAACTGAGGTTGATCTATGGACTTCTTTTGATAGAACAACAGGTCATCATTTTAATTTATCTATAGATTTAAATGCTTGTACAGGTTGTGGAGCATGTGTGATTGCTTGTCATGCAGAAAATAACGTTCCTGTTGTGGGGAAATCTGAAGTAAGAAGAAGTAGAGATATGCACTGGTTGCGTATTGATAGATATTATTCTCATGAAGAGACATTTAATGGGGATGTGGAATTAAAAGAAGGTACTTCTGGATTAATGGATTCTGTAAATACACTTTCAGATATGGAAGATCCATCTGAGAATCCTCAAGTAGCATTCCAGCCAGTAATGTGTCAACATTGTAATCACGCTCCTTGTGAAACAGTTTGCCCAGTTGCTGCAACATCTCATAGTAGAGAAGGACAAAATCACATGGCTTATAATAGATGTGTTGGTACTCGTTATTGCGCTAATAACTGTCCATATAAAGTAAGACGTTTTAACTGGTTCTTATATAATAAAAACAGTGAATTTGATTACCATATGAATGACGATTTAGGTCGAATGGTATTAAATCCTGATGTAAATGTACGTTCTCGTGGAGTTATGGAAAAATGCTCAATGTGTATTCAAAAAACACAAGCAACTAAACTTCAAGCAAAACGTGAAGGTAGATTAGTTAAAGATGGTGAATTCCAAACAGCATGTTCTGCAGCTTGTAGTAGTGGAGCAATGATTTTTGGTGATGTAAATGATAAAGAAAGTCAAGTGGCTAAATTAGTTGAAGACGAAAGAATGTATCATTTACTAGAGCACGTTGGTACAAAACCAAATGTATTCTATCACGTTAAAGTAAGAAACGTTAAATAAGTATTAATTAAAGAAACAATATAAAGGATTATGTCGTCTCATTACGAAGCACCCATTAGAAAACCTTTAGTAGTAGGAAATAAATCTTACCACGACGTTACTGTAGATGTAGCTGCACCTGTTGAAGGTAGAGCTAATAAACAATGGTGGATTGTATTTTCAATTGCCTTAACTGCTTTCCTTTATGGATTGGGTTGTATGATTTATACCATATCTACTGGTATTGGTACTTGGGGATTAAATAAAACTGTAGGTTGGGCTTGGGATATCACTAACTTTGTTTGGTGGGTAGGTATCGGTCACGCAGGAACCTTAATCTCTGCTGTATTATTATTATTCCGTCAAAAATGGAGAATGGCTATTAACCGTTCTGCAGAAGCAATGACAATTTTCTCTGTAATGCAAGCGGGTTTATTCCCAATTATTCACATGGGACGTCCATGGTTAGGATACTGGGTATTGCCTATTCCAAATCAATTTGGATCACTTTGGGTTAATTTTAACTCACCATTACTTTGGGATGTATTTGCAATTTCTACATATTTATCAGTATCCTTAGTTTTCTGGTGGACTGGTTTATTACCTGATTTTGCTATGTTGCGTGATAGAGCAATAACACCTTTTACAAAAAAAATATACTCAACTTTGTCTTTCGGATGGAGTGGAAGAGCTAAAGATTGGCAACGTTTTGAAGAAGTATCATTGGTATTAGCTGGTTTAGCGACACCACTTGTGTTATCTGTTCATACGATTGTGTCTTTTGACTTCGCAACTTCTGTAATTCCAGGTTGGCATACTACTATTCTTCCGCCTTATTTCGTGGCAGGAGCAATTTTTTCAGGATTTGCAATGGTAAATACATTGTTAATTATTATGAGAAAAGTTTCTAACTTAGAAGATTATATTACAATTCAACATATTGAATTAATGAATATTGTAATTATGATTACTGGTTCTATTGTTGGTTGTGCCTATATTACTGAGTTATTTATCGCTTGGTATTCGGGAGTAGAATATGAACAATATGCTTTCTTGAATAGAGCAACTGGTCCTTATTGGTGGTCTTATTTCTTGATGATGACTTGTAATGTATTTTCACCTCAGTTTATGTGGTCTAAAAAATTAAGAACAAGTATCGCTTTCTCTTTTATTATTTCAATTGTTGTAAATGTTGGGATGTGGTTTGAGCGTTTCGTAATTATTGTTACGTCATTACATAGGGATTACTTACCGTCTTCATGGACTATGTTTCAACCAACTTTTGTTGATGCTGGTATTTTTATTGGAACAATTGGTTTCTTCTTTGTATTGTTTTTATTATATTCTAGAAGTTTTCCAGTGATTGCTCAAGCTGAAGTTAAGACAATCTTAAAATCTTCTGGAGATAATTATAAGAGAGAGAGAGAAGAACACGGACATAATCATTCAGATAATCATTAATATTATGACTAATAAAGTTATACACGCTATATATAATGATGATGATGTTTTAATGGATGCTGTTAAACAAACAAGAGCAGCACATCATCATATAGAAGAAGTTTACACTCCATTTCCAGTTCATGGATTGGATAAGGCTATGGGTCTAGCACCAACAAGAATTGCAATTGCTTCATTTTTATACGGATTAGTAGGTTTGTCTGTTGCAACAGCAATGATGCGTTTTATTATGATTGTTGATTGGCCTCAAGATATTGGTGGTAAACCAAGTTTTAGTTATATCGATAATATGCCTGCGTTTGTTCCAATTATGTTTGAAATGACAGTGTTTTTTGCAGCTCACTTAATGGTAATTACCTTCTATATGAGAAGTAAATTATGGCCATTCAAAAAAGCAGAAAACCCAGATGTTAGAACAACAGACGATCATTTCTTAATGGAAGTAGGGGTTCATGGTAATGAAGAAGATATGGTTTCTTTTTTTAAGTCAACTGGAGCTGTAGAAGTTAAAGTAATAGAAAAGCATTAATACAAGATATGAAAAGCTTATATAAAATAGTAGCAATAACAGGTTTAACTTTCATGGCAACATCATGTCATGATAATGCTAAACCTAACTATCAGTTTTTTCCTAACATGTATGAATCTGTTTCGTATGAGACTTATTCAGAGCATGATGTTTTTAAAAATGGTAAAGAAGGGCAACAACCTGCTCTAGGTTCAATAAAGAGAGGTTTTGTCCCTTATGAGATTCCTAATACAACTGAAGGATATGCTTTAGCTAAGGAAACTTTAAAATCTCCATTAGATTCTATTTCTAAGTCTCCCGAAAAAGGAAAAGAGTTGTTCAATATTTACTGTGCTATTTGTCACGGTGAAAAAGGAAATGGTAAAGGAAAACTTGTTGAAAGAGAAAAATTTTTAGGAGTTCCTAGCTATAAAGATAGAGAGATAACTGAAGGGAGTATTTATCACGTGGTTACTTATGGATTAAATTCTATGGGATCTCATGCTAATCAATTGACGCAAGAAGAGAGATGGCAAGTGGCAGATTACGTTTTAAAACTGAAGTCCGAATTATAATTGTAAAACACTTTTTTGAAAATTATTAATATGTATACGTTTTCAAGTAAATTAAAAACTTTTTCATTGATCTTAATGGTTTTAGGAATCATAGGTATTGGTATTGGTTTTGTGTCTGTACCAAATAAAGAAGAAGTTAAAGAAATGATGGAGAATGCTCATGGTGATCATCATGGTCAAGCAAATAGTCATGAGTCACACGCTACGCATGAAGTTGCTTCAGGTCATCATGACACACACCAATCTGAAGTGAACCATAAAGAAGAGGGTCATGATGCTCATTTAGAACATGTTTTACATCAGCAACAAAATAAACCATGGTCAGCTTTTTATGTGGCTTGTATTTTCTTCATGTTATTAACAGTTGGGGTTTTAGCTTTTTATGCAATTCAACAAGCAGCACAAGCAGGTTGGTCCCCAATTTTGTTTAGAGTTATGGAAGGAATAACTGGTTATTTATTGCCAGGTTCTGTTATATTTTTCGTGTTCTTAGTTCTTTCAGGATTTCATATGAACCATCTTTTTGTTTGGATGGATGAAACTGAAGTAGCAAAGGATCACTTATTGCAAGCAAAATCTGGATATTTGAATGTTCCATTCTTTTTAATAAGAGCTGTTGTGTTTTTAGGTGGTTGGAATTTGTATAGATATTTCTCTAGAAGAAATTCGATCGCGCAAGATGATGCTACTGATGTATCTTTCTATAAGAAGAATTTCAAATTAGCTGCGGCATTCTTAGTGTTTTTTATTGTTTCTGAATCTATTATGTCATGGGATTGGATCATGTCTGTTGATCCTCATTGGTATAGTACTTTGTTTGGATGGTACGTGTTTGCTAGTTTCTTTGTAAGTGGTATTACTGTAATAGCTTTAATAACGTTATATTTGAAATCTAAAGGTTATTTAGAGCAAGTTAATACAAGTCATATTCATGATTTAGCTAAATTCATGTTTGGTATTAGTATTTTCTGGACTTACTTATGGTTTTCTCAATTTATGTTGATTTGGTATTCTGATATTCCAGAGGAGGTGACTTATTTCGTTTTCAGAATTGAAAATTATAAATTACCATTTTTTGGTATGCTTGTTATGAATTTTGTATTTCCAGTACTAATTTTAATTAATACTGATTTCAAGCGTTTGTCTTGGATAATTACAATGGCAGGTATTGTTATTCTATTTGGACACTATATTGATTTTTACAATATGATTATGCCTGCAACTGTTGGTGATCAATGGTTTATTGGTTGGGCGGAATTAGGTTCAATAGCTTTCTTTTTAGGATTATTTATCTTTGTGGTGTTTACAACATTAACAAAAGCTTCATTATTTGCTAAAGGAAATCCACTTATGGAAGAGAGCAAACATTTTCATTATTAATATTTAAAGAAATAAACAAATGACAAGTTTATTGATATTCTTTGTTTTAGTTTTAATTGGAATTGCAATTTGGCAATTAACTAAAATATTCGATTTAACTCAAGTAGGTTCAAACTCAGCTGATTCTGAAGTTGCAAATGATAAAGATAATAGTATTAATGGATACTTGATGTTTGCCTTTGTTGGTTTTATCTATATTTTTACTATTTATTCATTATTAAAATGGGGTGATTTAGTTTTAGGAACACCTGCTTCTGAACACGGAGCTGATGTAGATAATTTGATGGCCATTTCAATGTACTTAATATTCTTTGTACAAACAATAACCCAGTTTTTATTACACTATTTTACATTTAAATACAGAGGAAAACAAGGACAAAAAGCACTTTATTTTGCAGATAATAACAAATTAGAGGCTGTATGGACAATCATACCAGTTATTGTTTTAGCGGGTTTAATTCTTTATGGATTGTATACTTGGAATGACATCATGTATTATGACGATGAAGAAGAAGTTATTTATGTAGAGTTATATGCTAAACAATTTGGTTGGGAAGCTAGATATTCAGGTGAAGACAATACTCTAGGTAAAGCAAATGTTCGTTTTATTGAGGGTGTGAATACTTTAGGTGTAGATTTATCTGATCCTGCTGCTCAAGATGATAAAGTAGTTAATGAATTACATTTACCAAAGGGTAAAAAAGTAGTTTTCAAAATGCGTTCACAAGATGTATTACACTCTGCTTATATGCCTCATTTTAGAGCTCAAATGAATTGTGTTCCAGGAATGATAACTCAGTTTGCGTTCGTTCCTAGTATGACAACAGCAGAAATGCGTGAAGATGAAGCTATAATAGCTAAAGTTGATAAGATAAATAAAATTAGAGCTAAAAAAAGTATAGAATTAGCAGCCAAAGGTGAAGAAGCCTTAGATCCTTATACTTTTGATTACTTATTGCTTTGTAATAAAATATGTGGTCAATCTCATTACAACATGCAAATGAAAATTGTGGTAGATACACCTGAAGAGTTTAAAGCTTGGTTAAATGAAAAACCAACGTTATCCTCGCAATGGGCAGAGGCAAATGCACCAGCACCAGTAGTCGTTCCTGTTCCTGAGGTTGTAGTACCTGTTGAAACGATTGAAGATTCTACAAAAGTTGTAGCTCAAATTATTAAATAGATTAAGATATTAAAATAATATAAGATTATGTCAGCACACGAACACGGTCATCATAAAGAAACATTTATTACTAAATATATTTTTAGTTTAGATCATAAGATGATTGCTAAGCAATACCTTATAACAGGTTTAATTATGGGAATTGTAGGAGTTTTACTTTCTATTTTATTCCGTATGCAAATTGCTTGGCCAGAACAATCTTTTGGTTTGTTTAAAGTTCTTTTAGGTGAAAACTTTGCACCAGGAGGTGTAATGCGTAATGATATTTATTTGGCATTAGTTACAATACATGGTACTATAATGGTATTCTTTGTACTAACAGCTGGTTTAAGTGGTACTTTTAGTAATCTTCTTATTCCTTTACAAATTGGAGCTAGAGATATGGCTTCTGGATTTATGAATATGTTATCTTATTGGATGTTTTTCATATCTTCAGTAATTATGTTAAGTTCTTTATTTATAGAATCTGGTCCTGCATCAGCTGGTTGGACAATTTATCCTCCATTAAGTGCTCTGCCACAAGCTATTCCTGGTTCTGGATTAGGAATGACTTTATGGTTAGTTTCTATGGCTATATTTATAGCATCTTCATTAATGGGATCTTTAAATTATGTTGTAACTGTTATTAATTTAAGAACAAAAGGGATGACAATGACAAGATTGCCATTGACAGTTTGGGCTTTCTTTGTTACTGCTATAATAGGTATAGTTTCCTTTCCAGTATTGTTTTCTGCAGCTTTATTATTGATTTTTGATAGAAGTTTTGGAACATCATTCTTTTTGTCTGATATCTTTATTCAAGGTGAAGTATTGCATTATCAAGGTGGTTCACCAGTTTTATTTGAACATTTATTCTGGTTTTTAGGTCACCCTGAAGTTTATATTGTGTTATTACCAGCATTAGGTATTACTTCAGAAATTATTGCTACAAATTCTAGAAAACCTATTTTTGGTTATAGAGCTATGATTGCTTCTATTTTGGCAATTGCTTTCTTATCAACTATCGTTTGGGGTCACCATATGTTTATATCAGGAATGAATCCTTTCTTGGGTTCTGTATTTACATTCACGACTTTATTAATTGCAATTCCTTCTGCAGTAAAAGCTTTTAATTATATAACAACACTTTGGAAAGGAAATTTACAGTTAAATCCTGCCATGTTGTTCTCAATTGGTTTAGTTTCTACTTTCATTACTGGAGGTTTAACAGGAATTATACTTGGAGATTCTACTTTAGATATAAACGTTCATGATACTTATTTCGTTGTTGCACACTTCCACTTAGTAATGGGTATTTCTGCTCTTTACGGATTCTTTGCAGGAGTTTATCACTGGTTTCCAAAAATGTTTGGGAAAATGATGAACAAAAACTTAGGATATGTACACTTTTGGGTAACAGCAGTCTGTGCTTATGGAGTTTTCTTCCCAATGCATTTTATTGGAATGGCTGGTCTACCAAGACGTTATTATACGAATTCAGCTTTCCCGTTATTTGATGAATTAGCAGATGTGAATGTATTAATTACAATATTTGCAATAGTTGGTGCTGTTTTCCAAATTGTATTCTTTTGGAACTTCTTCTACAGTATGTTCTATGGTAAGAAAGCAACACAAAACCCTTGGAAATCAAATACGTTAGAATGGACTACACCAGTAGAACATATTCACGGAAATTGGCCTGGAGAAATTCCTGAAGTTCATCGTTGGCCTTATGACTATAGCAAACCAGGTCATGATGAAGACTTTGTTTCTCAAATTACTCCAATGAAGGAGGGTGAAGAAGAATTGCATCACTAATATTTTTTAAAATATATTGAAAAACCTTTCCAATTTGGAAAGGTTTTTTCTTTTTAAGTTTGCTTATCTTTGTTCTATGAATGAGAATCTAGATCCTAATAAAGAACGTTTTACTCCACAGGAAGTGGATATTGAAAAAGCATTAAGACCTTTGTCTTTTGATGATTTTGCAGGTCAAGATCATGTTTTAGATAATTTGAAAATTTTTGTACAAGCGGCTAATCAAAGAGATGAAGCTTTAGATCATGCTTTATTCCATGGTCCTCCTGGACTTGGTAAAACCACTTTGGCTAATATTTTGGCTAATGAATTGGGAGTTGGAATAAAAATAACTTCAGGTCCTGTTTTAGACAAGCCTGGTGATTTGGCAGGATTGTTAACTAATCTGGAAGAACGTGACGTGTTGTTTATTGATGAAATTCATAGACTGAGTCCTATTGTGGAAGAGTATTTGTATTCTGCAATGGAAGATTACAAAATTGATATTATGATTGAAAGTGGACCTAATGCAAGAACGGTTCAAATCAACTTAAATCCATTTACTTTAGTAGGAGCAACTACTCGTTCAGGATTACTAACAGCTCCTATGCGTGCTCGTTTTGGTATACAAAGTCGATTGCAATATTATAATAAAGAATTATTAGCTACTATTATTGAAAGAAGTGCTTCTATTTTAAGAGTTGAAATTGATATTGAAGCTGCAATTGAAATAGCAGGAAGAAGTAGAGGGACTCCAAGAATTGCTAATGCGTTGTTGAGACGTGTTCGAGATTTTGCTCAAATTAAAGGAAATGGAAGAATTGATGTTGAAATTACAAAATATGCTTTAAAAGCTTTAAATGTTGATGAAAACGGATTAGATGAAATGGACAACAAGATTTTGCTAACCATAATTGATAAATTTAAAGGAGGTCCTGTAGGATTAACAACTTTGGCAACAGCAGTCTCAGAAAATGGAGAAACAATAGAAGAAGTTTATGAACCTTTTTTAATTCAGGAAGGATTTATTATGCGTACGCCAAGAGGAAGAGAAGTAACCGAAAAGGCGTATAAACATTTGGGTCGAATAAAAAATAATATTCAAGGGGGACTTTTTTAAGAATGTATTAAAATATGAGTGAATTAAAATTAATACCAGAAGTTTCGCTACCAAAATTTCTTAAACATTCTTTGTCTATATTAAGAAATCCTTTACCTTTCCATCATTCTAATTTTCTTTTACATGGAAATTTATTTCGATTAAAAGTGGGCTTTGGAAAATCAGTTATTTTTACTCGTGATGCAGATTTATTGAGTTATGTGCTGCAAAAAAACCAAAAAAATTATACAAAATCACCTATCCAAACCAGAGATTTAGCTAAATATGTTGGTAAAGGGCTATTAACTGCTGAAGGTGAAAAATGGCAAAAGCAAAGGAAGTTAATACAACCCGCTTTTCATAAGAGCCAATTAACCTTGCTATTAGATACAATTTATGTAATAATTCAAAAAGAATTAGATATTATTGTTGTTGATAAACCAATTGATATTTTCCCCATTTTTAATGATTTGGCTTTTCAAACCGTTGTGAAATCATTATTTAGTTCAGAAGTTGAAGAGAAGGACATTAAAAAATTACAGCATACTACAGAGGTAACTCAGCAAATGCTTGTTAAAGAATTACGTCAACCTTATTTGGGGTGGTGGTTTAAATTATCAGGAAAAATTAAATTTCATATCAATTTAATTGAAGAATCTAGAGCGATTTTAAGTAGGTTAGTTAACCAAAGAAAAAAAAGCAATAATAAGTATAATGATTTATTAGATATGTTGTTGGATGCTCGCTATGAGGATGGTTCTGCTATGAAAGAAACGCAACTGCTTGACGAAATTCTAATTTTATTTGCTGCTGGACATGAAACTACTTCAAATGCTTTGACTTTTATATGTGAATTGTTAGCTAGAAATCCAGAATCTCAAGATAAAATTTTGGAGGAAGTTCGTAAAGTAAAATCGGAATCTAATGATATAATGTATTGGTTAAAAAATACTACTTATACTAAGTTAGTTATTGAAGAGGCAATGCGATTGTATCCACCAGCTTATTTTATTGATAGAGTTAATAAAGAAGACGATTCATTTAATGGTATTGATTTGCCTAAAGGTTCTAATTTGTTGTTTTCTGTATACGAAATCCATCGTCATCCTGACTTTTGGGAAAGACCAGAAGAGTTCTTTCCTGAGCGTTTTCTAGATGAGAATACTAAATTCTCTAAAAATTATTATCCATTTGGTGCTGGGCAAAGAATGTGTATTGGTAATAATTTCGCCATGTATGAAATGATTTTGACTATAATGACAGTAGTAGAACGATTTGAAATTCTGGAAAAAAAGGAAACCATTCAGATAAAGCCATTAATCACATTAAAACCATTTGAAGCTATTTTAGAGTTTAAGAACCGATAATGAATGCTAAAGAAAGACATACCCAAAGCATTAAAGAAGAAGCTAAACGACTTGGATTTTTATCCTGTGGAATTTCAAAAGCTGAATTTCTTGAAGAAGAAGCACCACGATTGGAAAATTGGTTAAACGAAAACAGACACGGTCAAATGAGTTATATGGAAAATCATTTTGACAAAAGATTAAATCCAACGTTATTAGTTGATGATGCTAAAAGTGTTATTTCCTTATTGTTAAATTATTTTCCTTCGGAAACTCAAAATCAAGATTCGTATAAAATTTCAAAATATGCTTATGGTCAAGATTATCATTATGTAATTAAAGAAAAACTAAAAGAATTATTGCATTTTATTCAAACTGAAATAGGTGAAGTTTCTGGAAGGGCTTTTGTAGATTCTGCACCTGTTTTGGATAAAGCTTGGGCTGCAAAAAGCGGTTTAGGTTGGATAGGAAAAAACAGTAATTTGATTACTCAAAAAGTAGGTTCTTTTTATTTTATTGCCGAATTAATCATTGATTTAGATTTAGAATATGATACTGCAACAACAGATCATTGCGGAACTTGTACGGCTTGTTTAGATGCTTGTCCAACAGAAGCTATTGTTGCTCCTTATGTAGTTGATGGTAGTAAATGTATTTCTTATTTTACCATAGAATTAAAAGATAATTTACCACAAGAAATGAAAGGAAATTTTGACGATTGGGCTTTTGGTTGTGATGTTTGCCAAGATGTGTGTCCTTGGAATCGATTTTCAAAACCGCATAATGAATCATTATTTCAACCTAATGAATCACTTTTGAAATTTTCAAAAAAGGATTGGGAAGAAATTACAAATGAGACCTTTAACAAAGTGTTTAAAAATTCAGCTGTTAAAAGAACCAAATTCGAGGGTTTTAAAAGGAATATTGATTTCTTAAAAAGTAATGAATAAGAATTTTTTATAATTAGCTATATTTGGGCTTTAAAATAGTAATTGTGAAAAAAATTTGTGCTCTAATCATTTTGTTAAACTTTCTTAAATTTAGTTTTAGCCAAAATTTACCAAATGATTGTCAAAACTATATACAGGCTTGTGATAATCAAAGTGTTTCTTTTAATGTTGCTGGTGCTGGAATTCAAGAAATTAATCCACCATCTTGCAGTAGTCAAGAGACTAATTCATTGTGGTTAAGAGTGACTATAGATCAGCCTGGTAAATTAGGATTTACTATAATACCTCAGAGTTCAAATATTAATGAAGATTATGATTTTTGGGTTTTTGGACCAGGATCAACTTGTGGTAATTTAGGCAATCCAATTCGTTGTTCAACAACAAATCCTGCTGCTGCTGGTCAATCTAATAATCATACAGGTTTAAATGCTACTGCTACAGATACTAGTGAAGGTCCTGGTCAAAGCGGAGATAGTTTTGTGAGAGAACTAGATGTTCTAGCAGGGCAAAGTTATTTTGTAGTTATTGATAGACCTGTAGGAAGTTCTCCCTTTTCTTTAAATTGGAACGGAACAGCTACTATTTTAAATCCTTTTGCAAATTTAAATTTTCCTGATTTTCCTGATATTGTTCTTTGTGATGAAGGAGCTGATAATTTAGAGCCCTATAATTTTTCAGTAATTGATAATCAGTATTTAACAAGTTTTCCAGGTTTCTTTATCACTTACTTTACTTCATTGCAAGATGCTTCATTAAATAATAATCCTTTAGTTGGAATAACAAATATAAGTCAAGGAACATACTTTGCTAGGATTAATTCTGTATCAGCTCAGTGTACTGAAATTAAACCTATCAATGTGATTTTTGATAATATAATGACAAGCGATATTACTAAGACTGTTTGTGAGGATACTAATGCTGCTACAATTAATTATGATTTAAGCTCACACACTAATGAGGTTTATACAGGAACTCAAACCGTAGTTTACAGTTATTATAATTCATTAACAGAAGCAACAAATAGTAATAATGCTATAACAAATTGGCAAAATATTAGTTTGCCAGTTGGAACTAATATTTTCTATATAAGAACAGAAAAAGGAACTTGTTTTGATATTGCTGAATTAACAATTAACGTTGTGGCTAGACCTGTAATTAATGGATTGGTTAGTTTGAAACAATGTGATGATGATACTGATGGTTTTAGTGCTTTTAATCTAACAGAAGCAAATGAATTAATTATAGCGAATACAATAGGGTTAACGTTCACCTACTTTTTAAACGCAACAGATGCTCAAAACAATACAAATCCAATAGGGAACGATACTAATTTTGTCAATCAAACAGTAAATGTTCAAACAATCTATTATAGAGTTAGTAATAGTAATGGTTGTTTTAGAACAGGACAATTAGATCTGACGGTAGCAGCTACTCAAATCCCAACATCTTTTACGCCTTTACTATATGTTTCTTGTGATGATACTTTTGGAGCAAATAATGATGGAATAGCAAATTTTGATTTTAGTACTGCAGTCACAACTATTTCTAATTTATTCACAGGTCAAGTTGTATCCGTTACTTTTTATGAAAATGTAAATGATGCTTTGGCTGAAATTAATCCTATTATTAATTCTTCTAATTTTAATAACACTAGTTCAAATACGCAAGATATTTATGTGAGAGTAGATAGCGATGTTAATAATGATTGTGTTGGTTTGGGAATATATGTTACGCTTGAAGTGGAACGTTTACCAATAGTATTTCCAAAAGTAGTTAAAACGTGTGATGTTAATAATGATGGAATATTTAATTTTGATACCACAAATATAGAAACTGAACTTTTAAATGGATTAACCAATGTTTCAGTAACTTATATAGACGATAATAATTTTACTTATACAGCATTACCTAATCCATTTACAACAACTTCACAAACTTTAGATGTAGTTCTAATTAATAATACAACAAATGCTTGTAGTTTTTCAACAACCCTTGAATTTATTGTTGATGAAAGACCAATGATTAATTCAATTGATTCCAACTTATTAATTAAGTGTGACGATGAATCAAATCCTTCATTTCAAGATGGAAGTGTTACATTTGATACTTCTACTTTTGAAAATACAATAATTGGTACACAAACAAATGTTATTGTGGAATATTTTGACGAAAATAATAATCAACTAACTGATTTTATTGGGAGTTTTGAAACTACAACACAAGATATAACGGTTAAAATAACAAATTTGAATAATGTAAATTGTTTTGCTACAGATGTTTTATCTTTTGTGGTGAATCCAATTCCAAATATTTATATAAATTCAAGTACCGAAGTAATTTGTACTGATGATGCTAGTTCTTTTATTACTTTAAATGCGGGTTTAGTTGATGAAACAACTATTGGAAATTTTACTTACCAGTGGTATTTGGATAACCAACCTATTTCTGGAGCTAATCAATATTTGTATGACGCAACATCTGCTGGTAATTATAGTGTTGTAGTTACAAACTCTAATATGTGTACTAGTACTAGAAATTTAATGGTTAACCCGTCAAATATTGCTATAATAAACGATATCCAGATTTTAGATTTAGTAGATTCTAATACTATATCCATTTTAGTTTCTGGAGATGGAGAGTATCAATATAGTATAGATGGAGAAAATTTTCAGAATGATAATGTTTTCTACGATGTTCAATCAGGATTGCTTACTGCTTATGTTTATGATTTGAATGGTTGTGGGGTTTCAAATGAAACAATAAGTGTTTTAGGAGTGCCAAAATTTTTCACACCTAATGGAGATGGTATTAATGATTTTTGGAATGTAAAAGGATTTGATGAACGATTTGGAAATCAAACAACTATTTCCATTTTTGATAGATATGGAAAACTATTAAAACAAATTTCGTCTTCGTCACTAGGTTGGGATGGAACATTTAATAGTTTAAATATGCCTGCTTCGGATTATTGGTATACCATAAATATGATAGATGGTCGAGTGCAAAAAGGGCATTTTTCATTAAAAAGATAATTAAACTAAGATTTTTTTACATTTTTAGAAAAGAGTAGTATTAAAATTTTTTTCTTTCGTTCCTTATTTTAACTTTGTAAATTCATATAAAAGTGATTATATGCACAAAGATACAAAAAGAAGAGAAGCCTTATTATACCACGCTAAACCAACACCTGGAAAAATTCAGGTTGTACCAACTAAAAAATATGCTACGCAAAGAGATTTGTCATTAGCTTATTCTCCTGGTGTTGCCGAACCTTGTTTGGAAATAGTAAAAGATATAAACAATGTTTATAAATACACTGCTAAAGGAAATTTAGTAGCAGTAATTTCTAATGGAACAGCTGTTTTAGGACTTGGAGATATCGGTCCAGAAGCCTCTAAGCCTGTTATGGAAGGAAAAGGATTGTTGTTTAAAATATTTGCAGATATAGATGTGTTTGATATAGAAGTTGGGACTAAAGATGTAGAAGCATTTATACAAACCGTTAAAAATATAGCCCCAACATTTGGAGGGATTAATTTGGAAGATATTAAAGCTCCAGAATCTTTTGAAATTGAAAGAAGATTGGTGGAAGAGTTGAATATCCCAGTAATGCATGACGATCAGCATGGAACTGCAATTATTTCCTCTGCTGCTTTATTAAATGCACTTGAATTAGCAGGTAAAGAATTAGGAAGTGTTAAAGTAGTAGTTTCTGGTGCAGGATCAGCGGCATTAGCATGTGCTAATTTATATGTCTTATTAGGTGTGAAAGTAGAGAATATTTTCATGTTTGACAAGGATGGAATGTTAACGAATAGCAGAGAAGATATTTCTGATTTACAAAAAACATATGCTAAACCGTGTAAGCCACAAACACTAAAAGAAGTAATAGTTGATGCAGATGTCTTTTTAGGATTGTCTGTAGGGAATATTTTTACACCTGAGATGTTACTTTCTATGAGTAACGATCCAATTGTGTTTGCAATGGCAAATCCAGTCCCTGAAATCGATTATAATGTAGCTATTAATACAAGAGAAGATGTAATTATGGCAACTGGTCGTTCTGATCATCCTAATCAAGTAAATAATGTTTTAGGATTTCCATATATTTTTAGAGGAGCTTTAGATGTTCGTGCTAAAAAAATAAATGAGGAAATGAAAATGGCTGCTGTTCGTGCACTTGCCGAACTAGCAAAGAGTCCTGTTCCTGAACAAGTAAATATTGCTTATGGTGAAACTAAGCTAAATTTTGGTCGTGATTATATTATACCAAAACCATTTGACCCAAGGTTAATAGGTGTTGTTGCTCCAGCTGTAGCAAAAGCAGCTATAGATTCAGGTGTGGCTCAAATTGAAATTGTTGATTGGGAAAAGTATGAGTTAGATTTATTAGAACGATTGGGTTCTGATAATAAAATGATTCGTATGCTAGTAAATAGAGCGAAGACAAATCCCAAGAAAGTTGTTTTTGCAGAAGCAGATCATTTAGATGTGCTAAAAGCAGCTCAGATTGTTCATGAAGAAGGAATTGGTGTGCCAGTTTTACTTGGAAATAAAGATATTATCCAAGAATTAATGCTAGAAATAGGTTTTGATTCTGATGTTGAAATTATTGATCCCAAAATAGCAGAAGAAGATAAGAGAAGAAAAAAATATGCTAAAGCTTTTTGGAAATCAAGACAGAGAAGAGGTGTTACTATGCTTGATGCTGAAAAATGGATGCGTGAACGTAACTATTTTGGATTAATGATGGTTAATTCTGGTGAGGCTGATACAATGGTTACAGGTTATTCAAGAAGTTATCCTACAGTTGTTAAGCCAGTAATGGAATTAATAGATAAAGCACCTGGAGTAACTCGTATTGCAACAACTAATATGATGATGACATCGAGGGGACCAATTTTCCTTTCAGATACAGCGATTAATCCAAACCCTTCTGCTGAAGACTTGGCTAAAATTGCTTTAATGACAGCAAAAACAGTTAGAATGTTTGGTATGGAACCCGTAATTGCAATGGTTTCATTTTCTAATTTTGGTTCGTCCGAAAATGAAAATCCTAAGAAAGTTAGAGAAGCTGTAGCTTATCTTCATAAATATTATCCCGATTTGATAATCGATGGAGAAATTCAAACCGATTTTGCATTGAATCCTGAGATGTTAAAAAGTAAGTTTCCTTTTTCAAAATTGGCAAACAAAAAAGTGAATACTCTTGTTTTTCCAAATTTAGATTCTGCGAATATTACTTATAAAATGATGAAGGAATTAAATAAGTCAGATTCAATAGGACCTATAATGTTAGGATTAGATAAACCAGTACATATTTTTCAATTAGGAGCTAGCGTAGAAGAAATGGTAAATATGGCTGCAGTCTCTGTAGTTGATGCTCAAGAAAAAGAAAGAAGGTTTAAACAATCAACTTTAAAATAATATTTTATATAAAAACGACTATTAACAAACATGATAACACATATTCAAGGAAGATTAGTTGAAAAAACACCAACAGAAGTTGTGATTGATTGTAACGGAATTGGTTATCATGTCAACATATCTTTGCATACTTTTTCACTCATTCCAAATGAGGAAAAAATTAAACTTTTTACTTTTTTACAGATAAAGGAAGATGCACATACGTTATACGGATTTGTAGAAAAACAAGAAAGAGAATTGTTTAAGTTGCTTATTTCAGTTTCTGGAGTTGGAGCAAGTATTGCAAGAACCATGTTGTCCTCATTAGCGCCCCAACAAATTATTCAAGCCATAGCATCAAACGATGTAGCTACAGTACAAAGCATAAAAGGTATAGGTGCAAAAACTGCCCAAAGAGTTATTTTAGATTTAAAGGATAAAGTGTTAAAAGTGTATGCTTTAGATGAAGTTTCTCTGGTTTCAAACAATACTAATAAGGAAGAAGCGTTATCTGCTTTGGAGGTGTTAGGGTTTGCTAGAAAAACAGCTGAGAAAGTTGTTGAGAAAGTTGTTAAAGAAGACCCTAATGCAAGTGTAGAAAATTTAATAAAACAAGCACTAAAAAATTTATAAGACTTGGAAAAGAAATTAAAAGTTAATATTTTGAGCAGGCAAATAAAAGGGGATAAAAAAATATTTTTAGGCATTTTATTTTTGTTTTTTTTGCAAATTAATGCTCAAGACAATGATTCTATAAAAGCGGGTGTCGATTTAGGTAAAATTGAAGTACCAAATCCTCAAAGTATAGTGGAAGCTTATACTTATGATGTTACAACCGATAGATATATCTATACGAATACTTTTGATGGTTTTAATGTAAATTATCCTTTAGTTTTAACTCCAAAACAATATCAGGAATTAGTTTTGCGCGAAGAAATGCGTAAATATTATAGAGAGAAATCTGCTGCTGTAGATGGTAAAAAAGAGGGAAGTGAAGAAAAGAAGAAAGATTTATTACCGAGATATTATGTGAATTCTAAATTTTTTGAAAGTATTTTTGGGAGTAATACAATTGATATTAAACCGACAGGTTCTGTAGAAATTGACCTAGGACTTCGTTATACAAAACAAGATAATCCCGCTTTTTCTCCAAGAAACAGAGTGACTACAACTTTTGATTTTGATCAAAGAATTAGTGTTGGTTTACAAGGAAAAGTTGGTACTCGATTAAATGTAAATATAAATTATGATACTCAATCTACATTTGCTTTTCAGAATTTAATAAAATTAGAATACGGTTCAACCGAAGATGATATTCTTCAGAAATTAGAAATTGGTAACGTGAGTTTTCCTCTTTCGAATTCACTAATTAGAGGGTCTCAGAGTTTATTTGGAGTTAAAGCTCAATTCCAATTTGGAAAAACAACAGTTACTGGAGTTTTTTCTGAACAGAAATCACAAACCAAAACAGTTACTTCACAAGGAGGAGGAACACTTCAGGATTTCCAGTTATTTGCTCAAGAATACGATTCTGATAAGCACTATTTTTTATCTCAGTATTTTAGAGATAAATATGACAAATCTTTGGAAACTTATCCTTATATTAACAGTAGAGTTCAAATTACAAGAATTGAAGTTTGGGTAACTAATAAACAAAATAGAATTAACTCTAATGAGAATAACTTAAGAAATCTTATTGCTTTACAAGATATAGGTGAAGCTCCATTATCAAATTTATTGCCGCAAGAGGTGGTTGGGGTTAATTTAACAAGTAATCCTAATTTTTTCAATGCTGTTGCTCCAGATAGTCCAGCTGATAATGCTAATAATAAATTTAATCCAAATAAAATAGGAACTAATTTTTTAAAGCCAGCTATTCGAGAAGTTGCTACAGCAAATAATGGTTTTACTATTGGTGTAGATGAAGGTTTAGATTATGCTAAATTAGAAAATGCTAGAAAATTAACGGCTTCTGAGTTTACTTATCACCCTCAGTTAGGATATATATCTTTAAATCAAAGATTGGCTAATGATGAGGTATTAGGAGTTGCTTATCAATATACAGTTGGAGATAAAGTATACCAAGTAGGAGAGTTTGGGACTGATGGAGTAGATGCTACTCAAGTTAATAATTCTGGTGTTCCTTCTTCTCAAGCATTAATTGTTAAGTTGTTAAAAAGTAATTTAACTGCTGTTAAGCAAAAGGCTCCTAATGATCCTCTTACAATGCCAACTTGGAACTTGATGATGAAAAATATTTATCAAATTCCTGGAGGTTATCAATTGCAACAAGAAGATTTTAAGTTTAACATTTTATATACGGATCCGTCACCATTAAATTATATTACTGCAGCAAATTCTGGTTCTCCACTTCCTGCAGATGTGAAGGATACTCCTTTGTTAAAAGTGTTAAATGTAGATAAGTTAAATTATACTAATGATCCGCAGGATGGTGGGGATGGTTTCTTTGACTTTATTCCAGGTACAACTATTGATACTCAATATGGAAGAATAATTTTCACAACTAAAGAGCCTTTTGGAGAACTTATGTTTAAGAAATTGAATACTTCTGCATCTGAGGATTATAATAATCCATTAACTTATAATGATAATCAATCAAAATATGTCTTTAGAACACTTTATAGATCTACTCAAGCAGCAGCTTTACAAGAAAGCGAGAAGAATAAGTTCCAATTAAGAGGGCGTTTTAAGTCGTCAGGTGGTGATGGAATTTCTATAGGAGCATTTAATGTGCCTCAGGGTTCTGTAGTTGTGAAATCTGGTGGAAGAATTTTGGTAGAAGGGGTTGATTATACTGTAAATTATCAACTCGGGAAAGTGCAATTGTTAGATCCTTCATTGCAAGCTTCTAATACACCAATTGAAATATCAGTTGAAAACAATTCTGTTTTTGGCCAACAGACTAAAAGATTTTGGGGAGTTAATGTAGAGCATCAGTTTAATAAAAATTTTCTAGTTGGAGGAACTATTTTAAATTTGTCAGAACGCCCTTTTACTAATAAATCAAATTATGGTCAGGAATCGGTTAATAATACAATTGTAGGCTTAAATACAAATTTCTCAACAGAAGTTCCTTTGTTAACTCGTTTAGTTAATAAGTTGCCAAATATTGACACAGATGTACCTTCTAATCTGTCATTTAGAGGAGAAATAGCTTATTTATTACCAGGAGCTTCAAAAGCCGATCAGTTTAATGGTGAAGCAACCACTTATGTAGATGATTTTGAAGGTTCTCAATCTTCAATAGATTTACGTTCACCTCTTTCTTGGGATTTAGCATCTGTTCCATTGGAAGGGAATTTTGATGGTAATCCAGATACAACTGAGCCACCAACAGATGTTAGAAATGTAGGTTATAAAAGAGCTAAATTGTCTTGGTATACTATTGACCCTCTTTTTTATACGCAACCACCAAGCGGAATTAATAATGACGATTTATCTTTAAATAGAACAAGAAGAATTTTTAGTAGGGAATTGTTCCCAAATGTGGATATTGCCCAAGGGAATTCTAACGTTATTAGTACTTTGGATTTAACATATTATCCTAAGGATAGAGGGCCTTACAACTATAATCCGGCAATTGCAGCAACAAATCAGTTTTCTGAAGTAGATGCTCCAGATAATTGGGCCGGAATTATGCGTTCAATTAACTCTACAAATTTTGAACAATCAAATGTAGAGTATGTACAGTTTTGGGTTTTAAGTCCTTATTCATCTGAAACACCAGACGAAGCTGATCCAAATAACATAGGGAAGTTGGTTATTAATTTGGGTGAGATTTCTGAGGATATATTGAAAGATGGAAGAAAACAATTTGAGAATGGTTTACCAGAAGTTGGTTCTACAGTTCCTGCTTTACAGACTGAATGGGCACAGGTACCTAGTTCACAATCTTTAGTGTATGCTTTTGATACCAATGAAGGGAATAGAAATGTTCAAGATGTTGGATATGATGGTTTGAATGATGCAGCAGAAGCAGCAAAGTTTCCTGATTATGCAACTTATAATGATCCTTCTGCAGATAATTATCAATTTTATTTAAGTGCAACTGGAGATATAGTTAATCGTTACAGAAATTACAATAATTCTGAAGGTAATTCCCCAGTTAATGTTACAGATACAAATAGAGGAAATGATACAAAACCAGATGTAGAGGATGTTAATCGTGATCAAACGATGAATACAATTAATGCATATTTTAAATTTGAAGTGCCTATTAATTCAAGTCCTCAAGTTGGTCAAGATTATGTAGTAAATATTCAGAATACAACAGAACAGATGCCTAATGGAGCTACTGTCAAAGCAAAATGGGTTCAATATAAAGTACCTATTCAAGAATTTACAGCGGATAATCAAGTTGGATCAATTACAGATTTTCGTTCGATTCGCTTTATGAGAATGTATATGACTGGTTTTAAAGATGAAATAACTTTGCGCTTTGGTTCGCTTGAATTGGTAAGAGGAGAATGGAGAAGATATACAGGTCTTTTAGATTCAACTCCTCCTGATATGGATGGAACTGATGACCCAAACACAGGTTTTGATGTCGTAGCAGTTAATATTCAAGAAAATGCAGATAGGGAACCAATTCCTTATGTCTCTCCTCCAGGAGTTACAAGAGAACAGCTGTATAACAACAATACAGTTATTAATCAAAATGAACAATCATTATCGTTACGTGTTTATGATAAAAATGGAGGATATGATGATGGATTGGAATTAGGCGATTCTAGGGCTGTTTTCAAGAATGTAAGTGTCGATATGCGACAATTTAAAAAACTAAGAATGTTTTTGCATGCAGAAGCACTTCCTCCTGGCGAAACACAAGCTCTCGAAAATGATGAAATGATTGCTTTTATTCGTTTTGGAAATGATTTTACTGAGAATTTTTACCAAATTGAGGTTCCTTTAAAAGTAACTTCTCAAAATGCAGTTTCTCCTGATGATATATGGCCTTTAGAAAATGAAATTGATTTACCACTAAACCTCTTGACAAAGCTTAAAATTTTAAAATTGAATAATGATTCAACTATTCAGTTTGATGTAAATGGAATAGGCTTTATTGAAGAGCAAACTGCAAATAATAAGCTGAAACTAGGTATTAAAGGAAATCCTAACTTTGGTCTAGTAAGAACCTTGATGGTTGGAGTGAAAAATAATAGTGACAGAGTTATAAGAGGTGAAGTTTGGTTTAATGAATTACGACTTTCAGATTTAGATAATAAAGGAGGTTATGCAGCTGTTGCTAATTTAGATACAAATATGGCAGATTTTGCAACGCTTTCAGCCACAAGTAGGGTTAGTACAATTGGATTCGGTGGAATAGAAGAAGGTCCTAATGAGAGAAGTAGGGAGGATGTTTTTCAATATGATATCGTTACTAACTTTAATTTAGGTAAATTGTTACCTAAGAAATGGGGAATAACTTTACCATTTAATTATGCAGTTGGAGAGGAAACAATTACTCCTAAATATGATCCTTTTTATCAAGACATAGAATTACAACAAATTATAGACAATACTGATGATGAAGCTAAAAAAGATGAGGTGAAAAATAGAGCTATAGATTATACTAAAAGAACAAGTATTAATTTTATAGGAGTAAGAAAAGAAAGAGGAGAAGAACAAAAACAACATTTTTATGATGTAGAGAATTTAACACTTTCTTATTCATTTAATACTACAGAACATCATGATTATGAGATAGAGAGTTTGTTAGATCAACAAAATAGGACTACTGTTGATTATGCTTATGCTTTCAAGCCTAAAACTATTGAGCCATTTAAGAATTCTAAGAAATTGTCAAAAAGTGGCTATTATAAGTTATTGAAAGATTTTAATTTTAATTTCATGCCTGCTAATGTCTCTTTTAGTTCTAATATTATCAGACAGTTTAATAGACAACAGTTTAGATTAGTAGATGTTGAAGGTATTGGTTTGGATCCTCTATATAGAAGAAATTATTTCTTTAACTATCAATATGGGTTTAATTATAATATTACGAAATCATTACGTGTCAATTATACAGCAGCTACAAGTAATATTGTTAGAAATTATTTAGATGAAAGTAATGTGCCAATTGATGGTTTGGATATTTGGGATGATTATTGGAATGTAGGTGAGTCTAATCAACATAATCAACAAATCGTTGTAAATTATGATTTACCAATTAATAAAATTCCAGCTTTAAGTTTTGTGAAATCAAATTATAGTTATACTGGTGATTTTAATTGGCAACGTTCGTCAGATGCATTTTCAACTATCGAAGCAGAAAATGGTGTTGAATATCAGTTAGGAAATACTATTCAGAATGCAAATTCGCATAAGTTGAATACTACATTTAATATGGACCTTCTTTATAGATATATTGGTCTAACAGGGAACAAGAAGAAGAAAAATAAGAATAAAAAAGAGGGAGATAAAGGAAGTAAAACTTCTTTGCCTAAACCAGGCCAAAAAATTACTGCAAAAGGGAAAACGACCAAAAATGACGGAAATATTTTAGTAAATGGATTGATTGGTTTGGTAACGAGTGTAAAAAATATTCAAGCAAATTATACTCAAACTAGTGGTACAGTTTTACCTGGTTATTTGCCAGGATTAGGGTTTTTTGGTTCTTCGAAACCATCATTAGGATTTGTTTTTGGAAGTCAGTCCGATGTTCGCTATGAAGCAGCTAGACAAGGATGGCTTACAACTTTTCCAGAATTCAATCAAAATTTCACACAAGTAGTTAATAAGCAATTAAATTTCACAGCACAAGTTGAGCCTTTTTCAGATTTAAAAATTGATTTAATAGCTGATAGGATGTATTCAGAAAATTATTCAGAACAATATGATGTGAGCAATAGTGAATATAATTCTCGCTCTCCTTATAATTTTGGTAACTTTAATATTTCTACTATTTTAATCAAAACCGCTTTTACTGAGAGTAATGAGAATTTTTCTGAAACGTTTCAAGACTTCCGAGATAATAGGATTTTAGTAGCAGATAAGCTAGCGCAAGATCATTATGGAAGTAATAATTATCCTAGAGATATAGAAGGTTATCCTGTTGGTTTTGGAAAAAATAGCCAACAAGTTTTATTGCCTTCTTTTAGGGCTGCATATTCTGGAAAAGATGTTTCAAAAGAGTCTAATGGTGTTTTTAAAAACATTCCGTTACCAAATTGGAATTTAAAATATACTGGTTTAATGCGTTATAAATGGTTTAAAGAGAAGTTTAAGCGCTTTTCGTTGCAACATGGCTATAGAGCGAGTTATAACGTTAATTCATTTAGGTCTAATTTGAATGAAGCGCCAGTTGATGCAAATGGTAATTTTTATGCCAGTACAATCATCTCAAATGTAAATTTAACAGAGCAATTCAATCCATTATTAAGAGTTGATTTCGAGATGAAAAATTCAATTAAAATTATTGCTGAGATGAAAAAAGATAGAACTTTAAATATGAGTTTTGATAATAACCTCTTGACAGAAGTAAGTGGGAATGAATATACAATAGGATTAGGTTATCGAATTAAAAACGTAACTATTAATTCGTCTTTGGCAGATAATCCAACGGGTGTCATAAAAAGTGATATTAATATTAAAACCGATTTTTCACTTAGAAAAAATAACACGATAGTACGTTATTTGGACTATAATAATAATGAGCTAGCAGGTGGTCAAGATTTATGGTCAATTAAGTTATCTGCTGATTATTCGTTTAGTAAAAACTTAACGGCAATTTTCTTCTATGATCATCAGTTTTCACAAGCAGTCATATCGACTTCTTTTCCAATAACTAATATTAGAACAGGGTTTACAATTCGTTATAATTTTGGAAACTAAATATAAATAAAGAATAAATAACAAAAAATCCGTTTGAATTGCAAACGGATTTTTTATTTAAAACTATGTTGTAAAAAATATAGTGCAAGTTATTTTAGAATTAAATTATTAAAACTACATTTGTATAACGATTAAATACACACAAAATGAATATACCATCAAACTTAAAGTACACAAAAGATCACGAATGGGTTTCCATTGAAGGAGACATTGCAACAATTGGAATAACAGATTTTGCACAAAAAGAATTAGGAGATATTGTATATGTTGAAGTTGAAACCTTAGATCAAACTTTAGATAAAGATGAGGTTTTTGGAACAGTAGAAGCGGTTAAAACTGTATCGGATTTGTTTTTACCTTTAACGGGAGAGATTATTGAATTTAACGATAGTCTTGAATCAGACCCAGAAAAAGTAAATACAGATCCATATGGAGATGGCTGGATGGTAAAAGTTAAGTTTTCAGATAAAACTGAATTAGAAAAATTACTATCTAATGAAGATTACGCAGCACTTATCGGAGCGTAAGTTTTTATATTTTGCTTTTTTTTGGAGCATATTTATTGGATACATATGTTTAATTACAATAAAAAAAACTCCTACTCTAGTAAGTATTCCGTTTAAAGATAAGATAGCCCATTTTTCGTTTTATTTTATTTTATTTTATTTGTGGAAAAAAGCTTTAAATGTAAAAGAAATAAAAAGTCAATTAAAAATAGTTCTTATGGCTGTGCTGTATGGCATAATTATTGAGGTACTTCAAGGGATATTTACTAGTGATCGTCATGCAGATATTTTTGATGCTTTGGCAAATACGCTAGGAGCTGTTTCAGCATTTGTTTTTTTAAGGTTTGTTAATAAATAAATCTTAAAAAAATTTTAAAACTATTTTTAAATTAATTATATTAGCGACCTCAAAAACAAAATTATGGAAGTAAAGAAAAATCCTAATGTTGACCCTAAAAGAAATGCTACTCTGTTTTTTCAGATAGGGCTTGTAGCTGTTTTAGTGCTTACTTATATTGGAATTGAATTTAAATCGGAAGATCCAAGAGTTGAAAATGAAAAGTTTGCATTAACAGATAATTTAGTGTTAGATGAAGAGGATGTAGTTTTAACTATGCCTCCAGTACAAAGATTGCCACCACCACCACCACCAGCACCAGAGGTGATTGAAGTGGTTAAGAATGAAATCAAATTAGAAGAGAAAAAAATTGAAACTACAGAAATTGAAGAAAACAAACCTGTGGTTGTAGTTGAAGCTTCTGAAGTGGGTGAAGCTGGTCCTAGTTTAGATGATATTCCGGATGAGATGCCTTTTGCAATTATTGAACAAATTCCTATGTTTCCTGGTTGTGAAGGAATTCCTAAAAATAAACAAATGGATTGTTTTAATGAAAAAATGAATGCACACATTAAGAAATATTTCAGTTATCCAGAAAGAGCAGCAGAAAATGGTTCTCAAGGTTCTGTAGCTGTTCAGTTTATGATTGATAAAGATGGTGTTGTGAAAGATATTCAAGTAAGAGGTAGAGGTATAAAACAAGATGCAGAATTATTAGAAAAAGAAGCTCAAAGAATTATTTCTAAATTGCCAAAATTCACTCCTGGTAAACAAAGAGGAAAAGCGGTAAGAGTAAAATATGGTTTACCTATTACATTTAAATTACAATAAGAAAGTATATTCTTGTATAAAAAAAATTCCAATCAATTGATTGGAATTTTTTTTTTGGCATATAATTTGTATATGTTTTGTTAACGAGATGTTAATAATAAAAACTATATAATTATGAGAGCAAAAGATGATTTCAAAAAAAAGACAAAAAATAGCTTTATCTATTTTCAATTAGGCCTTATCGCTACAATGGTTGTGGCTTTATTTGTTTTAGAGTTTAATTTTAAGGATGTTAAGAAGATTTATAAACCTAATAGCGGTTTGACTCCTATAGAAGAAACTGTATTTGTTTATAATCCTGCAGAGCCAGAAGTTCCTGCTAAAGTTAAGCCTGTTGTTGCAAAACCAATTGCAAGAGTGGAGCCTCAAGTTAAAGTTCATGATGTTTTAAATGATTTTGATATAAAAAAAGATGATGAAGTTGTAGTAAAACAAGATTTAGCAACTCAAGATGATTCTCAAACTGCAGAGAATCCTATTGATACTACTCCAACTACTGAGTCAGCTTCGGGAAATACTGATGCTGCAAATACATCTCCTAACATATTTAGCGTAGAGCAATTGCCAATGTTTAAAGCATGTAAAGGGTTGCTAAGATCAGAGCAAAAAGCTTGTTTTGATGAACAGTTAGCTAAAGCAATTTCTAGGAACTTGACTTATCCTGAAAGAGATTATGAAAACAGAAAACAAGGAACAGCTCTTATTGAGTTTATAATTGATGAAAATGGAAATATTACAAATGTAAAACCATTAGAAAATAATAGAGCGACAGAAGATATGAAAAAAGCTGCTGAAAAAGCTGTTAAAAAAATACCACAATTAATTCCTGCAAAACAAGGGAAAAAGAATGTTAGAATTAAATATGCAATTCCAATTACATTCAAGTTAAATTAATTCAAATTAATAGCTAAAAAAAATCCCATATCAATGGGATTTTTTTATTTTTACCGTATATTCAAAATAGAAACGCTATGCATGTTGAACAATATTTAGATGCTACTTATTTGAAAACAGCAGAACAAGCTGGAATTTCTAAAAAAGATAATGTTGAAATTGTAAGGAAAAACATTGAGGAAGCAATACAATACGGTTTTAAATTAATTATGTTACGTCCTGATTTTGTAGCTTTAGCAAAAGAAATGATTGTGGCTTCAAATTCAAGAGTGACTATTGGTACTGTTATAGATTTTCCTAAAGGAGATAAATCTACTGAGTTTAAAATAACTGAAGCTAAAAAAGTTATTAAAGATGGTGCTGATGATTTGGATTTTGTGATCGATTATGAGGCTTTTAAAAGAGGAGAAATAGATTTGGTTAAAGAGCAGGTTTTAGTTTGTACGCAATTAGGGTTGGATAATAATAAGATTGTAAAGTGGATTATTGAAGTAGCTGCATTAACGAATCATCAAATTGTGCAACTTTGTGCTTTAATTAAAAATACAGTGATAGCACATTTTAAAGAATCGAATTATGAAAATGTATTTGTGAAATCTTCTACAGGATTTTATGTTACTAAAGATGGTTTGCCTAATGGTGCAACTACAGCATCAGTTAAATTAATGCTAGAAAATGCTTTTCCTTTACCAGTTAAGGCAGCTGGAGGTGTTCGGAATTATCAAGAAGCAATAGAAATGATACGACTGGGAGTAAAAAGAATTGGAACTTCAGCTGCTAAAGCAATAGTAGACGGTAAGGAATCAAAATCAGATTATTAAAGATGAATAAATATTTAAAACTTTTTGTTTTTTTACTTAGTATTTCAATGTATGCTCAAGTAGAAAAAGAAATTTTTCCTGTTTTTTCTGAATGTGAGAATGAACAAACTGAAAACCTAGAAAATTGTTTCTATAATACATTGCAGAATTTTGTTTATTCAAGTTTTGTTGTTCCTGCTGAAATTAAAGAAAAAGCGTATAAAGGAAATATTATAGTGGTATTTGAAGTAGATACGATTGGTTTTTTTAAAACATTGTACATCGATGCAGTATCAAACGATTTAAAACAAGAGACTCAAAGGGTTTTTAATACTTTGCCAAGAATAAAACCTGCAAATTTTTCAGGAAGACCAACGTATTCTAAGTTCACGCTCAAATTCGCAATTCCGCTTTCAGATCCTTCAGAGTATAAAAATCAAGTTATTGAAGATAATCAAGACAAAACTACTGCAGTTTTAATTGATAATTCAAAAGAGTTAAATGAGTTTGAAGCGGTAGAAAAATCATATAAACCTTTTAAAAACTCTAATTTTAATAGTGATTTGAATATTTCATTTACACATTCAAATTATTACAATTTTGAAGCATTGCTTAATCAGGTTGGAAGTAATAATCATACTGCAACAAAGCCGTATTCTTATAATGATGTGGCTAAATATTATGATTTTGAAGCAGTTAAAAAAAGTATGCTGAAAGATAAAGGGTCTTGGTGGGGTAGGAAAATTTGGAATGAAAATTTAGTAGCCATTCAAGGAGAAGGATATTGGTTTACTTTAAATCCAATTTTTGATTTGAGAATAGGGAAAGATACAGAAAGCGAATTATCAAGTACTTTTGTAAATACAAGAGGAATTCAAGTTCAAGGATCTCTAGGTAAAAATATAACCTTTGCTTCGTCGATTTACGAAAGCCAAGGGCGTTTTGCAGATTACTACAACGAATATGCACTTAGTTTAAGGCCGTCTGGTGGGAATCCAGCAATAGTTCCAGGAATAGGTATTGCAAAACAATTTAAAGAGAATGCTTTTGATTTTCCTTTGGCTGAAGCTAATCTTAAATACAAACCGAGTGAATTTATTGATTTACAATTAGGATATGGTAGAAATTTTATAGGTGATGGATATCGTTCTTTATTGCAAAGTGATGCGACGAGTCCTTATCCTTACTTTAAAATTAATACTACTTTTTGGAAAATTAAGTATACTAATACATATATGTGGCTGAAAGACGTTCGTCCAGATGTGACTTTGGAAGGAACTTATGCTACAAAATATATGGCAAGTCATTATTTGAGTTATAATGTTTCTAAGCGCTTGAATATTGGGTTGTTTGAAAATGTAGTCTGGTCCAATACTAATGAGCGAGGATTTGATGTTAATTTTGTAAACCCAATTATCTTTTATAGAGCAGTTGAGTTTTCTTCTTCTTCAAAAAGTGGAAATGCTGTTTTAGGAGCAACAGCTAAATATAAATGGAACAATCAAATTAATTTTTACGGACAATTTCTTTTAGACGAATTTGCTATTGGTGATGTAAAAGAAGGAAATAAAAGTTGGAGAAATAAATTTGGATATCAAATAGGAGCCAAATATTATGATGCTTTTAAGGTTAAAAATTTAATGCTTCAGTTGGAATACAATCATGTACGACCTTATGTGTATTCACATAGTAACCCATTAACTAATTATGGACATAATAATCAAAGTATAGGGCATGCTTGGAGTGGTAATTTTAGAGAACTAATTGGAATTGCGAGATATTTTAAAGGAAGGTATTTTGGTGAAGCGAAATTTACCTATGGGCAAAGGGGGTTTGATTTTAATTCAGCTTCAGATACTTTTAATTATGGAGGTAATATTTATTTGACTTATGAGGATAATAGACCTTTTGATACAGGTGTAAAAGTGGCTCAAGGAAATAAAACAACCATTGTTATTGCTGATTTACAATTAGGTTATGTAATTAATCCCTCTTCTAATTTAAAAGTTTTTGGTAGTTTGTTCTATCGTGATTTCAGTCCAAAAGTTCAAACACAATCACTACAAAAATCAAATACAACTTGGTTTTCAATTGGTTTAAGAAGTGATTTATTTAATTGGTATTTTGATTATTAACAAATGTTAGATGTTTTTCTATTGTAATTTAGATATAAATCAAAAATCTTATTTGTATCTTTGCGCCCAATTAAACAAGGATATCTGTTAATTTTGGATACTTTAAATCATACCATTTCAAAACCATCTCTTTTTTCAAGTTTTGTTGCTATTACAAAAGCTAGATTGGCTATAAGTGTAGTTTTTTCTACATTGGCAGGCTATTTATTAGGGGTTTCAAGCTGGACAAATCAAAATTGGATTTCCTTATTGCTTTTGGTAATAGGAGGATACTGTATGGTTGGTGCTTCAAATGTTTTTAATCAAATTATTGAAAAAGATTTGGATGCATTAATGGATAGAACTAAAAATCGTCCATTGCCATCAGGAACAATAACAAAACAAAATGCTTTTGTATTAGGAATTGTTCTCACAGTTTTAGGTTTAGCAATTTTGTATTATGTGAATGCAAAAACGGCTATGTTCGGTGCTATATCTATCTTCATGTATGTAAGTTTATATACACCTTTAAAAACGATAACGCCTCTATCTGTCTTTGTTGGCGCTTTTCCAGGTGCTATTCCTTATATGTTAGGTTGGGTTGCTGCAACAGGTCATTTTGGTATAGAAGCTGGAACTTTATTTATAATTCAGTTCTTTTGGCAATTTCCTCATTTTTGGGCTATTGGCTGGTTTTTATATGAAGATTATAAAAAAGCAGGTTTCTTTATGTTGCCAACAGGAAAAAGAGATAAAAAAACTGCTTTGCAAACTATATTATATACAGTTTGGATGATTATTGCTTCTGTTATTCCAGCATTTGGATTCACAGGTAAATTATTCTTAACTAAATTTTCTGCAGCTATAGTTTTATTGTTAGGTTTGTGGATGTTGTTTTATGCAATAAAACTTTATAAAGAAATGGATTCGAAAGCAGCTAGAAAATTAATGATTGTAAGTGTTTCTTACATTTCGTTATTACAAATAATATTTATTTTAGATAAATTTTTAAGATAAAATGGAAACAAAAATGACTTTAGAAGAACACAATGCCAGAAAATCAAGAACATATAAAATGTTATTGATTTTTGGTATGATGAGTATATTAATGATTTTTGCTGGATTAACTAGTGCTTATGTAGTTAGTAAATCAAGACCGGATTGGTTGAATGAATTTCAATTGCCTACTGCTTTTATATGGAGTACTTTGGTTATGTTAGCAAGTAGTGTTACATTTATTTTAGCACTTAAAGCAATAAAAAGATCAGATAGTAAATCTACTATGTTTTTGTTATGTTCAACTCTATTGCTAGGGGTTTTATTTGTCTTTTTTCAATTTAAGGGTTTTGGTCAAGTAATAGAAAACGGCTATTTTTTTACAGGAAGTGAAAGTAATGTAACAACTTCTTTTTTATATATTGTTGTTTTAGTACATTTGGCACACCTTTTAGGAGGTTTTATTTCATTAATTATAGTAATTTATAATCATTATAAACAAAAGTATAATGCTGTACAAACCCTTGGTATTGAACTAAGTGCGATGTATTGGCATTTTATGGATTTTATTTGGGTATATTTGTTTTTATTTTTCTATTTTTTCAAATAGAAAAAAAGTAATAAATTTGGGAACTTTTTAACAATTAAATTTTATGGGAGCGACAGTTACTACACATGACGATCACGCTTTGCTAGACGGAGGACCAGGACCAATGGGAGCAACCTATGGTAAATTAATGATGTGGTTTTTTATCCTATCGGATGCATTAACATTTTCAGGATTCCTTGCGGCTTATGGTTTTTCAAGATTTAAATTTATAGGAACTTGGCCTATAGCTGATGAAGTGTTTACACACTTTCCATTTTTACATGGTGTAGATGCACCTATGTATTATGTGGCTTTAATGACATTTATTCTTATTTTCTCTTCGGTTACTATGGTTCTTGCTGTAGATGCAGGTCATCATTTGAAAAAGGGGAAAGTTGCTTTTTATATGTTCTTTACTATAATTGGTGGTCTTATTTTCTTAGGTTCTCAAGCTTGGGAATGGAAAAATTTCATCAAAGGAGAATACGGAGCAGTTGAAACTAAAGGAGGTTCAATACTTCAATTTGGTAAGGTAGATAAAGAAGGGAAATTTGAAAGAGTAGCTTTAGCTGATTTTGCATTAGTTTTGCCAGAAGAAAGGGAACAATTGACCCGTAATGAAGGGGTTTGGTTTATGGAAGAATCGTCATTGCCTTCGTTTTCTGTAAATGAAGTAGTGGAAGGTTTTAAAGCAAAAAATGATTTAGTTATTTTGACTGAAGAAATACATGATAAAGAAAAAGTCGCTTTAAATAGAACACAATCCTTAGCTAGAATAAATGATGCAAAATATGTTGTGGAAGGAGCTAATTTAGTTAGAAACGAATACGGACATAAATTATTTGCTAATTTCTTTTTCTTTATTACAGGATTTCACGGATTCCACGTTTTTACAGGAGTACTTATTAATATTATAATCTTCTTCAATGTTATTTTAGGAACTTATGAAAAAAGAAGAAGTTATGAAATGGTTGAAAAAGTTGGATTATACTGGCACTTTGTAGATTTAGTTTGGGTATTTGTATTCACATTCTTCTACTTAGTATAATTATATAAAAAGAAAAGTTATGGAACACGCACACGAATCAAATACAAAAAGAATCTGGATCGTTTTTGGACTTCTTTCAGTAATTACAACAGTTGAAGTTGCTTTAGGTATTATTAAACCAGATTTTTTATTTAGAGGGCATTTTTTGTCAACTAGTATCTTAAATTGGATATTTATTATTTTAACATTAGTTAAAGCTTATTATATCATGTGGGCTTTTATGCACTTAGAAGGTGAAAAAGCTAGTCTACGCTGGTCTGTAGTGGCTCCATTAATATTTTTAATACTTTATTTATGTTTTATTGTCCTTGTTGAAGGAGATTATATTTATGAAGTGTATAAAAATGGTCACTTAGAATGGATATTTTAACTTTAGTTTAGATATATAAAATCCCGATAATCATCGGGATTTTTTTTACTTTTGTATTTCTAAATAATGCCTAAAAAGTTTACTAGATGAAAAATAAAGTTGTACTTGTCATTCTTTTCATTTTACCTATAGTTACCTATCTTATTTTTGCTTCTGCTAAACATAATTCTTTATTTCTACCAACACTTTCAGAACACAATACAGAAATACCTAAAGATTGGTCTTCATTAAGAAATGAAAATATACAATTGAAAGATAAAATTACTGTTTTAGGTTTTACAGGATCGGATATGGTTGAATTTAAAGCCAATATGTTTAATCTTAATCAAAAAATTTACAATAAATATTTTGGATTCGAAGATTTTCAAATGGTGATGATAGCACCTTTAGGAACAGAAAGTGAAATTCAAAAAATCATATCTGAGTTAGATCGTATTACAGAAGATATGAAAGGCTGGAAATTTGTATTCGCTTCTCCTGAAAAAATTCAAGAATATTACACTGGTTTGCATTTGAAAACCAATTTAAATGCGAATTCAGGCACGTCTAATGTTATTATTTTGGATAAAAACATAAATCATAGAGGAAGAATTGGTAAAAATAGAAAAGGGGAAGAAGAATTCAGAGAAAGTTATAATTCATCATCGGCTGCTGATTTACATAATGAAATGACTGATGATGTAAAGATTATCCTAAGGGAATATCGATTGGCTTTAAAAAAGAATAAAAGAAAGGATGAATTCAAAGATAATATTGTAAATGAAGTAGAAAAGTCTTCACAAGCTAAATAATTAATTTATGAAAAATAAATCATATATTGGGATCACTTTTATTGTTCTGATTTTCGGAATTTGGGCTATCCCAAAAATAATAGCAAAATTCCAAAAATCAGATTTGTATACTATGGGGCATGTGCCTGCTTTTGAATTAACTGATCAGAATAATAAAAAAATATCGGATAAAGATTATTTAGGTAAAGTTTATGTAGTAGAATTTTTCTTTTCTACTTGCCCAACTATCTGTCCTATAATGAATCAGAATATGTTGTTGTTGCAAGAGGAGTTTTATGGTAATCCGAAATTCGGAATTGCTTCTATAACTATCAATCCTGAGTTCGATACTCCAAATGTATTAAAAGAACATGCTGATTTGTTAGGTGTAAAACATTACAATTGGCATATGTTAACAGGAGATAAAGAGTATATTTTTAAGTTAGCAAATCAAGGTTTTAATATTTATACAGGAGAGAACAAAAAAGTAGCTGGTGGTTTTGAACATTCAGGTTTATTTGCCTTAATTGACAAAGAAGGAAATATTAGATGTCGTAAAGACGAATTTGGAAACCCTATTTTATATTATGATGGCATTGAAAAAGAAGGTATTCAGGCCATAAAAGACGATATTAAAAAATTATTAGAAGAATAAATTTTTGAAATTGGAGATATTAAATTCTAATTAGAAAAATTTCTTATTTGGTATTCCAAAAATATATATTTAAACGAAATGGAAAATAATATAGAAACAAAATATAATAAACTAATTACAGTATTATCAATAGTAATTCCTGTTGCTGTTGCAGCGCTTTTTGGAGTTAGTTTTAAGCGTTTGGGGTTAGATGTTAAGCCTTTTACTTTTTTGCCTCCAATCTATGCTACTATAAATGGAATTACAGCGGTTTTATTAGTAATTGCTATAATTGCTATTAAGAATGGTAAAAGAAAGTTACACGAAAGCTTAATGAAAACCGCTATTGGTTGTTCTGTTGCTTTTTTATTGTTGTATGTAGCTTATCATATGTCTTCGGAATCAACAGCTTACTTAGGAGCTTACAAGCCACTTTATTATTTTATTCTGATTAGTCATATTGTTTTATCTATTGCTATTATTCCTTTAGTTTTAATTACCTATGTAAAAGCTTTAGCAAGACGATTTGATAAGCATAAAAAAATTGCAAAAATTACTTTTCCTATTTGGTTATATGTTGCGATTACGGGTGTTGTAGTGTACTTAATGATTTCTCCTTATTATGCTTAACGAAGAACAAAGAACAAAGAGCAAAGATAAAAGATGGTCTAGTAGAAGGGTTTTCTTAGTTCTATTCTTTATATTCTATTCTCTATATTCTTTTCCTCAATGCGCTATGTGTAGAGCTGCTTTAGAAAGTGAAGAAAGTGGAGTGCAAGCTGAAGCTATAAATGATGGAATTGTATACCTTATGGTGATTCCATATATATTAGTTGCATTAGCTGGTTATGCTATCTATCGAATGAAATATGCTAAGAAAAAGGAGAAAACTGAATAACCTTATTCCATTCCATCAATTGTTATCTTCATTTTTCCATTGGTGGAAATAAAAGCAATAATTGCTTTATTGGTTAATTCTACTTTGTCAAAAGTAAAATCGCTCATCGTTCCATTTACAAAGACACCTTTCATAGGTGAGTAGTTGTTTAAATAAGTAGCCATGCTTTTTTTGCCTTCGTCCATATTTTCTTGAATGGAATACCTACAGTTTTCCTGAATGGCTCTTAAAATACTTCCTTGTGCTAACCAATTGGCCGATTTTAATAAAACACTTTTAGTATTTAATACATAGTCTAATTTGTCAAAGAAAATTTCTTTCGTAACACTGTTGTATTGAGGATAGCCTGTTAAATAAATTGTTCCATTTACCGAACCTGTTAAATTTAATGCAATTATTAATTTTCTCTCATTTTGCCAAAGTGTAACTTTCTGAACGGTTACTTTTTTACTACCAGAACCAAATTCTTGCCCTTGGAAATTCTTGGTAATTACTTTTGAAGCACTTTCAAAAGTAGAAACTGCAGCAACGGCCACTTCAAATTCATTTGGAATTTTTGTAACGGGTTTTAAAACCAACTTATTTTTATCAAATGTATTCTTTGGCTCTTGACCTATCATGGTTTGCATAGTGCATTTTAACCCCATATCCATGGTTATTTTGCTGTTTTTTAGTTCAGCTTCTGTTACATATAATTCTACAGGAGCTAATTTAAACCAAGCTTCATAAGCGTCATTTGTCAAAAAAGGAGTGCTTATTTTTTCCATTGCATCTAAAACCATTGGTTTAAAATCGCAAGACGAATCAATAGCTTCATCAATCATTTTGGCTATTTTGTTTTTGAAGATAGAAACTGTCGGATTGATTATATAAGTAATAGGTACTTTTTTGCCTGCAATGATAATATTAGGACTTTCACTCCATTTAAAGTCCTGAATAGTTGAAGTTGTGGTTAATTTCCAATTGTATAAATGTGCTTTACTATTGAGTGTAATTATTCCATTTAAATTAATTTCTTTAGTGTCATTTAGTCCCATAAAACTGGTTCCATATCTTATTTTAGTCCAAATTTTTAACGGAATTTCGGAAATAATTTCTCCATTGGTTTCTGTTAAACGTATAGGAGCGGTTTTCCAAATTTTCATTTCGGTATCATCATCATTTATATCATTATCTTCATAAATTAACCCATCCATGTTTTTATTTAAAAGTGTTTCAATATCTTTTAAATTAATTTCTGTGGGTAAAGAAATAAAAGAAGTTTTGTTTTTAAAAACCATAGGACTATCGTCGGATAAAGGAGGTTTTAAAGCTTCAATTTTACTGGTTGTACTACAAGAAACTAAGATGAACAAGAAGGATAGCACTAAAAGTAGGCTTATGATGTATTTCATTTTCAATTAATTTGAATACAAAAATAAAATATTATACGATTAGTGTAACAAAAACTTCTTTTTTTGGTCTTATAAGAAAATTCATTTATAATTCATACATAATGATAACTAAAAGAATACTTATTTTTTTCTTACTCATAGGAATAAATGTTTTTGCACAAGAAAAGAAATGGACTTTGCAAGAATGTGTAGACTATGCGATCAAGAATAATATTTCAGTAAAACAATCGGAGCTAGATTTAAAGACTTCTGATGTAGAAAAATTAGAAGCTATTGGGGGTTTCTTACCTAGCCTAAGTGGAAATGCTAATTATAGTATAAACACGGGTGCTAATATTAATCCAGCAACCAATCAATTTGAAAATCAAACTTTTAAATCTTTTTCTGCATCAGCAAATTCAAGTGTTACTTTGTTTAACGGATTGGCTAATTGGAAAACATTGCAACGTACTAAATTAAACAAGATAGCAAATGAATATCGTTTAGATAAAATGAAAGATGATATTGCCTTATCAGTTGCAAATTCTTATTTGCAAATTCTTTTTAACAAAGAGCAATTAAAAGTTCAAAAAAATCAAAATCAAATTACAAAAGAAAATATTAAGAGGACTCAACAGTTAATCGAAGCAGGTTCAGTTCCAGCTGGAGATATTTATGAATTACAAGCTACAGATGCAACGCAAGAACAACAAATCATAAGTACAGAAAACACTTTGATTATTTCTAAATTAGCACTCTGTCAAACTTTATTATTAGAAGATTATGCAACTTTTGATATTTCTGATGAAACAATAGATATTCCAATGACAGATATTGTGAATGAAAGTCAAGAAGCGATTTTAGAAAAAGCAAGAGAAGCTGTTAAAGACATTAAAATTGCTGAATCAAATGTTTCCATTGCTAAAAAAGACTTGTCTATAACACGATCAGGATACTTACCTACTTTAACTGGTTTTGTTGGATATAATACTAGATGGTCTGAAAGTGCTGTGTTAAATTTTGTTGACCAACTGTCTTTATTCGACGGTACTTCTATAGGTTTACAATTAAATGTTCCCATTTTAAATGGATTCTCAACAAGAGGTAGAGTACAGCGTTCTAAGATTAATTTACAAAGAACAGAATTTCAATTAACACAAGCGGAATTAGATTTAGAAAGAAATGTTTATCAAGCTTATAATGATGTAGTAAATGCAAAAAAATCTTTTGAAGCCGCAGAAAAAACACTAGAAGCAAGAAAATTAGCATATGATTTTGCCAAAGAGAGATATGAGGTAGGATTGATGAATTCTTTCGATTTTTCACAATCTTCAATTACTTTTGAGAATGCTCAATCTGAAGTGTTAAGAACAAAGTATGATTACATATTTAGAACAAAAATATTAGAATTTTATTTCGGAATACCATTAATTCAAAAACAATAAATCATGTCAAAGAAATCGATATATATCTTATTAGGAACTGTTATAGGTTTAATCGTGCTTTTAGTTGCATTAAAAAAAGGAGGCGTTATAGGTAATAATGATGATAGTAAAGAGGTTGAAGTTACCAAAGTGAGCCAAATGTCTATCATAGAAACAGTTTCTGCAACTGGAAAAATTCAGCCAGAAATAGAAGTAAAAATATCATCTGAAGTTTCAGGAGAAATTATTCAATTGCCAATTAAAGAAGGACAACAAGTGAAAAAAGGAGATTTATTAGTAAAAATAAATCCAGATATATATGTTTCAGGTGTAAATAGAACAGCCGCTTCATTGTCCACTACAAAAGCAGGTTTAAGTCAGGCAGAAGCTCAAGTAAAAGAAGCAAAGGCTAATTATGATAGAAATAAACCTTTATTTGAAAAAGGAATAATCTCAAAATCAGAATGGGATAAAGTTTTATCGGCTTATGAAGTAGCTGAAGCAAACAAACAATCAGCCTATTTTAATGTCCAAAGTGCTTCGGCTACTTTAACAGAAGCGAGAGATAATTTAGGAAGAACTACTATTTATGCTCCTGCAGATGGAACCATTTCATTATTGTCTGTGGAGTTAGGAGAACGTGTTTTGGGAACCCAACAAATGGCTGGAACTGAAATCCTTCGTGTGGCTAACTTAAATAATATGGAAGTAGAAGTAGATGTCAACGAAAATGATATTGTTAAAGTAACAGTTGGTGACTCTGCTAAGATTGAGGTAGATGCTTATTTAAAGAAAGAGTTTAAAGGAGTTGTAACTAGTATTTCTAATTCGGCTAGCTCAGCTTTAACTGCTGACCAAGTAACAAATTTTAAAGTAAAAGTTAGAATATTAAAAGAGTCTTATGAAGATTTGTTAAAAGGGAAAGCACCGAATTATTCTCCATTTCGTCCAGGAATGACTGCAACGGTAGATATTATCACTACTAAAAAGGAAAATATTATTGGAGTGCCAATTAGTGCTGTTGTAATTAAAGAGGATACTACTTCTTCTAAAAAAGATATTGTTGCTGAACTTGAAAAAGAAGAAAAACAAAATAAAGGCACTTACAATCCTGATCAAAAATTTGAATGTGTTTTTGTGAAAGTAGGTGGTAAAGCAAAATTAAGAGTTGTAAAAACAGGAATTCAAGATGATACAAACATTGAAATCAAGGAAGGTTTAAAGAAAGGTGAGGAGATTGTTACAGGTCCTTATACTATGGTTTCTAAAGATTTGAATACCAATGATAAAATAAAAACAGCAGGAGATAAAGACGATAAAGTAAAAAAGTAGTTGAATAGTTAAGGTTATTTTTTTGAGACGCAAATTTTATTTGCGTCTTTTTTTGTATTACTAAATTACTACTTCGTATTTTTGTATTTATAAAATTTAACAATGTCTATCATTTTAAACATAGAAACAGCAACTAAAAATTGTTCAGTTTCATTAGCTAAAGGAGGAAAAACGATTATCTGCGAAGAAATTGCAACAGAAAATTTTTCTCATGCAGAAAAATTGCACGTTTTCATAGATGCTATTTTAGAGAAAACTAATTTGACTTTTAAAAATATAAATGCTGTTGCTGTAAGTCAAGGCCCTGGTTCTTATACTGGATTACGAATAGGTGTTTCATCTGCGAAAGGTTTATGCTATGCATTGGGTTTGCCAATGATTGCTATTGATACATTAGAATTGCTAGCTAGAAGAATTAAAATTGAGAATGGAATTATTATTCCTATGATTGATGCTAGACGAATGGAAGTATATACTTCTTTTTTTGATAAAAATCATTTAAAAATAAGAGAGACAAAAGCAGAAATTATTGATGAATCTACTTATAATGAAATAAATGACACGATGCATTTAGTTGGTGATGGGGCTTTAAAATTCAAAGAAACTTTAACAACTGCTAATTTTATTTTTTATGATGAAGTAGTGTATCCATCTGCCAATGAAATGAGTGCGCTTTCCTTTGAAAAGTACAAAAAAAGCGACTTTGTAGATGTCGCTTATTTTGAACCTTTTTATTTAAAAGATTTTGTATTAAATAAATAATAGTTACTTCTTTTTAATTTCTACTTGATGTGGGTAAGGGATTTCAATGCCAACTGCATCAAAAGCTATTTTACATTGTTCAAGTGTTTCACTATGAATTGTTAGGAAGTTTTCAGCATTTGTCCAAGGTCTAACTGATAAATTAATTGAGCTATCTGCTAATTCCATTACTAAAACTACTGGTGCAGGTTCTTTTAGGACTAAAGGATTTTTGTCTAAAACTTCCAAAATAACGTCTTTCACTTGTTTTAAATCAGAATTATAATCGACTCCAATAGTTAAATCTAACCTTCTAATTCCTTCTTGGGTATAATTTTTTATAATACCATTTGATAAAGATCCATTTGGTATATAAACCGTTTGATTATTACCAGTTAATAATCGTGTGTTGAAAATTTGAATTTCTTTTACTGATCCTATTTCTCCTTGTGCTTCAATAAGATCTCCAAGTTTGAAAGGTTTGAATAAAATAATTAAAATTCCACCTGCAAAATTTGATAAAGATCCTTGTAATGCCAAACCTACAGCTAAACCAGCTGCCCCTAATATAGCAACAAAAGAAGAAGTTGGAACTCCTAAGTTTGAAATTACAGTTATGAAAACCAGCACTCGAAGGGTCCAAAAAATAAAATTGCCTATAAAGTTCGAAAGGGTAATATCTACTTCTCTTTTAATTAAAACCTTTTTTATTGTTTTTGTAAGAATACTTGTTAGCCAAAGTCCAGCAAATAAAATTATTATTGCCGTAACAACTTTTGGAGAATATTCAACAATTGTATTTATTATTATTTCGGTGTATTTTTCAATTTTTTCTGTAGTCATTCTCTATTTGGTTTATAATATTTTCTATTTTAATTTCAGGAATTTGACAAGTCCTATTACTACAAAGGTAAAACAAGTCTTGTTCTTTATCAAATCTATCATTTAAAAAAGGAATATTAGTTTCGGCAGTACTTCCAGCTACTATTATATTGGGAAGGTATCTGTTATTTATTTTTTTTATATTTTTTAAAGCATTCGTTCCACAAACTGCTAGTTCTTTTTGATTGTCTAATGTATTCATCCAAAGAGAAAGCCAGTTTGAAAAAGCAGAGGCATAATCTATAGTAGGAAGAATGATTGCTAACATGTTTTTGTACACTTTTTCATAATAGGAATTTTCATAATAAATGCTCAAGGCATATAAATTATGTCCCATAACCGAATTTGAAGCAGGAATTACATTGTCTTCAATTTCATAATGAGAGGCAATCAGTGCATCCGAATTTCTTGAGGTAAAAGAGAAGAATTGTTCATTCTCATTATAAAAATGCTCCAAACAATAATCGGTTAGTTGTTTGGCATTTAACAAGTGTTTGTAGTCTAATGTAACTTGATAAAGAGTAATAAATGCTTCTATAGTAAAAGCATAATCTTCTAAGAAACCTTCAATTTTACTAGTGTTTTTTTTATAAGTATGCCAAAGGAACCCTGCTTCATTCCAAAGTTGGTTAGTAATAAAATTAGCAATATTGATAGCTTTATCTAGGTGTTTTTGGTTATTCAATGCTTTATAGCTATCGACAAAACCTTTGATTAATAAAGCATTCCATGATGTAATACTTTTATCATCTAATCTAGGCTTTTTTCTTTCTTTACGGATGATGTAAAGTTGTTGCTCCCAATTTTTCTTTTTCTCCTTTAAAGTGTCAACTGAAATAGCATTTGCTGAGGCAATTTCGATTAAAGATTGATTTTGAATTAAAACATATTTCTTCTCTTCTTCCCAATAGCCAAAAGAATTAATGTTAAACACATTAGCAAACAAATCAAAATCATCCTTTAAAATTGATTTTAATTCCTCTTTGGTCCAACTATAAAAAGCACCTTCTTCTAAGTGATTTTGTTCATTTAAACTATCTGCATCAAGAGAGGCAAAGTATCCTTTTTTATCATTTAAGAGTTCATTGTCACAAAATAGGATTGTTTTTTCTATGACTTCTTTGTATAATTCATTTTTGGTACGTTTATAAGCATTTGCATAAATCGAGAGGAGTTGAGCATTGTCGTATAACATTTTTTCAAAATGAGGAATATGCCATTTGATGTCAACCGAATATCTAGAAAAACCACCTTCTACAGTGTCAAATAAACCACCATAAGCCATTTTTGTCAAAGTTGTATCTACATGTTTTAAAATAGATTGGTCTTTATTTTGGAATCCATAGCGCTGAAGAAACTCTAAGTTTGTTGGCATCATAAATTTAGGAGATCTTGAATAACCTCCATATTCTAAGTCAAAGCTTTTTTGCCATTTTTCAATTAAACTAAAGGCTTGTTTCTTAGAAAAAATCATATCTGAATTATTTTTTTGAACTAATCCAATTAACTGAATACCTTCATGAAGTTTCTCAGCATATTCAATCATTTTTTCAGGATTGGTTTCAAATAAAAGCTGTAATTGCTCTAATGCATTTGTCCACTCTTCTTTTTTAAAGTAAGTGCCTCCCCAAACAGGTCTTCCGTCTGGCAAGCAAACTACATTTAGTGGCCAGCCACCTTGACCACTCATTATTTGGATAGCTTTCATATAGATGGCATCAATGTCTGGTCGTTCTTCTCGGTCTACTTTTATTGAGGTATAAGAAGAATTCATTACTTTGGCTACAGCTTCATCTTCAAAAGATTCGTGTTCCATGACATGACACCAATGGCAAGCAGCATAGCCAATACTTATGATTATAAGTGTGTTGTTTTCTTTAGCGTGTTGTAAGGTTTCTTTATTCCATGCTTTCCAAAAGATTGGGTTTGTAGCATGTTGTAATAAATAAGGACTATTTTCTTTCTGTAATTCGTTCATATAAAGTTATAAAAAAAGCGTTCAGTAGAACGCTTAAAGGTAAATAAAGAATTAAAATTAATCTAATTCAAAAGTGACTTTTAAATTTACTCTAAATTCAGTTACTTGGTCATTCTTAACAGAAACACTTTGATCTTGAACATAAGCAGAACGTATGTTTTTTAATGATTTTGATGCTTTTTCAATAGCTTTTTTTGTAGCATCTTCCCAGCTTTTATCTGAACTTGATAATACTTCTATAACTTTTAATACTGCCATAATTGTTTGTTTTTATTGTTAATAATTAATTTAAAGGTAGGTAAATGTTCGTTATATTGCAAATTATATATTTTCAAAAATTAAAATTAATAACGTTAACTTAACATTGGAAAGAAATAGTTAAAGGACTTTTGCACTAGAATAAATTTTAAGATTAAATGGAACAAATATATCTTGTAATGCTTATTGCATTGGCTCTTTTAGCTTCAATAGATTTAATGGTTGGTGTAGCTAATGATGCAGTTAATTTTTTAAATTCAGGAATAGGATCAAAAGCAGTATCTTTTAAAACCTTAATGATTGTAGCTAGTATTGGTATCGCATTGGGAGCTTTGTTTTCTAGTGGTATGATGGAAATTGCTCGTAGTGGGATTTTTGTACCAGCTATGTTTACGTTTAACGACGTAATGATTATTTTTCTAGCAGTAATGATTACGGACGTATTGTTGTTAGATATTTTTAATTCATTAGGACTACCAACATCAACAACAGTTTCAGTTGTGTTTTCTTTATTAGGAGGAGCTGTTTGTTTGGGAATATATAAAATGATTACAAATGATGATAATACAAATTCAATTTTAGATTTTATCAATCAAGCTAAAGCAACTGAGATTGTAACCAGTATACTGTTATCTGTTGTTCTTTCATTTTCAATAGGTGCATTGGTGCAATATGTTTCAAGGATTATTTTCTCATTTCATTATGAAAAAAGAGTGAAATATTTTGGAGCTATTTTTGGAGGAATTGGAATTTCTGCAATTACTTATTTTATTCTCTTTAAAGGACTTAAGAGTTCTTCGTTTATGACAACTGATTTGAAAGAATTAATGAAAGAAAATCAGTTGTTAATCATAGGAATAAGTTTTTTATTTTGGACTGTCTTGTCACAAGTTTTAATTACTTTAAAAATAAATATCTTTAGAGTAATTATTATCGTCGGAACTTTTGCATTGGCACTTGCTTTTGCAGGAAATGATTTAGTGAACTTTATAGGTGTGCCTATTGCTGCATTACAATCATATGATATATACATTGCTAGTGGAAGTGATTCTACTATGCTTATGGGTGCATTAGCTTCTTCAGAATTGAAAGCTAACTTTTGGTTGTTGTTAATTGGTGGCGGAATTATGGTATATACCCTTTGGACTTCAAAGAAAGCTAAAGAAGTTATTGCTACAGGTGTGGATTTGTCTAGACAAAGTGAAGGAACAGAGCGTTTTGATGCAAATAATACATCAAGAGTTATAGTTAGAGGTGTAATGTATGTTGGGCAAGTATTGAATTATTTTTTACCAAAATCACTAGAAGTTAAAATCGATAAGCAGTTTACAAAAGCAAAATCTACTTTTAAGAAAAGTGAAGAACCGGCTTTTGATATGGTGAGAGCTTCTGTGAATTTAATGGTAGCTAGTATTTTAATAGCTATCGGAACTTCATTGAAATTACCATTATCTACTACTTATGTAACATTTATGGTTGCTATGGGTACTTCTTTTGCTGATAGAGCTTGGGATAGAGAAAGTGCAGTATATAGGGTTGCTGGAGTTATTAATGTAATAGGAGGTTGGTTTGTAACAGCATTTGTTGCTTTCTTAATGGCTGGAATTATTGCTGTATTATTGAACTTTGGTAAAGTTTTTGCCTTTTTTGCTCTGATGGTTACAGTGGGAATTTTATTGTATAGAAGTGCTAGAAAGCATATTAAGAAAACTAAAGAAAAAGAAGAAGAAGTTAAACTTAAAAGAGAAGATATCTTTTCTATTAAAGAAATTATTTCAGAAAGTTCTTCGCAAGTAGGTAAAGTTATTCGTAAAACAAATACTTTATATACAGATGTTATTAATAATCTTGGTTTACAAGATCTTGCTAAATTAAAAGAGAATAAAAAGAAGCTTAAGAAGTTAGAAAAAGACATAGATGATCTGAAAAGTAATGTGTATTATGTAATTAAAAATTTGGATGAAACTTCTCTCGAAGCTAGTAAGTTTTATGTTCTTATTTTAGGATATTTACAAGATATGGTTCAATCAATAGGTTATATTACTTTGAATAGTCATTCGCATATTAATAATAATCATAAGCAATTGAAGTTCAATCAAATAAGGGATTTGAAATCTGTTGATAATAAATTACAAAGCTTATTTGAAAGACTAGATGCTGCATTGCAAAAAGAAGATTTTTCTCAGATAGATGAAATTTTAAAAGAGAAAGGTAGGCTTTTAGATTCTATATCAGAATTGATTCAAAAACAGATTATTAGGATAAGAACAACAGAGAATAGCCCAAAAAATAGTAAGTTGTATTTTGGATTGCTTTTGGAAACAAATGATTTAGTAAAAGCTACAATGAATTTATTAGAGTTATTCAAAGAATTTAATAAACAAATTGATAAAAAGTAAAATAAAAAAAATCTATAAAAAACAAAGAGCACTTTTTTAAGTGCTCTTTGTTTTTTATAGATTTTAAGGTATTTCTAATAGTTAGGCATTAATTGCTTCTACTACAATTTCATTGTCGTTTAGCATTTGTTTCAACATATTTTCAATTCCACTTTTTAATGTGAACGTAGAAGAAGGGCAACCGCTACATGCTCCTTGTAGAATTACTTTTACTTTTTTAGATTGATCGTTATAGGATTCAAACATAATATTTCCCCCATCACTTTGAACAGCAGGCTTAATATACTCTTCAAGTATGTTAATAATTTGTTGTGATGTAGTGTCTAAAGTATCAAAGTAAGCTTCTTGCTGTTTTGTATGAGTTTCTGTTTTTGTGATAAGAGACTCATCTACTACTATATTTCCGTTTTCAATATATTCTTTTATGAATGTTCTCAATTCCATAGTGATTTCATTCCAATCTGCAATTTCATATTTAGTGATGGAAATGTAGTTCTCATCTATAAAAACTTCTTTTACAAATGGGAAATTGAATAATTGTTTAGCAATAGGTGATGCAATAGTATCATCAATATTTTTACATTCAACTAATGTTTTCGTTAATAGTTTGTTGCAAACGAATTTTTGAACAGCAGGATTTGGAGTAGTTTCAGCATAAATTGTTATAGGCAGTTTTTTGCTAGATTTAGCTTCTTCTTTAATGATTTCTCCTCCTTTCAGAATAAAATCTTTTATTTGTTCAGAAACAGCTTCTTGAACATCTTCCCATTCCACTATTGAAAACTTTTCAATAGCAATAAAATTACCTGAAATATAAACTGTTTTTACAAAAGGCAAATAGAATAATTGCATCGCTAAAGGCGAGTTTTTGGTCTCGTCAATATTCTTAAATTCAAAATTTTGTCCTTTAATTATACTTTCTTCTAGTTCAAACTTTAAAACAGAAGGGTTATTTGTGCTTTTTATCGATATTTTTGACATTATAACGTGGTTTTTGCAAAGATACAAACATTTAATTTTTGATTATTTATATTTGTTTTAAACAACCAATTTATTAACAAAACTACAACAATTAAATAACCAAATGAAACAACACTACTTTTTTATCTTATTTTTTTTGTTATCTGTGATAGGTTTTTCTCAATCGATTACAGTAAATACATCAACTTATACAGTACCCGAATTAGTCCAAGACGTTTTGATTGACTCACCTTGTGCTATAGTGTCTAATATTAGTTCATCAAGTCAATGTGGAATTGGTTATTTTCAATATGGAGGAACCAATTTCGATTTTTCAGAAGGAATGATTCTTAGAAGTGGAAATGTAATGTCTACATCTGGACAGTATACAGGTAATAATATGTCTACCACCTGTTCTAATACCACAGATGCTGATTTGTTAAATATAAGTAATACCAGCGGACAAGCTCCAAGTCTAATTAATGACGCCACTTTTGTTCAATTTGATTTTACACCTTTGACAGATAATTTTAGCTTTAATTTTATTTTTGCATCTAATGAGTATGGAGCGTATCAATGTGATTTTGCGGATGTTTTCGCGTTTATATTGACGGATTTAGATACTGGAGCCGTTACTAATTTAGCTGTCATACCTGGTACAACTACACCAGTTTCTGTTGTAAATATTAGAGATACAGCTAATAATGGAAGTTGTCCTTCAGCTAATATGTTATTGTTTGATACTTATAACGTTGGTTTGCCTGCTACTTCAACGGTAATGAATATGAGAGGATATACTGTTCCTATGACAGCAGCAGCTACAGTAATACCTAATAATAATTATAGAATAAAGTTGGCCATTGGTGATTATGGAGGAACATTTTCTCCTTTTAGTGATGATTTATTTGATTCAGCAGTTTTTATAGAAGCAGGAAGTTTTAATGTTGGAACTGCAAATTTAACTTATCCAGTAGGTGTTGGATTTGAAACAGCGGACTTAACTGTAGCAAATGGTTTTGCTTTATGTCCAGGTGATACTAAGCTTCTAGATACAGGTTTAGATCCTGCAGATTATAATTTTGTTTGGACTTTAGATACTGGTTCAGGACCAAATGTTCTTGCTAGTGAAACTAATGAAACATTATTAGTAACACAGCCAGGGACTTACTGTGTAGAGGCTAGTAATGTTTCTGGTGGGAGTTGTATTCAAAATGACTGTATTATTGTTGAATATTTATCTGATATAGCAATCAATAATCCAGCTACAGATTTGCAGAGTTGTGATGAAAATTTTAATTTAGATGATAATATACCTGCTGTTCTAGGTCCACTGAATCCATTTAATTATGATGTTTTATACTATTTAACAGCTCAGGATGCTATCGATGGTACGAATCAAATTTCTTCAACTTTTGTTGATACTAATCCTCCAACGACTATTTATGTTCGTGTAGAAGACTTTATGTTGTCATGTCCAGCATATTCACAGTTTGATTTGATTACCATTCCATCATTATGCGGATTTACTATCGTTCAACCTTCAGATTTATATGCGTGTGATGATATTAGTAATGATGGTTTTGAGATTTTTGATTTAACGAGTCAGAGTGCTACGGTATTAGGGACAAATAATCCTTCAAATTAC
>NZ_VEVQ02000015.1 GCF_006491595.2 Flavobacterium jejuense
GTAATTTGAAGGATTATTTGTCCCTAATACCGTAGCACTCTGACTCGTTAAATCAAAAATCTCAAAACCATCATTACTAATATCATCACACGCATATAAATCTGAAGGTTGGACGATCACAATGCCACAATTTACAATTACTTGAAATTCAGTAAATTCTGCACAAGTAGGATTAAGATCATTCTCTACCCTAACATAAATGGTGGTATTACCAACTGGATTTGGAGTAAAAGCAGTGGGGTTAGGAATTGCTGAAGCATAATTACCTGCAAGCGAACCTCCTGGACCAAATAGACTTAAGTAGAAATAAACATCAAAATCACTTGGACTCGCTGGGCTAAGCATAGCTGGAATAACAGATGTTAAATCAAAAACAGGAGAGCAATCATTATTAGGGCCAATTAAATCCACGGGAGTATTTAAAACTGGTTCTGAAGTAAAAGCTACTTCAATTTGGTCAATTGCTAAGTCAGAACAACCTGGACGAACCACCCTTACTTCCCAAGTTCCATTTTGAGTAACATTTAAAGTATTTGTAGTAGTAGTAGTTTGTAGAACACCATCTAAGTACCATTCATAAGTTGGTGTACCTGCTAAAGTAGGTTCTTGATTAAAGGTAGCTGTTAAAGTAGTATTGTTTATGGTTGTAGAACAATATAATTCATCTGGTCCTAAATCAACTCCACAAACAATATCACAGGAAAGCGATCCTGTCCCTCCTGTTTGATTTATAGTATAAGTACCCGGTTGTTGTCCAAAATTAGTTACCAATAATATATAATATTCACCATGTACTCCATTTGTAATATTTATATTTTCAGTTGCAGAACCAGAATAACTACAATCAACAAGATTAACAGGACCAGTATAGCCGGGAGAAAAGCCAGATAAATTATCACATACATTGTTCAAACTATTAAATGGTCCCCATAATGCAAAATCAACATCTGAATTACCCGAAGTAGTTTGAATAAGTGTAAAATCCATAGAACCTGAAGTACCTACTTGCATATAAAACCATGCAGGATAAGGTGTAGAGAATAAACAGTTAACTTGTCCATAACCCGCTGCATTACCTCCAGGAGTTGTGGTATTTGTATTATTATATGGACCTCCTTGCCCAGAACATATCCCAGAAGCTGTATCACACGTAGGAGACTGAGAATAAATTTGATTAAAAGTTAAAAGTGTAATTATTATAAAAAAGTGTAGTATTTTCTTCATTGTTATAGCAATTTATTGTGTGGTTTATTGTTGTTGTCACAAATTTAACAAAATATTAATTCTATGCTAATATTTTCTTTAATAATTAACATTCAAAGTCTTTTTTTATGATATTTAATTTATCTTTGCTCTTCTCAAAAATATATTACATAATTTACAAGAATAATGATTCAAAACGAGGAATTTCAAGAAGAAATAGGTAATAATCATATTGCTACTAGTGCTGAAACCCCATTAAGAAAAGACGCTTTTGACTTGTCTGATGATGAAAAAATTGAAAGTATAAAGAAAGATGTAGAACATATCTTGACTACTTTAGGGATGGATTTAACTGATGACAGTTTAAAAGGAACTCCTAACCGAGTAGCAAAAATGTTTGTGAAAGAAATTTTTGGAGGATTAAATCCAACAAAAAAACCTAGTTCTTCTACTTTTGAAAACAAGTACAAATACAATGAAATGCTTGTTGAAAAAAATATAGTGGTTTATTCAACATGTGAGCATCATTTACTACCTATCGTAGGAAGAGCTCATGTGGCTTATATTTCAAATGGAACGGTTGTTGGACTTTCTAAAATGAACCGAATTGTGGATTATTTTGCAAAAAGACCTCAAGTACAGGAACGTTTAAATATACAAATCGTACAAGAATTACAAAAAGTACTAGGAACTGAAGATGTAGCTTGTGTGATTGATGCCAAACATTTATGTGTGAATTCAAGAGGTATAAGAGATATTGAAAGCAGTACTGTTACAGCAGAATTTGGTGGAAAATTTAAAGAAGACAAAACAAGAAGAGAGTTCTTAGATTACATTAAATTAGACACGAAGTTTTAGGGAAAAGATATCTGTTTTTTTGATTGCTGAATCAATTTCGAAGTATGAAGGCAGTTATAAAAAACAATATCAAATGAAAACTGAATACTTACAAACTAGCCCTGATAGTAATAAAAAGCTTTTTGTTAAAGTAGCCTATTTTTGTTATTGTAAAAAAGCGACTTTAGAAGCTCTTTTTATAATTTGCAAAAAAAGGGTAATTTGCAAAAACTTGTAATGAATAGCAGGATTAGCTACAAATAATAAAAGATATATAATAAGGAATTAAAATAACATGGAATTATATAAAAGCCAAAACTTAAAAATATACAATACATTAACAGGCGAAAAAGAAACTTTTAAACCTATTCATGAAGGAAATATTGGAATGTATGTTTGCGGACCAACAGTTTACAGCAATGTACACTTAGGTAATGTACGTACTTTCATGAGTTTTGATGTTATTTTCAGATACTTACTTCATTTAGATTACAAAGTTCGCTATGTAAGAAATATTACTGATGCTGGACATTTAACAGACGATGGTGATGTGGATAATGATCGTTTCGTAAAGCAATCTCGATTAGAGAAACTGGAACCTATGGAAATCGTACAGAAATATACAGTCGATTTTCATAAAGTTTTGGATACTTTTAATTTTCTTCCTCCAACTATTGAACCCACGGCTACAGGTCATATTATAGAACAAATTGAACTGACTCAAAAATTACTAGAAGATGGTTTTGCTTATGAGAGTCAAGGTTCGGTGTATTTTGATGTTCCTGCTTATAATAAAAAAGGACTCAATTATGGTGAATTGAGTAACCGTAATAATGATGATGATTTTTCAAATACTAGAGATTTAGACGGTCAAAGTGAAAAAAGAAATCCTCAGGATTTTGCTTTGTGGAAAAAAGCTTCACCAGCACATATTATGCGATGGAATTCTCCTTGGGGGGAAGGTTTTCCTGGTTGGCATCTTGAATGTACAGCTATGAGTACTAAATATTTAGGAGAAACATTTGATATTCATGGTGGTGGAATGGATTTAAAATTCCCTCATCACGAATGTGAAGTAGCGCAAGCTAAAGGTTGTTTTGGTCACTCTCCAGTTAAAACTTGGATGCATACCAACATGCTTACTATGAATGGCTTACGTATGAGTAAATCAACTGGTAATTATGTTTTACCTATGGATTTAGTGGAAGGTAATAATACTTTCTTTGAAAAGAAATTTGAACCGAATATCATTCGTTTTTGCTTTTTACAAGCGCATTACAGAAGTGTTTTAGACATTTCTAATGATGCTATGCTAGCTAGTGAAAAAGGCTACAATCGATTACTAGAAGCTTATAAATTAGGGGGAAATCTTATAGCCAGTAACACTTCTACACTAGACATTACAGCTTGGAAACAAAGTTGTTATAATGCTATGAATGACGATTTTAATACTCCTATATTAATTGCACAGTTGTTTGAAGGTGTTCGTTTTATTAATTTGATAAACGATAAAAAAGCTACATTAACAGCAGAAGATTTACAACTTTTAAATGATACTTTACGTACTTTCTTAGCAGATGTGTTAGGAATTAATTTAGAGGTATCTAATGACGGAGCAAATACTAACAAATTAGAAGGTGTAGTTAACATGCTAATTGAGATGCGAAATGAGGCTAGAGCTAATAAAAATTGGGGTTTATCAGATGAAATTCGAGATAAATTAGCAACTCTTGGTATTCAGTTAAAAGATGGTAAAGAGGGAACTGGATTTTCGATATAGTTTTTCTCATATTTAACTTATAAATAAACACAACTGTTAGTTAGAACTGTACTTATTTTAATTAAAAAGTAGAGCTATTTTACCAGAATAACTCTACTTTATATTCAACTAGTATCAACTAAAATATTAGAATAAGAATTTTACTCCCACTCTTAATCCACCAATACTTCTACTTCCTGGATTTAAATCAAATGGATTTGCATTAAAATTAAAACTGTTTGTGCTATCTCCAGAGCTTGGTTTTAATGTCGATGAAGTAATGTTTAATAATGAAAATGAAGTTTCAACTGTCATCCAGCTGTTAACTAAAAAATCAAAACCTGGAGCAATATCTACACCTATTGAAGTAGTTTTGTCATCAGTAATTTTGTCTTTTCCAAATGTCATTGGTAGAGATGCTTGACCATACATGAAGAATTTACCTCCTAATCCCCAGTATTTTCTAACTAAAGGCTGAACAATAAAAGTGTTTGACTCAGCAACAGTAACTGAACCTGTATCTGTAGTTGAGTTAATCACACCAATTCCCAAACCTACAGTTGTAGTTGGTGCAATAAAATAACCTGCAATAGGAACAATCGTGTTTGATTTAGTTTCACTTGCACCATTATCTGTTGAAGAAAAGGCTACTTGACCAGCAATCCACCAAGTTCCTTCTAAACCTTTATTCTCTTCTTGAGCATTTACATTCAAACCTAATAATACGATACCTGCTAATAATATTTTTTTCATTTTATTTTTATTTTAAAAATTATAAGACAAATTTATAGTCAACAATTGTTAAAAAAACTGATATTAATCATAGTTTAAATTTTATTTTCATTATAAAATTTAGACTTAAAAAAATATAAAATGGTACTTTTACAACATAATAATATGTTATATGCACAACAACAATAATCCTTTAAAAATCAATAGATTAAAAAAAATATTAATCTTCCCATTTATCATACTAGTTCGGTTTTACCAAGTAGCTATTTCCCCTTATACACCAGCTACTTGTAGGTTTGAGCCTACTTGTTCGCATTATACTGTTGAAGCACTACAAAAACACGGATTATTTAAAGGCGGTTGGTTAGCAGTTAAACGTATTTTTAGTTGTCACCCATGGGGGAAAAGCGGTTATGATCCTGTTCCATAAAGAAAAGTTGTAAGTTGTAGGTTATAAGTTTCTTTGTAAGTTTTTAATTGAAATCTTTAATTTATTTTAACAACTAAACCAATAATAATATTTATTTTTACCCATCAAAAAAGACAATACACTTATGAATTACGCATTAAATATGGTTTGGAATCCGTCAGAAGGAATAGATTTAGGATTTTTTATGGTTCGTTATTACAGTTTAATGTTTGTAGTTGCTTTTGGATTAGGTTGGTACATAATGAAAAACATTTACAACCGAGAAGGAATTGCTATAGAAAAACTAGACAAACTTTTTATTTACACAGTTTTAGCTACCTTATTAGGAGCAAGACTAGGACATGTTATCTTTTATCAATCGGAATTATTTCATGAAGATCCATTGAGTATTCTTTTACCTATTAGTACAAAACCCACTCTTCACTTTACTGGTTTTGCAGGCTTAGCTAGTCATGGTGCAGCGATTGCAATTATTATTGTAATGTTTTATTACAGTAGAAAAATAGTTCATAAACCAATTCTTTGGATTTTAGATCGAATTGTAATCCCTGTTGCCAGCGGTGCTATTTTTGTACGATTAGGAAATTTCTTTAATTCGGAAATAATTGGTAAACCAACATCACCTGATAGTTTTATGGCTATAAAATTCATTAGAGGAGAAGAATACAATGGTCCATTAGGAGAAAGAGCGATAGTAGCCAAAACACAAATGAACAATGCTAATGATGCTTTCAATGCTATAACGCATGACCCACAATATAAAGATATTTTAGAGCAAATCCCGTATCGTTATCCTGCTCAATTGTATGAAGCATTGGGTTATGTTATTGTGTTTGCAATTTTATTCTATATGTATTGGAAAACTGAGGCTAGAAATAAAGCAGGTTTACTTTTTGGAACGTTCTTACTATTATTATGGACGGTTCGTTTCTTTGTAGAATATGTAAAAGAAAGTCAAGGTGGTTTTGAAAATTACCCTATATTTTCTTCTCTTTCAACAGGACAATGGTTGAGCATTCCTTTTATAATAGCAGGTTTATATTATATATTAAGACCTAAGAAAGTAGTTTAATTAAACTTAACATACATAAAACAAAGAACCATAACTTTAGCGGTTATGGTTCTTCGTTTAAAAACCTAATTATAACGCATTTATAAATTAAGTAGAAAAAATCAATAGCTTAAAACAAAAATTAAATTATTCATCTTCTGTAACTAATTCTAAACAAGGCTTTAATTGGGGATTTTGAGCAGTAAAATAAACTAACCAATTACGTAAATGTTCTACTTCGTATGGTAATAATTTTTTAATCGCTTTTTTCAATTCTTTAATAAAAAGATCAAGGTCAAAACTTACTTTTTCTAATACACTTTTCGTGTAATCGTATATCATTCTAGGCATAATTTAGTAGGTTAAAATTAATATTTAGATTGAAACTCATTATAAAAGTAAATCAAAAAAATGAAATAACCATACCAAAAATGTTAAATTCATCGATTAAGTGATTATTTTTACCGATTAAATGCGTTTTGTAAGAAGTTTCTTTTTGAAACCTCATTTATTAAAACTCCATTCGTCCTAAAACATCTAAAACATAATCGTGCATCACACTTCTATAATCCATATGTGTCACCATTCTTAATTTACCTTGTCCCATTGAAGTTATTAAAATGCTTTTTTGTTTTAATTTATCCATAAAAGCTTTTTCGTCTATGTCTGCTTGTAAAGTAAAAATGACAATATTGGTTTCTACAAGAGCAACTTCCTTAATCCAAGATTTTTTTGCAAGTACTTGACCTAGTTCCTTTGCTTTTTGATGATCTTGTGCCAAGCGCTCTATGTTATTTTTTAAAGCATATAATCCGGCTGCAGCCAAATAACCCGCTTGACGCATATTTCCTCCAAACAATTTACGAATGCGAAGAGCCTTCTTAATATCAGCAGCACTTCCCACTAAAATAGAACCTACTGGTGCTCCGAGTCCTTTTGATAAACAAACTGAAATGGTATCAAAAAGGTTTCCAAAATCTTTAGGTTGTTGGTTTTTAGCTACTAATGCATTCCATAATCGAGCACCATCTAAATGGTATTTTAAATTGTGTTCGACACAAACTTGTTTTATCTTATGTAATTCATCTAATTCATAACAAGCTCCTCCTCCTTTATTAGTAGTATTTTCTAAACTTACTAAACGAGTTGTTGGTGCATGATAGAATTCGGGATCATTGATTACTTTTCGTACTTGCTCCGCAGTAATTTTACCTCTATCTCCATCTACTAGATGACAAGAAACACCGCTATTAGCAGCTACTCCACCACCTTCGTATAAAAAAATATGTGCCCATTTATCGCAAATTACTTCGTCAGCTGGTTGTGTGTGTAATTTTATTGCCGTTTGGTTTGCCATTGTACCACTTGGAAAAAACAAAGCCGCTTCTTTACCAAACAATTCGGCAGTGTAACGCTCTAGTTCATTGACAGTTGGATCTTGTTTAAACACATCATCACCTACTTCTGCTTTAAACATTGCGTCTAACATTGCAGGTGTTGGTTTGGTTACGGTATCACTAATTAAATTTATTTCCATAAAATCAAAAGGAATGTTCTATTTTTGTGCTGTAAAACTACAATATTTATGCTTAATACAGAACAAGTAAAAGATATTATTGATCGCCTTGGTGCGTTAAGGAGGTATCTTTGACATCGATAGAAAAACTATCGAAATAACAAACGAAGAAGAAAAAACGTTTGCTCCTGGATTTTGGGATAATGCTAGAGAAGCCCAAATTATTGTTCGTGATATCCGTTCCAAAAAGAAATGGGTAGAAGATTACAATAAAGGACTTGAAATGGCCGAAGAGCTTCAAATTATGTTAGATTTCCTAAAAGATGGAGATATTTCAGAAGAAGAAGCTGATGAATTGTATGTCAAAACCATTGCTCATATTGAAGATATAGAGTTTAGAAATATGCTTTCTGATGAAGGAGATAGCATGAGTGCGGTCTTACAAATTACGGCAGGTGCTGGTGGAACAGAAAGTTGTGACTGGGCTTCTATGTTAATGCGAATGTATTTAATGTGGGGTGAAAAACAAGGGTACAAAATCAAAGAATTGAACTTTCAAGAAGGAGATGTTGCTGGAATTAAAACCGTAACATTAGAATTTGAAGGAGATTTTGCCTTTGGTTATCTAAAAGGTGAAAATGGTGTCCATCGTTTGGTGCGTATTTCTCCTTTTGACAGTAATGCGAAACGTCATACCTCTTTTGCATCCGTTTATGTCTATCCTTTGGTGGATGATACGATTGAAATCGAAATTAATCCTGCTGACATTGAGATTACAACGGCTCGTTCTAGTGGTGCAGGTGGTCAAAATGTGAATAAAGTGGAAACCAAAGTACAATTGGTTCATAAACCTACAGGTATTCAAATTCAATGTTCGGAAACCCGCTCTCAACATGATAACCGTCAACGCGCAATGCAAATGTTGAAATCTCAGTTGTATGAAATTGAATTAAAAAAGCAATTAGCACAAAGAGCCGATATCGAAGCAGGTAAAATGAAGATTGAATGGGGTTCTCAAATTCGTAACTATGTAATGCAACCTTATAAATTGGTTAAAGATGTTCGTACAGGTGCAGAAACTAGTGATGTGGATGCGGTTATGAATGGTGATATTGACAAATTCTTAAAAGCCTATTTAATGATGATGGGACAAAAAGAGGAAGAATAAGAATTATTCTAAATTCAAATCGATTATTATAAAAAAATCCAAATTCCTTTTAAATAGTGGAATTTGGATTTTTTCTGAATTAAAATTAACCAACTAAAATTATTTGTTTTTAAAATTTAATTACAACCTTTAATTCCGCAATTATCTCCTTCTATTGTATTAACTAAAGTTACTTTAGAATCAAAACTACCTTCTTTCCAAGTTGTTTCTAAAGTTTGTAAGAATGCTTCTTCTGGTTGCGCTCCTGAAATGGCATATTTGTTATCAAACACAAAAAATGGAACACCCTGTACTCCTATTTGCTGTGCCATAGCTATGTCTTTTTTCACTTCATCAGAATAAGCATCAGAATGAAGAACTTCTTCAGTAATTTTTTTTTCTAAACCTACTTGCTGTCCTAATAGACTTAAAGTATCTAAATCATTAACATCTTTACCATCTGTCAAATAAGCTTTTAGCAATTGTTCTTTTAGTTCATTACCTAACTTGTATTTCTTTGCTAAATGTAATAAACGATGTGCATTGTGTGAATTAGCTAAAATGGCTTTTTCAAAGTGAAAATCCAATCCTGAATTTTTAGCATTTTGGGTCATATTATCTGTCATTTCTTGTGCCCAAGCTTTATCTTTACCATATTTTGCTGATAAGTGATCTATGATATTATCATCTGGTGAAGCTTTAAAGTTCGCATCTAACTGGAAACTTTTCCATTCTATTTCGACGCTGTCTTTGTGATTAAATTTCGCTAATGCTCCTTCTATTCTTCTTTTTCCTATATAACAAAATGGACACATGACATCTGACCATATTTGAACTTTAAGTGTATTTTCCATTATCTTATTTTCATTTGTATATACAAATTTACTTGTAACTTAATGGAAATAAAAATGGTTTAAGAATTAATTAAGATAAGTTGTAAACTCTTTCTATAAAATTACTGTAGTACTAGTAGTCATTTATTGAAAGATGATAATCTCAACTCATTAGTCAAAGCTTTACTGCTATCGATAAGGTGGTCCAGAAACCCAACCCACTATAGATTGTCGTGTGCCTTTAGTAATAGGTGTAACCCGATGCATGATGAAAGAAGGGAAAATGATAATGGTTCCTTTTTTTCTTGGAGCATTTTCAATTCTATTATTAATCATAAACTGTAAATCGCCTCCTTCATAACTATCTTCATCAGATAATTGAATGGTCATACTTAGTTTTCGAGCTGAAATTTCTCCCGCACCAAAATCTAAATGCCAGTCAAAAAAATCGCCTTCTGAATACCTTGTTAGTTGTAATTCTTGATGAAAGCCTAACAAATCAAACCAATATCTTTCATTGTTAGAAGCAATAGCTAAACCTGCCAATTTATTGTAAATCCAATCATTTTCGGGTGTATTATCAATAAACATGACTGAACTTTTTCGCAATTCGTCATTATATTTATCCTCTCCTGAGATGGTGGCTTTTATCGTTTTATCTTCTTCCCAAAAACTGAGTATTTTATCTATTTCTTGTGGTAGTAATAATCCCGTATAATAAATGAATTCTGCAAAGTTATATTTTAGAGGAAGACCAAATGAGTAATTTATTGCCATGCTATTTTTATTAAGATTTTCAGGTTTGTGATGGTTGCATAAATTTATAATAAAAGTTTACAAGTACAAAATCAAAACTGTGTTTATAATAAAAAAATGTTTTTATTGTAGTAGAATAAACCAAATAATACTGTCTCTATAATTGTATTTAATTCATTTCTATAATATTACCTTCATTACTAATCCTATACGTTTTAAAGATAGTATCAGTTTTTGTTTCTGATTTAATAAAATCGTAACCTTCTTTGACATGACCTTCTTCAGTTATTAAGGAATCAGGCACAAATTCAGTAAATTCTGAAATTTTAATCTTAGTAGTCGTTATAAACTTATATTCTTTCCAGGAATGTGTGGGAAGAGATAAGTCGTGATCGCAACTCTTTCCTATTTCTAAAGAATCCACTTTTCTTTTATTCCAATACGTTTCAAGTTCACTCATCAAGCAAACTCCATCAGTAATTGAAAAAATAGCATAACTTAAAGAATCATTTAGTTGATTAAGAGAGTTTATTTCGTGATTATTTCCATAACGACTCCATACTTTATTTTTTGTATTCTTTATTGTTTTTATCCAATTTGGAAACACTATTTGTACTTCATTTGAAAGAATCAATGCTTTCTCACTATTTTTTTCATTACTATTTGCTTGTTTATTGACCTCATCAATAATTGACGGTTTTGAATGCTTACAACTCATGAGTTGAGTGAAAATAAGTATTGCAAGTAAATGTTTCATAATTACTTAAATGTAGTGAAGTTAAATTGCGCTTAATATTGATTCAGTTCGTTTACTATTTTTATTTTCTCTTCAAAAAAAGAAATATCAATGTTCAAATCGACACTGTTTTTTGACAATTGCTTTAAATAATCTTCTACTAATTCGCTTTTTGCATTATTCTCATTGGTTGAAATATCCATTTGTGTTTTTGAAAACCCTAGTCTAGCAATCTTAAGTTTTTCCCAATCTAAAAAATGTTTTTTTGCTTTACTAGTTTTGTTAACTGTATCCAAATAAAATAAAGCCTGCAGAGCACTTTCTTGATCAAAATATAATCCTGGTTTTTGTAAGTAGTAATTTAAATAATCTTCTAAATATTGAATCGCTTTCTCACTATTGAAAAATGCTAAAACAAGTGCATAAATATGGCCAACACAACACACTTCGCTTTTTAAAAAATGTGTTCCAATACTATCAACTTGCTCTTCAAAACCTTTCACAGCAGAAAAATAAGCACCAACTAATCGTGTTCTCCAGTTAAAATCTCCTAGTAACTGCAACGTAATTTCTGGAGTAATTTGAGGTTTAATTTCTTTAATTTTGTCTACCCAGGAAAGTTCGTGATAACGGTCTATAGTCATATAAAAAGGAATCACCCATTTTTTTACAAATTCTTGTTCTAATTCTTTTGAATTGACATGTGAAACTAAATCATCAAATGGTGAAGTAGTAATTACTGTTGCTCCTGCAGTATGAAGTTTTAGTCTTTCTTCTGTATTTTTATCCATAACTCTATGCTATTCATTTTAAATTTACAATCTCCTTGAAGTTATATCCTACTCAATTGAGTTTCTATATTTATTTCTTCTAAATTTTTCGAATAAATTGTCTAAAAATTAATACCGTATTTTATAGCCCCGATAGTAGTGGCATCCTTTTCTTTTTTCTTAAAAAAAAGAAAAGATAGAACGGATAGCGGGACTACTTTTCTGTCGAAGGTTTGTTGTTGTGCTTCTAAAAAACAAGAATTAAACGCTGGTGTTTTGGTTTTAATTTTCAAATGTAAACTTTTTCTTTTACGCTAACCAAAGAAGTGGTTCATTTTGTGTGTGCTTCCCTTATTTGTGCTTAAAAAACAATCTTTAAAACTATAAAAGGAGGCTTTATACCTCCTTTTGTTGTTGTGTTTTTATAATTGAATGTCTCTTTTAGGATTTTTTCGTGTGTATCTTTTTTATCTGTGTTTGTCTTTTTCTTCCGTGTTTGTGTCCACGAACAAGATGCTTGCTGTAGCAGTGCTTTACTTAGGAAGGGCGATTAGCAGTTGTTATTTATTTCATCAAGTAATCTTTTCACTTGTAAATCTCCAAATCCATATATATACTCTCTTTTGCAAAACTCTTTAAATATAGGTCCGAATTCAGAGGTATTAAGTTCTTCCATTATTTGAACTAGTGATTGACTCGGTCTTCCCATACTCCCATTTGTTGGTATTCGTTCGAAATGAGCATTAACAGCAGTAAAAATGAATGGGTATAAGTTTTTCAATTGTCTTGACGTTTCAATCAATTTTTCAGTGTCATTGATTTGATAAAAATTCCAAAGTAATGACAATTTGTCGAGTTCTGTTAACTCTAATCTGTTCTCAAAAATAGAAATTAGTTCTGATTTTAATAGCCCACCAAAACCATATTGGCTATGTGATTTGGGTCTAATAAGAAATAGTTTATTATTCTTATTTGATTTAATTAATAGGTTGATTACAAACCAAAAGTTCACTTGACAGAACAAGTCATCCTCAAACCATAAATTAATATCTACATTGTCAGGAATGTTTTGGATTTTCTGGAATTCAGGAACTGTCTTTTCGAAATAGTCTTGTTCCTTAAATCCATCATAGTTGTTGCTGATAAATTCGGCTCTTACTTTAAAAAAGTCAATCAAACTATTACCATTCACATTTCCGTCTACTAAACATTCTCTAGCTACTAAAATTTCACCTTGAATGTTTTCAGGAAATTGCTCCTTTAAAGAATCACCATTTAGAATGTGGTATTGTTTTCTCATTTATTTACTCATTTCTTTCTTTGGTAACTGGTAATGTGTTGCTGCTTGTAGTTGTTGCGTAAATTTATAACAAAAGCTCACAAGTACAAACCGAATAGAAAATTTACTAGGGTTTTCTTTAGTGTTCCCTTCTTGTTGTTCTGAACTTAAATCTTTTTCTTTTAATTGATTTAAAATATCAATAAAGTTTTCGAGAACTTTTGTTTCTGACTTTTTATTCGTTTTAGAGGGTTGTTTTTTAAGAAATAAGTTAGTATTGCTAATGTAATTTCCCTCATTTTTTTAATGGAAGTTTTTATTTTGTATTAAGTTGGTTTTGGAATTCATTTAAATATTTTGCTATATGAAAACCATCAACTAATCCATGATGTGCTTCTATAGAAATTGGCAGCATTCTTTTACCTTCTCGAATTATAAATTTTCCAAAAGTTATTTTTGGTACTGATTCTTTTTGATCAAAATTTGTTGGATGTAATAATCCACTAAATGAATTCCAAGGAATTGTTGAATGTCTTATTAAATTTTTTTTAATATTATCGTTATTAAGTCTTAACCCAGAACAATTTTTTACTGCTATAATTTCTTTTTCTAATTCTGCATTAAAAGTTTCAAAATCTGAAGAATAATTTACAAAGCCAAATCCGAATGTTTCATCTTCTCTTCCAATAGTTATTCCTGCATGAATTTCTTCAAATTCTATTATTTCATTATCTACTATTCTATATTTTAGCTCATTGACAGAATTAACGGCAATCATGGATTTATGTAAATAATTTGCAAAAAATGACTTTTTATTTTCTTTGGAATTCCTAAAGCATTCGTCACAATCGACTTCTGTAACTATTCCTAAAGTTGGGCTTGCCATTTTAGAAAAAAAATCAAAGTGTTCTTTTCTTTTCCAATTGGTTAAGTTTATTTTTTTCATTAGTATTTTATTGCATTGCGTTAATAATTTTTCAGTTTTTAGGTACAATTCCTACTAACAGTCTTTTATAAGATATGGTATTTGTGTATTTTAAGCATCTAATTTAGCAAATAGACTGCAAGGATTTTTGGAAATAAGCAAGAACCTAACAATTAGTTTTATTCAAATGTTTCGTAACTCTTTTTTGTTTTTTCTTTAATTTTATTCCATTCAATATTATTTTCGACTTTCATTACTTTAATCTGAATTTCAGAATCAAATTTTTTAGGAATTGTTGGTAAATGTCTTGCAAATATTTTCAATGTGTCTTTTTCTACACTATAAATAATTTCCTCAAAACCTTTAAAAATATATTCAGAGATAGAATCTGGTTGAAATTCTTTGTCTGGATTTGTAGAAATTACTGAAATTTTATGATCTCCAGTTAATCCCCAGTTTTTGCTTTTCAGATAAATTTCAGTTTTCTTATTCTGAAATTTAATTATTTTTTTTTCAAATAAAGGTTTTCCAATTTCGTCTAAACTATTTATTGTTCTAATTACTTCTATTCCGAACCAAAACAAAAGAACTATTATAGAAATAAATGTTAATATTATTAATACTTTTTTCAATAGTTTTCATTTAAAATTGGTTACAACATTTTACCATTTGTAGCGGTTGCGTAAATTTATAATAAAAGATTATAAGTACAAAACTCCTTGTGGAATTTTGGAGAAAATTTAGAACACAAAACAAGCCTAACAATTGTTACAAACGATGTCCTTTTTGTTAACGGTTGCTCCTTTTTGCATCACCTTACTTTTTTTTCATTGCTTTCAAATATTTCATTGCTTCTGTTACTGCTTGTTTTGAACTTTTTGGATTGAAACCTAATTCTGTTCTCGCTTTTGTGATGTCGAAATCTTGTTGAAGGCCTGAAAACATAGCAATATCTTTTGTACTTAACAAAGAAGCTTTGCCACTTATTTTACTTCCAATTTCCATAAACCAAGCAATGATAAATAAGATTGGTTTAGGCACAACTATAGGTAATTTTATTTTTAAGTCAGGAAAAAGTTCTTGTGCTATTTGTGTTGTCGCTTTTATCGATGTACATTTTTCATTGGCTAAAATATAACGCTCTCCATTTTTCCCTTTTATTGCAGCTAAATAACAACCTTTAGCAACGTCTTTTACATCAATCCAATTTAAAGTAATTTTAGTTTCAACAGGTATTTCTTTTTTTAAGATTAGATTAATGATGTTGTACGATACACTTAATGGTGTGAAAGCTGTATTGCCGTAAAACGGCTACCAACTCAATGTTGTGTTTTTTTGCCAATTCAAAAGCTAATTTTTCTCCATCATTTTTTGAATTGTAATACATATCCCTACGATCAGGATTTTGTCCGTAACTTTCTTTGGTTGGAAGTGTTGAATAATTTAAAGCTGCAATAGAACTTACATAAATAATTCGTTTTACACCTGCTTCTACGGCAGCTTCCACCATATTTTTTGTACCTTCTATATTCACATCATAAATTTCTTTTTTGGGGTCTTTTGCCCAAAGCTTAAAAACTGCACCTACGGCATAAAATGTTTCTACGCCTTGTAATGCATTTACCAAAGATTGTTTGTTGCTAATATCCGATTCTACCACTTCACAATTTAAACCAACAAAAGGTTCTTTGTTTTTGATGTTTCGAACCGAAGCCCTTACTGGAATTCCTTTATTGATAAGCAATCTTACCAAGTTATTACCAAGATGTCCGTTCGCACCTGTAACCAAAGCTAAATTTTTCTGTGTCATATTTAATATTTTTAATTGATGGCACAAAATTCATCTATAATTTTTCAAATGCACTTCGCAAATGTTACTTAATTATTTGCTTTCTAATTCTACTCAAACTTTTAGAGTTCATTCCTAAAAAAGAAGCAATATATTGAAGTGGTACATTGTGTAGAATTTCTGGATAGTTATTCATTAGGTTTAGGTATCGTTGTTCTGCCGACAAGGTTGCTAATTCTTTTGAACGATTTTCGTTATATGTTAATGATTCTTGAAAAACCCAAATACTGAAATCTTTAAATGCTGAACTATTTAGAGTGAGAAACTCTAAGTCGTTTCTTCTAATTCTCAAAAGTTCACACTCAGTAATACACTCTACATTTTCATTTGATATTGTTTGGTTGATGAAATTTTGATACGAAGTCAAAAATCCTGGAGGGCAGTTGATATGTGTTGTTACTTCTTCACCTAAATTATTATAATAAAACAGTCGCATAAAACCCGATACAACAAAGTATAAATATTTTGGAACTTTGTCTTCATGTTCAATAATTCGATTTTTAGGAAATAACACAGGCTCAAAATACTTTCTACATAAGTCTTTATCCTTTTCAGTAAATACAACTTTTTGAATTATGAGGTTTAATAATAGGTCGTGCATTTTTTTTATTAGAAAGGCTGTATAATGTTTAGAGTGTCATTTTAAGATTGCTACTGACCCTCAATGATGGAATTCCAAAACTAACGATAGTAAATATAAAATTATTTTGAATAACTGCTGTTATGTAGGGCGTTTTTATTTTTCTGTTGGGTCAAATCCGTACATAAAATTATTCAATTGTCCATCTGAATTTTCAAGTCCAACAATATCCATTAACTCTTCAAAGTAACTACAAATTCTTTCTCTATCTTCTATGTCGGTTTCTAAATAAATACTACCAAACCTCACCAAACCTTTCTCTATTACATCTTGATAATCTTTGTTGGTAGCGTTTCCATTTCGGGCAACTTTTTCAAAATCTTCGGCAACCAAATTAATCTTTTCAGTTAAAATTGATTTTAACTTTTTGTCTCCAATTCCAGGGTAAAGGATTTTCATGTCTTTCAAAAACTTTTCTTTGTTTTTAAATTTTTCAAAATTCTCCATCGCTTTAATTGGTGTTTTAATTTGACTTTGCCCACAAGATGTAAACAAAAAAAGTGTTATTCCTAAAATTATGATTATTGTCTTTTCCATGCAGATTCTAAAAAAATGTCCAATAATGTTCGCATGTTTTTGTAGCCAGTTCTTTATAACCATTCTGATTTTATTCCCATGTTATTCAATTCATCAAGTACATTTTCTTTAGCATAGCATAATGTTGCCTTTTTCAAGTTAGGAAATTGTTTTACATCTTTTACTGTTTCAATGTCCCAATAATCTTCCCAACCTTCACCAAATCGCAAAAGTTGCATATAAATATCATTTCCTCCATCTTGATATATTTCTGTTACTTCGCTAGCTAAACTTTTGGGAATGGGTAAATTTTTAAAATATTGAGTCACCTCTTCTATTGGGTCATAACCTTCTTTCTCAAGGTCAATATCTCTTTTAGGATACCAAATGACAAATTCAAATAAGTCAAACTTAGGTGTAATCAATTCCTTATTATACATAAGTTCTTGAATTATGGATAATTTAAAACCAAAATCTGAAAATTCAATCTGTTCTTCATTTAACTCCTTAATAATGTACTTATCTTTAGGTACTTCTTTAATTGAAGAGCCTTTAAAAGCAGTTATTTCAATTGCTTCAATGCTGTTTTCATTAGAGTCGAACCAAACACTAATATTATTTAGAACTAAAGCTCCAGATGAGTCACCGTTAAAAAGCTTAATTCTCTTGTCCTTATTTGTTTCATAATAGTTTATAACTTCTTCATTATCGAAATAAAATTGTCCCTTAAAAATCTGCTTAGAACTAAAATCAAAATCCCCATTTTTTAATTCTAGAGATAGACTTTCTATCAATTCACCATTTTTTGAGTAAGCTAAAATTCCTAATTCATCCCAAGTGTAAATTGTATTATATTTTTTTTTATTAACTCTTTCTGCAGCTTTTAATGTCTTTTTTAAGATTTCAACTTCAATGGGAAAACTTAATAAAACATTGTTAATTTTAAATTCGTTTTGGGATAGATTTAATGTGATCATCAGTTTTTTTTAATTGGCTTCAATGTGTTTGTATAAGAATAGTAGCCGATTTCGGGCTTTATTCCTGTCAGGTTGCAATAGCAATAACCCTTGAATTTACTACTGAAGCGGCTATTATTTTTATATATTGTTATGGGCAGTTTTTGATTTACCATCCAAAAGCAACAATTTGATTACTTTCATTAAATTGAAAGTCAAAACATGGAACTAAATCGACAACTTTTCCATCTTCCGATTCCAAAACAATATCGTAGCTCATATCCCCATACTCTAAAATATGTTTCAATTGATATCCCAAAAACTCTTTTTTCATGTCCTTAATCCACATTTTGAATCTTTGTTCTCTTTCTTTACTAGCGACATGTTCGTTGACGAAATCATCAATGTGCTCATCATCCGTCAAAATTAATTTTACAAACTGATGTATGATATCAAGTTGTTTATTTGCAATATCGGTACTACCATGTTTTATACTTTTCATTTTGGGTACAATGGGTGTGTAGTCTTTCTTAAAAAGTAATTGCTCTATTTCCCATGCTACAATTTGAGTATCGTATCTTAATTCATTTGTCATATATATGATTACAGTGTTTTCTTCTGGTAATTGTAGGAAATCGGCATAAAAAACACCATTTGAGCCATTGTGTGCAATAATTTTCGTATTTCTATCACTATTCATTATTGTCCATCCATATGCATAATGTGAATCTCCTAATTCATTTTCTTTTACGTATGGAGAAGTGAGTTGTTCAAATGATTTTTTGGAAATAATTTTGTTTTCTTTTAAAGCAATGTACCATTTATACAAATCAAAAGGATTAGAAAGTATTCCTCCATTTCCTTTTAAATGCCATGATATGTTATTTGAATCTGCTTTCCATTTTATGAGGTGAGTTCCCCAATCTTCTCCACATTTATAACCGTGAGCAATTTGGGTCGTATTCCATTTAGGGAAAAGATAACCGGTATGTTTCATACCTGCTTTTTGAAAAAGATTTTCCTGCAAATAGGTTTCGTAATCTGTTTGCGTAACTTTTTCAATTATCATAGCCAAAATACTGTAACCCACATTGGAATAATTATACTGTTTCCCTAGTTCAAAATCTAATGGTGAATTGTAAAATTCACTTAAAAACTTCTTTTTTGAGATGGGAACGAAATCCACTCCATAACCCAGATTTCCAACTATTCCTGCTGTGTGTGTCAGTAATTGATGAATAGTAATATTTTGCTTGTCCTTAGGTACGCCTTCAAAAAATTTATAAATAGAATCGTTTACCGATAATTTATTTTCTTCTTGTAATTTTAGAATAGCGGTTGCTGTAAACTGTTTTGTTAATGAACCCGTTGTGAAAATGGTTTCTTCCGTTACAGGAAATTTCTCAGTTTTGTTTCTTAGTCCAACTCCACCAGAGTAAAGTATATCTCCATCTTTGGCAACTAAAATGCTTGCTGAAAGTCCATTTTTATTACACTCGTCAATATAGAATTCAAGTCTTTTTTCCAACGAGTTCTTTGTGCTGTTTGAGTTGGTTTTGTTTTTACAAGAAACACAAAGAGTTAGAATTATAACTATTATTGAAATGTATCTTTTCATTGTCTGTTTAAATTGTCTATAACAGTAAAGTGTATGATTTCGTTGCGTGTTTAAGCACAAAAGTTAGCAAATAAGCACAGATAGAAAATCCGCTAATATTTCGTAAGTAGGCTCAAACAGCAATGAATTATACACATAATTTGCCACAGTTTTTTGCAATTTAGTTGAGCATAGCTTCCTTATTTTGTATAGATTTATTCAGCTCCTATTGTTTTTATCTTTCAAATCTAAACTATTCTTTTCATCCTTGCAATACATATTAATACGAATTTATACTTAATAATGGGTAAATAATTTACAAAAGGATTTTTTATGGTTTGTTTTGTTTGTTTTTGCTTTTATAAAAATTAAGAAGTTCTTTTCTTAAATAATAATTTTTGTATTAAGATTTTTAAGTATTGCAAAATAGAGGAATACAAACTTGTTTGTAAAGCGTTTTTCTTTTTTGATTTGGTATTTTGAATAAACAAAAAAACTGTCTAAGTAAATAGACAGTTTTAAAAAAATCAACAAAATATGTTATTTTGAAGTAGTTGCAGCTATAATTGCAGCTTCAATTTTTTCAAAATCATACACATAAAAGTTTTTAGCATCGTTCATGGCTACAAATATTCCTTTTGGAAATTTACTACCTAAAGGCGTTGTTACTACATCGCAACCATCTGTTTCTAGTGTGGTAAGATTAAGCGCGGTTAGGTATTCATTTGTCTCTCTATCAAAAATATTGAATTGTCCTCTTTGTTGGTCAGATACTATGATATAGCCTTTTTTACTTGTTGTTTTTGCTATGGCAATTCCTTCGATATCACTTTCAAATTTACCTATTCCAAAAACAGTTATTTCTTTATTTCCTTTTTCTGGTTCTGCATGGTATTTTTTTACGCCATGTTGTTCGTCTGAATAATAAACATAACCCATTTCGTTATCTACAGCGATAGCTTCAATTTCCTTTTTACCGCTAAATTTTCCAAATTTTCTAACTAATTTTAAGTTTGTTCCTTCTGTATTTGCTACTAATTCATATTGGTACAAATAATTTTCTTTAGGTCCTGTTTTTCTACCTACTATAAGGTATATTTTTTGGTTTATTGGAGAATGATAAATAGCAATTCCCATTGGTGCTTTGAATTCGGGATTTGTTTCGTCTTCAAAAACTTTAAATCCACCGTTGTCTAAAGGTCTCATATCTGGGACTGAAAACACACGTACTTGATTCTTTTCTCTTTCGGTAAACGCAATGATATCTACTTTTGTAGAATCGCTAGTTGCAAAACCATAAGTTAAATCTACATTATTAGGTCTTTTAATGTTTCTAATGGTTTTGTCTTCTATTATTTTTCCATCTAAATCGAAGGCATATATTGCTCCATTTGTTTCTTTATCGGTTCCAAAAATGATACTTTTTGAAGCGTCTTTTGGGTTTATCCAAATGGCTGGATCATCTGTATCATTAATAGTCGTTTCTGTAATAACATCTGGTAGAATAGGTGTTAGTTCTGTTGCTTTTTCTTGACAACTGTATAATGCGATTACTGTTATTGTGTATATTATTTTTTTCATTTGTATTGTATTGGAATTAGCCTTTAGAAAAAAGGTTCTTATTTTTTATTATTTAATAGATGTCATACTTAAGTCCAAATGTTAGTCGTTGTCCATAATATTCCATTTGTTGCGTGCGTGATCTAACCGATTGGAAATAACGTAAAGGCTGATTCGTAATATTTTTAAGTTCGCCAAATAGTCTTAGTCTTTTTGATAGTATTACTCCAAAATTGAAATCTAAGAACAATTGTTGATCATAATAGCGATCCTCAAAAGCATTCCCTCCTATTTCATCGATGTACGCATCTGAAAAATTAGTTGAAAAACGAGCATTGAATACTTTATCTGCATATCCTAATGAAGCATTTAACATATTAGGAGATGTATTTGGTAAGTCTAAATCTTGACGCTCTTCTCCATCTTCATTTCTTATTCCTTCTGCTTTAGAAGTTAAAAATGTATAATTTACATATATGCTTAATTTTTTTGCAAAACTAGGTAAAAAATCCAATTGTCTTTGAAAACTAAACTCTGCTCCTAGTATATTTGCTTTTTCACCATTTAAAGGTTGATATACTCGATAACCTATTGTTCCAGAACCATAAAAATCTGAATTAATTTTTGATTGAAATTGGTACACAAAATTATCGATTTCTTTATAAAAAACACCTCCAGAAAGAATCCCTACATTTTTGAAATAATACTCTCCTAATATATCAAAGTTCATTGACGTTGTAGGTTTTAAATTGGAATTACCTACAAAAATTTCTTCGTCACCAGACACTACGTCTATTGTTGGAATCAAATCTACATAATTAGGTCTTGCTAAAGTATTAGTCCAAGCAAAACGTAGTACTGTATTTTTATTAGGTGTATATCTAAAATGTACTCCTGGTAAAACATTCGTATAGTTGTTCTTTTCTGTTATTGTTCCTACTAAATCTTCCTCATTTTCAATTTTATTTCCTGTAGCTTCTAATGCAGTAGCTTCTACTCTAACTCCAACTAAAGTTTGGAAGTTTTCTGTTATGTTTTGTGTGGTCATTACGTAACCCGCCCAAACATTTTCTGTTACATCAAAATTAGCTCTCAAAAACTCTCCTGGCACTGATTCTCCGTTTATTAAGTTCAATTTTCCTAACCAATTTGCATCGATAAAACCTCCTGGTTGATATTGGCTTCCTGCTAAAAAATCATCATTTGAAAGATCTTTTAATCCTGTTAAATTCATAGTTGGATAAACATTTTCTAAATCATATTCAAAAAAATTATTATCTCTATTCTTGTTTTTAAACCTTCCTCTTGCTCCAAATTTAATTTTACCATTTTCGTTATCAAAAAAGTTAGCAGGTAATTCAAAATGTGCAAAGAAATTGACATCTTTCTCTTCGGTGTATTGATACTGTTCGGTTATTTCACCGAATTCAAAACTTTCAAAATCATTTTCATCTGTTGCAAATTCTGCATACATTAAAGGAAATTCAGAGTCTGAAAAATCATTTACTACTGAAAATTTTGTCTTGTATTTTGCATAGCGTTCATTTTTCCTTTCTTCTGAAGCTTTAGCATAGGAAACCATCCAATCAGCTTTTAGTTTTCCAAAAAAGTGCTTTCCACCTAACGAGTAATTTTGCATTCTTTGATCTTCTAAACGTCTACTTTTGTTTCTATTATTGTCTATTCCTCCTTTTGTTTCTCTGGAAACTTTAGCAGGAAAACGAGAAGGTACACCGTTTGTTATGGTAAAATCGCCCATTTCTATATCTTCAGCATCTTGCATTTCATATTTTACACGATATCTATTTTCTCTGTCATCTCTCCAATTGTACATTGATTTGAAGTAGATATTATGATTGGGATTTATTTGATAATCTAAGTTAGCTGAAAAACTTCTTCTTACTCTTTGTACCAAATATTTTCTAATTTCAAAACTGTTCGTATACGGATTTACTGCTACATCATCAAGAATAGGGTCACCGTTTGTATCGTCTTGACCTGTGTAGTATTCAAATTCGTCTGACCAAGTGGCTTCTACATTATCCGAACCAAAATCGGTATCATTTACAGAAGCAGAAACCATCCATCCGAATTTTTTATCTTTTGTTCTATCTCCTACTAAAAGTGAACCGTTTAAAATTCTTTTGTTCGTTATAAAACTTATTCCAGAACCAAAAGTACTTGACAATCTAAAACTTTGGGGAGCTGTTGCTGTTACTAAATTTACCGAACCTCCAAGTGCATCAGCATCCATGTCTGGAGTAACCGCTTTAGTTAATTCTATAGTTTGAATCATATCAGATGGAATTAAATCCATTTGTACATTTCTATTATCTCCTTCTGCTGATGGAATTCTACTTCCGTTTAAAGTTACTGAGTTTAATTGTGGAGATAATCCTCTTACAATTATATTTCGAGCTTCTCCTTGATCTACCTGCATGGTAACACCCGAAATACGTTTCATAGCATCGCCTATATTAGCATCAGGAAATTTACCTATTTGATCTGTTGAAACTACATTCGTAATATTGATATTGTTTTTCTGTGTATTTAGGGCTTTGGCTTGACCACTTAAACCATAAGAAACTACTTCAACTTCGTTTAAAAGTAAACTTTTTTGTTTCATCTTAATAGTTAGTGTTGTTGTTTTATTTTCCAAAACCTCAACTTCTTGTATTATATCTTCATAACCTAAAAAAGAAATTTCCAATTTATAATTTCCTGTAGGAATGGATAAAATTGAAAAATTTCCGTCAAAATCTGTAATAGCTCCTTTTTTTAAGGATGCAATACTCACATTTGCTCCTGGTAAATAAAAGTTGTTTTCATCGACAATGTTTCCAGAAATAGAGCCGTTTTGTGCACTCATTTTTAGTGTTGCCATCGTTAAAAACAACGTAACAAATAGCCATTTAAAAAGGTATTGGTTTTTCATTTTGTATAGTTTTACATTCAGGACAAATGTAGTATTCATAAGGGTTTCATTATTTTTCAACAAGGCAACAAAGAGGAAACAAGTTTTTTTTAAAAGGCTACAACAAGGCAACAATAACACTTTCCTTACATTAAAGTAACACTAAGAAAAAACAAGTGTTTTTTATTTATAATTCTAGTAAAAAAGCAACTAATTCTTTCTTAGAATCTATAGGTAATTTTTTTCTAAATCGATGTCTGGCTACACGAACACTGTCTGGTGTAACTCTTAAGATGGAAGCAATTTCTTTTGAAGATAAATTAAGTCGTAATAGTATGCCTAATTTCAATTCGGCTGGTGATAAATTTTCTGTTGCTATTTTAGATAGTTTTTTAATAAAATTAGGATGAATCTCTTCGAAAAATACTGCAAACTCTCCCCATTCATTTTCTTGCTGTAATGCAAAATCAATCTCGTTGAAAACCTCTTTTATTTTAACTTCAAAAAGATCATTTTTTCGTGCTACTATGTTTTTTAATTTTAAAGAAAGTTCAGATAACATTTTGTTTTTTTGAGCGATATGTAAGCTATAGCGAGAAAGTGTTGCAGTTTTTAATTCTAAATCGCGTTGCAAGTTTTTCTCTTCAATTTCTTTTTTTTCCAACTCGATTTTTAAAGCTTGTTGTTTGTAGTTTTGAATTTTAATACTTGCTTTTCTTTTCTTTCTATAGTAACTAAATACGATAAAAGTTATTACTAAAGAAGATGCTGATAAAACTATTACTAAGTTTTGATTAGCCATATTAGTTTTATGCTGTTCTTGTAGTAACTTTATCTGGTTTTCCTTTTGATTGATTTTAAAATCGGCTTGTAAAAGATTGACTAGGTTTTTGTTTTCATTCGCAATAGATACCTGTTTGTATTCTTCTGCAATTAATTTATATTGGTATGCTTTTTCATACTTACCAAGTAATGCATACGCTTTTGCCAAATCTTTATTAGCACTCTCTAATAAATGATTGTCGCTTATTTTTGTGGCAATTTCAAGGGATTGTTTCGTAAAATCTATCCCTTTTTCTATAAATCTTTTTTTTCTATAAACATCTCCAATATTGTTTAATACGCTTGCTTTTTCTTTAGAATTAGCATTCTTTAAAATAGCTAAGGCTTTTTCGAAAAAGAGAAATGCTTTATCAAAATCTAACAAATCTTCATAAATACTGCCAATATTTTCATATACGATGGCAATTTCGAGACTATCTTTTACAGGATTAAAAAACAATAAACTCTCATTTTCAAATTGCAAGGCTTCTTTATATTTACTTTGTTTTTCTGCATTTGCTCCTAATAAACTTAATGCTTTTGCCTGTCCTTTTGCGTATTTTATTTCTTTCGAAACGACTAATGCCTCTGAAAAAAAGGTTTCTGCTATTTTATACTTATACATAGTCTTATTTACACTGCCTATTGCATTATTTATAAGTACATATAAAGTATCTTTTTGTTTATTTTGAGTAATTTTTAAAGCATCATTATAGTAGACCAAAGCATTAGCATATAAACCATAGTTGTTATATACTTCACCTAATTCCAACATTTTAACAGCAATCCCTTGCTTATTTTCCTTTTTAATTTCTAATTCTAAAGCCTCTTTTATATTTTGTAATTGATGAGATACAGGTTCATTTTGTGCAAAAAGAGAGGTGGTAAATAGTAGCAGTAATATAAAACGACTTATCATTCTTAGTGATTGAAATTAACTTACAAATGACCGTGTTCTATATTAAGTTAAAATGAACTAAAAGTTATTTTTTAATTATAAAAATAGGTAATCATACATTTACATAGATTAATAATTACTCCTTATTTTCAAAGTTTACTCTGCAACATTAAAATTTTCAAATAGAATTCCTTTTTCTGTTATTTTGAACACAAACTAAATTAGATGTTTTTCTTCTTACATATAATCAGAATTTCTATGATCAAAGTACTATTTATATCTTAAGAAATGGTTATTAAAATTGAATACAATTGATACTTGATGTTTCCCAATTATATCCGAAAACGGTTCATTATTTGTAGAAATACTATATCCATAAAACATATTTACATCTCCAAATAATCCTAATCCTATTTTTGGAATGATTACCACATCTTTTTCTTGAAAATCGGTTTGATATTTTACTTCTAGTGCTACATTAATCAAGTTAGCATTGGCTTCACAACCCATTTTTAAGGCATAAAGATTGCTTTCTCTATTTGGAAACCATTCTAAAGCGGTATAAAAATCATTTGAAAAAAATCCTGTATCACCATAAGTACATTTGTGCAGTGCTAATCCTATTTCAGTGAATAGTTTTTTTTGTATTCCACCTCCTACTCTAATAGAAATTTGTTTTTCTGATGTAAACTGACGACTATAAAGTAAAGGCCTTATACTATCTTGTTGAGATTCTTGTCCAAAAACTGTAAACCCTGTAGAAATAATGATGATAAACAAATATCTTTTTATCATTTTATGCTTGATTAAACTTTTAATTTCAAATGTAGATAATTATTCCATAATCAATCCTCTTTTCTTCAATCTCATTTTACAATATTCCGATTTAAATTTTAGCTTCTTTTTATATTGATAACTATTTATAATATTGTTTTTCAAATTAATTTCTGTTATGATTGGTTGATTTTCTATAGTGTTTTCTAGTAAAAAAATAATACTGTCCTTTTTCCAAAAAGCCTCTTCCACCCATTGTAAAGATCCTCTAAAACCAATTCTATTGACTGTTTTATTTTCAATATCGACCAAATTAATTTCTTGATCTGGTGAAAATACAACTGTTTTTTCATTATCTACAAGCCAATTATAACTATCAAAATCTATATACTTATCTTTTTTAGCATTGAATACTAAAAAATCAGTATAAATAGTGTCATATTCTTTATCAAAAACACCATAAACAGTACCTTTTACAACTCTTAAAGAATCAGTACTTAAAAAAGTAAAACTTTCTAATGAAAAATTAACCTCTCTATTATTGTAATAAACAAACCATTCTTTTAAACTTTCATTGTCTTCGTTATTTAGAGCAAGCTTCTTTTCCTTTATTTGATTGCTTTTCCCATCTGAAATGGCTTCGTCAGTTTTATTTTCCTTTGGTTCAAAACAAGAAATACTTAAAAAAGAAAACAGAAATAAACTGATTGATTTATTCATACACATGACTATTAAAAAGTTAAATTGCTTTTAACAAAACTTTCTCATAGGCTTTTCTAGCACTTCCTCTAAAATAGACTTCTCCGCAATAAACATAACCAAGTCTTTCAAAAATGGCTAACATTCCTTTATTATCAAAATTGGTATCTGCTTTTACACTATAAATATTATTTTCTAAAGCAAATGTTTCAATAAAACCTAACATTATTTTAGCTAACCCTTTACCAAGGTTTTTTTCAGCAATGGCTACTCTGTGATACACAACAAAATCAGAATTGGTTTGCCATTTCCCTACTATTCTTTCATATTCTGGTTCGTCATTTATTAAAACAGCTGTATAACCAATTACTACTTCTTTTTCCGTTAACACAAAACCATAACCGTTTTCAATATCATTTTGTATCACTTTTTGGTTCGGGTAACCATCTTGCCATTGATTACTACCTTCTTCTTTTCTTCTTTGTATGGCTTGTTTTAAAATTTCCCATATTTGAGGAATTTCGGTAAGTGTTGCTTTTCTAAATTGGTAGTTCGATTGCATAAGTTTTTTTATTTTTAAATATAGGGTATCTACAACTTCTTGATTTCAAAAGACTCCACTTCTTTTATCAAAACCAATGCATCCATAACTTCCCAAAGTTGCAAAGTCAAAAATGAATGTCCCATAAATCTAGAGGCTAAAACTTTGTCCATAGGATAATCTGTTTCTTTTGTAATATACACTGCTGGAGCCTTAAATTCTTGATTTATTTTATATTCAATACTGTTTTCTGCAGCTTCTGGAATATGCTTTGGTTTATTCTTGTTTAAATAATTGTATTTTGTACCCGATAACGCAGTGTAGGCAATATAGAAATAGTTACTCTTAAATTTCTCCGATAGTTTATGTCCAAAAGTTATGCGATTATTTTGAAAAAAGGCTCCTTCAATAGCATTCGGATTTTTTAATAAATGGGTACTTGATCCAAAAAGAATAATTTTTTCATTTGGAAATTGAGATTGAATAAAATCTACATTCAAGGCCATTCCTATATCTCTTTTGTTAGCACCATAAGTTACAATTTCGGGGTCATTGGTGAACAAAAAAATCATATTTTTAAGGGCTTCAGAAAAGAAATAATCATTCTGAGTTTTAGGATTAAAAGTAGCCAATATTTTTTCTGAATAAAAAACAATCTTTTCTTTTACCTTTTTATTATTACGAAATAAAGCTTTAAGAGAAACTATATTTGCTTTTTTAATATACTTAATAAAGTCGTCTTTTTCCTCCTGAGAAAGTGAGGTTATTCCTTCTAAATCTTCAGCAATATTTTGAGCAAAACTAACTCCTGAAAAAGCAGGATCAAAACCTATAAACTGTAATTCATTTCCTTTTTTATTTTCTGTATAGATGAAGGAATACAATTCTTCCATCTCTTTAGCATTCAACATTCTGTACATGGCTTTTTCATAATGCGAAATGTCTTTATCTTTAATAAAAAGTTGATGTGCCTTGTAAAACTCATACATATTTCCTTCAATAGCAATCACTTTAAATTCCTTTTCCTTTACCATTTTTTTAATCAAATCAATACGGTATTTTGTGATGGTACTTTCTTGATGAGTTGGATCACCTAAACCAACTATCGTTACATTTTCAGGAATTGAATTTACAATCGTATTGTTAATCTCATAACTTTTTTCTTGACTAAAGACAAAAGGTATTTCCAACAAGAAAAAATATAAAAGAAAAGTAAAGTGTTTCATTTTAATAATTAAATTCTGATTTAGGAGTAAAATTAAAATAAATGAAATCAGGTGCAAAAGTCTTACGAAAACTTTAAGATTTATTAAGTAGTTAAATCTATTTAATGAGTGCTAATTAAACCACTTTACAGTTTTTTATTTAAATAAATTTACAGTTTTACTATAAATACATTAACACGTTTTCTGATTTAAAAAAAATACCTTTACAACAACAAACAAATAAACAAAAACATGAAAAACCCAAATCTAAGAATTAGGATTTATTTCCTAATTCTATTCACTTCAGTGTGTTTACCTTCTTTTGCCCAAACACAACCATTTCCTGCAAACAAAACCTACTCTTTTGGCCTTATGCCAACTAATAGAAACGCTCAGGACGCTATTGCCAATTACAACATTTGGAAAACAAATTTTTTAGAACAATGTGGCAATGGTCGTTATCGAGTTAAATTTGATAATCCTAGTCAAACTGTTTCTGAGGGCATTGCATATGGCTTGTTACTTACAGCTTATACTGGAGAAAGATCAATATTTGATGGTCTTTGGAATTACTATAAAGACAACAGAAATGCTGCAGGCCTAATGAACTGGAAAATTAATGGTTGTAATGGAGGAGCTGCTGGAACTGGTGGAGCTACTGATTCTGAAGTTGATGCTGCTATGGCTCTTATTGTAGCTGATTATCAATGGGGTTCTGCTGGTAATATTAATTATAATAGTGATGCTAAAACTTTAATTAATGCTATAAAAACTCATGAGATAGAAGCTGGTACTTTTGTACTAAAACCCGGAGAATTTGGAGGCAGCTCAATTACCAATCCTTCCTACTTTGCTCCAGCTTATTTTAGAAAGTTTGCTTCTTTTATGAATGATCCATTTTGGAATACTGTAGCCAATAAATGTTATGAAGTAATCAATAATAATCTTTCTGTAAACAATGCTTCAGGTGGTTTAGTATCAGACTGGTGTACTGCATCTGGCAATCATTCCAGTCAAGCAAGTGGTTATGCTAATGGCGGAACAAAGTATACCTATGATGCCGCACGTACTCCTTGGCGAATTGCTGTTGATTATGCTTGGCATGGAGACAATCAAGCAAAAACATATTCTAAAAAATCTTCTGATTTTATTAGAGTTACTAAAAATGGTTCACAAAATATAGTGGATGGTTATAACCAAAACGGAAGCAACTTTGGACAATATCACAATTCAACTTTTGTTGGTGCTTTTGCTTCTGCTGCTGTTGCAGGTGAAAACCAATCCCATCTAAACAATTCTTATTCTGATTTAATTGGAATTAGCGAACCTTATTCTTATTACAATCAAACTCTTAAAACCATTTATCTATTTTTTTTAAGTGGTAATTTTTATTTACCAGGTTCACCAGTAGTAAATCCACCTACAAATACTGGTATCGTTAATGGAGCTATATATAAAATTATAGGTAAACAAAGCGGAAAAAGTGTCGATATAATGGATGTTTCCAATGCTAATGGTGCCAATATTCAACAATGGTCTTATGGTAGTGGTGACAATCAAAAATGGAGAGCTGAAAGTGCAGCTAATGGAAATTGGAAACTAATTAGTATATCTAGTGGAAAATGTCTGGAAGTTGGTGCTTATTCAAATGCAGATGGAGGAAACATACAACAATGGGATTATGTAAACCATAGCTATCAACAATGGAATATTGAATCGACAGGTGACGGTGCCTATAAGGTAATTAATACTGGAAGTGGAAAAGCTATGGATGGTGCAGGAACTACTGATGGAGCCAATATTCAACAATGGTCTTATGGTGGTGGTGATAATCAAAAATGGCTCTTTGAGCGAGTGGATGGTGTGGCTAGAAAAATAACTACTGCTATTTCTGAGAAAAATAGCTTTAAAAAACTGTTTCCAAACCCTACAAAAGGTTTAACTTCACTAGAAATAAATGCTATTACCACTATTCAAGTATTTGATGTATTAGGAAAGATAGTCTTCCAAAAAGAATTCTCTTCTAATGGTATGATCACATTAGATTTAAATTATTTAAAAACTGGAATTTACATAGTAAGAACTATTTACAACGGAAATTCTACATCTCAAAAATTAATTATACAAAGATAGTTTCCCTTTCTTAAAAGTTTAAAGCCAGTTCTGCCCTAGAAGTAAAACTGGCTTTTTATTTAACCCCATTCTATAATTTAAGCTTTATCAATAAATTTTATTTTTTATTCAAAAAAATAAAATTTTAACTAAAATGAAGTATTTTTATTACCCAAACCAACTTAAAGTTATTATTTTAATATTTTCTCGTTTTACTTTTTAGTTATTTGTTGATTTTTACATTTATCTTTTTAGTTATTTATTTTAAAATCAGTGCTTTCAATATCCTTTATTTGAATTAAAAGAATTAATTTTGCACTCCGAAATCCGTATATTAACCAAAATCACCCATGAGAAAAAATTACATGTTACTGTTAACTATGCTTTTAGTAAGCATTACTGTTTATTCACAAGATATTGATTTTAAAAAAGGTAAAATTTTAGCTGACCATAAAAATATTTTCAATTTTGATAAAAGGAAAATGGGTAGTGAAATTTCTATTTTTAAATTAGATACCACAACCGAAGTGATCTATATAGAAATAAACAACAACAACACTATCTCTTTTTTAAATGATGATTATGTAAGAATGGTTTTCCCAAAAAATGATGTAACCATAGAATCTACTTTGTTGATCAATAAAAATTTCAAAGAGATTATTCAATTATTATTTATGAATAATGTAATTGATTTTGATGGCAATATAAATGCTGAAAATTTAGAACTTTTTAGACAAAGACAAAATAATAGAAAAATATAGTTTAGAACTTAGGTTACTTAATTAATTCGGAAAGCACCTTACTATTTTAATTAGCAAGGTGCTTTTATTTTTTATTTCCTTCTAAATACATTTCTTATTTTATACCATATTCTTTTATGAAGTGGTGCTTTCACCCCAACTGAGAAAACTATCAAATCAACATTCTCTTCTGTAAATTGAACGTCTATATTTCTATTTTTGATGTCTTCAATAAAAAGCTTGTCATAACTTAAAACTATTTCTTTATAACCTATATATCCAAATGATAACTGGAAACTATCTTGGCTTTCCAACACATCAGTTATGTCTAATTTATAGAAACCATCTCGATCAGAACTTGCTCCCTTTTTAGTGCCTTTGATAATTACATAAGCTCCTGGAAGTGGTACTTGCTTTTCATCAGTAATAATACCAGAGATAACTGTTTTTTCTTTTGGAATAATAGTATCTTGACTATGCTTTTGTAAAATTGTTTTTGGAATAGTATCCAGTTTCTTATCCGTTTGTTCAATAATAACTTCTGCTTTTTTTTCTTGACCAAAGTTACTCCAACTTAAAAAACTAAATATCCCAATATAAAAGGCTCTCCAACTAATTTCTTTTCTTTCTTCAATCCCTTTTGAAGGAAATTCCAGTTGGTCTTTTCTATACAAACCACAAACTTTTTGCTCTGAAAAAATGTGCATGTGAGCAATTTTTGCATCCGTACTTTTCCTAAAATCAATAATTGTATTGTTGCATTGTAAGCACAATCTTCCTTTTTCATTTTCAGGCATCTCTTCCCAATACTGATGGCATTTTCTAACATTGGAAAGATTTATTTTGGTTATGGTATTCATGATTTTTTATTTAGTACACTTTACAAAAGTAAATGTCTCTTTTTCATTAGATAAAACAATTTTTAAAGATGAATTCTTCTTATAAAAATCATAAAATTCTTTTTCAGTATGACAATCATGTTGAGCAAAATAAGGTGTCATCCATGTTAAACTATACTCATTTTCTCCCCATTTTTCTAGTTCAAATTGAGCACTAGCTTTAAAGACTCTATCACTAAAAATTACCTCTGTAGAATTAAAACTATCAAAATCTAAACTTAATTGTTCATGATTAGATATGATTTTAAAGACTACTACATCTGCTCCAGGATTTTTACAAATAAATTTAATTTGCATATCTACAATGCAATTTTCAACCTTTGTTTCTTTACAGCTTGTAAATAATAGAAGAGTTAAAATCAAAAAGATTGAGATTCGTTTATTTTCAAAAATTATATTCATTTTATCATTAGTTAATCTGTAATATTAGTATAAAGAAATAACTTTTCTAAATAACAAAACTTTCCGCACATAACCAATCTTTATTTTTACTTTATCTCTTTCTTTAAAAAGGATTTCTTTCATCCAATTTACTTAAAGAAACATACTTTCAAACTCAATTAATTTACTTTAAGTAATAAAATAATTACCTTTAGTAAGTTTTTAAATACTAAAAGTAAAATTAAACACAATAAAAGTTATTTATTATAGTATAAAAGTATTATATTTATTACTTAAAGTAAATACTTACAGTATTAAAGTAAATAAATATATGAAAAAAGGGAGAAACAATATCAGCACAGGTAAATTATTGAGTGATTTTATCTCAAAAAACAAAATAAAGAAGTCAACATTAGGTAAAACCATTAATAGAGACGGTGTTTCAATCCTAAAATATACGCAAAATAGCAGTATTCAAACCGGTATTTTAATTGAACTGTGCTATGCTTTACAACATAACTTCTTTCAAGACATAGCCAATCAACTGCCAGATACTTTCTCAGTGAACGAACATAAAAAAGAGGAAATAGCAACGTTAAAAGAAGAAATTAAAGTTTTACAAATTCAAAATGAGTTATTAATGAAGTTGAAGTCTTGAATTGACTTTTCACTATTCACTATTTACTTTCTCTTTTTCTTTTCGTACTTTAGCGAACCAATAAAAAATACAACAACAAACCATACATGGACTTAAATTTCAACAAAAACGAAGACCACAATAAACTTTTAGTTTCCGATTTAAAACAACGTTTTGCCCAGGTCAAATTAGGAGGCGGACAAAAACGTATCGATAAATTACATGCAGAAGGTAAAATGACTGCACGTGAACGCATTGATTTTTTACTAGATGACAAAGCAAAGAGTATTGAAATTGGTGCTTTTGTTGGTGATGGTATGTACGAAGAACATGGCGGTTGTCCTTCTGGTGGCGTAGTCGTGAAAATAGGCTATATCCAAGGCAAACAATGTATAGTTGTAGCCAATGATGCTACTGTAAAAGCAGGAGCATGGTTCCCTATTACTGGAAAAAAGAACTTAAGAGCACAAGAAATTGCTATAGAAAATAGATTACCTATTATATACCTTGTAGATTCTGCAGGAGTATATTTACCCATGCAAGATGAAATTTTCCCAGACAAAGAACATTTCGGACGCATTTTCCGTAATAATGCAGTGATGAGTAGTATGGGAATTACCCAAATTGCAGCTGTAATGGGAAGTTGCGTTGCTGGTGGTGCTTACTTACCTATCATGAGTGATGAAGCTTTAATTGTGGACAAAACTGGGAGTATTTTCTTAGCAGGAAGTTATTTAGTAAAAGCAGCTATTGGAGAAAGTATCGATAATGAAACGCTTGGCGGTGCTACAACGCATTGTGAAATTTCAGGAGTTACCGATTTTAAAGCCAAAGATGATGCGGATGCTTTAAATAGAATTAAAAGTATCGTTGGGAAAATAGGTGATTTTGACAAAGCAGGTTTCAATCGTGTGAAAGCCCAAAAACCAGCTTTAGAACCAAAAGACATCTACGGCATTTTACCAAGAGCTAGAAACGAACAATACGATATGATGGAAATTATCACTCGTTTAGTAGATAATTCCGAATTTGACGAATACAAAGCTGGTTATGGTCAAACCATTATTACTGGTTATGCTCGTATTGATGGTTGGGCTGTTGGAATTGTTGCCAATCAACGTAAGATTGTAAAAACAACAGCTGCAAAAACCAAACCTAGTGAAATGCAATTTGGTGGTGTTATTTATTCTGATTCTGCGGATAAAGCGACTCGTTTTATTGCCAATTGCAACCAAAAGAAAATCCCTTTAGTCTTCTTACAAGATGTAACTGGATTTATGGTAGGAAGTAAAAGTGAACATGGAGGAATCATTAAAGATGGTGCCAAAATGGTAAATGCGGTTTCCAATTCTGTAGTGCCAAAATTCACTGTAATTATTGGAAACAGTTATGGAGCAGGAAACTATGCGATGTGCGGAAAAGCGTATGACCCAAGATTAATCTTTGCTTGGCCAAGTGCAGAATTAGCCGTTATGAGTGGGAATTCTGCTGCTAAAGTGTTAATGCAAATTGAAGCTTCTTCGCTAAAAAAACAAGGCAAAAAAGTAGATGAGAAAGTCGAACAAGAATTATTTGATAAGATAAAAGCCCGTTATGATGCTCAAGTGTCTCCGTATTATGCAGCTTCACGTTTATGGACAGACGGAATTATTGATCCGTTAGATACTAGAACTTGGATTTCTATGGGAATTGAAGCAGCTAACCACGCTCCTATTGAAAAACCTTTTAATTTGGGAGTGATACAGGTTTAAAAAAAAAAATATATTTATGATTGAATATAAATTAGCAACAAGACGGGAGCGTTTTGTTGCCTTTCTAGTAGATGCTACTATAGGGGTTCTTCTTTTTTTAACTTTCTATTATTTTTGGGGAGACAAAAGCGATTCTGGTGAGATCAGTGTCACTGGCTTGCCTGCTTTTGTTCTTTTTCTGTTAAACTTCTTAATATGGCCTGTATTAGAAGGTTTTAACGGACAAACAATTGGCAAAAAACTTGTTGGGTTAAAAGTAGTAAATGATAATTTTAAAGACATTTCTATGGGATAAGCTTTTATTCGTTTTTTTGTTGGAATTATAGATTTCAATTGTCTTTTAATTGGTCTATTTGTTTCTTTAGGCAATAAAAATAAAAAAAGATTGGGTGATATGGCAGCAAAAACAATAGTTATTGATGTAAAAAAACCTATTTTTTTAAATTAAAGTATAAATGAATAATTATATAAATTGCAAAATAGCTTATTCAAAATATTCTTAACAATACTGTTTGGTTTTCTAATCTCAGTTATTTTATATCATTTATTTACTATTCTTTTTATTAAAGAAAATGAGTTTGGCTATGACAATCGTTTTCCAAAATTAAAAGGATTATGGAATTATTTATATGATGGGTATCATTATGAAGCTACCCATTTAAATTTATTGCTTACTTTTAGTTTAGGATTAGTATTGAGTTATCAATTGGTATAATTTATTTTTAAAAAATAACATTCAGTAAAATGAAACTTCATACAACCTTTTCAAAAACAAAGTCGTCTATACTAGTATAAAACAAATAGAATGAAACAACGAGTACCGTTTAAAAGAAATTACTTCTCAGTTATAAAATTAATAACGAACAAAAACCTTCTTTTATGTTTTACCATACTACTTATTAAATGCGGTTCTGTTTCAAAACACAATGCCAGTTTATTGGAACCTATTTCTCCAAAAGAATTGCAAAAAGATGTCGATTATACTTATCGAAAATTGCAAAAAATGCATCCACAATTATATTTATATATTGATAAAGAACAACTCGATTTTAAATTTGACAGTTTAAAAAAATCCATAAAAACTCCTTTAACTAGTTACGAATTTTATACTAAATTAAGTCCGGTCGTCGCAGAAATTAAACAAGGACATACATTTACTTATCCTAATGTAAAAAAATATACTAAAGAAGAAAAAAAACAATTACAAAAAGAAACTGGTTGTTTTAGTCAATTTAAATATGAAATCTTCAATGATAAATTGTATATCATTGAGAATAATTCGAAAGTAAAAGCCATTCAAGTGGGTGATGAAATAACACAAATTAATTCGAAACCAGTTGATAGTATTTTAAAAGCATACAAAGCGCGTATTACTTCAGATGGCTACAATACTACTTTTCAAGATAAAATGATTGCAAGACGTTTTGGAACTTATTATTCATATAATAAAGGTGTTTTGGACAGTGTAAAATTAGAGCTAAATAATGAGGCTACATTTTGGATAAAAAGAATCAAGAAAGATACTATTGCAGCAACCTCTAAAAAGGATTCAAAAAAACTAACTAAAATTGAAAAAGATAGTCTTATAAAAATCAATAAAGAAAAAAGTAAATACGGTTATAATAAAGCAACTAAGAAAAACAATCGAACACTTACTTTCATTGAAAAAGACAGCACAACAGCATTACTAAGCATTAAAGGCTTTACCATAGGAAACTTTAAAAGATTTTATAAAGAAACATTCGAACTCCTAAAAAAGGCAAAAACCAAGAACTTAATCATCGATTTAAGAAATAATTTTGGAGGGCGGTTAACTGAAATTGATGATTTATATAGTTATTTAACAACGGATTCCACTTATCAATTTGTAAATCCTTCTCAGGTTACAAAAAGAACGAGTCTACTAAAAAATGATTACTTCAAAGGATCCAAACCTATAAGTTATGTTGTAAAAGGGATACTTTCTCCTATTTATTATTCCTATATGTTTTTTAAAGTGCGTAAAAATGAAAAAGGTGGTTATTACGTAAATTTAAATGCAAAAGAGAAGAAAGCTAAAGAAAATAAATTTGAAGGAACTGTTTATGTATTAATTAATGGAGGAAGTTTTTCCGCTTCCAGTATTTTAGCTACAAAATTAAAAGGCACTAATAGAGCTACATTTATTGGAGAAGAAACAGGTGGAGAATACAATGGAACCGTAGCTGGATTTATGCCAAAAATAGAGCTACCTCATTCAAAAGCACAAATAAGAATTGGACTTTTATATGTAAGTGCTCTAGAAAAAACAACCGTTAAAGGACATGGTATTTATCCAGATGTAACCATTGTACCAACAATAGAAGACCGTATCAACAACAACGATCCAGAACTGAATTATGTTTTAGATGATATTAAAAAATCCCAAACAGAAGAGGTTGTAAAGTTGGAGTAATTTATTTTTGGAGCACAAAAATAGTTCTTCGGTAGAAATCTATTCCCGCTATCCGTTATATCTTTTCTTTTTTTAAAAGAAAAGGATATCACTTCTATCGGGGCTATAAAAGTCATTTTAAATTTCTAGACACTATTCTAATTAGCAAACGAAATTAAGTAAATAGCAAATTTACCTATCTTTGCGCCATGTTAAAGACCTACTTCCAAGAATTCAAAACCGATATTTCAAGTATTTCCTTACCTGAAAAATTTACTTTTCCTTTTTATTATGAACCGCATGAGTTAAGTATTCTTTCGGCAAAAGAATTGCAAAATTATTTAGAAAATCAAACTGATTTTGAACATAATTTTGGGTTACAAGAAAACCAAGAAGGTTTAGTCATCGGAAAAATGTTTGGGGTTTTGGTTTGTCAAAATCAAGAAGGCAAACTAGGATATTTATGGGCTTTTTCTGGAAAATTAGCTGAAAACAATCATCATCATTATTTTGTGCCACCCGTTTTTGATATGCTACAACACGATGGTTTTTTCAGAAAAGAAGAAGAAGTTTTAAATAGTATAAACCGTGAAATTGAACAACTTAAAAAATCTGCAGATTATTTATTAGCTAAGGAAAATTGGGTTGCCACCCAAAAGAAAGCTACAGAAGATATTCAAAATCAAAAAGATAGAATCAAAGCTTTAAAAATATTGCGTGATCAAAAAAGAAATGCAATTCCAGCAAATGGAACTTCGGTTGAAGTAGAACAATTGGAATTGGAATTATCAGAGGAAAGTAAAAAAGAAAGTATTTTGTTAAAAAAAATGACCAAATACTGGAACTACCAAATTGAAAATGCACAAAAAGAAGTAGCCATTTTCACTGATAGAATTTCTGAATTAAAGGAGTTTCGCAAACAAAAATCAGGAGACTTACAACAACAATTATTTGACAGTTATTCCTTTTTAAATAAAGATAAAAAACTAAAAAGTGTGGGGCAAATATTTGACAACAACCCACCAGCTGGAGCTGGAGAATGTGCTGCACCTAAACTTTTACACTATGCTTTTCAAAACGATTTAAAACCCATTGCAATGGCTGAATTCTGGTGGGGACAATCCCCAAAATCAGAAGTAAGAAAGCACAATCATTTTTATCCTGCTTGTCGAAGTAAGTGCGAACCTATTTTAGCCCATATGCTAGAAAGTGTTCCAATGGATGATAATCCGTTTTTAGAAAACCCAGCAGAAGGAAAAGACATTACAGTAGTTTTTGAAGATGACTATTTGGCTGTCATCAACAAACCCGCAGAATTCCTTTCTGTTCCTGGAAAAAATGTAAAAGATTCAGTGTACCAAAGAGTGAAAGAGTTATACCCAAACGCTACTGGACCTTTAATCGTGCATCGTTTAGATATGTCTACTTCAGGATTATTACTCATTGCCAAATCGGAAGAAGTATACAAAGACTTACAATCGCAATTTATAAAACGAACCATTCAAAAAAGATATGTAGCACTTCTTGAAGGTATTGTTCCTCATGACGAGGGATTTATAGATTTACCCTTACGAGTAGATTTGGACAACAGACCCAATCAATTGGTTTGTTACGAACATGGAAAACCAGCACAGACCAAATATAAAGTTATTGAAAGAAAAGAAGGCAAAACACGCATTCACTTCTACCCTATTTCTGGTCGAACACATCAATTAAGAGTACATGCTTCTCATTCCTTAGGCTTAAATTGCCCTATCATTGGAGATGATTTATATGGTACAAAATCTAATAGATTGCATTTACATGCAGAAGAAATTACATTCAAGCATCCTGTTTTGAAAGAAAATATTACTATTTTTGAAGCAGCTGAATTTTAGTGTAACCACAAAGAACGCAAAGGCTTCTCAAAGTGCACAAATAATTTTAAAAGCTTAATGTGCTTTGTTAACTTTTCTTAGTGAACTTTGTGTTTAAAAATTATATTTAAAAATGAAAAAACTACTTATTATAGGATTATTAGCATTAGTAACCCAAAATCTTTCTGCTCAAAACTTTACTCGTAGAGATTCATTACATGGTGGATTGCGTTTTGAAAGAAACTGTTTTGATGTACAACGTTATGATTTAAATATCAAGATTAATCCAGAAGAAAGAAGTATTGTTGGATTCAATGATATTACTTTTAAAGTGGTTGCTCCAACGAAAAAAATTCAATTGGATTTATTTGATAACATGAAAGTAGATTCTATCGTTTGGAATAATCAAAACTTACAATACAAAAGAGATTTTGATGCTGTATTTATTAGTTTCCCAAAAGATTTAGCGAAAGACAGTACTGAAAAAGTACGTTTTTATTATTCTGGTAATCCAAAAGTGGCAAAAAATGCACCTTGGGATGGTGGTTTTGTGTTCAAAAAAGACAGCAATGGAAAAGACTTTATTGCAGTTGCTGTACAAGGAACTGGAGCTAGTTTATGGTATCCTGTAAAAGACTCACAAACAGATGAACCAGATAATGGTGCTTCTATAAAAGTGGCTGTTCCAAATGGTTTAATGAACGTTTCTAATGGTCGTTTTCTCAAGAAAGAAGCTGTTGGTGAAGACTATACACGTTGGGATTGGGAAGTTAAAAACCCTATCAACAACTACACTATAACTGTAAACATTGCCGATTATATTCATATTCATGATGAATTGGGAGATTTAGACCTTGACTATTATGTTTTAAGAGAAAATAGAGAAAAAGCTATCGAACATTTTAAGGCAGATGTTAAACCCATGATGGAATGTTTTCAAACTAAATTTGGACAATATCCATTTGCAGAAGATGGTTATAAATTAGTGGAAACTCCTTATTTGGGGATGGAGCATCAAAGTGCTGTTGCATATGGAAATAAATACAAAAAAGGATATTTAGGAAGAGATTTATCAGGAACTGGTGAAGGAATGAATTTTGATTTTATTATTATTCATGAAACAGGTCATGAATGGTTTGGTAACAGCGTAACTAGTAAAGACATTGCTGACATGTGGATTCATGAAGGTTTTACAACCTATAGTGAAACGGTTTTTATTGAATGCGAGAAAGGCTATGAAGCTGCTATGAAATACATTAATGGTCAGTCAAGAAATGTTCAGAATGACAAACCTATCATAGGACAATTTGGAGTTAATAATGAAGGAAGTGGTGACATGTATTATAAAGGAGCTTTACTTTTAAATACGTTAAGACATGTAGTTAATAATGACAACAAATGGTGGTCTATTCTTTTAAAATATTCCAATACCTTCAAAAAGAAAATCATAGACACACAAACAGTAATTGATTTTTTCAATAAAGAAACTGGTCGCAATTTAACACCAATATTCAACCAGTATTTGAAATATACTACAATTCCTAAATTAGAAATCAAAGGCTACAAAAAACGTTTTCAATACAGATGGGTTACAGATGAGCCTAACTTTGAAATGCCAGTTGACATTATGATTGGAGATAGAAAAGTACGATTAAACGCAACAAATGAATGGCAAAAAGCAGGTGAATTGATTACCAACTATAATGATATTAAAGTCTTAACGAATCATTTTTTTATCCAATCTAATTTGCAATAACTTCTACTTATTTTACAATCTTATCTAGAGTTTGCTTTCTATTTAACTTTCCCGTTTTTGTGTCCACAAATTTTGTGACAAAATAGATGGATCTTGGTTTTTCAAATTTTTCTAAATGGTTGAAAATATTTTTAGCTATTTCTTTTTCTTTGGATTCTATAACTAATATTAATTTCTGTCCTAGTTTTTCATCTGATTCACTTGCAATAAAAAAACGGTCAGTAATAAAGTCTTGCAACTTAGTTTCAATTTGCTCTGGAAATAATTTCACACCACCACTATTCACCACACTATCAATTCTTCCTAACCATTGAAATTCATGTTCAGAAACTAAATTAACAACATCATTTGTAATAACATCCTCAGTTAAAATTTTTGGAGCATGAATCACCAAACAATCTCTATCGTCCTTGGAAAGATTAATATGAGGTAAGGTTTTAAAACTATCTGTTCCTATTTTTTTGACTGCTACATGAGTAATCGTTTCTGTCATACCATAAGTTTCAAAAGCATTTACTTTTCTCTTTGTTAATTTCTCAATTAAGGTTTTTGAAACTGGTGCTCCTCCAATTATTATTTTTTCAGTATTTTTTATTTTATCCAATGAATTTTCTACTTGCAATGGAACCATGGCAGCAAAATCATATTTATTATCATTAAAAGCTAGTGGATTACTATCGACTGTACTGATATCCAATTCTAAACCAAGTATCATTGCTCTTACTAACATCATCTTTCCTGCTATATATTTGGCAGACAAGCATAATAAAGCTTTATTTCCAGGCTCCAAATTGAAATAATCTCCCGTAGCTAAAGCAGACTGAATCATAGCTTGTTTCTCTAAGCGAATTAACTTTGGTTTTCCTGTTGTTCCAGAAGTTTCAACTTCAATATACAAATCATCATCTAACCATTCTAACAAAAAATTACCAATGTGTTTTTCATAATCATCTCCTTCTTTTATAAAACTATAAGCTACACGACACATATCTTCATAATTTAAATGAAAACCATTTAATTTAAACCGATTGTGAATTTTTTTATGTGTTAAAGTATCTAATGTTGCTGTTGCTTCCATAGTAATAAGAATTAGATTAATTAGTAGAAATTGTACCTAATAGTTTTTCTTTCCAGTTATTCCATTTATATACTTTAGAAAAAACAAATAAAAGTAATGGAAAGATAATAAAGATAGGAATTATAATTTCAAATGAACCAGAAGGCTCAGAAACATCTTTAAAAATAGAATGTGTTTGAAAAGCTGTCCAATCAGCAGTAACTAATAAAGCTCCAATCAAATTATTAGCTGCATGAAAACCTAAGGCTAATTCTAGTCCTTCATCCATTAAAGTCAATATTCCTAAAAACAGACCTGTTCCAATGTAATACACCATAATAACAGGACCAATTTTACCCACTTCAGGATTAGCCAAGTGCATTAAACCAAACATTACAGCAGGAATTAAAAGAGCAATAATTCGACTTTTAGTAACTAAAGCTAACCCTTGCATTAAATTCCCTCTAAACAGGTACTCTTCAAAACTTGTTTGTAGTGGAATTAAAATAATTGCTATCACTAAAAAAATGAGAAACTTTTGTGGTTTAAAATTAAAAACGAAATTCTCAGGCTCTGCATAATAGGCAACAACCGTCATTATTATAGTTATACTAGCCCAAAGAAAAAATGAAAAGAAAATACGTTTGAAGTCGACTTTATTTCTAGATGTAGTTAAACTTGTAATAGATTGTCTTTGAACAAATTTTACCCAAAACCAAACTACAAACACACCAATCGACAAAGGGAAAATCATTAAAATAAAAGCACCATTTACTCCTATTTGATTGATTGTTTGTTCAATTACATCATTAGTATCTATACCCATACTAAAAATATAGTTTACCACCATTAATAAAAGGAAAGCTACTGGTAAAACAAAATATAAAATTGGATGTGCTTTGAAATTTTTAACTTGATCTAGATACATTTTTTACTTTTTTTGATAGGGTATAAAGTTACATATTTTGCTACAAACTATAATATCATTTTCTTTGTATAAAATTATAACTCATGATAACTATTTACCACAATCCAAGATGTACTAAATCTAGAGAAGGTTTAGCTGAAATAGAGGCACTTAAAAAACCTTATGCTATTAGAAAATATATTGATGAACCTTTTACTAAAGAAGAATTAACTGAAGTGATTCAAAAATTAGAGATTAAGCCTCTAGAATTAGTTCGAACCAAAGAAAAAATTTGGATACAAGAGTACAAAGGGAAAAACATGTCAGACGTTGCTATTATTGAAGCAATGTTATTACACCCCAAATTAATTGAACGTCCAATTGTTGTTAATGAGGGTAAGGCTATTATTGCACGACCAAAAGAGATGATTAACAAAATCATAGGAAATATTTAACAAACAATTGGGAAATGTAGCTTAAACCTAAGTCTAAATTTGCTGTCTTATAAGGAAAAATATAAATTAACCATGCTTAAAAGACTACAAATTTTCGCCCTATTCCTATTTACTACAATGGTTTTAGCCCAAAAACCTGATGTTAAAAAAATAAAAATTTCTGGAAAAATTTTTGAAAAAGGAACCACTTTACCTTTAGAATATGCAACTGTTGTTTTCCAAGACGCAAAAAATCCTGAAAGATTGAATGGAGGTGTAACTGATTTAAATGGTAACTTTAGTTTTGAAGTAACCGCTGGAACCTATAATGTTCGTTTCGAATACATATCGTTCAAAACTGTAGAAGTTAAAAATACAACCTATAATACAAATACAGATTTTGGTACTATTTACCTAGAAGCTGATATTGCTCAATTAGCTGGTGTTGAAGTTATAGCTGAACGTTCTACGGTTGAAATAAAATTAGACAAACGCGTTTATAATGTTGGTAAAGACATGATGGTAAAAGGTGGAACTGTAAGCGATGTTTTAGACAATGTCCCTTCAGTTACAGTAGATCCAGAAGGAACAGTAGCATTAAGAGGGAATGAAAATGTAAAAATATTAATTGATGGCAAACCCTCTGGTTTAGCTGGTATCAATATAGCAGATGCATTAAAAATGCTACCAGCCGACGCTGTTGAAAAAGTAGAAGTAATTACAAATCCTTCTGCACGTTATGATGCTGAAGGTGGTGGTGGAATTATCAATATTATTCTAAGAAAAGGTAAAGCACAAGGTTTAAACGGATCGTTTGTATTATCAGCTGGTAATCCTGAAACATATGGAGCAAACTCTAGTTTAAATTATAGAAGCGAAAAGTTTAATTTATTTTCAAATATTGGTTATAATTATAGAACCTCAAAAGGAAATTCATTAACTAATTCAGAATACATAAGTGCTTCTGCCAATCCAAATAGTATTTTTCTAGACGAAAGAAGAACCAATGAACGTTTAAACAAAGGATACAATTCTAACTTTGGTATCGAATTATTTTTAGATAAAACAACAACTTGGACTAACTCTTTAACTATACAAAATAGAAGAGGTGAGAATCCAGATAATGTTTTCTTCTACAATTTTGATGCAAACAGAAACCCTACTTTTACACAAAACCGTCTTAATGATGAAAAAAGTAAAGATTTTACTTTTGAATATGCTACTAATTTTACTAAGAATTTTAAAAAAGAAGACCATAAACTAACCGTTGACATGTCTTTCTCTCAAAATAGAGATAAAGAAAATTCAATTATTTATGATCAGATTATTGGTGAACCAAATTCCTTTTTTACAGAAAGAACATTGAATCCACAAAACCAAAGCCGTAATCTTTTCCAAACAGATTATGTATTGCCAATTGGTGAAAAATCAAGGTTTGAAGCAGGTTATAGAGGTAGTTTTCAAAAGAATTTAACTGACTTTGAAATTGATGCATTAGATGCATCTGGTAATTGGGTAAGAAATGATATCTACTCTAACCTATTAGAATATAAAGAAAATGTTAATGCATTATACATGCAGTATGGATCAAAAATTAATAAATTTTCTTATTTTTTCGGAGTACGTTTTGAAGATAGTAATATTGAAGTAAATTCAATTTCTGCAAATGATTACAATACTAAAAAATACAACAACTTCTTCCCTACTGCTACTTTAAACTATGAGTTTTCCGAAACTAGTAGTATGAGTTTAAGTTATAGCAAAAGAATTAATAGACCTAGAGGTCGTTTTTTAAATCCTTTTTCTAGTTATTCTAGTAGAATCAATATTTTTAGAGGGAATCCAGATTTAAATCCTGCTTATACTAACGCTTTTGACTTAGGTTATTTAAAAAGATGGACTAAAGTAACCTTTAATACTTCTGCATATATAAACATGACAGATGATTCTTTTCAATTTATTAGAAGAGAATCAGGGCTTTTTGTAGAAGGAGTTCCCGTTATTGAATCTACTCCTATCAATTTAGCTACAGAAATTAGAGCTGGTTTTGAATTTAATGTGAATTACTCTCCTTTTAAATGGTGGAAATTAAATAACAACTTTAATTTATTTAGAAATGAAACAAAAGGAGATTACAGTTATACTAATTCATTAAATGAATTAGTAGTACAAAATTTTGATAATACAGCTACAAGTTGGTTTACTAGAATTTCATCTAAAATATCTTTACCTTATAAAATTGATTGGCAAACTAATGCAACTTATTATGCACCTCAAAATAGCGCTCAAGGAAAGCGTTATTCTATGACAAGTGTAAATTTAGCATTTAGTAAAGATGTCTTAAAAGATAAAGCCACAATAGCTTTAAACGTAAGTGATTTATTTAATTCAAGAAAAAGACGTTCAGAAGTTAATTTACCTACAGTAAACAGTTATTCTGAATTTCAATGGAGACAAAGACAAATCAACCTTTCTTTTACTTATCGTTTCAATAAAAAGAAAAATGAGAGAGACAATCAAAGAAGAGGTGATGATGGTGGTGGAGATGAATTTATGGGATAAATCTAATATAAAAAAGGGATGCAAATTGCATCCCTTTTTTATTTCTAAGAAAAAGAATTATTATTCTCTTTCGGCTTGTTTTTTTGCTCTTTTCTCTTTGATTAATTCGAAAATAGCACCACCTAACCAATAAGGTACAAATGAAGCTAAAAAGAACATTAACCAAAAACCTATCGTTAAAATGGTTAAGAAAAGTAAAAAACCTAAGTACTGATCAAATTCAAACATGTTTTCCGGAATTTATGAATTCTTGCCAAAGATAATAGGAATTATTTTTTTTAGCAATATAATAACAGTTTTTATTTCTTTAGAAATTGGTTTAATTGTAATTTTATAAAAAAGAACAACAACCATCATGAAATTTCGAATTGAAAAAGATACCCTTGGAGAAGTTCAAGTTCCAAATGATAAATTATGGGGTGCACAAACAGAACGCTCAAAAAATAATTTCAAAATAGGTCCACAAGCTTCTATGCCATTTGAGATTATAAAAGCTTTTGCTTATTTAAAAAAAGGAGCCGCATACACCAATGAAGAATTAGGGGTCTTATCTACTGAAAAAAGAGATTTAATTGCTCAAGTATGTGAAGAGATTTTGGAAGACCAGCTAAACCAACATTTTCCATTAGTAATTTGGCAAACTGGTTCAGGGACACAATCTAATATGAATGTGAATGAAGTGATTGCCAATAGAGCACAGTTGATTAGTAAAAGACAAATTGGTGAAGAACCTATCTTAAAAGCAAATGATGATGTAAACAAATCGCAATCTTCTAATGATACTTTTCCAACAGCAATGCACATTGCAGCTTATAAAATACTAATTGAAAACACCATTCCTTCAATTGAAAATTTAAAAAATACATTCAAAAAAAAGTCAAAAGATTTTAAAGATATTGTAAAAATAGGAAGAACCCATTTAATGGATGCGACTCCTCTTACTTTAGGACAAGAATTTTCTGGCTACACACAACTATTGGAAAACGGATTAAAAACCCTAAAAAAATCGCTAGAAAGTTTATCAGAATTAGCTCTTGGTGGAACTGCTGTTGGTACAGGCTTAAACACTCCTAAAGGATATGCTATTTTAGTAGCCTCTCACATTTCAAAATTTACTGGTCATCCATTTAAAACGGCACCAAATAAGTTTGAGGCACTTTCCTCTCACAACGCTATAGTGGAAAGTCATGGAGCTTTAAAACAAATAGCTATTTCTTTAAATAAAATTGCCAACGATATTCGAATGATGGCTTCTGGTCCTCGCTCTGGAATAGGTGAATTATTACTTCCAGAAAATGAACCAGGTTCTTCTATAATGCCTGGGAAAGTAAATCCAACACAATGTGAAGCTTTAACGATGGTTTGTGCTCAAGTAATGGGAAATGATGTTGCTATAACGGTTGGAGCTACTCAAGGCCATTATGAACTAAATGTTTTTAAACCAATGCTTATCTCTAATTTCCTTCAATCTGCACGATTATTGGGAGATGCTTGCCAATCTTTTAACGAAAATTGTGCAAAAGGCATAGAACCTAATACCAAACGAATTGAAGAATTAGTAACCAATTCACTAATGTTAGTTACTGCTTTAAATACTAAAATTGGGTATTATAAAGCAGCTGAAATTGCACAAACAGCACATAAAAATGGAACTACTTTAAAAGAAGAAGCAATTAGATTAGGGTATGTTTCCGCTGAAGATTTCGATCATTGGGTTAATCCAAAAGAAATGATTTAATTAAAACCATCTTTTCTTTTTAAAATAATACAACATGAGTAACACCAAAACAAACATGACACCTAAAGTAATGAAATAACCATATCTAAAATTCAATTCTGGAATATATTTAAAATTCATACCATATAAACCAACGATAAAAGTTAGTGGTAAAAACACAGATGAAATAACAGTTAAGGTTTTCATCACCTCATTCATTCGGTGACTTTGAGCAGTATAGAAAAAATTGCTGGCACTATCTAAGGTTTTCATATCATAATCGATTTGTTCCAAAAGTTCCAATGATTTTTGGTGTAGCCTACCAAAAAAAATATAATTAGAAGTTTCTATACAATTAAACTCATCATCTTCTTTGATAGTTTTAATTGTGAACAAAGCATCACGCAAAGGAGTAATGGAACGTTTTAACAAATGAAAAATCTCTCTCAATTGTTCAATCTCTTCCATTATTTCCGGGCTATCGGAAGTTTTTGAAGCTAATAATAAGGCTTCTATTTTATCTTCCTTATGTTCAATTGTTACGTAAAAATTTTCAATAATGGAATCTAGCATTAGATACAATAAGTAATCTACTTTCTTTTTACGAACAATTCCTGTATTTTGTCTTAAACGTTCTCTTATATGGGTAAAAAAATCACCTCTCTTTTCCTGAAAAGATACAATTAAATTATCTTGAAGTAAAAAACTAATTTGTTCAATTAAAATTGTATCTTCATCATCATTTGGTAAGATAGATTTCACACTAAAAAACAACGTATCATCTAGCTCATCTAAACGAGTACCTCTTGAAATATTTAAAATATCAGAAACTATGATTGTGTTCAACTCTAGAGTTTCAGCCAAAGACTTTATTAACTCTGTATCATTTAAACCATGAATATTTAGCCAATTATTTATAGATGCACTTTTTACCTCATTAAACTTCTTTGTAGAAATATTTTGCAATTCTTCCACTTTATTTTCATCATAAACAAAAAGCTGCATTTCTGTTACACTCTTTGTATAAATACCTGTATATTCTAAAGGTAATGTATTTACTTTTCTTCCTTTTTTATAGCGTATTTTTCTCAAAATAGTTAGTTTTAATGATAAAGGTAAGTTTTTTTAAAAAATCGTACTTATTTTTACCAAAAATTTATGCCATGCAAACCCTTTTCATCAATATAAAAGAATTATTACAAGTTAGAACTACACAAATCGAAATCGTTTCTGGTTCAGATATGGCTATTTTGCCAAAAATTGATAATGCTTATTTATTAATAAAGAATGATTGTATTGAAGATTTTGGTGCAATGGAGAATTGTCCTAAACCAGATAATACAGAAATAATTGACGCAACTGGAAAAGTGATTTTACCCACTTGGGTAGATAGTCACACTCACATTGTTTATGCAGGAGATAGGATTCAGGAATTTGTAGACCGAATTAATGGCTTATCTTATGAAGAAATTGCTAATCGTGGTGGTGGAATACTAAACTCGGCTAAAAATTTAAATGAAACATCAGAAGAGGTCATTTATGAGCAATCTAAATTACGTTTAGAAGAAGTGATGCAATTGGGAACTGGAGCTATCGAAATTAAATCAGGTTATGGATTAACTGTTGAGGGAGAATTAAAAATGCTACGTGTGATAAAACGATTAAAAGAGAATTATAGTTTGCCCATAAAAGCTACTTTTCTTGGAGCTCATGCATTTCCTGCTATTTACAAAGAAAATCATAAAGCTTATATTGATTTAATTATAGATGAAATGTTACCAAAAATTGCCAAAGAAAATTTAGCCGACTATATTGATGCATTTTTAGAAACAGGTTATTTTTCTGTTGAAGAAACCATTAAAATAATGGAAGCTGGAAAAAAATATAATTTAATTCCAAAAATACATGTAAACCAATTTACCTCTATTCAAGGAATTAAAGCATGTATTGAAAATGAAGCTTTATCAGTAGATCATTTAGAAATTGTTACAGATGAAGACATAGAAACTCTCAAAAACAGTAAAACTATACCTGTGGCTTTACCTAGCTGCTCTTATTTCATTAGTATACCTTATACACCTGCAAGAAAAATGATAACTGCTGGCTTACCTTTAGCTTTAGCTACAGATTATAATCCTGGTACTACTCCATCAGGAAACATGAATTTTGTGGTAGCAACAGCCTGCATTAAAATGAGAATGACTCCAGAAGAAGCTATTAATGCTGCTACAATTAATGGTGCTTATGCCATGGGAATTAGTAAAACTCATGGAAGTATTACAAAAGGGAAAAAAGCTAATCTTATCTTAACTAAACCACTAACCTCTTATTATCAATTACCGTATGAATTTGGTAATAACCTGATTGAAAAAGTAATGATTAATGGAGCCTTTATTTAGACAAGTCTTCTTCAATAATCTTAAATTCAGTTTGTAGAATAGGAATTAATTTAGTCTTATTTGTATTAAAAACATATACATTGGCAAACAAACTATCAGTATCTGTAATGATTGTTTCCCTAATCAACAACAAAGTATCTTGTTTGATTTCATAATCACCAACATAAGTACAACTAAAATCGGCATAATTATGTGTCGCTTCAAAAGTATTGTTTTTATACAAAAATAACATACCACTTTGGGGTCTATCCTCAAACTGAATACTTCCTTTCCAAGTTGACTTTACCCAAAATTTTTTATGATCTAATTCCATTAAAAAAATTAGAGACATTGAGAATAAAATAAAAATTAGCATTGGAACAATATCAAATTTTGCTCTCTTTTTAAATACTTGAAATAAATTTACAACTGTAAGAATTGAAAATAAAAGAACAAAAATCCCTCCAAATAAAATTAATTGAAGTCCTTGTATGAATCCTTTGCAATAGTCTCCAAACGGAAAATAATTTTTAATAAGCAAAATACCAAAAACTATTAAAGCGATATATTTTAGAGATTTTGATTTCATTATTAATAATAAAAATCCCAAGCTTACACTTGGGATATTTTTTTTTACAATTCTTCTTTAAAAGTATCGTGTTGCCTTAAATCACCAGAGTTATATCCTTTCATAAACCATTTCATTCGTTGTTCTGATGTTCCATGTGTAAAAGAATCTGGCACTACATGTCCTTGCATTTTATTTTGAATAGCATCATCACCTACAGCATGTGCAGCACTTAATGCTTCTTCAATATCACCTGTTTCTAAATATTTTTTATTATAATGAGCCCAAAGTCCAGCATAAAAATCGGCTTGTAATTCTAAACAAACCGATAATTTATTAGCATCTGCCTTGCTTTTTCCTTGTTGGGCTTGTCTTACTTTTTGAGAGGTACCTAATAAAGTTTGCACATGATGACCTACTTCATGAGCAATTACATAAGCAATGGCAAAATCTCCACCTTTAGCACCAAATCTAGTTCTTAATTCTTCAAAAAAGGCTAAATCCATGTATACTTTTTTATCTGCAGGACAATAAAATGGACCAGAAGCTGCGCTTGCACTACCACAAGCTGTTTGAACAGCATCTGTAAACAATACCATTTTCGGTTTTTCGTAAGTACCAATTTGATTGTCATTGAATACTTTAGTCCAAATATCCTCTGTATCAGCTAAAACAGTAGCTGCAAACTGCCCTAAAGCATCTTCTTCAGGTGTTAATTCACGTTGAGTTGTTTCTTGTTGCGTACTAGATTGATTCATTTGCTCTAAAACAGGAGCAATAGTTTGACCTGTTTCTCCTCCAAAAACCTGGAGTAATAGTATTATTATACCTATAAGTCCGCCACCTGCAACAACTTTCCCTTTTGAAGACATTCCTCTCCTATCTTCAACATTATCACTTTGACGTCTACCTTTCCATTTCATAGTATATCGTTTTTTATATCCTCAAATTTAATAAAATAAACACAACAATTATAGTAAACTATTCTTCAATTTGACCAATTTCGTCAATAACACTCCGCTCTTCAAACCCTACTACATTATCATAAATAGAGAAATTCATAGCCAAATATACTGGTGCAGTAAATATAACTCCTAAACATATAGCAATTAGCCCAACAAAAATACCAATAAAAGCTATCAATAAAGCTAAAGCAATATAAAAAGGATTTTTAGCAACTAAAGACACACTATTTTTTAAAGCATCTGAATAATTTTGATTAGCAAAAATAACCAATGGAAGAAATAGAACTGTAAAAACAGTAATTACAATTTGCACCAAAAATCCAAATATTGAAAAATTAATCATTTGAAATAGCGTATTAAAAACTACTGTTGTTAAAGAAACAATAATGGAACCAATAATTATATCTTTAACATGTTTCCCTTTATAATAATCAAATAAAACTCCTAAATTAAGTTCTTGATTTTTCTTTGCCAACAAACACAATTTTAAGAAACCAGCATTGATAGGTGCATATAAAGCTGTTAGAATAATAGTTAGTAAAAATGTAAAAATTATGTAAGTAGTTCCAGTCTGGATATTTTGCATTTCAACAACCCAATTTGAAATATTTGAGATTCCAAATACAGCCATTAAAAGAAAAAAATATAAAAGACCAAAAACTATTCCTACCAATAAATATCCCAATCCAGCTATTAAAAATATCTTTTTAAATATTTCAAAACAATCTTCAATTAGTTTTCCTAAATCTAAAGGATATCCTTTTTCTATTTTTTCTTTAATCTTAAATTCCATCTACTATTTTTTTGTAAAAATAATCTAATTTATTACAATTAGAAATTTAAAAGCAGTAAAAACATGCAATCAAAAAAGGGTGATTTTCCCCTTGTATCATTTTTACATTACAAATACATTTGTCCCATAAACATAAAACTTAAAAACAATTATGAAAAAATTTAACTATTTACTATTAACAAGTTTGTTTACCCTTTTGGTTTTTCAGTCCTGTAATGATGTTCCACCAAAGCGTGATGAACCAAGACAATTAATTACTAATAAAGAAGCAAGAGAATTAAATGACAATTATAATCGCACTAGACATCGTCTTATTTCTGAAACGATTCAAAAGGAAGATGCAAATGCAATTTGGTATTCGCTTGAAGAATTAGAAAATTATATTTATTACATAAAAAAAGAAGGAAAAAACAAAGGGTATAATGTTGATGGTATCCGATTTTATTTAGGAGCTTACTCCAATAATCCTGAAAAATACAGTGACAAAGCAAATATGACTACTGTTTTTTTAACACCAACTGGTAAAAAAGTAGACATTCAAAAAGGAGGTGTATTAAACCTACCAGCAATGATGCAAACTCAAGAATTAAATCCAGACATTGAAGAAATACAACCAATGAACTATGGTAATATGGGACCACCACCAAGAATGGAATACCCATCAGCAAACTAATATTAAAAAAGTAGCAAATTAATAGAATTGAAAGAGTTTTCTTTTAATTCTATTAATTTTTTAAAAAATTATTAAAAAATTAATGCTAGAAAATTTAAGATATATCCCAGGTCTTTTTGCTTTTATAACAACTATTATAGGTTTACTAAATTGGTCTAAATTACCCAATTACAAATCTAAATTGTTTTTATTATCAGTAATATTATCCGTATTTACAGAAATTTCAGCAATATACTTTCCTAAATGGACTGGTCTACAAAACTACTTTATCTATGATATTTATACACTAATATTATTTTTAATTTATTATTTCATTTTATCTAGCATAATGAGAAAATATACCAATAAAATAATTGCTTTCGCTTTTATCATACTATACCTTATATCAACTATATTTAGTCTAATTTACAATCAAAATAAAATAGGTTTAGAAATTATCCCAGAAATTTATGCTTTAAGTGTACTGTTTCTTGTTATTTTATCGATATTATATTTAATTGAATTATTTAATTCTAGCAATATTCTAAATTATAAAAAATCAATCTTTTTTTGGTTTATCCTAGGTTCACTCCTATTTCATGTTCCATTTCTACCTTTTATGTTAACCTTAAAATGGTGGTTTTTGGAATCTGAAACGTATGGTACTACAATTTATTGGATTATCATTATCATGCTTAATTTAATAATGAATAGTTGTTTCACAATAGGCTTTATATGGACAGAGAAAAAACACAATTATTAATTATCTTACTTAGTATTGTATTTTTTACACTACTGATAGTCCTTTTTGTACTGTTTTTTTACTTTCAAAAGAAAAAAACACAGTTCTTAATAGACAAAATGGAATCTGAAATTCATTTCCAATCTGAACTTATTAAAACAAGAGTAGAAATTAAAGACCAAACTTTAACCGAAATAAGTAAAGAACTTCATGACAATATAGGTCAAATTATATCTGTTGCAATTATGCAATTAAATATGTATTCCCAAAAAGAGGAAAGTATTTCTAAAATCGAATTAGATGAATTAAAAAGCATTATGGCTAAATCATTAGATGAAATTCGAATTTTATCAAGAATTATTAATAAAGATAATCTAATAAATACTAACTTTATTGAATCTATTCAAAATGACTTTAAAAGAATTGAAAAATTAAAAAATATAACTTGTGATTTAGAAATTAATTGTGATTTTCCTAAAATAAATGTAGAACATGAATTAATTCTTTATCGCATATTTCAAGAGTCAATTCACAATAGTTTAAAACATTCTTCGAGTAAAAAAATAGAAATGAGTATTGATTGTAAAGATAATTTTCTTACAATTATGCTAAAAGACTTTGGAATTGGCTTTGATTCAAGCCAAAGTCACAAAGGCTTAGGTCTAAATAATATTAAATTTAGAGCTAAATTAATAGGCGCAAAATTAGCTTTAAATTCCAATGAAAAAGGAACTGAAATATTCCTAAAATACAACTTAAACAAACAAGATGAAAACAAAGAAAAAAGTAATAATAATTGATGATCATTTATTGTTTTCTCAATCATTAAAATATTTAATTAATAGTTTTAGTGATTTTATAGTAGTTAACAATTATGAAAATGGAAAAGAGTTCATTGATAGTGTTCAGGCAAATAAAATTAACACAGATGAAATAGAACTTGTATTACTTGATGTAAATATGCCAGTCTTAGATGGTTTAAAAACCATGGAATGGATTAAAAACAATAAAGAAGATTTAAAGGTAATTGCTTTATCTGTGAATGACGATGAAGAAACGATCATTAAAATGATAAAAAATGGAGCTAAAGGCTATTTATTGAAAGATACTTCTCCTCAAATTTTTGAAGAAGCCTTAAAAACAGTTTCTGATAAAGGATTTTTCTTTACCGAATTAGTTTCTGGGCTTTTAGTTAATCGTTTAGATAATAATAATCAGAAACATGAATTAAAAGATAAAGAAATTGTTTTTATAAAACATGCTTGTACCGAGAAAACTTATAAAGAAATAGCTGATGAAATGTGCCTAAGTCCAAAGACCATAGATGGATACAGAGAACATTTATTTTGCAAATTAGAAATAAAAACAAGAATAGGTTTAGTACTTTATGCAATTAAAAACAAAATTGTATGCATTGATTAATTACACAATCATTTATTAATTTGAATTCCAACACCTAAAATATTAGGTAAATATGCACCATTAAATTTGTTAGTAATAACAATTAAATAATTACCCTTTTCTAGAGGAACTTTATTTTTAACGGTATAATACAAATCACAGATATCTCCTGAACAATCTGCTAAGTCTTTCCCTTCTTCATTTTTCAATTTTAAATTAATTGGAATTAACTCAGTATGACCATCAGGATAAGTAATTGCCATCTGCAAAGGAATTGAAGCAAATTGAAAATCATAGATATGACCTAAATGAAGAATTACATCTACAATTTCTTCCTTTTTCATGACAAAGGAAAATTCTTTACTATCATTAGAGTTCCATCTATTATTTTCTAAATTAGAATCAAATTCTTTATAAATACGATTCTTATCACAAGAAAGGAAAATACAAAAAACTCCAAGCAAACAATATTTAAATTTCATATATACTCTTTTTAGTAATCAGTTAACACCTTTTCACACATTATATTTGCCTTAGCAAACTTTATTAATTGTAAATTTATACTATTTTGGTTACCTATAAATATAAAAAAGACCTGATATACAGGTCTTTTTTATATTTATATTGAAGTAAGATTAATTTAATCTTCTTTTTTAAATTCAGCCATTTTCTTAGCTTCTTTTTTACTCATTGTATCATTCATTACAGGAGTTGCTACAAATAATGAAGAATAAGTTCCTACTAAAATACCTACTAAAATAGCAAATACAAACCCTCTAATTGTCTCTCCTCCAAATATGAAGATGGCAACTAATACTACTAATGTAGTTGCAGAGGTATTAATTGTTCTACTTAAGGTAGAATTTAATGCCTTATTTACTAAAGCTTTAAAATCAGTAGATGAATTATAATCTAAATACTCTCTCACACGGTCAAATACAATTACGGTATCATTTAATGAATATCCAATAACAGTAAGAATTGCAGCTATAAAAGCTTGATCAATTTCCATGTTGAAAGGTAATATTGTATAGCAAAAAGAGAAAATTCCTAATACAATTATAACATCATGAGCAACAGCGACAACTGCACCAAGACCAAATTGCCATTTTCTAAACGAAATCATTAAGTAAAGGAAAACTACTAAAAGAGATCCTAAAACTGCCCATAAAGAGTTCGTTTTAATATCCTTAGAAATAGTTCCTGAAACTTTAGAAGAAGACATAATTCCTACTTGCTTTCCTTCATAAAGGTTCACAAAATTATCATAAGTTAAGTCAGATGGAAGATATTTCTTTAAACCATTATAAAGTTTATCATTAACTTCTTTATCAACTCCTTCACCTTCTTCATCTACTTTATATTTAGTTGTAATTTTCAACTGATTATCATTACCATATATTTTAGCTTCAGCACTTTCAAAAATAGCTACTAAATCTTTAGTAACATCTGGAGCAGAAACCGCTTTATCAAAACGTACTTGATAAGTTCTACCTCCAACAAAATCAACTCCATAATTTAAGCCTTTTGTAACTAAAGAGAATAAACTTAAAGCAATTAAAATACCTGAAACAATATAAGCAATCTTTCTTTTTCCTAAGAAATCAAAGTTTAAGTTTTTAAACCAATTTTTAGTAATAGAAGTAGAGAAAGCAATTTTTTCATTTCTTGATAAACTCCAATCTAAGAATATTCTTGTTATAAATACTGCAGTTACTAATGAAGTTAGAATACCAATTAATAAAGTAGTTGCGAAACCTTTAATTGGTCCTGTTCCTAATAAGAATAAAATTAATGCTGTAATAAATGTAGTAACGTTGGCATCAACAATTGATGACATCGCACCTTTCCATGTATAAGCATAATTTACAGCCTCTTCAACAGTTCTACCAGAATCCAATTCTTCCTTAGCTCTTTCGTAAATAATTACGTTGGCATCTACTGCCATACCTATAGTTAAAACAATACCAGCAATACCAGGTAAAGTTAATACAGCACCAAAACTTGCTAAAGCACCAAATATGAATAAAATATTTACCAATAAGGCTAAGTTAGCATAGAAACCAGCTTTACCATAATAAACTACCATCCACAATAAAACTAACGAGAAACCAATAATAAAAGATAAAAATCCATTATCAACCGCTTCTTTCCCTAATGATGGTCCAACAACTTCAGATTGAACGATACTTGCTTCAGCAGGTAATTTACCAGCTCTTAAAACGTTAGCTAAATCTTTAGTTTCTGTTACTGTAAAACTACCAGAAATTTCAGAACGGCCACCAGTAATTGCGCCTTTACTTACACCAGGTGCAGAATAAACAATATTATCAAGTACAATTGCAATTGCATTACCTTGTTGTGATACTTTTCCAGTTAATTTCTCCCATTCTCTTGAACCAGTACCATCCATTTGCATAGAAACAGCAGGTTTACCTAACTGATCAAAAGTATCAGTTGCATCAACAATAACACCTCCACTAATAGGAGCCTTACCATCTTTACCAGTTCTCTTTAAAGCATATAATTCAACAATTCCAGGTGTTTTTTCGTTTTCTTTACCCCATACAAATTTCACATTTGCAATAGCATTTGGCAAAGTTCTTTTAACGTCTTTTCTTCTTAAATATTTACCTATTGTTTCTGTATCAGCCACTTTAGCATACCCTAAAACAGAATACCCTTGTTGTTGTGTAATTTGTAATTTATCAAATAAAGGATTTATTTGAACTGCAGTAGTATCTGCTTCATCTGTCAATAAAGCATCTAGATCTGTAGCTGTAGAATCTTTTTCAGTTGAATCCTTTACAACCTCATTTACTTCTTTTTTAGCTACTTCAGTTTTTTTCAATACTTCATTAGCAGAAATTAAATAATTAGCTACTTCTTCAATTTTATAAGTTTCCCAAAATTCTAATTTAGCAGTTCCTTGTAATAATTTCTTAATACGGTCTACATCTTTAGCTCCAGGAAGTTCTACTAAAATTCTTCCAGAGTTACCTAACATTTGAATGTTTGGTTGTGTAACACCAAATTGGTCAATACGTTTTCTTAATACACCAAAAGCACTCTCAACAGATTCAATTACTTTTTGTTTGATAATTGGCTCTACTTGAGCATTAGTCATATTTAGCTCAATAACTTGATCTAAATTTCTATTTCTGAAAACATCTACATTAGATAATTGAAGATTTGCCTTATTTGCTGCTTCAAAAAAAGCATCAATATAATCTTGGTTTCCTTGTTGGTTCTTCTTCGCATCTTCCAGTGCTTTTAAGAAACCAGGATTTTTAGACTCATTTGCTAAACCAAACAAAATATCTTTAACTGATATTTGAAGAATTACGTTAAGTCCACCTTCAAGGTCAAGACCTTTGTTGATTTGATTGTTTCTTACTTCATCATACGTATTCCAAAGAAATACTTTTTCTTTACTTTTTGCTAAAGAATCTAGATAAGATACTTCTTTTTGAGTTTGAATTTCTTTTGGAAATTTACCTGCGAAAACCTTTGCATCTTTCTCAATTCCATTTGCTACGAATGTAAATGATAATTGATAAACACATACCAAAGCAAAGATAATTGCGAAAAATTTAATTAGTCCTTTATTCTGCATTACTACTAAAATTAATTATTCTTTATTTTTATAAAAACGGACAAATATATAATTTACAATAGGATTAACCAATTTTATTTCTTAATTAAATTGGTTTTTATTAATATTTCCTTTTTGATAACTACATATAAAAAAACTGCCAAATCAAAATGACAGTTTTATTATCTGATTATGATACTATTACAATACCGATTTTAAATCTGCATTCATGTTTCGAACAGCTTCTGCACTTTTAGCAAATAATGCTTTTTCTGTATCATTTAACTTAATATCTACGATTTCTTCTACTCCATTTTTACCAATTATACATGGAACACCTATACAAATATCATTTTGACCGTACTCTCCTTCTAGCATTACTGAACAAGGAATCATTCTTTTTTGGTCATTCAAAATACTATCCACCAAATAAGCTACAGAAGCTCCTGGAGCGTACCAAGCAGAAGTTCCCAACAAACCAGTTAACGTAGCACCTCCAACCATAGTTGAAGCAGCTACTTTATCCATTTCTTCTTGAGACAAAAAATTAGCAACAGGTGAGCCATTATAAGAAGCCAAACGTGTTAACGGAATCATAGTAGTGTCTCCATGACCACCGATTACCATTCCTTGAACGTCATTTCCTGGTTTTTGTAAAGCTTGCGATAAGAAATATTTAAAACGAGAGCTATCTAAAGCTCCACCCATTCCTATTACTCTATTTTTTGGTAATCCAGTTGCTTTCAATGTCAAATAAGTCATTGTATCCATAGGATTAGAAACGACAACAATAATTGCATCAGGTGAATGTGTTAATACATTATCTGCAACAGACTTAACAATTCCTGCATTAATACCTATTAATTCTTCTCGAGTCATACCTGGTTTTCTTGGAATTCCCGATGTAATAACTACTACATCACTTCCAGCAGTTTTAGAATAATCATTTGTACTACCTGAAACTTTTGTATTAAATACTGTAGTAGTAGCACATTGCATAATATCCATTGCTTTCCCTTCTGCGAAGCCTTCTTTGATATCTAATAATACTACTTCACTTGCAATTCCTCTGTACGAAATAACATCTGCACATGTTGCACCAACGTTACCCGCTCCCACTATTGTTACTTTCATTTTATTGTTTTTGATTATTTATATGTTAAAATTGATATTGTACTCCTAAATTGAGATTCGCAAATTTACCAAAAGCAAATGAACTTTGCAATGCTAATTTATCTATATGATAGACTCCTGTGATTTCAAAAATACAATTCGTTTTATCTTTTGCTATTCGAGTCAATAAATTATTAATAACATCTTGCACTGGAATTAATCCCTCTATACTTCCTTTAGGACCATTTACCAAATATTCAAACCTACTGTTATTTAATATAAAATTTCCATTTAAATCAAATTTTTTAAACTCTTTAGACATTAAAAAATTAAAATGCCAAGTATCAACTAATCCATTTATTCTATTAATACCTAAATTCCCATAAGAAGTATTCACATCTAAGAAATCAAAACTTATATCTTCTTTTGAATAAATAGTAGCTATGGCTAAATGAATTTTTCTGGCTTCCCAATTTGAAAAATGTTGACTAATATTATATTTTAATCCTGCACCATAAACCTGATAATCCCCTTTTTTAAGTTTCGTTTTTGTGGAATACCTTCCGATAAATTCAAATCCATACGGCAATTCTAAACTTACTTGTAAATAAGGATAAATTACTGTTTCCTGATTAATTCCTTGTGGTGTTTCAAATCGCACTTGTTCTCCTCCTATTTCTCCTATCAAGTAAATTTGATCATTATTTCCTAATGCTGAAGGCACTGTTGCTGAAGTTGAACCTTCAACTTCAAAAAACTGAAAATCAGAATTCTTAATTTGAAAATTTCTATTTTTTTTAGGTACAAAAAAAACATTGGTATGAATACCTAAAGTAAAATCCCATTTCTCTTTCTTTTTTGGAGACAGAATCCAACCAGATGACGATTGATAAACAGCTGCATCTGTTATAGGAATTATATATCTTTCAGAATACAAAAGGGCATCTGATAGCAGATACCCTATTTGTTCAAAATCATTAGATGTTTGTGCATTTAACTTTAAAAAAAATAAAAAAACAGCAAAACATTTAAGCGTATTTTTCATTTATACGTCAATTTTTGCATAAACAGCATTCTTCTCAATAAATTCTCTACGAGGTGGAACCTCATCACCCATTAACATTGAGAAAACTCTATCTGCTTCAGACAAACTATCAATAGTAATTTGACGTAATGTTCTAAAATCTGGATTTAAGGTAGTGTCCCATAATTGCTCCGCATTCATCTCTCCAAGACCTTTATAGCGCTGAATATTTACACCGCCACCCATTTGTAAGGCTATTTTATCACGTTGATCATCATTCCAAGCATATTCTTTTTTGTTTCCTTTTTTAACTAAATATAATGGAGGTGCAGCAATATAAACATGACCACCTTCAATTAATTCTTTCATAAATCTAAAGAAAAACGTTAAAATAAGTGTAGAAATATGAGAACCATCGACATCGGCATCACACATAATAACTACTTTGTGGTATCTTAACTTTGAAAGATTTAAGGCTTTACTGTCTTCCTCTGTACCAACTGTAACACCTAATGCAGTAAATATATTTCGAATCTCTTCGTTTTCAAATACTTTATGTTGCATTGCTTTTTCTACATTCAAAATCTTACCTCTTAATGGCAAAATAGCTTGAAACATTCTATCTCTACCTTGTTTAGCGGTTCCACCTGCAGAATCTCCCTCGACAAGAAAAATTTCACACTTGTGTGGATCTTGTTCCGAACAGTCCGATAATTTTCCTGGCAAACCTCCACCACCCATAACGGTTTTACGTTGTACCATCTCTCTAGCTTTCTTAGCTGCATGACGTGCTTGTGCTGCTAAAATCACTTTTTGAACTATAATCTTAGCATCATTTGGATTTTCTTCCAAATAATTTTCTAGCATTTCTGCTACTGCCTGAGAAACAGGAGAAACTACTTCTCTATTTCCTAATTTTGTTTTAGTTTGTCCTTCAAATTGAGGCTCTTGTATTTTTACAGAAATAATTGCTGTTAAACCTTCACGAAAATCATCACCAGAAATTTCAAATTTCAACTTGTCTAATAGACCAGAGGCATCAGCATATTTTTTCAATGTTCTTGTTAATCCCATTCGGAAACCTTGTAAATGTGTCCCTCCTTCATGAGTATTAATATTATTTACATATGAAAAGATATTCTCATTATAACTTTCATTATAAATTAAAGCAACTTCAACTGGAATTCCGTCTTTTTCATTCTCCATGCTAATAACATGACTAATGATTGGAACACGACTTCCATCTAAAAATCGAACAAACTCTTTTAAACCTTCTTTAGAATGAAATATTTCAGATATAAAATTACCATCTTTATCTAAATTTCTTTTATCTGTTAAAGTAATTGTAATGCCTTTATTTAAGAATGACAACTCTCGCATACGAGCTGCTAAAGTATCGTAACTGTATTCTAATGTTTGTGTAAAAATAGTTCCATCAGGCTTAAAGGTAACCATTGTACCTCTCTTATCTGTTGTTCCAATCTGTTTTACAGGATATAAAGACTTTCCTTTTTCATATTCTTGCTCGTAAATTTTACCCTCTCTAAAAACAGTTGCTGTTAAATGATCTGATAATGCATTTACACACGAAACACCAACTCCATGAAGTCCACCAGAAACTTTATATGAATCTTTATCAAATTTTCCTCCTGCTCCAATTTTAGTCATAACAACCTCTAAAGCAGAAATACCTTCTTTTTTGTGTATATCTACTGGAATACCACGACCATTATCTTCTACAGAGACAGAATTATCTTCATTTATAAATACTGATATAGTATCACAATGTCCAGCTAAAGCCTCATCAATTGAGTTATCAACAACCTCATATACTAAATGATGCAAACCTCTTGTTCCAGTATCTCCAATATACATGGATGGTCGCATTCTAACATGCTCCATTCCTTCTAAAGCCTGAATACTGTCGGCTGAATAATTGTTTTTCTTAATTTCTTCACTCATATTTTAATTCTTAAAAACTCATTATGTTTAACAGACAAATATAACCATAATGAAAAAAAAATAGTCCTCAAAGATTTGTTTTTTCCTTGAAGTTATTAACAAATGTTGAAAATTTTCATTTTAAGATGGTTTTAAGCAATTAAAAACAAAAAAACACCAATTAATACCGTTGGTGTTTTATTAATAAACCATAACCAGTATATTTAAATCATATGCTTGTTTTTAGAATTGAATGACATGATCCAAGATTTTATCTAATTATAACTGATTCAGTTTCTTATTGTTTTACCAACTTTACATAGGCTTCATTGTGAACATTAACAAAAACCATAACTACTAAATCTATCATGGTTTTAAAAACTCAATTCTTAATTTTTTAATACAACTTATAACCTCATTTGAGCGAAAAAGACATCACAAAGTTCACGAATTTTAAATCATTTTGCAATTCTTCTATCTTTTCTTAACTATAATTCGATTCTTATGATTACGACTTAAATAATAAAATTTATCATCTAAATTATTACTAAAAACAGTATTCAGTTTTTGATAATTTATAATATTACCAGCTTTTGTCCGTTTAAAATAAAACAAACAAATTTATAAATTATGAAAAAAATTTCAATTTTTATCGTTACTGGAATCTTATTATCTAGTTGTGTTTCTAAAAAGAAATATGTTGCACTAGAAAAAGAGAACGGAGAAGTTAAAAATCAACTTCAAAAAGTACAAGTAGAAAAAGAAAGTTTAGATGCTAAATTTTCTGAAATTCAATCTAGAGTTGATAATTACAATTCTAAAATAAATTCTTTGACTGAAGAAACTAATGCAAAATTGGTTACAGTAGGTGGAGACATCGTTATATCTAACAATGTTAGAAATAAAATGGAAGCTACCTTAAAAAATGTTAATCAAAATGAATTGTCTCAAGCTAAAACACTAAAGGACTCTATGAATCTTGCTGTTAGTTATAATTTGCGTAAATCTTTAAAAGAATCTAACATGAGTGAAGATAATGACATTTCTGTAAATATTAATGAAACAGTAGTTATGATTACTATTTCAGATGAATTATTGTTTAATTCTGGTAGTTATCAAATTAGTAATAAAGCTGATAAAATTTTGAAAAAAATAGCCGAAGTTATTAATTCAGACGAAAGTTTAGACATTATGGTTGAAGGTCATACTGATGATCGAAAAATTGTTGGTGGCTCTTCTTTAAAAGATAATTGGGATTTAAGCGTCCTTCGTGCAACATCTGTAGTAAGAAAATTAGAAAAAAACTTTAACGTAGCTCCTGAAAAATTAATTGCATCTGGTAGAAGTTATCATCAGCCATTAGTACTAAATGATAGCAAAGCTAATAGAGCTTCAAACAGACGTACTCGTATTATTATTTTACCAAATATAGATAAGTTTTTTGCTTTAATGTCAGATTCTGATGCTAGTGATAGTGCTCTAGAAGTTAACTAAAATATCCCAAGATAACATCTAATAAAAAAACACTTGCAGAAAAGGTTTTGCAAGTGTTTTTTTTATGACAATCTATATAAATTATTTTAAGATTAGTAATTTATTCTTTCCTATTGATTTAAAATTATCATTGTGTAACATAGGCATCATCATGAACATTTGCAACTGCTCTACCTGATGGATCATTCATGTTTTTGAATGCTTCGTCCCATTCCAAAGCAATTTTTGTACTACAAGCCACACTTGCTTCTTGAGGCACACTTAAAGCAGCTGCATCACTTGGAAAGTGTTCTGTAAAAATAGAACGATAGTAATATTCTTCTTTAGAAGTTGGTGTCTGAATAGGAAACTTATATTTCGCATTTGCTAATTGCTCATCTGAAACTTCTTTGGCCACTAATTCTTTTAAAGTATCTATCCAACTGTACCCTACTCCATCACTAAACTGTTCTTTTTGTCTCCAAGCAACACTTGCAGGTAACATATCTTCAAAAGCTTTTCTTAATACCCATTTTTCCATACGTTCTCCATTAATCATTTTATCTTGAGGGTTAATTCGCATGGCTACATCCATAAATTCTTTATCTAAGAAAGGAACTCGTCCTTCAATTCCCCAAGCAGCTAAACTTTTATTCGCACGAAGACAATCATACATATGCAACTTACTTAATTTACGAACCGTTTCTTCATGAAATTCTTGAGCATTAGGCGCTTTATGAAAATACAAATATCCTCCAAACAGTTCATCAGAACCTTCACCAGACAACACCATTTTAATTCCCATTGACTTAATAACCCTGGCCATTAAATACATAGGAGTTGAGGCTCTAATAGTAGTCACATCATAAGTTTCAATATTAAAAATCACATCTCTAATAGCGTCTAAACCTTCTTGAATCGTAAATTTTATTTCATGATGTATCGTTCCTAAGTGATCCGCTACTTTTTGGGCTGCTGCCAAATCTGGTGAACCTTCTAAACCTACTGCAAAAGAATGCAATTGAGGATACCAAGCCTCAGAAGTGTCTCCAGATTCAATTCTTTTTTGAGCATACTTCTTTGCTATTGCTGAAGTTATAGACGAATCTAATCCTCCTGAAAGCAATACTCCATAAGGCACATCACTCATTAATTGTCTTTTTACAGCTGCTTCTAATGCTGTTTTTATCGCTTCAATACTTGTAGCATTTTCTTTAACAGCATCATATTCTGTCCACTCTCTTTTATACCATTGAACGAATTCACCATCTTTACTTGTCATATAATGTCCTGGAGGAAATAATTGAATTTTTGTACAATATCCTTCTAATGCTTTTAACTCAGAAGCTACATAAAAAGTGCCATTTTGATCCCAACCTATATACAAAGGGATTATTCCCATGTGATCTCTTGCAATGAAATATTCATCTTTCTCAACATCATAAAGTGCAAAACCAAATATCCCATTCATTTCATCTACGAAACTTGGTCCTTTCTCTTTGTATAAAGCTAAAATTACTTCACAATCACTTTCTGTTAAAAACTCATATTTCCCTTCAAATTGCTTACGTAATTCTCTGTGATTGTAAATTTCACCATTTGCCGCTAAAACCAAACTTTTATCTTTTGTAAATAAAGGTTGTTTTCCAGAAGCTGGATCAACAATTGCTAACCGTTCGTGAGCTAATATAGCTTTTTCATTACTATATATTCCACTCCAATCTGGTCCTCTATGACGAATAATTTTTGACATTTCTAAAACCTGAGGTCTTAACGTTTCAGCTTTTTGTTTTAAATCGAAAGCACATACAATTCCACACATATTTGTTTGTTTTAAAGGTTTGAAAGTTTAAAGTTAATATCTAAAAACTAAATAATTGTTTATTTGATGAAGCAAATTTGGCACATTAGGTATGAATAATAAACAACATAAACAAAATTAATTATAAATAAAAAGTAAAAAATAAAATTAAGTTATTAATTGAAAGTAAAAAATGGGTTTATGCTTACAAAAAATTACAATTTATAAAAAAACCACTTTCATGAAAGTGGTTTTCTATTCCAAAGCTATTATTTTGTAGTTTATAGTATTGAATGCAAATTCATCTAACGGTTTTTTACTCATCATTTGTATTCCGAGAGGAGATTTTGGAGAAAGTGCTATAATATCCTTTCCTTGTATAGTTATTTTTGGCAAAGCTTGACTAATGAAAAACGTAAACGAATTAGTAAACACTAAACTACCTAAACATACTTTTTTACTTACTTTTGAGATCTCTATACTATCCAAAACACTTTTCTGATCTAAAGCTTCTTTTACTTTTTGATTAAGTTTTTCTTGTTCCAAATGCATCATGGACAAAGCAGTTTCATGTTTATCACCCGCTGAACCCTTAGCATCGTTTTGAGCATCCTGAGCTAAATCAGCAATCATCTTCTGGAATGTTTTTATTTTCTCCTCTAATAAAAGTTGATAGTGATTGTATATTTTTTCTTTTAAAGTCATTTTATTGTTTTGAACACTAAGAGCACTAAAAAGGCGCAAAGCACACAAAATTACAATTATTTTGTGTGCTTTGCATATACTTTGCAAACCTTGTGGTTAACTTTTAAAAATCAAACTTATAATTAGCTCCTAACAAAACCTGAATACCTTGCACAGGGAAATTTGCCCAACGGTTATATTGTTGGTTTGCTAAATTATTTCCTCTTAAAAAAGCGGTAAGTCGGTCATTGTATTTATAGCCAATATGAGCATTCAAATCGAAATAACTATCTAAAGTAACTTCTTGAAGATCAAATTGTGGAGGAAAAACAGCAGCTATACTCTGAACAGAAACTCTATCTTTTCGTTCGCCAACAAAGAAAATATTGGTTCCAGCATACCACTTATTAGTGATATCAAAATCTAACGTTGCTCCAATATTCAGTTGTGGTAAATTCCAAGCTTCTGACTGAACATCGGTTGTGTAGTTATTGTAAGTCCCATTAATTCCAAAAGTGACATGCTTTGAGAAATCGGCTTTTATTTCACCAAAAATACTAACTGTTTTTACATTGTCATACAATATATCAAATGAATTTCCATTAGTATATCCTTCTTCATTTGCATTTCCGAAAACATATTCATTGCTCACAAATAAGGGTTTATAATCTTCATTTTTTAATGTTCCTCTAACGTTGAAAGCAACAGAATTAGCTAGTTTACCTTTTACTCCAACATAGATATCGTATTTATTATCTGTTGGAGAAACAAAAAGTGTTGGAGAAACAAAAGGATTTTGGTCAACAAATTCAGCATAAGAATTTTGGTTTAAACCACCTTCAGCACCAGCATAACCCACTAAAATATCTCCAACAATTCTATAAGAAGCCTTTACATTTGGATACACAAATATTTTACTATCACTTTCTCCATTTATTTTTCCAGTTGTGTAGAAAACTCCAACTCCTAAATCAACAGATAAATCATCTTGCTGATAAAGAATACTTGGTTTTGTACCAAAAATAATATTACTGTATTTTATTTCATCAATAGCTTGATAATCTTTCTCAAATTTACCTCCAACATAGTCCAAAATAAAATTAGCTTTTATTTTTTGCTCCATTACATCTATATCAAAATTTGGTTTTACAAAAAAGCGATTTTCTCCTGAACCAAAAGCATCGGAAAATCTTTTGAATTGCAAACTTGCTTCGTTTAAAAAGCTTTTTTCCATACTTAATTTTCCACCTAAAGCAATAGTATTATAAGACTGTTTTGGATCAATAGCAGCAATTGTAGCTTCATCAAATGCAATAGTTGAAGTTGGCAAACCATACCAATTGTAAATTTGATTTTTAACAGCTAAATCAACATTCCAACTCATATCTCTTTCACGTGAGCCATAAGTTACATCTAAACTTGTATTATAGTACTTATCATCTAACACTACATCTTTTATTCCTCCTTGAGAAGATAAATGACGAAGCATTCCTCCTACATAACTATTACGACCAAAATTTTCTGTAATAAATAATTCAGCATTTGCTGTAGAAAAGCTTCCGAAACCTAAAGTTGCGTAATTGCGATATATTTTTTCTCTTTCTGATTTGTCAACAGCAGCAGCTTTTCCTTTTGCAGGTGTAAAAGTTGAAGCCACAGGGAAAGAAAAAATATTATATTTAATTACTTCTTTTTGTGAATTATCTTCATCTTCCATAACTGGTGTTTCTTTTACTTTAAAAGCGTCAGAAATGGTTGGAGAGTAAGCTTTTACTATATTAACTACTTCAGATCCAATATTTTCATCTTTTACTTGTGCAAATGAAAACTGAGTCATTATTAAAATGATTACTATTGAAAAATATATTTTGAATTTGTTCATATCTAATATTATTTTTAGAATGCTAAAAAATTAGCGTGGTAACTAGTAACGAATTAATTAGTAATTGATGAGTTTGTTTTTGATTCTTCCGTTTTTATTTTGGCTAATTCTTTTTTAGCTTCTTCTACTACATCTGGATAATCTGTGAAGTTTTTAATCACACTATCTAAAATATACGTAGCTTGGAAACTATCCTTTAAACCGTAGAAATTTTTAGCCATAATTACCAATCCTTTTGCTCCATAGTATTTATAACCAGAATAATCTTTTGCTATTTTTTGAACAATTATGTTAGATCCTTCAAAGTTACCTTCCTTATTTTTGAAATAAGCGTCATAATAAAGTGCTTCAGCGGCTAATTCTCCTTTAGCGATTTTTAATAAGTCAGAATAAGCTTGTTTTGCCTTAGTTTCATCATTATTTTTTATAGCAGAACGAGCTATAATAATTTGTGCATCACTTTTAATTCGGTTATCAATTTTATCATTTGCTAATACTTTTTCAGCATAAACAACAGCTTGATTATAATTTTCCTTTTCATAATACGATTTCATCAAATTAGATTGAGCATATGTCTTATTTTGAGGGAAATCGGCTTCACTTTCAAGACGTTTTAATACAGGGATTGCTTTATTATAATCACTAGCTTTCAAATAAACTTGACATAAACGTGCTAACGCTTGTTCAGTAAATTCATTTCTAGATTGGTTCACTACGAATTCATAATGTTTAATTGAATTGCTTTCTAATCCATCCGCAAAATACAATTGTGCTAAATAAAAATTAGCGTTTAAAGCATGAAGTCCATTAGGGAACTTAGCTACATAGCTACTAAAACCTGAAATAGCTTGTTTTGAATTATTTTGTAAAAATTGTTTTTCTGCAGATTCATAAGTAGTATTGTCTAAATCAGCATCAGAAACTTCTACAAAACTTAATGTTTTCACCCAATCAGAATACTCATCTACTCTACCATTATCAATATAAATTAAACGTGCAGTTGAAACAGCCTGTAATGATTCCGGAGAATTTGGAAATTCAGCAGCTACTTTTTTGAATTTAACTAAAGCAGGTTCACTCTTATTGTTATTATAATAAATTAACCCTTGTTTTAAAATCGATTTAGAAACATAAGAACTTGTCTTATAATTAGCTATTAACTTATCATAGGTTCCTATTGCTTTCGATTCATTTTCAATGTTAACATAAGTATTTCCTAATTCATACAAAGCATCGTCTGCATATTGTGAATTTGGATACGTTTTTACAAATTTCTCTAAATCGTCAATTTTCTTATCATTTTTACCTACGAAACCGTAACTAATTCCTTTTTGAAAAGCAGCATAATCTGCATTAACACTTTTCATTTCAATTGCTTTATTGTAAGCTTCCATGGCTGGCCAATATTTAGCTGAAATAAAATTACAATCTCCTAATCTAAGATAAGCATCATTTTTTCTTACATTATCATTTTTTACTTCTGAGATAAAATTGGTAAAATGAGTAATGGCACTTTCATATTCTTTTAACTTAAAATAAGAATAAGCCAAATTGTAATTTACATTTATGAATTCTGGTGTTGAAGCAGCTTCTTTTTCATTTATAAACTGCTTAAAACTAAGCATAGCCTCGTTATACTGATCTAAATTATACTCAGTTTCAGCTTTCCAAAAAGTAGCACGAGCTGTAAATTTAGGATCTTTATTTTCAGAAATTGATTTTTTAAATAAAGAAAAAGCATCTTGATAGTTACTATCTGTATATTGTTCTAAGCCTCTATAAAACAATACTTTTTGATAAGCCAACTTATTCTCTGGAGTTTTATTCTTTTCTAAAAGAATCAGAGCTTCTTTATAATTCTTAGAAGTGATATAAGAACTAATCAAAAGGTTATTAATTTCTTGTTTGTTAGGGTTATTAGGATATTTATCCAAATATGCATTTAAAACTTCTGGAACAGATTGATAAGGATTACCAATTTCGTAGCTTAGTTTAGCATAATTCAAATAGGCATCCTCTTGAATTTTAAGATTGAACTCCATTTCTGAAGCTGTTTTAAAAGCATTTAGAGCTTGTTGTTTTTTATCTGTATTTAAATAACTTTCAGCTAAATGATAATAAGCATTTTGTGCAACAAAATCATTTCCATTTATAATTTTATTAAATTGGGCAATTGCATTTTCATAATCTTTTTGTTGGTAATAAGCATACCCTAATTGATAATAATCAGTATTATTCCATTTCCCTCTTTTTCCTCTGTAATCTAACAGATAGGGTAATGCTTTATCATACTGTTTCAAATTGAAGTAACTTTCTCCAATAATCTTAGACAATTCACTTTTTTCAATGGCATTAGACTTTGGTAATTGTTCCAAACCTAAATCAATTGCTTTTTGAAATTTCCCCAATTTAAAATTCATATCTGCCTGAAAATAGCCCATTTTTTCCTTGTACTTATCCTTATCCTGTACTTGGTCAAAATATTGATTAGCATTATCATAATCATCAGTTTCATAAGACATATATCCTAAATAATATTTTGCCTGACTTCCAAAAGTTTTTGAATTAATTACTTTATTAAAATATTTAGAAGCTTCTGTAGTATTCTTTGCTGTAAAATAAGAATATCCTTTTTGAAAATTATATTTTTCTTGATCTTCATACGACATACTACTCTCATCTACTTTATCAAACCATTCTAAAGACTTAGCATAACTTCCTTGATCAAAATAATAATGGGCTACTTCTATATAAGCCTGATTTTGTTTTGTACTAGTAGGATAATCTTCCACAAATTTTTCAATTAAATCATCTGCTCCCATTTGATTTAAGCGAATAGCACAATTAGCAATATAATAAGCACAATCTGATTGAACTTCCTGATTGGAAATTTGATTTTTAATGTTTTCAAATAGAATTTGAGCAGATTGATACTGCTTGTCTTTATACAAAGCAATTGCTCTATCATATTCCTTTAAATCATGCGTGTAGATAGACGATTGTTGTGCCAAAATGGTTGGACTTACAAAAAGTAGAAATAAAGAAATTCTTAAGATTTTTATCATTTCGATTGGTTTTAATAGACTTCAAAGATAAGATTATCTAAAAGTATTAACGAAGCACATTAACATATTATTGTAATAATTTATAAACAAGTTTTTATAATAATTATTAATTTTTCAATGAAATAGATTTTAAATTTTGAAAGCGAGTAGTAAGTTCTTACTTTTACTGCATAAAACTTTTGTAAACCATGTCACAAAGTATTCTTTCATTAAAAGATATTTCTATTTTTCAAGAAAAAAATCCAGTTTTAACTAATGTTAACCTAGAAGTTAAAAATGGGGAATTTATTTATTTAATAGGTAAAACTGGAGCTGGGAAAAGTAGTTTTTTAAAAACACTTTATGCGGATTTACCTTTAAGTATGGGAGAAGGAACTATTGTAGATTATGATTTACGAGATTTAAAAGAGAAAGATATTCCCTATCTAAGAAGAAAACTAGGTGTTGTTTTTCAAGATTTTAAATTATTACCTGATAGAAATGTAAAGGAAAATCTTCTTTTTGTTTTAAAAGCTACAGGATGGACAGTTGCTGAAGAAATGAATGTAAAAATTGAAGAAGTATTGAATAAAGTGGGAATGATAAATTACCAATCAAAAATGCCACATCAGTTATCTGGTGGAGAACAACAGCGAATAGCAATTGCAAGAGCTCTATTGAATAATCCTGAATTAATTTTAGCTGATGAACCAACTGGTAACTTAGACCCACAAACTAGTGTTGAAGTTATGGATGTATTGAGAAAAATTAATAGCTCTGGAAAAACTATTATTATGGCAACGCATGACTATGCCTTATTATTGAAATTTCCTGCTAAGACCTTAAAATTTGAAAGTGGGAAAGTATTTGAAGTAGTACAAAGAACTGTATAATGCTATCAATTTTAGTTCCTACATATAATTACAATACTTATCCTTTAGTTTTGGAATTAAAAGAGCAAGCCGATTTATTATCTATCGATTATGAAATTTTAGTTCAAGATGACTTTAGCTCATTATTTATTGAAGAAAATTCTAAAATAAATGAATTAGAGAACTGTTCGTTTGAAATTAATAAAGAAAATTTAGGTAGAGGAAAAAATATTAATTTACTAAATTCAAAAGCTAAATATGAAAATGTTCTTATAATGGAAGCTGACTCATTTCCAGAAAAAAAAGAATATTTAGAAATTCTAATCTCAAATATTAATCAGAATACAAAAATAATATTTGGAGGTGTTATTTATCCTAAAAAGAAACCTAATAAAGAAAAAGTATTAAGATGGAAATATGGGACTTATCGAGAAACTAAAAGTTTAATTGAAAGAAAAAAAAACCCGTATAGTTTTGTTTTTTCATGGAATTTACTATTAAAAAAAGAAATTATTTCTAATAACCCTTTTAAAACAAGTATCAAACACTATGGTTATGAAGATTTAATCTTTATTAACGATTTAAGGAGAAGTAATACAGAAATCCTCCATATAGAAAATCACTTAATTCATTACAATTTTGAATCAAATTTGACTTTTATAAAAAAGACTGAAACTGCAATTACTATGCTCAATCAATTAATTACAAATGGTGAATTAAACTATATCGACACAAAAATAACTAAAGCTTATCGCTCTTTAAAATTCTTTCATTTAGAAACTATTTTTATATTTTTATTTAAAAAAATTTCTAATTCATTAGTAACAAATCTTAATTCATTAAATCCAAATTTGATTCAATTTGATTTATATAAACTAGGTTATTTTTGTTTACTAAATAAAAAGAAAAATGTATAGTAGAATAAAAAATAGCATTGTTAAAATTGTACCAAAAAAAATACTTTTTAAAATAGAGCCCTATTTAAGAGAATTGTATTCAATTAATAAAAAAGGTAACAATCATTTCTGTAATATTTGCTATTTTAAAAACACAAATTGGATTATATTACAAAATAAAGATAATTTATGTCCAAATTGTGGAAGCCTATCAAGAGATAGAAGGTTATATAAGATTATTTCTGAAAATTATTTAAAAAAAGACCTTGGTATTTTAGATTTTTCACCTTCACGAAGTTTATTTCGAAAATGGAAAAAAGAAAAAAACATTAACTATACAGCATCGGACTTATCTGGCGATTTTATTGCTGATGTAAAATTTAACATTACCAATATTAATCAAAGAGATAATAAATATAATTTAATAATTTGTTTTCATATTCTAGAGCATGTAATTGATGACATAAAAGCTATGAAAGAGCTCTATAGAATTTTAACCAATGAAGGAACTCTACTAATACAAACACCTTTTAAAGAAGGAGACATCTACGAAGATTATTCTATAATTTCAGAAATTGAAAGATTAAAACATTTTGGACAAGAAGATCATGTAAGAATTTATTCAATTGAAGGATTAAAAGATCGATTAGAAAGTATAGGTTTTTCAATTAAAGTCCTTAATTTTAGAAAAGATGATTATTATGGATTCTCAGAAAATGAAACCATATTAATAGCAAAAAAAAAGTTATGCCTTTATTTTCAGTAATAATACCAGTTTACAATAAAGTCAATTATATCGAGGAAACTTTAAAAAGTGTCCTTGAGCAACGATTTACTGATTATGAAATTATAATTATAGATGATGGTTCAACAGATTCAAGTTTGGAAATTATCAATCAATTTTTAGATAATAGAATTTGTATCTACAAGCAAGAAAATAAAGGAGTGGCAGCTGCAAGAAATTTTGGTATTGAAAAATCTAAAGGAAAACTAATTGCTTTTTTAGACGCTGACGATTATTGGTTTCCAAATCATTTAGAAGAAATCGTAAAATTATATCATGATTTTCCAAATTGTGGAATGTATTGTAATTTATATAGAATTAAAACTGCGAAGAAATATTTTCAAAAAATTTCGTTTAGAGGAATTGAAAAAGACTTCAGAGGAATTGTTATCAATTATTTTTATTCTAACAAACCTTTTCGAATTTCTTGGACTTCTGCCACAGCTGTACCAAAGTATGTGTTAGAATTTTACAATGGATTTAATTCTTCTGTAACTATTGGTGAAGACATAGAATTATGGACAAAAATAGGAATTAAATACCCTGTTGCTTTATCAAATAAAATTACAGCAATTTATAATTTTATTGTTCCTCAAAGTCTATCAAAACAAAATATTAACACGATGTCTTTAATGAATTTTGAACAATTTAAAGAAGAAGAAATTAAAAATAAATACTTAAAAGAATTTTTAGATATATATAAGTTTTTTTATGCTATTCAATTTAAATCCATTGGAAAAACTAAACGAGCGAAAAAATTATTTAACAGCATTAACAAAAAAAACATAGGAATTCAAAATCAAATTTTATTTTCTTTACCCTCTTTTTTTCTAAAATTACTCTATTCTTTTAAGCGAAAATTAAAAACTATAGGAATTGAGTTCTCTACATATAATTAATTTTTTAGTTTATAAACTCCAAAAATCGCATCACTCTTTATATTATTTTCTTCTAAAAAATTTTCTTCTTCATTAACTATATATTTAATCAAATCTTTTGTTTCCTTCTTTTTATTTAAAAAATTATGTGCTATTCCTTTAAAAAGAGGTTGAATAACATTCCATCCTAACTTTTTTTCCTCTAATATATCAAAATTATTATGTAAAGCACTTTGCAAGTTTTCTGAATCCGGAGCTTCTGAAGGATCTACAGCAAACATTCTTAAAATTCCTGGTCGATAAACTTTCTTTTTTATATAATTAATTTTTTGAAATTTTTTAAATTTTTTTGGTAGTTTTTTTAAAATATCATTACATTTTTTTATTTGATTATTTTTCCATTGTAGTCTATTAGGTCCACAATATTCAAAAACTACTAAAACTCCATTTTCATTCAAAATAGGTTTTATATTATTTCTAAGAAATGTATTAATTTTCTCAAAATGATGCAAACTTGAATCAAATAGTATTATATCAAATTTTTCATTTTTAAAATCAACTTTAGAAAAATCAGAACTTATGTATGTAATTTTCTTATTTTCTTCTTCTGATTTATTTTTAGCTATTTTTATACTTTCATTAGAAATATCAATTCCTATAACGTTTTGAAAATGTAAATACTCGCAAAAATTTCGCTCATGAAGTCCTTCACCACAACCAATTGAGAGTAAGCTTATCTTTTTCTTATCTGAAAAGTATTTTTTTGAAACATACTCTTCATAAGATACGTTTTCATTTCCCGAAATAGTTTTATTCCAATGATTTCTTATTTCTGGAATGACCCAAAAATCTGATTCATTAACATAATTATCCCATTTTGAAGAAACTTTATCACTATAATTTAACTTTGTAAGTTTAAAAAAAATAGCTTTAAACCCTTTTTCCTTTATTTTCAAATACAAATCAATAAAATCTCCAAATGTTATTAAAGAAGTTTTTTTATTAATAAACATTACTTTTTACTTTTTAAAAATTCATTAAAATCTCTAATATAATCTTCTTCTTCAAAAACTTCTGAGGCAATAACCAAACAAACAGAACCAGATGAAAAATTATTTAATTCTCTCCAAACACCATTCTCAATTAATAATCCTTCATAAGGTTTGCTTAATGTAATACATTTGGTCGTCTTTCCATCATTAACTATAACATCAAAACTACCTGAAAGAGCTACTAAGAACTCTTTTGTTTCTTTATGTGAATGTCCTCCTCTTTCAGCACCAGCAGGAACGTCATATAAATAATACACTCTTTTTATATCAAAAGGCACTATCTCCTTTTCAATAACAGACAAATTACCTCTTTTATCTTCTATTTTTGGTATCTCAATAAATTTTATTTTATTCATTTTAATATCGAATTCCATTTTTCTAGTATAATTTTATTTTCAAATTTAGCCACACTTGCCATAGTGTTTTCTTTGTAGACTTTAATGATCTTAGGGTTTTCAACTAACCATTCCATTTTCGTTTGAAACTCTTCAAAATTTTGATTTTCAACTAACAAACCATTCTCATCATTTACAATCATTTCAGAAGGTCCAGTTGGACAATCGAAAGAAATTACAGGTGTTCCTACTGCTAAAGACTCCAGGATCACCATTGGGAAACCTTCATAAGAACTACATAAAACTGAAAACAAAGCTTTTCTCAGGTAAACATATGGATTATCTTGAAATCCTAAAAAATGTACTTTATTTTCAACATGGAGTATTTTGCATTTTTCTTTCAAAAAAGCTTCTTGCGCACCACTACCCAAAAACAACAAGTGTATATTTTTTGAAGGTAAAATTGATTTTGCGAAAATTTCAATTAATTTATCAAATTGTTTTTCTTCTGCTAACCTTCCCATAGCCATGATGAAATTAAAATTGGGAACTTTACTACCTTTTACAGATGAAAGTTGATTGACTTTATCTAAATCAAATCCGTTTGGAATTACTTCAATATCCATCTTATGGTATTGTATTTCCAATTTTTCTTTAATAACTCTAGATACACTAACAAATTTATTTACTTTTTTTAAAATAAGCTTTGCTATAAACTTATATTTTGTAAAATAAGCTTTATTATTTGAACTGTGAATTGTATATATTATTTTTGTTTTATAATAAAAAACAAATAAAAACAACAGTTCCATAAATGGATTTAATCGATATCTGAAATCGATAACATAATCAAATTTATTTTTCTTTAAAATGGAATTTAATTTTAGATACTTTACCATTTTATTTTCGTTTCCTAATGCTATTATTTGACCACCATTTGGATAACAAATTTCTTTATCTAAAACTATGGTTACTACTTGATATTGATTTTTTTCAAACAAAATAGAAAGGTCACTCATAACCTTCTCTAAACCACCATAACAAAATTTATAACCAATAAGTGCTATCTTTTTTTTTTCAATTTTATTAGAATCCATTTATTTAATTACATTTTATTAATTTAGCCGAAAATACTCTTTTAAATTTAATATGCAAAATTTACCTTTAGTAAGTGTTATCTGCCTTTCTTATAATCATGCTCCTTATATCGAGGAAACTTTAAATTCAGTTTTACAACAATCCTATTCAAACATTCAATTAATAATTGCTGATGATTTTAGTACGGATAATTCTAAAGCAGTAATCGAAAATTGGTTAAAAAGTAATCCTAATATTCCTTTTTTTCCTAATACTACAAATTTAGGTAACACAAAAACTTTTAATAATGCATTTAAACATGTAAAAGGAGAATATATAATCGATCTTGCTGCTGATGATGTTTTACTACCAAATTGCATAGAGGAACAAGTTAAAGCCTTTCAAAACACGAGTTTCTCTAATGTAGCTATTGTTTATGGTAATATTGAATTAATTGATAAGCATAATAACTTTATATCCAACTATTATTCGAAAAATGAAAATCCACAAAGTGGAGATATTTACAAAATGGTGATTAGTTTATCCACTAAAATTTGTTCGGTAGCATCAATGATTAGAAAAGATATTTTTGAAAGTCTAGGTGGTTATGATGAAAGTTTATCTTATGAAGATTTGGATTTATGGGTGAGACTATCAAGAAGTTATAACTTTCAGTACATTCCAAAAATATTAGTAAAAAAAAGAGAACTAAAGAACTCACTAGGAGCGCATTTTTATAAAAGAAATAACCCAAAAACAAAAAAACTCCATCAATCTTCTTATACAATATTACAAAAAGCATATCGTTTAAATAAAGATAAATCAGAACACAAAGCGCTACTTCAAAGAATTAAATATGAATTTCTAAGGAATGTGTACTCAAGAAATTATTCCTATATTTTTATTTATATTTATTTATATACTAAAGTAAGTCTCAAATCTATATAACACATTAACTAGTTAAATACAAACATATAATAGAAAGAATAACACTTGTAAAAAATACAAGTGTTATTCTTTCTAATTCTTTTAAAAATTAATACTCTTTTTAATTTTTTATAAACTTTTCTTCAAAAATAAAATTAGTTTCCTCTGAAATTAATTTCACAAAGTAAATTCCTTTTTCAATATTCTGCAATGAAATAGTAATTTCTTGATCTTTATATTTATTTTGATAAATCACTTTTCCGGCAATATCAAAAATATACAAATCCAGAATAGATTTCCTTTCTGAAACTGGCAGATTAATACTAAACAAACCATTATTTGGGTTTGGATAAAGTAATATTTTTTTCGCTTCTTTTTCAAAATCATTTTGTAAATCAACTTTCCTATCACTAATTCTTGCTGAATTAACGTTACATGGTAATATTCTAGCTAGGTAAGTTGCTCCAGAGTTAATTCTTGTTCCTGGCTTCAATAATATAAAATCACTAGCAAACATTCCTATGTTATTATTTGAACTCAAATTGTAACTATTTTGAGTGGTTATATTAGCATAATTAATATATGTGAAATTTAAATTTGGTTCAGAATTCAAAACTAGAGATTGATCACATGTACTAGTAAAGCTAGAGATAAACTGAGGTAAAAAATGGCTAATCAATGTTGAATTCATAGTAACGTAATTAATATCTATTGCAGAATTTGCATATGAGTCTGCTGTATTAATTTTGTATAAAAAATTAGAATTCACGTTACTAATAGCTAAGTTTTCATTTTTATCTCTTTGTATATGGTATGCCGTAGGAAATAAACTTGAGTTGTTAAATTCAGACAATTTCCTATAAGGTAAACTTAAGTTTGTAAGATCTTTAACAAAAACATTATTGTTCACAAAATATACTTTTTCTGAATCATCTGAAAATTCAAAATCATTATAAGAAGGTGAAAAATCACTTTCAATCATCTGAAAATTACTAAAAACACCAGTCGTATTATTAAAATCCATCGTAAAAAAACTACTTGATGAACCACTTGTATTTGGTCCTTGAAAAAAAGTATTTGTAATAACAAGTTCACCAAACCTAGTATTATTTGAACCAAACCTCATGATGGACTTAGTGCTTGACATAAGAAGGTCATCAGAAAAATTTTCATAACCTATGTCATTTGAAAGACTAGTAACCACTGGACTCAAATCAATACCGGAAGAAGTAATCTTATATGCTCTTAGTTCACCGCCGTAAGATGACGATGGATTAGTATGAATAATTACAAAATAACCATCATTTGAAGCATTTTTCACAACAGTAAGTGGTCCAAAATAATTAGGACTCGCATTAATATATAATTCAAAACCTTGTGTAGGATAGGTCATTTTACCATTTGGATATGACGAATCACTAAAATCGACAATATAATAATAATAATTTACTAAAGGAGCATAAGCCCTATTAAGTGCATTTTTATTACTTAGAACAGTTTCAATATAGCTAATGAAAACGTAATATTTTAAAGGATTATCTGGAAATGGCACAATAACTACTGGTTGCACACGATTATAGTCGACTCCTAAACCATAAAGCATTACTCCATTTTGCATCACTTGAAAAGTTCTATCATAAATTTTACAACCATCACTGTAAAAAAGTAAATCCCCATTACTATCACTTACTGAAGCAAAGCCATATTTATTTGAATTAGAAATAGCACTAGAAGTTGGAGAACTTGTATCAAATGCTACATTTGAATTTCCTAAAACCCAATTATTGTTATAATCTTGTGCATTGGAAAAAAATAAAACAAAAAGGCATACTATTATATAAAATTTTCTCATAATTAAAAATATTATTAATTACTTAGATTTTTCTAATAATAGTTTCATTTGTGTTTTTAACTCTTCAATTTCTTTCTTTTGTTGAATTAAATAAAGTGTTAATTCTTCAATCTTTTCTTGCTGAATTTTAGTCATATCACCTACAAATAAGCCTTTCTCTTCAATTTCTTTTCCTGAAGGTACGTTTATTAAATGACCTTTTTCCTTAATATGTCTTTCAACTTCATCAAGTGAAGGTAATTGATATTCTTTGTTAAAAACATAATCTGCCCAAGTCGTATACACTTTTACTTCTTCAGCTCTCATTTTTCCTTTTACTGATAGCCTATATGTATCTGTGCCATCAACAAAAGTTGATGTTCCTATTCCAATATTTGCATCTGTTAAAATATTTCCTTCAATTTTTGAACTCCCTCTTACAACAAATTTATGTTCAGGTAAGTAATCACCATAACCTCCTATAACGATTCTTGAATTCGTATTAGGCAAATGCATAAAAACATTATCTGAACCATCTTCATATATTTTAAAAAATTCTTGTTGGTTTCTATTACTCATATACATTGTTGAAGAGCCTCCTGCATAAGCCCAAAATCTATATCTCCCCATATCATTTCTGTCTTCAATACCAAGCCAAATTCTTGACTGAGTTTGTTCATTTGAAATTGGGAAATCAAAGACATTAAACATTCTAGTCTTTTCATATCCTGGTCCACTTCCAATTTTTTTTCCGACTGCTAAAACAACAGATTCATCATTTCTAACAGCTCCTGAAACATAACTAGTCCCATCCAATTGATTACTAGTAAAAATTCCTTGATTAGCTCCAATATCCCCAACAACTTCAAGCTTATTTTCAGGATTATCAGTTCCAATACCCACATTTGTATTTGTTGATGGAGAATTTGCCAAAACATTTGAAGAACCACCTGTAGAAGTGTTAATCTGAGAATGAACAAGTGATGCCATAAAAAGGCATCCTAAATAAAGTTTTTTCATATTATTATTTGTTATTTTGAGTAACAAAAATATGCTTTAATCTTTTATCAAATAAAAAGTAATCGTTAAATTTAAAACAAAAAACAGATATTGCAAAGAAATTACAATACAAGTAATTCTAAGTATTTCATATTAAATAAGATAATAACAAATAGCTCTAAAGAATCAACTTTTTACATTATTTTGAAATAATAAGTTATAGTTTCTTTTTTATAAAAAAAATCAATTCTTTAAAAATTCATCTAGAATATCTTTTTCTTCTACCCAATTTCTTGAAATATTTTCTTTGATTAATTTAGCAGGTATTCCACCAATTAAAATATTTTTACCAAATAAAGAATAGTTTTTTGTACACAAGCTATTTGATGCAATTGTACAGTAATCTGGTGTTATTGTTTTGGACAAAATTGTAACTCTATTACTAATAAAATTATAATTACCAATTTTGATTGGAGCGTTTACTGGATATTTTTGATTTGTAAGTGTATCAACCATTTCATGAAAATTAGTGTCTATTACTTGACATTCAGAACCTAATCTTGCATATGCTCCAAAAATGATTTCTTTAGTGCAAATTATCTTTCCATTTGAAGCAATAGAAGACATATCACCCATTTCTAAGAAACCCGTTTTGGAAACAAATAAAAAATAATCTTTACCAAACTGTACATGTCCTTTAAAAACAATTTTCCCAGTAAGCATTATTTCAGCTGTCCCTTGGTGAACACTATTCATTTCGTAAGGTTTTCCAAAACCAATCATTCCAAATTTTATAGGAGCATTTATACTAATTTCACCAGAAATATTCTGAAATTTCACTTTACCATAAAATACAATTGGCATTTTTTTAGCAATTTGAAAAGGAAATTTTTTAAAATTAAAATAAATCGTTTTTATCCAATTTACTTTTAAGACTTTACTGATTTTTACTCTTGTTTTTTTAAATATCATCTTTTTTTAAATAAATCTTTTAAAGAAACTAATCTATTAATCTTATAAATTGTATAAACAAAATTTATAATTAATAATGGGATAAGCAAAATTAACCTAAAGTTCTCATTAAACATTATAAAACATAAAGCAGCTATAATGAAGGAAAACAATAAAATAAAAATTAGGATGTCTTTAGTAGTAAAAAAAAACATTTTGTATCTCATTTTCGCAATTATATAAACTCCTATCAAGTGCAGCAAAAAATAAATCATTATAGCGACACCAATCCCATTCAATTGATCCATTTTATATCCAAAGTATAACATTAGAAAATATAAAACGTTAAATCCCAATGATGTCTTCATAAATACTTTTGAATCTGCTTTAGCAATAAACAAATATCCTATTGAAAAAGATATTGATTTAAAAAACATACCCACAACAGCCCATTTTAACAAACTATAAGCACTCGTAAAATCTTTAGAAAATAATAAAATTATAATTTGTTCACCAAATGCAATAAAAACAAGTATCACAGGAACTATTAACAATACAGTTAAAATAGCTTGTTGTCTTACCGTTTCTGATAATTTTTCATTAGAATAATCTAAAGTAACTAATCTAGGATAATATTCTGTTGCCATAGCACTAAACAGGAAACCAACATATGTATTTAATATTAGTATGGAAACATTATATAAACCTAACATATTAATTCCGTCTTCGTAATTGATTATAACTTGCATTGCATAATTTACTAATAAAGGTAAAAACGACATCATCATTAGTAATCCACCAAAAAAAATTATTTCTTTCCCATTTCGAATAGCCTCTTTATAACTTATTTTAATGTCAAATGAAATGTTTTTCTTAACATATATCCAATAAATAATTACATTTACAAAGGCAGTAATAATAATTGCTGGAACAATAAAATTCTTTTTAAAAAAATAAAAAAAGGGAATTATAATAATTAAACTCAATACATTAGATATCAAATTAGAATTTGCTAATTGTCTTAACTTACTTTTACCTTGCAAAATAGCAGTAAAAGCACCTGTAATTTGTTTTAAAAAAACTGCTACTCCTAAAAAAGCTATTAAATACCATTTTTTATTGGTACTATATATATATTCACTTATAAAAGATGAAAACAAAATTGTTATAAAACATCCTAAAAAAGCCGTTAATAAACATAATTTAATAACAATATTAGCATTATTCCTTTTTGTATTTTTCTCACTAGCAATTGCTTTAACCGCACTATTTTCAATCGAAAAACCAGTAATTGATTTAATTAAATCTACAGTTGAATTAAGTATTCCATAAATACCATAACCGCCAACACCAATCAAAATTGAAAGTAGTTTATGTTTTACAAATGAAGAAATGAGAGTAATAACTTGTACACTCCCAAAAATAGAAGTTGCTAATAATATATTTTTGTATGTCTTTTTTTCTTCATCCATTAATATTGGTTTATTACTGTAATAAGAGTCCTTAATTGTACTTCATCTAAGGTTCCATTCAAAGGAATACTAAGTATTTCTTCATGTATCTTTTCAGAAATAGGAAAAGATAAATCACTCCATTCTTTCAAAGCTTCTTGTTTATGCGGAGGAATAGGATAATGAATCATCGTTTCAATTCCATTTTGCTTTAAATAGTTTGCCAAATTATTTCTGTTTTTTGTTCTAATAGCAAACAAATGAAAAACATGATTATCAGATTCATTCCATACAGGAAGAATAATCTTATCGTTTTTTATTTCTTCCAAATATCTTTTTGCAATGCTTCTTCTTTTTTCGTTTTCATTATCTAAATAAGGTAATTTCACATTTAAAAAAGCGGCTTGCAATTCATCTAATCTAGAGTTTGTTCCGATAATTTCATTTTCATATTTTACTTTCGAACCATAATTTCTCATAGAAAATAATATTTCTGCTAAAGTACTATCATTTGTAGTAATTGCTCCTGCATCTCCAAGCGCTCCTAAATTTTTCCCAGGATAAAAACTAAATCCCGCAGCATGACCAAGATTTCCTGCTCTTTTTATTTCTAATTCTTCACTTCCGATTTCTAACTTCTGATTTCTAACTTTCAAAATAGCTCCATGTGCTTGCGCTGCATCTTCAATAACTAGCAAATTATTCCTTTCTGCAATTTCATTAATAGCATTCATTTCTGCTAATTGGCCATACAAATGTACTGCTAAAACAGCTTTTGTTTTTGAATTAATTTTTTCTTCAATTAAATAGGGGTTCAAATTATACGTTTCTAATTTTGGTTCAACTAAAACTGGAACCAAATCAGCCTGTAAAATAGCCAAAATACTAGCAATATAAGTATTCGCAGGAACAATGACTTCATCGCCTTTTTTAAGTTTTCCTAATTGAATATAAGCTTTAAAAATGAGCGATAAAGCATCTAAACCATTACCAACACCTATGCAATATTGAGTTCCACAGTAACTAGCAAAGTTACGTTCAAAGGCTTTTACTTCATTTCCAAGGATGTACCAACCTCTATCTAGAAACTGTTTCATCTTCTCTTGAAATGATGCTTCAAAAGGTTGATTGAGTTTATGTAAATCAAGGAATTTTATCATAACGTAATACTATAAGTATCTTGATTGAATAAAGAACAACCTAGCTCTTCCTTTTGAGTAAGTAATCCTTCATTAAATCCTAATTCATTATTTTCAGTACAGGTACCCATATCAAAAAAATCAAATTCTTTACTATATTTTTCAAAAAGTTTAAAATACAAATAATCCAAAGCTCTTAATTTTTCACCTAAATCTGTAGTAGCTCCATATTGTGATTTTATTACTTTACCCGATTTGAAAGTTGTAATTCCTGCTACTATTTCATTTTTAAAATAAATAGAATATTGATGAATGTTATCAGGAAACTTACTTACTAAATATTCAATTTCTTCTAAACTATGAACGGGTTTTGCATCATGTTTATTTTGTAACCTTGGAATTAAAACATCCTTCCAAAAAACAGAAAAATCATCATTATGTTTAATTTCAAAATCTAACTTCAAATTTTTTCTGTAATGCTTTAATTTACTTTTAGAAATTCTATAAGCTTCTCTAAAAGGAATACATAAATTGAATTCTCTTTTGAGTAGGGTTGCTTTTTTTTCAAATAAAATAAACAAATACTCTTCTGATTTTTGTACTTGATAGTAAGGATTAATAGGTTTATAAATGAGATTCTTAACCTTATTTGTCTTTAGAAATTGAAAAAGTAACTCAAAAAGCAACTTAACTTCTCTGTATTTGACGTTTTTTTCAAATACTAATCCTCCATAAGTCAACCCTTGATGAGAGTAAACTACATCACCTACACTATTAGCTGGTAAAATAGCTTTCAAATTTTCTTTTTCGTCAAATATTAGTAAAGAATAATCTTCAAAGCGATCGCTATGATATTCCATAAAATCTCTATGAAATAAAAAAGTTGCATTTTTAGCATTGGCAACAAATTCATTCCACTTTAAATAATGGTCAGTAGTGTATTTTTTTACTTGATACGTTTTCAAAAAATCGAAATTAATCCCGAAAATTACTAATTTTTTAATTCATCTACATTTATATCAACACATTTTATCAAATTAATTCTTATCTTAGGACAAGAATAAACACATTAACTACTATAAAGTGAAGCAGAAAAAGTACTTTTATATTTACTTTGCCATTATACTTTTCCCTTTATTTTTAAACGGACAGGACATTTCGCTTTATACACAAATTAACGGTAGATATGATTTTACTTTTATAGGAAATACCATGAATTCAGCTGAAAACAACATAACTGCAGGATTAGTAACTGGTACTTCCTCAACTGCCAATTTAAATTTGAATTCTAATGATACTGTAATAAAAGCTTTTTTATATTGGTCTGGTAGTGGAGATGGTGATTTTGAAGTGGATTTAAATGGAATCCCAATTACTCCTGATAGAACATTCAATCATAGTAGAATTTCTGGAAATAATCAAACTTTCACGTATTTTAGTGCTTTTAAAGACATCACTACTTATATTCAAAACAATGGTAATGGAGATTACACTTTGTCTAATTTAGATATCTCTGCATTTGAAGTATATCACAAACAAATTTCAACAAACTATTCAGGATGGGCAATTCTAATCGTTTATGAAAATAGTAATTTACCTTTAAATCAAATAAACGTTTATGATGGTTTACAAGGTGTACCAAGCAATTTGAGTATCAATTTAACTAATCTTTTTGTTATTGACAACAATAATGCAACTGCTGGGTTTATAGCTTGGGAAGGAGATGCTTCTTTACCAACTGAAACATTTGCTATAAATGGAACCGTAATAAGTAATGGTTCAAATCCTATAAATAATGTTTTTAATGGAACAAACTCAATCACTGGTGCTACTGATTTATATAATATGGATTTAGACATCTATGACATTGAGAATTATATTCAAATTGGAAATACAAGTGCAAATATTACACTATCTTCTTTTCAAGACTTTATAATGATCAACACAGTGGTAACCAAGTTAAACAGTCAGTTACCCGATGCAACTATTGTTATTGATGATTATGATTTAACTTGTAATAATAGAGAAATTCCAATAAATTATACCGTTTATAATGTAAATAGTACAGAAATTTTACAAGCTAATACACCTATTGCTTTTTATGTTGAAGGAGTTTTGGTAGGAGCTTCTCAAACACAAAATATAATTCCCATTGGCAACAATGAAACTGGAAGCACTGTTATAACAATACCTAATAGTATTTCCCAAAATTTCACCCTTACTGCTGTTGTTGATGATATTGGAAATGGAAATGGTATAGTAACCGAATTAGTAGAAACTAACAATTCTAATACTATTGGTATTAAACTTTTAATTTCTCCAGAATTTAACATTCTCGAACCGCTTTTGAGTTGTAATTTAGGATTAACAAAAGCAATTTTTGATTTTTCAGATTATGAACAGCAAGTAAAGATAGCTATTTCACAAATAGTTACATTTTACGAAAACTATGATGATGCAGAAAATGAACAAGATCCTATTTTTAATACTAGCAACTATGAAGCTACTAGTACTCCTAAAGAAATTTTCATTCGCATTGAAAATGAATACAATTGCTACTCTATAACCTCTTTTCTTTTGAAAGTAAAAAATTGTCCCCCGATAGTTTATAATGCTGTTTCTCCTAATAACGACAATTTAAATGATTCCTTCTTTATTGATGGTCTACGCGATATTTTTATTAATTTCAGATTAGAAATATACAACAGATGGGGAAAATTACTTTGGATAGGGAATAACGACAAACCAGATTGGAACGGTTATGTTGAAGAAGGTATAGGATCAAAATTAGCTCCAGACGGAACCTATTTCTATATTTTATATCTAAATGACCCTAGTTACCCAGAGCCTCTAAATGGGTATCTTTATTTGGACAAATAACTACATATTCTGTGTATAGAAGTTATAGTCTTTCAGTAAAGTTCTAATAAAGTCTTGGTCATTACCTGATTGATTTTTAATACCAGTTACAGCAATTACTTTCTCTCTTAATTTAATTAAAGTACTGTAATCTCTGTTTTTAACGGCTATTTCAAAGGTTTCTTTAATGATTCTCATATCATTATCTGATAATTTGATTACCAAAGGATATGTTGGTACATAATCTTCATTAACTTCTTGTAAAATAGTATGGTTGATGTTAATTTTATTTTTTAACGAAATAACGGCTGTTCCTGCTCCCATATCTCCTATTCTTTGATTTTTTCCATTAAAAATTATAGCTATTAAACCTACAACTGTTAAAGGTGGTAAAACTTCAATTAATCGAAATAACCAACGTATTAAATAATCACCAAAACCTGCTTGATAACCATCAATCTTTATAACTTTTATTTTCATAATTCGCTTTCCTATAGTTCTTCCTTCCCAAATACTCTCTTGTATGAGTGTATAAAAAAATACTGGCAAATAAATTAGAATGTAAACAGCCATCTCTGACCAATAATCCATTGAAGATATGTATTCCTCTAAGCCTGAATACTCTATAACATATCCTGCTACAACTGAATAAGCAATTATAACCAGTAAATCAAGTATTTGACCCAACAACCTTTCTCCCACTGATGCAGCAGTGAAATTTATTGAAACATTTTGTGTCGTAGTTATAGTTAATTGTGACATATTTTTTTATTTTAGCACTTCATGAGAGAAGTAGCATTTATTAAGCAAAATAAAGAAAAATGGCTTGAATTTGAACAAGCAATTTTTGGTAAATCTAAAAAAAAACCTGATGAATTAGCCAGTTTATACATTCATTTGGTTAATGATTTAGCGTATGCACAAACTTACTATTCAAAAAGCAAGACAGTTGTCTATCTTAATTATTTAGCTTCGCAAACGTACCAAAAAATTTATAAAACAAAAAGAGAAGATACGAATCGTTTGTTATATTTTTTCAAAACGGAAGTTCCACTGCTGGTTTATGAATATAGAAGATATATTTTGTATGCTTTTTTGATTTTTATTGTCTTAACTTCAATAGGCGTAGTTTCTGCTTTAAATGACGATACATTCCCAAGACTTATTTTAGGAGATCAATATGTTAATATGACTCTAGAAAACATCAAAGAAGGTAATCCAGTTGCAGTTTATAAGAGTGGTACTAATTGGGGAAGTTATATTGGCATTACTTGGAATAATTTAAAAGTAGGTGCAATGTCTTATTTTTTAGGAATTTTTATAGGAATAGGAACTTTTTTAATATTTATAGAAAATTGTATTATGCTCGGGTCTTTTCAAACCTTTTTTTACCAACAAGATGTGTTTTGGGAAAGTGTTCGAGGTATTTGGATTCATGGTTCCATGGAAATATTTGCCATGGTTATAGAAGCGGGTGCAGGATTTGCTCTTGGAGCTAGTATTTTATTTCCAAAGACCTTTTCTAGATTTAATTCATTTAAAATTGGGTTTAAAAATACATTCAAAATATTTTTAAGCACCATGCCTTTTACAATTATGGCAGGTTTCCTAGAAGGTTTTATTACAAGATATTCTATTGATATGCCTATTTTTTTAAGTGTTGGAATAATTTTAATTACACTAGGAATGATTAGCTTTTATTATTTAGTTTATCCTTTCTTAGTCCATAAAAAAATGAAAAAATAATATATGTTTCAATTATACAAAAAAAGAGGTTTTAGTGAATTTGTTGGTGACACATTTGAATTTTTAAAACTAGAAGGTAAAAATTACTTTAAAAACTATTTTATTATAAATGGACCACTCTTACTTATACTAGTAGTTTGCATCTATTTCCTAATGAAAGTATATATGGATGCTGTTTTCTCAACTATGGCAACTCAAAATCCTAATCCTAACAACATTTTAAACAACTTAATGAATAATATTCCTTTGTTTTTAAGTTTAGGATTTGTAGCATTTGTATTAATCATCCTTGTAAGTTTAATCAATTACTCTTTCCCAGTGAGTTATCTAAAATTAATAGGTGAAAAAAGTGAGATTACAACACAAAGTATTTTTAATCTAATGAAAGAAAAATTAGGCAGAACTATTCTTTTTTTCTTAGCTTCTTTGCTTGTTTTTCTTCCGATAATTACAATTGTAATGATATTATTAGTCTTACTTATGATAATTGCAATAGGATTTCCCCTTTTAATTATCATTGGACCAGCTCTTATTAGTTGGCTAAAATTAAGCTATTATGATTACATTACAACTGAGAATAATTATTTAAAATCAGTAGGAAATGGTTTTGACTTATTAAAAGTAAAGTTTTGGCCTATAGTAGGTTCAACCATTATTATGTATATCATTTTTTACTTTGTATCATCAATTTTTACTATGGTTCCTTATTTTATTGGATTAGCAACTATTTTTACAGATATACAAACCAATCCAGATAAAACCGAAGCTTTTTCAACTATAAGTATTTTGGCTTCAGTTGTAATGGTTCTTTCCATTCTTTCAAATTATACGCTACAAAATCTTATTTTCCTTAACCAAGGTATTATTTTTTACAGTATTACTGACGAGAAAGAGAATATTTCAATAAAAAGTGATATCGATTTAATAGGTTCAGACAGTGAATAAATTTCTTTACATACTCGTTTTTCTCTTTACTCATTTTGGCTTTGCTCAATCTGATAGTATAACCAATGAATATGAGTTAGAACAAAACATGTACTCGATAGAACCCTCAGATTCATTATATTTTGAAGATTCAGAAGGTCTCTCCGAAGTGCATCCAAAACATTTTAACTCCAACTTTAAAGAGAAGTATAACAACAATGATTTTAAATATGAAACCGTTATCGATGCTAAACAACTTACAGCTTGGGATCGTTTTTGGAAAGCAGTAGGTGATTTTTTTGAACGTTTATTTGATTTTAGTAATGTTAACGCTCCATTATCTGGATTTGAAATCTTTATAAAAATAATTGCCTTTATCATCATTGGTTTTGTTATCTATTTAATTGTAAGAGTAATTATAAATAAGGAAGGTCAATGGGTTTTTGGTAAGAGGAAAAAGAAAATTACAGTTTCTGAAATGGTGGAAGAAAATATTCACACCATAGATTTCAAAGACATTATCAAAAAGGCAAAAACAGATAAAGAATATCGATTAAGTATTCGTTATTATTATTTATGGCTATTGAAATCACTTTCTGATAAAGAAATAATTGAATGGGATATTGAAAAAACAAATTCAGATTATTTGTACGAAATTCAATCAATCAGCTTAAAAGAAAATTTCAAATATTTATCCTATATCTACGATTATAGTTGGTATGGCGAATTTGAAATTAATGAAAAAGATTTTTCAAAAGCAGAAGCAGCCTTTTTAAAAGCAATAGCAAATAAGTAACAATGCCAAAAAGTATTAAAATATATATTTCCATTCTAGTGCTTATCCTTATAGGAATAATTACTATTGATGCTAATAAACCAAAACCAGTTGATTGGTCTCCAACTTTTAGTGTTAAAGACAAAATTCCTTTTGGTTTATTCGTTCTTAACAATGAAATAGACAGTCTCTTTAATGAACAAAAAATAGAACGTTTTGGTGTAACTCCATACGAATTTTTAGATCCAAAATATTCATATAAAGATAGTACTTACACAACCAAAGGAACTATTATGTATATTGATGAATCTTCTAATATTGATGATGAATCCGCACAAGAATTATTGTATTTTGTCTCTCATGGAAATACTGCATTTATTAGTGCAACAAACTTTCCTATAAAATTTAGAGACACATTAAACTTCAATTATGCTTACAGTAATATTTTTGCAGATTCTCTCTATTTTTCAGAAGGAAAAAATAAAGAATTTAGTTATTTAAAAGGAACTGATAATGTTTATTTTACAGATTTTGATTCTACTAGAACTGAAATTTTGGGTTACCAAAGAAATAAAACCAAAGACTCCGTTGCTAACTTTATAAGAATTCCTCATGTTAATGGTTATTTCTATTTACATACTCAACCTATATCTTTTACTAACTATTATTTGCTAAAAAAAGACAATTATAAATATGCTGCACAAGTACTTTCACATGTAGATGATGCTACTATTTTTTGGTATTTGGAAGGAAGCCGTGATCAAATAAAAAGCAAAATGGGTTATATTTTTAGCCAACCTGCTTTAAATTGGGCATGGAAAATTGCTATAATTAGTATGCTTATTTTTATGTTTTTTAATGCCAAAAGAAAACAACGCATCATCCCAATTGTAGAACCATTAAAAAACACCACAGTCGATTTCACTAAGACAATTGGTAATTTATATTTTCAAGAAGGAAATCATCAAGATATTATTAATAAAAAAATAAAATTCTTTCTTGAAAAAGTAAGAAATGAGTATTTAGTAGATACTTTTGATTTGAACGAAACTTTTGTAAATCGCTTGCATCAAAAGACAGGAAAAAGCAAAACAGAAATTGAAAATATAGTTCAGCTCATTAAGAAATATAGAAATCAAATAGAAAGTTCAGATAAAGATTTAGTTATATTTAACAATGCTTTAGAGAGATTAGATATATGATTAAGTTGACTAATGTATTAAAAAAGAAGTAAAGAATAAGAAATAAGAAAGCATATGGAAAATAATTTCGAAAATACCGAAAACGAAAATACAGCCGAAAATAAAATGGAGCAATCCTTTGAAAATACTGTAGAAAACACAATTGAAAACACAAGCGAAGATGTTAATTTTCAAACACGTTTAAATTTAGCACCTTTACAAGAAAGTATCAACCAAGTAAGAACGGAAATTGCAAAAGTAATTGTTGGACAATCTAAAATGATTGATCAATTATTAGTAGCCGTACTTTCTAATGGCCATGTACTACTTGAAGGTGTTCCTGGAGTAGCTAAGACAATTACAGCTAAACTACTTTCAAGAACTTTAAGTTTAGATTTTAGTCGTATTCAATTTACACCTGATTTAATGCCTTCAGATATTATTGGAACATCAGTTTTCGATTTATCAAAATCTACTTTTGAATTCAAAAAAGGACCTGTTTTCTCTAATTTTGTTTTAATTGATGAAATTAACCGTGCTCCAGCAAAAACACAAGCTGCTTTATTTGAAGTGATGGAAGAACGTCAAATTACAGCTGATGGTACAACCTACAAACTAGACTTACCTTTCTTAGTAATTGCTACTCAAAACCCAATCGAACAAGAAGGAACGTATCGTTTACCAGAAGCACAATTAGATCGTTTTCTTTTTAAAATTAATATTGAATATCCTAATTTAGCAGAAGAAATAGCTATTCTCCAAAAAGAAAATGAATTGCAAAACAATGATAAACTAGCTACCATTGCAAAAGTAATTGAAAAGAGCCATATTCTTGAATTTCAAGGTTTGGTAAAACAAATTTTAATCGAACCACATTTAGTGGAATACATAGCAAAAATTGTATTAAATACTCGTGAAAATCCATTCTTGTATCTAGGAGCTTCTCCTAGAGCTTCAATTGCCATTTTAAATGCTGCAAAAGGTTTTGCTGCACTTAAAAATCGTGATTTTGTAACCCCCGAAGATATTAAAGAAGCTGCAATTCCTGTTTTACAACATAGAGTTGTGGTTACACCAGAACGTGAAATGGAAGGTGTAACCAGCACAGTAATCATCAAACAAATTATAGACTCTGTAGAGATTCCTAGATAATCAAATAGAAAGTGTCTAAAAACATCTTAAGCTTTAGTAAAGAATGAAACAATTTTTAAAACAACTATATCTCAATAATTTATTTTTTTATTGCCTCATGGGAATCATTCTCCTATTTGTAGTTGCTTATTTGTTTCCTATGTTTTATAACGCCTGCTGGTATTTACTATATGTATTACTTATTTTTACAGCCATTGACATCCTATTACTGTTTGGTTTTGGAAACAAAATTGAAGCCACAAGAATTACTCCTGAAAAATTGTCTAATGGTGATGAAAATCCCATAATAATTAAAATAAAAAACAAGTACTCCTTCCCTATCCTTGCTAAAATTATAGATGAAATTCCAGTTCAATTTCAACAACGTAGTTTTGAAGTAAAAAGAAAAGTAAAAGCCTCTTCAACTGATGAATACCAATATTTTTTACGCCCAACAGAACGTGGTGAATATGTCTTTGGAAATGTGAATTTCTATGCCAATTCTCCGCTTCGATTAATTGCCAAAAGATATACTTTTAGCAAAGATGAAATGGTGCCAACATATCCTTCTTACATTCAATTGAGAAAATATGATTTGATGGCTTTTTCCAATAATTTGTTCCAATATGGTTTAAAAAAAATCAGACGTATTGGCCATACTATGGAATTTGAACAAATTAAAGAATATGTACAAGGTGATGACATTCGTACTATAAATTGGAAAGCCACAGCTAAAAGAAATCAGTTAATGGTCAACCAATTTCAAGATGAAAAATCACAAAACGTGTACATGGTAATCGACAAAGGGCGTGTCATGAAAATGCCTTTTAATGGATTAAGCTTACTCGATTATGCTATTAATGCGACTTTGGTTTTATCCAATGTTATTATTAAAAAACAAGACAAAGCAGGAATGTTTGCGTTTTCTAAAAAAGTAGAAAACCGTGTGGTAGCCGAAAAAAGGCAAAGCCAAATGCAAAACATCATGGAAAGTTTGTACAATATTAAAACCGATTTCTTCGAAAGCGATTACAGTCGTTTGTATGTAGACATAAAAAAACACATCAATCACAGAAGTTTGATTATGTTATACACCAATTTTGAAACCTTAGATGCTTTACACAGACAACTACCTTACTTAAAAGGAATTGCTAAAAACCATTTACTAGTAATTGTATTTTTCAATAATACAGAATTAAATGATTTAATTGAGAAAAAAGCAGAAACGGTACAAGAAATTTATGATAAAGTCATCGCAGAAAAATTTGCCTTTGAAAAACGATTAATAGTTAACGAATTAAGAAAATATGGTATTTATTCCGTTTTAACACAACCTGAAAACCTTACTTTAGATACCATAAATAAATATCTAGAAATTAAAGCAAGAGGGATTTTGTAAAAAATCTAAAATCAAGTTAATTACAAAATATAAATTATTGAACTATAATCTCTAACTTTCAAACAAATAAATTTTAAATACTCAAATATGAGAAAACAAATACTTCTATTATTTTTATTAATTATTTCTACTACATATTCACAAAATATTCTAATTACAGAATTAAATTCAACAGTGGTAAGTGGTGGAATAAATGTTAATGTCAAAACTGTATCTGGAACTGGTTCAGGGTATTTGAGTAATGATTACACTGTAATTGGAAATGTTATAGAATTATCAGTATGTTATTGGTTTGATAATACATTACCTATTCTTCAATTTGATAATGATTTTTTTATTCCACTTACTATTCCAGGAAACTATCAAATTAATGTTCACATCATATTATCTACTTCTCAAGTGACATGTGATAATTATGCAAATACAGATAACGGTTCATTAAATACATCATATTTAGAAACAAATACTTTTGAAAAAAATAAAAAAGGTCTCTTGCTTTTTCCAAATCCTACTTCTGGAAAAATTAAATTAAAAATAATAGATTCAATACCTTTAAGTTTAGTCTTTTTTGACCAAACTGGAAGATTGGTTAAAGAAGTAAATGATTTTAATGAAAATAGTATTGATTTAAACGAATTAAATGAAGGCGTTTATTTCATTAAAATTGTAACGGATAAAGGAATTATATATGAAAAAATTATAATAAAAAAATATTCATAGCGCTATTTAAGCTCAAATCCAAACAATGACCATCTACCAACTCACCCAATATTGCTTCTTTGGTTTCGGAGTTTATAATTTGGTTTACCTCTTTTGCAAACATTCGAAAAAAATCCAAGAGAAGATAAACTTAACAGCAATCGATAAAGCAACAACAACGACACTAATCCTTTGTGGACTAATCTATCTAATCAATTTTGTTTACGATTGGTCTCTCATTTTTATAAATTCTGATTCTGAAAACAGCCAACATCTTTTCCAACGATTCAAAGGTCCTTACGGGTTTAGTTTGTATGCCCAACAAGCTACTTACATCATAATCTCTCTTTTGTTTAGCTTGCAATATGTAAGACAAAAAAGTATACTTCGTTTTTTTATAGGCTTCCTGTTACTATTCAATTTTGAACGATATGTGATTATTATAACTACTCTTCATCGTGATTATTTGCCTAGTTCCTGGACTATGTATCAATCAACATTCGGTTATATTCTGTTAGATTGGATAATTAAAACTCTTATTTTTAGCAGTTTTACCACAGTAGTATATTTCATTCAAAACAGCAATAAATAGTCTTCTAAAACACCTAAAACCAAACGCTTACCATCTGAAAAATAATTCCTATTTTAGACACATCAATTGATAGTCACTCATTCTATCTTTTGGATAATAAACTAAAATAGAATCAAAAAAACAAAAACGGCATTGGTTTATGGCAGAAGCAACAGGTATTTTTATAAATTTCAACATAGAAGAAATTCAGTTAAAAAAACTACTCAATCACAAGTGGAAAAAAGTTTCCTTTGGTAAAAAAATAGGCTATTATTTTAGCGAATTACTCTATCAAAGTATTACCAATAAAAGTGTTTTCATCTTTAATTATGATACTAAAACGACCACTTGCTTTATCGCTTATCTAGTCAATCAATATGATAAAACTCTTTTTGAACCCTTTGAGTCTCTTTTACAAATAATTAGTACATTAAAGCATGAAAACACTGCAGATTATGCTATTATAGCTACTACTTTCCCAGAAGTTTTAACAGCCTACCAAATAAAAGCGAACGAAATAAAGACGCTCACTACTAAAGAAGTTCCTACAGAAACCATCACTCATTTATCTAATAAGTTTTGGTCTTTCTCCGATAACAATTCGTTTCCTGAACCCGATAAAGCAATTAATAAACGTAATTATTTCTATAAAAATTTCAAATCCTATTATAAAAAGTATTTGTCTTATATAGAAGAAACCGAAAAGCCAAAAAAAATAGCGGAAGCTACTCAATCCAATCCATATCCTTTGTTTGACAAATTTTACAGCTATGATAACAAAGTCTTTGAGTTTAGAACCTTTACCAATCAAGTAATTGAAATTCCAAATGCTGATCCACTCACTTTTAGAAATGTTTCTGGAATTTTTGCCGACAAAAACGCTGTCTTTCTTTCTCGATTAGCCCCTCATTCTCCTCCCAATATAAATCCAAAAAATGGAAAAGGGAATAATCCAAATGCCATTTGGGAATATTATGCATTGCAAGAAGTGGACGGAAATAGTTTTAACTATATCAAAGAAAAATGGGACACAGTCTACTGGAAAGACAAAAACACCATTTACATCCTACAAAACAAAATCCTAAAAAAAGTGCAAGAAGCTGACCCAATTTCTTTTGAATACTTGGACTTTTGTTTTGGGAAAGATAAGAATCATGTATTCTATTTAGATCAGATACTTCCCATTCAGCCTAACAATTATGCATTAGACTCCTACGGATTTATACATGATGAAGAAACGATTTGGCACTACGAAAACCAAATTCCACTAGATGCTAAAACATTCAAAGTCGAGAAACAAATAGTTAATAAAAACATATTCCAAAAAACCTTTTTAATAAGCGACAAAAATGGGGAATATGAATACAATAGAGATTGGAAAGAGCCAAAAATAAAAATGTAAATTAGAATAATGTTAAATAAAACTTTCTCCTTTATAGCACAAAACTAATATGTTATTCGATATTTTTTTTAATAAATCTCACGCCTAAACACATATAAAACACAAAAAATACTCATAAATGAGTATTGTGAAGGCAAAAGCAAAGTTTAAATTTGTTAAAAACAAATACTGTAATGATACTATTGTTAAATAATAAAATAAAACCTAACTAATTTTAGAAATGAAACCAATTAGCGTAATCAACTCAATAGAAGTACCTGATGGTCACGAAGAAACAGCAATACAAATTAGAGACCTTTACATGGACTATTTCAAAACTAAAGCTGGGTTTGTAAGTGCAACTTTTTACCGTTCTATAAATAGCGAGAATAAATTTAATTATGTCAACATTGTTGTTTGGGATTCTTATGAGTCTTTCCAAGCGGTTGTAAACAATGGATTTGAAAACGAGGAAGGACTAAACTCTGACTTTATGAAAGTGTTGGGTAAAGGATTTCCTCACCCTATAAAGGTTTCACCTGGACAATATGAAATTATAAAAAAGGATTAGTAATAAATAATACAAACTAACACCTATTAAAGGAAATTAGTCATAACCATATAACAACTAAAACTTCAACATTTTTATTAAGAATATTTCAGCCTATAAAACAATAAAAAAAGAACATAACATGAAGCAAAAAAACATAACGGATTTAAAATCAGAGATTCAATTACAAGCCAAAAACGGAATTGATTTCATTCTAGCTGCTGGAATTGTATGGTTGCTAATCTCTTATATTTGGACTTTAGGATATTCTTCATATCAAAAAAGTATTTTCACCTTTATGATAGGATCTATTTTGCTTCCTCTTGCTTTTGGGTTATCCAAAATCATAAAAACAAATTGGAAAGTAAAAGACAATCCACTACAACCTTTAGGGCTTTGGCTTAATTTTGCGCAATTAATTTATTTCCCTTTCCTTATTTTTACACTAATCAAGCATCCTGATTATTTCATCATGGCATACGCTATTATTACTGGAGCTCATTTATTTCCTTATGCTTGGTTTTACGACGAAATTGGTTATGCTGCTTGGGCAATCCTAATTTCTGTTGGCACATTACTCCTTACTCTAAATATAGCAACTGAAAAAATGTGGACAATTCCTTTATTTACTTCTATAATGCTATTCTTATTAACGATTTGGATTTATATTCGAATAACTAATAAGAATAAAAAAAAGGTATAGAAAATGACTATTACTAATTGCTGTTCTTGTCTATCTTTAAAATTAAAAAGTTTACTATATATTTGTTTGTAAATGGTTTTGGCTCTCTGCCTCTACTTATAATTACTAAATATTCATCAAAATTAAAATAAACGCAAATGCAGAAAGTAAGCATCATCCTATTGCTATTGTTAAGTTCACTTATTTATTCTCAAAATAAGGAAACTGAAAAAATATTGAAAGAAGGAAAGTTACTTTTTAGATTAGAAAAAGGCTCTTGGTATGGCACAGATGATATGCTGGCTAGGTTTCAAACTAAAAAAGATTCAATTGGTGGATATTTATCATATGAAACGAAAGAACATACAATAAATACTATTTTTTTCAGTCGTTTTAACCCTGACAAAATATTGATACGATATGAATTTGATAGTTTACCAAAACCAGTACCCATAAAAATTGACACAATAAACCATACAGCAACTGAATTAGAAAAAAATCTAATCGCAATCCGACAAGATGCAAAAGAAAGAACCTATTCTAACGAAGATAAATTTTTTAGCTTTTATGAAAACACTTCTCTAAACTTTATTCCTGTAATAACAGATAAAGAAAGAATCGTTTTTATAGTAACTGGACCTCAAGTTTCTGGAATTGTATTACTTGGTAACGATTATAAATTGAATTACGACAAGAAAAATAAATTTAAGAAAAAAGAAAAAATTCATAACTCAATCTTGCAATTTCCATATGCTTCTGAAGATAAAGAAAATCCTACGGTTTCAACAATTCACTCACATGTAATAACAGAATACATTTCATCAACTGACATTTGTACTTTGCTACTTTACAAAGATTATGTTGAATGGAAACAACACATTGTTATGAGTGAAAAAGAGGTATCTATATTTGATTTAGAAAAAGAATTACTTTTTACAATGAAAAAAAAGGCATGGGAGAAAATTTACATTGATAAAAATGACAAAAAATAATAGTATCCAATAATAAATTGTAAACATAATATGAAACTTAAAATTGGCATCTTATTATTTTTATTAAGTACTATTAGCTTTGTTCATAAAGACAAATGTATTATTGAACTTATGATAAAGTAAAAACAGTAATAAAAAAGGGTTTTGATTACTCAGAAATATTTAAATATAATAGTTACCATTTAGAAAATGCAAAAAAACTACATGAAAAAAATCAACATTTTTATAGGATTATTTTTCATCATAACAGGATGTGCGCAGACTGACTATGACTACAAAATAGAGAACAGTATTCTTGAATGTTTTTATCAACATCACAAAGCAAATGATATTGATATTAAAAACACTATCGATAAAATTGAAAACGTTTTAATAAAACATAAAATTTTACTAGATAAAACTGGCGAAAGTTATATTCGAGTAATTGAGCAAATGAGAGATCAAATAGATTTAAATACCACCATCAACTCACAACTAATACAAGATATTAACTCCATTGGTTACATCCCATCAAGTGTGCTTTGTCAGGATGCTACTTATGTTTCAAAGATTGATTCAGTAGATTTAGCTCATTCAAAATTGAAATATCTTATGAGTGTTTTAGAATCAATACATATAAAAGAAGATGCCACACCAAATCTTATAGCACAAGACTTTCTCAAAGTCTTTAATGCTCAAGATTTTGAGAATGATTTCTATAGAACAATAGGTTTAGTATTGTTTGCAAATAAGATAAAAATGGATGATTTTGAAAATGGATTAACAAGAAAATTACCTCCAGTTTCAACGGAAAAACCGATTGTAATTGAAACTCAAAATAAGTTAGTAGTTTTAGTAAATGAAGAGAGTAAGATAATAGTTGATGGCAATATAGCTACAATTACTGAATTGAAAGAAATAGTAAAAAATTTCTTCGTCAAAAAATCAGATAAAACAGAGATTGATTTACCTCTTATTGGTAAACAAAAAACTTCAAAGGGTGTTATTTCTTTACATAGTGATAAAAAAACTTCTTACGAGGTTTATATTGCTGTTCAAAATGAGATTGTAAAAGCATTTAATGAACTTCGAGACCTTAAATCAAAAAAGTTTTTTAATAAAACTTTTAATGACTTGGATAAAGAAAAACAAAAAGTAATATCAGATTTAGTTCCTCTCAGTATTTCTGAAGCTGAACCAGGAACATAAATTCGTTGCAAACCCATCAAGTGCTCGTTTGCAACAAGCACCTATTTACTATCTAATATTAGAAGTACAACTCAAATGTCAGATTTGTACTAAATCTCAATCAAAACACCTCCTAAACAACACAAAATGAAATAATAATTGTTTTTTCTTTAAAATAATTAAAAACCTAAAAAACAATTATCATGAAAACAACTAAAAAACTTCCCTATTCTTTCCTTTCTTTAATAAATCCTTTTGCAAATAAATACAAATTAAATTCTGAAACCAATACCCAACTATAAATGAATAAAATAGCCTAAACATCATTCTAATACTACTATAAAATCACTATTTATGATGATAAACATTTAATAGTATGTTCATAATTTTGACCTTCAATTCAATCATTATGAGCTTACAACCACAATTTGATTTAAAAAACGGAAATTACTTTTTGAATGTTGAGGCACCAAAAAAAAAAATTAAAAAAAAACTGGACTAAAACTAATTTTGAAGCCATAGCTGATCCATTCATTTATGAAGGTATTTTATATACAGCAACTAATGGTTCTTTTTATGCAATAAACCCAGAAACAGGAGATTTTATCTGGGAATATAAAATACCTGGAAAGGCTACTCTACCCATTTTTAATAACAATTATATCATTTTTGGAGGGTACTATATAGATTGTACTTTATATGCTTTAGATAAAAATACTGGCAAAGAAATTTGGACTTGTAGATTAGGACCTAATAGTGCTTCAGTACTTGCAGAACCTATTTGTCTTAATAATCTAATATATGTTTTTACAGGAAAAACAATTTATAGCATTTCTTTAGAAAATGGAAAAAAGACAAATTCTTTTAAACTCAAGAAAAAAGGAGCCAGAATTAATATCATTATTGAAGATAATAAATTATACGCAACCACTCGCAATCAACTAGGTAAAGAAGAAATAGAATGTATCGATTTACAAGCAAATGAACTTCTTTGGCAAATAAAAACACCAAACATAGGTTCAAATCTTATTTATTGTAATCAGCATTTATATTATTTAAATACCAATACTGAATTATGTGAAATAAATCCTATTACTGGAGAAATGAATAGTTCTAAAATAGTAGAAGTAAAGAATAGAGTAACAAATTTACATCTATGTTATAATGGTACGGCACTGTATCTCTGCATAGGGTATCATATTATTGCTTTTAATATTACTACTTCACCTTGGTCTTTACTTTGGAATTTTCATTCCAATGCCACTATTGGAAAAATGGTAGTAACAAAAGAAGTGGTTTATTTTGCTACTATGGGAAATGGTTTTTTTGGACTTAATACTACAACAGGAAAGGAATTATTTCATGAAAATTCAGAGGTAAGAACAAAATTTAGTTGTGCTATTTCTCCCAATAAAATAATTGTAGCTGGGTCAATGAGTGAATTAGAATTAACCGCTTATTCGGAAAAAGAATAGCAAAAAAAACTACAATGAAATGGCTCATTCTTTAAAAAAGAAAAAATACACTTAAATCAACAAAACAATATTTTACAAAAAAACAGTTCTAAAAGTATATGAAAAAAATTGTCTTTATAATAACGCTCCCCTCTTGAGTGAGCATCTAGCTCGTGCCTACAAAAAATTTTCGAACTTTTTTATTATATTTTTATTAATAGGTACTCTATAATCAAGAAATGCCCAATAATAAGTACGTTTTCATCATTGAGCATTTTTTTACTTAATCCATTTTAAGGCATCCAAACTGCATTTTCCATTACTTCTCCAACTGTAATTTGTGAACTTCCATCGTAAAATGCACCTTTTTCATACAATCCTTTTGCATCATATGCTCCAAAAGTAATCCAAGTACCTCCCAAATTAACATGCATTCCAATTTGAGTTAATACAACCCAAAAAGTATTAAGCTGACCTGTCCAAACAGGTTGTGGTGCAAGGACGTAAGGGTTCTGTATTGCTTTATTGTACACTAAATCGGCTAAAGCTTTTTTACTAACTGAATTTTTACAAGAATCCATAAAATCTTGAGATAGTTGAGCTTGGATTGATTCCGATAATTCCGAAGTTAATTCTAATTTACTCATAATATTTAATTTAGTAATTATCCTACTCTATTTAAATAGGCTTTTCAGAATCCGCCTTTCGAATTAAATACTTAGTAGCTACACAAACGAATATTTAGTTTTAATTCTATTCAAATATTTAAAAAAATAGACGATATATAATAAAAAATGTAATAAGAACGGTTTTTATTACCATAAGAGGGAATAAACAGACACACGAAGATTCTCAAAATGAAACCATTACACCCATCTGATGCTAGTTTGCAACGAGTACCTACTTACTCCCACTGCTATCTGGGCTATAAAAAACGCTTAGAATTTTAAAACCCCATTTCAAAAGCAACCGAACTAAGAAGCTCCTCATCGTCAAACTTGTCATGCTGAACTTGTTTCAGAATCTCCTCGCCCGTCAATGGTAGTGTTTTTTATGTAATGGAATAAAAAATGTATCGAGAACCTTCTTTTAAAAAAACTTTTCTCCCTTACGCTTTCCCGTAAAAAAACCATTTTCTTTCTTTTTATTTTTACCAAAGTTAAAAGAGTACAAACGCACTTTTATCCCTAAAAACAACTCATGTACGTATAAATACGTACAAAAAAAGGCAAAAAATACGTATTTATACGTATTGTGGAAGTGAAAGCGATCGTTTAGATTTGTAAGAATAAAAAATAAAAAAAGATGACGTTTGTCATACATATCTACCTTCTTTTGGATGGCTTTGTATGATTTTGTCATACATATATACAAGTTGTAGGCAATTAATAAAAAATCCGTAAAAATGAACGAAATATTAATTACAGAAGTTCCATACAAAGAGATTTTATTATTAATTTTAGGTACTTTGAGTACTTTTCTTATTTGGAGAATTCAACATCAAAAAGATAAAATAAAAGATATTGAAAATCTTGTTTCAGAAAAGAAATATAAATTATATTCTGAATTAATTTATATATTTTTTGATATAGCAAATGGTGAAAAGATTGGAAAGAAAATGACTGAACGTGAATTATTAAAAAGAATATTAGATATTAAAAAAGATATGTTTCTTTACGCACCAGACGATGTTTTTAAAATGTTCACAAAATGGACTCTGGAATTAAGTAAAGAAAATGGAGCTATAAATCAATTTAAAACTTATTTTCAATTAATTAAACTTGTAAGAGCAGATATGGGACAAAGTAAAACTAAAATTGAACTTGATGATTTTATGCTATTCTATATGCAAAATGAAGAAGAATATGCAAAATTTAAATTAATGCATAATTGGTAATTTAACTGCCTACAACCACCGTTTGTAGCAATTGCTTGGCTTGGGTTATTTCGGAATTTTCTCCGAAAATTCTATGAGTAGTTTTGTACTTGTAAAGTTTTGTTATAAATTTACGCAACTGCCACAAGCGGCCTAACGTTACCTGTAATACGAAAAAACATCCGTATCTTAAATGAAAGACATTGAATTAATCAAACTTTATGAAGAATCATACAAAGGGCAATATGATGATTTATTTGAGTCTTT
>NZ_VEVQ02000016.1 GCF_006491595.2 Flavobacterium jejuense
AATTTGCATGGCAAGAAGGCAACACGCCATGGATACGCATGACCAATCCCCATTCAGGAGGAGGGAAAGGGATGTATTTTATTCCAGAAATAGGAGAGGAAGTGTTAGTTGGCTTTGAGGCAGGTAACGCTGAAAAGCCATTCGTATTAGGAGCGATGTATAATGGAAATGAAAGTTCAGGTTATGCAACTTCGGGTAATGATATAAAAATAATACAAACACGTAGTGGAACAAAAATAATAATGAATGATGATCAGGGAAGTGTTTTTATAGAAGACCCAAGTGGTAATACATGGATGATGGATGGAAAGGGAAATATTAGTGTGAATGCACCTAAAAATTTCAGTATAGCTGCTGGAGATAATATTAGTATTTCAGCTGGTAAAAACATTTCTGTTAGTGCAGGAGAAGACATAGATAATTCAGCAAATGGAAATATAACTTCTGTTGCAGGAACAGATATTATACAAAACGCATCAGGAGATATAAGAGAATCTTCGGATAATCGCACCGAGATTGTAGATAAAGATTTCATACGTCAGGCAGATATTTCTAATGAAATAGCTTCGGAAGTTTCTGTTTTTAGTGAAAAAGAAAACATGACCCTACAGAGTGGAAAAACAGTAGAATTCAATAGTGCAGAAAAATCTAAATTATTTTAAATTATGGCAATTCACAAAAGAGCAAAAAATTTAGCTATAACAGTTAAAGCTGATTATAATGTTAACGTTGGAGGAAAGTTAAAAAAAATCACTAACAGATTCAATGTGGAATCTACTACTGGTAATCTAAACTTAATATCTAATAAGAAAATTGTATCAGATGGTAATAAGCAATAAATTCAAATGTTTATTATTCACAATATTAATTACAAACGTGATAATTACATCATGTCAAAATATAAAAATGGAACAAAAATTTGATTGGTCAGCAACATTATCCGCACCAAAGGAATATCCTGTCCAAGTTTACAGAGGAGAAATAATAGCTAAAGATTACTCGCAATCTTTAAGCAGTTTTGGAGATATTGATTATGGTTGGGGAGAAGAAGGAGGCACAGTTGTTATTGGGCCAGATTTAAAAAACATTCCAGATAGTTTAGAAATTGCTTGGCATTCATTTGTTGATCAAAAAAATTTCGAAGGGAAATGGGCTTTACCAAAAGAAGAATTAATCAAACTTTTTAATGAAGGAATTATTAATAAAATAACAAATAAAAAAGTTACGTATAATAAATTTGTAGTAGGATTAGCTCCAAACGGACTAGTAGTTGTTTGGCTCTCAAGTGTAAGAGGTCAAATTGAAATTGCACATTTTAAGGCAAAAGAAGTATTTGTTAATGTTGAAACTATTTCAGAAGAAAACAAACCTATTTTTTCAAAAAAATATAACGATGTTGTTTTGTCAGAATTAAATGAAGAACATAACACTTTCGAAAGAATTAAGAAAAATGAGTATCCAAAAATAGATGTGTATGAAGGTTATAGAATAAAGTATTTATGGAAACCTTTAGTTGAATTATCAGAGAATAAAATGCTTATTAATTTTGTAATTCATACTTATAATGGTGAAATTGAAATTGAATCCTCAAATAAAAAGGAAAAACTGAACATAAACTATGAAGAACGAGGAGTTTTAAAGTATTTTGCATTTGGGTGGATTGATAAAGATCAAAATAAAGAGGTCAGTTGTTGGGTAGAAAAATTTGATGAAGATGAATTATTTAATGCCTACAAAAAATTTAATACTATGGAAGAGATTAATTTTATAGTTCAAGTAATCGATAAATCAAAGATTTCAATTAAATTAAAAAGCATTTCACAAGAAATTGAAATTAAAAAATTCAAAGTAACTATTGAGTAAAACTTTAAAATTAGTAAGCTATGGCAACAAATATTAGTTTTGGAGATTATTCTCCACCAGAACCACAAAAAGAGACAATAGATGTTCTAATTGGAGTTTTCTTTGATGGGACATTAAATAATAAAAACAACACGCAAGAAAAGTTAAATAATTCTGAATATTTTAAAAAGAATGGTGTTGAAAAAAAAGAAGATAGTAGTTATTATAATGATTGGTCAAATGTTGCTAGACTTTGGAAATGTTATGAAAGCTCTCTTAAAACTTATATTGAAGGTATTGGAACAGAGGATAGAGAAAAAGATTCTACAATGGGATTTGCTTTTGGAACTGGAAGTACAGGAATAAGAGGTAAAGTAAGAAAAGGCTGTGAATCTATTGTGGATTTAATAATAAAGGAAAAAGATAAAGTAAGTGCAAAAAAAATAAATACCTTAACTTTTGATGTTTATGGTTTTAGTAGAGGTGCAGCAGCAGCAAGAAATTTTGTTCATGAGATAAGTAAAGCAAAATACAAAGCAATAATTAATGTCGCAAGTTCTCATGGTGCTACAGCGACACAAAAAACGGATAGTGATGGTACTATTACTCAAAGAGATGAATTTCCCAAAAGAGGTCATTTAGGACTTTTATTAGAAGAAAATGATGTTGAAGTTGATGTTATTAGAGTAAGGTTTTTAGGAATTTTCGATACTGTTTCTTCTTATTCAAAATATTTTTCAGCTTTCCCTGATTTTGATGATGTTGAAGAGTTATCATTAAATGATATTGGTAAAGCAAGTAGCGTAGTTCATTATGTTGCAGAAAATGAGCATAGAGAAAATTTCTCATTAACTAGAACAAATATTGGAGTCCAAAAATCTTTTCCTGGAGTACATTCAGATATTGGAGGTAGTTATTATGATGGAAAAGAAGTTATACAGGAAATTGAGACCTCATGGACTTCTAGAAATAATCTAAATCCTTTAATTGAGCGTTTAATTGAAGAAGGTTGGTATAAAAGAGAACAACTTGAAATAACAGGAGGTAACTTATATTGGGCACTTAAAGGTACCAGAGATTTAAAGAAAACCTACAGTTACATTCCATTACATTTCATGGGTGAAAGTAGTAAGAGCAAAGAGGTAAACATCAACAATAATAAACTTGAAAGTTTCTATGATATATCAGAAAGTGAATTGCTTGAAAGAGTTAAAGAGAAGTTAAGGAGCTATGTGTTTGGAAGCGGTAAGCAATATCTGTTAGATAATTCACTTTCAGATCAAGAAAGAATAGATTTGTTAAATTTAAGAAACGGATATTTACATTGGTCAGCTCGAAGAGAAGGTATTGGAATGGATCCGAATAATGATAGAAAAAGAGTCTATTATTAATATTAATTTATAATAGAATTGAAACCAAAATATAAAAAGTACAAAATACAAAAAGGAGATACATTACAAAGTGTATCTGAAAAATTAGATAAAACAACACACGAAGTTAAAAATTTTCATAATGTTTTTTGTGATTCTGATGAATATATAGGAGTAACATTTCCAAAAGGATTAAAAGAGTTATATATCTATCCAACGTACAACGAAAAAGAGTTGTCACTTATTCCAAAAGTGCCTTTTGATGACGCTTTTAAATTATCATTAAAACCTACTCAGAACAAAATAAATTATGGAGTAATGTATACTATAAAATCAGGTAATGAGGAAAATACATTAAAGTTTGAAGTAAGTGTGATTTATAAAGGAAAAAACGAAAAGGATAATTTGGTTTTTGAAGTAGATAAAATATCCAAAACGTTTATTAATGATGAAGAAGTAAATACAATTGCTGACGAATTAGCAATAAAAACAAGTGATGTTTTATATCCTTTAGAAGTGAATATTACAGAAGAAGGAAAATGGATAGGAGTTAATAATTACAAAGAGATTAATAAACGTTGGGAACAAATAAAAGAAAAAATATTAGATGAATATGAGGGAGAATGGGTTGAAAGGTATTTGTTACTAAATGAAAAAACACTTGGAAATGAAGATGATTTATTAGGTAGTTTACAAAAGGATTGGTTTTTAAATAGTTATTTCAATACAATTTATGTGTATTACTCGCATAAATTTAAATTTCAAACGAGTACAACATTTCCTATTTTATCAAACTGTAAATCGGTCTCGTATGATATAGAACAAAAAATTGAAGAATATTTAGATGAATATAATTTAATTAGAATTGAACAAAAAGGCGAACTAAAAGAAGAAAGATCAAAAGCTGATTTAGAAAATGAAATGAACATTCCCTATTATGGAGTTCTGTATCCTAATAGAGATATTGCAAAAGGAAATTATCGTTCCTTGTATTTTTTAAATGGTAAAACAAATTTGATTGAATCCTTATTTTTAGAATGTTCAATAGAATTAGAGGTTATGAAAGAGATTCAAGTAGTTGTTTCCCTTTTATAACAATTTGTTAGTGCAAAATTATGGAGGTTTAAAAAAGTAATTTTGTATATTTAATGTAACAAAAACAAACAAGTAAACATGAGCGAAAAGCATATAGTGGTGCAAGGAGCTGAATGCAAGTGTAAGTTTAGTGTAGAACCTAAAACTGATAATTTGAAGGTACTTTCACAAACGAAAGACTATGCAAACGATAAAGGCGCATCTAAGAAACTTATTGCAACCGATAAAGAAATTGGTCAAACTTTAGAAAAAAACACTTTTGGTAAATGCAAGCTACAACCTACAACTAGCGATTATTTACCCTGCAAAGCTGTGATTACAAAATGGAGCGGTTTCTATGAGAATGTAGTACTATCTAACCAAGGAAAAATTTTGCTAGAGGATAGTAAAGCTACTTGCCCAATAGGTGGTCCAGATTGCATTTCTATTACAAAACACGGTCAAAAGTCAGAAGCTTCTTCTCAAAATTCTAATAATGCTAACGAAGACATCCATAGTCAATTAAACCCTATGGTTAATATTAAGAGTATGGAAGTGAAAAGTCCACAAAACCCTAATTTAACAATTGGTTAATATGAAAGGAGTTGCAAAAATAAGATGGTCTAGAAAAGGAGAGATTGATAAAGCAAAATCAATACCTAATATTACTATAGCAGTATTGCCTAAAAATGATATTGGTTTTGTTGTTGATAAATGGTTTGAGGCTACCACAGAAGAAGAGAAAAAGAAAAATGTTACTTGGATTCTACAAGATGATAATCGACAAGAAATAAGAAGCATTAAAAAAGGACCAAAAGAAGAATTTATATTAAATATCCCTAATGCATTATGTGGACCCTACGCTTATTATTTAGAAGCTAGTTTATCTGGAAATATAGATAGAAAGAACAATACTGGATTATGGGTTATAGGAAAATGCACACCAAAAATACTTTCTAGTAAATGGTGTACATCAAATGACGGGGAAGACGTACGTAAACAACAATTTAAATACGGACAGTTAATCTATTTAAATTTAGAGACAGAAGGATTAAATGGTGAGAAAAATCTTACTGTGGAAATTTATAAGTTTATAGAAGGAAGTTATTTGACAGGTAGAAATGAAGATAAATTAGTTTCAACTATAACTAGTGTAGAAGTAATTGATGGAGAAGTCAATCTAAAAATGGGAAATACATCAAATTGGTTTATTCATGCAAAAAAAGATGTTGAAGAATTTTATATAATGGTAAAAAATAGTAGCGGACAATATATATCTGATGGTAAAGATACTATTCATGCTCGTTTTTTAAGAATGAAAAAGGATCAGATTACTAAAGAAATTAAACCATCTACCAATAATACTCCTTTAAAAGTAGGAGAAACAAGTACCGACTTTCTGAAATATGATCCTTGTAGATTTGATTCTGTAACAATTATAGAAAACAAAAAAGATAAAATAATTTTTGATACTGGTAAAAGTAAAGGTTCTAAAAAACCAAGTGATTATTTAATTAAAATTAGTGGGTATTCTGCAAATACAATAATTTATGAAACAATTGGAGCCTCAAGTAAAGAAGATTTTAAGATTGATTTAGCTAATTACACAAACAAAGGATGTAGTGTTAATCATACAAAATCAATCAAAGTAAAACTCAATAATAGTACTTTAAAGAGTGTAGAAGGGGATTCAGTTATTTTTCCTATGCAATCCAAATTGGAAAAGTTTCATCCAGCACCATTTGATTATATTTGGCCGAAAATTAATAATCCAAATGTGTATCCTGTTTTTTTTAATTCGTGTGCTTACTACTCAAACCAAAATCATGCAGCGTTATTTGTTACAGTTTATCCAGATATAAAATGGACATTAGAATTTAAATGGAATCATAAACAACCATTTGCTTATACTTATGGTAATGAGATGCACCCTTTTAATATAAAAACAGGTAGAAAAAAAGCTATAGGGTCTGTAATGGACGCGGAATTTGCACGAGAGTTTGGCGAAATGGATCAGTCTTTTGAATTGTCTTTAGAGGCAGAATGGGATAAAAAGTCAAGAAAATTAGAAGTTGGAACTGAATTTGGTGAAAAAATTGCGAAAACTTTAAATGCTTTTGTTAGATTAAAAAAAATTGCTGATTCAATAACAAATTCCCCAGTAAATGGAGGAAAAGTTAGTTTTGAAGTAAAAGCTCCAGTTATAGCTGTTTCTATTCAATGGTTTTTAGAAAAGATAGATGAAGAAATAAATCAGATAGGAACAAATTTAAAATTTGGAATAGAGACTAAACCTTTGATTGAGGCAGATTTTAAGATAGATTTATGGCAAATTGTTACAGAATTTGGAGCAAATGCAGTTTGTCCAGGAGCAGGTAGAGTAATCAATTTTATTTCAAAACATTTAGAAGGCAATATAGGAATTAAATTTGACGTTGTATTTAATGGAAGTATTAATGTGAGTGGAGAAATTAGTGGGAATACTTTAGTTCCAAAAAAGACAAAAGGTAAATTAGGTGTTGATGGGAAGGTGCAAGTTACATTAGAACTTAAAGCTTGGGCAAAAGCGGAATATGGAATTGCAGGATTTGATGGATCTGCAAAAGCAAATGCTAATACATATTTAAGTGCTGGTGTTAAAGCAGAAATAGCGAAAGACGGTGTTGTAGGTTATCCAGAATTAGAATTTGGTGGTATTGTAGCAAAGTATGTAGTTATAGCTTCAATTAAATTTGGAGTTTTTAAAGAAACATTTGAAGATAATGGTGAATATGTTATTGTTAAAAAGTGTCCTGTTGAATTCAAAAAAGCTTATTTATTAGGCCCTTATTAGTTGATTTTATGAAAAATTTATTTTTAATGATTTTACTTGTTATGATGAGTTGCCAACAAGGAGGTAGATTTGATTTATCTGAAATATATAACAAAACTGAAGTTAATAAAACTTTGAATAAATTAAATATTTCGAATGTTCAAACTCAAAATGGATATTGGGAATTAGTAAAAAAAGGAGAGAAAGTCGAGGCTGAACTTAAAAATGATGGAAGTATATCTACAATCTATTCTTTAAAAGGAGAGCAAAATGAAAAGTTGTTTAATTTCTATAATTTTAGCATTGAAAAAAACACTGGTGGTAAAATAGTAGAAAATAGCGACAAAATAGTATTCGTAAATATAGTATTAGAAAATGTAGAAACATTTAATGTGTTAAAGAAATTAAAAGAAAAATTAGGTAATCCTGATCAAATTATTAATGATAGTGTCTTTTATAATGCAGAAGATGATAAAGTAAAATTAGTTTTAAAAAACTTTGTAAAGAACGATATAAAGACAAAGAAAGACGAATTTGAAGACGAATATTTGATTTATCCATTACATTTCGTCTGGAACACAAATGGTTACATATATAAATACACATTGTTTATTAATGAAACATCATTTAGTAATGATTTAGTGATAATATCAAATAAGGCTTTTAATGAAAAACTAATCTTTGGTTACCATAATCCAAAACAGGATCCTATATTTAAAAAATATTATAATGAATAATTTCAAAAGCCCGTTATATTTAGTTAGTTTTAAGTCTGCTATATGTAATTATGAAATCTATATAAATGATTTACCCGCTTATAGTCACTTGGAAGGAGGCTCTGTTTCTTCTCAAATACCTATTAATCATTGGATATTTGAGAGCGGTGAGCAAGAGGTAAAAGTAAGAGTTTTACCTTTAAAAGGAGAAATAGACTTTAGAGAAGATTCCTTTATTGAAATAAAAATCTTTTCTTATGATTCTTCTACAACTAATTATGGAGATATTGTTGAATCCTTTAATTTTAGTGTAGAAAACTTATATGACTTGAAAATTCCTGTTGTCGAAAAAAGAGATTTCTTTATTGCGGAAGTACCATTTATATTAAAAAAGTGGAATGATTTTGATGAAATTAAAGAAAAAAAAGGAGAAATAATTTTATTTTATAAAGCAATGTATCAATTGTTTAAGGAAAAAGACATTCAAAAGATTTATAACCTTTTAAAATTTAGATTTGATCAAATTGATGAAGCTACTTATTCAAAAGAATCAGATAATTTTGAAGGACTTTCAAAAATGTTATTCCGTTTAAAAGAAGGTGATTTTGAGTTAATGGATTTTCCAACTGAACCTATGTTGAAAATATATGATAATAAAAAAATCTGTAATTTAACAAGAGGAAATAACGACCCAATATTGCTCTTTAAGAACAAAAATAACAATGAATTTTCTTTTCCTTTATTAATAGGTTTTGAAAAATCAGAGCCTATTGTTGTTAGATAATTACAAATATTTATTATGATAACGCCTTTTGGTTATTTTGCTATTGGAGTTGTTTTAGTTACTATATTTCTAACGATAAAAATAGTAAAAAGAATAAATGATACTGGCTGCTTTGGTTATGGATACAATTTCCTGCTAATCTTTAGTGTGGTTTCAATTTTTTTGAGCACATCATATGTAACACTACAATCTTTTAATGTTTATATTGTAGGTACAAGTTATGAAGGGAAAATAATAAATTATAAATCCTATGAAAAGGAATATAAAGACAAAAATGATGATGGTAGAATAAAAACATCAATTCTATACATACCAATCATTGAGTTTTTAGATGAAAACAATAAAAAAAAACAATTAGAATCAAGTACACATAGTGGAGATATTCCGAAAATTGGTAAAACCATTACAATTTCATATAATGTAGATGAAAATTTAGTTCTAGAACACAGCTTTACAACTTTTCTTTTGTTGATTGCAGGTTTCGGATTCGCAGTTGTTTTCGGGTTTTTATCAATTGGAATAATAAAGTATGCTTTCGGTTATTCTATGGATGGTTATAAGCAACAATTTATAAATGGCTTTTTTATTGGTATTAAAATATGCTCAGTCTTATTCACTATAGCTTTTATTTTACCTATTTATAATTATTTAATGGGGAAATCAGATATGCCATTATGGGCTTTTGCTATCTCTTTGATTTCTTTTATCGGATTAGCTATGGTTTGTTATTTTTTATTGTTTAAAAGAAAATAAGTATAATTATATTTTTTGTTTTATTTGGTGTTCATTTAGTAAGTCACTATGTGTCTTGTGGTGGTATAAAAAAACAATTAAATAATCAAATTTTTGAAAGTTCAAAAGATTTAACAAATACATATATGGGTAAAATGGTAAAGAATACTAATGAAGTTTTTATTTGTCTAAATTGTTAGTTTGAAAAGTGTTTATGAATTTTATATATACTTTTAGCATTAGATGTTATTAAAAGTTTAGAAGAATTATTTGACATAAGTGTAGAAATCCTATTAATTAAAAATTAAAATGTATAAAATATTTTTAACATTATTATTTTGTATAACAATAAATTCGTGTAACACTCAAAATAAGATTTATATAAATTAACATTTAATGAAAATATAAAAGATTTGTTCCAAAATGAGAATACTATTTTGGAAGCAAGAGAAATAAACACAACATTACCATTCCTATATACGAATAATGTGGAAGTATATAAATATGGGAATGTGAATTTTACAAAATCTGATGAAAATGATATTGTATTAAGTCGTGTAGGAGTATTATTAGAAAAACCTACAAATGAAAAAATTGTTGGTATCATTGTGACTGCTGAAAATAATGAAACTAGTAGTTCTCTTTTTGAGGAAATAAAAAAGAGAAATGGAATGCCTGAAGTTTTATTGCCAGTTCCTCAAGTAGACGAAAACAATCAGTTGTTAGGATATTCAGCATACTTATGGCGTTTAAAGAATAATTATTCAATTATTCTTTCACAATCATTTGAATATACAGATGGTAAAAGGACTATCGCTTCTTTAATGTATATAGTTTCAAATAAAGCAAAAGTTACTGATCCTAATCAGGATGAAGTGATTGTAGACAGATTAATCAGGACATATAAGTAATAAAAATTATGAAGGATCAATCTTATTCATACTTTAGATTTTAGTGCCTCAGCTTGGATGTTTGAGATAAGAGTGAATGATTATTCAGTTGTAATAATGAATATGGTTGGGTAAGTAGGATCTACCATTCTTATAAATTATGCCATTTTGAAAGTGGTCCACAATCAATATCTGTTGTAATGTTGCCTTTATTGGAAGAAACAGTAGTAAAAAAATACAAATTCAATGAAAAGCAATAAACAGGAAATAAGTTAAAATTATACTACTACAATAAATTTGGATTTTATGATTCTTCTGAATTTTATTTTATAATTGTTATAGTTCTTTTTAATTTTTTTAGTTTTCTTATTTTATGTTTGCTTATCATTTTTTTAAAAGATTTTAATTTGATGAAAATATTTAATTTCCTATATTTGAGAAGTCAAGGTTTTGCTATTTCCAGAAAAAAAACAATGAATTAAAACAAACTTATGGTTTTTGAAATTATAGAAGAAACGAACATTCTAATGAATGGTTTTCAAAAGGAAATTAAAACAAGGTTTAATATTGATTTTTCATTATATAATAAGACGGAAGATGAACGTATTTATATTATTAATAAGGAAAAAATTAATTCTTTGCCAGTTCAAGAGAATGCTTTTTTAAAGGTAATAGAAGAATTAGAAACACTTAATTATCCAATTAAAATTAAAACGGACTATAAAGGACATTTTATTGAAATTGAAGATCATGAGAGTTGGTTGATAGAATGGAATAACAAAGCTGATAAATTATTAGATAAGTTTGATGATTTTGAAGAAGCCAAAGAAATTAAAGATTACTATTACAATCAAATTAAAGATAAAACAACATTTACAGCTAATAAATTTAAAGAACCTTATTGGAACTTGTTTTTCTTTAATCCTCCTCTAGATAATGTTAATTTACCAGATATTGGCACTATTTTAAATTGGAATATTAAAGCAATTGGTTTAATTCCATGTGTTGGAAGAACTACTATATTAAACCCAGGTGCAAAGGAAATTATTATTTCTTTTGATTCTTACCAAAGATTATCTAATAATATTATTGAAACTTTAAAATCAAAAATTAGAAAAGAGGTAAAATGGGACGAGCAAACTGTAAAATTACATACTGAATCACATTTTGATAATGTGGAAAAGAAAGTAAAAAAGAAATCTGCTTACTTCCAGTTTCTAATTAAAGAAGAAATCCGCTACACTGAAAATATTACTATTACTTTAAAGAATTAATAGTAATATTTACTTATTATCATTCTCTAATAAATTTGTGTATTTGGATTTTAAAAAAAAAATGCATAAGTTTTTTTAATTATTTATAAAAAATTCGTAATCGATTACGAATTTTCTTGTTTTATATGTTTTTTATTTTTAATTTAGATTAATGTATTGAAAATGAGGATTTAAAATACTATTAATGAATTTAAGTTTTTTAATAAATTAAATTAGAAAATTATTTTTTTATAATGAAAAGAATAATTAGTTCTGATTTTTAAAATAAATAATCATAGTGGTTATTGGTTACAAACAAACAAAAAATATTTTATTATGAAAAAACAGATTAAATTAGTCTTGCTGTGTTTTATTTTTGCATTTGTTGGGTGTGAAAAAGATGAACTTCAAACAACCGAATCAGATTCAACTTTAGAAGAAATTAAAAAAGAAAGTTTTTCAAGTACAGCTAGATCAATTTCAGTTAACTCTGAATCGGCATTACGATCTGCGGTATCTTCTGCTAATCCTGGAGATGTAATTACAATAAGTGGTACAATCAATTTGACTAGAACACTCGAATTTGCTAGAAGTGGAACTTCAAGTTCAAAAATTAACATTACAGGTGGAACTTTAAATTGTTCGGGTCAACCTTCAGGGAGTTGGGGTGTAAAAGTAAACGGAAGTTACTGGAATATTACAAATATGACAATTAAAAATGCTCCGGATTGTGGGATTGTATTTCAAAATGGTGGTCATAACTTTGCGTATAAAGTAACAACTTCTTATAATGGTGACTCTGGGTTACAAATCTATAATGGAGGTCATGATAATTATATTTATCAGTGCTATTCAAATGATAATTATGACTCTCAAAATGGTGGAGAAAATGCTGATGGATTTGCTTGTAAATTATCCGCAGGAAGAAATAATGTATTTGAAGGTTGTACTGCTCATCATAATTCAGATGATGGCTGGGATCTTTATGGTCAACCTTATACTGTAACTATTAAGAACTGTATAGCTAGTAATAATGGTTATGGTTCAAATGGTGACGGAAATGGCTTTAAATTGGGAAGCGCTGGACAGTCTGTACCACATACAGTAACAAATAACAATTCTAAAAATAATAAAGCTTGGGGATACGATGGAAATGGGAATACAGGGCATATTACAATAACAGGTAGTGGTGGATCTGGAAATACTAAAGGATTATTTGCTAGAATATATTAAAAGTTGGTAAACAAAGAAGAAAGTCATCTGTTAAAAAAACAGATGGCTTTCTTATATAGAAAAAGCTCCTTATTTGGTATAGACAATACGAAAAGGAACTATATTTAAAGCTCTTTTTTCAATTAATAATTTTAGATCTTCACTTAAAAAGTTCCACTCTTCTTCAGTATAGTAATCTTTGTCTTTTTGGGTTAAATGAATATCAATTGTAGGTGTGTAGCCTATATTATTATCAAAACCAGTTTGAATACCATTTTTAACTTCAATTTGTTTTACGGCTTCTCCAAAATGATTCTTGCATAAAATAATAATATCTTGCCTAGTAACAACTCTTTGATTAGAGATGAGGTTTTCTCTATATGCATATATTTTTTCAGAATTAGTTAACTCATCTCGTCCACCTTGTGTACTAGATAAAATCATAATACTGTCTTTGTCAAAATCGGCTCCTTTAAAAACATTGAATTTACTAAAAGTACTTATTTTATTAGCTTCTTCACCGTTTGTAGTCCAATATTTAATAAATAAAATTCCTTTTTCTTTTGATTTTTCTGTGTTTAAAACTAAATAAGGATTGTTAAGGTTTTGCATTCCTATTTGTGACATCTTGGTTTTAAAACGAGCTATAATTTGATTAATTTCTTTTAAATTATTATCGGTAAAATCTTGACCTAGTCTTGAAAAAGCTGCGGCTTCATCTCTAATTAAATCAATTAGATAATTAATTTCTTCAGATGCATTTCTTTCGTCAAAACGAGCTACACCACCAAATCGTAAGTAAGCATAATTTTCATCTTCAGGTTCAATATTATTGGTAATAACGTCAAACTCTTTATCTCTGTCATTTAAAACAGAAAACAATTCTAAAAAGTAATCATTATTTAGTTTTAAGGGATAAATATCTAGTAACTCTTTAATGTTGCCCTGTGTTTCATTCAGTTTTTTGTTTATAACTGGAAAACAATTGTTCGAGCAAAAAATAGTTGATAATATATCAGGACCTATTACATTAGGAAATTGAATTTTAATCCAAAGTATGTCTTTTTCCTCTTTTAATTTTTCTAATTCTTTTTCAGGAAAGAAACTTTTAAATTCTGCTGGAAAAACAAAATCTGAATTGTTAATTTGTATAATATCTTTAACAGTTATGAAATTTCTCTCATAAAAATCATTAGTGTGTTCTTCAATTTTTTGAATATGATAAATATCGTGTTGCTTTAAATCATACCCTTTTTTGTCACTTTCATCATTGTTGTAGCCTTGTTTTGTTGTTAATGGCAAATCATTTAAAAACCATTTTGCTCTAGGTAAAAAATGATAAAATTTAGTCCTTTCATGTATGTTTCTTAAATAGAAATAAAACATTAAATCTTTTATAGTTCCATTCCCTTCATGTTTTAAACCTAGCCAGATAGTTCCATGAGGTGTTTTTTTTAAGTAGTCTTTTTCAGAAACAATTTCTCTAAATTGATTTTTAACAATTTCTTGAACACCATTTGGAAGTACTACATAGCTTAACCTATTTCGATTTAGTTTTACAGGAATGGTTGGCCCAAAGTGAAAGTTTTTTACAATATTCTCAATAGGATTATAAGGGTTAGGTTGCTTTTTTTGGATAAAAAATTGATGATGACTGTGTAATGTTGTTTCATCTTCTACTGGATAAGCTCTTAAAATTCCTCTTGAAGGAGTAGCTTTTGCTGAAGCTGTTGGTGTTAAAATATCTACCAATCGCTCAGTCATTCTTCTTCTACTAGAAAAAATTTCATTTGATATTTTTTCCAATTCTTTAGCACACACATCAAAAAGAAGATTCACTATTGGATCAAAGACATTTTCTAATTCAACATCATTATAGCCCCACTTTTTAGCAGCGCGCTTCAACATTCTATCTTTAATTTGATCTTTTGATAATTGATTCATCGAGGTGGTTTTTATTTAAAAGAAAACGGAGCTAAATAATATGAACTTTTAAAGTAATAAGGTTGATTTGTTTTTTTAATCACACCATAAACAACAATGTCTAGTCTCTTTTTAACTCTAATATTCGATTCGGAACTTAATGTGTTTTCATTTACGCTTAGTGTTACCTCTGTAACTTTTAAGCGTTTTTCATAGTTACTTACTTTTTCATGAACAGATTCTCTAATCATATCTTTTAATTTATTAGGATTGGCTAATAAATTAAAATCGGTATCCCAAATAACTGTTCCAAATTCATCATCATATTTATATTCTCCAAAAATAGTAGAAATAATTACCGACATGAATTGAGCCAAAGATTCTTCTATAGTTACTTTTGTAGCATCTTTTCCTGTGCTTAGTTTTTTATAGTCAAATGGAATTTTATAATACAGGTCTTTCATTAGTTACAGTAAATTTAAGTTCTTCGTTTTTATCTAATGTAACCTTAACCGTATCTCCTTTTATAATCTCATTTGCAATAATCATTCGAGATAAAGGTCTTTTTAGTTTATTTCGTATTGATCCCTTAATTGGTCTAGCTCCATATTCTGGACTAAATCCTTGTAAGGCAATTTTTTCTTTGTCCTTTTCGCTAATTTCTAAAGTGATCTCTAATTTCTCAAGTAATTGTAACAACTCCTTTTTAAGATGAATGTCAAATATTCTAGATACACTTTTTACATTAATAGGAGCAAACGGAATGATTTCGGTTAAACGACCTAAAAATTCTGGTCTAAAATGACCTGTCATTAATTGTATTAAATCATTAGATTTAGGAATAACATCTTTTTCAAAAGATTTTACAATGAAATCAGAACCGATATTTGATGTGAATAAGACAACAGAATTAGAAAAATCTCCTTCTTTACCTAAGCGATCGTGTAGTTTTCCTTCATCTAATATTTGTAGAAAGACATCAAAAACAGACTTGTGTGCTTTTTCAATTTCATCAAATAAAACTAAAGAATATGGTTTTTGTCTTATTTTGTTTACCAATAAACCACCTTCTTCGTAACCTACATATCCTGGAGGTGCACCGTATAACAAAGCAGCAGAATGTTCTTCTTTAAATTCAGACATGTCTAAACGAATAATTGCATTTTCATCTCCAAATAAAAAATCGGCTAATGATTTTGCTAATTCGGTTTTACCAGTTCCTGTTGGCCCTAAAAAGAAAAAAGAACCTATTGGTTGTCCAGGTTTGGTTAATCCAGATCGTGATTCCATAATAGCGTCTGAAACTACTTTTACCGCATGGTCTTGACCAATAACACGTTTTTTTAACGTGTTTTCTATTTCTAATAAACGTTCTCTTTCATCTGATTTTACTTTACCAGCTGGAATTCCTGTAATTTCTGAAACAACAATTGATAAGTGAGAGGCTAAGACTTCGTTTTCTTCTTCTTCAAGTTTTTCTAAGCGTGCAAGTAACTCGTTAAGATAAGTAATCTTTTTGTCATGATTTTCTAAAGCATGAAAATCTGTACTACTTTTTTCATTTTCATTTAATAATTTACCTGTTTTTTGTAAAATATCTGAAAATAACCAAATGATTTTTTCTTCTTTTACTTCGGTCTCTTCAATAGTAAGTATATCTTGTGATTGAATTTTTAAGTCTGGTAGTTCTTTTTTGATAGTTTCTTTTGCCACTTTTAATGAAGACATGGTTCTGTCTATTAAATCCAAGGCAGAATCTGGTAATGATTTTTCTTTTAAATACCTTTTGGCTAATCGAATAGCTTCTTTCTGGCTTTCGTCCGAAATATTAAAATCATGATGTTTTTGATAGGATTCTATAATACTAGAGATCATCCTGAAAGCCAAATCTTGATTTGGTTCTTTAATTTCCAATGTCTCAAAACGCCTAGATAAAGCATCATCTTTAGCCAGTGTTTTTCTGAATTTTTCAGGGGTTGTAGCTCCTATAAAAGTAATTACTCCTTTTGATAATTCTGATTTTATGATGCTTGCAATTCCTGAACCTTGATTGGAGTCAAATAATTCATGAATGTCATCTATAAATAATATTGGTTTTTCTAATGTTTTTAATTCATTAAATATTTTTTGAAGTCGGTCTTCTACTTCTCCTTTGTAAGATGCACCTGCAAATAATGCACCGATATTTATTTCAAATACAGCAGCATTGTCAAATGCATTTAAGATGTTTTTAGTGGCTATTTTTTTGCAAAAACCTTCTATTAAAGCTGATTTTCCAACACCAGGTTCTCCTGTGATAATTACATGAGGCTTTAATTTTCTATTTAATATTTCTGTAATTGTTTTTAATTCTTCATCTCTTCCTATAATAGCATGTTCTTCATTCTTTGAGATAGATTTTAGACGATCTATACAATATTTTGATACGGCATTTGAACTTGAATTAGCTGTTGTAGCAGTTGAAAATTGTATCTCAGGAGTTTTAATACCTGTTCCAGATTGATACATTTCAATAATTGTTAGTGCTGTAAGCGGCAACGATTTTAACTGATCATGCGAAAAACCAACACCAGGAGTAATTGCAGCACTTAGAATAGCTGGAAAAATTCCTATTTCATTCTTTTTTTCAATACTTTCAGCTTCTTCTAATATAATAGTTGCACTTTCATCCGCTTCTGGTGAATCTGAGGGCTTAGAGGATTTTGGATATTCACTTATTCTAATATCCGCCCATTCGTCAAGATAAAAAACATCGACACCTTTAGCGTCTAACTCTTTTAAAAAATCAAATTGCTGATTTAAAATTGCTTTTAATAAATGTGCTGCGTAATATTTCGCATTTAAATTTTCTTTTGCATATTGTTTTGCTATATGAATGATTTGTGTTGATATTTCTGCAGACATTTTTTTGTAGTTACTTTATTCTTAATTAAACCTTGAACCTACACTAAGGGCTTGTAAGTTTCTTTCTAATGATTTGTTATCTTCTTTTAAACTTTCATTCTCTCTTTTCAAATTCTCAATTTCTTTTTCAGAATCTTTAGTTAACAAAAGTCTTTTTTTAGTATTTACAAACTCTTTAGTTGTAATAATTATATTTTGGTATAAAGCAGGGTTAATTGTAGAGTCTTTTGGAATACTTTCACTTAGTTCTTTAAGTTCGTAACCTATTGATTGTTCAATAAATTGAAAGCTTAAAGGAGCTTTGTCTAATGAATCTACTAGTTTTCCAATATCTTCCATTTTTAAAGTGAATTCTTTATTAAAGTTAAATTGAGAATTCATTTTGTCGTTTTCGTTCTTTAAAACTTCATTTTCTTTTAAAGGTAACTTGAAGTTGAAAAATATAGCAGTTATTAAAACTCCCGTTGTTATAAAAAACATTAATAAGAATAACAGGAATGCATTAAGACGTTCTTTTTTATTTAAAATATCCATGATTATTAATTTTAGTCAGCTAAAAATGTTGGTGAAGAATCTATATCGTTATCATCACTACTAAATAGACCACTTGATTTGCGATCATTTTTCAAGATGTTTTCATTAACAAATATTCCAGCGTCTCGTTTTTTTCCAATGTAGTCTAATTGGTTTAAGATTGAAAAAAGTTCATCTATTTTTGTTATGAAGTCTTTTACTTGTTCCACTACTGGTTCAATGTCGTATGCTTTGAATTTTACATTAATAGTATCGGTAAATAAACGCTCATAATCTCCACTTGTAATATCAGTCCACTCAGAAAAGTAGTTGAAAAGCATTTCTTTTCCATCTCCAGAAAAATAATCAAAACTATTTTTTACAGATCTACTTAAACTAATTACATTGTCTAAAAGTATAATAGGTTTTAAATTATAATTAGCCCATTTGTTTTTTGTGATATGAAGTTCTACAAAACGTAAAGCTTTATCACAAACATCAAAAACCATATTTGCAATTACATTCTCGTCTTCATTATTGTTTCTGAATTTTATTTTTCGGTTAATTTGAATGGCATAAAATTCTAATTGTTTAAAAAACAAGTCATAAGTTTCAAATAAACTGATGAGACTTGGATGACTATTTAGAGTTAAACTCGGAGGAATATAATTAGTTATAATTTCATAACCTTCAGAAGAGGTTTTAAATTTTGCAATTGGAAATTGTAGTGCTCCAATATTATTATGATTTACTTCACTCTCTAAAACAGTACTTAAGCTGTATTTTGGTAACGCATGAGGAAAACGAGGAGGAACTTCTTCCATATTTTGTTCACCAGAAGGAACTCTTGTGTAAGGATCAACGTTTAGTAAAAGATAATAATTGTTTTCTTTTAAATCAAAGTCTTTTAATTCTATCTTTTCAGAGAACTCTCCTGTAAAGTCAGTGATTTCTATTCTTCCACCAGCAGGAGTTATAGCCTTTAACGTTTTTATATTAACGCTTAATTCATTATGAGCATCAATAGAAATTGAATATTGAAAAGGTCTGCTTAAATGGGTTGAAAGAAGACCGTAATTCAATTCGTTTACTTCCAAATTCCTTGCATCTCTAATCGAATCTTCTACATTGTCTTGGAATTCAATAAAATGTTTTTTATTAATTTTCATTCCATCAATCCAATTTACTGGAAAGTGTTTTATGTTTTCTGCCATAATTTTAATTATATACGTTGACAAATAATGGTTGAACCATCTTTTATATTGTTTGTGTCTATTGCTAGTTCTGGATCTATGTACTCAGATGAACTGAACCATTTTGGTTTTGAATAAAAATACCATCCATAAGGTTGGTTTTTTTCATCAACAAAATGTATTTGACTATTTGGGTTCTTCTCGTTGTAATCGTTTATAAAGTAATAAAACAATCTTCCAAAATCTATTGCTCTAGGAGCTTTTACCTTGAAATTTATAATTTGTGTATCAGTTGCCTTTTTTTGAAAGACTAGATTCAGTATGATTATGTTTTTCATTTCTGAAACTTTTGGAGATGGATATTTATCATTTAAAGGATAAAACCATCTTTTATGTAATTTTACAGGTATTGAAATGGAATATTCAAATAATTTGTAACAAAGTGAAGGAGAAATGAAGAAAAATAAACTAGATAATAAGTAAAATGAAAATTCTCCGTCAGAGAAATATTTAGTAATTACATACATGAATGCAGCTAAAAATAGAGAACTAGAGAAAATAATAGCAATTTCGCTAATGAAATTTTTAACTTCAAATTTTTTAAAATAGTCATGGAAAATTTTAAGATGAATTATTCCCGCAACAGCAAAATAAATCTGGAAAGAAATTAACCTTTGATTTAAACTAGTGTCTTTTAAATTGTAAAGAATACAAGAAAAAATGATAAAAATAACAACTTGAATAACAATGTATAAGTAGAATTTTTTTCGCTGTTGTCTAAATTTTGGAATTTTACTACCAATGAGAATGTTAATTATTAACGCAATTGCAATTAATAATAATAAATATATTATTTCCTGACCAAAATTGATATAGTTTAAATACTTTTTCATTTATAATATGGTTGATATTCCTAATCTTGATTTATATTGTTTTTCGTCCATCGAAAACATCTGATCTTTTTTGTTTAAAGTGACTTCAAAAGAGTATTGGGCATGAAAGGGTAAAAATAAATTAAAAAAGTTATTTAAAAAAGATTCCATCAATTGATTTTGAAAGTATTTACTTAATTCTTTAGATTTTTTTAATGGTCCTATAATGAAGTTGTATTTCTTTAGAAAAATTCGTTCTGAACTTTCCAAGGTTGTATTTATGCCCATTATCAAATCATTAGAATCATCTACTTTGTCATTAACATTCTCAAGTTTAATATAACTAGTTTCATAAGTGACTTTTTCATTAATAATTTGCTCTAAAATGGAAACTATTTCGTCTATATTTTGATTTGAATTGTCTTTTAACTGTAAAAGAGCATAAAACATTTTTACTACTAATTCATCTGGAATTTCTTCTTCAAAGACCAGTATTGTTTTAATAATATCAACAATTCCATTTGCATTTAAATTTGAAAAGAAAAAAGATTCATTTTTTTCTATCTCATGTCTAAACCGGAAAAACTCATTCTCAATGGGGTTGAAGAAATTACGAGCTTCTTTTTCTTCTTTTTTTCTGGTTTTAAATTCGTCTACAGGATTAGAAAAACTATCAGAATTTCTATAATTATGAGAGATGCTTTCAGGAAGAATATCATAAAAACTATCTCTACTAATTTCGATGTTCAAAATATCAGAATCAATTGAATCAAGGTTAATTGACATTTTATCCTTACTGAATTTTCTGTAAAAAAGACCATTAGGTTTTATGACAATGTCGAAATCATCAATGTTATTTTGTAATAATGAATCTAATAATAATTCGGTTCTTAAATCAAATGGAGTTAAATTTCTTTGATTTTCTATGAAAGTCTTTTTTTTACTCATTTTTTTTACCATTTTTCAATCTGCCAGAAACAACATAGAATTTTCTCCAATAATTACTTTTTAAATCTGAAATTGAAGCTCCACCAGCTAAATTAGCGTTAAAAAACTTATTATTTTTTAAATAAATACCAACGTGACTTATTATTTTTTCATCCGTTATTCTGAAAAACACTAAATCTCCTTCTTCTAGGTTTTTTGTAAGTTTAAATAAGTGAAAACGTTTGTCCAGCCCCATTTGTTCTGCTGTTCGAGGTAGGTCGCAATTGTATACTTCTCTGTATAAATGTTGCATTAAAGCAGAGCAATCTATGCCTTGTTTGGTTTCTCCACCATATACGTATTTGGTTCCTTCCCATTCCTTTATGAATTTATATAGTTTTCCGTTAATAATTTCATCTTTATCAACTTCTAATTTTTTTGAAAAATATATTTTATCTTCTTCTGGTAAAGGATCGTAAACTACATAGTTGGCTTTTTCCTCATAAACATTTTCATTGTAATAAGTGGTTGTGCTTTTTTTTGTTCCACAATTAATTAATAAGCATGAAAAAAAAAGTAAAGCTATAAATTTCATTTTTTGTTATTTGTTTGTCGTTTAAACTAACTACAATAGTATGAGTTTTTATTAAAAAAAGCAAGTGTTTCGATAGAAATATGTTTGTGGAATAATAATATTTTATTAAACTAATAGAATGAAATTATATCAAGTAAATTCAGTTTAAGAGGATGCGTTTTAATAAAAGAAAATTCCTATTTTTGATGAAATTTATGTTTTATAATTCTGAAATCTACTTCGTTTGAAAAGTAATTTAATAACAGTATGTTTATTTTAACCCCATTTAAAAAATATTTTGATGCAAAAATACCTATGGTATTTTCGGCTGTTGTATTGCTTTCATTAGTAATAATTATTTATAAATTAAATAATGAGACAGAATGTAATGCTAAAGAATTTAAAATAGATGCTCCTTCTTTTATGGTTGGTGAGTTTATAATTTTTTCGGATGACTCTAAAAACGCAGATTCATGGAGATGGTATTTTGGTGATAATTCTCAAATTGCGTTTCGTTCAAAAGTAGCTCATTCATTTGACAAAGAAGGGGAGTATTTAGTTAAATTAGTAATTAATAATAAATGTACTGTTCAACGTGTTGTCGCAATTTTGCCCCGGAAAAATTCTATTGATCAATCGCTAATTCCTAAAATTAATGTGCCAAATTATGTAATGGAGGGAGAGGAAATTGTTTTTGAAGATAATACAGATTCAGCTCAATCTTGGGAATGGAGATTTGGTGAGAATTTAAAAAATAAAGTAGATTCTTTTGATAAAAAGTGTAGTTATACTTTTACAAGTCCGGGCAGAAAAATGATTTCTCTTGTAGTAAATGATGACTATACACATGTGGCTACAAAAGTAATTTTTGTTATGCCTAAAAAAGAAGAGCAGGTTACTAAGTCAGATAGAAAGAGAAATACAATACCAATTAATCCTTTTCAAAATGTGCCAGATGCACCACCTGAAGAAGATAATGTTGTTAAGGTTGAAAAAGGACCTGAAATTGGTGGAGCTGATGCAAATAAAATTGAAGATGTGTTTGAATTGGTTACTAATAACAAAATATCATATGAAGACTTCTTGAAATATTTTTGTAAATATAATTTACCAACAGTTGTTTTTAAAGATCAAAAAACAACTTCATTAAAGGAGTTTTATTACCAAGTGAAAAAAGAAAAAATTAAACTGAAGAACATATCGATTCAAAAAGTTAAAGATGATTGTATTGTAATTATTTTAATTGATAAAAAATATAAGTCCATTTTTTAGCCTGATTTATGGTTTACGAAAAGGTTATCGTTAATATTAAAATTTTAATAATTAAATTATCATCATATAATAATTTAATTTTTTCCTATTTTTGCCATGCAATAAATTAAAATATATAGAATAAGTGTTGTGTTTTTTGGCACTACATCTTTAAATTTAACAAATATACAATGAAGACAATTCAATTTAGAGAAGCTATCTGTGAGGCAATGAGCGAAGAAATGCGTCACGATGAGTCTATTTATCTAATAGGTGAAGAAGTGGCTGAATATAACGGTGCTTACAAAGCTTCTAAAGGAATGCTTGATGAATTTGGGTCTAAAAGAGTTATAGATGCTCCTATTGCTGAGCTAGGTTTTGCAGGTATTGCTGTCGGTTCTGCAATGAATGGAAATCGACCGATTGTTGAGTTTATGACTTTTAATTTCTCGTTAGTTGGAATTGATCAAATAATTAACAATGCAGCTAAAATGAGACAAATGTCAGGAGGACAATTTAATATTCCTATTGTTTTTAGAGGGCCAACTGCTTCTGCAGGTCAATTAGCAGCTACTCATTCACAAGCATTCGAAAGCTGGTATGCAAATTGCCCAGGATTAAAAGTTGTAGTTCCATCAAACGTGTATGATGCTAAAGGTCTTTTAAAATCTGCTATACGTGATAACGATCCTGTTATTTTTATGGAATCAGAACAAATGTATGGAGATAAAGGAGAAGTTCCAGAAGGAGAATATACGCTACCATTAGGTGTTGCTGATGTAAAGAGAGAAGGTACTGATGTGACTATTGTTTCTTTTGGTAAGATCTTAAAAGAAGCTTTTGCTGCAGCTGATGAGTTGGCAAAAGAAGGTATTTCTTGTGAAGTTATCGACTTAAGAACGGTAAGACCTTTGGATTATGAAACAGTTTTGAACTCTGTTAAAAAAACAAACAGATTAGTTATTTTAGAAGAAGCTTGGCCTTTTGCAAGTGTAGCATCTGAAATCACTTATATGGTTCAGGAAAAAGCATTTGATTATTTAGATGCTCCAATACAAAGAATAACAACTGCGGATACTCCAGCTCCATATTCACCAGCTTTATTGAAAGAATGGTTGCCAAATGCTGATGATGTTATCAAGGCAGTTAAGAAAGTTGCTTACAAGTAAAGAAAAAACTTACTATATTTGGAACTTCATCAAGGAATTGATGAAGTTTTTTTTTGAATTTTAAAATATGTATATAAAAAAAATAGTTTGCCTGTTTATATTCTTCTCTTTTGTTGGGGTTGCTCAAACTAAAGTAGGAGGTAAAGTGATTGATGAGTTTGATGAACCTATTCCTTTTGCTAATGTGATTTTCAAAAATTCAAGAGAAGGTGTTATTACAGATGAAAATGGTAATTTTTATTTCGAATCGAAACAAAATTATTCTTTTTTGGAAGTGTCTTTTATTGGTTTCGAGAAAAAAGAAATTCCATTAAAACCCGGTTTGAATACTAATTTGAAAATAGTTTTAAAAGAGGGTACTCAATTAAAAGAGATTGTTGTTTATTCTGGAAAGACTTCAAAAAAAGACAACCCTGCTCTAGATATTCTTAGGAAAATTTGGGAAAGAAGAAGGAAAAACGGTCTTAAAATGTTTAAACAGTATGAGTATGATAAGTATGAAAAAGTTGAATTTGATTTAAATACGATTGATTCAGCTTTTATGAATAGTAAAATGTTCAAGGGAATGGAGTTTGTATTTAAACAGATTGATACGTCTAATATTTCTGGAAAGACATTCTTGCCTATTTTTATTAATGAGACTTTAAGTAAAATATATGGAGATAATGAAGCAAAAAAATTTAAAGAAATAATTGAAGCTAATAAAAATTCTGGTTTTAGTTCGGGGGATGGTGTAAATACATTTATTAAAGATTTGTATGCGGATTACGATATTTACGATAATTACCTAAAATTCTTTGACAAGGATTTTGTAAGTCCATTATCTCGAACAGGAATTAATGTTTATAACTATGTGCTTAATGATAGTATGTACATCGATAATAAATGGTGTTATAATATAGTTTATTATCCAAGACGTAAAAATGAATTGACCTTTAAAGGTGATTTTTGGGTAAACGATTCTACATTTGCTATAAAAAAAATAAATTTAGAAGCCAGTAAGAGTGCCAATATTAACTGGGTTAAAGAGATTTATATTGAGCAAGAATATGATGTTTTAAATGATTCTGTCTTTTTGTTGAAGAGAGACTACATGATGTCAGATTTTAGTTTTTCTAAAAAAGAAGAGTCGAAAGGAGTTTATGGAAAACGAACTACTTTGGCTAGAAATCATCAATTTGATATTAAGAAAGAAGATAAATTCTATAAAGAAGAGGTTAACTATTATGATAATGAGGTTTTTAACCGTTCTAAGGAGTATTGGGATGGGAATCGTTTTGAAGAACTTAATGAAAATGAAGCAGGTATTTATAAAATGCTCGATACTTTGAAGGAAGTGCCCCGATTTAAAAGAATTTATAACTTAGCTTCAATTCTTGGAAGTGGTTACATTGAAATACCAAAGTGGAAAATGGATTTCGGTCCAATTTTTTCAACTTTTGGATATAATGATGTGGAAGGGATTAGGACTCGTGTAGGTGGACGAACCTATTTTGGAAGTAATGATTTATGGAGATTACAAGGATATTTAGCGTATGGTTTTAAAGATGATAAAGTTAAATACGGAGTTTCAGGAAAATGGATGGTGGATAAAAAGAATCGAATTATCCTTTCTGCTGGAAATAGAAGAGATGTAGAGCAAATAGGAGTTAGTCTTACGACATCAAATGATGTTTTAGGTAGAAGTTTTGCTTCTTCTTCTTTGTTTTCTAGTGGTACAAATAATAAATTAACGTCTGTAAATTTAACAACTTTAGGATTTGAAATTGAGCCAGTTAAAAATGTTTCTTTTCAAACTAATTTCTCTTACAGAACTTTAGAATCTGCATCAGACGAATTTAGTTTGAATTATTATACAGATGATTCGCAAACAACAACGGAAAGTAAGGTAAAACAATCTGAAATTAATTTTGTGGCTGAGTTTACTCCGAAAAGAAGAACAGTTGGTTATGGTGTAGAACGTTTATTAGTAGATAATAATTACGCCCGAATTTTCCTAAGTTACAGTCAAGGCTTTAAAGGAGTTATGGATAGTGACTTTGATTATCAAAAAGTACAGTTTTATTATCGCCAACCTGTTTTGGTTGGTGGCTTTGGGAGACTTTTTACAACTCTTGAATTAGGAAAAACTTTTGGGCAAATTCCTTTAGGTTTAATGGGTGTTATCCCAGGAAATCAATCTTATTTTATTATAGATAATACCTATAATCTGTTGGATTATTATGACTTTGTGGCAGATGAATATGCGTCACTTCATTTTGAGCATCATTTTAATGGTAGATTGTTTTCTAGAATTCCTTTGCTTAGAAAATTAAATTGGAGAGAAATTGTAGGTATAAAAGGTGTTTATGGAACGGTTTCAGAAGAAAATCGTTTAATTAATGCTTCGGGATTACTTTACAGATCTCCAGAAGATATATATTGGGAATATAACGCAGGAATTGGGAATATTTTTAAGGTTTTAAGAATTGATTTTGCTTGGAGAGGTAGTTATTTAACTATTCCAGATGCAAACAAGTTTACAGTAAAAGCTTCATTCGGGTTTTATTTTTAATTTGAGTGTTCCCTTTCAGGTCGCGTCTTCCACTATATCTTTTTTGTTTTGAAAGAAAAACAAAAAAGGATGCCGTTGCAACCGCTAACACAAACTTTTAAATATGAAAGAAGCCATTTCTTATTTGCTTCAAAAAGATATTGTATTTCAGCAAATATTCGATTTGTATGGAGAACCTACAATTTCTACAAGGCCTCAAGGATTTGAATCGCTGTGTAAGCTAATTATAGAACAACAAGTTTCATTAGCTTCTGCAAAAGCATGTTACCTAAAACTAGAAAATTTATTAGAAGTTGTAAATCCAGAAAATATAAGTAAAACTGCTGATGAAGATTTGAGAAATAATGGAATTTCAAAACAAAAAGTGGTGTATTTAAAAGCGCTTTCAAATGCAGTTTTAAATAAAGAATTACAATTAGAAACACTTGCAGAGAAAACAGAACCTGAAATAAAAACAGCATTAACAACAATAAAAGGAATTGGTAATTGGACTGCTGAAGTGTATATGATGTTTTGTCTTCAAAAAGAAGATGTTTTTCCTATTGGAGACATTGCTTTACAGAACACTTTGAAAGAGTTATATCCAGTTTCTTCAAAAGAAGAAATGATATTGCTTTCAGAAAATTGGAAGCCTTATTCATCATTAGCGACCTATTTTTTTTGGCATTATTATCTAAAAAAACGCAATAGAGAACCTTTGGTTTATTAAATTGTTAAATAACAATTATTTTTAGTTTTGTACTAAAATAAATTAATAATTCATTCTTTAAAAAAATCTAGAATGATTACATTTGCACCCGCTTTAAAATTAAAAAAACATGACAGCAGATAAAGTTACTACATTTGATGTATTGATAGAAATTCCAAAAGGAAGTAGAAATAAGTATGAATATGATTTCGATTTAAAGAAAATCAGATACGATAGAATGTTATTCTCATCTATGATGTATCCAGCTGATTACGGTTTTATCCCTGAAACTTTAGCATTAGATGGCGATCCACTAGATGTTTTAGTATTAGTTACTGAACCAACATTTCCTGGTTGTGTTATGGAAGTGAAACCAATTGGAGTTTTTCATATGGCAGATGATAAAGGCCCTGATGAAAAAGTAATTTGTGTTCCTGTTTCGGATCCTATTTGGAATAAACTAAATGATCTTGGAGATATGAATTCGCATCTATTAAAAGAGATTGAACATTTTTTCCAAGTTTACAAAGATTTAGAAAACAAGAAAGTAGATGTTGAAGGTTGGGGAGATGTTAGAGAAGCAAAAGAAATTTTTGTGAAATGTACACAACGATTTAATGAAATACCAAATAAACCTGAAGGATTATTTAGTATTAAATAAATTAAGATAAAAAATGTAAAAAAGGCAATATTCAGTAGTAATATTGCCTTTTTTGTTTATTTTTGTTAAGAACGATAAATTATGTTTAACTAAAACAACCAAAAAAACTTTATGGATTCAATAATGATTTATATGCCAATTATTATGGCATTATTAGGTTTAGCTTTTATGTTTTATAAAAGAGCCTGGGTTTTAAAGCAAGACGCTGGAGATGGGAAAATGAAAGAAATTTCCGATTATATATATGAGGGAGCATTAGCTTTCTTAAAAGCAGAATATAGACTATTGACTTTCTTCGTTATTGGAGCAAGTGTTGTTTTAGCTGGAATAGCTTATTTTGTATCAACTACTAGTTATTTAATTATAATTGCTTTTATTGTTGGTGCTATTTTTTCAGCTTTGGCTGGAAATATGGGAATGAAAATTGCAACTAAAACAAATGTTAGAACTACTCAAGCAGCTCGAACTAGCTTACCTAATGCTTTAAAAGTGTCTTTTGGCGGTGGAACTGTAATGGGACTTGGTGTAGCAGGATTAGCAGTTTTAGGACTAACAGCTTTTTTTATTATTTTCTTCAATTATTTTATGGATGGTCAGTGGTCCTCTACTGATGATATGACACTTGTTTTAGAAACCTTAGCAGGTTTTTCTCTAGGTGCAGAATCAATTGCTTTGTTTGCTCGTGTAGGAGGTGGTATTTATACAAAAGCTGCAGATGTAGGAGCTGATTTAGTAGGTAAAGTGGAAGCTGGTATTCCAGAAGATGATCCTCGTAATCCAGCTACAATTGCAGATAACGTTGGAGATAATGTAGGAGATGTTGCAGGTATGGGAGCTGATTTATTTGGTTCTTATGTTGCAACTGTTTTAGCAGCTATGGTCCTTGGAAACTATGTAATTAAAGATATGGATGGAAGTATCCAAGATGCTTTCGGAGGAATAGGGCCAATTTTATTACCAATGGCAATCGCTGGCTTTGGAATTTTATTTTCTATCATTGGAACAACTTTAGTGAAAATATCAAGTGATGATGCAAAAGAAGCACAAGTCCAAAAAGCATTAAATATAGGGAACTGGTTTTCAATTGCTTTGACATTGATAGCTTGTTATTTTTTAGTTGATTATATGTTGCCTGAAACCATGAAAATGAATTTCTTTGGAGAGGGAATAAAAGAGATTTCTTCAATGCGTGTATTTTATGCAACAATTGTTGGATTAGCTGTTGGAGGAATTATTTCTTCAGTAACTGAATATTACACAGGTCTAGGTACAAAACCTGTTTTGGCAATCGTGCAAAAATCATCGACAGGAGCAGGAACAAATGTAATTGCTGGTTTGGCAACGGGTATGATTTCAACTTTCCCAACAGTATTGTTATTTGCGGCTGCTATTTGGGCTTCTTATGCTTTGGCTGGTTTTTATGGTGTAGCTTTAGCAGCTTCAGCAATGATGGCTACAACTGCAATGCAATTAGCAATTGATGCATTCGGACCAATTTCTGATAATGCTGGTGGAATCGCTGAAATGAGTGAGTTACCAAAAGAAGTGCGTACAAGAACAGATATTTTAGATTCAGTAGGAAATACAACGGCTGCAACAGGTAAAGGTTTTGCAATTGCTTCGGCAGCATTAACATCTTTAGCTTTGTTTGCTGCTTATGTGACTTTCACAGGAATTGACGGAATTAATATTTTTAAGGCTCCAGTATTAGCAATGTTATTCGTGGGAGGGATGATTCCTGTAGTTTTTTCTGCTTTAGCGATGAACTCTGTAGGGAAAGCAGCTATGGATATGGTTTACGAAGTGAGACGTCAGTTCAAAGAAATTCCAGGAATTATGGAAGGAACTGGAAAACCAGAATATGGTAAATGTGTGGAAATTTCTACAAAAGCAGCTTTGAGAGAAATGATGTTACCTGGTGTTTTAACAATAGGTTTCCCAATCATAATTGTGCTATTGGGTAAATTGGTTTATCCGCATAATAACCAATTAATTGCAGAAATGCTCGGTGGTTATATGGCTGGAGTTACTGTTTCAGGTGTACTTTGGGCTGTTTTTCAAAACAATGCGGGTGGCGCATGGGATAATGCAAAAAAATCATTCGAGGCTGGTGTTGAAATTAATGGAGAAATGACTTATAAAGGTTCTGATGCTCACAAAGCAGCTGTAACTGGTGATACTGTCGGTGATCCTTTCAAAGATACTTCTGGTCCATCGATGAATATTTTAATCAAATTAACTTGTCTAATAGGTTTAGTAATCGCACCAATTTTAGGTGGTCATTCTGCAAATCCAGATATTGCTTTAGGTTCTTGTTGTCATAAGCATGGAGCTGTTGTTGAATGTAATTCAATGAGTGAAACTGAATGTATTGAAAAAGGATGTATGAATCCTAATTGTAAAATGTTGCAAGGAGAAGTAATACACAGTTTAAATCACGACGATCACAATCATAAAGAAGTAACTAGAGAGGTAAAGGTTGAAAAAACGATAGGAGAAGACGGTACAGTAAAGGCTATCGTTTCAATAATTGAAGTTGTTGATGGAAAAGAAGTTATTACTGAAAAGTTCTTTGAAGGAACTGAGGTTGAAGTTAAAGCGGCAATTGATGCTTTAGAAAAATAATCTTTTCAAATTATTAAATATAAAATCTCTTTTGAAGCAATTTGAAAGAGATTTTATATTTAGTATCAGTATAAGAAACTTTAATTATAAATAAAGTTCTAAGAATTTTTATTTATAGAATTTCTTTTAATAAATTTATATTATAAAATAGTTTTATGCGATTTTTTAATCTTTTTGCTTTGCTAGTGTTGTCTGGTTTTTGTATTGCACAAAATCAAAATAATATAATTCCAAAACCACAAAATGTAACTTATAAAAAAGGAATATTTATATTAAATAAAAATACTACAATTCAAGCTGATGAAAATTCTTTTGAAGCAAAATATCTTCAAGAGCAAATAAAAACTCAAACAGGTTTAGATTTAAAAATATCTCATGCTAATTCTTCTTCTTCAAAAATAGTATTAAAAATAATGAGTCCAATTGACCCTTATTGGAATCAAGAAAGATACAATCTTACTATTTCTGAAAAAGAGATAGTAATTTATGCACCTTACAATCAAGGGATTTTCTATGGAATACAGTCTTTATTACAAATGACTCCTTATGAAAAGTCTTCAAAAATTACATTGAATGCTATTTCCATATTTGATGAACCAAAGTTTCAATGGAGAGGAATGCATCTCGACGTAGCACGTCATTTCTTTTCTGTTGAATTTGTTAAGAGATATATCGATTATTTGGCAACCTACAAATTAAATACTTTTCATTGGCATTTAACAGATGATCAAGGTTGGCGAATTGAAATTAAAAAATATCCAAAATTAACCCAAAAGGGAGCATGGAGAAATGGCTCAATGATTGGTCATTATAGAGATCAAAAATTTGATACTATAAAATATGGTGGTTTTTACACGCAAAATCAAATTAAAGAAGTTGTTGCTTATGCTAAAGAACGACATATTACTATTATACCAGAAATAGAAATGCCTGGACACGCAATGGCAGCATTAGCATCCTATCCTCAATTTGCTTGTACAAATGGACCTTTTGAAGTAGCAAAAGTTTGGGGTGTTTTAGATGATGTTTTTTGCCCAAAAGAAGAAACTTTTACTTTTTTACAAGATGTTTTAACAGAAGTTATAAAATTGTTTCCGTCAGAATATATTCATATTGGTGGAGATGAATGTCCAAAGACAAGATGGGAATCATGTGTACATTGTCAAAAATTAATTAAAGAAAACGGTTTAAAAGACGAACATGAATTGCAAAGCTACTTTATTCAAAGAATTGAAAAGTTTATGAATTCAAAAGGTAGAAAAATTATTGGTTGGGATGAAATTCTTGAAGGTGGTTTGGCTCCAAATGCAGCTGTAATGAGTTGGCGAGGAACAGAAGGAGGAATTGCTGCAGCAAAAGAAAAGCATTATGTAGTAATGACACCTGATTCGTATTGTTATTTTGATCATTATCAAGCAGATCCTAGTGACGAACCCATAGCAATTGGGGGTTATACAACAGTTGAAAAAGCATATTCTTATAATCCTATCCCAAATGAATTAACAAGTGAAGAAGCTAAATATGTCTTAGGTGCTCAAGCGAATGTTTGGACAGAATATATGAATACAACAAAGCATGTAGAATATATGATAATGACAAGAATGATGGCTTTGTCTGAAGTACTTTGGGGAACTTCAAATTCAAATAAATATGAAGATTTTGAAAGTCGATTAATTCATCATTTGCCTGTTTTAGATAGGAAAGGGATAAATTATAGTGAAGCTATATATAATATTAAAGCGACTATTAAAGAAGAAAATGGAACTTTGTTTTTTGATTTAAAATCAAAAAACAATGCAAATATTCGTTATACAACTGATAACTCTGAACCTAATTTGAATTCAGAAAAATACACAGTTGCAATTCCTATAATAAAAAATCAAAAAATTAGAGCTTCCTATTTTGAAGATGGAATAGAAAAAGGAAACGGAATTGACCAAGATTTTTTAATTTCAAAATCTACTGCAAAATCAATTAAATTAGAGTTTTCTCCAAGTAAAAATTTTTCAAATGGAAATCCTTTTACGTTAATTAATGGTGTTTTTGGAGACATTCAAAAATTTAGAAAGGATTGGTTAGGGTTTAACGGAAAAAATGCGGTAGCAACGATAGACTTTAATAAAACAGAAACAATTTCAAGAATTAAATTTAATGTTTTTGATGGTAAAATCAGCTGGATTTATTTACCTAAAGAAATAACAATTGAAACTTCAATAGATGGAATAAATTTTGAAATCCAAGAAAGGGTTTTGGCTCAAGAAATAGAAGACTTAAAAGGAATAATAAATATACAATTCAATAAAATAGAAGCAAAATTTGTAAAAGTAACCGTAGAAAATTTTGGTGTGATTCCAAAAGGAAATCCAGGAGAAGGAAATGGAGCTTGGCTTTTTATTGATGAAATACTTGTAAACTAATATGGGAAATAGAAGAGATTTTTTAAAAACTACTGCAGTTGCGTCAGTAGGTTTAGCTTTAAATTCATTTAAGTCAACTGGAGAAGAGATAATTGCAAAAAATAAAAAAGTAAATAAACCAATAGTAATTTCAACTTGGAATTTTGGATTGCAAGCAAATGACGCTGCTTGGGAAATTCTTAAAAGTGATGGAAGGGCATTAGATGCTGTTGAAGCTGGTGTGAAAATTCCTGAAGGAGATCCTAATGAAAGAAGTGTTGGATTTGGTGGAAGACCAGATAGAGATGGAAGAGTAACACTCGATTCTTGTATTATGGATGAATTTTCTAATATTGGTTCGGTTGCTGCTCTAGAACACATCAAACATCCTATTTCTGTGGCTAGAGCTGTAATGGAAAAAACACCACATGTTATGTTAGTTGGTGAAGGTGCTTTGCAGTTTGCTTTATCAGAAGGTTTTCAAAAAGAAAATCTATTAGTGGAAGCTTCGGAAAAAGAGTGGAAAGAATGGTTAAAAACAAGTGCCTACAAACCCATTGCTAATATAGAAAATCACGATACAATTGGAATGATTGCATTGGATGCTCACGGAAATCTTTCAGGTGCTTGTACAACAAGTGGAATGGCCTATAAAATGCATGGTAGAGTGGGAGATTCTCCAATTATAGGTGCTGGTTTGTATGTCGATAACGAGATTGGAGCTGCAACTGCAACAGGTCATGGTGAAGAAGTAATCCGAATTGCAGGATGTCATTTGGTAGTGGAATTAATGCGTCAAGGGAAGTCTCCTCAAAAAGCTTGTGAAGAAGCAGTTACTCGTATTGTAAAACTGACTAAAAACAGGAATAAAGATCTTAAAGATATTCAAGTAGGTTTTATTGCTTTAAATAAAAAAGGGGAGTATGGTGCTTATTGTATTCAAGGCGGATTCAATTTTGCAGTTTACGATACTTCAGGAAATAAATTAGTGGATTCTGATTATTTTTTAAGATAATGGCAAAATTAGAAATTGCTTGTTTTAATTTAGAGTCTGCTTTAATTGCACAAGAAAATGGAGCAGATAGAGTAGAACTTTGTGCTAAAATGCATTTAGGAGGAACAACTCCAAGTCTAGAAATTATAAAACAAGCAAGGAAGCAATTAAGTATTGATTTATTTGTTATGATTAGACCAAGAGGTGGAAATTTTGTTTATACAATGAATGAATTAATGATGATGTATATAGAAATTCTTGAATTAAAAGATATTGGAGTAGATGGTTTTGTTTTTGGTGTTTTAACTAATGGTAATAAAATTGATATTGAAGTAAATAAATCTTTAGTGGAACTAGCTAAACCTTTTCCATGTACATTTCATAGAGCTTTTGATGAGGTTCAAAATCCTTTAGAAGCATTAGAAGAACTTATTGAATGTGGTTTTCAAACCATTCTAACCTCTGGGAATGCTACAAATGTTAACGAAGGCATAAGTCAATTAGATTTATTAGTTCAAAAGGCAAATAAAAGAATAACCATTATGCCAGGAGGAAGTTTGCGTTCATCAAATTTAAAAATGATTGAGCAAAAAACAAAAGCGATTTTTTTTCATTCTTCAGCTATTATTGATGATTCTAAAATAGCAAATCCAATTGAAATTCAAAAATTAAAAGCCATTCTAAATGCTTAAATTTCTTTTTATATGCTTGTTTCCAATGCTACTTTTAAGTCAAAATGTAGTCCGTAGTTTGAATCATGAAAATTGGAAATTCAAACAAGAAAATAAGGAGAATTGGCTTCCTGCAAATGTACCTGGAACAGTTCATACAGATTTGCTAGCTAACAATTTAATAAAAAATCCATTTTACGGAACCAATGAAAAAGAGTTGCAATGGATTGAAAATGAAAATTGGAATTACAAAACCTCTTTTACTATTACAAAATCTGAAATCACAAATCAAAATATCGATTTGCAATTGGATGGGTTGGATACTTATGCAATTGTTTCTCTTAATAGAAAGCAAATTCTAGAAGTTAATAATATGTTTCGAACTTGGAAAATTCCAATAAAAAACTATTTAGTTGAAGGAGAAAATCAAATAGAAATTAAATTCAAATCGGCTGTTGTTGAAGGAAAAAAACAAGCTGAAAAACTTCCTTATACTTTACCACCTGATGAACGGATTTTTACAAGAAAAGCGCAATATCAATTCGGTTGGGATTGGGGTCCAAGATTTGTAACAGCTGGAATTTGGAAAGATGTAAAACTTAATTTCTGGAACGATATCACATTGGTAAACGTAAAATACAACCAATTAGAGTTAACAAAGCAAAAAGCTGTTTTAGAAATTATTACTGAAATTAAAGCTGCTAAATCGAGAAAGATTGCTCTAAAAATAAATGATGCTATTACTGTTTTAGATATAAAAAAAGGGATAAATAGAATTCTAACACCATATGAAATTAAAAATCCAAAATTTTGGTGGACAAATGGTTTAGGAGAAGCTCATTTGTATCCTTTTGAAATCAGTTTGGTTGATGATAAAGTTACAATTGAAACAAAAGAAATAAATATTGGACTCAGAACTATCGAATTAGTTCAAGATAAAGATGCTATTGGGGCAAGTTTTTATTTTAAAGTAAATGGTGTTCCAGTTTTTATGAAAGGAGCCAATTATATTCCTGATGACAGTTTTTTACCAAGGGTAACTGACTCTATTTATAAAGTAAGAGTTAAAGATGCAGTTGATGCAAATATGAATATGCTACGAGTTTGGGGTGGAGGAATTTATGGCAGTGATGCTTTTTATGACGAATGTGACAAAAATGGAATCCTTGTTTGGCAAGATTTTATGTTTGCTTGCGCTATGTATCCTGGAGATGAAGGTTATTTGGGAAATGTAAAACAAGAAATAATCGATAATGTAAATCGTTTGCAAAACCATCCCTCATTAGCCATTTGGTGCGGTAATAATGAAAATAACGAAGCATGGCATAATTGGGGTTGGCAAAAACAATATAAGTATTCCAATACAGATTCAACTAAAATTTGGAATGATTATGAGCGATTATTCCATCAGTTAATTCCAAAAACATTAGATAGCTTACTTTCTAAAGAAAAGAACATTTATTGGCCATCATCACCATCAATTGGTTGGGGAAGAAAGGAAAGTATGTTGCAAGGTGATTCTCATTATTGGGGCGTTTGGTGGGGGAAAGAACCTTTTGAAATGTATGAAAAGAAAGTAGGTAGATTTATGAGTGAATACGGTTTTCAAGGAATGCCAAATTTACAAACTTTTAAGTCGTTTACTGCATCTGAAGATTTAAATTTAAAATCTGAAACAGTTAGACTGCATCAAAAGCATCTTGTGGGTTATGAGACTATTGAAGAGTACATGAAAAGAGAGTACGAAATTCCAAAAGCTTTTGAAGATTATATATATGTTTCTCAATTATTGCAAGTTAATGGAATGAAAATAGCAATTGAAGCACATAGAAGAGCAAAGCCAAATTGTATGGGAACTTTGTTTTGGCAGTTAAATGATTGTTGGCCTGTTACTTCATGGAGTTCAGTAGATTTTTATGGAAATTGGAAAGCGTTTCAGTATCAAGCTAAGAAAAGCTTTGAAAATTTACTTATTTCAGTTGTTGATGAAGGTGACAGTTACAAAATTTATATTGTTAATGATAATTTGAAAAACTTTAGGGGTAAATTAACCATCAAAACTATCCATTTTAATGGAAAGGTAGTTTCAGAAAGTAGTTTAGATAAAGAAGTGGAAGCTAACTCAAGTAAAGTGTACTATTCTCTTCCAAAAGTAGCAATCAATAAAAAAAATCTAAAAAAATCACTACTATCTGTTGCATTTATTTCAAATGAGAAAAAAGTAGTAACTCATTTTTTTTGGGTTAAACCCAAAAGATTAGCGTTGACGAAACCAATTGTAAAAATCAGACACATTGATAATTTAACTATTGAAATTTCTTCTGATGTTTTAGCAAAGAATGTGTATCTGTCAACTAATGAAAATACACATTTTAGTGATAATTATTTCGATGTATTGCCTAGTCAAGTTTATAGAATTACGCTTTCGAAACCTTCAGAAAATATAATGGTAAAAACGTTATTTGATATTTTGAATTAAATGTGTTTTCCAATTTCCCAACCTTTTTTTTCTAAGTATTGATTGCCACTTTCAATAGCACCTTCTTCTAAGGTTGTCCCCATAGAATCATTCCATCTGTTTAAATAACCAAACAATGAAATAACTCCTAACATCTCTACAATTTCTCCTTCATTCCAATATTTGTATAATTCAGTTTTAATGGTTTCATCAACTGCATTTGGAACAAGTGAAGCAGCCAACGAAAAGTCTAATGCGGCTCTTTCTGCATCAGAAAAAGCAGAATGCGTTTTGTATTCCCATATATTATCTAATTGTTCTTGTTCGGCACCATAACGTTCAGCAGCTCTAATAGCATGAGCTTGGCAATAACGGCAACCTGTTGCATTACTACTTACCCAAGCAATCATTCTTTTTAATGAAGAAGAAACAAGACCTTGGTTTTCCATTACAGCTTTATTTAAATTGATAAAAGCTTTTGAAATTGCTGGACGATGCTGCATGGTCAAAACAGAATTAGGACAAAACCCAAGGGTCTCATTAAAAAAAGCGGCTAATTCTTGTGTTTCTTTATCATGATCTGCTGATAATGGTGTTACTAATGGCATTTTTTTAATTTTTTAATTTTTCTTTAGCTAAGCTTAAATAAGAAGTGTCACTTTAGAGGCTATTTAAAAGCACTAGAATAATCCATTAAGTTCAGCATCTATTTTATTAATGATATTTCCTAAATCTTCTGGGTTGTCAACGAAATTGATGTTGTCAACATCTATGATCACTAACTTACCTTTGTCATAGGTTTCAATCCACGCTTCATATCTTTCATTAAGACGACTTAAATATTCAATTGAAATAGTGTTTTCGTAATCTCTTCCTCTTTTGTGAATTTGACTAACTAAATTAGGAATGGAACTTCTTAAATAGATTAATAAATCAGGTGAGCCAACTAACCCTTCCATTAAATCAAATAAAGATTTATAATTATTATAATCTCTATTTGTCATTAAACCCATAGTATGAAGGTTAGGTGCAAAAATATGTGCATCTTCATAAATTGTTCTGTCCTGAATAGTCGTTTTTCCTGATTCTCGAATTTGTAAGACTTGCCTAAAACGGCTATTTAAAAAGTAGATTTGTAAATTAAAACTCCATCTTTCCATTTGATGATAAAAATCATCTAAATAGGGATTGTCAACTACATCTTCAAAATGAGCTTCCCATTTAAAATGTTTTGCTAGTAATTTTGTTAACGTCGTTTTTCCTGCTCCGATATTTCCTGCAACTGCTATATGCATTAGGGTAAAAGTATTTTATAGTTAATAACTTTATCTGCGGTAAAAATAGATAAAATTCCATTTTTATAATAGAATTTATCAAAGGAATTTTTAGAGATGCTTATTTCAAACAATTTATTTTCTTTCTTTTTAAATAAATAAAGTTGTTTTTCTTTTTTTATAACGTAATTTTCTTCGTTTAGTATTTGTATAGTGTCATAAACAGGTAGCTTTCCTATAGTTTTTATTTTGCCAAAGATTGAAATGGTATAGCAAATGTTTTCTTCATCTATCCAATAGAAATAATTATAATCAGTGGTGTGTAGTGTGATTTTGCTAGTAAGGGGTGTTGATATGAACTTGTAAGTATCTGTTTTAAAATTATATAAACCTATTTTTTGACTTAAGGAATCGTAAAACCAAATTTGATTTTGTATGGCTAGTCCAATGCAACTAAAAGCGACAATGTTTTCAAGTTTATTGCCTTCAATTTTATGGTTTTCATTTAGCTGGTTGTCTAGTAATATGACAGTGTTGAAGTCTTTATAAAATAAAACAGTTTGTAGAGGGTTGTATAAATCAACTGTCGTTAAATTTCCCAAGGTTATATTAGTGTAATTGAATTCTTTGTCTTTTGTTTTCTTGTAAAAAACATTATTTACACTGTAATAGATATTGTGTTCATTAATTTCATATACAGTCTTGTTTTCAAGAACTAAAGAATCAATAAAGGTGGTTTTTATTTTTTCTTGGGATAAAATAGAAAACGTCAGACTCAAAAATAAAACAGTAAATTTAAATTTCATTCAAAAAAGATTAAACCTTTTACATTAAATCGAATCTAAAGGTAATATTTTAACTTTATATTAAACGGTTTTAATGTAACAAAAGCCATATTTTTGAGTCTATATAAGTAATAAATAATAAATAAACATGAAAAAGATAGCTATAGTTTTATTGTTTTTAATTTCTGTAAATTTTTATGCACAAGAATTTCAAGGTACTGCGGTGTATGAATCAAAGACTAGTACAGCAGAAATAATGAAAAATTTTGGAGGTAATAGAGAAATTACTCCTGAAATGCAAAAGAACATTGAAGAAAGAATGAAGAAAATGTTTGAAAAAACATTTATTCTTAATTTTAACAAATCGGCTTCAATTTATAAAGAAGAAGAGAAATTAGATGCGCCTGGTCAAGATGGAGGAAGAGGTAGAATGATGTCTTCAATGATGGGTGGTGGTGGAACTGAATACAAAAATGTGAAAGAAAAAATGTATGCTGTTGACAAAGAATTTTTTAGTAAGGAGTTTTTAATAAAAGATAGTTTGCCAACATATAAATGGCAGATGGGTTCAGAAACTAAAAAAATTGGAGACTATACTTGTTTTAAAGCTACTGCTGTTGTACAAACAGACGCTACTGACTTTAGAAATTTTAGAATGAGAGGACCAAAAAATGATGAGAATAAAGAAAAGGAGCAGAAGGCTAAAGATTCTGTAAATGCCACTAAAAAAACAAATTTTATGTCTGATGTAGAACAAATAAAAGAAAAAACAATCACAGCTTGGTATTGTCCAGAGATTCCAATTAATCAAGGTCCAGATAAATACTGGGGTTTACCAGGTTTGATTTTAGAAGTAAATGATGGAACTACTGTTTTATTGTGTTCTAAAATTGTTTTAAATTCAAAGGAGAAGGTTGATATTAAAACTCCAACAAAAGGGAAAAAAGTCACACAAAAAGAATACGACGATATTGTGAAAAAGAAAATGGAAGAAATGAGAGAAATGTATGGTGGTCAAAGAGGACAAGGTAGAGGAAGAGGTTTTTAAAAATATTAACAAATTAACTTATAACCTCGACCACGACTGTTGATGATTGCAACGTTTTGGTCGAGGTTTAGTTTTTTTCTTAACCTAGTAATAAATACATCCATACTTCTGCCGCTAAAGAAATCGTCGTTTTTCCAAACGGTATTTAAAATAAGTTCTCTACTGAGAATTTCTCCTTTATTTTGAAGTAAAAATTCCAATAATAGTGATTCTCTATTAGTTAATTTAAAGGTTTCGTTTTTGTGTTGTAAAATTTGCGTATCAGGATTAAATTGGTATGTTCCAAGATGATAAATTGCTTTTTTTTCTATTTGATGTTTTCTGTTTGTTAAGGCAATTATTCTCACAATCAATTCTTCCATACTGAAAGGTTTTTTAATGTAGTCGTTGCATCCTATTTTAAATCCTTTAACTACATCTTGTGTTTGTGATTTTGCTGTTAAAAACACTATGGGTATTTCTTTGTCTAATTTTCTTATTTCTTCTGCTAATGTAAAACCATCTTTTTTGGGCATCATGATGTCTAAAACTAAAGTATCAAAACTGTTTTTGAGAAATGTTTCAAACGCAACTTCTCCATTGTCACACAAAGTGACTAAAAAGTTTCTGTTTTCTAAACTTTCTTTAACAATTAAACCTAGCGAAGATTCATCCTCAGCTAATAAAACTTTAATTTTCTCATTCATAAGGTAAAATAATTCTAAAAGTGGTTTGATGATTTCGTATTAATTGTAATGACCCGTTATGCTTTTCTATTAGAGTTTTTGAAAAATATAAACCGATACCATATCCTTTTACATCATGAAGATTGCCTTTAGGAATGCGATAAAATTTTTCAAAAATTGATTTTTCCTCTGATTTTGGAATTGTGTTTCCTGTATCTGTTACATCAATTTGGATTGTATTATTAATTAGTTCACAAGTTACAATAATTTCATCTCCTCCATATTTAATCGCATTGTCAATTAAATTTGAGAATACATTTTCAAGATAAAAAGGGTCTCCAAAAAAAAGAAGTTGTTCTAAATAATTTGAAAGCAGAATTGATTTATTAGTACTTGTTTTGTGTTTTTCTACAATACTATTTAAAAACGGAATTAAGTTGAAACGCTCTCTATTTAAAGTAAGTTTTTCGGTATTTAAAGTGGCTGTTTCTAAAATTTTTTCAACCATAATTTCTAATTTAGAAAGTTGCTTCTTAGAAATACTTATATATTTTTGATTTTTTTCAAGATTATTGGTTGGGTTAAAATTACTCATTCCTTCTAAAGCAGATGAAATTGTTGTGATTGGTGTTTTGAATTCATGAGTGATATTATTGATAAAATCATTTTTTATGTCATCCATTTTCTTTTGTTTGCTTATTACATATAACATAAAAAACAAACATCCTATAAGACCTATTAAAAAAATAAATGATAATACTAATTCTATACCCATTCTTTTTAGTAATAGTAAGTTGGAATAATTAAAACCTAAAGTTAGGATTTCGTCGGGTTTGAAAAAAGTAGATTTTGGTTCTATTTTATGCTTAAACGTTTGATTCGAATTTAAAAAAGTGTAAAATAATGAGTCTTTTTTTAAATGATAGAAGCTGTAATCTAATGCAATGTTTTTACGTTTTAGTTCAGTTTTTAAAATAGAATCAACATGATTGTATTTTATGGTATCGCTAGACATGTTAATTACAATGCGATTTGGGAATTGTTCAATACCTCCAATTTTATCTTGTGCTATTTTTCCTTTTAAAACTTGAATAGAATTAATAGAACTACTTTTTGGTAAAAGCGGTGTTTTACCATCAATAAAAAATATTTTTGTATCTATTTTTGTTGAATTGTCGTTAAACGTTTCAAAAAGTAAAGTATCGGTTTCTTTTGTTTTTGGAGAATTGGTTTTGATAGCGGATTTGAAAATAGAATCTTTGAAAACGAGATTAATAAAGTCTTTCGATTTTAAATTTTTATCGGAACTAACAAAACTAATAAGCTGTTTTTTGGATTCTTCATTAAAATAGATTTCTAAAGCTTTGTCATAAGCAATTTGAACTTCATTAAAGAGTCTATCCTTATTAGAAATATAATTCTTATAATTCCAATACACTTGCAAGCCTATTGTTGCTAGAATTAAAAAACTAATTAGTAAAAATATTTTCCTTGTAGTAATATTCATTTTTCAAAAATAGAAACTATTTCAGAAGATTGTTAGCCGTTAACATACGTTAACATAGATTAACCAACTGTTTGTATTCGAATTCTTTAGTTTGTATTCGAATTTTAAATCAATAAAGATGAAATCTACAGTAATTACAACTATTATGCTGCTTTTGTTTGCTAACTCATTTGCTCAAAACTTTCAAGGCATTGCTTACTATACTTCTAAAACACAATTGAAAGATTTTAATATCACAAGTAACGATTTGACTCCTGAAATGAAAGATCAAATGATGGAAAAAATGAAAAAAGCTTTTGAAAAAGAGTATACGTTACATTTTACCAATTTTGAATCTGTTTATCAAGAAGAAGAAAAATTAGAAAAGCCTAATCCTTCTTCAGGTGGTTTACAAGTAAAAATGTCATTTGCAGGAGGACATAATTCAAACAAGTTGTATAAAAATTTTAAGACAAATCAATATATTGCTGATGATGATATTTTTGGTAAAGAATTCTTAATAACCGATTCTTTGAAGAAAATGAATTGGAAATTGGGTAACGAACAAAAGAAAATTGGAAATTATACATGTTATAAAGCGCAATTATTTATTCCTGTTCTAGAAGAAGATTTAAAAAAGTATGAAGCCAATAAAAAAAAGAAGGATGATGGTAAAACAAATCTCTTAACATTAAAAGAACCAAAAGAAACAATTATCGAGGCTTGGTACACTTTAGAGATTCCTGTTTCAAATGGACCAGCAAAATATTGGGGTTTGCCAGGATTAATTTTGGAATTACACGAAGAGAATACAGTTTATTTATGTACCAAAATTGTTGTTAATCCAAAAGACAAAATCGAAATTAAAGCACCAAAAAACGGAAAAGAAGTTACTCAAAAAGAGTTTGATGGCATACAAGAAAAAAAACTACAAAGTATGATGAATGAAAATGGAGCAATTGAAATAAGACTGAATTAAACCATTTTGTTAAGGTGATGTCTAATAACGGAAAAATATTCTTTTTGATGTAACAAAAGACACCAAAAACAGTCTACTATATGTGTACAAACAACAAACAAATGAAATCAATTTTATTTCTTCTTTTCTTATTTTTAACTAGTGTAAGTTTTGCTCAAAACATTCGTTTCGAAGGAACTGTAAAAGATAGTACTGGTCTTGGTCTTGAAATGGCTAATGTTATGGCGGTTAATACGGAAACCAAAGCCATGGATGCTTATGCTATCACAAACGAAAAAGGAAAATTCATCCTAAATTTAAGGGCAAATACTACATATCAGATTAAGTCTAGTTACATCGGTTTTCAAACTTTTGAAAAAACGATAAAAACTACTCCTGAAAACATGAATTTTGATATCAAAATGGAACAGGGTGTTCAATTAAATGATGTTGAGGTTGTCTACGAAATGCCAGTTTCTATATCAGGAGATACGATTATTTATAATTCTGATTCTTTTACCAATGGAACTGAACGTAAATTAGAAGATGTTTTAAAAAAATTACCAGGAGTGGAAGTGGATTCTGAAGGACAAATTACTGTCGAAGGAAAATCAGTTCAAAAAGTAATGGTTGAAGGCAAAGATTTTTTTGATGGTGACACAAAAATTGCAACTAAAAATATTCCTGCAAACGCATTAGATAAAATTCAAGTTTTAAGAAATTACAATGAAGTATCTAATTTAAGAGGTTTAGAAAATAATGAAGAGAATGTTGCTATTAATATCAAATTAAAGGAAGGGAAAAAGAATTTTTGGTTTGGAGATATGACTGCTGGAATTGGAGTAGGTCATGAGGAAAGTAGGTATTTGGTGAACCCAAAATTATTCTATTATAATCCTAAAATAAGCATCAATGTAATTAGTAATTTTAATAACATTGGTGAACAACCCTTAACCACTCGTGATTATTTTAAATTTACAGGTGGTTTTAGAAATATGATGCGAAAAGGAGGTTCAAATTTTAATATTTCATCAAATGATTTAGGAATCGGAAATCTGAATAATAATCAAGCAGCTAATATTGATACTAAATTTGGTGCAGCTAATTTTAGTTACAACCCTTCAAAAGCATTAACTTTTAGTGGATTTGGTATTGTGTTAGGAAACAAAACAAACACAAGAAATTTATCCATTACAGATCGACCTAATGATGGAAATTTACTAGATGAAACTAGAGAAGATTTGTCCGATCAAACTACTACTCAAACCTTGTTGAAGCTAAGTTCAAGCTATGTGCCTTCAGATAAATTACATGTAGATTATGATGCTTTGCTAAAGTTTTCTGATCAAAATGAAAACCAATCCTCTATGTCTAATGTTTTAGGAAATATTTATACTAATAAAAAGCAAAATCCTTTTTCGATAAATCAAAATTTTAATTATTATTATACTTTAAACGAAAAAAGTGTTTTGGCATTCGAAACCCAACATTTGTTTCAAGAAGAAGATCCTTTTTATAATGCCATTTTAGCAAATAATCCGTTTCCTATAATTGATTTTCAAGCACAATCTCAATATAATATTAACCAAGACAGGTTTGTCAAAACAAATAAACTAGATGTAAAAGGAGATTATTATTACATGGTTACTCCAAAAAGTAATATTAATCTAACTATCGGAAATACATATTCTTATCAAAATTTTGACTCTCATATTTTTCAAATATTAGATAATGGATCAATAAATGACATGAATGAAGCTCAAAACAATAATAGGGTAAATTATGCCTTTAACGATGTTTTTGCAGGATTACATTATAAATTTATTACAGGTAAATTTACTTTTAATCCAGGTTTTAGTGTTCATAATTATAGTACGAAAGACACGCAACTTGGAACTTCAAATGCAATGAGTTTTAATCGATTTTTACCAGGTGTTTATGCCTTATATCAAATAAAAAAATCAGAAACACTAACCTATAATTTTTCATTACAAAATAATTTTACAGATATTACTAAGTTGGCAGAAGGATATGTGTTTTCAAGTTATAACAGTTTGTTTAATGGGAATCGCTACTTAGAAAACTCTTTGTCACAAAACCATAGTCTTAGGTATTTTAAGTACAATATGTTTAATTTTGAAAATATTTTTGGGTACTTAAATTACACCAAACAAGTAGATGCCATTAAAAGTAAAGCGTTGTTGAATAATGTATTTCAAACTTCTTCTTCTGTAAATTTACCTTCAAATTTTGCAGATGAATCTATTTCGGGAGCCTTCAATTATGGTCGTTCTTTTGCAAGATACTATAAAGCTTCTGTTGGTTTGAGCATGAATTGGGGTAAGTTTAATAATATTAGGGTTTTTCCAGATGCAGATACTGATCCAAATAATAATCCAACAGAAATTCAGGCAACAGAATCTTTTACTCAAAATTACAATGTTAAGTTTTCTACCAATTATAAAACATTGCCTAATCTTTCTTTAGGATATACTTATACTATTAATGATAATTTTACGGATACTTTTTATACAGATAGTCCAGCTTTAGGTTTGGAGTATTATTTCTTGGATGCGTTTTCATTTGTGTCTGATTATACTTTTAATCACAATAGAAACAAATCAAAATCAGTAGATAATGAATATGATTTTTTAAGTGCCAGTTTGATTTATCAGAAAAAGGACAGTAAATGGGAATACAAATTATTAGGAACTAATATTTTGGATACTAAGTCTTTAAATAATAATAGTTTTAATCAAATTGCAGGAATTAGTAATTTTTCAAGCTATTTTGTACAGCCTAGATATATTATCTTAAGTTTGAAATATAATTTGTAAACGAATATTTCTATTGCATAAAAAAACCTGATTCTTAATTGAATCAGGTTTTTTTGTAATGTATAAATTGAGAATTATATCCCGAAATCACTTTTGATTTTGTCTACAAAGTCTAGTTTTTCCCATGTAAATAATTCAACAGTAACTGTTTTTTCATGTCCTCCAGGAGCAGAAAAAGTTTTTGTTACCGTTTCTGGTTTTCTACCCATGTGTCCGTATGCAGCAGTTTCACTATAGATTGGATTTCTTAATTTTAAACGTTGTTCTATAAAATAAGGACGCATATCAAAAATTTCAGCCACTTTTTTGGCAATTTCACCATCAGTTAATGATAATTTACTTGTTCCGTAGGTATTTACATATATGTTCGTTGGTTCAGCAACACCAATAGCATAAGAAACTTGCACTAATATTTCTTCAGCAACACCAGCTGCAACTAAGTTTTTAGCAATATGTCTTGTAGCATAAGCAGCAGAACGGTCTACTTTACTTGGATCTTTTCCAGAAAACGCACCACCACCGTGAGCACCTTTTCCTCCATAAGTATCTACAATAATTTTTCTACCAGTTAAGCCAGTATCTCCATGTGGTCCACCAATAACAAATTTTCCAGTTGGATTAATATGGTATTTAATTGCATCATTGAACAAATGTGCATACTGAGGATTTTTAGCAATAACTCTTGGAATTAAAATTTCAATAATATCTTTTTTGATTTTTGCTAACATTTCTGGTTCATTGGCAAAATCATCATGTTGTGTGGAAACTACAATAGCGTCTATACGAACAGGTTTGTTGTCGTTGTTGTATTCTAATGTAACTTGCGACTTTGCATCAGGTCTTAAATAAGTAATGTCTTTGTTTTCTCTTCTTAAATCAGCTAAAACCTGAAGAATTTCATGTGATAATTTCAAAGCCAATGGCATGTATTCTTCTGTTTCATTTGTTGCATAACCAAACATCATTCCTTGGTCGCCAGCACCTTGTTCTTCTTTGGTAGCTCTATCAACACCTTGGTTAATATCAGCAGATTGCTCATGTATAGCAGATAGTACTCCACAAGAATCCGCTTCAAACATATATTCGCTTTTGGTGTACCCTATTTTACGGATTACTTCTCTTGCGATTTGTTGTACATCTAAGTAAGTGTTTGATTTTACTTCTCCTGCTAAAATTACTTGTCCTGTTGTTACAAGAGTTTCACAAGCTACTTTTGATTCTGGATCAAAGGCTAAAAAGTTATCAATTAATGCATCACTAATTTGGTCAGCTACTTTGTCTGGGTGTCCTTCACTCACAGATTCTGACGTAAATAAATAAGCCATATTCTTTTTTAAGTTTAAGCGAGGAGTTCGAATTGCAAAAATGGAAATGCTAAAGGAGTAGAATGTACTGCTTTAGCATTTTTTTTATTTTAAATAGTAATGGAATATTAATTCTATATAAACTATTAAAAATAGAGGTTGCAATCAGTTCAAATTTTTCCTCTTGAATTATTCGACAAATTTATGAAATCAAATTGAATAAGAAAGGAAATCTTTTTTATTTTTAAACTAAATTAACACTTTTCTATAAACTGTTTACTGTTGATTTGATGGTTTTTATTAAATCAACTACATGTTTATTTGGTTTAAAAAACTACATTTAGCGTTTAAAATAATAAAAAATAGAAAAAACAACTATTTAATTTTTTTATATAGAAAATTAATCTAATTTTGCTTTTCAAATAAATCAAGAAAAAAGAAAATGAAATTAATGGTTTGCAATATATGTTGTATGATGTGGTATAACCGCAGAGACACTGTATTGCTAAAAAAATAATATTTTATATATAATAGCTACAAGAACCTCTGCCTATCGCAGAGGTTTTTTTGTTTTTAACGAATAATGGTAAAGAGATAATTTGTAAAATAATGAATGATAATAATTCTATAAGTAAAATTATATTTCAAAAAAACAATTCCGAAAAATGTATTTCTATTGCAAAAAAGGAAATTGAAAATTGGATTGAAAATTTGTTTGAATGGCTGTTTTGTAATTTGGGATCTTGTGAAACAGTTGAGGGGTTTCAACAAAAAGAGATTTCTTTGAATCATAATTTGCAGCTTTTTTTGTCTCAAGTTGGTACTAATAATAAATCAGAAATTACGACTATTTTTTTTAAGGACTTAGTAGTTATTCATGAAGATTTATTAGGCGATTTGCAAACCATACTTGAGTTTGATCCAGCCGCAAAGTCAAAGGATGAAGTACTGTTAGCTTATCCTGGTTTTTTTAGTATAGTAGTTTATCGAATTGCAAATAATTTGTGGAATAAAAAGGTGTCCGTTTTGCCAAGAGTGCTTTCTGAATATGCACATGGAAAAACAGGAATTGATATACATCCTGGAGCAACTATTGGAAAACGTTTTTTTATTGACCATGGAACAGGAATTGTTATTGGAGAAACAGCAAATATTGGTAATGATGTTAAAATTTATCAAGGTGTTACGCTTGGAGCATTAAGTGTTAGTAAAGATAAAGCAGAAGTAAAAAGGCATCCTACCATAGAAGATAATGTAATTATTTATGCTAATGCGACTATTCTTGGAGGGAAAACTGTTATTGGAAGAGGTTCCGTAATAGGTGGAAACGTTTGGATAACAGAATCAATTCTGTCACAAACATTGGTATATCATAAAAGTGAAATCATAGTAAAAGCAAAAAATAAATTCTCAGAACCTATAAATTTTAGTATATAAATAAAAATAGAATTAGTATGAAAGCAGAAAACATATTACAAACGATTGGGAAAACACCAGTAGTGAAAATTAACCGAATGTATGGTTCAAATAAAAATATTTGGATAAAATTAGAAAAAACAAATCCAGGAGGAAGTATAAAAGATCGAATTGCTCTTGGAATGATTGAAGATGCTGAAGCTAAAGGAATTTTGAATACAGATAGTGTTATTATTGAGCCAACATCTGGAAATACAGGAATAGGTCTTGCTTTGGTTGGTGCAGTGAAAGGCTATAGAGTCATTTTGGTAATGCCAGAATCAATGAGTGTAGAACGAAGAAAATTAATGGAAGTTTATGGTGCGCAATTTGAATTAACAGCTCGTGAAAAAGGAATGAAAGGAGCTATAGAAAGAGCAGCAGAATTGGTAAAAGAAATTCCAAATGCTTGGTCTCCTTCACAATTTGACAATCCAGCAAATGTGGAAGCGCACAAAAAGACAACAGCACTTGAAATTTTGGAAGACTTTCCTGATGGTTTAGATTATATTATTACAGGTGTTGGAACTGGAGGGCATATTACAGGTGTTGCTGAAGTTTTAAAGGAAAAATATCCAAATTTGAAAGTGATAGCAGTCGAACCAGAGTTGTCTCCAGTACTTGGTGGTGGTGCTCCTGGGCCACATCCTTTACAAGGAATAGGAGCTGGTTTTGTTCCGAGTAACTACCATGCAAATGCTATTGATGAAGTAATAGCGGTTTCAAATGAAGAAGCATTTGAATATGCAGGAAAGGTTGCTTTAGAAGAGGGTATTTTTGTAGGTATTTCTACAGGAGCTTCTTTAGCAGCAGTTGCAAAAAAAGTTGAAACCTTACCTGATACAGCTGTTGTGTTAACATTTAACTATGACACAGGTGAACGTTATCTTTCTGTGGAAGGGTTGTTCTAATTGATAAAAAGTTTGTTGTAAGCTTGTTTTACATCAAACTCAAATTTAAAAATACTTTAATATTACGTGTTTATTTACTCTATAAAATCTATAGAGATACTATTTAAAAAATATGATACAAATTTCAAACAAAGGAAAGGTTATTCTGGCAGGTGCTGGTCCAGGTGATCCCGATTTAATTAGTTTAAAAGCACTAAAATATCTTAAAATAGCCGATGTAGTGTTAACGGATCGATTGGTTTCTCCTGTTCTAATTGAAGAATATGCAAGAAAAGACGCAGAAGTTATTTATGTAGGGAAACAATGTTCAAAAGGAATTCATACCCCTCAAAAAGATATTAATGAATTAATTCTTGAATTTGCTTTACTAGGAAAATTAGTATTGCGTTTAAAAGGAGGTGATGTTTCTTTGTTCTCTAATGTTTTAGACGAACTAAACATCTTAATTGAACATAATATTTCATACGAAATTGTGCCTGGTATTTCAGCTGCATTTGGCGCTGCTGCTTATACTGGGATACCTTTAACTGCGAGAGAATATTCTAGAGGAGTGCGTTTTTTGACATTATATGATTTAAAAAATGTAGCAGAAATGCAATGGAAAGATTGGGCAACTACAGAAGATACTTTGGTTTTTTATATGAGTGGTCAAAGGTTAAATGTATTGTCTAATCAATTACTGCAAAAAGGTATTGATAAAAATAAGGGAATTGCCATTGTTCAACAAGCCACAACTCCTGATCAGAAAACAGTTGTGTTTAAATTCGGAGAGCTAGAAATGCAACAATTACCTGAATTTGAATTTGTGCCAACTTTATTAATCATTGGTAACGTAGTTAATCTGCACCAACAATTTGCTTGGTTCAAAGAAAATAATAGAACGGAATCTTATTTCGATAATCATAAAACACTTTTACAAAATGCTATCTGATATTAAATTAAATTTATTGCAACAATTAGTGCAAAATGCTTCTAATGAGGAAATCATTTGGACAAAAGGCTATTTGGCAGGCTATTTGGATGCAAATAGAATTGGGACTCAACTTCCTCAAATTACAGTTTCTGAAAATGTTGCCGTTAAACCCTTAATTATTTATGGTACTGAAACGGGTAATTCTAAAAAAATTGCTTCTCAATTACTAGCTTCCTTTAAGAAGAATAAAATTCAGGCAAAAGCTGTAGACGTGTTCCAGTATGACAATGCTAAATTAGAAAAAGAAACTTTGCTATTATTCATAATGAGTACACAAGGCGAAGGAGAATTTCCTCAAAATGCAGTTGCTTTTTATGAGTACTTAAAGAAAACAGATGTGAATTTAAAGAACGCCTCTTATGCTGTTTTTGGTTTAGGGGATTCTTCTTATCCTCTTTTCTGTCATGCAAGCGTTTTATTAGATGAAGTTTTAGCGGAAAAAGGAGCTAAAAGATTATTGCCTCTAGTAAAAGCAGATGTCGATTTTGCTTCAGAAGTGCTTAAATGGGAAGAAGCATTACAAAATGTATTTAAAAATCAAGCTAATCCAAATACTGTTTCAATAGTAAAACCAATTTCAGTTGATCATAAAAAAAAATATTCAGGAATAATTAGCAATAAAATTATTCTAAATGACACGGGGTCCAATAAAGAAACTTATCATATAGAAATCTCTTCAGAGGATAAAATAAACTATGAACCAGGTGATGCTTTAGGTATTGTGCCGAAGAATAAAGTTGATGATGTTCAATTCATTATTGACTATTTTAAAGTCGATTCTAAACAAGAAATTGTGATAAAAGATCAAAAAAACACTATTAAAAATTGGTTGTTAGAACGAAATATTAAAGGATTGAGCAAACGTTCATTGGAACAATTAGAAAAATTGCTAAACACAGAAATTGCTTTTGAAAAAGCCGATTTGATTGATGTGTTCCAATTATACTCAAAACCTGAAACATTCCAAATTGAATCGCTATTTGAGATTTTGTTACCAATTGCTCCAAGATTGTATTCAATCGCTTCTTCAACGGAAGCTCACGATGGTGAAGTACATTTAACAGTAAACTTAAATAAGTTTAAATTTAATGATATAGTAAAAACAGGTTTGGCTTCAAAATTTTTAGCTGATTTTGAATTAAATGAATCTATTGAATTTTATATTCACAAAAACCAAAATTTCAGATTACCAAGTGATGAAACTGACGTAATCATGATAGGTCCAGGAACAGGAATTGCTCCGTTTAGAAGTTTTATTGCACATAGAGATGCAACAGGATCGGAAGGGAAAAATTGGTTATTTTTTGGGGAACAACATTTCGTGTTAGATTTTTATTACCAAACCGAAATTCAAGAATGGATTGCAACTGGTGTTTTAACCAAATTAGATACCGCTTTTTCTCGTGACCAAGAAAAGAAAATTTATGTGCAAGATCGCATTCGCGAAAAAGCAAAAGAATTCAATAAATGGTTAGAAAACGGAGCTAGTTTATATATCTGCGGGCAAAAATTTCCAATGAGCAATGATGTAGAAGATGCTATTATTGAAGTCATATCTCAAGAAAGAAACATTTCTACAACAGATGCAAAACAAATACTAGAAGATTTAGAAACAACAGGAAAATATCAAAAAGACGTGTATTAAATAAAGTGAAGAGTGACAAGTGAATGGTAATTAGCTTTTGAATAGGTAATTTACTAGACGCTAATCACTAAGGACTAATCACTAATTACTAAAATAAAAAAATGAGCGATAAATTATCACCAATAGAATATATAAAAACTAAAAGTGACGGACTTCGAGGTACGTTGAAAGAAAGTATAGAATTAGACAATCACACAGGAAATGTAAGGCCAGATGATGAGACTTTAGTAAAGTTTCACGGAATGTACGTGCAAGATGATAGAGATAAAAGAGCCGAAAGAGCCTTAAAAAAATTAGACAAATTATATTCGTTTATGATTCGTTTGCGTATTCCTGGAGGTCAAATTTCTGCTGAACAATGGTTGGCAACACATGATATTTCCGAACAATATGGAACAGGAACTTTGAAGATAACAACGCGTCAAACCTTGCAATTACATGGCTTATTAAAACATCAATTGCGACCAACCATTCAATCTTTCAATGTTGCAAAGCTGGATTCCATTGCTGCTTGTGGAGATGTAAATCGAAATGTAATTGTATCAGCGCATCCACAATTATCTCCGTTACACAAGAGAATTCATGATTATGCGGATAAGATTTCGAAATTATTATTGCCTAAAACACAATCGTATTACGAAGTTTTTATTGATGGTGAAAAAATATACGAGCGTTCCGCAGAAGCAGATCCATTGTATGAAGATCGTTATTTGCCAAGAAAATTCAAAATTGCCATTGCCATTCCTCCAAGTAACGATGTAGATTTATTTACTAATGACTTAGGCTTAATTGCTATTGTTGAAAATAATCAATTAAAAGGATTTAATCTTGTAATTGGTGGTGGTTTAGGAACAACTCATGGAAACGTGAACACTTTTCCAAGACTAGGAAATGTAATTGGTTTTGTTGATACAGAAGAAAAAACGTTAAAAGCTATCTACGAAACCTTAACTATTCAAAGAGATTTTGGTAATCGTTCCGATAGAAAATTATCAAGGTTAAAATATACGGTAGAACGACTAACAGTAGAAGGTTTTAAATCGGAATTGGAAAAGCGAATTGGCTTTACATTGGAACCAGAAAAACCGTATGAATTTACAGAAAGAAATGATCGCTATGGTTGGGAAAAAAATCAAGAAGGAAAATGGTTTTACACGCTTTTTGTGGAACACGGTGTTATAAAATCGAATCAAAAAGCGTTTTTATATGAAGTAGCCAAATTAAAGGCTTCTAACTTTATTTTTTCGGGGAACCAAAACCTTATTCTTGGAGAAATTAGCGATTTAGATAAAACTAAAATAGAAACGCTTCAAAAACAATTTGAAATTGATGTTGCAGTAAGTGCGTTACGTAAAAGTTCTATGGCCTGTGTGGCTCTACCTACATGTCCTCTAGCTTTGGCAGAAGCTCAACGTTATTTGCCTGTTTTGGTTACTAAAATCGAACCACTTTTAGAAAAATACAATTTAAATAACGAAGAAATCTCAATTAGAATGACAGGTTGTCCAAATGGATGTGGTCGTCCTTATGTAGCAGAGCTAGGTTTTGTAGGAACAGGACCCGAACAATATAATTTCATGTTAGGCGGTGATCGTTTTGGAGAAAGATTAAATAAGTTATACAAAGAAAAACAATCGGAAAGTCAAATTTTGGAAGAACTGGATGTGTTGTTAGGTAAATATGTGAAAGAAAAACTAGAAAATGAAACTTTTGGAGATTATACTTTTCGAACCATTTTAAATTAATAGTGAGTATGAGTAACACATTATTTCCAGTATTTCTTAAAACAGAAACCGCTCATTTTTTAATTGTTGGTGCTGGGAATGTTGGTTTGGAAAAAACGGAAACCTTATTAAGGCAAAACCCAGCAATTCGAATTACAATTGTAGGAACGATTATTATTCCAAAATTAAAAGAAATTATAGTGTCTTATTCTAATATTGATGCGTTTGAAAGGCCTTTTCAAGAATCTGATTTAGAACATAAAGATTTTGTAATTATCGGAACAGATAGTTCAGAAGTGAATTTGGAAGTAAGGAATTTAGCAAAAGCAAAAGGAATCAAAGTCAATGCAGCAGACCAACCTGATTTATGTGATTTTTATTTGGGATCGATTGTAAATAAAGGAAGTTTGAAAATTGCTATTTCTACAAATGGGAAATCTCCAGTTTTAGCAAAGCGAATGCGGGAATATTTTACGGCAGTAATTCCTGATGACGTTGATGAAAGTTTAGATCAATTGAATCAATTTAGAGCCAATCATAAAGGTGATTTTAAACAAAAGTTAAATGATTTAAATAGAATTACAGCTGGTTTTACTACTAAAAAAAAGTTAGGATATTGGAATAAAATAAAATCTTATTTTGAATAAAACTAGAATTGATTCAGAGTATAAATTATTTAACCGTTAAATCAATCTACTTTAGAATTAAAATCTATTTTAAAGTTTTTAAATAACAAAATTTAGAAAATAATACTAATTTATTTTTATATATAGAATTTTATTCTAAATTTGTCCTGTTAGAAAAAATAAAATTATGAAAACAATTATTTGCAATATGTGTTGTATGATGTGGAAAATTCCGCAGAGGTAAACTATAGCATATATTCAAATAAAACACTATAACCTCTGCAAAAAAACAGAGGTTTTTTTATTCTAAAAAATATAAAATGAAAAATTATAATAAAATAATGTGTTGTATGATGATGTACATGTGTGCACCGCCTTACTATGTCCGAAAGAAAATGGTTAAACTTAGTTATGTTTAAAAATTGAACCCTTTTGGAAATAGTTTCAAAAGGGTTTTTTCATGGATTTCAAAAAATAAGATATAAAACAATTAAATAAAAAAGATTATGAGTACTCAAAAATTTGCAACAAACGCTTTACACGCTGGTCATGATGTTACTAAAAATGGAGGAACTAGAGCGGTTCCTATTTATCAAACTACTTCATACGTGTTTAATAATTCAGATCATGCAGCTAATTTATTTAACCTTTCAGAAGCAGGTTATATTTATACCAGATTGAATAACCCTACAAATGATATTTTAGAGCAACGATTAGCTACTTTAGAAGGAGGACTTGGTGCAGTAGTTACAGCATCTGGAACTGCAGCTATTTCTACAGCTTTATTGGTTTTATTGAAAGCAGGTGATCACATTGTAGCTTCAAGTAGTTTATATGGTGGAACGTATAATTTATTAAGTGTTACTTTGCCAAGATTAGGAATTACAACTACTTTCGTAGATCCGTCCAATCCAGAAAACTTTAAAAAAGCAGTTCGAGAGAATACTAGAGCTTTTTTCGCTGAGAGTTTGGGTAACCCAAAATTAGATGTGTTAGATTTAAAAGCAATCGCTAAAGAAGCACACGATTATAAAGTTCCTTTTATAGTAGATAATACAGTGGCAACTCCTTACTTATTAAACCCAATTGAACATGGAGCGGATATTGTCATTCATTCGTTAACAAAATATATTACTGGTAATGGAACTTCACTTGGAGGTGTAATTATTGATGCTGGGAAATTTGATTGGAGTAATGGAAAGTTTCCAGAATTTACTGAGCCATCAGCTGGTTATCATGGATTAAAATATTGGGAAGTTTTAGGAGCAGCTTCATTTATTGCAAAAGTGAGAATTGAAGGGTTACGTGATTTTGGAGCAGCTTTAAGTCCGTTTAATGCTTTTCAAACCATTCAAGGTTTAGAAACATTAGAGATTAGAATTAAAAAACATTCCGAAAACGCTTTGGAATTAGCAAAATGGCTAGAAACTCAAGAAGAAGTGGCTTGGGTCAATTATCCAGGATTAGATTCTTCAAAATACAAGCAATTAGCAGATAAATATCTACCAAATGGCAAAAGTGGTATAGTTACTTTCGGTTTAAAAGGTGGTTTTGAAGCTGCTAAAAAAGTAGTAGATAACACGAAATTATTTTCGCTTTTGGCAAACATTGGTGACACAAAGTCTCTAATTATTCATCCAGCAAGCACAACACATCAACAACTTTCTGAAGAAGCTCAAGCTACAACTGGTGTTAGTCAGGATTTGGTTAGATTATCTGTTGGTTTAGAAGATATTGAAGATTTGAAAGCCGATTTAAAAGAAGCATTTGTAACTGTTAAAAACAAACAAAAAATATAAACATGAGTACAAAAACAGTAACGATCTACGGAAGAGCAAAAAAAGATGAACAGTTTTTAATTAAAACGGAAAATCACGATATAAGAATAAGCAAAAATAAAAATCATCCTGATTTAGATGCACCAAGTCCAATAGAATATTTATTGGCTGGTTATGCAGGTTGTGTGAATGCAGTTGGGTCATTAGTAGCAAAAGAATTAAAAATTGATTATAAATCTTTGCAAGTTGATGTCTCTGGAGATATTAACGTGGATAAATTTTACGGAAGAGAAACAGAAGCAAGAGCTGGTTTTAATAAATTGAAAGTAGTTATAAAATTAGACGCAACAATTAGTAAAAAACAACTTGAGAATTGGTTAAAAGTAGTAGAAAGTCGTTGTCCTGTTTATGATAATTTAATCAATACAACGCCAATTGAAACAGAGTTAGTGAATGTTTATGATACTGTGGGTATAAATTAAAAAGAGTACACTCAAAAAAATAACATGTTGAAGAAAGTAGATATTACCGATTTTGTTTTGGAAAATGACAAACGTAAAAGTCATATTCAATTATTTTATCAAGTTTTTGGTCAGCCCATTGGTGATGATCCGATAGTTTTGGTGAATCATGCATTAACTGGTAATTCCAATGTGTCTGGAGAAAAAGGATGGTGGAAAAATGTAATTGACTATGATCATATCATTGACCTGAATAAATACACAGTTATTGCTTTCAATATACCAGGAAATGATTTTGAAAGGAAAAATGAGTTAGCATTAGATTATAAGGAAGTTTCTACATTAGATATTGCTAAACTTTTTTGGTTGGGATTAGAAAAAATAAAAATCAAATCACTTTTTGCATTAATAGGAGGAAGTTTAGGAGGAGGAATTTCATGGGAAATGGCCGTTTTACATCCTAATAGAGTTCAAAAGTTGATTCCTATTGCTACACATTATTTTGCTAGCGATTGGGTAATTGCAAATGTAGGAATTCAAGATGATATTTTAAATCAAAGTCAAAACCCTGTCGCTGTAGCTAGAAAACACGCTATGCTTTTATATAGAACACCTCAATCTATAAATCAGCGTTTTAAAAATGCAAAGGAAGGTAATATTTACACCGTAAATGATTGGTTGTCCTATCATGGGATTTTGTTAACTGACCGATTTTCTTTGAATGCTTACAAGCAAATGAATTACTTATTAGGAACTATAAATGTGGTTAAGAATGATTTTAACCTCAATGCGTTCTTAAAAAAGGCAAAATTAGAAGTTTATGCCATCAATATAAATTCTGATTTATTGTTCCAAAACGATTTGGAAGAATATGAGATTTTGCAAGAAGATAATGAAAATTTCAAGCATTATATTATTGATTCCATTCACGGGCACGATGCTTTTTTAATGGAATACCAACAGTTAAATGACATATTAAAACAAATTTTTTAAATTGAAATACATGAGTACAACAATAAATATCATCGTTTTCGGAATCGGAAATGTCGGAAGTACATTGATAAATCAAATCATAGAAAAGCATACTTTTTTTAAAGAAAAATTTCATGTGGATTTGAAAATTCCTGTCATAACGAATTCTAAAAAGGCGCTTTTTACAAACACACCGCTATCTCTAAATTGGGAAAATGATTTTCAAACTTTAGGTCAAAGTTATACTATTGAAGATGTTTTTAACTATGTAAATCAAAATCAACTTGAAAATATAATAGCAATTGATGTTACTGCAAACGATGAAATTGTGCAACAATATATTCCTTTTGTACAAAATAATTTCAATATAGTTGCAGCGAATAAAAAAGCAAATACCTTGCATTTGGATTTTTACAATGAACTGCGAAGAGTTTTACAGCAAAATGATAAACAATTTTTATATGAAACTAATGTTGGTGCTGGTTTACCTGTTATTAATACAATTCAAGATTTGCATTTAGCGGGAGAAAAAATTACTAAAATAAGAGGCGTTTTTTCAGGAACAATAAGCTACATTTTTAATCGATTTGGTACTGAAAATCTTCCTTTTTCAAAAATTCTTGTGGATGCAGAAAAATTAGGTTTAACGGAACCAGATTCTAGAGAAGATTTGTCAGGGAATGATGTAGCAAGAAAGCTATTGATTCTTTCAAGAGAATTAGAATTGAATAATGAGTTTAAAGATGTTAAAATAACGTCACTAACTACTGAAAAAATTGATGCTTTGTCTAAGCGAAATTATTCCATTAGTAAAGAATTGTTTGATAAAGAATATGAAATTGCTAAAATAACACAACCTATCAATAGTGTGTTGAGATATATAGGCGAACTAGATGTTGTTACTAATACTTTAGAAGTAAAATTGGTTTCTGTTCCAGAAAATTCGGCATTAGGGCAATTGAAAGGAGCTGATAATTTGATAGAAATTTTTACTGAATCTTATGGAGAAATTCCAATAGTAATTCAAGGTGCTGGTGCAGGAAAAAAGGTTACCGCTAGAGGTGTGCTTTCAGATGTAATTAAATTGGCTAAACAGATAAAAAAACAAAATCTAGTACCAATAGTTTAAACTTTTAAAGAGTAAATATAAGAATATGAATTTTATAATGAGCAATAGAAATAGGATGATGTGGAATTTTTTTCACAGAGGACTTTATTGTTTTATTTTAAAAAAATATATAATACAATCAAAAAACCTCTGCAATCGCAGAGTTTTTTTTATATCTAATACCTAAAAATGACTACAACAAAGCAAAACAAAAAAACAATGCAATTAGAAACATTGCTAGCTAATGTTTCACAAAACTCCAACCTTAAAGATAGTTATGGAGCAACGCATTTGCCGATATATAATACTGCTACTTTCGACTTAAAAAGACAAGTGTCAAATGAACAGGTTTATGATTATTCAAGATCGGATAATCCAACGAGAAACGCATTGGAATCTATATTTGCTCAAGCAGAAAATGGATTTGGCTGTGTTTGCACAAATACTGGAATTGCAGCGATTGCTTTACTTTTTGAAACAGTTTTGAAAAATTATGAGCATGTTTTAATTGAAAGAGATTGCTACGGCGGTACGTATCGTTTGCTTAATATTTTGTTTGAGAAAAACAATATTACACCTCATTATGCGGATTTTACCAATTTAGAAGAAGTTGAAAACATACTGAAATCTAATGAAATAAAACTTGTTGTTTGTGAATCACCAACAAATCCAAGTTTGAAAATTGTAGCTTTAGAAGAACTTGCTAAGCTTACAAAATCTTACGAATCATTGCTGGCCGTAGATAACAGCATGGCTACTTTTGCGTCAACAAAACCGCTTGAATTAGGAGCTGATTTTTCGGTTTTTTCAACTACTAAATTCATTTCGGGTCACGGAAGTGTTACTGCTGGTGCGATTGTCTCAAAAGAAGCGTTTTGGGATGAAAAATTCAAATATATTGCCAATGCTCAAGGAAGAGCTCAAAGTCCATTTGATGTTTTTTTAGTTTCATTGGGTTTGCCAACATTAACCTACAGGATGAAAGCACAAGAAGCAAGCGCTTTGAAAATTACACAATTTTTAGAAAACCATCCAGAAGTTTTAAACGTTAAATTCCCAGGTTTGCCATCGCATCCGCAATATGAATTGGCTAAAAAACAATTGAAAATCATTCCGTCTGTTTTAACTATTGAATTGAAATCTGCGGAAAAGGCAGAAAATTTTATTAAAAAAAGTAAGTTATTTGGTGAAAAAGTATCCTTTGGTTCAGCTGATTCTAGATTGGAAATTCCAGCAAGAATGAGTCACGCAACAAATTCGGAAGAAGATTTAGTTTCTAAAGGATTGAGTCATGCAATTGTTAGAATTGCTGTTGGTTTAGAAGATACGGACGATCTAATTTTAGATATTATTCAAGCTTTAAATTGTTGAAAAATGAATGATTGTTTTCAAAATATTCCATTTGGCGAGTCGTTGCCTTTAGAAAACCCACATGCTATTTCGGTTAGTATGCCTTTTTTGCAAAATGTAATTGATTATGAAGAAGGTGATGAGGTCGTATTAGGTGCTATGAAATCAGGTTATCCAAGATTTTTTCAAAATAAATTTGTTGAAAAACTAGTAAGTTATATTCAAGAAAAACATCAAATTTCAAATGAGAAAGTTGTTTTGCCAATAGCATCGCTTCATGCAAAATCTATTTTGGAATATTTAGTTCAATATAAGTTGGAATATATTGAAGAAGATGAAAATGTGTTTCTAATTGTAGAGAACAATCCTGAGTTGGTTAAAAAGTGTTCGGATTATATCAGAAATATTGGATTGCTAATTAGTTCTAGAAAAGCAGAGAATACTTTGTATAAGTTAGGTGAAATTCCAACTATTTTTAAGGAAGATAAAATTTCTGATTTACCAGAAAAGGTAATTAAAACAGTGTTGTCTAAAGCTTATTCTGATGTTGTAGAAAATAATATTTTGTTAACCAATTGTGGAATGAATGCTCTTTTTTCGGCTTGTGAAACTATTCTGAATTGTAGAAAAAGTGAATTTAGAAATACGGTTGTACAACTAGGTTGGTTGTACGTGGATACAATGGAAATTATTGAAAAGAGGAATAACTTTTCTTATGTTCAAATTCATATTTATGATAAATTACAACTGGAAAGTTGGTTAGAAGCAAATCATTCTCATGTAGCTACTTTGCTAACAGAAATTACTACAAATCCATTGATTCAATGTGTGGATTTACCTTGGTTATCCAACCTTTGTAAAAAGTACAATATCATTTTAATAGTTGATGTAACCATTGCAACTCCATTTAATGTAGATGTGTTGCCCTATTGTGATATTGTAGTTGAAAGTTTAACCAAGTTTGCCTGTGGAAGTTGTGATCTATTAATGGGTGCTATTGTTTTAAATGACACTAATGAGATTATTAAAGCGAATAAAAATCAATTTGAAAAGTTTATTGTTCCTGCATATGATGGTGAAAAACAAAGACTAGCCTTTCAAATTAAAAAATATGAAAGTCGTGTTAAGAAGGTTTCTGAAAACACTAAAATAGTTTATAATTATTTAAAAGGACAGCCTTTTATTAAAGAGATTTACTCAGTTTTTCACAATGACTCCATTGAAAATTTTCAAAAAATTCAAAAATCAAGTGATGTGTTTCCAGGATTATTGTCGGTTGTTTTTGATAAAGAGTTGGATTTTTATTATGACAAATTGCAACTCGCTAAAGGACCAAGTCTCGGAACAGAATTCACATTAGCTATGCCATATGTATATTTAGCTCATTATGAATATCTTAAAAGCAATGATGGGAAACAAAAACTATTAGCACTTGGAATAAATCCGAATATACTTCGTTTGTCTATTGGAATTGAACCAGTTGAAAAAATAATATCCGCTTTTGAAAAGCTTAAACATTCAGCTGAAAATGTTAAAATAAATTAAGCATATCATAATTTAAATTAAAAGCATGACATTGAATATGTGATAAAAAATCTATAAAAATTAATAATTTAAGAATAATAAACTTTTTATAATTCATTTAAATCAAATTACAGAAAATATTTCGCTAAAAGAAAATTAATTCTATCTTTGCAGAGTTCATAAAATTACTGTTCGTTATCACGAAAGCTGGAGAGATTAGACTCTGTGAAAGCTTGGCAACCTCTTGTTCTTTTCAAGAAAGGTGCTACATTCTATCCGTCAAGGCGGAAAAGATAACTTGAAAAAATCCTTCTTTTCATGATAACACAAATAAAAAAATATGCCTAATTAGGTTTATAAACGTATGTCAAAAATTCAAGAAGAAATTCAAAAAAGGATATTGGTTCTCGATGGAGCTATGGGAACCATGTTGCAACGCAATAATTTTTCGGAAGAAGATTTTCGTGGTGCACGTTTCAAAGGTTTTCCACATCCATTAAAAGGGAACAATGATTTGCTTTCTATAACACAGCCAGAAGCAGTAAAAAAAGTACACCGCTTGTATTTTGAAGCTGGAGCAGATATTGTTGAAACCAATACTTTTTCTGGAACAACTATCGGAATGGCTGATTACCATTTAGAGGATTTGGTTTATGAATTAAATTATGAATCTGCTAAAATTGCTCGAGAAGTAGCGGATGAATTTACGGACAGACCTCGTTTTGTCGCTGGTTCAATCGGACCAACAAACAGAACAGCTTCTATGTCACCAGATGTAAATGATCCAGGTTTTCGTGCTGTAACTTTTGATGATTTACGCATTGCTTATAAACAACAAGTGGAAGCTTTAATCGATGGTGGCTCTGATGTGCTTTTAGTAGAAACTATTTTCGATACACTAAATGCAAAAGCGGCACTTTTTGCTATAGAAGAAGTAAAAGAAGAAAGAAATATTGATATTCCAGTTATGGTTTCAGGAACAATTACAGATGCTTCAGGACGAACTTTATCAGGTCAAACTGTAGAAGCTTTTTTGATTTCTATTTCACATATTCCATTATTAAGCATTGGATTTAATTGTGCTTTAGGAGCGGATCAATTGAAGCCTTACTTAAAACGATTAGCACATAACACCCAATTAAATATTTCGGCTCATCCTAATGCGGGTTTGCCAAATGCTTTTGGTCAATACGATCAAACACCTGAGGAAATGCAAGTTTTAATTAAAGAGTATTTAGAAGATAATTTGGTAAATATTATTGGAGGCTGTTGCGGAACAACTCCTGAACATATAAAACTAATTGCAGAAGTTGCATCACAATTTAAGCCTAGAACATTAGAATTAGTCTAAAATGTCCCAAAAAAATAAAATAAACTTACAACTTTCGGGTTTGGAACCACTTTTCATAAACGAAGAATCTATTTTCGTTAATGTTGGTGAGCGAACAAACGTAACCGGTTCAAGAAAATTTCTTAGATTAATTAAAGAAGAAAATTATAATGAAGCACTTTCCATAGCTAGAGAGCAAGTGGAAGGTGGGGCACAAATCATCGATGTAAATATGGATGAAGGGATGCTAGATGGAGTTTACGCAATGACTAAATTTCTTAATCTAATTGCTGCAGAACCAGATATTGCTCGTGTTCCTGTAATGATTGATAGTTCAAAATGGGAAATCATTGAAGCAGGATTGAAAGTTATTCAAGGAAAAGGAGTTGTAAATTCTATTTCTTTAAAAGAAGGTGAAGAAACTTTTATGCATCATGCCAAATTAATAAAAAAATATGGCGCTGCTGTAATTGTTATGGCTTTTGACGAAAATGGTCAAGCCGATACTTATGAAAGAAGAATCGAAATTTGTAAAAGAAGTTATGATTTTTTAGTTAATAAAGTTGGTTTCCCAGCTGAAGATATTATTTTCGACCCTAATATTTTTCCAGTAGCTACTGGAATGGACGAACATAAATTAAACGCACTAGACTTCTTTAGAGTAACCAAATGGATTCGTGAAAATTTACCTTATGCTGGAATTTCAGGTGGTGTAAGTAATGTTTCTTTTTCGTTTAGAGGAAATGATAAAGTGCGTGAAGCTATGCACTCAGCTTTTTTGTATCATGCCATTAAAAATGGAATGACTATGGGAATTGTAAACCCTGAAATGTTAGAGATTTACGATGAAATTGATAAGAATTTATTAGAGCATGTTGAAGATGTTTTATTAAATAGAAGAGAAGATGCTACCGAAAGACTTTTAGATTTAGCTGAAAGTTTTAAAGGAGACTTCAAAGTAAACGAAAAAGCTATAGCAGAATGGAGAAATGATTCCGTTCAAGAAAGATTAACACATTCATTAGTAAAAGGCATTGATGAATTTATAGAAATTGATGTTGAAGAAGCTAGAATAAGTGCAACAAAAGCTATAGAAGTTATTGAAGTAAATCTAATGGCTGGAATGAATGTGGTTGGTGATTTATTCGGAAGTGGGAAAATGTTCTTGCCTCAAGTAGTAAAGTCAGCTCGTGTAATGAAAAAAGCGGTTGCTTATTTACTACCTTATATCGAATCAGAAAAAACAGGAAATTCATCCAGTGCAGGAAAAGTTTTAATGGCAACTGTAAAAGGAGATGTACATGACATTGGAAAAAATATTGTAGCTGTAGTGCTAGGATGCAATAATTTTGAAATCATTGATTTAGGAGTTATGGTTCCACCTGAAAAAATTATTGAAGCTGCTGTTCGTGAAAATGTGGATATTATTGGTTTAAGCGGATTAATCACACCATCATTGGATGAAATGGTTTATTTAGCCAAAGAAATGGATAAATTAAATATCAAGATCCCAATTATGATTGGTGGTGCAACAACTTCTCGTGCACACACAGCGGTAAAAATTGCACCTGAATACAAAGAAACTGTTGTTCATGTGAATGATGCTTCAAGAGCAGTAACGGTTGCGAGTAATTTATTACAGAAAGAAACCAAAGAAAATTATGTAAAAGCAATTCGGGAAGAATATGATTCGCTTCGTGAAGGCTATTTGAATAGAAGTCGCGATAAAAATTATCACAGTATTGAACAAGCACGTAAAAATAAGTTGCAATTAGATTGGAGTAACTTTCAACCTTCAAAGCCAAATTTCATTGGGACAAAAACTATTCATGTTGAACTGTCTGAATTAATTCCGTTTATCGATTGGACACCTTTTTTTCAATCTTGGCAGTTGTTTGGTAAATATCCAGCTATTTTAACTGATGCGGTAGTTGGTGAACAAGCAACTAATCTATTTAGTGATGCACAAAAGATGTTAAACCAAATTGTTTCAGAAAAATGGTTTATAGCTAAAGGTATTATTGGAATTTTTCCTGCAAATCAAATCAATGATGATGATATTGAAGTAGTCACTTCAGACATAGTAGAGAAGTTTTTGACTCTTCGTCAACAATCTCAAAAAACAGCAGGAGCACCTAATATTGCCTTAGCGGATTTTATAGCTCCAAAAGATTCAGGAATTCAAGATTATATAGGTTGTTTTTGTGTAACAACAGGTTTTGGTGTGGAAGAAAAAGCAAAAGAATATGAAGAACAATTAGACGATTACAATTCCATTATGATAAAAGCATTAGCGGATAGATTAGCTGAGGCTTTTGCAGAATATTTACATTTAAAAGTGCGTAAAGAAATTTGGGGTTATGCTTCAGAGGAAAGTTTGTCAAACAAAGAGTTAATTAAAGAAGAATATAAGGGAATTCGCCCTGCTCCAGGTTATCCAGCTTGTCCAGATCATTTAGAAAAACCAACTATCTGGAAATTGTTAAAAGTTGAAGAAGAAATCGGAGTAACCTTAACGGAAAGTATGGCAATGTGGCCTGCTTCATCCGTTTCAGGATATTATTTTGCCAATCCACAAAGTAAATATTTTGGATTAGGAAAAATAAAAGAAGATCAAGTAATAGATTATGCCAAACGTAGAGGAATTGCAACAGAAGTTGCTACAAAATGGTTGGCACCAAATATAGCAGATTAAAAAAAGTTGTAAGTTGTAAGTTGTATGTTCTATGTTTTAACCTACAACTTACAACGTATAAAATACAATCAAAAAAAATGAAAGTAACCCAACATATAGAAAACGCAAAAGGAAAACCTTTGTTTTCATTCGAAATATTACCACCATTAAAAGGACAAAATATTCAATCAATTTTTGATAGCATTGATCCTTTGATGGAGTTCAATCCACCTTTTATAGATGTAACTTATCATCGAGAAGAATATGAATTTAAGGAATTGCCTAATGGTTTATTGCAAAAGAAAATTGTAAAAAAACGTCCAGGAACAGTTGGAATTTGTGCAGGAATTCAAAATAAATATCAAGTAGATGCTATCCCTCATATCTTGTGTGGCGGATTTACGCAAGAAGATACAGAAAATTTACTGATAGATTTAGATTTTCTTGGAATTGATAATGTTGTGGCGCTTCGTGGAGATGCTTTGAAAAATGAGACTTATTTTAAACCAGAAAAAGAAGGTAATGAATATGCTTCAGATTTAGTAAAACAAATTTCGAATTTAAATAATGGAATTTATTTAGATGAAGACTTGCAAAATTCTTCTTGCACTAATTTTTGCATTGGTGTTGCAGGTTATCCAGAAAAGCATATGGAAGCACCAAGTATAGATAGTGACTTGCATTTTCTAAAACAAAAAATAAAAAATGGTGCGGATTACATAATAACACAGATGTTTTTTGACAACAAGAGGTTTTTCGATTTTGTAGATAAATGTAGAAAAGCAGGAATTACAGTTCCAATTATTCCAGGATTAAAACCTATTGCAACTAAGAAACAATTAAATTTAATTCCACACAGATTTAAGGTAGATTTACCAGACAATTTAATTATGAACGTTGTAAAAGCAAAAGATAATGATGCCGTAAAACAAGTTGGAATTGAATGGTGTTTACAACAAAGCAAAGAACTATTAGCAACTGGAATTCCATGTTTACATTATTATTCGATGGGAAAGGCAGAAAATATAAAAGCTATAGCTTCTGAAATTTTTTAAAAACTTTAAAAAAAGTGTGTTTCATCGATTAAAAGTAATTTTTATTAGATGAAATACACTTTTTTTTCATTTTTACGAATTTTTCACATTTATTCATTATTTGGCTTATTGTTACTGATTTATTGTTAATAAATGTATTATTTTTATAATAATAACTCATATTTAATGTTAAAAAAATAAATCAAATTACTTTTTTTTGTTTGTTTCTTGTTAAATTTTCATAATGGATATTTGGTAGATATGAATCTATGTTATACTTTCGTAATATAATAAACAACAAGACATTATGAAAAAAGTTTTACTAATTTTATTTTTCTCATTAGCATTTCAATTGAACTTTGCAAATTCAAATGATCCTCTTTTAAATAAAGCTAAAGAACTAAGTTCAAATGAGAATTATTCTGAAGCCATTAAGGTTTATAATGAATATTTGAGTAAAACTGAAAATAAAAATCTTAAAAATGTATATGTTGAGGTAGCTAATTGTTATTTTAAACTAAATGATAGAATTGCTGCTGTTAATTACATTAAAGAAGCAATTACTAATCATGGTTTTTCAGAGGAAGATTTTATTTATAATAAAAATTTAGATAAAGAATTATCAAAATATGCGTTAGCAGTTGTTTATGATGATTTAGATACTCTTCACGATAAGTATATTGCGTCTTTAAATTAAAATCGTAAGAATTTTAAAAATGGTTGTAACTTTGAATTAGTGGTTACAATCATTTTTTTTTTTTTTTTTTTGCTTTTTAAATTATTGAAAGCCAGAATTTTACTTTTCAACGAGTTTTTGCTTCGATAGGTCGAAAAAAAGTATCAATTTGCGATTTTTAATACAATTTTGTTTTCAAATTAACAGAACTATTAACTCAATCTGCTTATAATGAAAACAAAGTTACTCTTTATAGGATTACTTTTTTTAGTGGCTAATTTTAGTTATTCTAACGATTTTTTTTCGATTAACATGTCTAAAGCTGAAAGCTGTAAAAAAGAGCAGAAATATTCCAAGGCTATCAAGTACTATATTAAGGCCATAAAAGCGGTTAAAGAGAATGATAAGGAAGTAAAGTATGTTTATTTTGATATTGCCGATTGCTTCTATAAATCGGGTAAAAAAAATATGGCAATAAAGGTTATGAAGTTTTCGATTTATAGATATGGAGCTGTAAAAGAAGATTTTTTAGAGACTACTAAACTTGATAATTTTTTTTTAAATTCTCTTTTAAAAATAATAGAAGATAAATATGAATCTTATAGAAATAGGTATGTGACTAAATTTAATAAAGATTTTAAATTAGACTCAAAAGAATTTTATTCCATAAAGTTGATTTAATCAGAATGTTATTTTTTCGAAGTTTTTTCTCTAAAAATTTGCTCTAAATTTTTATTTTTTAAATTTAATTGAAGAATTTTTAAACCTTTTTCTTGTGCAAAATCAAAAAGAAGAGGTCTCATGTCAATTTTAGAATCAAAAGTTAGCTCTATGACTGAATCGTTTATGTAATCAATCAGGGTTAAGTTGCTAAGGTGATTTAAATCTTGTTTTGTAACAGTTTTGTCAAATTCAATTGTAATAATTTGATTTGTTTGCTCTTTTACTAAAGTTTTTAAATTTTTGTCTTCCACTATTTTTCCTTTATCAATTATGATAACTCTTTCACAAATAGCTTCTACTTCTTGCATGATATGAGTAGATAGAAAAACGGTTTTATTTTTACCTATGTTTTTAATTAACTCTCTTATTTCTACTAATTGGTTAGGGTCAAGTCCAGTTGTGGGTTCGTCTAAGATTAAGACTTCTGGGTCGTGTAATAACGCACAGGCTAATCCTACACGTTGTCTGTAGCCTTTAGAAAGCTGTCCTATCTTTTTATTACTTTCAGGAGTTAAACCAGTTAGCTTAATAACTTCTTCAATTCTACTTTTGGCAACTTTATATACATCAGCATTAAAGGATAGATATTCTCTTATATATAAATCTAAATATAACGGATTGTGCTCTGGTAAATAGCCAACCGATTTTTGAATTGATTTAGACGCTGTAGTAATGTCGAAATTATTAACTTTTGCATCTCCTTCATCAGCAGAAATATAAGTAGTTAAAATTTTCATTAAAGTTGACTTTCCTGCACCATTAGGGCCCAAAAAGCCAACGATTTCACCTTTTTTTACAGAAAATGAAATTTGATCAAGTGCTTTTTGTTCTCCATAATACTTGGAGATATTTAGAACTTCAATAGACATAATTATGTAAGTTTTAGCAAAAGTAGAGTTTTTAAATTTAATTTATTTTTTTTCAAAAAGTTTTTTGGAAAGTTTTTTTTTATATATTAGCAACTTCAAAACATAGCAAATTAATGTTAGCAACAACTACATTTTATTTTAACAATTCATTTTATTATTTCTGGAAAGAGATAAGGGATTGTTTTGCTATTCGTTAATTTAAAATAAATTATAAAATATAAAAATACAATCCCGATGAAAATCGGGATTTTTTTGTTTAAAAGCATTATGAATTTAAAAATAGCAATACAAGGAATTAAAGGTTCATTTCATCATCAAGTGGCTAATCAATATTTTGGAGATGATATTTCTTTACAAGAATGTGATTCTTTTAATAAAGTGGTTAAAAATTTGAAATTGAATCATTCAGATAAAGCAGTTATGGCAATTGAAAATTCTATTGCAGGTTCAATTTTACCTAATTATGCTTTAATTGATAAAAATGATTTACACATTATTGGCGAACATTATTTGGATATTCATATGAATTTAATGGCTTTAAAAGGCCAAAAAATTGAAGATATTAAGGAAGTGCATTCACATCCAATAGCTTTATTACAATGTGAAGTTTTTTTTAGTCAATATCCACATATAAAATTAGTAGAAAGTGTAGATACTGCAGAAACAGCTCAACGGATTCAAAATCAAATGTTATTAGGAATTGCTGCAGTTGCTGCACCCATTGCTGCAGAATTATATGATTTAGAAATTTTAGCATCAGGAATTCATACTATAAAAAGTAACAAAACCAGATTTGTGATTGTAAAATCCCAGAATAAAGAGTTGCCAAAAGAAGAGATAAACAAGGCTTCTTTAAAATTTGAACTAGATGATACACCTGGAAGTTTGGCTACTATTCTTAATGTGATGAATAATTGCAAATTGAACTTAACCAAAATACAATCATTACCAGTAATAGAAACACCTTTTCAATATGCATTTTTTGTAGATGTGGTTTTCGAAAAATACAAGCATTATGAAAAGGCAAAAAAAATAATAGAAATAATGACCACTCACTTTAAAGTTTTAGGTGAATACAAACAAGGGAAACAATGATAACAAAAGCAAATAGATTAAATACAGTAGAAGAATACTATTTTTCTAAGAAATTAAAAGAAGTGAATCAATTAATTTCTGATGGAAAACCCGTTATTAATATGGGAATCGGTAGTCCAGATTTGGCACCGCACATGTCTGTTATTGAAGCTATTCAACAATCTTTTTTGGAGCCAACTGCTAACATGTATCAAAGCTATCAAGGTTTGTCTGACTTAAGAAATGGTTTTTGTAATTATTATAAATCTAATTTTAATGTGGAGATTGATTTTGCTACAGAGATTTTACCATTAATGGGCTCTAAAGAAGGTATAATGCATATTGCGATGGCTTTTCTAAACGAAGGTGATTCGGTTTTAATTCCTAATCCAGGTTATCCAACGTATCAATCAGTCTCTAATTTAGTAGGAGCGAAAACAGTTTTGTATGATTTGGATGAAAAAAATAATTGGTATCCTGATTTTGAAACATTGGAGAAACAAGATTTGACTAATGTGAAATTAATGTGGGTTTGTTATCCTCACATGCCTACTGGTGCGCAAGCTGATTTAGAATTGTTTGAAAAATTAATTGCTTTTGGTAAAAGACATCATATTTTAATTGTAAATGATAATCCATATAGCTCTATTTTAAATGATAATCCGTTGTCAATATTACAAGTTGAAGGAGCGAAAGACATCGCAATAGAATTGAACTCGTTGAGTAAAACTTATAATATGGCTGGTTGGCGAGTAGGAATGGTAATAGGAAGTAGTGAAAACATAGCATCTATTTTAAAAGTAAAAAGCAATATGGATAGCGGAATGTTTTTTGGTATACAAAAAGGAGCTATTGAAGCTTTAAAACTTGGGAAAGATTGGTTTGAAAGTTTAAATGCTATTTATAGAAAACGTAGAGAATTGATGTTTTTATTATGTGATAAATTACAAGTACAAGTAAGTAAAAACCAAGTTGGAATGTTCGTTTGGGCAAAATTACCAAAAGGAGTTTCATCAGAAGAGTTTATCAACGATTTATTATATGAAAAAAGTATTTTCATTACACCAGGTACTATTTTTGGTTCACAAGGTGAAGGATATGTGCGATTTTCATTATGTGTTAAAGAGGAAAAAATAAACGAAGCTTTAACCCGATTCTGATGGAAAAAAATATTGAAAAATTTGTAGTCATAGGATTAGGCTTAATAGGTGGTTCATTAGCATTAGATATAAAAACAAAGCGACCAAATGCTGTTGTTTATGGTATAGATAATAAAGAAGAGCATCTAGAAAAAGCATTGGAATTCAATCTTATCGATAAAAAAGGAAGTTTAGAAGATTTGAAAGATGCTAATTGGGTAATCGTTGCAGTTCCAGTAGATAAGACGGTAGATATTTTAGTTAAAGTGTTAGATACTATCGATTTGAATACTATTGTTTTTGATGTGGGTTCAACCAAAAGTCAGATTTGTGAAGCGGTTAAGAATCATGTTAATAGAAGGAATTTTATTGCGGCTCATCCAATTGCTGGAACTGAATTTTCTGGTCCAGAAGCAGCATTAAAAGAGTTGTTTTTAGAGAGAACGAATATTATCTGCGAAGTCGAAAAAACAGCATTTGGTTTTCAAGAAAAAGCTTTGCAATTATTTAGAGAAATAGGGATGCGTATTCGGTATATGGACCCATTATCTCATGATAAACACATAGCTTATATGTCTCATTTGTCACATATTAGTTCCTTTATGTTAGGCAAGACAGTTATTGAAGAAGAAAAGAGTGAAAGAGATATTTTTGATATGGCAGGTAGTGGATTTGAAAGTACGGTTAGATTAGCTAAAAGTTCACCAGCGATGTGGACACCTATTTTTAAACAGAATAAAGAACAAGTAGTGAAATCATTATCGGAATATATCAATAACCTAAATAATTTTAAAGAATTATTAGAACAAGATAAATATGAAGAGGTTTTTAAAACACTAGATGAAACAAATAGAATAAAAGAAATATTAAATAAAAAATAACGTACAATAAATTAATAAGATGGAAAATAAAAAAGAATTAAGAACATGGTTAGACGATTTTAAATTAGATCATCCTTTGGTAATAGCAGGACCATGTAGTGCGGAAACAGAGGATCAAGTATTACAAATTGCTCATGAATTAAAAAATTCAGATGTGTCTATTTTTAGAGCTGGAATTTGGAAACCAAGAACAAGACCAGGAGGTTTTGAAGGAGTAGGTGCTATTGGATTAAAATGGTTACAAAAGGCAAAAGCTGAAACAGGATTGTTAATGGCAACAGAAGTGGCGACAGCAGCGCATGTTAAATTAGCGTTAGAACATGATATCGATATTTTATGGATTGGAGCCAGAACAACTGTAAACCCTTTTGCAGTTCAAGAAGTGGCTGATGCTTTGGAAGGGACTGATAAAATTGTATTATTAAAAAATCCAGTAAATCCAGATTTAGCTTTGTGGATTGGTGGTTTAGAACGTTTGTATAATGCTAATATTAAAAAATTAGGAGTAATTCATAGAGGGTTTTCTACTTATGATAAAACGAAATATAGAAATAATCCTGAGTGGCAAATTGCAATTGATTTACAAAATAAATTCCCAGATTTACCATTAATCTGTGATCCTTCTCATATTACAGGTAGAAGAGATATGATTCAAGAGGTTTCTCAACAAGCTTTAGATTTAAATTATGATGGTTTAATAATAGAAACGCATATTGATCCTGATAATGCATGGAGTGATGCTGCACAACAAGTTACACCTACAACGTTAAAACAAATTTTTACTGACTTAAGAGTTAGAAAAGTATCTGATAACGAAAGTGAATTCAATCAAAAAATGGCAAAACTAAGAGCACAAATTGATGAATTTGACGGAAAGTTGCTAGAAATTTTAGGAAATAGAATGAAAGTAGCAGATAAGATTGGAGAGCTTAAAAAAGAAAAGAATGTTGCGATTCTTCAAAATAAACGATGGAATGAAATTTTAGGTAAAATGATTTTGGAAGGAGAAGAGAAAGGGTTAAGCAATGATTTTGTAATGCACATGTTTAAAGCCATTCACCAAGAAAGTATTAGTCACCAGGAAAAAGTAGTCAATAATTAATTTCTTAATATTTGTTTTTGGCATAATAGTTGTATTATTGCAAAAAAAAATAAATTAAAATTTTAAAAAATGAAGAAAATTATTTTATTACTTGTGTTGTTAGTTGGTTTTATGTCAAACGCTCAATCTGACAAGATTTATAAGCACAGCGGAGAAGTTGTGGATGGGAAAGTGAAAAAAGTTGAGGAGTATACTATTGTTTTTGTTTATGAAGGTGAAGAAGCAGAAAACACAATTGGAAAGTATGCTATTGAAAAAATTGTTTACGGTTCAAGTGGTCGTGAAGAAGAAGTAACAGAAAAAATTGTTATTAATAGTGAAAAAGATTGGGAAAAAGTAGTTATTCTTGAAGATAAAGGTTACATCGCTGGATTAAAGAAAGCTGGTGAAGTGAGAGGGAAAACAGGATTGATTAACTTTCAAACTGGAAATACAGGAGATAAGAAAGCTGAGAAAAAATTAAAAATGGATGCTGCAAAACAAGGTTGTGCATTTATTTTGTTAACAGCAGATAAAACTACTGTTGGTGCAAGTTCAAATAGTTTAGGAGGGTCTCAAGCTATCAAAAAAGGTGTAGCTTATAAATACTAAAAAACATTATCAAAATACTAAAAAGCTACTTTTAAGTAGCTTTTTTTATTAAAACGGTTTAACAAGAAATACTATATTTGTATTTATCAATATTGGAAATAGAAGTCGGAGATAAATTTCTAGCTTTTAAGTTCCAACTTCTAATATTAAAATGACAGGAATTGTATATAAATCTACTGGTAGTTGGTACACCATCAAAACAAATGAAGGTGGTTTTTTAGATTGTCGTATAAAAGGTAAATTTCGTATAAAAGGAATAAAAAGTACCAACCCTATTGCAGTGGGTGATATTGTCGATTATGATATTGAAAATACTACAGATGAAACTACTGGAGTAATTACTGCTATTCACGACAGAAAAAATTACATTGTTAGAAAATCAGTTAACCTTTCCAAACAAACCCATATTATTGCTTCAAATATAGATGTGGTTTTTTTATTAGTAACAATAAATAATCCTCCAACTACAACTAGCTTTATTGATCGTTTTTTAGTTACAGCTGAAGCTTATGGAATTGAAGCAATCTTAGTTTTTAATAAGATTGATACTTTTAATGAAATCATACTTGATGAACAATTGTTTTTGCAATATACATATGAAAATATCGGTTATAAATGTTTGCGAGTTTCGGCCAAAGAAAATAAAGGAATTGAAGAACTAAAGAAAATAATGTTAAAGAAAGTTTCTATGTTTTCTGGTCATTCTGGTGTTGGGAAATCAACATTAGTTAATGCAATTGAACCTTCACTTAATTTGAAAACAAAGCAAATATCAGAATCACATTCTCAAGGACAACACACTACGACATTTGCTGAAATGTTTGATTTGTCTTTTGATGCTCAAATTATTGATACACCAGGAATAAGAGGCTTTGGAGTAGTTGACATGGAAAAACAAGAAATAGGTGATTATTTTCCAGAGTTTTTTGCCTTGAAAGAGCAATGTAAATTTAATAATTGTTTACATAAAGAAGAACCGCATTGCGCTGTTAAAAATGCTCTTGAAAAAGATGAGGTTTCATGGAGTAGATATAAAAGTTATTTACAAATATTAGAAGGTGATGAAGAACATTATAGAGCAGATGATTATGCGGAAGATAGAAAAGCAAGTGATGAAACAAGAAAATCATAAAAAATGAGAGTTGTAATTCAAAGAGTTTCTGAAGCTTCAGTTGTAATAGAAAATAAGGTTGTGGCTCAAATTAAGCAAGGTTTACTGGTTTTAGTAGGAATAGAGGATGAAGATACTCTTGAAGATGTTAACTGGTTGACTTCAAAAATAGTTAATCTTAGAATTTTCCCAGATGAGAATGATATTATGAATTTTTCCGTTAAAGAAAGTAATGGAGAAATCATAGTGGTGAGTCAGTTTACTTTACATGCAGCCACAAAAAAAGGGAATAGGCCTAGTTATATTAAGGCAGCAAAGCCAGATATAGCTATCCCTTTGTATGAGAATTTTGTAAAGCATATGGAAATAGGGTTAGGTAAACAAATACAAACAGGTCAATTTGGAGCGGATATGAAAGTGTCTTTGGTTAATGATGGACCAGTAACAATAATTATAGATACAAAGAACAAAGAGTAGAAAATATGAGAATAAAAATATTGTTTTTATTGCTGATAACTTTTAATGTGTTTTCACAAAAAGATTTAAGTTCTCTTTTGATTTCTGGTGAATTAAAAGAAAAAGCAAATAGTGTAGTTCGGTTTCAAAAAATAGAAGTTGTTGTCCAATCTCAAAAATTGTATAGTATAACTACTAAAAAAACAATTACTGTATTAAATGAAAACGGATTAAAAAATATTGATGCAAGAGAATATTACAGTAAATCAGAAAAAATTAATTCAATTGAAGCAATTATTTATGATTCCTTTGGTAAAGAAATAAAAAAAATACGAAAAAAAGATTTTAAAGATCAAAGCGTTGCCGATGGTTTTTCAATTCTTTCAGACAATAGAGTTTTGTATTTAGATTATACCCCTACACAATACCCATTTACAGTTGTTTTTGAAAGTGAAAAAGAAAGCATAAATACAGCCTTTTTGCCTTCTTGGTATGCTGTAGATGATTATTATGAAAGTATAGAGAAATCAGAATTCACTATAAGTTATCCATCAGATTTAGGTTTTAAATATAAAGAATTGAATTTTGAAGGATTTGATGTTAAAAAAAGCGAAGAAAAAAATACACTAAGTTTTGTTGTTGAAAATTTACCAGCTGAAAAACCTGAGGATTATTCACCTTCATTTAAAAAAATTGTGCCAAATGTTATGTTTGGACTTGAAAAATTTTCTCTAGAAGGAGTTGATGGAACTGGTAAATCTTGGGAAGAGTTTGGAAAAGTATATTATGATGAATTAATTAATAATGACACAGATTTAAGTCAAGAAACTATTAAAAAAATTAGTGAATTAACAAAGAATGCTGAAAATCCAATAGAAAAAGCAAAGATTATATATAAATATGTACAAGATAAAACAAGATATGTAAGTATTCAATTAGGAATTGGAGGGTGGAAACCTATGTTAGCTAAAGATGTTGATCGATTAGGTTATGGAGATTGTAAAGCATTGTCTAATTATACTAGAGTCTTGCTAGATAATGTAGGTGTTAAGTCATATTATACGGTTATTTATGGAGATTCTAATAAAAAAGATCTAGATAAAGATTTTGTCTCTTACCAAGGTAATCATGCAATATTAACATTGCCTTATAACGATAAAAATTATTTCTTAGAATGTACAAGTCAAACTAATCCTTTCGCTTTTGGAGGTGATTTTACAGACGATAGATATGCATTAATGATAAAACCAGAAGGTGGTTTTATTGTTAAAACAAATGGATTTAAAATAACAGATAGCTATCAAAAAACAATAGGGGATTATTCAGTTGATGAAGAGGGTAATTTAAGCGCAAAAGCACAAATCAAGTCAGGAGGAATTCAGTATGATAATAGAGCTTTTCTATCAAGAATAAATGACGAGAAAGAGTTGCTTAAATCGTATAAAAACAAATTTAGTTGGATAAGTAATTTAAAAATTGAAAATTTAGTAATTAAAGAGGATAGGGATAAAATAGAACTGTTAGAAGATTTTTCCTTTACAGCAACTGATTATAGTAATAAAGCTGGGAACTCAATTTATTTTCCAATCAATGTTTTTAATAAAAATGAACATATTCCAGATAAATATAGAAATCGAAAAAATAATTTTGAAATTAAAAGAGGGTATCAGGATATAGACGAAATAACAGTTAGTTTGCCAAGAAATTGTGAAATTGAATTTTTACCAGAAAAAATTGAATTAGAAACTAAATTTGGGAGTTATAAAATGACTATTCAAAAATTAGATAATGGAAAGTTATTATACAGTAGAATGTTAACGATCAAAAGTGGTGACTTTTCTAAAGAAGAATATGAAGAGTATAGAAAGTTTAGAGAACAGATTGCTAAAAATGACAATTTAAAAATAGTATTAACAATAAAGAAAATATAATGAATTTAAAAGGAGTATGTGTAATTGTTTTAATGATTTTGGCTGGACAAAGTTTATTTGCACAAAAATATGAGTTAGGAGAGGTAACTATTGAAGAACTTAAAGAAACTCGTCATCCAATCGATTCATCGGCTTCAGCAGCAATTCTTTTTAAAACAGGGGAGACTAAGTTTAATTTAATGAATGATGGTAATTGGACAGTTTCAACGGAAGTGAGATATAAAATAAAAATTTATAAAAAAGAGGGTTTAGATTATGCAAATAAATCTAAGTCTTATTATGTTGGAGGTTTTAGAAATGAAACTTTAAATTTTAAAAATGCTGTTACTTACAACTTGGTAGATGGAAAAATTGAAAAAACAAAATTAAAGTCAGACGGTGAGTTTAAAGATGAGATAAACAAAGATGTTAAAGTAAAAAAAATCACATTACCTCAAGTTAGAGTTGGATCTATAGTTGAATATTCATATGTATTAAACTCTCCGTATATTTCAAGTTTAAATGATTGGTACTTTCAAGATAATATTCCTATTAACTATGTTGAATATAATGTTTATATACCTGAGTATTTTAGATATAGAACTGTTATCTCTGGTTATGAAAATGTAGAAGTTGAAAATGCAACTATAAATACTGGTGATTTTGGGCAACAAAAATATGGTTATAAAATTAAAAATGTACCTTCTTTAAAAGAAGAGGGTTATGTTACTAATATTGATAATTATACTGCCATTTTAAAGTATGAATTAGCCTCTATTAATTATCCTAATCAACCTACTAAAAATTTTGCAGTAACATGGGATGATGTTGTTAAAAGTATTTATGAACATGATGGTTTTGGGGATCAGTTAGACAGTAAATCTTATTTTGAGGATGATTTGAAGATTATTTTAGAAGGACTAGTTTCAGAACAAGAAAAAATAGATACAATTTTTAATTTTGTAAAAAGTAAAATGACATGGAATGATTCTTATGGAGTTGTAACCGATGTAGGAGTAAAAAAAGCGTATAAAGAAAAAACAGGTAATGTAGCAGAAATTAATTTAATGCTAACTGCAATGTTAAGATATGCAGGAATACAAGCAAATCCTGTTTTGATAAGCACAAGAAGAAATGGAATAGCAATGTTTCCAAATAGAACAGCTTATAATTATGTTGTTGCAGGTATTGAAGTTCAGAATGATGTATTACTACTAGATGCAACTAGTAAAAATGCCCAAGTAAACTTAATGCCTATAAGAGCGGTAAACTGGACAGGAAGAATTATCAGAGAAAGAGGTAGTTCTAATGAAATAGATCTTCTAAATGTTCCACCTTCTAAAGATAATGTAATTATTTTAGGAGAAATAAAAGAAGATGGAAAAGTTGAAGGTAAACTTAGAAGAGTTCTAACAGATTATAATTCTTTTGTGCATAGAGAAAATAATATAGGAGTTACTGAGGATAGTTACCTTGAAAAACTTGAAAATAGATATAAAGGACTAAGTGTAGAAGAATACAAAGTTGATAATGTAAAAGACTTAAGTAAACCTATTGTTGAAACATATTCATTTACACATGATTCTGATATAGAGGTTATTGGGAATAAGATGTATGTAAAGCCATTGTTGTTTTTTACATTAGATGAAAACCCTTTTAAATTAGATCAGAGAAAATATCCAGTTGATTTCTCATTTCCTTTTAAAGATGCTTATAATATTTCTATTAAGATTCCAGAAGGATATGAAGTAGAATATTTGCCAGAGGCTATTAATGCAGCTATGGAAAATAACCACTCAGCTTTTAAATATCTTGTTTCAGCTGCAAACAATAATATTCAATTGATTGTTAATTTGGATGTAAATAGTTTTTATATTCCTTCTGAAGCTTATCCCGCTTTAAAAGATTTCTTTAAATTAATCGTCGAGAAACAAACGGATAGGATAATCCTTAAAAAGAAAGAATAGATGAACTTACAAAATGCTCAAAAAGAAGTTGATAATTGGATAAAAGAACATGGTGTTCGTTATTTTAATGAGTTAACCAATATGGCTCAGCTTACTGAGGAAGTAGGTGAAGTAGCTCGTATTATTGCACGTCGTTATGGAGAGCAATCTGAGAAAGAGTCTGATAAGAATAAAGACTTAGGAGAAGAATTAGCCGATGTGGTCTTTGTGGTACTTTGTCTTGCAAACCAAACGGGTGTTGATCTGCAAACCGTTTTTGATAAAAAGATGGATTTAAAAACAAAGCGTGATCATGATCGTCACCATAATAACGAAAAATTAAAATAGTATTAAGGTTGTAATTTTAAGTAAGTTGAAATAATCTTATTTACTTGAAATTACGAAGCTACTTATTATATCATGAATTTACTTTTAAATAAATCAACTGTTAATAAACAATCTTTAGTTAATGTCACTGGTTCAAAGTCTGAGACAAACAGATTGTTGTTATTGCAAGCTTTATATCCAAATATTCAATTAGAAAATATTTCTAAATCAGATGATTCAGATGCGATGCAAATGGCATTACTTTCGAAAGAGAATACAATTGACATCCATCATGCGGGTACTGCAATGCGTTTTTTAACAGCTTATTTTTCAACGCAAGAAGGAAGAGAAGTAATTTTAACTGGTTCTTCAAGAATGCAAGAAAGACCCATTAAAATATTAGTAGAAGCTTTGCAACAATTGGGTGCCGAGATTTTATATGAAAAAGAAGAAGGATTTCCTCCTATTAGAATTAAAGGTAAAAAAATTACAGCAAATAAAGTTACTTTAAAAGCGGATGTAAGTAGTCAATATATTTCTGCCTTATTGTTAATTGCACCAAAATTAGAAAATGGTTTAGAGTTAACTTTAGAAGGAGAGATAACCTCTATCCCTTACATAGAAATGACTTTGGCGTTGCTAAATGAAATTGGAGCGGAAACAACATTTGAGAATAATAAAATTTTGGTTAAACCAATAAAAGAAAGTTTACCAGCTAAAAGGATAACAATCGAATCCGATTGGTCATCAGTATCTTATTTTTATTCAATTGTAGCTTTGTCAAGTGTTGGAACACAAATAACAGTGTCTAGTTACAAGCAAAATAGTTTACAAGGCGATTCAGTTTTACAAAACATTTACAAAGACTTTGGAGTGAAAACTGAATTTAATAGCGATAACTCAATTACTATTTCTAAAATAACTATGCCTACTTTACAAACTGTAACCCACAATTTGAAAAACTGTCCTGACATTGCTCAAACTATTGCGGTCACTTGTTTTGGATTAGGAATGAGTTGTAATTTAACAGGTTTGCATACCTTGAAAATTAAAGAAACGGATCGTCTAGAGGCTTTAAAAACCGAATTGTCAAAACTGAGCGCCATTATTTCTGTAACAAATGATTCTTTAACAATCGAACAATCGAATAATCCAATAATCAAATCAAGTATAGTCACTTATCAAGATCATAGAATGGCCATGGCATTTGCTCCATTAGCTTTGAGGATTCCGATAATTATTAATGAAGCTGAAGTAGTCTCAAAATCGTTTCCTACATTTTGGAAAGATTTGCAGACTATTGGTTTTCAAGTTGAAGAAATGAAGTAAGAAAACTTTTTTTTAAAATAAACCTCATTTTACTTGACAACGCCTATCTCACAATCGTATATTTGCAGGCGTTTTTAGAAGAAGCTATGTCTTACTTCTAAAACCTTAATATTTAATACTCATATATGAAATTATCTCATTTTAGTTTTAATCTACCAGAAGAATTATTAGCCGAATTTCCAGCAGAAAACAGAGACGAATCTCGTTTAATGGTTGTGAATAGAAAAACAGGAACAATCGAGCATAAAATGTTTAAAGATGTTATCGATTATTTTGATGACGGTGATGTAATGGTGTTAAATAATACAAAAGTATTTCCAGCGCGTTTATATGGTAATAAAGAAAAAACTGGAGCACGTATTGAAGTTTTCTTATTGAGAGAATTAAATGCAGAGCAACGTTTGTGGGATGTTTTAGTAGATCCAGCTCGTAAAATTCGTATTGGAAATAAACTGTATTTTGGAGATGATGATTCATTAGTCGCTGAAGTTATCGATAATACGACTTCTCGTGGTAGAACATTACGTTTTTTATATGACGGTTCTTATGAAGAGTTCAGAGAGAAATTAGTAGAATTAGGAGAAACTCCAATTCCTAAATATATCAACAGAGAAGTAACTCCAGAAGATGCAGAGCGTTACCAAACGATTTATGCAAAAGAAGAAGGAGCAGTTGCAGCACCTACTGCTGGATTGCATTTTTCTAAGCATTTATTAAAACGTTTGGAGATTAAAGGAGTAGACTTTGCAGAAGTAACTTTACATGTTGGTTTAGGTACTTTTAATCCAGTTGAGGTAGAGGATTTATCAAAACACAAAATGGATTCAGAAGAAATGATGATTAGTCAAGAAGCTTGTGATATTGTGAATAGTGCAAAGGTTAAAAAGAAAAAAGTATGTTGTGTAGGAACTACTTCTATGCGAGCTATGGAAAGTTCCGTTTCTTCGCAAAGAACGTTAAATCCATTTGTAGGTTGGACAAATAAATTTATCTATCCTCCTTATGATTTTAGTATTGCAGATGCAATGATTACTAATTTCCATACACCAAAGTCTACTTTATTAATGATGGTTTCTGCTTTTTGTGGACATGATTTAATGAAAAAAGCCTACGCAGAAGCAATCGAACAAAAATATAAGTTCTATTCTTATGGCGATGCGATGTTAATCATCTAATCTAAACAAGTTATTATTATTATAAATACTCAAAAATCTCATCAGTACAACTGATGAGATTTTTTCTTTTCAAATTAATGTTTAATTTATTTATTAGTAATCAAGTTTGGTTTAATACTAATTAAGTAAGGTGAACAACGTATTAAATTCAGTAAATTATGTATTAAGTTATATGAACTGTGTAATGAATTGAATCGCATATTTATTTCAAAACATTTAAACACTTAAACTTTTAAACCTTTAAACTTTTCAATACTTTTACATTTGATAAAATAATAAACAATGAATTTTCAAAATACGAGAGAATTTGCTCAAGAATTAGACCGTCAAGACGAATTAGCCCATTATAGAGACGAATTTATTTTTCCTCAAGTAAATGGGAAAAAGGTAATTTATTTTACTGGAAATTCACTAGGCTTACAACCTAAAACAGCAAAAAAATACGTAGATGAAGTCATGCAAGACTGGGCAAACTTAGCCGTAGAAGGTCATTTTTTTGCAGACAAACCTTGGTGGGATTATCATGAGCGTTTTTGTCAACCTTTAAGTGAAATTGTTGGGGCAAAACCAATAGAAGTTGGGGTGATGAATACTTTAACGGTAAATCTTCATTTGTTACTGGTTTCTTTTTACCAACCTTCGGTTAAGAAATTTAAAATCATCTGTGAAGAAAAAGCCTTTCCATCAGATCAATATATGTTTCAAACTCAAGTAGATTTTCATGCTAAAAACATTGGGTTTGATCCCAAAGAGGCAATAGTTGAAATCAAACGAAGAGAAGGCGAACACAATATTCGTTTAGAAGATGTACTTGCAAAAATAGAAGAAGTAGGTGATGCATTAGCATTGGTACTAATAGGAGGAGTAAATTATTATACCGGACAAGTTTTTGACATGAAAACCATTACTGCAGCAGGACATAGAGTTGGTGCATATGTAGGTTGGGACTTAGCTCATGCCGCTGGAAATGTGGAACTAAAGTTGAACGAATGGGGTGTTGATTTTGCAGCTTGGTGTAGTTATAAATACATGAATTCGGGTCCAGGAAATGCTTCTGGCTATTTTGTTCATGAAAAACACCACAATGATACTACTTTGTCTCGTTTTGCAGGTTGGTGGGGACACAATAAGGAACGTCGTTTCTTAATGGAACCTCAATTTGATCCAGCAAGAAGTGCAGACGGTTGGCAAATTAGTAACTTGCCTATTTTGTCCTTAGCTCCTTATTTGGCTTCTGTACATATGTTTGCAGCAATTGGCATGCAAAAATTAATTAAAAAAAGAAATGTTATTACGAGTTATTTGGAATACATTCTTCACGAAATTGATGCTGAAATAGAGGGAACTGAATTTGAAATTATAACACCTGCAAACCAAGAAGAGCGGGCTTGTCAATTATCAGTGTATTTACACGGACAAGGAAAAGCTTTATTTGATTATTTAATGAAAAGTGGTGTGATAACCGATTGGAGAGAACCTAATGTGATTCGATTAGCACCTGTGCCTCTTTATACCAGTTTTGAAGACATGTATGAATTCGGGCAAATATTAAAAAGAGGGATAATTAGATAGTTTGATTACTAGATAATTAGAAGTTTTAAACATTTATATAATTGAAATATGTACAGATACAAAGATTTAGAGATTTGGAAATTAAATCGAAACGCAAATTTTAATTGCTACTGATTTAGATTTTATTAATAACGAAACTTCAATTGTACTATTAAATGAATTGAATAAAATTATCCAAATGACTTCAAAATTTAAATCAACATTAAAAGAATAACATTCTTTCGAGTTCAAATAAGTTTCCAATAATCAAATAATCGAAAAAACAATAAATGACCAAACAACAAATTATAGAAAGTTTTGATCCTAGCCAACCAGGATTAGCAGATGCAACCATTTTTGGATTACCATTTTCTGCAGAACAAAGTGAAATTATTGTAATTCCTGTGCCTTGGGAAGTAACAGTGAGTTATGGTGCAGGAGCTTCAGAAGGACCAGCAGCCATCTTAGATGCTTCTTTTCAAGTAGATTTATTACACCAAGATTTTCCAGAACTATGGAAATTAGGGATTTATTTAGATGAAGCTCCAGAACATTGGGCTACCAACTCTGAAAAATACAAAGGACTAGCACAACCTATCATTGAAGCATTAGAAAACGGAGAAGACATCGCTACTTTTCCTGTTTTACAAACAGATTTAGATAAAATAAATAAAGTGTGCCGTGATTTACATACGGAAGTAAAAGAACGCGTACAATATTGGATGGCAAAAGGGAAGAAAGTAGTGCTTTTAGGAGGAGATCACTCTACACCACTAGGATATTATGAAGCTTTAGCATCACAATATGAGAGTTTTGGTATATTACATTTAGATGCGCATATGGATTTACGTATTGCATATGAAGGTTTTACCTATTCACACGCTTCTATCATGTACAACGCTTTACAATTGCCACAAATTTCTAAAATTGTTCAAGTTGGAATTCGTGACTTTTGCGAACAAGAAGTGGATGTGGTTCATAAAGAAAATGGAAGAGTGTTAGTACATACTGATTTGGATTTAAAAAAACAATTGTTTGAAGGTAATACTTGGCAACATTTATGTGATACTATTATTAATTCGTTACCAAGAAAAGTTTGTGTCTCTTTTGATATAGATGGGATGAATGCATTATATTGTCCGAACACAGGAACACCTGTTCCAGGAGGATTTTCTTATGAGCAAGCCGTTTATTTGTTAAATAGATTAGTAGAATCAGGCAAAGAAATAATTGGTTTCGATTTAGTAGAAGTGGCACCAGGAGAGAACGATTGGGATGGAAATGTTGGAGCAAGAATGTTATTCCAAATGTGTGGTGCCTTTGCTAAATCTCAAAAAATGAAAGTAGGAGATAAGATTGTATTTAGGAAGTAACCTATTTGTAGATGGGAAAGACTTTTCTTTTATGCTTACTGTTTTTTCAAATTGGATTTTCGCAAAATAAAATTACAGAAGTAGATAAATTAGTTGCTACTTGTAAAGTTTGGGGCTTTTTGAAGTATTATCATCCTAATGTAGCTGCTGGTCAATTTGATTGGGATGAACAATTATATACAATTTTATCAAAAGTAGAAAAGACCACAACAAAAGAGAAGTTTTCAACTGTAATTGAAAACTGGATTAAAACATTAGGAAAAGTACCTAAAATAAAAATAATAGATAAATTACCTAAAGAAAAGTACTTCTACAAGAACTTAGATTTTTCTTGGACTGATGACACCTCGGTTTTTTCAAATAAGCTTTCTAAAATGTTAGATTTTATTAGAGAAAATAGATTTCAAGGGAAGCAATTTTATGTTTCTCGTAATATTGATGACGATGGTTATGCTGCTTATGAAGATAAAATGGATGAACTTGGTGGGGTTGCTCATTTACAAAATGAAAGAACATCTGAACATTTTACTTGGAAAGAAAAGAAATATAGATGTTTAACACTTTTTAGATATTGGAATTTGATTGAATATTTTGCTCCAAATAAATATTTAATAGATAAGGAATGGACAAGTTGTTTACAAGATGTTTTGCCAAAAATAATAAGCCCAAAAGATGAATTATCCTATCATTATGCATTATTAGAATTGGTAACAAATTTAAATGATTCTCACGCAAGTTATTATATATCTGCTCACAATCCTTATATACTAATTCCAGACGAAAATTATAATTATTGGTTGCCTTTTGAAGTTAAAATAATTGATGATTATTTTGTGGTGACAAAAATTTTAAATGAAGCACTTGCTATTAAAAATGATATACAATTAGGAGATGCAATAGTTGTTTTAGATAATAAAACAGTTAGTGATTTCACTGAGGAATATAAAAAAAGAATTCCTGCATCTAATTTATCTTATCTATTAGGGAAAATAGCAAAAGAACATCTTTCATTTTATAATAATGAAATAGAAATTGAATTTTTCAGAAGTAAAAATAAACTAGCAAAAAAGGTAGAGTTATATAATAGACGAAATCATTTCAATGATATAAGAAAAGTAAAGAATAATGAAAAATACAAAATTTTAGAAGAAAATATTGGTTATCTTAATATTGGGAATATTTATAATAAAGATTTAGAAATAATTTTACCTGAAATTAAAGATACAAAAGGGACAATTATAGATATTCGTAATTACCCAAATCTAACTCAAGAAAAATTAGCAGAATTCTTCAAAGCAAAACCTACTCAATATGCAAAACAAATTTATGCTGATTTATATTATCCAGGCCGTTTTATTTGGGAAGAACCACAATTTTGTGGAAATGAAAACCCGAATAGTTATAAAGGACAAATAGTTATATTAGTAAATGAAGAGACAATCAGTCAATCAGAAACTTTAGTTATGTGTTTACAAGGGGTAAATGATGCTATTGTAATAGGAAGTCAAACAGCTGGAGCTGATGGTTGGAATGCTGGAGTAAAAATTATATTCAATCATTTTGTAACCACTTTTACAGGGAAAGGCTTTTTTTACCCAGATGGAACAGAGATGCAAAGAATTGGAATTGTTCCAGATATTGAAATAAAACCAACAATTGAAGGAATAAGACAAGGCAAAGATGAAGTTTTAGATAGGGCAATTGAGTATATTAATACAGGTAAATAGTTTTAATAATCATCCAAATTTTCCATAATATGCATCGCTTTTTCTTTTATGTTTGCCAATTCTTCGGGTTTCATTTTATTTAGCAAAGCAAGCATCATGTTCATGCGTTGGTTGTTTTGAAAATGGTCTTTTTTATCGTCTAAAAAATTCCAGTACAAACTGTTAAACGGACAGGCTTTGGCTCCTAATTTCTCTTTTACGTTGTACTGACAATCTCCACAATAATTACTCATCTTATTGATATAACTTCCTGAAGACACATAAGGTTTTGTTGCAATAATACCTCCATCTGCATATTGACTCATACCTCTGGTGTTAGGCATTTCTACCCATTCAATGGCGTCAATATAAACGCCTAAATACCAAGCGTCTACTTCGTCAGGATGCATTTGTGTTAGTAAAGAAAAGTTGCCAATAATCATCAAACGTTGAATGTGATGTGCATAAGCTTCCGTTAAACTTTGTGATATAGCATGTTGCATGCATTTCATTTTGGTTTTTCCAGTCCAATAAAATTCAGGTAATTTGTTGTGGTTTTCTAATGTATTCATTTTCGAATATTCAGGCATTTCTTTCCAATAAATCCCTCTTACATATTCTCTCCAACCCAAAATTTGTCGCACAAAACCTTCTACTTGTGATATATCAATGATATCTTGATTCTTGATGAAATAATCGATTACTGCATCAACCACTTCTTTTGGGCTAATCATTTTGGAATTCATTGCAAACGACAAACGGGAATGAAATAAAAACGAGTCTTTACTATATAAGGCATCTTGGTAATCTCCGAAATATTTCAATCCTTTTTCACAGAAATAATTTAGTAAGGACAAACTCTCTTTTCTGCTGGTGGGCCAAGGAAAGTTGTTGGTGTCAATTTCTCCAAATGTTCTCACATCAGCTTTTTCAATTTCACTAATTATTTTGGAAACCTCTTTACTAAAAACCAAAGGTTCAGGAATTGGAACTTCTCCTTTGTATTTGTTCCGATTGCTATGATCGTAATTCCATTTTCCACCTAAAGGTTTTTCATTGTTCACCAAAACATGATGTTTTTTTCGCATCATCCGATAAAAATTCTCCATTAAAAGAAGCTTTTTACCTTCAAAAAATTCGGTTAATTCGGTTCTAGAAGTATAAAAATGTTCCGTATCAAAAGCTTCCGATTCGATTTGTAAGTTTTTACAAATGTTTTTCAATTGTTGGTCTAACCGAAATTCATCAGGTAATTGGTATTCTAGTTTTTCAATGCTTTTATCAGCAATAACTTTTGTGATAATTTTTTCCAAATCATGAAGATTCTCTTGGTTTGAAATGTTGAAATAAACCACTTGATGACCTGCTTTTTCTAAAGCTGTTGCAAAATTGCGCATCGACAAGAAAAAAGCCACTATTTTTTGAATATGATGTTTCACATAATCCGTTTCCTGACGCATTTCTGCCATCAAATAAATGGTATTTTCGTCTTTTTGTTTGTACCAAGAATGTTTGGTATTCAATTGGTCTCCTAATATAAGTCGTAGTTTGTTCATAAATAGGTATTAAGATTTTAGTATTAAGAATTAAGACACAAACAGAAAACATATAACTTTTACAACCACAATTTTTGATATGCTCCTTTTTTATCATACATTTCCGCTTGTCGTTTGATGTTGAATTTTCTATCTCTTGGATCATTTCCTACACCAGCATTGTAAATCCAATTCCCATAATTAGAATGCACATCATAATCTATAAGCATACTTTCGAAATAAGCAGCCGCAATTCTCCAATCTTGTTGCCATTCTTTTGCCCAAAATTAGCTACATTTTGTCGACCACGATTGCTCATAAAACCGGTTTCTGCTAATTCTAACATATTGGCATTTACAAAAGGTTCGTTTGTGTTTCCAGAAATCCATTGGTTAAACGCTTTTTGATTGATTTTCCACTCGTATTTGTTTTCTATAATCCCATCTAACTGAAAAATTTTATTCCCATGTTTTAAAGAAATGTATTTGAAATAATCCCTCCAAATTAATTCAAAAATTAACCAATAGGTGTCTTCATTGGCTCCAATTTCAGTTTCATATTGTTTTATGTTCCAATAAATAGTCTTCGCTGAAATACTACCATTAGTCAACCAAGGAGAAAATTTCGAACTGTAATCTGTTCCGATTAATTCGTTTCTAGTTTGTTTGTATTTTGAAAGGTTTTGGGTTTTCCAAAAATAATTTTCTAAACGTTTCAAAGCTTCATTTTCTCCACCATTAAAAGGGAATGCTGAATTTGGATGTATGTCAAATGGTTTAAATCCTAATGAGGTTAAAGTAGGAATTTCAGTTGTGCCAGGAATTATATTGGTTTCAGGTTGTTTTTCTATTGTGATAAGCGATTGAATGCTAACTTCTTTTTCGCATTTCTTTCGAAATTCAGTAAATACTTTAGGAATTTCGTTGATCTCATAAGGAATAGTGTTAGGATGAAATAGAAATTGGTCATAACTTTCTACAAATTGAATAGTTTTGAATTTTTCCTGTGATTGAAGTTGTTTTTTGATATTTTGATTGATATTTTCTTCTTCACTGGTCCATTCTTTTTGTGAATAAATAGCTTCAATTTTATAGCCAGCAACCAATTTTGGAATCACCTTTTCTGGCTTGTCAAGAAAAACCAAAAGTGAAATGTTTTTTTGTGCTAAATTTTCACGCAATCCTTGAACTGTTTCAATAAGAAATTTGGCTCTGAATTGCTCCGTTTTCTTGAAACCATATTTAGTCATAGCAAAATGTCTTGGATCAAAACAATACACACCTATAGTTGTTCCTGAATTTTGTGTTGCTTTAAACAATGATATATTGTCTGCAACTCTTAAATCACTTCTAAACCAAATTAAACTATTTTTCATATCTAAATTTGAAACACTATGTTTGAGCTAATCACTCTTATTCCTCCTACATTTCTCACTACAATACAAGACTTCTTCCTAGTTTTTCTCCCATTTCTTTCTCCAAGAAAAAGGAAGTTCACAAGTTTTACATGTTTTTTCGGGAAAATTCACTTTTTTATGAGCCATTTTTTAGTATTGATTTAGGAGTTGAATTTGGTCGTGCATATTCAAAACGGTCGAGTAATTTTGGTAAACAATACCCATCTAAACCGTTTATTGCAACCACATTTCCTTTTTCTAATTGCAAACAATAATCGTGATTTAGCATTTCTTCTTTAAAATGAATTTCTTCAATGGATGCAATAATATGAATGCAATTATTTTCTTTTATTTCATATTCGCTCATATATTTGCACAATAATTTAACTGGACTTTCCTTTACAAAAGGTTGATTTATTGAAGCTATATATTCTGCTTCAATATCAGTTTTATCAAATTCTGAAACACCTTCTAAATAATTAGCTGCGGTTTGATGTGCTCTTTGAATCAAATTTTCTGTAACATGATTCACTGTAAAATATCCTGTTTCTTTAATATTCTTGTACGTATCTCTTGGAACAGTTGCAGGTCGCATGATAAAACCTAATAACGCAGGATCACTTCCTAAATGCGTAACACTACTAAAAATGGCCAAATTAGGTTTACCTTCTTTAGAAATACTTCCAATTAGATTAGCTGATTTGTATCCTGTAACACTATTTACAAGGTTTAAACGAGGTACTTTATCTAATGCCTTTAGATCTTCAGTAGTGATTTTTTTCATGATTTTATTTTGTTTAACAAAAATACAAATTAATTAAACAGAAAATCATTTCTTTTTCAAAAAATACTCTTTTCAATGTCCTACCATTTATTTATTACTTATTTTTGTAGGAAGAAATAGTTAATAATGCAGAATCCCAAAGAAATTGCTGTAGTAGGTGCTGGTTTAGTCGGTTCACTTTTAGCCATATATTTAAAAAGAGCAGGACATAGTGTTCATGTATTTGATAGAAGTCCAGACATTCGTAAAATCCAATTTTCTGGTAGAAGTATCAATTTAGCAATGTCAAATAGAGGTTGGAAAGCTTTAAAAAATATTGGTATAGCTGAAGAAATTAGAAAAATAGGTTTGCCAATGGATAAGCGTGCGATTCATATGATGGATCAATCATTGAATTTTCAAAAATACGGTAAAGATGGAGAATCGATTTATTCTCTTTCAAGAGGTGTTTTGAACCGAAAGATGATTGATTTAGCGGAAAAAGAAGGAGTCGAATTTTTCTTTGAGCATAAAGTTTGGGATGTAGCTTTAAGTGAAGCTATTTTGAAGATAGGAGAAGACGAACATGGAGCATGGGAAGAACGTAAATATGATATGATTTTTGGTTCTGACGGTGCTTTTTCTCGGGTAAGGCACAGAATGCAACGTCAAAGTATGTTTAATTATTCGCAAGAGTTTTTAGAAATTGGCTACAAAGAATTAAATATTCCTGCGAATGAAGACGGGACACATAAATTAGATAATAGTTCTTTACATATTTGGCCAAGAGGGAATTTCATGTTGATTGCTTTGCCTAATTTAGATGGTAGTTTTACTTGTACCTTATTCATGCCTTTTAAAGGAGAAAACTCTTTTGAACAGTTAGATACCAAAGAAAAATTAGTCAATTTCTTTGCTAAATATTTTCCTTCAACTGATGAAGTAATCCCAAACTTAGTTGAAGATTTCTTTAAAAACCCAAAAAGTTATTTGGTTACCATGAAGTGTTTTCCTTGGACTCATAATGATAAAGTAGCTTTAATAGGAGATGCTTGTCATGCCATTGTACCTTTTTATGGACATGGAATGAATGCAGGTTTTGAAGATATTACAATTCTTAATGAATTAATGGCTAAATATGGAGATGATTGGCAAAGCATTTTTACTGAATATGAAAATTCTCGTAAACCGAATGCTGATGCCATTGCCGAACTATCGTATCGCAATTTTGTAGAAATGAGTACAAAAACTGCTGATGCTAATTTCATGTTACAAAAGAAAATAGAGAAGTGGTTTTCTGAAAAACATCCTGATAAATGGATTCCTTTATATAGTAGAGTAACTTTTAGTCACCAACCTTATTCAGAAGCTTTAGCAGTTGGAGATAGACAAGATGCTATTATGAAAGAAATTTTGGCTATAGAAAGTATTGAGGAAATTTGGGAAACCGAACCAGTCGAACAAAGAATTCTACAGTTGCTTTCAGAATAATTTTTGTATCAATACAGACATTGCATTAAAATTCATACATTTGGTTTACATCAATTTTGTATGTTATGGTAGAAGTATTACTTTTTGTTGTTTTAATTGTTTTGTTTATTAATTTTTCGAGTATAAAATCTCGTGATAAACAAACTCAAAATTCTTTGAATAGTTTACATGAAAAATTAAATATTTTAAGGAAAGAATTGGCCTCTAAATCACTTGAAAAAGAAAAAGTTGTTGCCAAAGTTGAAGAGCCTACAGAAGTACAAAAGCCAATTCAACCCATTTTTGAAGAAAAGCCGATACCAGTAGTTCCAGAAAAAGTGGAACCTGAAACCATAAAACCAGTTGCAGACAAACCTATTGCCCAAAAACCAATTGAGGTAGTTGCAAAAATTGAGGCAAAACCTATTGCAGAAAAACCAATCACTCCTAAACCAGTTTATGTTCCTAAGAAATCTTGGTTTGAAACCTTTAAAGAAAATAATCCTGATTTAGAAAAATTCATTGGTGAAAACCTAATTAATAAAATAGGTATTCTAATCCTTGTTTTAGGAATTAGTTTCTTCGTGAAATTTGCTATCGATAAAGAATGGATTAATGAACCAGCACGCGTGGGAATCGGAATTCTTTGTGGTGCTTTGGTAATGGGAATTGCTCATAAATTGAAAAAAAACTATGCTGCTTTTAGTTCGGTTTTAGTGGCTGGAGCGATTAGTATTTTCTATTTCACTATTTCTATTGCTTTTCATGAATATCATTTATTTAGCCAAACTGTGGCTTTTATAATCATGGTTGTGATTACCGCTTTTAGTACTTTGGTTTCCGTTTCTTATAACCGACAAGAATTAGCCGTTTTGTCTTTAATTGGTGGATTTGCAGTTCCTTTTATGGTAAGCACAGGTTCTGGAAATTATATTGTACTGTTTACATATATTGCAATTTTAAACATAGGAATATTAGCAATTGCTTATTTCAAAAAATGGAAAATTGTTACCATCCTTGCGTTTGTATTTACTTCCTTATTATTTGCTTCTTGGTATACTAGAGAGTTATTTGATAATAAATTACCACATGCTGGAGCATTAGTGTTTGCTACTTTATTCTATTTTATTTTCAGTATCATAACGGTTTTAAATAATATTAGAAATAAAGGTGTTTTCTCTCTAATTGAATATTTTATACTGGTAGCCAATACTTTTTTCTTCTTTGGAATAGGAATGGGTATCATTCACAATTGGGGAATTGACTTCAAAGGATTGTTTACCTTATTATTAGCTGTATATAATTTAGTGTATGCCATTGTCTTATATAAAAAATTCGGATTGGACAAAAATGCTATTTACCTATTAATAGGTTTGGCTTTAACTTTTGTTACATTAACAATCCCAATTCAATTTGAAGGCAATCAAATTACGATTTTTTGGGCAGCAGAAGCCGTTTTGTTATTTTGGTTATCTCAAAAATCGAAAATCAAACATTTCAAATCAGGAGCCTTTGTTGTTCAAGTTTTGACCATCATTAGTTTGTTGATGGATTGGTTTAAATATGATTATCCTGTGACACCTTTAGCTGTAATTTTAAATCCGTTGTTTATTTCAGGATTTGTGGTGAGTTGGTCCTTGTTTGTAACGTATTGGTTACTTCAAAAAGAAAATGAAGAAACGAAAGTTGCTCTGTTTGAAGTTTCTTTTTATAAAAAAGCACTTTTTGTACTAGCTATCACGGTAACTTATTTTACTGGTTTCTTGGAAGTAAATTATCAATCTAGCCAGTTTTTAGTCAATCCTGCTTCTTCTTTATCGTTTCCAGTAACGTATCATTTTGTTTTTGTTGCTATTGTATTGGTTTTGGCTAACCGATTTAAAAAAGTTGTTTTCAAAAAAGTTGTATCACTTGTTAGTGTAATTTCTATTTTCTTGTATATCATTACTTTTTATCGTTTGCCAAATGATGAACTCGTTCAAAATTTTGCTTTAAATACGAATACTAAATATGCTTTTTATTTTCATTATATCATTTTAGGTTGTTTGATTTATTTTGGATTCCAATTATTTAAATTGGCAAAATCAGAACCAAAAGTGGTTCTATTACATTATAAAATAATGCCTTGGTTATTTGTTTTTGCTACAGTCTATATTTTGAGTAATGAAATAATGGTACATAGTTTGAATTTTTCAACGGATACCATTAATATGAAGCAAATAAACGCAGAATTGTCTAAAAAAGGATTATCAGATTATAGTTTGGCTTATGAAAAAGAAACGTATGTAAGAGATAAAATGGACGCTATAAAAAGACAAATTATAAAAATTGGGTATCCCATACTTTGGGGCTTGTTTTCTTTTGTATTCTTAATCATTGGCATCAAAAGGCAATGGAAAAATTTACGAATTATTGCACTTTCCTTGTTAGGGATAACCATCTTGAAACTTTTTATCTACGATATTAAAAACGTTTCAGAAACTGGAAAAATCATAGCTTTTATATTATTAGGGGTATTGGTTTTAATTATTTCTTTTGTGTACCAAAAAATTAAAAAATTAGTTGTTGATGAAACTCCAAAATCAAATTCAGATGAAGCAGTTTAGTAGTTTAATTTTAGTATTCATTTCTTTTTTGGGGTTTGCCCAAAATTACAAAGGTGAAATTAGAAATATAAAAGAAGAAGGATTACATCAAATCCAACTTTCTCCAGAAGTTCGAGCTGCTGCGAATGAAAATCTCGATTTTTTGAGACTATTTGATGTGAATAAGAAGGAAGTTCCTTATGTGATTTCAAATTTTAAAGGAGAATCAACACGATACAATGCGTTTCAGATTATTTCAAAAAATAGTATTAAAGATTCGATTACTTCTATTATAATTGAAAATGAAACAGGGAAGAAAATCAATCAATTCAATTTGAATATTGGGAATACAGCTTTGACAAAGAGGTATTCTATCAGTGGAACTAATGACACGATAGCCTGGTTTGGTCTTGTTGCCAATGAAACTTTGTCTGATTTGGTAGCCAAAAATGGAACCGCTTTAGAAAAGACCATTTATTTTCCAGTGAATGATTATAAGTTTTTACGAATCGATTTTAATGATAAAAATTCGTTGCCTATAAATGTGCAAGCTATTGGTTTGTATGAGAATCAATTTTTACCAGAAGAACCTATTGAAGTCAAGGTTTTTACCTATAAGATCATAGAAGATAAAGTAAGAAAAGTGACTCAAATTGTGTTTTCTGCGGATAAAAAATATCAAATTGATGTAATTTCTTTCTCCATTTCAACTGAATTATATGCTCGAGAAGCTAGAATTACTAGAAGAGAAGAAATAAAAAATAAAAAAAGAGTTACAATAAGAGATGGGATTTTAAGTTCCTTTCTTCTAAGTTCAAAAATGAATTCAAAAATTATAGTTGATAATTTGAACGAAAAAGAATTTACAATTGAAATTGAAAATAAAGACAACCAACCTTTAGCAATCAAAAACATTCAATTGTTTCAAAGACCAATTACTATTATTTCAAAATTAAAAACTAATGAAAAGTACGAAATAGTAATTGATTCCACTTTTTCAAAACCTTCTTATGATTTGGCTAATTTCGTTCAAAGTTTTAGTATTGGAATGCCAAAAGGAACCATAACCAATTTTCAAAAAGTAGAAAAAGCAGAAATAAAATCTACTGAAAAATCATTTTGGCAAACCCAATTATTCATGTGGATTTGTATTGTTTTAGGAGGTGGAGTTGTGGCTTATTTTGCTTTTGGTTTATTGAAAGATATGAAAAATGAGTAATTCAAAAATCAATTTCAACTCCAAAAATCAACTTTTAAATTACAACGTATACCTACAACTTACAACAGATAACTGAAAACTATTCCTCTTCACGATGCACTTTTTCAAAATCAAATGCAGGTTTGCAAATCGCAATATATTCACAAGATGATTCAAAAGGATTGGAATATTGAACTCTAGTATTCGCCTCAATTTTTATGGACTGACCAGCTTCTAAAATAATAGTTTCTCCTTCAATTATAAATTGCTTTTTACCTGTAATAATATAAGTGTATTCTTCAAATTCTGGAGTTTGAAAAGGTTCACTCCAACCCGGAGGCGCAATCATATGAGCTATAGAAATGTCTTTGTTGTTGGTTGCAACCAATCCATGATGTTCTTCAATTAGCTTTCCATCGGTTGTTGGAACAACAAAGGGTGTTTTCTGTATAAAATATTTTTTCATAGTCTTTTATTAGATATTCTAAACTTGTAATTGATTTTTGAAATTGTAATTGACGTTGAAGTTGTTATTTCTTAAACATTTTCATCAAAACACCCATTGCTCCTCTGATAAAAGTAGCGCTTGTTAAAACTTTAACAACACCTTTAGTTATTGTGTTTGATGTAGAATTACTTCTGCTTCTAGAAGATGATGCTTTTTTAGCCTCTTTTTCAGCTTGTTTTTTAGCTTCTTCTTTTTCAGCTAATTCTTGTGCTTCTTCCATTTTCTTGCTTAAAATTTCGTAAGCGCTTTCTCTATCAATGACTTCGTTGTATTTTTTAGCTAATTTCGATTTTGAAATAGCATTATCAATTTCCGTTTCTGTTAAAACATCCATTCTACTCATTGGAGCTCTTAGCATGGTGGCAGCTAAAGGAGTTGGGATCCCTTTTTCATTTAAAGCCGTTACAAAGGCTTCTCCGATTCCCAATGAAGTAAGTACTTCATCCGTTTTGTAATATTCAGAAATTGGATAATTTTGGGAAGTTTCTTTAATAGCTTTTCTATCATTAGCAGTAAAAGCACGTAATGCATGTTGGATTTTTAAACCTAGTTGTGCCAAAACGCTACTTGGAACATCCATTGGATTTTGAGTAATAAAGTAAACTCCAATTCCTTTGGAACGAATCAATTTGACAATAGTTTCAATTTGGTCTTGTAAGGCTTTACTTGCTTGGTCGAAAATTAAATGAGCTTCATCAATAAAAATAACTAATTCTGGTCGGCCAGCATCACCTTGTTCAGGCATAGTGTTATATATTTCAGCTAATAAACTCAACATAAAGGTTGAGAATAATTTCGGTTTGTCTTGAATATCGGTTAAACGCATGATATTAATGTATCCATTTCCGTTTTGGTCAATTCGCATTAAATCATCCGTTTCGAAAGATTTTTCACCAAAAAACAATTCAGCACCTTGTTGTTCTAGTTCAATAATTTTTCGTAAAATGGAACCTGTTGATGCTGTAGAAATTCTACCATATTCTTTTTCAAACTCTTCTTTTCCTTCTTCTGTAGAATATTGAAGTGCTTTTTTGAAATCTTTCAAGTCCAATAATGGAATTTTATGGTCATCGCAATATTTAAAAATGACAGAAACAATTCCTGATTGAGTATCGTTTAAATCTAAAATTCGGGAAAATAAAACGGGTCCAAATTCAGAAACAGTAGCTCGTAAACGCACTCCATTTTGTTCTGAAATGGTCATTAGTTCTACTGGAAACCCTTTTGTTTCGTATGGAAGTGTAATTTTTGCATGACGTTCTGTAATAAAAGATTTTTCTTCACCAGGAACAGCAATGCCAGAAAAATCGCCTTTAATGTCCATCATTAAAACAGGAATTCCGTTTTGAGACAATTGTTCGGATAATACTTGAATCGTTTTAGTTTTACCAGTTCCAGTTGCTCCTGCAATTAATCCATGACGGTTTAACGTTTTTAAAGGAATTGTTACATGTGTATTTGGAACAGGTTCGCCATCTAAAATAGCACCACCAAGCGTTATAAAATCCCCTTTACAAGTGTAGCCGTCAATTATATGTTTACTGAATTCTTCTGTTCTGCTCATTTTTTAAAATTTTCATTTCAAAAATAATAAAAAATACTTTTATAGAAGATCTTTAACGCTTTATTTCAATTTTGCCATTCCAATGTTAAAGTTTAAAGCATCTAATGCTGTTCCACTATTGTTTAAAACATACTTAAATGTAACTATATCACCTGCTGCAAAGTTGTCAACTAATGTGCCTGAAGAACCCCAAGTATCGGTTGCGCTTAATACAATTGTGCCTCTAGTTGGGTAACCTATTAGTGTACCATTCTTATAAATGCCTATCACAAATTTTCTATTGCCAATTGGGACATTTTCAACTGAAAAAGCAGCGTTCATTATAAAAGTTCCAGCTTCGTTGATTCTTATCTGACCATTTCCAATAACAGTGAAAACTGAACTTGTTATTGAAGTTATTTCACTAGTATTCAGAGGGAAATTAGTGTAGTTATTATCTGAAGTTGAAATTGCGGTATCAACGCCAGGGAAATTTTTATTTAATGAAATAGTAGGGTTAGAGGTTCTTGAAATGTTTTCCCAGCCTAAATTGGTTCTCATATATAGTGCATCATCTGAAGTGTTATAGACTACTGATCCAATTAATGGTGTTGTTATGGCTTGCATTTGTGTATTTGTCATTCTTGGAGGTACAAAAGTTTGTGTTGTACTGTTTAGTTCAAGCATTGAAGAAGGACTAGGAGAGGTAGTTCCTATCCCAACTTGAGCATTTAGTAAAAAAGAATGAAAAGTTATTAATAAAATAGCAGTGTTCTTAATCATTTTTAAATAGGTTAAATTGCAGTTTTTTTTGTGATTAATTTATTTTAATAAAACTAAATGCTGCGTAAACAAGATTTAGATTCGTATTATTATTGATTAAATATTTAATATCAATTTCATCATTTATTCTTAGATTGAATGTCATAATACCGCTAGCTCCCCAGTAATCGTTTGAAGATTGTATGCTTTCATTTTTATTTAGAAGGCCAATTAAACTACCGTTTTTGTAAACAGCAATTGAATAAGCTTTTGTTCCACTAGGCATATTGTTTACAGATAATTGAGCACCTATCATATAGATACCATTTTCTTTAATTTTAATCTTTCCATTAGAGATCACATCATAAGTTGAGGAATTTTGAGATAATACATTAGAACTATTTAATGGAAAATTGTAATAAGTATTGTTTGTTACAGTAAGAGTGCCTCCACTTTTCTTACAAATTAGATTTGAATTGTCTGTATCTTGCATGCTTTTCCATCCTAAGGAATTGTAGATATACAATGTGTTAAAAGTTGTGTTATATACTATGGATGATATTGATGGATGTGAAATAGCTAACATTTGTGAATTAGTCATTCTTGGAGGTACAAAAGCTTTGTCTGTTGCCGAAATTTCTAAAAGTGAAGAAGAATTAGGCGTATTTGTTCCAATACCAACTTGACTATAGCATGCATAGCCCATTAGCAATAAAGCAAAAAATGGTTTCATTGTGGTTAATAATGTGTTAATAGCACTGCAAAGATAATTTTTTTTTTATTCATTTATCTTTTTTAATGTTTTTTTAACTGATTTTTAGATGTTTAAAAAAATAAATTTTTGAATTGATTTTTCTTACCTTTGCAGACTATTTAATTAAAGATGTTAGAAAAAGAAGTTCAATTAGCAGTTGATAAAGGGGAAATGTTACCCTTAATGGAGGAGTTTTATACCATTCAAGGTGAAGGGTATCATACAGGAACGGCAGCTTATTTTATAAGAATAGGAGGTTGTGATGTAGGTTGTCATTGGTGTGATGTTAAGGAAAGTTGGAATGCTGATTTGCATCCTCCAACTGCTACAAATATAATTGTTGCTAATGCCAAAAAGTATGCTGAAACGGTTGTGATTACTGGAGGCGAACCTTTAACGTGGGATATGTCTTTGATAACACGTCTATTAAAAAACGAAGGGCTAAAAGTACATATAGAAACTTCTGGTGCTTATCCCGTTTCTGGAGAATGGGATTGGTTTTGTTTGTCACCAAAAAAAATGAAATTACCTGTTCAAGGTGCTTATGATATTGCGAGTGAATTGAAAGTGATTATTTATAACAAACACGATTTCCAGTTTGCTGAAGAACAAGCCGTTAAAACCAATAAAAATGCTATTTTATTTTTGCAACCTGAATGGAGTAAAAAAGAAGAAATGACACCTTTAATTATTGATTATGTGATGAATAATCCAAAATGGAGAATTTCATTGCAAACTCATAAATATTTAAATATTCCTTAATTAAATAAATAAAAAAATGAAAAAAATTATTGTAACTTTTATTATTGTATTAGTGTCTCAGTTAGGAATGGCTCAAGATGCTTTTAAACAGGATGTGCTAAAAGTGTTAAAGGCTTCAGGTTCTGCGGCTCAAATGGAGATGGCTAAAGATCAAGTGATGGGAAGTATTCCTGAAGATAAAAAAGCAGATTTCGCTAAAGATTTTGATGCATCATTGCCGTCATTATATGATAAAATGGCAAAAGTATATATGGAAATTTATTCACACGATGAAGTGAAACAAATGCTTAAATTTTATGAATCTCCTGTTGGCAAAAAAATGACAGAGAAAGCTAGTGAATTAACTAAGAGAAATATGGCCGCTGCTCAAGAATGGGGAATGGAATTGCAAGGAATGATGATGAAGTATATGCAATAGATTTCAAAGAAAAACTTAATCTTAAAATCCCAAATTCAAATTTAGATTCAATTCAAAATTTGGGATTTTTTTGTAATTCTACAACGTCAGTTTCGCTAAATAATCAAAATGGGTTCCCTCTTGTAGTAATTTACATTGCAATCCATTAGCAAAACAAGCATTTTGTAAAGTGTTATAATCTAAATATAACCAAGGGAAAATAGCTTCTGTTTCACCTTTATATTGAATTGTAAAAGTGAGTTCACCATAATAACCAGTAGCAGGAATTTCATATGCACCATCTTCATCTTGGTCAAACATATAAATAATATCTGAGGAGTCAATTAATATTTGTCCTTTTTTAGTTAAAAGAGATTTTAGTTTTTTAAGATAAGTTGAGATATTAGCTAGAGTGCCAAAAATGCCAGTGCCATTCATTAATAACAGTATAGTGTCAAATTGTTCTGAACTATCAAAATCTAAAATATTTTCAACTTTGATGTTTTTTAAACCTCTCAAATGACAAGCTTCAATTGCATTTGCTGAAATATCAATGCCAGTAACATCAAATCCTTTTTCTTGCAAGTATAAAGTATGACTTCCAGCACCACAACCCACATCTAAAATTTTCCCTTTAACTAATTGTAATGCTTTTTTTTCCAATTTAGGCATGTCATTAAAACTACGAAACAAATAGGAAACGCTCATTTCATCGGCTTCACTTATTGAAGTTTCAGTAATAATATCTTCTGGAAAATTATTGGTTTGATAATCTAAAATGGCTTTTCCGAATAAATCTTTCATAAAAAAGTTTAGAAGTTTAAAAGGTTATGAGTTCAAAGTTGTTTAATTTTGCACAAGAAATGTAAGCTAAATGTTGAAACCTCAATTAAACGAACTTGAAAAACTAGCCAAAGATACACATAAGGAAAATAAAAAGTATTTTGAGAAGCTAAAAAAGAAGACTCCTAAAAATTTAGATTATGTAATGCAAGATTTACATGAAGCTGAATTTAAAAAAACGGATTGCTTAGATTGTGCTAATTGTTGCAAGACAACAGGACCCTTATTTACTTCGGCTGATATCGAACGGATCTCAAAACATTTCAAACAAAAGCCACAACAATTTATAAATCAGTATTTACGAATAGATGAAGATAATGATTATGTGTTACAAAGTGTGCCTTGTGCTTTTCTAGACAACGAGAATAAATGTTTTATCTATGAGGTTCGCCCAAAGGCTTGTCGTGAATTCCCGCATACTGATAGGAAAAAGTTCCAACAAATCTCGGATTTGACTTTGAAAAATGTGGCTATTTGTCCAGCAGCTTATAATATTGTAGAAAAAATGAAAGAAAAGTTACCGCTATAATGTCTTTGGTTATATTTATTTTTATCAGTATTTATTCAATCTTATTAATAGGAATTAGTGAAAAAACATTGATATGATAAAAATATATAGTTTATGGATTGTTAATTGTTTTTCAAATTTTTCCAATCATTGTCTCTCTCTCTCTTATCTCTTATCTCTTTCTACTCATAAATCAAATACTTTTTTCTCATTTCTTTAAACTTTTCCAATCCAACTTTCCAAGATGTTCGAATTTCCTTTTCAGAAACCCCTCTTTCAATTTGTTCTTGTAGTTTTTTAGTTCCAGCTAGTTTGGTAAAAAAAGCATTAAAAAATTTCGATTGGTCAGATGTTTTGTTATATGCTTTGATTAACCATTGTAATTCCAATTGGTTTACTTTTTTTATTTGGGTTAAATCTTCACCATAACAAAGTTTACCATCGTATAGTGGATTTTTTGCTCCTTCATTCGGTTTTGGAGTGAAATTAAAATCACTTTTGGGTAAATAGGGCGAACCATAAATTTGAAATTGTTTTTCCGTTCCTCTGCCTACACTCACATTCGTGCCTTCAAACAGACACAAACTTGCATATAAGGTTATGGCTTGTGAATTGGGTAAATTAGGAGAAGGTTTAACAGGTAAATCATATGCCATTGTTCTTTGATAATTTTCACATGGAATAATTGTCAATTTAGATTGAATGCTATTATTTAACCATTTTTCTCCATTAATCATTTGTGCATATTCACCAATAGTCATTCCGTGTAATATGGGGATTTTGTGCATACCTACAAAGCTATGATGTTCTTCTTCTAAAATAGGACCATCAATTATTCCACCATTAGGATTAGGTCTGTCTAAAACTATGAGTGGAATGTTGTTTTCTGCACAAGCTTCCATTACATAGTGTAAGGAAGATATGTAGGTGTAAAAACGAGAGCCCACATCTTGCAAGTCAAAGACTAATATGTCAATACCAACTAATTGTTCTGGTTTTGGTTTTTTATTATTTCCGTAAAGGGATACAATTGGTAAACCTGTTTTAGTGTCTTTTCCGTCTTTAACTACTTCACCCGCATCTGAGGTTCCTCTAAAACCATGCTCTGGAGCAAATATTTTTTGGATTGCTATTTTTTTTGACAATAAAAAGTCTACCAAATGAATATTGTTAGATAAAATACCAGACTGATTAGTAACAACACCTACTTTTTTTTCTTTTAATAGTGGTAAATACATTTTATAATTATCAGCTCCAGTTTTTATGGCTTCAAAAGAAGAATCAATGGAAGAAACAGAATTTTCTTTGTTTTTTACTCTTTGCTCTCTACTCTCTTCTTTATTCTCTATTTTCTTAACAGAATTTCCACAAGAAAAAATCAATAAAACCAAGAATAAAAATGTATTTTTGAAAACCAATTTACTAAGCATAAATAATTTGAATTTAGAATATTTTATAGCCAAAAGACTTGTTACTGCTAAAAGTGATAAAAGTAGTGTTTCTTCACCAATTATTAAAATAGCAATTACAGCAATTGCAATTGGAATAATTATGATGATTGTTTCTATTGCTACAGGAATTGGTTTACAAAAAAAAATTCAGGAGAAAGTATCTGCATTCAATGGTCATGTAATCATTTCTAATCATGATGATAACCAATCTCAAGTTAGTACAGTTCCTATTTCAACTAAACAAGATTTTTACCCTATTTTCAAAAGTGTTTCCGGAATAGATTATATTCAAGCTGTAGCTACAAAAGCAGCAATGATTCGTACAGAAGAAACGGTAGAAGGAATTATTTTCAAAGGAGTTGGAAAAGAATATAATTGGGATAATATTAAAGAGTATATAGTAGAAGGAAGTATTCCAAGTTTAAACAATAAGTTGACTGATGATGTGGTTATTTCTAAGTTTTTAGCTAATAGGTTAAGTCTAAAGCTTAATGATATTTGTAGAACTTATTTTATAAAGCCTAATAATGAAGGCTATAATTTAAGGAGCTTCAGAATTGTTGGTATTTTTAATTCGGGATTTCAAGAGTTCGATTCTAATTTTGTTTTAGGTGATTTAAGACATATACAAAAAATTAATAAATGGGAAGAAGATGAAGTAGGAGCTTTTGAAGTTTTTCTAAATAATTTTTCTCAAATTGAGGAAAAAGGACAAGAAATATATAAAGAAATACCTTCTACTTATAATAGTGTAACAATTTTAGATAAGTATTACAGTGTTTTTGAATGGTTAAAGCTTTTCGATTTTAATATTGTTGTTATTTTAATAGTTATGATTATTGTCTCAACTATTAACATGATCGTTGCGCTTTTAGTTCTTATTTTAGAACGAACACAAATGATTGGGATATTAAAGGCTGTGGGAGCTAGTAACTGGAATATTAGAAAAATATTTTTGTATAATGCTGGACATTTAATAATTCGAGGATTACTGTGGGGAAATGGGATAGCATTTTTATTTCTTTTGTTACAGAAGTTTTTTGGGATTATAAAACTTGATCCTGAAAATTATTATGTAAATGAAGCACCAGTAGATATAAATATAGGATATATAGTATTGCTAAATATTGGAACTATATTTGTTTGTTTATTAGTGTTGTTAATTCCATCCTATATAATAACAAAGATTTCTCCAGTAAAAGCTATTCGATTTGATTAATAATTATTAGCAGATATATATAGTTATAAAAGACAATTATTCCTGCTTTTCGTTCTATCTTTTTATTTTATTCTAAAATAAAAAGGATGCCACTACAATCAGGGCTAAT
>NZ_VEVQ02000017.1 GCF_006491595.2 Flavobacterium jejuense
TGTAAATGGATATACAGGAGGAGTTGCAGGAGATGTTACTACAAACGATACTTTAAACGGAGTTGCCGTAGTTGACACCGAAATCACAATAAGTGTAATTGCAGATGGAGGCCTAACTGGCGTAAGTATTGCATCAAATGGGACTATTAGTGTTCCAGCAGGTACACCAGCAGGCACTTACAATGTTACTTACCAAATCTGTGAGAACTTAAACTCAACTAATTGCGATACAGCAATCGCTACAATAGTAGTTGATGCAGCTGTTATCGATGCGATAATAGATGATTTTATAAACACACCAATTGATGGATCAGTAGTTTCTGTAGGCGATGTGACTTCAAATGATACTTTAAACGGAGTATTGGTAAACGATACAGAAATCACGATTACTTTGGATGATGATGGAGGCTTAACAGGAGTTAGCATAGATGTTACAGGAAATCTTATTGTATCAGGAGTAAATGTACCATCAGGTATATATACTATAACATATACTATTTGTGAAATATTAAATCCAACTAACTGTGATACTACAACTGCAACAGTAGTAGTATTAAATGAGATAATAGCAAATGATGATGGACCAACAACAATTACAGTTGACACAACAGGTCCTATTTCTGGAGGTTCTGTTTTAGGAAATGACACCTTAAATGGTGTTCCAGTGACGATAACTAATACAGATGTTACACTAACTGCAGATGGTCCTTTGAGTATTGATGTGGATGGAAATGTAACAATCGCTCCAAATACTCCAGCAGGAACATACACTATAACTTATCAAATTTGTGAAACGGGTGCTAATCCTACTAATTGTGATACAGCAACAGCTACATATATTATAATTACAGATGCAGATGGAGATGGTGTGACAAATGTAGATGAAATTGCTGATGGAACAGATCCAAATGATTTTTGTGATTTTGTTGCAGCAAATGTAACATTACCTCAGTCTCAAGAATTTTTAGATGCAGATTGTGATGCAGATGGAATTTCTAATGGAGATGAATATGGACCAGATCCTAATGACCCTTTTGATAGTGATGGAGACGGTGAATATGATTTCTTAGATGATAATAACATTTCTCCATCTGAAGATGATTTAGAAATTTATAATCTAGTAACTCCTAACGGAGATAATGATAATGACGTATTTGTTATTAGAAACATAGAGTTGTATCCAAATAATTCAGTTGAAATATATAATCGTTGGGGAGTATTAGTTTATGAAACAACAGGATATGGTCAAAATGGTAAATATTTCAAAGGAGTTTCTGAAGGAAGAGTTACAATAAGCCAGTCATCAGAACTACCAGTAGGAACTTATTTTTATATAGTTAAATATGTGAAGGATAATGGTCAAGGAAAAGAACGTTCAGGATACTTATATATTAATAGATAAAAACCTAATAGGGGTGAAAGCCCCTATTAGTAATTATAAAAAGTGAAAAAAATGAAAAAAAGAATATTATTTATAGCTTTTGTTTTAGTGAGTATATCTTCATATTCACAGCAAGACTCACAGTTCACTCAATATATGTATAACACTGTTAATATAAATCCAGCTTATGCGGGTTCAAGAGGTGTCTTAAGTATATTTGGTTTACATAGAAATCAATGGATAGGATTAGATGGAGCACCTGTTACTAATACATTTTCTTTAAATACTCCTATTTCCGAATCAAGAATAGGTTTAGGTCTGTCTTTTATTAATGATAAAATTGGTCCATCGGATGAGAATACAATTTCAGTTGACGTTTCCTATTCTATACCTACTTCAGAGAGTTTTAAGTTATCTTTTGGAGTTAAAGGGACTGCAAATTTATTAAATATCGATTTTAATAAGTTAAATCAATACGATCCAGGAGATATATTGGCACAAAGGAATATTGATAATAAGTTTTCACCTAATATAGGTGCTGGAGTTTATTTACATTCAGATAGAACTTATATCGGTTTTTCGGTTCCAAATTTTTTAGAGACAGAACATTTTGATAAAGAGAATTCTACTGCTTCGGTAGCTTCAGAAAGAATGCATTATCATTTAATTGCAGGTCATGTTTTTGATTTAACTGGCAATATTAAAATGAAGCCAGCAGTTTTAGGAAAATTGGTGCAAGGAGCACCTTTACAAGTAGATATTTCTGCTAATTTTCTATTTAATGAGAAATTCACTTTAGGCGCAGCTTATAGATGGGATGCAGCCGTTAGTGGTATGCTAGGTTTTCAGGTATCTGATTCGTGGATGATAGGTTATGCTTATGATATGGAAACTACTAGATTAGCAAAATACAATTCAGGTTCTCATGAAATATTTTTGAGATACGAACTGTTTAAAAATTATGATAAAGTGGCATCACCTAGATTCTTCTAATAAATTAATGATTATGAAATCGCTATTAAAAAGAAGTTTGTATAAGTAAAAACAAATTATTAAAAGGCGATACCATATGTTACCAATAAAAATAAAATTTAAACATATGAAAATAAAATACATATTATTTACATGCTTATTTAGTTTTTTATCACTTTCTGCTCAAAAAGCTAAACTCGAATCAGCTGATAATAAATACAACTCTTTAGCTTATATTGATGCTATTAAAATTTATCAAAAAGTAGCTGAAAAAGGATATGAATCTATAGAGTTATTTCAGAAATTAGGAAACTCCTACTATTTTAATGCAGAATTAAAAGAAGCAGGAAAATGGTACGAAAGACTTTTTAATTTGAAGCAAGAAGTTGATCCAGAATATTACTATAGATATGCACAGTGTTTGAAAGCAGTTGAAGATTATGAAAAAGCGAATGAATATTTAAAAAAATTTACTCAAAAAACTTCTTCTAACGATAATCGTTCAAAATTGTATAGTGAAAATGTAAACTATTTATCTGACATAAAAAAGATATCTAGTAGGTATACTATTGAAAATGCAGGAATAAACTCCAAATATTCAGATTATGGGGCAGCTATTTATAATGAACAATTAGTTTTTGCCTCAGCAAGAGATACTGGTAGCGTTTCAAATATTAAGAGTAAATGGACGAATCAATCTTTCACTAATTTGTATTCTTCAAAAATGAATGCTGACGGATCTTTAGATACTCCAAAACCCTTATCAAAAAAAGTAAATTCTAAGTTTAATGAGTCTACACCAGTGTTTGCAAAAGATGGTAAAACGATGTACTTTACAAGAAATAACTTTAATAAGGGAAAGAAAAGAACGGACAGTGAAAAAACAATTTTATTAAAATTATATAAAGCAACTTTTGATGGTGAAAAATGGACAGATGTAGTAGAACTTCCTTTTAATAGTGATGAATATAGCGTAGCTCACCCTGCACTAAGTCCAGATAATAAAACTTTATATTTTGCCTCAAATATGTCAGGAACTATAGGGCAATCAGATATTTTTAAAGTTTCAATTAATGATGATGGATCTTATGGTAAACCCGAAAACTTAGGATTGAAAGTAAATACTGAAGCTAGAGAAACTTTTCCATTTGTGTCTGGAGATAATGTCCTATACTTTGCTTCTGACGGTCAATTAGGACTTGGAGGTTTAGATGTTTTTGCTGTTAAATTGTATGAAGATGGTTCTATTTCTAAAGTTGTAAACCTTGGTTCTCCAATCAATGGTCCTTATGACGATTTTGCTTTTTTAATCGATTCAAATTCAAAATTAGGATTCTTTTCTTCAAATCGTGATGAAGGAAAAGGTTACGATGATATTTATACTTTGAAAGAATTAGAACCAATAGAATTTGAATGCAAACAAGTAATAGCAGGTTTTATTACTGATTCTGAATCTGGTGATATTATAAAAAAGGCAAATATTACTTTGCTAGACAGTGAAATGAATACAGTATCTGAAATGCCGGTTGATGAAGAAGGGAAATATCGCTTTGAGAATTTAGAATGTAATAAAGTATATTATGTAAGAGGAACTTCACCAGAATATGAAACAGAAGAAAAATTAGTTACAACGGATAAAAAAACTGGAGAAACGCAAACGAGTTTACAAGTTAATAAAAAAGTAAGAACAATCCGTGTTGGTGATGATCTAGCTAAAGTTTTTGGAATTAAAATAATTTATTTTGATTTAGATAAAGCTAATATTCGTAAAGATGCAGCAGTTGATTTAGCCAAAATTGTAGAAGTGATGCAACAAAATCCAAGTATGAAAATAGATATTCGTTCTCATACAGATAGTCGTCAAACTAATATGTATAACGAAAAATTATCTGAAAAAAGAGCACAGTCCACTAAGATGTGGATGATTAATAATGGAATAGATGCTAATCGCTTAACAGCTAAAGGATTTGGAGAATCTAAATTAATTAATAAATGCGCGGATGGTGTTGAATGTTCAGAAGAAGAACATCAAGCAAATAGACGCAGTGAGTTTATTATTATAGAAATGTAAAACTATCTCTATTTAAGTCATAAAAGCATCAAGAAATTGATGCTTTTTTATTTATTTAATTTTTTGTTAATAGCACAACATATAGTTGGTTTATACGTTTGAATTATTATTTTTGTGGGTTGGAAATAAAAAACTAAAAATCTTATGAGAAACATCGTATTTGTTTTAATTTGCTTTTATTCATCATTCTTTTTATCTGCACAAGAAAAAGAAACATTGTTTACAATAAATGATAGTCCTTTTTATACAGATGAATTTGTAAGAGTTTATAATAAAAATTTAGATTTAGTAAAAGATGACTCACAAAAGGATTTAGATAAATATTTAGAACTTTTTTTAGGATACAAGTTAAAAGTTCAAAAAGCAAATAAATTAGGTTTGCAAAATGAAGCTAAATACCAAAATGAATTAAATTCTTACAGAACGCAATTAGCAAAAAACTATTTGAATGATTCCAAAGTAACCAATTCATTAATTGAAGAAGCCTATGAAAGAACTAAAAATGAAGTAAGAGCTTCTCATATATTAGTGCTTGTAGACGAAAGTGCCACTCCAGCAGATACTTTAAAAGCATATAACAATATAATGAATTTAAAAGCACGTGCAGAAGGAAGTGAAGGTTTTGATGCAGTAGCGGCTAAATATTCTGAAGATCCTTCCGCAAAAGATAACAAAGGAGACCTAGGTTATTTTTCTGCTTTTAAAATGGTTTATCCTTTTGAAAATGCTGCTTATAATACACCTATTGGTAGTATCTCTAATCCTTTTAGAACTCGTTTTGGTTATCATATTATAAAAGTAACTGATAAGAGAGAAAATAAAGGTGAAATTACAGTAGCTCATATTATGATTTTAAAACCAAATAATAAAGATGCTGTAGCAGAACTTAAAGCAAAACAAACCATTGAAGATATTTATAAAAAAATACAGCAAGGTGAAAATTTTGAAACATTAGCAAAACAATTTTCAGAAGACAAATCAAGTGCAGTAAATGGAGGTGTTCTACAACGTTTTGGCGCGGGACAATTAACTTCTCCAGAATTTGAAAATGTGGCTTTCTCTTTAAAAGATAAAGATCAAAAATCTGAACCTTTTGAATCAAAATTTGGCTGGCATATTGTAAAGCTTATAGACAGACATCCTCTTCAAAGTTTAGACGAAATGCGCTATGAACTGGAAAATAAAATAAGAAGAGACGAACGTTCTTTAATTATTACTAATACACTTGCTAAAAAAGCAAGAAGTAAGTATCCAGTATCTGTAGAAAACAAAACGTTATCAAAAGTAAAAACGATAGTTACTAATGAGTATTACAATCAAAATTGGTCTATACCGGAAAATCTTAACGGATTTGATGGAGATATTGTTATTATTAATAGCGAAAAGAAAATTAATACAAAAGACTTTTTAAATTATTTGGTAGCACAACAAAAAGGAAATGTAAAAACAAAACCTATTTCAAGTTTAGTAGATGAACTTTTTGAAAAATGGTTAGATGAAAAATTAATTGAATATTATGATAACAATTTAGAAAATGAATTCCCAGAATTTAAATACGTAATGGATGAATATCGAGATGGATTGTTATTGTTCGATTTAATGGAAAAAGAAATTTGGGTAAAAGCAAAGACAGATACTATAGGACTAAAAAAATTCTATGAAAATCATAAAAATGAGTATCTATGGAAAAAAAGATTAGATGTTGATATTTTGTCTTCCACAGATAGTAAAACAATTAAAGCGGCTAAATCTTATCTTAAAAAAGGAAAATCTTTAGAATATATCAAAGAAAAACTAAATAAAGAGGACAAAGTTAACGTTATGGTCAAATCGGGTCTTTATGAAGAAGATTATGATGTATTGCCAGAATTTAAAATAGATTCAGAAGGAGTAACTCCTGTAATCTCAAAAGGGAATTATTATTTTACAGCATTAGTTAAAGAAGTAAAACCTTCAGAACCAAAAACAATTGCTGAATGTAAAGGAAAATTAATAAACGATTATCAACAATTTTTAGAAAATAATTGGGTAAACGAACTTAAAAAAGAATTCACTATTAAAGTGGATCAAGATGTATTTAATAAAATTAAAAAACAACTAAATAAATAATGAAGTTTTTTCAAATAATCATACTAATTGCCTTAACAACATCATGTGAGTATTTTAGAAAACCTAAGGAACCTTTGGCTGTTGCTAGAGTTGGAGATGATTATTTGTACAAAAAGGACATTCAGAATTTAGTGCCAAAAGGAACTTCGAAATTAGATAGCTTAGCTATTATGAAAACGTATCTTGACCGTTGGGCTACTCAAAAGTTATTATTTAATGGAGCAGAACTTAATCTTTCAGAAGAAAAAATTGAAGAATACGAAGCATTAATTAATCAATATAAAATTGATTTGTATACCAAAGCTTATATTGAACAGTTAGTTTTTAAAAAAATAGATACAATAGTAACAGAAGTTGAAATAAAAGAATACTACGAAAAAAACAAACAATTCTTTAAAAACCCGACTGAATTAGTTAAAATGCGCTACATTAATTTAGTTAAAGAAAATCCAAAGTTTGAAAATATTAAAGCAAAGTTTACTTCCTTTGCTAAAAAGGATATAAAATATCTTGAAGAATTATCAATACAGTTCAAAAGTTATGCGTTTAACGATTCTATTTGGGTAGATGTAAATCAAGTGTTTGAAAAGCTACCATTTATAAATTTAGAGAATAAAGAAAAATATATAGTTGACGGAATCAATTATCAATATCCAGATTCAACAACAGTTTGGTTAGTGAAAGTTAACAAAGTATTACCAAAAGATAGCGCAACACCTTTACAGTTTTTAAGGCCAACTATCAAACAAGTAATAATAAACAACAGGAAATTAGAATTAATAAATACAATAGAAAAGGAAATTACAAATGATGCTATCAAAAATAAAAAATATGAAATTTATAAATAGAGGATCAATTCTTGCACTTTTTTTGGTTTCGGCAACTACTATTTTTGCTCAAGCGACTAAAGAAAAAGTAGATGGAGTTGTTGGTGTAGTAGGAGATTATGTAATTTTAGATTCAGATATTGATTTGGAATACATTCAATTAAAAGCACAAGGAGTAGATACTAAAGACATAACACGTTGCGAGTTGTTTGGAAAGCAATTAGAAGATAAGTTGTATGCACACCAAGCCATTCAAGATAGTATCATTGTTACAGATGATGAAGTTAATTCTTATATGGATCAACAAATTGATGCTATGGTAGAACAAGTAGGTTCGTTAGATAAGGTAATTGCTTTTTATCGTAAAAAAAATATAGATGAGTTTCGTACTTATTTTTTCGATATTATAAAGAATAATAAGCTTACGTCTCAAATGCAAAAGAAAATTGTAGATGAAGTAGAAATTACACCTGAAGAAGTTCGTAATTTTTTTAAAGGTATTCCTGAAGAGGAAATGCCAACTTTTGGAGCAGAGGTAGAAGTAGCTCAAATAGTTGTTAAACCAGTAGTTTCAGAAGAAGAAAAGCAAAAAGTAATAGATAAATTACTACAAATACGAAAAGAAGTACTAGAAGGATCAAGTTTTTTTAGTAAAGCAGTTCTTTTTTCAGAAGATGAGGCATCTATTGGAAATGGAGGATTCTATAAAATGAATCGTAAAACTCCTTTTGTAAAAGAATTTAAAGATGTAGCCTTTTCGTTAGATGAAGGAGAAATCTCTGAACCTTTTGAAACTATATATGGGTATCATATTATAATGGTAGAAAAAATAAAAGGTCAAGAAGTAGAATTGAGACATATTTTAATTGCACCAAAGTATACCAATGAAGCTTTAAAAGAAGCGAAAGAAAAAATTGAATTGATTCGTTCAAAAATTATTAGCAATGAAATTTCTTTCTCAGAAGCAGCAAAAGCTTCGTCAGATGAAAAAGAAACCAGAAACAATGGAGGTGTTCTTTTAAATCCAAGAACTTTAGAACCTCGTTTTGAATTAACGAAAATGGATCCTGTTTTATATGGTCAGATATCTTCTTTAAAAGATAATGAAATATCGCAACCTATTCTATCTGAAGAAAAAGGTATAGGTAAGTTTTATAAAATCATTACTGTAAATAATAGAATGGAAGAGCATAAAGCTGATTTTGCTCAAGATTATTTGAAAATTAAAGAATTAGCTTTACGAGATAAGCAAATTAAAACCATTGGAAAATGGGCAGAAGAAAAAATAGAAGAAACCTATATAAAAATTAGTCAAGATTACAAAACGTGTGAGTTTACTAATAACTGGTTAAAGAAATAAAACCATTATTTTTTTAATAATTAAAGCGAATAGTAAAGGTAAATCATTGGTATTTCCTGCTATTCGCTTTTGTAATTTATAAATATTATTTTTTAGCTTTTAAATAGTTGTAAAATTTATACAAAAAGTCATATAATATTAATTCACTTAATCTTGCTTCTGAATTAAATAAACGATTTGTTTGCATATGTATATGACTTCGTATGAAACTTTCTAAAGAAACATCTAATTCTCCCTTTTCATTGTATATTATTATTTGTTCAATTTTTTTATTTATTTTTTTATTTCGTTTATTTATTATTCTGCTTATTTCATAATGATCTTCATCTAGTAAAGTATAAGTATTAAAGAATTGAATTATATGATTTAAATGTGCTTTGTATTTTTGGTTTATTTTATTTTTTGTGTCTCTATTAATATTAAATTCTGAACTATACGCATCTTTTAAATTTCCAAATAGATTTATTTTTTCATTTAAAGTATAATTAAAATTGTTTAAAAAGTGATCAATTGATACCATTCCAAAAATCCATCTCAAACTTTTATGATTTGTGTTTTTAAAGTATGTAAGAAAGTTTATTATCAATTCACTATCATAATGGAATAAATCTTCACTAATTTCCATAGTTTTGATACCATACCTTTGAGTTTCTCTTTTGTAGGATTCCATTTGAATATTCCAAACAATTTTTGAAGAACAAAATTTTTTGATTCTCTTATTGAAATCTAAAATAAGATTTCCAATTTTATCATTATCAGTAAGATGAAATCTTAGTCTTAAATGATTTTCTGGATCTGAATACCTAATAAAAAACCATTTGTCAATTATTTTTTCTTTTTTTAGCTTCTTAATAAAAGCTTTAATAAAACTTGTAATAATTAGATCACTACTTGATTGTCCTGTGTATATTTTAAAATAGACCCATTCATCACCTATAATAAATTCAGATTTAATTTTTTTGTTCATCATTAAAGAAACTTATTATAAATTCATTTGTATAAAGATTGTTTTTTTTGTCTTCTATAAAACAATCTTTTTCAAATAAAAATTCTGTTAATATTGTGATTTCATATTTCTTAATTTTTTCCAATAAAATAAATATGAAATCTTTGTTTTTTAAATTTAGTAATAACTTATTATCTCCTTCAATTAATAAAACAAAATCGGGAATTTTTCTTGTTTTTTTTAAAATTTTGAATAGTTTAATTTTTTCATCATCAGATTCGTTTAAAAATGTGAATTCTTCTTTGTTTAATATCCAAGTTGCTTCAGAAAAAATGATATCTTTATATTCAATACGAGGAATATATTTGTAATTCTTAATTATATTTCCAAGATTAAAAGAGAGGTGGTTTTTTCTTTCATAATTTTGCATGTCGCATAAAAATTTGTATACTGGTAATAAAGTGTTATGAAAATTATGTGCATTAGTTAATCGAGGAATAATTTCTTTTTTTAATTTTTTTGAAAAAAGTACTATTTTATTGTTTTTAATTTTTATGTAAATGTCACTGGTTAAAATTTGATTTTCTTGATTCAAATTGGATTTAGCCAAATATGGAATTTCATATTTTCTAAGATTTGGTCTCATCAGTATATTTCCGACTCTAGATTCTGGTAAATGGACTACTTCTGCAATTGTTTTATTTTCCAAATAGTTTTCTTTGTCAATAATTTCTTGGACATATTTATATATATCTGTATTACTTGTACAGAACCTAGCTAAAAGATTGGCAGCGCTTGACCCACCAAGACTATTCAGTTTTATTTTTATTTTTTTATCGACGGGAATGATTTGAATAAAACCAGAAATAGTGTGTGGTAGTTTTTTTTGGATTTTATTAAAATGTATTAAATCGCTATCAGTGATTTCAATTCTTGTAGCTTTGTTTTCTATAGCATCTAATATTTTTTTATTTAAAAATGGAGAATAGGTGCTGTTTTCTAAAATATGTAATTTTTCTGTCTTTTGTTCGATTACAATATCACTTATTAAATCGTTTACTATTTGTGGTTTAATACCATATTCAATACCAAGTTCATTGTCAAGTGCTAAATTGAGAGGGATTTCTTCATCACCATAACGATTAATGAATTTAGTTTTAAATTCATTAATATTTTTATCATTTGTTTTTTCATTATCTATAATTTCTAAAAAGGAGAAACTGTTATTTAATTTTTTAATAATATTTTCATCTAAAGTATTTTTATTAAAACCTAAATTTACATCTACTTGAAATAATGTGTTTATATTATAAGAAACATCAAGAGTGTCTATAATTTCAATAATTTGATTATAATCCTTAATTAAATTGTTATAATTTGAATCTAATTGTAATAGTTTATTTTTAATAGTAATTAAAGAATCTAATATAAAATCTACATTTTTCTTTTCTTTTAGGATATTTATTATATCATTTAAATAGTCGAAGCTAGATACCGTAGGTTCTAATTCACTTATTAAAATTTGATTTTCAATCAAATCATTTATGTAATTAACAGCAATTTCATCAGCTATATCAAATTTTTTTAAATTTTCAATAAGTTTTTTATATGGGGCTCCATCTTTAGCTAATTTTATTGTCTTTTTTAAATAATAATTAATCTCTGTAGAAACAGTTTGATGAGTTCTTTTATTTTTTTCTAAAAAATATTCAATATATCTGTAATTTTTATCTAGTTCAAAAAGAGTTGTATTTGGATAATATTTTAATTGAACTTTAATTTTATCTGATTTTGCAACTTTGGTAACAAGATTAACCAAAAAATTCATGTCTAATCTCGTTGTTCTTCTTTTTTTACTTTCGTCTAAAACTATTTGGTTTGATTTGTTAAAAGTTCCAATTCCACATCCTGCAAATAAACCAAAAGGAGTAGATCTACAGCTGAGTCTTGAAATGTATTTTATTATCGTTTTTATTAATTTATCTTTATCCTTCTCTTTTATCTCATTGCTTTCATTTAATAGTTTTTGGATTTCATAAAAAAGATCAGGAGAGGCAATAAAAAATGCTTCTTGAATTTCTGTTTTTTTTATAAATTCAATTATTTTATTATAATCGGTTTCCTCAGAACCAAATAAATGAAAAAAAGTATTTAAAGGAAAAAGTGGCGATCTTACTATATATTTATTGAAATTTTTGTAATTCATTCTTTTTTAATTAATTAATAAGCACTCGTCCCAATCATTATCAAATTCTTTTATGCTTAATAATGTTAGGCCAATTCCTGTTATTCCTTCTAAAATTGAAATTTCATTTTCCCAAATTTCTTTTCCTCCAACCCATTTTTTGTATCCACAAAATCCATCGGTATGAAAATCCATTTTTAACCCTTCGTTTGTCCAAAAATCAAAGGAGTCTTTAAATAAATTATTGCTTGTTTCTTTATAAATTTTTTTATAAATTAAAGCTACTCCAAAAGCTCCATGACAAACCCCTGAATCCTTAACTTTAGTGGCTTCGAAAGACTTTCTATAAGTGCTTTTTTGTAAAACTTGTATTGCTTTTAAAATTATTTCTTCATTTAATAGTTTTTTTCCTGCCAAAAAAAGACTTAAACCGATACCTAAATCTCCATAGCACCATGCTAATCTACTTTTGTAATTTGTGGCTTTAGGGTGGTTTTTATCAATAGCTATATAGTCTGGAAAACAAGGCGAAGTGTTGTTGTCTTCTATATATTGATTTATTAAAAATTGGGCACTACCTTTTATTAAATTAGTTCTTTTAGTTGTAGTTTCTTGAAAGTCTGGAAATCTAGTTAAAAAATTTAAGATACTACTTATCCCATGTGAAAGACTTAAGTTGTAAACTTTTAAATCATCAGACAATGTGGATTCCCAAAATATCTCATCTTTTTTTTTAATTGAGTTTTGATCAATTTTATCAATAACACTTATTAAAGATTCCTTATATTTTTCTTTCAATTCTTTAGAGGAAGTGTTTTCATACCTTTTTAAGAAATAAAAAGCATAACCTAATCCTCCATGTAAAAAATCAAAGTTATTTTTTGAAAAGTCATAATGCATCTTATGGATAAAAAAATCATCCATTTCATTTAACATCGAATCTAAATCAATGTCTATAAGGGATTCTTCTTTTAGCTTTTCTAGACACCATAAAAGTCCACAAATACCAGAGCAATAGGTTGGAAAATCATAGTCTTCCTCATTAATCATTTTAAAACATTCATCAAGATATTGATAACCTAATTCTTTCGCTTCATCATTTTTTTTATACTTTGAGTAGTAAAATAAAAATAAGGCTATTCCAGAATTGCCATTCAAAATTCCTACATTTTTAGAAATCATTTGATTTTCTTTAATAAATTTAAAGATTGAATCAATTTTAGTATCCAACATTTTTATCACAAAAATAGTTTTTTTAAATTTTAATTTTTATGTTTGTTATAATAAAAATTTAATAATCATGAAAAAATCAATTAAAGATTTAAAGTTTTCAAAAAATGTTATTTCAAAATTTGCTAAAGCAAATATTAATGGAGGACTTAGAGATTTAGCTAATGGAGATACTTACACATGTGCAAACAGTCCAATGACTTCTTGTAATGGACAATGTCCTAAAGTTCCCCAACCTTGTGATACTTCTGCTGAGACTGGTTGTGTGGAATCGGTAGATATTTGTTAAATTTTAAAACAATATTATAATTATTTCATAATTATAAATCAATAAAAAAAACTTGATAATTATCAAGTTTTTTTTATTGATAGCTATTCAAGATCAAAAATGTAAAGAAATAGATTTGTAAGTATTTTTTCTTACATTAGTAACTTATAAAAAATAACGTTAAAAATACCACCATATATATGTCAGATGTAGCAACCATTCAACAATTGGTAGAAAAACAAAAAGCATTAAAACAAGAAATAGCAAAAGTAATTGTTGGGCAAGACGAAGTCATTAATCAAATTGTATTAAGTATTTTTGCAGGAGGACATGCTTTATTAATAGGTGTACCAGGACTAGCAAAAACACTAATGGTAAACACCATTTCTCAAGCTTTAGGATTAGATTTTAAACGCATACAGTTTACACCCGATTTAATGCCTTCTGATATATTAGGTAGTGAAATTTTAGATGAAAACCGTCAGTTTAAATTTATAAAAGGTCCTGTCTTTTCAAATATAATTCTAGCAGACGAGATCAACCGTACACCTCCAAAAACTCAAGCAGCTTTATTAGAAGCCATGCAAGAAAGAGCAGTTACAGTTGCAGGTCATAATTACAAATTAAATTTACCATATTTTGTTTTAGCAACGCAAAACCCAATTGAGCAAGAAGGAACTTATCCTTTACCAGAAGCTCAATTAGACCGTTTTATGTTTGCAATAAAATTAGAATATCCAAGCTTTCAAGAAGAAGTAAATGTAGTAAAAGCAACTACTTCCGATTTTAAACCACAAGTCAACCCATTATTTACAGCAGAGGAAATTATTCATTTTCAAAACGTCATTCGTAAAATTCCAGTTCCAGATAATGTAATTGAATATGCAGTAACATTAGTAAGTAAAACAAGACCAGATAATCCATTAGCAACAGATTTTGTAAAAACTTATATCGATTGGGGAGCAGGTCCAAGAGCTTCACAAAATTTAATCTTAGCAGCAAAAACACAAGCAGCTTTAAATGGTAAATTTTCACCAGACATAATAGATGTTCAATCTGTAGCAACAGGAATTCTTCGTCATCGTATTGTGAAAAATTACAAAGCTGATGCAGAAGGGATTTCTGATGAAGAGATTATTAAGAAATTGTTTTAATCATATTTTTTTGATGTAATGATGGAATTAAATAAGAATTTACTAAAGAAAAAACTTAATAGATTCTCTATTTTAATTAGTTCATTTTTATATATAATAATTTCATTAGATTTCTTTGTTAAACAGAATTATTTCATTTCAATAGGTATAGGTGTTATTGGTATTTTGAATTTGTTTATTTTGAAAATTCAGGATAAAAACCTAAAAGTATTTGGTATTCTTGTTAATGCTTTAAGTTTTTTAGCTTCGGGAATGATTTTTATAAGTCATTATCAGCAAAATGAAAGATATATTCTTTGGGGAGTAATTACAATTGCATATTTAGCTGTAACTATCATTTTTGTGTTTAAAAGAAAAAGAGTTAAATAAATTTTAAAAAAAAATAATATCTAAAACTGAATTAATCTTTAAACAAGTGTCGCTTAACTAAAATTTAGATTTTTATTTTTTAAGATTTTGAATATGTTATTTGATTCGTTTTTAAAAAATAAATTAATAACTCAATAAACGTATTATCAATAAAAATCATTTTATGTTTTATCAAAAACTATTCTTTATTTTACTATCCAACTCTTTATCATAAAAAAACAAAAACATGCTTCCCATCATATCTTGGTCTACTGTAGAAGTGTTGTTTACTTCTAAAATCAATTCGTACTCATGATTGGCATACAACCAAATACCTTCTTTCGAACTAAAAGGAGTAACTTTAATTAAACCAATTTTGTCTTTATAATTAGAAATCGCACTTTTAAAAATATTTTGATTAGTGGTTTTATCATGCAAAGCAATAGAAGTAGCAAAAGGGTGTACGTGAATAGCCGAAAAATGCAAACGAAGACTGTCTTGTAAATCCAATTGCTCGTCAATAGAACTATGGTAAATATTTTTACCTTTAGGTACAATCCAATGTCCTGAAAGCATATTACCTTCTTTATCCATATAACTATGGTTTTTGGTTTCTACAGGAATACATTGATTGCTTCCAGGTGATAAAGGTTCTTCAAAAGGATTATTTTTATTATAAGGTAATTGAATAAAAACTGTTTTACTCATTAAAGGTTTTTGTGAACCATCATATTTTTCATGTGTAATAGTAATTTGATGTTTTATTTTTTTTAAAATAGATTTAAAATTGTGATTTAAAGCTTGTGAAGTAATGTATAAATAGTCATTTCCTTTTATTGGAATACCATAACCTTCTGGATATGTATAGCTTTCAAAACCATTAGATAAAGAAGTTAATCGAGGATATTGTTTGCCAATGCGTTCATTTAAATCCCAATTAGTATAATAATTTACGTCATTGATGTCTACATTCATATGGCAAATGAAATCTTTTGAAATTTTCTCGTTGGTTTTCGCATCAACTGCCTTTACTTCAAAACCAGTGATCCAAAGTAATGCATCATCTTGACTTAATTGAATGTATCTTGAAGATTTTGGACCTTCCATAGATTTATAAATTCCATCAATAAGAAAAGTAGGAGAAAGCATTTTATACTCTAGGTTTTGTTTACCAATTTCCCAATGATTATCTACTAAACCTAAGGTATATAATAACTTGGTTTTTACAATAGCTTTATGTCTGTTTGATAAAAAAGAATAAACGCTAATTCCAAAAACACTTGAAATTATAAAAGTAAAGGCTAAATATTTATATATCTTTGATTTTCTAATCATCCTAAAAACAATAAGAACAAAAATAAGCGAAATGAATAAAGAACTGCAAAATAATCAAAGAATCTTTGGTTTGGATGTTGTAAGAGCTATCGCTATTATATTAGTTTTGTTATCTCATGTCTATTATCTAATAGATAGTACTAATCCATTTCTAGTAGCCATTAGTGGTCTGTTCGGTTTTGCAGGTGTAGAATTATTCTTTGTATTAAGTGGTTTTCTCATCGGTTCTATTTTGCTTAAGATGTATGTGACAGGTAGTTTTTCTAATAAGAAAGTATTTGTTTTTCTTAAAAGAAGATGGTTTCGTACCTTACCTGCTTATTATTTGGTTTTATTTTTTAATATTTTGGTTGCCATTTATATGAATTACTCTATGGAAGGATTATGGAGATATTTTTTCTTCATGCAGAATTTTTCGAGTTATCATATTTCTTTTTTTTCCGAATCATGGAGTTTGTCTGTTGAAGAGTTTACTTATATTCTAGCTCCATTACTTTTGTTTTTTACTAGAAAAATGTTTAAAAATAATAAGAAAAATATTTTTCTGTTTTTAAGTATCCTGTTAATACTACTATTCAATATAATAAGATATATCTATTATCTAAATAGCGCAATAACTGATATGGATGCTTGGAATCTGAATATTAAATTAATTGTTATTTATAGAGTAGATGCAATAGTTGTAGGTTTTGTTGTGGCTTGGTTGCATTATTATTATCAATCATTTTTAAAAAAATACAGTATATATTTCTTTATTATTGCAGCGCATTTGTTTTTTCTACAGTTTGTAGTTTTTAACGTTTTTGGGTTCGATATTAATACGAAACCACTTTATTTTAGGGTGTTTTATTTTACATTTTCAGCTTTTACATTGGCTTTAGGTTTACCAGCTTTTGTGTATTGGAACAAAGCTAATTCTAAAATAACTGTTGTTGTTGAGTTTGTAAGTAAAATTTCATATAGTATGTACTTACTTCATTATAGTATTATTACAGTTTTAATAAAAAAAACAATAAATGAGCTACAACTTGTGATTTCGTCTGGCTTAATTATTTTTATTTATTTTTTTGTTACAGTATTCCTTTCTTATTTACTGTATCATTTTTATGAAAAACCAATCATGAAACTGAGAGATAGATAGTTTAAGAAATGTTTTTCACATCTGTTTAAGAGTTTCTGGAATGATAAAAAGTAAGTTTTAGATAGACTTTAGGGTAAAATAAAAATACTTTTTACGTATATTTTCTGTTTTTTATAAAAAGAGAGTACTATAACGTTTTAGTGCTTTTGAGAATTTAATAATTTTTAAAACTTAAATTAAGAATACAATAAAAAATACTATTTTAAAATGATTTTTTTGAATTTTCAGCACTAAAAAGGTGTCTTTTGGTATAATATTACTTCAAAATTAAGGTTTTATTAAAAATTTTTAAATCTCATTAAGATTCATTAAATTTGTATCACTTTTAAAACTAACAAAAAATAATTTATAATAGTATGGCATTTGATATTGAAATGATTGAAAAAGTGTATGCAACTATGGCAGAACGTGTTGACAAAGCACGAGAATTAGTTGGTCGTCCACTTACTTTATCTGAGAAAATTTTATATTCGCATTTGTGGGAAAAAATGCCTACACAAGCATTTACAAGAGGAAAAGACTATGTTGACTTTGCTCCTGATAGAGTTGCTTGTCAAGATGCAACAGCACAAATGGCTTTGTTACAATTCATGCATGCTGGTAAAAAAACAGTTGCTGTTCCTACAACAGTTCACTGTGATCACTTAATCCAAGCAAAAGTGGGTGCAGATGCTGATTTGTCTCGTGCAAAATCACAATCTAGTGAAGTTTTTGATTTTTTATCATCCGTTTCTAATAAATATGGAATTGGTTTTTGGAAACCAGGTTCAGGAATTATTCACCAAATCGTTTTAGAAAATTATGCATTTCCTGGTGGAATGATGATTGGTACTGATTCTCATACAGTAAATGCTGGTGGATTAGGTATGTTAGCAATTGGAGTTGGTGGTGCAGATGCAGTAGATGTAATGTCAGGAATGGGTTGGGAGTTAAAATTTCCAAAACTAATTGGAGTTAAATTAACAGGTAAATTAAATGGATGGACAGCTCCAAAAGATGTTATTCTTAAAGTAGCTGATATTCTAACTGTAAAAGGTGGAACAGGTGCTATTGTAGAATATTTTGGTGAAGGTGCAGAATCTATGTCTTGTACTGGTAAAGGTACTATTTGTAATATGGGTGCTGAAATTGGAGCGACAACTTCAACTTTTGGATACGATGATTCAATGCGTAGGTATTTAAATGCTACTGATCGTCAAGATGTAGTAAAAGCAGCTGATAAAGTAGCTGATTATTTGACAGCAGATGCAGCAGTATACGCTGATCCAGAGCAATATTTTGATCAATTAATCGAAATCAACTTATCAGAATTAGAGCCACATATTAATGGTCCTTTTACACCAGATAGAGGTACACCAGTTTCTAAAATGAAAGAAGAAGCTGCAGCAAATGGATGGCCAGTAAAAATCGAATGGGGATTAATTGGTTCATGTACTAATTCTTCGTATGAAGATATGTCTCGTGCTGCTTCTATTGTAGAACAAGCCGTAGCTCATGGTATTTCTCCAAAAGCAGAATTTGGGATCAATCCTGGTTCAGAACAAATTCGTTATACTATCGAAAGAGATGGTATTATCTCTACTTTTGAAAAAATGGGAACTAAAGTATTTACAAATGCTTGTGGACCTTGTATTGGACAATGGGATAGAGCAGGTGCAGAAAAAGAAGAAAAAAATACTATCGTTCACTCGTTTAATAGAAACTTTTCTAAGCGTGCAGATGGTAACCCAAATACGCATGCTTTTGTAACTTCACCAGAAATGGTTGCTGCATTAGCTATCTCAGGAAGATTAGATTTTAATCCTTTAACAGATTCATTGTTAAACGATAAAGGAGAAGAAGTGAAATTGAATCCACCTAAAGGAGAAGAATTGCCAAGCAAAGGTTTTGATGTAGAAGATGCAGGTTTTCAAGCTCCAGCTGCTGATGGTTCTTCAGTTGACGTTGTAGTTTCTGAAAGCTCAGATAGACTACAATTATTAGCTCCTTTTGAGCCTTGGGATGGAAAAAATATTACTAATGCCAAATTGTTAATTAAAGCTTTTGGTAAATGTACTACTGATCATATTTCTATGGCAGGACCATGGTTACGATTCCGTGGACATTTAGATAATATCTCAAATAATATGTTGATTGGTGCTGTAAACGCATATAATCAAGAAACAAATAAAGTTAAAAATCAATTAACTGGTGCTTATGATGCCGTTCCTGCTGTAGCAAGAGCTTATAAAGCAGCTGGTGTTCCTTCAATTGTTGTAGGAGATCACAACTATGGTGAAGGTTCTTCACGTGAGCATGCTGCAATGGAACCACGTTTTTTAGGGGTTGAAGCGGTTTTAGTAAAATCATTTGCTCGTATTCATGAAACCAACCTTAAGAAACAAGGAATGTTAGGCTTAACATTTGCTAACGAAGCAGATTATGATAAAATTCAAGAAAATGACACAATCAATTTCTTAGATTTAACAGAATTTGCTCCAGGAAAACCATTAGCTATAGAATTTGTTCATGAAGATGGTTCTAAAGATGTTATTTTAGCAAATCACACTTATAATGAAGGCCAAATTGAATGGTTTAAAGCTGGTTCAGCACTTAATTTAATTGCTGCTGGAAAAGCTTAGTTGAAGGCAAAACCATAAATAAAGAAAAGGCTCCAATTATTTTTGGAGCCTTTATTTTTTATCTAACTTGTTGAATAATAAAAAAACAATCTTCACTGGTTCCTAAAATAGAAACACTTGCTAAATTACTAACAATTTCAAAAATTATTGTGTCACCAGTGGTTAGTTGAACTAAAGTTTCTACCTGTCTAACTGGAGGTGTAACGTTAGTAGTAAGTACACTAATGTTTGCAAAACTATTCCTGTTTATAACAGTACCGTTTTTTGAGATAGCTATTCCGAAATCAGTTGTGATACCTACTGTACTATTTGCTTTAATCTGGGCTTTTATAGAATAAATACCATCTTGTTTTGCAGTAAAAGTGTTTGTTGTTGTGTTAAATTCTGAGTTAGTGTCAAAATCAACAAAATCAAAAGTTATTTTTGCCTTATTAGATGTTAAACTTAAATTGACAGTTGAGCTACTTGAGAATCGACCTTTAACGGCTGTTTTAAGATAACTGTTAACAACTGTTTTTGATGTTACTCTTTTTGAATTCCCTAAATTATCAACCACCAGTATAGAATCTTTTGCTGCAGACTCATTAGTTGTAATTTCTGTTGTTCTTATTCTTAAATCACCATTGATATCTAATGTTTTTGTTGGATTTGAGGTTTCTATTCCTACTTGAGAGAATAAAAAGGTTGTAGTTAATAGTAGTAAATAAAGAGTATTTTTTTTCATATTCTTAATTTTAAATTCCTATAGTGTCAAATTTAAAAATCAAAAATGTTAATTTGTTATATTTTTATTGTATAAAATGTTAATTTATTGTTTATTTATGACTAATTGTAATTTGAGTTATTTATTGGTATTTATTTTAACATTAACTATGAGTAAATAGAATATTAATAAATTGATAAAAAAATCATTCAAAAAGCAGTTATTTTTAGATAAAACAGCTTTTTTATTTTCTTTTTCTTAATCAATTTTAATGTAAAAAATTGTAATTTAACAAAAAAAATGACAATAATTCATGTGGCGGCTGAATGTTTTCCTGTAGCAAAAGTAGGTGGTCTTGCAGATGTTGTAGGAGCATTACCTAAATTTCAAAATAAAAATAAGGAAAAGGCAGAAGTAATAATGCCTTTTTATAATTTGCCTTTTACACAGAAAAACAAATTCAAAGAAATCTATAAAGGGGAAGTTCCTTTAAATGGGGTAAATTATACTTTCAGAGTGGTAACGCTTTTAAAAGAATCAGATTTTACTATTAATTTTATTGATATTCCAGAATTGTTGTACACAGATTATGTGTATTCTTATGATGATACAATTCGTTTTTTAGCTTTTCAAATTGCAGTACTAAAATGGATTTCTAGTTGGGAAAATAAACCAGAAATTATTCATGTACACGATCATCATACAGGCTTAATTCCTTTTATGATGACGCAATCGTATCAATTTGATGATTTAAAATTAATACCAACTGTTTTTACTATTCATAATGCACAATATCAAGGTTGGTTTTCACATGAAAAAGTAGGTCTAATTCCAAAATTTGATTTTTCAAAAGTTGGCTTGTTAGATTGGAGTGGAGAAATAAACCCAATGGCTGCCGCAATTAAATGCGCTTGGGCTGTTACAACCGTTTCTCCTTCTTATATGGAAGAATTGAAAAGTAAAGCAAACGGATTAGAAGATTTACTAAAATATGAATCAGGTAAATGTGTAGGAATTTTAAATGGAATCGATACAGAAGTATGGAATCCAGAAACAGATGAATACCTTAAAAGAAATTATAAAAAAACTACTGCTGTTTCAGGTAAAAAGGCAAATAAGAACTGGTTGTGTGACCAATATGGTTTTAATAGAAACAAGCCTTTAATTGCTTTTATTGGAAGATTTGTTCACGATAAAGGTTGTGATTTGTTTGCAGAAGTTTTTACAAATTATCTGAATGAATTAGAAGTTTCTATATTAATTTTAGGTTCAGGTGATCCCAAAGTTCAGGAAGATTTAACAAACTTAAATGATGTTTTTGAAGGCGATTATAAATATGTTTCAGGATACAATGAGGCATTATCTCATGTCATTTATGCTGGTGCAGATTTTTTGCTAATGCCTTCAAGAGTTGAACCTTGTGGATTAAACCAAATGTACGCACTTCGTTATGGAACTGTTCCTATAGTAAATAATGTAGGAGGTTTGAAAGATACTATTTTGGATTACAAAGAAGTAAACGGTTTTGGTATTGTAATACATGAAGTTACTGTGACAGAAATTAAAACAGCTATCGAGGAAGCTGTTCAACTATATAATAATCAATTACTGCTTAAGAAAATCAAAAATCAAATTATGAAGATTGACCATTCTTGGTTGGCTTCTGCTAAGGAATATCAAAAACTATATCAAAAATTAAAAAAGTAAACTATGTTTTCAGAAAAAGTCTTATCGATTATTTTAGGAGGAGGACAAGGTTCTCGATTATATCCATTAACTGATAATAGATCAAAACCTGCCGTCCCAATAGCGGGTGAATATCGATTAGTAGATGTACCAATTTCTAATTGTATTAATTCTAATTTTAAAAGAATTTTTGTTTTAACCCAATTTAATTCGGCTTCTTTAAATAGACATATTAAAAATACTTACCATTTTAGTTTTTTTAGTTCAGCTTTTGTAGATGTATTGGCTGCTGAACAAACTCCAATGAGTCAAACATGGTTTCAAGGAACAGCTGATGCTGTTAGACAAAGTATGCATCATTTTTTGAAACATGATTTTGAATACTTCTTGATCTTGTCTGGAGATCAATTATATCAAATGGATCTTCAATTAATGCTAGACAATCACATTGAAAGTAATGCCGAAATCTCAATAGCAACGATTCCTGTAAATGCAAAAGAAGCAACTTCTTTTGGGATTTTGAAAGCCAATGAGAATAACCAAATTACTTCTTTTATCGAAAAACCAAGCAAGGAGTTATTAGTTGGTTGGGAATCTGCTGTTAGTCCAGAAATGGAAGAAGAAGGTAGAGAGTATTTAGCTTCAATGGGAATTTATATTTTTAATAGAAGTTTGTTAATTGAACTATTAGCTAATCCGGATACTGTAGATTTTGGTAAGGAAATACTTCCTCAGTCGATTGACAGAAATAGAGTTTTTAGTTATCAGTTTGAAGGTTATTGGACAGATATTGGAACAATTGAATCTTTCTTTAAAGCCAACTTAGGTTTAGCAGATGATTTTCCAAAATTTGATTTATATAATAAATCGAAAACAATTTATACAAATGCACGAATGTTGCCTACTTCAAAAGTGTCGGGAACCCAAATGTATAAAGCAGTTGTAGCATCAGGTTGTATTATTAATGCAGAGAAAATTGAATACTCTGTTATTGGAATTCGTTCTAAAATTGAAAATGGTTCAACAGTTATTAATACTTACATGATGGGAAGCGATTTTTATCAAGCTTTAGAAGATATATTAGATGAATCAATAGTAAATATGGGAATTGGTAAAAATTGTTATATAAAAAATGCCATTTTAGATAAAAATTGTTGCATTGGTGACAACGTAAAAATTGAAGGAGGACCTCATTTAGAAGAAGTGGATACAGAAACCTATACAGTAAGGGATGGAATTGTAATCGTTAAAAAAGGAGCGGTAATTCCATCAAACTTTACTATATAATATGGGAAATGTAATTGCATATAGCCTTTTTACAGATTTTGACATTAATTTATTTAAATCAGGAAAGCATTATCGTCTTTACGAAAAATTAGGTTCACATTGTGTAGTTTTAGATGGGCAAAATGGAACTTATTTTGCTGTTTGGGCACCAAGTGCGGAAAGTGTTTCAGTAATAGGTGATTTTAATTATTGGAATGAAGAAGAACATCAATTAAATGTAAGATGGGATTCTTCTGGAATTTGGGAAGGATTTATCCCTTATGTAGGAAAAGGAAGTACTTACAAGTATAAAATTAATTCAAAAATAACTCCTGAAAATATTGAAAAAGCAGATCCTTTTGCAAGAAGATGTGAGCATCCTCCCAAAACAGCTTCTATTGTTTGGGAAGATGATTACCATTGGGATGATGAAGAATGGTTAAAAAATAGAGGAGAAAAGAATAATTTAAAAGCACCATACTCAGTTTATGAAGTTCATTTAACTTCTTGGAAAAAGAAAGTAGAAGAAAATCGATCTTTATCTTATTTTGAATTAGCAGAAGATTTAGTACAATATGTAAAAAAAATGAATTTTACTCATGTAGAATTTATGCCTATAATGGAATTTCCTTACGATCCTTCATGGGGATATCAAATTACGGGTTATTTTGCACCAACTTCTCGATTAGGTTATCCAGAAGAATTTAAATATTTAGTAGATAAATTTCATGAAAATGGAATAGGAGTAATTTTAGACTGGGTGCCTTCTCATTTTCCTGAAGACGCTCATGGTTTGGGTAAATTTGACGGTTCTTGTTTGTATGAACATACTGATTTAAAAAAAGGATATCATCCCGACTGGAAAAGTTTAATTTTTAATTATGAACGAAATGAAGTAAGGGCTTTTTTAATTAGTAATGCTTTATTTTGGTTGGACCAATATCATATCGATGGTCTTCGTGTAGATGCGGTGGCTTCCATGATTTATTTAGATTATTCTAGAGATGAAGGAGAATGGGACCCAAATGTTTTTGGTGGAAATGAAAATTTAGAAGCCATCAGTTTTGTTAAAGAATTAAATGAAACGGTGTATTTAAATTATCCAGATGTGCAAACCATTGCTGAAGAATCAACAGCTTTTCCTATGGTTTCAAAACCTACATCAATAGGAGGTTTAGGCTTTGGAATGAAATGGATGATGGGTTGGATGCACGATACATTAGATTACTTTAGTAAAGATACTATTTATAGAAAATTCCATCAAAACGAAATTACATTTAGTTTAGCTTACGTGTTTACTGAGAATTTTATGCTTCCTTTATCTCATGATGAAGTTGTGTATGGTAAAAATTCTATTATAGGTCGAATGCCAGGAGATGAGTGGCAACGCTTTGCAAATTTGAGAGTACTTTATGGTTATATGTTTACTCATCCAGGAACAAAACTACTATTTATGGGAAATGAAATTGCACAATATGAAGAATGGGATTTTCAATCTAGTTTAGATTGGAATTTGCTAGAGTTTTTTCCGCATATTAATTTTCAAAATTATATTTCAGATCTAAACCTTCTCTATAAAGAAAATAAAGCCTTACATGAAATTCCTTTTTCTCAAGAAGGTTTTGAATGGATTAGTTACGATGATAATGAAAACAGTGTTATGTCTTATTATAGAAAAGGAGATAATGAAAAAGATAAATTAATAGTCATTTGTAATTTTTCTACAAATGCGCTCATAAATTATAGAATAGGTGTTTATAAAGAAGGGATTTTAGAAGAAATATTCAATAGTGATGCTTCAAAATATGGAGGAAGTAATGTTGTAAATGAAGATCCAATTGAAACAGAACAGGTTTTATTTCACAATCAAACGTTTTCGTTCATAACTTCTTTGCCTCCTCTAGGAATTTCTGTTTATAAGTACCAATAATTTATTATTTTAGAGTGAATTAATATTGATTGTTAAAAATGTAAGCCATGATTTTAAATACAGAATTAGAACATAAAGGGAATATTTTTCCAAATAAAATAGTATCCTTTAAGAAGGATGTTGATAAAATTTACTTTTACACAGAAAATAATGTCGTTTTGCAAGTTACTGTGTTAAGAGATAGTGTATTACGTTTTAGATTTACGACAGTTGGTTCATTTAGTAGAGATTTTTCTTATGCTATTTCACAAAGTGCAAGTCGTGGATATAATTTGCTAGAGATTAATGAAACAACAGAAAGTTATGAAATAATTACTTCAAAAATAATCTGTGTTATTTCTAAAAGAGATTTAAAAACAGTACTTTATGATGCGGTTGATAAAACATTAATTTGCCAGGATGAATTAGGTTTCCACTGGGAAGAGAGCTATGAGTTAGGTGGTGATATCGTAAAAATGTCTAAACACTCAGAAATTAGTGAAAGCTTCTATGGTTTAGGAGACAAACCATGTCAGAATAACTTAAAAGGAAAACGATTTGAAAATTGGGTAACCGATTCTTATGCTTTTGGAAAAGATACAGATCCTATTTATAAGGCAATTCCTTTTTATATAGGATTACATTCTAAGAAATCCTATGGAATTTTCTTTGACAATACCTTTAAAACGTATTTCGATTTTTGTCAAGAACGTAGAAGTGTAACGAGCTTTTGGGCAATGGGTGGAGAAATGAATTATTACTTTATTTACGGACCAGAAATGAATGATGTAATTGCAAATTACACCGACTTAACGGGTCGACCAAAGCATTTACCACCTTTATGGGCTCTAGGGTATCATCAATGTAAATGGAGTTATTTCCCAGAAGCAAAAGTGAAAGAGGTAACTAATAAATTTAGAGAATTAAAAATTCCCTGTGATGCTATTTATTTAGATATTGATTATATGGAAGGGTTTAGATGTTTTACATGGAATAAAGAACATTTTCCAAATCCAAAACAAATGGTTGCAGATTTAGCAGAAGATGGATTTAAAACAATAGTAATTATAGATCCAGGAATAAAAATTGATCCAGATTATTGGGTTTTTAATGAAGGATTAGAAAATAAATATTTTTGTAAAAGAGCAGACGGACCTTATGTAAAAGGAAAAGTTTGGCCAGGAGAATGCTATTTTCCAGATTTTACTAACCCAAAAGTTAGAGAATGGTGGGCTGGACTATTTAAAGAATTAATTGAAGAAATAGGAGTAAAAGGAGTTTGGAACGATATGAATGAACCTGCCGTAATGGATGTCCCAGGTAAATCTTTTCCAGATGATGTAAGACATAATTATGATGGTTCAAATTGTAGCCATAGAAAAGCACACAATGTTTATGGAATGCAAATGGCTAGAGCTACTTATCATGGGTTGAAAAAGTTTTCGTATCCAAAAAGGCCTTTTGTAATTACCAGAGCAGCGTATTCAGGAACACAACGTTATACATCTACTTGGACAGGAGATAATGTGGCAACTTGGGAACATTTACAGATTGCAAATGCACAAGCACAAAGAATGAGCCTTTCAGGATTCTCATTTGTAGGATCAGATATTGGTGGATTTGCAGAACAACCTAATGGAGAATTATATGCAAGATGGATACAGTTAGGCGTTTTTCATCCTTTTTGTAGAACACATTCTTCTGGAGATCATGGAGATCAAGAACCTTACGCTTTTGGAACAAACATAACAGATATCGTTCGTAAGTTTATAGAAATTCGATACCAATTATTACCATATCTATATACTGCCTTCTGGAAATACATAGAAGAAGGTACTCCTATTATAAAATCACTTGTGGTTTATGATCAGGAAGACCAACAAACCTATTTTAGAAATGATGAGTTTATTTATGGAGATAGTATTTTGGTTTGCCCAATTGTAGAACCAAATTCAAAAGGTAGAAGAATGTATTTTCCTAAAGGAAGATGGTATAATTTCTTTGACAATGAATTAATAGAAGGTGGTGAAGAATGTTGGGTAGAAGCAGATATAGATACACTTCCTATTTATGTAAAAGAAGGAGCCATTATCCCCAAATATCCTATACAGCAATATGTTGGTGAAATTGAAATTACTGAATTAAAATTAGATGTTTATTATAAAGAAGGAAAAGAATCTTCAATGGTTTATGAAGATAGTCAAGATGGTTATGATTATATGAAAGGGCGTTATAGCATTCGAAATTTTAATTTAATAGGGAAAGAAGATACGTTGGTTATTCAGCAATTTAAATCAGGGAAGTTTACTACACCTTATGAATTTATTGAATTGAATATTATAGGATTACCTTTCGAAAAAGGAATTGTTGAAGTAGATAAAGAGATTATTGATTATTCAGCAATTCAATCTAATATAGTAAGAGCAAGAAAAGATTTTACTGAGATCAGAATTTTTAATAAATATTGTGAAATCGATTTGAAATCTGAAAAAATAAATTAAGTAAAACGGAGTTCAATTTTTATTTGGAGCACAAAAATCATCCTTCGGTTGAAAAGTAATCCCGCTATCCACTATATCTTTTTTACTATTGTCAAAATGAGTGGAGTCAAAATACAATAGTAAAAAAGGATGCCGTTCCTATCGGGGCTACAAAAGCACATTTTCTTTTCAGTACATTTTTTATAAACCGTTTAGCACAAATTAGGTGATAAAAGCATTTTCTTGACATTAAGTATTCAGTTTCTGCGAACAAAAAAATAAAATTTTTAAAATTTTCACAACCCAATTTATGATACATCCGAATTATTAGGACATAACGGCAGTAAAATCTCCAAAATGTATTCACATGTAAGCACAAAGAATATACAACAAATAAAAAACCCATTTGCTTACATGTAGTAATTATTTTTTATATTTGAATGAAACAAAGTATAGTCTAAGCTACACATATCTGTCCAAATTTTGTGAAATATATACCTCCTTATTACACATATATACAAGTTTGCAGTAATCTGAAAAACCTAATATGAAAAAAATGATTGGAATAAATATATTAAGTCTATTAATAAGTTTATCGTTCTATTCTTGTGATAAAGCTTCAAATACCGCTGACTCTGTTGACGACTCTTCTAATATTCAAAAAAGAGAGTTCATAAGCTCATTTGAAAGTGTGAATGATTTTGATGGATTTTATATAACGCCACAAAATCATCTTGGTACTACTTTTCACGAACTTACAGAATCTAATGTGTATAGAGGTATGTATTCTCATAGAGCTTGGATAGATGGAGATAACCTTCAATCCTCTGCTAATGACAAAAATCATAGAGGATACCCAACAGTACAATTTCAAAACACAACAGAAGGTTCTTTTAAAACGCCTTGTTATATTTCACTAAGAGTTTGGTTAGATATGGAATTAGATAATAACCCAACAGGTGAAGACGATTGGTTTAGCTTCGCAACCTTTACAGATGATGAATCTGATAATTGGGATAGAACAGTACTTGTTAACTTGAATGCTGATGGGTTTGTACATTTACAACATACTACTAATCAAGGAGAACAAACGAGCCTTTTTCAGACAACAGAAATAGAATTTCCAAAGAAAGAATGGGTTGAATTAAAAATATATCTAGATTTTCGAGATAATGGATACGCAAAAGTCTGGCAAAATGGTGAATTAGTTTCTCATTCGGAAATAGGTAACATAACTAATAAGTTGTCTCAAGCCCATTTTGGGCTCTACTGTTCACCACAATTGTCAACAGGAGTTGTATTTAATGATGATTTATTAATTAAAGAAGTCAATGAAGAATAAACTACTACCAACAAGCGGTGTATAAAACACAGTTAATAAGTGCTAAACTCAAAGGTTAGTGTTTATTTGCAAGAACCACCAAACCGAAAATGTAGTATCTTTTTACACGCTACATTTTATATATTAAACGTTGCTCACAATTTAAACCAAGATAACTGAATGATAGAAATTATTGATTTAAGTCAAGAAATTTATGAAGGAATGCCTGTTTATAAAGATCTTCCACAAGTTAAAATGACAGTTCATAATTCCCACGAAGAATGGAATGGAATAAAAAATCCGAAAATTAAAACACCTGCCGTTCATAAACTGGAATTAGGAGAACATACTGGAACACACGTTGATGCTATAAATCATATGGCAATCGAATATAAAGGAAAATCAATTGACAAAATGCCTTTATCAATGTTCTATACCCAAGGAGTTTGTTTAGACTTTTCTCATAAAGGACTAAAAGAATTAATTGAGCCTCACGAAATCGAAAATGCCTGTAAAAAGGCTGATTTGAAAATAGAAAAAGGAGATACTGTATTGATTTATACTGACCATTATCGAAAAAACTTTAACGGAGAAGACTGGGCGAATGGACCAGGAATTTCGGCACAAGCAGCTCGTTGGTTAGGAGAAAAAAGGATATCAGCATTTGGGGTTGAAACTATGTCACCTGGAATTCCTGGAATCTCAAATAAAGAAGTACATCACATTTGTGGAGAATTGAATTTTACACATTACGAGAATATGATAAACCTTCATTTACTAGTTGGGAGAGGAAGATTTCGATTTATTGGATTTCCCCTAAAAATTAAAGGAGGAACAGGTTCACCAGTTAGAGCAGTCGCAATATTTGAAAAATAAAAACTATGTGCAACACACGCTGTAGTTCCAGAACGTTGTGCTTCAAAAAAATGAACGATATGAACAAAACATTTCTAATTATAATATCAATCTTTTCAAATATCTGTTGCTCAGGACAAGAATTTGAGAAAGTAATTATAAGTGAACAAGATACTTCAAATTTATACGTCAATGACAACGATAGTACTGAATTATACTATTTGAAACTTGTACCTAAATTAAAACCGATTGGAGTGGTTATGGTTCTCCCTTCCGGTGGCGAGACGGTTCAAGATCTTTTAAAACAAATAGAAATACCGCATTTAGCATACGACAATAACATTTTGACTATCATTCCTTCAATAAATTGGGGAACAGAAACCAGAGAGGTAGAAATAGAGGTGCTTGACAAAATAATTAAAGAGGTTGTAAAGGCACATAACATTCCAGAGGAAAATTTTGTACTTGGTGGGTTGTCAAATGGCGGGATGATTTCATTGACTTACGCAGAAATTTCTAAAAAAGAGAAAGGGAGTACTTTCATGATACCAAAAGGAGTTTTCGGCTTAGATATACCCTTAGATAAGGCTCATATGTATCAATATTGTATAAGGGAAATTAACAGGAATTTCTCGGAAGTTGGGGTTAATGAAGCTCGTTGGATAATGAATAATTACAATCAAACATATGGTGGTTCACCAAAAGAATTTCCCGAACGGTATATAGAAGCTTCTATTTACTCAAATGGAGCAGAAAAGGGCGGAAATGCACAATATTTAAAAGATATTCCAATCAGAATGTATACAGACTTAGATGTTGAATGGTTAATCAATCAGCGCAGAAGGGATTTGTATGATTGGAATGGAACAGACATTGTTGCAATGATAAACGACCTTAAGTTAATGGGAAATCAAGATGCCAATGTAATTATTACAATGGGTAAAGGCGTTCGACTTGACGGTAGAAGACACCCACATTCTTGGTCAATTATGGATAACCAAGACTGTATGAATTGGATTATAAATCTATTTGAAAATAAAAAATAACAGTATTAATCCAAAACTGTAAACTAAAACCAGTACGAGACATTAAAACATTAATTTGTGTATATTAAGAAAATTAAATAGTCAATAACTCAACTAATTATTTTTATTATGGATAGCATTAACTGGTTCTCAATGGTAATAGCTACAATTATTCCAGTATCATTTGGATTTATATACTACAAAATAATATTTGGGAATATCTGGCTAGATTCAATAGGTATAGTTTATAAAAAGAAAAAAAAGACGAATATGATTATCATTATTGGAGTATCAATTATACTCTCTTTTTTCTTATCATTTTTCTTATTGAATTTTAATAATAGTGGAATTGATCAAGAAGGTGGTTATGACACTTTCCAACATGGAGCTTGGCATGGAACATTTATTGCTATTACCGTTGTTTCTCCTGTGATTGTAATGAACGGATTGTTTAGCAGAAAGTCATGGAAAAATATGCTGATTAATATATTATATTGGATTATTACTCTAGCACTAATGGGTGGAATTTTGGATGCAATGAATCATTGGGAAAATGTTATGATTCCTTAAGGTTATTAATCAATACAACTGATCAATAAATATTTCTAAGAATTTAAGCTATTAAAAAGGCATTCAATACCATAGTTGTCAGGGAAAACGACACACTACAACAAGTATTCTAGTCACTACAACAAAAAGAAGTAACAGTAATAAAGGATTTTCAATAAATAGCGTGAGATAGATTTAAAAACCTAAAGAAAGTTAATTAAATGATAAAAATACCCTAGATATTATAGAGTATTTTTTTATTTTGATAATATGATTAACTTTGGTGAAATATATAATGCAAATGAATTCAATTTGGTATTTTGAGGATGTAGATCTATTCAATATAATGTGCCCACATAAATTTAAAGATGCTGGATACGACGATCATTTTAAAAATTATAAGAAAAATGATTTTATTTACTCTGAAGATGCTGCTGCAGATAAAATTTATTTAATCAATTCAGGTAAAATAAAAATTGGTTATGTAAATGATGAAGGAGATGAGGTTATTTCAGCTATTTTGTCTAAAGGAGAAATATTTGGAGAAAAAGCCATTTTAGGAGAAGAAAAAAGAAATGAATTTGCTGTGGTTTTAGAGAACAATACTTCAATTTGCCCTATAGCAGCAGATCAAATGCTTGAATTAATTAGAGGAAATAGGGAGTTAAGTTTAAAAATATACAAGTTTATTGGTTTTAGATTAAAACGATTAGAAAGAAGATTAAAACTACTGTTGTTTAAAGATACAAAAACTCGTTTAAAAGAATATTTAAACGAGTTAGCATTAGATTATGGTTATAAAAATACTATTTCAGGAGATACTGTTATTAGACATCCTTTTACCCAAAAAGAAATTGCTTCTTTGATTGGAACATCAAGACCTACTCTTAATATTTTAATTAATGAGTTGCAAGAAGAAGGTTATCTTAATTTTGATCGTAAAGAAATAATATTAAAAAATAGTTAATCCTTTTTAATAAAACTTTTAGAAAACTTCTCTCCATTTAAAGTTTTAATAGTTAATATATATACTCCATTAGTTAAGTCAGATATTGAAATCGTTGAATAATCATCTTTGATGGTTTTAACTAGTTGTCCAGTAGTAGTAAAGATATCTATTCCAGCTACTTCAATTTTATCAATATTCCTAATGGTTAGAAAATGATTGCTAGGATTTGGATAAATAGTAACTTTATTTGAAGCAAAATTGTCTGAGCTTAAAGGAAAAGATCCTTCAATTACATGTAACACTTGGTTAGACAAAGGATTGTCAATTACATCTACTGTTCCTGAAGGCCAATTAATAACAACTTGAGAAATTTCTGTTTCTTGTCCAATTCCAAAGTGAGCATTTAGAGAACTCATGTATTCAAAACCTTCACCACTTCTAATATCTCTAATTTGTTTCCCCCAAGCTCCATATATCTCAACTCTTGCTCCAATTCCATTACTATTACTTTGAACACCTTTTAGTGTAACTTTAATCCAGTTGTTGCCATTTGGAATAGCATATCTAACAGTGTTACCATTTAAAATATCTAAAAATCCATCATCATTTAAATCACCAATTGCACCAACACTTATTCCTTGATTATAACTCACAGGTGAAAAAGTATTATTACCTTGATTAAACATTATTTTATTCCCACTACCCAAAACATCAACATAACCGTCATTGTCAAAATCATAGGCTACATAATCTCTGTTTATAGAATTATCGTTATCCCAACCCGATCCGTCTGTTATATTTGTGTATGCTTCTTCTACATTATTAGATGTATCAAGATTGTTTCTAAAAAAAACATGACCAGTATTACCATTTGAACCTATTAATATGTCCATATCACCATCATTATCAAAATCTGCAATTGCTGAAGACCATGATTGTATTGGAGTTATATTTATTTGCGCTATAGCAGAAATATCAGTGTAAACACCATTGCCATCATTTCTGTGAAGTTCACATGTAGGTCCTGAACATTTTGAGACGAATAAATCTGTATCACCATCGTTATCAAAATCAGTAAAAAGGGTAGCATAATTACCTCTAATGCTTCCTAAATTCATAGCTCCTGGTGTAACGCTAGTTTGATAGTAAGTTAAATTTCCATTACCATCATTTAAATAATAAACATTTGGAGCAATATCATGACAAGAAAAGACATCAAGATTTCCGTCATTATTTAAGTCGGCAAAATTAGTTCTTTGACAAAATATATCCTCACCCGGAGTATAGCTAGAGTATGCTGTGCCAGTACTATTAGAAGTCCATACTGAAAGACCATATCCGCTTCCTAAAATTAAATCATTATAGTTATCTCTGTTATAATCTCCAGCAGCTAAGCTCCAATTAGGCATTTTACTTATTCCAGTAACTGGGAAATCAGTGATAGAAAATGCTCCAGAAACGCCTTGATAGTGGATTTTTAAATTGTTAGTACTTACACCTACAATGTCATCTTTATAATCACCATTCATATCTACAACACAAATGTTATAACTACTATTTATTGTGTTTATTGTTTGTGTAGTATAGGATACAGGAGGTGGTGGTATTACTACTTCAGTTAATTCAAAATTAAAGCCAGTTGCACTCCATCTATTGTCCCAAGCAATGTAATAAGTGGTTCCAGCAGTTGCAATAAAAGTTCTTGTAGAAAGATTAGAGTTTGTGTTTCCAGAGTTACATTGAATAATTCCGGCATTATCGTCACTAGTAAAACAAGTTAATGAAGAACAGTTACCTGTGTATACACTAAAATTGGTGTCTTTACATATATTTTCTATTAGATCAGAAGTAATAGTAACTTCATAATCTTGTGTAGGTGTATACGAATACCATTTTGCCATAGGTGCTGTAGAGCATGCAGTTGTAATATTCGCTTCATCAATAGCATTAACAGTTGTGATTCCAGCAGTTATAGGGGTTGATGAAAGACATGGGTTAGAGCCAATTGGGGTTTCAATTAATTGAAAATCAAACCCATTTGTGTTATATCTATTTGTCCAGCAAATGTAGTACGTTGTTCCTGCTGTGACATTAAATGTTTTTATAGATAAATAGGAATTTGTATTTCCTGCATTACAAGAAATAATTCCACCATCATCGTCACCACTGAAACAGAATAAATTTCCACAACTTCCAGTATAAACCTCGAAATCAGTGTCTTTGCAAATGTTTTGAGATAAGTCAGAAGTAATGGTAACGCTGTAGTTTTGTGTAGGTGTATAAGCATACCATTCTGCTAATGTAGGTGTTTGCGAACAGTTAGTTGAAATATTAGTACCATCAATAGCGTCAACAGTTATTAATCCTGCCGTAACTGGAGCAGCAGTTGCACAAGTATTTTGAGAAAAGTTGATTTGCCAACTTAGTATTGCACACATCAGACTGATTTTTAACAGACTATTATTGTGTTTTTTTTTGAAATTAGTAATTTTAGATTTCATATTTATTTGTTTAGTTTGGTTTTTTTTAATTGCATTCACGTAAAGTATTTATCCAGTCCTTCATGAGTAAAACACCCTCAGTATGTATCAATGTTCTTCCATGTAAAGGCATTCTGTAGCTTTCATCAGTGGTGTTAATTCGGTAATAAAGCATAGACGCATCAATATTTTCTGGTGTGACAACCTTGTTTAATTCATTTGGAAAATTTTGCATGTCACTTGTATTAACACAAACTCCCATATTGGTTAAACCGTTTGTAACATCTCCAGTTTCATGAAAAGCAAATCGCATGGGTCTATAGTCGCAATGACTGTTGTTTCGATGGCAATGTGCACAGTTTATATCAACATAAGATCTAGCTCTTAAATCTATTGGTTTAGAAGTATCATTATAATCAATTGTGGTTTTGTCTTGAGAAGGAAGGCTGAAATTATTTTCTAAATACCCTTGTTCAATCCATTTTGAAAGTTGATTTTTAGTTGTATTGCCATAAGAATATTCAAAATTAAGGTTTTGTGGTTTGATCCCTATAGGTTTAGGAATATCTACAGATTGTCCATTGATAGTCTCTCTAGATTTATGACAAGTGATGCATTGCACTTCGTTTGGAACCCTATAATTTACAGATTTAAGATTGTTGTTTTCGTCTTTCCATTGAATATTTTTATAACTTCCATTTAAATCATGAAAAGCTTCTGTTTGCTCTTCATTCCATATATAATCAGCAAAAATCCATCCCGATTCTTTTCGAATCATTAATCTAGTTTCAATGAGTTTTGTATTGTTGCTTGGTTGAACGTTATCATAGTAAAAACTTTTGATTAAAACAGCTCCAACGGGTAGTTCTAAAATATTATAATCTTCATTATAAGTTGCTTTTTTATTTGAAGGCATCCAAACGAATCTCTTTTTATGTGCATAATCTGAAAATAAAGGACTTGCAGGAGCGTAAGGTAGGACATTTACCGATGGAGTTAAATCTTTTAACTGTCCTTCAAAAAAATGATAATCGGATAATTTGGAATAAGGAACTTGAGATAAATCTACTGTTACAACTTCAGTCGTAGTAGGAATTTCTTCATAGCTGTCATCATCATTACAAGAAAAAAATAAGAATGACAGAGAAATTAAGCTTAAGGTAAGTAAAATGTAGTTTTTAGTCATATTTATTGCTGTTATTTAGCAAATATAACTTTTTTTACTAATTTTCGATAATTTTTTAACTTAAATACCTAAGCTGTAGTTTACTATAACGTTGTATTTTTTTAAAAGTTCCAATGATTCTCTAGATTGATGATCAAATTTTTCTTCTAAGGAAACTAACTTTTTCTTTTGATTAATTCTTCTTAAAGAATCAAAAAAACGTCTCACTTCTTCTGGATTAGATAAAATTAATTTAGGAACCTTTGTAGAATTTCCATTATCATCTTTGGCTACCATTGTGAAATAACTAGAGTTACAATGTTTAATTTTACCAGTTTGAATATTTTCAGCTACTACTCGTATGCCAACAACCATTGAGGTGTTACCTATATAATTTACCGATGCTTTTAAAGTCACTAATTCACCAATCTCTATTGGGTTTAAAAAATCAACCGTATCAACAGAAGCAGTTACACAATAGCATCCAGAATATTTTGAAGCACTAGCAAAAGCAATTTGATCCATTAATTGTAATAAGTAGCCACCATGAATTTTACCGCTAAAATTAGAATGCGATGGAAGCATAAGTTCAGTTAGAGTGATTTTGGAAGCTTCTACTGTATTGGATTCTTTTTTATTCATTATTCGCCATTATTAAAATAAGGTGATGTTTCTTTTTCTACTTTGGTTATGAAATAACGAGTATCTCCCCACCAAAAGAAAGTACGAAGCCTTTCCACATATTCTACTTTTACAAATTTGCCTTGTAAACTTTTTAAACTATCTATAACTTCTGTATCCTTATCTAGAACAGAAAATTCAAAAATTTGAGCTCCCGAAATACCTTGACTTATTTCTCCTTCCCATGTTTTTGCAAAATAACCTTTATAACTAATCTTGATTAGTTCACCAGATCGTGTACCAGTACTATAAGGAACATAAAAGACATAAGCCATATACCCTGTAATAACTAATATCGTTAGTAAGGTACCAAAAAACACTATTTTTTTAAAGACTGTCATAATTTATTCATTTTCAAGGGTTGCATTTATTTCGTTTTCCACAGCTCTTTTTAAAACGTTTTCAGGAAGTGCTTTTTTTGCTTTGGCACCCATTTTTTTTAATTTTTCCACACTAGTAACCAAATTTCCTTTTCCTTCAACTAGTTTATTCATAGCATTACCATATTCTCCTTTAGCTTCATCCATTTTTTTACCAATTTTAATCAAATCGGTAACAAAACCTTCAAATTTATCATACAATGCTCCAGCTTGTCTCGCTATTTCAATGGCATTTTCTTGTTGCTTTTGATTGGTCCACATACTATCTATCGTTCGTAAGGTAGCTAATAGCGTAGAAGGAGTCACAATTACAATGTTTTTTTCAAAAGCTTTGTTGTATAAAGTACTATCTTCATTTAGTGCCAAGGCGAATGCGGGTTCTATTGGAATAAAAAGTAAGACAAAATCTGGACTTTCCATTTGATAAATGTCTTGATAGTTTTTATCACTCAATTGATCTACATGACGTTTTACCGAAGTAACATGTTCTTTTAAAATAATGGCTTTTACTGTATCATCTTCTTCATTGACAAATCGTTCATAAGCAGTCAAAGATACTTTCGAGTCGACAACCATTTTCTTGCCGTCTGGAAGGTTAATTATAACATCAGGCATTACACGACCACCTTCTTCAGTTGCGAAACTTTGTTGGACTTCATATTCACGACCTTTTTCTAATCCTGATTTTTCTAAAACACGTTCTAAAACTAATTCCCCCCAATTTCCTTGCATTTTACTATCCCCTTTCAAAGCTTTAGTAAGGTTAATAGTTTCCTTACTCATCTTATCATTCATTTCACGAAGTCCAAGAATTTGCTGACGTAACGCGGCATGATAATCAATACTTTCTTTATGCGTATCTTCTACTTTCTTTTCAAACAACTGAATTTTCTCTTGCAAAGGATTCAAGATAATCTTCATGTTTTCTTTATTTTGCTCTGTAAATTTGGTTGTTTTTTCTTCTAGTATTTTGTTAGCCAAATTTTCAAACTCTTTGGTAAATTTTTCTTGCAATTCATTAACCTCTTGTTTTTGTTCTTTATTGCGTTCCAATAAATTATCAAAATCGTTTTCTTTTTTGGCTAAATGAATGGCTAAAGCTTCTTTCTCTTTCTGAACGTTTTCTTTTTCGAAAGCAAGTTGTGCAAGATTTTTTTCAAATTGTACTTTATCTTCCTGAAATTGATTTTTTAATTGGTCTATTTGGGCAACCAAACCAGTAACACGTTCTTCTAAACCTGATTTTTCAGCTTGTGATTGTGTTTTAGAAAGTAATTTACCAAGGTAAAAACCAATGGCAAGAGCGATGATAAATGCGGCTAATACTAAAATTATCTGTGACATAAAGAATAATGGATTTCAAATGTAAATTTAAGGAATTAATTCAACTTAAAAATAGGAATTTCTATAATTTGAAAAATGTATTTTTGTAATAAATTAAAAATAATGAATCACCGTCATTTTATGCTCCACAAACCACATGGCTATTTGAGTCAGTTTGTGTATGAATTAAAGCGAAAGAAAAAACTACTAGGAGAATTATATCCTTTTCCAGAAGGCACTATGGCAATTGGTCGTTTGGACGAAGATTCAGAAGGTTTATTGTTGCTTACTACTGATGGAAAAGTAAGCGAACAAGTAAGAAGAAAAACTGTAGAAAAAGAGTATTACGCTCAAGTAGATGGAATTATTACACAAGAAGCTGTGGATCAATTACAAAAAGGAGTAGAGATAGGTGTAAATGGAACCAAGTACTTAACTAGAAATTGTACTTCTAAATTAATTTCTGTTTTACCAGACTACATTGGTCCTGGAAAGAGAATTCGAGATGAACGTCACGGACCTACTTCATGGGTTTCCATTACTGTTACCGAAGGTAAATTTCGTCAAGTTAGAAAAATGACTGCTGCTGTCGGGTTTCCTACATTGCGATTGGTTCGTGTAAGAGTAGGTGAGATGCAATTAGAAGGTTTGAATACAGGAGAAGTTAAAGAAATTGAAAGAATTATTACAAATGAATAAAATAAATTACCACGGATAATGTTTACTTATACAAACACAAATAAAAAAGGCAACAGCATATATGACAACTATTAAAACAAATTTAATTGCTTTTTTACTGTTAATTACTTCAGTAAGTTTTGGTCAAGACACTATTCTTTCACAAGAATTATATGAAGGTAAATTAGGAGATAAAAGTATCTCATTGTATTTAAAAATTGCAGAAGATGGCTGTCCAACAGTTTATGCTACTGGAATGTATAAATACAAACAGAACAAAACTAATAATTGGTTGCTACTTGAAATAGTTTTTTCGGAAACTAAAAATCAGTTCACTATGGTGGAGCATTTTAATACAGGGATTTTGATTCTTACTAGAAAAGAAGAAACATTTCAAGGAATTTGGATATCACCAGATGGTAAAAAACAATTTGAAGTAAATCTAATCAAAGTTAAAATAACTACGAATGAGATTGAAAAATTAGAAGAAAAATTAGATTTAGAGTATTATTATGCTAATGATTGTTAATAATAAGAAAGCTAGTGAAATAAAAAACATACACTATAAAATAAATTCATAAAATCATTGTGTTTTTTTTGTAAAAATGTAGAAAAACTCGTTTAAAATCATTTTTGTATTAAAATTCTGTTAAATGCAGCTAAAATAATGATGTTATTAACAATGTTTGTTATTTTTAAACGAATTAAAAAACTTACATAATGAATAAAAAATTACTACTTATTGCCTTAGCTTTTGGAAATTTATTTTTAGCAAATTCTCAAAATGATTGTGCGTCTGCACTTACTGCATCAGCAGGTATAACTACCGTTGGAACTATTAATGGAACTTTAGTAGATGTTTGTGGAGATACATCTGATTCCGATGCAGCTGAATGGTATGTTTACAGCCCAACTATATCTGGACTTGTAACAATAACTTCTAATTTACCTCAAAATGATGGTATTACAAATAATGATGATACTTGGATAAACTTATATACGGGTACTTGTGGAGCTTTAACATGTGTAGCTTATAATGATGATATAAGTTCTAATTATTTATCATCCCTAACTTTTGTTGTGCAGCCTGGAGAAACCTATTATATAGAATGGACAAATGAGTATTATGATTTAGGTTTTGATTTTGAAATAATTGAAACACCTGTAACCTGTCCTGGAACAGTAACACCTCCTTTTACAGAAGATTTTACTACTACAGGGATTGCTTATGTTTGTTGGGAATCATTAGATGAAGACGGTGATGGTTATAATTGGGAAGAAGCTGATTATGATCTTGATGATGATAATATTCCTGACGGTAACCCTTGTATAAAATCAGCATCTTATGATAATGATTCTAGTAATGCTTTAAATCCTGACAATTGGATTATTTCTTATCCAATAGATTTAACTGCAATTTCAAGTGGTACTGCAATAGAGTTATCATGGTTAGCTAGAGGTATTGATGCTGATTATGCAGATGAAAATTATTCTGTTTATGTAGCTACTTCAAATACTACTACAGATTTACTAGCTTCTCCTACTTCATTTACAGAAATAATAGGTCAAAATGGTGGAGATGGTGTATTTGTACCTAGAACACTAGATATTTCTTCTTTTTATGGACAAACAATTTATGTAGCTTTTAGACATTATAATTCTTATGATGAATACGAACTAAATATTGATGATGTAGCCGTTACTACAGCTTTGAGTGCAACAAGTTTTGCTACAAATGAGTTGACTATTTTTCCAAATCCAGTATTGGATGTTTTAACTGTTTCTTCGGATTCAGCTGTAATAAATACAGTAAAAATAGCTGATATTAATGGTAGAACTGTTAAACAAGTAGCAGGTAATGATACAAATACTAAAATTAACGTGTCAGACTTAAATGCTGGAATTTATATGATTACTATTGAATCTGATAATGGTGCAACGGTTCAGAAATTTGTTAAGCAATAATCGAATAATAATTTTAATAAAAAAAGCAGTATCGAAATTTCGATACTGCTTTTTTTATGCTATTCAAAAAGAGTTACTAATTAAAAATCTCAATAAAGAAATCTTTCATAGCTTGCCAACTTCTTTTGTCTGCTAATTCATTATAGGCAGCTCCTTTACTAGTATCGGTATCTAATTCTTTGTGAGTAAAAGCATGTACAGCATTCGAATAAAAATTCATTTGCCAAACGGCTTTTCCAATTTTCATCTCATCTTGAAAAGCCAATACTTCTTTTTGAGGTACATAAGGATCATCTGCACCATGAAGTACTAAAACTTTTGAAGTAATAACATCTGTTTGACGCATAGGATCTTTTCCTAAACCTCCATGAAAAGAAACTACACCTTTTACTTTCATATTACCTCTAGCGGTTTCAATAGCACCAGTTCCTCCAAAACAATAGCCAATAACTGCAATTTCATCTGGATTGGCACCTTGTTTAACCAATTGGTCAATAGCCAACTGTATTCTTCTTTGGTAATCTTTGTAACTATTTTTAAAATAACCGGATAGTTTTCCCGCTTCGGTAGTATTGTTTGGTTTATTACCTACACCATAAATATCAGCCACAAAAGCATGATAGCCTAAAGCAGCTAATGCTTCTGCTGATTCTTTGGAATGGTCATCAATTCCCATCCAAGCAGGTAATACTATAATTCCAATATTTTTTGGATTTTGTGCTGTTGCTTTAGCAAAGAAACCTTCCAGTTTTTGAGTTCCATCAGTATAAGTAACTGTTTTTAATTGGGCATTCATAGAAAAACTAATAAGAGTAATGAATATTAAAATCTTTTTCATTTTATAAATTTTGTATAAAATTAGTGAAATAGTAATGTACTTTGGTTAAACAATAGGCAAAATAATTTTAATTTTTAAACCACTTTAAATTTACCTATCATTTTATCAAAAATAACCGACTCATTTTGAAACAATTCATTAAAAATGTTTTGTTCAATTAAATTACAAGGTTGGTCTTTTACCAATTTATTTTCGGTTAAAACAATCATTTCGTCACATAATTGAATAGCTAAATCAATATCATGAGTGGAGTATAAGATAGTTTTTCCAGTTTCATGAGTTAGTTTTTGCAATAATTTAATTAAGGATACTTTGTGTACCAAATCTAAATGCGTGGTTGGTTCGTCTAAAATAATGATAGCAGTGTCTTGTGCCAAAGCTCTTGCTATTAAAGTTTTTTGTAATTGGCCATCACTAATTTCATAATGCTTTTTATGCATAAAATCAGTAATTCCAGTTAATGTAATAGCTTCAGTGACTTTGTTTTTATCATCATTTGTTAGTTTTCCTAGCCAATTGGTATAAGGTTGTCTGCCCAAAGCTACTATTTCATAAACCGTTAAGTTACTTGGAGGAAGGCTTTCGGTTAACACAATACTTAACTCTTGTGCCAATTCGCTTTGTTGGTATTCTTGAAGGAGTTTTCCTTGAAGGAATATTTTCCCTTTCACAGGAGGAATGATTCCTGTTATCGTTTTTAACAAAGTAGATTTACCAATACCATTTGCACCCACAAGTGCTATCAGTTTACCCGATTCTAAACTAATATCGCAATTTTCGATAATAGTTCTTTTGCTTTTTTTACTGGTATATCCTATGGAAAGGTTTTCGGTATGGATTACTTTTTTTGTCATTTTAAATGTTCTTAAACACTTTTAGCAAAGCTAGAATATTTAGAAATAGGAACTGATTTAATAGGTCTTTTTTTTTTAATTTACGCAAAAAAAACACCACTGAAAAGCGGTGTTTTAAATCGGGTTGTATGAAATACTTCTTTTGTTCTCTTCTAAACTTTGTAAAAAAGTATGTAATAGAGTTGGTTTATATTATTGTTTGTATGTAATAGGAACATGAATAAGATTTTCATCCATAATATAAGTTTTTGGATTTGTACTTTCCTTTACTTGTTTCCCTTGTAATTGAATTTTTTTTCCTTTTACAATAAATTCTCCATAAGCAAAAGGTTTTCCATTAACTAAATATTCGATTTTGTATTTTCCATCTTGAAAAGACTCTATAAGATCCCATCGAGAAGGTTTAGTAGTGTTGTTAATACTATGAAATTGCGTATTTATATTATCCTTGAATTTCTTACGATATAATAAATCTAATGTGTTTCCTCTGCGTTCAAGTGCTTGCGTTAAATTAGCACTTCCATCTGGATGTTCTTCCGAGTCAGTAAGACCAATTAATTTTCCATCTTTATATAAACGTCCTTGAAGATGGACTTGGTTTTTCTCATTTCCTACAGTTAATAAACGATATAAAGGAAATTCTACTGCAAATGTTGTTGGGTTCCCTTGATCGTCTGGTCTTAAATTTAGCTGCATTGTTTCATCCCAAGGACCTTTCATATTGTATATAGTACCGATTTCATGATTTATATCTGGATTTTGATGGGTATAGATTTCAAAATCTGAAACAAAAAACGGATCATTATCATAGATAGAATAAGCCAATTGATATTTTCCAGGCAATAGTCTTTCAAAAAGACCATACATGTCGAAAGTATTTTTTACCTTTTCTAACCAGCGTCCATTTCTATGTCCCTTTTGTCCTTCAACGGCATGTACAAGTTTTCCTTCTTTAAGTACTTTAAGTTTAAATGCAGACCAATTGTATTGAATATTTCTACCTTCAATGGTCTTACTAGGAAGGTAATACAAAGTAGTTTGTAGTAGACTGATAGTACCATTTTCAGGATCTAAACTAAAATTAGCACCATTATAAGAATCGAAGCTTACTGCTGGATCTTTTAATCTCCCAGTACTGTAATCTGGAGTATAATATTTTTTAAGTTCTTCTGTAGCAGTAAGACTAGCAGCTTTTGCCTTTACAGCTTCTTTATCTGCTCCCATAATATAAATACTAGCAGTTGCTGGATCTTCATTTTTTAAGAAATTAGGAACTGAGGTATCTTTTGTAAAAACAACTTCTTTATAGAGACCATTACCTATTGGATATACAAATCCATAAACAGATTCATCATATTTATAGCCTTCTGTGTAAATACCGTCGTCAGTATTGTCAGCAACTAATTTATAGTTAAACTCACCTTCTAACGGAGAAATGTTAGTAGTACTAGAATTAGGTTTATCTTCTAGAGCATTTTTTATATTCTTTAAAAAACCACCTTTTTTCTTTTTTTCCTTAGTAGCATCAGAATTGGTAGTAACTAACTTACGTTGTACTTTCATATACGTTTCGTCTTGATGTGTTATGGTAATTTCGATGATTTTAGAAGGATCACTTACTCCATATGAATACCAAACTGAACCTTGTGGTAGCGTTTTTTGTGCTTGCATTTGTATTCCGTAAAAGCACAATACTATTACAATTAATTTTTTCATTATCTTATATTTTACGGCAAATGTAGATTTTAAAGAGACGAGGGTTTTCACCCGAAAAGGGTGATTTTTATTAGAGAATGATTTACAGTGATGATTTATAATAACTCCTAGTATTTTGAGTGCATTGCTTTTAAAAGGGCTAATTATGTTTTAAAAAATTACCCACAAATGGCTCTCTGCCCAAAGTTGTCATGCTATAAGCATCTCACTAGTGCTTCACTTGAGGCTTGATAAGTTTGTGGGAAAAACAACGTTGAACTGAGGGAACACAATCAGAATTTGACTCCTCAAAGTCACAGAAGATTCGAATTCCTAACTATGAGGTCTAAGTACTACAACTTTTAGTTGATTTATTACTTTTTGAACTTTAGTTAATCAATTTTTTTGAAAGTTAATAATTCACCATCAGGATTAGAAAGTATTAAACGGTTGTTTTCAATTTTAAAAGAGGTACTGTTTTGTAATGTGTTTAAAAAATCGGGTTCTTTATTAGAAGGTTCACACATCATTTCTGTAGTAACAATTTTTGTAAACCGAAGCAATCCTTTTTCAAAGAACAAAGAACCATTCATACGATTACAACCTGCAAATCCTAAAAATTTATGGGTTGTACTATTGATCTCCATAGTAGGGAATCCGTTACTAAAATCTATTTTTGTTATTTTGGAACCATTCATTTTTTCCAAAACCCAAATATCGTGCAATCTGTAGTCAGTTATATAAAATCCGCACCCTTGTAATTGTATTGATTTTTTATCGCTATTTTTTTTGTAATTTACAGCAACCGAATATAACGATACTTCTCCCGACATACTATTAGTACATTCAGATTGTGTAATTTTAATAGTCATTTCACAAGTCTCTGTTTGTATTTTGTATAGTTTAATATTGGCATCCATAGCACGAATTGGAGCAGTATGAGGAGTTATTATAGAATCTTCAATAGTGGTCAGTTTTACAAGACTATCCGACATTTCCAAACTCCAAAAAGGCTCATTTCCAGTAGCTTTAAAATAGGTATCACGTTTAATTTGATTATCTTTTTTTGTGATTACGTTTGTTTCAGTATTTACAGAATCAGGTAAACGCGTCTTTAATGTGTCTTTATTTTTACTTATTTTATTAGTACAAGATAGTATTAGGATAGCTATAAAAAACAATAGAATTCTTAATGTAACTTTCATTATTGGGTAATTTTTTTAAAACGCATCATAGGAACATCACCAATCATTAAATTGAGTTTACCATCACTATCAATTGTATACGTATTTACTTTCTTTATAGTAGTTAAAAAGAATTTTTCACCTTCACCGCAGAACATCATTGTTGTTGGTCCAGGTTCTCCAAAAGAAATCTCATTACCGTTCAAAATATAGTCAGCAGAATAGCCATTACAACTATTATTACCTTCTACTTTATTAGTAGTTTTATTGAATGTAATTTTTGGTTTTTTATCAGGATAGAGACCATCAAATGCAATTCTAGGTCCAGAAAGATAATCAAGCTCCCATAGCGTATTATAAAGACCGTCATTCGTCATTTTTTTTGTAGAAGAACAAGAACCTATACTCATTGTTAAAATTAATAGTGAAACGATTTTTATTGTTTTCATGATTGCAAATTTAAGCGTTATGTGTTTTTTGTAAGTCTATTTTTAGAGCAACTAAAATAGCCATAATAAATAATAATACCCATAAAAAAGGAAGCATTTAAGTAGAATTTTTCCGATTCCAATTTCTAGAATAGTCAAAATAGAGTATGATTGTTTTTTTATAAATTTGAATTAGTAATCTTATCTACATTACTTACTAGTTTTTTATACAAACTTATTTCTTCAAAACCTGCAACAACACCTCTTTTTCGGCCTTTAAAATTTTAATTTCCTCTTGTAATTGTTTTATAGTAGTGTCTTTTGTATCACTTTCTGAAACACTGCCAGAGTAGGAGCTGGGTAAAGTATTCGCAAGGTCCTGAAAAAAGTTATGTTTAAGAGCATGGCAGAGCGTAAGAAGAACACTCACTGGCAAAGAAGCCTTTTTTTGATAATAGGCAATAGTCGAATCGTCTTTGTTTATTTTTCTTGCCAAAGCACTCTTCGCTATCTTTTTGCTATCGATATAGTCTTTTAGTAACTTTCCTACATGAAGGGTTTCCATAGTGGTCTTTTTTAGTCAATATATTTTTAAATAATAATGCTTCAGTACTTAAATTTGGTCAATACACTATTTTATTTAGTCTTTGTACTATTTAGTTTAGCGAATGCGCTATTTTATTTAGTCTTTGTATTATTTAGTTTAGCAAATACACTATTTTATTTAGTCTTTGTATTATTTAGTTTAGCGAATATGCTATTTTATTTAGTCTTTGTATTATTTAGTTTAGCCAATATGCTATTTTATTTAGTATTTGTACTATTTTATTTAGTATTTGCACTATTTAATTTAGTATTTGTGCTATTTAGTTTGGTAATTGTATAGGATATAGGCATAAAAAAACTGTTAACCCTAAAAGTTAACAGCTCCATGAAATGTTTTTACTGTAAGTCAGCAGCTGGTATTCTCCCCGAATTTCCGTTAGAATCAAAACGCACTTTCAACTTGTCGTAGCTCGATTTTGCATTGGCAACTCCAGCATCCGAAGCATCCTGATAATTCTTGTACGCTTTGTTTGCCATACCATACGCTTCATGACCCGCAATGCGTTTTGCATCTTTTACACGTTGTAGTAAATTGTTCACTTTCGATTCGATTTCGTCTAATTGTTTGAAAACAGTCAGGTCATTCTCTAGGAAATCCAAATTAACATAAGGAGCCAAAATCCCAGCTCCAGTAGAGCGAGCCTCCGTAAGCACATTTTCTGCATACACCTTGTTGTTCACATTGATAGCCATATAGCTAGCACGCTGGGTATCAGTAAGCGTAGTGTTTTCAGGCATTAGTGCTACAATAGCATCGATGTTTTGTTTAATAGTGGCTACATCTGCAGGTGTAAGCACTAGATTAATTCTGTTTTCAGACAGGTTTGACATAAATTTATAGTTTTAAGATTTATGCGGCAATTTTACTATTATTTTTTTTATTTGAAATATGTATTTGAGTCCATTTTAACATTTTTTTTAGTTTATTGTATAGTGAATATTGTTTTTTGGTATACGAAGCACAAAAATTGTCCTTCGGTAGCAATCTGGTCCCGCTATCCACTGTATCTTTTCTTTTTTTGAGAAAAAAGAAAAGGATGCCGTTCCTATCGGGGCTATGATTGGGGTTTTGTAGTGGTAGACAGTGTTTTGGGAAAGTAGGAGAGAGTATTTATAAAACAAATAAAGAATGGTGATGGTTTTTTTTGTGGGGTGACAAGTTTGGGTGAGGTTGTTTGTTGTATTTTGAAAAGGGGGATTCACAAAAAAAAGCTCTCCACAAAAGGGATCACCACAAAGTTGTCATGCTGGAAGTAGCTTATTATTGGTTTGCACAATTGTATTAATTTTTGCTCATGACTTTTCTTATAGCTTGTTGGTAAGAGCGATGTTTGAATTGGCAGGAATTAGTACTTTATTTTACAAATAATTTGTCAAAAAAAGGATTGTGTCTATTTTTAGAAAACTCTAACAATTTTCTAAATGTCATAACTTCTATATGTAGATTTGTTTCTGCTTCAATTTTAAAAAATGTGCCAAATGGTGTCATTTTCCAACCTTTGTTTTTATTGTATTTAGCCAATGGCTCTGGAATAAAATCTAAAATTACAAAACCAAATTTTGGAGTTGTTTCTTTAATAATTACTTGATTTCCTTTATAATTTTTTTTAATTGGTGTATATAAAAATTCATCAAAATATGGTTCGATAAGTTCTGAAAATTCCCAGCGATAATCAGTTAATCTTTTTTGATGTGCTGTATCACCAGGTCTTTTAAATTCAAATATTACCATAGAATTGACTTCACCACTACTTTTATCACCAAAACTAATTGGATTGTCAAACATTTGTGGACTTTCAACCATTATTAAGTCTAACTCTTTTCTACTTTTAACCTGTGAGTAAGAAGTTATTGATTTATCTGAGGCAATAAATTTATAAGTTATAAATCGTTCATCTAATAACCATAAATTATGATTTTCATAGTCTAAATCATTGTTAGTTAGTCCTAATGGGAAAATTAAATTATGAACATCTTCCTCAAGTTTATAATCTCCATTTTCATCTGCATCAAGAAATTTGTCAAATAAGTCAATAATAGCTTTTCTTCTTGTCATATAATCTGCAAGACTGTCAACATCATAAGCTGTTTTTTCTTTTATATCTTCAATAATTTGATTGATTGCATCTTCACTTACTGTTTTATTTTTAATAAATTTTTCAATGCTTTGTTCAACGTTTTTCCTTGCATTAAATGAAACTTTATATAAATGTTCTTCTAATTTATCTTCTGTTAAGTTTGGAGGAATTGATTTTAGAATACTTGGGTTTCTTAAAAAACTATTATATCTTGGTGCTTTTTCCGTAATATAAGTAACGACTTCATTTAAACTTTTTTCTTTTGCTTCTTTTACAAAAGTTTCATATTCTTTTTCTATTATTTCTGAAACTTTCTCTTCAATGTCTTGAATAGTAATTGTCTCAGATGAATTGAATAAAAGATTTTCTCTTTCTTTTTGAATGTTAAATCCATTTCTAGTTTTGAAAACTTTTGTGTTTAAAAAATCTGAAACTAAATAAATATCAAAAAAGTAATTATTTCCATTTAATAAAACTGGATATGAAAAAATACTATTTATATTTTTAAGATTTTTACCATTACCAACTGTTCTTGAATTTGCACAATAATATAAATAATTGTTCTTTCTATTCCCTTCTTTTAATGTTTTAGTAATGTATATTTTAAAATTTTCACCATAGATTTTAAACTCACGCTCTTTGTCTTTAGAAACTTTTTCAAATAATTGATTTATAACTTCACCTCTATCATATTCTTTATCAATTATTTCAATTATTGGTAAAGCATTATTTAAATAGTAAATTAAGCAGTGTTGCATTATTAATTCAGATATTTGATCTATAGAAAGTGCAGATTTTTCTTTAACTATTGAATTATTACAATTCTTAATTTCAATAATTGTTTTTGGCTCTTTCATATTACTTTCTTCAAAAGAAATAGTCTCTATTTCTTTTTCAGTTGTAAATCTAAAAACTCGATTATACCATTTGTCGTTTTCACTGAAATTACTATTAACTAAATATTCTTCATAAGCTGCTAAAACTGTAAATCTTCCGACTCCCTTGCAACCAAAATTTTTATTAACTTGTGAGAACGGAGTTTCGAATGATTTGTAATTATTTTGATTAAAACCAATTCCATTATCTATTATTTTAATAGTTGATATAGTTTTTTGGTTTTCAAAACTAGGGTTATTTGGATAATCACCTCTTTCAATTTGTATTTGAATTTTTCTTTCTCCAAAAGGAATATTTGATTGTTGTAGGCTTATAATTGAATTTATGATACATTCTAATAATGGAAGCAATACATCATCAGAAGTTAAATCAACTTGTTCTACAATATTTTTAACTGGTACAATCATTTTTTTAATATAGTTTATATAGCATTCTAACAAACGTTTAAGTTCCTATAGCTATTTGCTACTTACGAAGACGAGTATTTTCAGCTAAACGAAAATACGAATTAAAACGGTAATTATAACAAATTCACAAATTGCAAAAGAAATGTTTTATTAGTATTTTTACTTTTCTACCTGTAAAATTTTAAAATCAATTTCTAGATTTCTCATATTCTTTGATAATTCATTTAAAGAAAATTTTGCAATATTAGAATCAAATTTCTCTATATCATTTTCTAAACTACGAACAGATGTTGAAGTATCTAATACTGCTAGAACAAAAACAATTTTTCGATTTTGTATGAAAGTAATGAAGTCAGTTTTTTTTACTTTTAATAAGTGTTTTTTTGCGTCTATTGAATATTGACTTTTACCATTATTTTTTGTGACAGTATCATATAATTTTTCTAAAAATTTATAACTATTTTTTGAATCTTCAATTACTTTTCTTCCTGCAATTAGTATTTGACTACATAAATCTCTCATTGAATTGTCAAATCCTTTTTTAACGTGGTAGAAATATATATTATTAGCATCCCATCTCATTATATCACAAACTTCAATGTTTTCAGGTGTGAATTTGTCGAATACTAGAGAGTCAGGTTTTGTGAAATATGAAGAATTATAATCATTTTCACTGCCAGTAATCCATTTGTCCATTTGTGGACCATTATATTTATTTGAATTTATGAAATGGTCTGCTTGTTCATTTATTTTATCGATGAAAGTCTTACGTATTTCGAACCAATCTCTTTCAATTAAAAAGTAGCTCTTATTAGCATGTGAAACTTCAGTGCAAAAATGATTTTTTAAATTATCACTTGTTAAAACATTTCCATTTTCATCAAATGTTTCAATAGTTGCAGTTGTTATACATGTTTGGAATTTTAAGTCAGAAAGATTGCTATCTATATTTTTAATTTCATCTAAGACAGTCTGAATATTTCTAATTGCATAATCAAATTTTATTTCTTGTTTTCTTCTATTAATAGTTAATGTTAGAACAGTTGAATTTGCATAATAATATTTTTCAAAATCTTTATTTGCAATTTCAACACTAAAAAAATTGTTAGAATTAAGGTAATTATCAAAGATTCTATTTTGCACTCCTTCCCATAAATCATTTAATAAAACAACATTTGATTTACTTATCTTTTCTATGCTATTGATTTCAACTATAGGAGCTTTTTTAATTAGCTTTTCACATTTATCAATTAAAGTAAGTAGCTCTATAAATGAAATTGACTTTTTAAGTGAAAATGAATTTTTGGCTATGCATAAACTACCTAACTTTAAATCATTTTTAGCAAATCCAAAAAAATTGATTAATTGGTCTTTACTAATTGATGCATTTAATTCGTTATATATATTTCCAAAACTTTCATTTTCAAATAAATTATAATCATTTCTAAAAAATTTTATTGCTCCTTGAACTCCACCAGTAAGATTTCTTTCTTTTGAAGATCTTAATGCTTTATCGTCAAATTTAATTATACGAGAAAGAATTTCGAGTCCAAAATCATTTGTTGCGATTTCTTGGATTGTAACATGAGCATAACCACCAGTTGAAGCAAAATATTTTTTAGTTGAAAGGTTAAACAAAATAATCACATAACTTTCTGATGTTGAATCAATATTTTTGATAATTTCTTCATTTTGCTCTACAATTGTACTTATAAACCCTTTCCATTTTATTGGGTTACGAGTCTTTTTATAATATACTTGTATTTCATATTTTGAACTTAGATTTGGTAGAACAGACTGTTCTTTAAATCCTTTGTTTTTAAGCAAATTTTTAAGAAATTTAAAATTAATTTCTTCTTCTATAACTTTCGACTTCTTGAGGACTTTAACTGATTCTTTTAGCAAATAGAAGTTGTTTTGAATTTTATCTGACATTTTGAAATTGATTATGTTGTTGATTCTGAGTTGAAATAACAGCTACTTTTTTATAAGTTTACTAAAGCCACATAAAGTTTTACTTTTGTGGGTATATATATGTTTTTTATTTTCTATATCTCACAAAACTAAATAATTACCTACAACCCCTCACAGGTATTTCTACCTGTTTTTGATTCCTTTTTGTAAAGATATAAAGAACCTTTTTTTGTTTTTTACGGGAAACCATAACTAAGAAACGTTTTTTTGTTTTTTGTACAAAAGGTTCTCGTTACAAGGTAGTTAAAATCGTTGTTCGCATTTTATAATCACCATTATAACTGCCAAAGTGCTAGTTAGAAGCATGTTCTTTACACAAACCACGTCACTTCGAGTCTTTTCAATGGAATGTAATGGAATTGAAAAAGTATCGAGAAGGTTTTGTTTTCAATAGACGAGTTCTCGATACACTGTTTGTAAAATTGCTGTAGCATTTTATAAACAGCACTCGAACTGACGGTGAGGAGGTGGTTTGGTTTTCTTTACACCATTCACGTCAGCGTATGGATAAGTAAAAACAATCTGCGTTACTCCTTTAGATTTGTTTTAATAAATTTTGGTGAATTTAGAAAAGCATTCAAAATGTTCTTTTCTGTTCCAACTTTTGATGTCGATTATTTTTATTTATTTTTCGCTTTTAGCTCTGGCTTTTATTCTGTCTTTTTTATAATGACGTTTTGATAACTATACGGTATCTCTATTTTTTCTGCATCAAATCGTTCTTTAATGGATCGCAATAAATCGCAATACATAATAAATCCATTCGAGGAAGTATCAGAATAAGCCCAAGCTTTTAATGTTACTGAAGAGTTGTTTAGTGCCACCACTCTAGAAACAACTTCAGGTAAATTGTTTTGTATGTCTTCTGCTGTTCTATTATCTATATGAAGAGGGTGTTTTATTATTTCCTCTTCCATTATTTTGAGGGCTTTACCTAAATCGGAATCATAACTAACTCCAATTTCTATCATTTTACAGATTTTAGTTTCGATTAGATTTGCATTCACAATTACTTGTGTGCTTATTACTGAGTTGGGCACAATAACACGATTGTTTTCAAAGTCTCTAAGTACTACTTGTCGTAGGTTAATTTCTTCTACAATTCCAGTGTAGGTTTGATTGAACGTTATTTTGTCATTAATTTTAAAGGGTTTGAACATTACAATTAAAAATCCACTCATAATATTGCTTAGGGCTTGTTGCGAAGCTAACCCTGCAACAAGTGATAAAATACCTGCACCTGCCAATAAAGAATGACCTATAATTTTCATTTCAGGTATTTGTACCAATGAAAAGGAAATACCAATTAAATAAATAATGGCTGTAAAGACTTTCTTGGCAAAAACATAGCTAGTTGGGTCGATATGCTTAGTTAGAACAAGTTTTTTTATGTATTTTTCAGACAAGTGCTTGAAAGAAAAGGCGATAACAATTGTTATAACCATTATAATGCCTACAATGAGTACCGTTCTAAAATCTGTAAAAATTGTTTTTATCATAATTTTTGTTCCAGCTTTTTTAAGATTTCTAATTGTGCTGCCTGACTTTCAAATAAAGATTGTATTTGTTCTTCAATGATTAAGTCAATTTTTTGGTTTAAAGCATTTATTTCCAATTCAGCTTTTAGATTGATGAGATAATCATTCTCACCGCGTTTTCTGTCTTTTTCTTCTTGCCTATTTTGACTCATCATGATAACAGGTGCCTGCAATGCTGCAATACAAGAAAGAATAAGATTCATTAAGATGAAAGGATAAGGATCAAAGTTGTCCTTTATAGGTGTCAAAGTATTAAAAAGTATCCAAAAAACCAGTATTATAAAGAAGGAGATAATGAAGGCCCAACTGCCTCCAAATTTAGCTACCTTATCAGATATACTTTGCCCTCTGGTAAGTAGTTCCTTTGGTGGGTTTAAAAGATTATTTGTTATCAAATTTTCATCTTCTATTGCTTTTTTAACTATTTCTTGAAGCTTCTTGATCTGAGCAGTTTTAGCATTCATTAAATTGTCTAAATCCTTGTCCATATATTGTTTTTTTTGTTAGAATGTCCAGCTTTTAAATACACCAAAACTTACTTGTAAATGTGGCAAAATTACACTAAGTTATTCGTTATTGGGTAGATAGATGTGTTTTTTTAAATTTTAAATATCTCACAAATCTAATCAATTACCTATAAATCATACAAGTATTTCTATCTGTTTTTATTGCTGTTTGGTAAAGATAAAAACAAATTTAAATGTTTTTTATTTTTTGCGAATCTAAAGAAAATGTGACAGTTACCATCACAACCTTCTCTTCCAAAAAACACGCTCTTTCCACCTCGTTTCCGCTTGGTAAAAAATACTTTTGTGTTTTAAGTAGTGATGCCAAATCTGCTCCATTTGTTGGGTGTAGTTTTTTTGTAGTGCTTCAGTAAAACCATAATGTAGGAGCAAGACTCCTAAAGCTAGCAAGAGTATTTTGCTCGTGTCTGCAATTAGATTAATCTTTATTATTTATTTTGCAGAATTTTTGCTATTGTTTGTTGGTACGAGCGTTATGTTTGCGCTAGCAGGAGCTATCCACAAAATGGTTCTTTGCACAAAGTTGTCATACTGTAAGCATCGCATTAGTGGCTCACATAAAACTTGGTTTAGCAGGGAATGTATAAACTAGAAACTCAAAACAGCAAAACCAAGCAAATGCGACCCTTACAGAGTGACAAGTTTGTGTGAGAGTGTGGTGTGTAAGGTTGTTTATTACGCTATAAAAAGTATCCACAAAATAGGCTCCCCACAATGTTGTCATGTTGTAAGCATCGCATTAGTGGCTCACATAAAACTTTCGCTCCTCAAAGTCTCCTAACTTTGAGGTCTAAAAACTACAACTTTTAGTTGATTTACTATTTTAAAAGGGTAGTCACTTATCAAGCGTTGAGAAAATGTTGTGGGTAGTATTTTATGTTTTTTCCTTTTTAATTTTTCTTGTAGCTCAAGATTTACCTTTCCATATATGTATTTGTCAATCCATATTTTAGCTTCCAATTTTAATACAGATTCAATATTATTCAAGTTTGCACCTTCATAATAATAATTCGCTCCAATATTTTCTAATTCCCACCATCCGTGATAAAGCAGATAAAAGTCCATAACTCGTTTGTCATAGTCATTATTAAGGCAAACTTGACTTAATAATTTTAGATTTTTACGTATGGACTGATTTCATATTTTTCAATTGGTTCTGAAAAAGAGGCAAGCATCAGCACATTGTCAGTTTCCTTTCCTTCTCTAATTAATTCGACTGCTCAATCAATAGCCAAGTTATAATCAAAAGGCTCTAAAGCTTTGTGACTCTGAATAAGTCTTACTATATCATTTTTTTTAGTTATTTTAACTTGTCTCGTATAATAATAGTTGCGGATTAAAGCGGGCTATTTTTCGTTTAAGTAATTAAACCGCTATTATTTTTATGCAATGTTGTAAAAACGTTAATTTTCATTATTTACTACTAAGCCACTAAACGTATCGTTACCAGTTAAAAGTGTCGATGTTGCTACTTGATAATCGACATTGCTTGTTGACAAATTTACTTTAACAAAATTAGGATCAGTATTGTTTCTAAAGCTTATGTACTCATTATTTTGTGAGTTATAAATAGCACCAACAGTAGTACCATTAGAAATAAAATCTGCTATATAATTCAATTCGCCAGTTTGTGTGTTCAATGTAGCTAATTTACCTACATTCTCATGGTATATGTAGACTACTCCGTTTGGATCAATAGTTAACCCACTAAACGTATCGTTACCAGTTAAAAGTGTCGATGTTGCTACTTGATAATCGACATTGCCTGTTGACAAATTTACTTTAACAAAATTAGGATCAGTATTGTTTCTAAAGCTTATGTACTCATTATTTTGTGAGCTATAAATAGCACTAACAGTAGTACCATTAGAAATAAAATCTGCTATATAATTCAATTCGCCAGTTTGTGTGTTCAATGTAGCCAATTTACCGACATTCTCATGGTATATGTAGACTACTCCGTTTGGGTCAATAGTTAACCCACTAAACGTATCGTTACCAGTTAAAAGTGTCGATGTTGCTACTTGATAATCGACATTGCCTGTTGACAAATTTACTTTAACAAAATTAGGATCAGTATTGTTTCTAAAGCTTATGTACTCATTATTTTGTGAGTTATAAATAGCACCAACAGTAGTACCATTAAAAATAAAATCTGCTATATAATTCAATTCGCCAGTTTGTGTGTTCAATGTAGCCAATTTACCTACATTCTCATGGTATATGTAAGTTGTAGAAAAATCATTATCTTCTATTGTAATATTCCCTATTATACTTGTTTCATTATTGAATGTTAAAGTAATATTTCCACTTACTGCATTTTGTGGGACTTCCACCTTTAAATTATTTGTATTTATTTCGGTGATATTTCCGATTACATTTTCAGAAAACGTAACTATGTAATTTTCATTAACTAAAAATCCGTTACCGTTAATTGTTAATATGCTCCCTTTTTCAATTGATTGAGTTGAAAGAGTAATATTCGTTGGTAATTTCGTATTATTTTGTTCAGTTGGAGAGCCGTCTTCAGAACAAGAAATAACTAAACTAAATAAAAGTAATAGTCCTAAAATTTTTCTCATTTTTTTGTTTTTAATATTTTACAACTTGTATATATGTGTCATAAAGGTGCACATATTTCACCATATTTGGATGTATATCTACAATTTTTTTATTGCATTTTTATGCAAATCTAAATAATTACCTACAACTCCATACAGGTATTTCTACCTGTTTTTGTTGTTATTTTGTAAATGTAAAAAGAAGTTATTGTTGTTTTTTTACAGGAAACCGTAAGTAGAGAAAGTTTTTTTAATTTTCCTCATTCAATAGTTTTTGAAACCTCCAATCGGCAACTTTTCTAATTCTCATTATTCTGTCAGCTACCTCAGGGTTGTAGGAGCATCTTGAGGCATCAAACCCAATCCAATTAGGGAAATATTTTTTAGCCATTTCAAAAATTTGTTTGTCAAATTCTTTGGAACGCATAACCCCAACATCGTTTTTTGACCCCACAACTAATGTCATTCTATGATGAAGTACATGTTTAAAAGCATCGGCTAAAAGGTGATTAATCTCCCATAATCCCTCATCTTCCCAAAATATGGCTCCAGACATGACATCATATTTCATTTTTGGAGCACTGTTTTCCGATTTTGTAGGCAATTTACCTTTATGCATAATAGAGGCTCTCCAAAACAATAGTTTAAGGATTAAATTTTTTAGCATTAATTATTTTTTATACACGACTTATTTACAAATCTAAGCGAATACTTGCTAAATGGCAATAGGTATTGCTACTGGTTATTAAAAAAAAGTTCTTAATACACGTCACTTCGAGTTTTTTCAATGGAATGCAATGGAATTGAAAAAGTATCGAGAAGCTTAGTTTTCAGTAGACGAGTTCTCGATACACTGTTTACAAACTTGCTATTCGCATTTTATAGAAATCGAACTGACGGATATGATGTCGTTTTGTTTTCTTTACACTATATCCATAAAATAATATTAGCTACTTTACACGTATTGGAACAATGAATATATTATTATCATTACCGTTACCATGTAAATGGAATGCTACCAACACTATTTATTACGAAAAACAAAAAAGCCTTGAATTTTCAAGGCTTTACTATATAAATTATTCCAATTATTTCTTCAAAACTTTAAATCGTTTAACACCTTCTTCAGATTGAACAGTTATGAAGTAAATACCCGCACTCAAACCTACCATATTCACACCAAAATTAGCAGTATTTGGAAGTTCAGTCATCAATAATTGTCCCGAAATAGTATAAACTTCAATTTTAGTCAAAAGGCTTCCTGTCACAGAATTAATATTTAAAACATCAACAACTGGATTTGGATAATAGTTTAGATCTATTTGATTAAAATCATCTACACCTAAAGTATTATTATAGAGCTCAAAATCATCAACATAAAAAGTCGTTGGTATATTATCATTCACAGTACCGTTTGTAGCCCAAAATGCAAAACGAACATGTCCGGATGCTGGTAAATAATTAAAATTCACTATTTCACCTGTGTTCGAAATCGGTGTCTGACTATTCCATTCTTCCAAAATAGACCACGTTAGCCCATTGTTAGTTGAAAAATAAAGGACAACTCTATCGTCAGCATCCATAGTTGCCACATTGGTATTCCCCATTTCTGTAAGTGCGATTTTGAATTTCAACTTATCATTCGCATTCATTTGATATTTAGGAGAAATCATCCACACTCCAGAGCTATTACCTGAACCTATTATATCTATTTTAGCAGATGTATTGTTCGGTGTATTGGCAAAATTATCCACAATCTCCCAATTCATACCTCCAGATCTTTCAGTTAAAATCGTAAGATCATTAGTTGTTATTTCCCAACAAGTCTGATCAAATGTATCAAAATTAAACACATAAGGAACTTCTTCTAGACAACTAAATCCATTAACAGCCGTTTCATCTCCAATAACAAAATTATCCAATCTAAAACCTCTGCTTGTAATCGATGCACTAGCGGTATTACTAAAATACTTGAATCGAAAAACAACATTTGATTGATTTTGAAGAAAAGAGATATTCATCTTCGCTGTCAAAATTTTACCCGACAAATCAAACCAACCAGGCTCATTATTCAAATCAGACAGTGTCTGATAATTTTGATACCAATTTACAGATGGACCGCTAGCTGTTGTAATCAGATTCCATGTTGTACCTCCATCTATAGAATATTCCATATTCCCACCATCGGTGAAAGACTGTCCAATACACATATAATCAAAAGCCATAAACAACGGTTGTGTCTGACCTGTAAAATCAAACACAGGACTCTGAATATAATACATTGGCGTTAAATAACTCTGCCATGGTCCGTAAGCAACATACTCCGTTCTTAAAACACCATCATAAATGCGTGTATATAAATTTTCTTGAACAGCTTGTGGAATTCTTGTAACTACTCGATAATTATCGAGAACATTTGGGGATAGACCATTATAAGAATAGCCATGCCAACCATTTATAACCGCTCCTTCAAAATTCTCTTGATAAGGAAAAACAGTTACTCCATTTAATTTTAAATCCCAAATACCTGTATTATTTGTTTCTATTGATTCTGCATTAAGATTATTCCCATCTACTACATAAAGCAAATAAGAATAAGAGCTGAAATTTGCAGGAACTGCATATTCCAAACTCTTGTGATGTTTAAATTCAGGACGAATTTGTGGAATTGGAGCAGTTCCCAATAAGTAATCACCAGTATCTAAGGTAGCATCCGAAGACAAATAAAACTTTATATCTGTTGCATTACTTATGTAATTGCCATTATTCTTAATATCGATAGAAAAATTAATTTTTTCAGATAATGAGCTCAAATACATATCTTTACTGTAAGGTACCGTTAAATCAATTGTTGCTTCAGAAATTGAAAAATTGTCCAACAAAAAACCTTCACCTGCGTAATTTGGATAGTTATTATTTGCATTATCAAACTTAGTAACATTAAATCTAAACCTGATATTTTCATAGTCCTTTAGTTGAGGTATGTTTATAGCATAATGGGAATTCCTGTCAACATCTCTAGAATTATAATATTCTTGTGTACTCAAAACACTTTCATGACTGCTAAACATAAGCTCAGTACCAAATGCCTGATAATCTTCATCTAAACCAGTATTTTCATTATATTTCATAGATTTCGACCATTTAGTATACGAGTCATTTATTGGCGTAAGAATTTGCCAGGTAGCACCATTATCTATAGAGTAACTTAAATTAATCGCTCCTGTTCTATAGTATTTTGTATCAGTAATCATGTCGAACTCTAAAACCGGATTAACACTTTGCGACAAATCGAAAACGGGTGTATAAAGGTGCATTCTACTTAAACTAGAAAGAATGCCATTTGCGTTAGTAATCCATGCCTTAGTCCCAGAAAATGCAGTATTTAAATTTTGTCCATTAGGAACAGTAAGTGCCCAATCATCATTTCCTAAACTTTTATCATGAACCCAATGCTGAGCTTGTGTCTCAAAATCATTGAAATACGGAAAACCTTGAGTTGGTGTTTGTTCCATCTTAATAAAACCAATATTGTTAGTCTCAAAAATCTCATCAACCTGATTACTCGCATCTAGACTATAAATGATATAATACTCGCCTGCTTGTTGTGTGGGCTTAGTAAATGTAAATTGCTCCCATTGACCTGTTTCTGCTGTCACATCTGTATAGGTCTGCTGTCCTAATAAGACATCGGAAGCATCCAGATTCTGATCGTTAGACCAATAAAAAGAGGTGGTAGAAACCCCAGTATTTACTTTTCCACTATTAGTAAGATAATATTTGATTTCACCTGAAGCTAGCTGAGAAACAGTAAATCTATTATTAAAATCAATTCTTTCTATTGTTAAATCAGCTTTTGCTGGGCCAATATATAAATCATCAAAAACAATCCCTTCAGGTTTTTCATAATTTGTTGAGAATGTTATTCGGAATCGAATGTTTTCTGAGGAAGCCATTGCAGCTGGTATTGGAATGTTTACAAATTCCCACTCGTCCGAAGCGTTTTCTGGAATAGTGTATAAAAGCTGCCAATAATCGCCACATCCTGAAATATATTGTACATTGTAGAAATTACCATAAGCCCCAATTCCACTACTGCTATAATGATCTTTAAACCAAAAACTTAAATACAACGGATCCGTTAAGGAACTTAAATTAAAATAAGGAGACTCTACCCATTGACCTGTAGACTCTGGTATATTTTCATTCACCGTTCCGCTCGTGTGCCATGCATAATTACCAGAATGTGTTCCTTCTATATGATGCCTAGTTCCTTCTCCAAGTCCCCAAATCATAGGGGTTGTACTTGTTGGATGCTGTGTAGCTTTCCAGTTTTGTTGATTCGATTCAAAATCATCAAAGAAGGGAAGGCTATAAATTGGTTTTACTAGTAATGATGCATACGACACGTTATCAGATTCATTATTTTCAGTAACTACATTATTAAAATCGTGAACATACAAAATATAATATTGTCCCGGAGTTAAAGAAGATGGCGTTGGAATAATCTTTTCCCAGTTCGAAACTGTTGTCAATATATTTGAAGCTTTTTCATCCAAATAGGTATCCCCTGCATCCAAAACAGTATCTGTAGACAAATAGTATTTTGTAGTTACATTAAAATAGGTTGTATACTGATTATTAAAATTAAGTGTACTAACAACTTTAATTTCTGGACAAAGCGGTGAAATTTCAATAGTAGTACCCTGAGAAGCCCAAATATTATAATATTCTGGAGCAATTGAAAAATCGTCAATAACCCAACCAAAACCATTGCAATAAGAATAGGTTGCAAAACGGAATCTAAATTTTACATTTGCATTCCCTTGTAAAGAAGAAAGGTTAATTGCCGAAACAGTACTATAACCTGATGATGAGTAGTTAAAACCGCCACCAGATTGCCAGTTTTTTTTTAAAGTTGTCGTTGGATTTAACAATTGCCAGGTTACTCCATTATCAATAGAGAAATCTAAATAAAAACTAGAAGAATTTATATTGCTTGTATGCTTAAACGAAAGTACATACGGGAGCGCTGCATTGGTTAAATCAAATGAAGGTGATTCCAAAACCCTAACAGAACTAGTTGTAGGTGTGCCCCGAAGTTTAGTCTCCCAAGCTAGATTATTAGGATTGCTTTCTAATGAAGCTAAACCATATTCCCAATCATCAGTTCCAGAAATTGCATAATGATTCCAACCTGTCAACGCATTAACATTATTGAAATTATTTACATAAGGTAGTGTTTCTTGCGAATGGGACGTAAAACCAATAAGCAGCAAAAGGAGTAAAATTCTTTTCATAGTAATTGAAAAATACAGTTTATAAGTTTGCAAATGTAATTATAATTTATTTATAAGTTTCGTCACTTAAAAGAGTAGTCGGAACTCTAGCAGGTCAGAATGTTGGTAAATATGGATAGTAAGCTGTAGTAGCGATTTTTTTTAGCATAAAAATTATACCTCGAACTGACGATTACAATCACAACCTTCTCTTCCAAAAAGCACGCTCTTTCCACCTCGTTTCTGCTTGGTAAAAAATACTTTTGTGTTTTAAGTAGTGATGCCAAATTTGCTCCATTTGTTGAGTGTAGTTTTTTTGTAGTGCTTCAGTAAAACCATAGTGTAGGAGCAAGACTCGCAATTGCATCGCACTGGCCATAGCATTGAACATGCCTTGTGAAGACAAAGGGTCAAAACTCAATGCTGCATCGCCTAGCGCTACCCATTGTTGTCCAGCTACTTGTTCTAATTTTGTAGAGTTAGCCGCAACAGTACCTTGAAAGCTAATAGTGCCTTTTTGTTCTTGTAGTAATTCTGAAATAACAGGATTTTCTTCTGCCAATTTCAAAAAAGAGACAGTCGTTTTTAATTCGTTTTTAGCCACTAAATCAGCATCGGTATGAAAAGCCACCACTCGTTTGTTCCTAGGGACAACGGAACTATACCACCAACCGTTTGCACTAGCCGAAATGGTACCCATGGTATTGGTTTTGGTATTCGGTAACGTCACCCAACAAGCCACTAATTTGTCTTCAACTATACGTTTAATGCCTAAGCTTTTGGCAAAATGGGCTTGTCGTCCACTAGCATCAATTACAAAATCAGCAGAAATAGTGTAAGTTTGTAAAGGATCATCATTGGCTCTTAATTGTACTTTCCAATGGGAATCTTCATATGTGCTGCTATATAGTTTGGAACCCCATAAGCAATGCACTCCACGTGCTTCTGCGGTCTTTCTCAAATAGGTTTCAAAAGCTTGACGGTCCAAATTCTTAACAAAACCATCCGGATTTCTTAAATCGTCTACTAAATGCACTTGGTGGCTTCCCCAATAGGATTGCATGCCTACACTTTTACGATACAAAGTCTCCATTTGATTTTCCATGCCTTCTAACAAGTCCAACTCTTTTAAAATGCGTTGCGTAGCAGGAGCTAAAGATTCTCCAATGCGTTCCATTGGTGCTAAAAGTTTGTCCACTAAAGTTACTTGATAGGTGTCTATCAAAGAAATGGCGGCAATGCAACCTGCAATGCCACCACCTATAATGAGTATCTCTGTTTTTTCGGTTATCAAACCTAATATTTTTTTGGAATAAAACGTTGGAAACGAACCAATTGTTCAGGAACACCCACCTCTTTTCTTGGTTGTCTAGAATGAGGAACGGTTCTCGTTTTAGTATGTTTATGAGCTTTAGAAGCTAATAAATTCACTAGTTTTTGAACTTCACTGCTTAAAGCTTCATCTTGTACCAATTCGTCTTGAACCATTTCCAATAATTGATCGCGAGTGCTTTCCATTACAGCTTGCTCATTAAATAAATTTTCGTTAGACAAGTGATCCAGCGTAGTATGTAATAAGGACTCTTCTTTCATATCCAAGTGTTTGTTGTCGTTTAAGATTTTTCTTAATCGAGCTTCTGTCTCTTTTAATAACAGTTGGTTTTGTGCCTCATTTGGAATCACACCAATTTGCATTTCGGGCGGAAAATTAGGATTATCAGGCACACCAGGACGAGGTTGTACAATGGCTAACTTGTCAAAATACTTCACCATAGCATTAATCTGATTGGTTTGTGTAGGAGCTGCACCATCTAAAGGCAAATCATCCAACCAGAAATAACGAAAAGCAAAGGCTTCTCTTCTTGTTTCTTCATCCAAGTGTGAATCAATCGTTTCTTTATAGCGTTCTTCACTCAAAATATTATTCGGAACTCGAGCAGGCCAAAAAGTTGGTAAATACGGATCGTAAGCCGTAGTATACCCATCTCTACAACTAGCGGTATCGGTTTGCCAAGGAATGGCCATCCATCTCGTAACACCACCAGGTACTTGACCTCCTAATAAAGGACCAGCAGGTAAAGTCAAAACATCACTATTCATAGTAGAACCATAATAATGATAATCCGTTTTAGGAGTTTTAGGAGCATGTTTCAATCGGAAAGGAGCCATGTACATACCAGATGTTCGCATAGGCCAAGTCATTTCACAACCTGGGTGAAAAGCATCAGCCAAACAGAAATCCATAGCAGCTTTGGTTAACATATCGGGTTGTTCCGCTATAGGATAATCCTCAATTTTTTTAGCGGGTGGAATATACGGACAACCTGTTGTATCTACAAAATCAGCATCAAAATCACCTTCCACCCATTGGTCTAAAAACTCCAATTGCAAGTGCGATAAAGTCGAATGTTGTCTTACAGAACCTAGTGTAGGAATTGCAACAGCATCACCATATAACCAAGGCCATAATTGGGGAGCTTCCGCACCAGATTGATCAAATCTACGGAAATTATTCGAAATAGTACGACGCATTTCTAGGTTGGCAGAAGAAGGATCATTTAATTTTTTGACCCATTCTATACTGGTATAATTGAATTGACCACCCCAACCAAAAGCAGCAGCAAATCCTGCATTTACCCATTGTAAGTTGGTCATTCTTTCAAAAATAGGCAAGATGTCTTTACAGAAAGAAGGTCTCGCGGGTCTTGCTAGCATTCCCGATTCTACAGCAACACTTCGCATTAAATCCCACATAGTACGTACCGATTTTTGCATAGGAGCATAATCCGGTGGAGCGCAAATTACCCAAGCTGGATCTACATTAAGAGCTACTCCTTCATATTCTACTGTAGCGGTAATAGGACCATCAGACATATCATCATACCACCCTTCATTATTGGCAAAAGTAATCGCTTTATCTCCATTGATATTTTCCGATTTTCCATGACCACCAAGCATCACTAAACGTCCTTTTTCATCGGTATGCATTTCTCCTAAATACACCGATTTGCCTAGGAACTTTCCTTTAAACTTTTTACCTTCCCTAACATTCGGCTCTGAAATAGTGGCACCACCACCATCAATCAACAACTGTGTACGGTCTTTTACATCAATATTTCTTAATAAAGAGGCTGGCACATTAGGGTCGGAGGCGTCTGGAATATCTAAGGCAATTTGGAATTGGTACCAAGAGGATTTTTGGTTAGCCAAATGCGAATGCCAAGTAATTTTAGCATTATCCATAGTCAATTCTTTAATAGCCTTTCCAGCTGCATTAAAACCATAAATGCGAAACTGAGCTGCCTGACGTTTTATCGCTCCAGTTTTATCACGATAAGCATAAACGTCTTCTTTTACTTCTGGCTCATCTACCAAAGGACCTATGAAATACTCTTCTTCACTGGTTCCCACACGCATCACACCAATAGGAGGATAAATACCAGCTCTTACAATACAAGTACTATCCTCATCTGTATTACCTCTAAAATGCGGATTTATTTCTTTAGGTTCTTGTAGTTGTTGCCCATTAGCCTGATGTCTGGCTTCAGCACTGGCAGCATAAACTGTTTTACGAGCCTCTGCAATGCTACCCAAAGGTTTATGAGCTTCTAAAGTTCTCCAAATATTAAAAGAAAGATTACTTCCAAATTCAGACTGACCAATAGCAGTTACATCTTGTTGTGGTAAATGCAATTTCGCAATGCAGATGTACGGACTTTCCTCTGTACTCCAAACCACTTGTGCATCATTAAGAGGCATGGTTGCATCGTTAGTACGCAATTGGATTTCAAATCGAAAAGTAGCATTTCCATTGCGTAAGCGTTTTTCTAAATCCAATCGTAAATAATTATCATCGTCAAAAGGAGCTCCTTTATACGTGTCATCAGGAATCAAACGGTATTTTACAATTTGAGTTTCTCCAAATTGAAAAGGTAAGATGGCCCAATAACCAGCACTTAAAACACTAGCTTCTTCTTTTTGCATGGCTTGCAAAATACTAGCCAATTCAGGATGTTTGTTGATATAAGTATCATAATCTCTATCCACAACACCAGCGGTTGTAAACGTGCACATTTGCTGTGCATCACGAGCAAAAAAGCGATCGATATTCTGAAAAATAAAATCGGCAGTAGGGCCTTCTCCAAAAAGTTTCGGACCTTCCACTCCAAAAAGTTTTAACCCCACACCTAAAGTAGTATGTAAATCAGGAGATGTTGGTCCTGTATCACTAGAGAAACGAACGGCACAATCGTAATGAGAGCCTGCAAAAATACCTATTTTAAACTTTTCATCGATATCTTCATTGATTACGAACTGTCCGTAAGCGATGCCATGTTGTTTTCTAAAAACAGCACGTTCCGCTGGATTTTGTCCTTTTTCAATTCGGGTCTTTTGTCCCATTTCTACAAACATCTCTTTAAGACGCTGTGTCACCATTTCAGTACTACCACTACTATCCCAACATTTCACATCGTTTGCTGTTGGTTTTTCAAAGATTCGTTTTTTGTTGTCCATATTTAGTAATTATTTGTTTGTTACGTTATTTAGTACGTAAATCGTATGTAGAATCGGAAACTAAGACAACCAAAATTAGTTGAATAGTTAGGTTACGATTAGTAGTACATCCTTACAAATTTAAAATTTATCTTGGAAAATGGAGTAGGTAGTTTTACCTGTTTTTTATAAAAAATTCTAGATATGCTTCGCACTCAAAGTGACGTTTGTTGTCTTTTAATTATTGTACTGAAAACGAATTATTTTAATTGTAACTACTTTGTTTTGAGTGTTTTGTTTGATGAAATGGAATGAGATGTATCAATAAGAAATCAGAATACATCTAGAAGATAAAGTAAGTTACATAAATCCGTGAAAATCTGCTTTAGAAAAAGAAATAAAAAAGGAATTTATTATTGTAACTATCAACCATCAATACCAATGATTTCAAGAACTCCACTTTCCAAACCATAAAGTTTGCCATTAACTTCTTTAAAAAAGCGACCAATTATAACAGCCACTACCACATTATCAGATGTAACAGGAGGAGCAAGAACTAACGCTACATTGCCAGAAAAGTTTTTGTCTAAAAAAATAGGCTCACTATCCTCAAATGAATAATCTTCATTTTCTAAACCAATAGTAATATAGCGTAAAACCAATTCAAAATGCGTAGCATTTGTATCTAGAAACAATTTTTTACCAGTATAGGCAGAAAGTAGCAAACCATTCGTAAAAGAAAAAGAATAATGATGACGTAAAGTAGTCAATAATGATTTGCCATGGGTTAAAACAAGGCCAGTAAACATTTTTTTGCCATCAGGGGTTAGTAAACCTTTTACAAAATGACGATTGCCACGTTCAGAAATAGGATCAAGAGCTTTAAGTTTAGTAAACGAACTTACTAAGCGTTGGTGTAATTTACCATCTTTAAGCACATTCAAATGGGGTTGTAAAGCCTTTTTAAATAAGGATACACTATGCATACAAGTTTTAAATTCTGTACTATTTTCCCTTACGCGTACCATAGAAGCTTTAGTCTTAATAGCATCACCATTAAAACCCCCACCAGCAGTTCGTACCACTTGTTTACCATCGAGTACATAAAAATTAAGCCCATTTAATGTGCCCTTTACTTGAAATACACTTTTTCCTTTTGCCATAATTAAAAAAACCTTTATAAAATACTAAGATACAAAATAGATATAATAATTATATAGTAAGGGTATAGTAATAATATAGTAACTAAAACTTGATGAATAGGTTAATAAAAGAAGTATTTAAATAGTTTAAACAAAAAGTAGCCCTACAGTACCTTTCGTTAGTAAGGTTATACAGGGCTATTTAATGTTGTAAATCAAAATCCTTGTCTATTCAGGACCGTTAATGGCATTTACCGAAGAGGTTTTTGGACTAGGAGTATTTATATCAGTAATTACAATACTAACATTGCCTCTAAGACCATCTGTACCTAGTGATAACTCTAATGTGGGAGCATCGGCAGGAGCGGCAACAATATACATAAGCGGCACATAAATGATGCTATCAAATGTTTTAGTTTGCTTGTTGATGGTTTTAACATTGTTAGTACTGGTTTTACTAGTAGTAACATAGGTAATACTATTATCGTTGTTGATGGTTAGTTGTTCATCTCCATCTTTACTTGTCATTGTTACACCACCAAATACATGCAACGGCACGGGATTGAATAGTGTAGTACCAGATATAAGAGTGTCATCAATATTTCCTGTAACGCTTACTAACGATCCACTAATTTCATTACACGGTTTATATTCACGATTGAATGTCAGTACTAATTCAGGTTTGCCTAATGTAGAAGGCACTGTTAATGTGTTTGTAGTAGTATCAAATGTCATTCCTAAAAGAGGATCAAAATAATGTCCGAAAGATGTTTTGCCATCTAAGGAATAACTAATCATTACAAAATTAAGTTCTAATTCCATTTTAGCTCCTGTACTAATGTATTGGGCTTGAATAGATACAAAAGCTTTTGGATATTCTTTTGATGGAATTTGATAATAGCCACTAAAATCAGCCAATGTAATACCACTAAGATCATATATTTGTGATTTAGGAGTAGGTCCTGTTGGTATAGTTGTTAACGATCTTGTAGTTAAGTTGTTACCAATAATGCTCATATTGTTACAAGCAAAACCTTGTGTGGCAGCAGTACCCATAATTAACTTTACCTGTGTATAAGGTTTTGTCTCAATAGAGAAGTAATACATGTTTAAATTGTATATATAGGTTTTTACGGGATGTAACTCTCCATTATTAGTACCATTGTCATACAGTAATGTATTGTTGTCTCCTATGCTCATTACTTTTACAGGTGGTTGCCCTATAATAGGTGTATAAAAATAATCACCTTTATAAAGCGAAGCTGGAATAGGATTATTGTAAGTAGTACCCTTTACGTGTAACGCTTGTTGACCAAGTAAGATAATACTTCCTTTACAAGAGACAGTAGGACCATACGTGCTACTGTTACGAGAAAAGGTTAAGCTTAAGCCAAGACCTTCTTCTGCATTATCTTGGAGTAATTGGTTACCATCAAAAGTTCCAGTGAATTTATAGCGTTTAGATGTTGTACCATCCAAAGAAATTAAAAGAGACAAATCATACTGTGGTTCAGTAGTTGTAGGAGTAATAACCATATTTGTGTCAATAGCAAAAAAAGCACCAGTTGCAGAATCTAATGTATAGTAACCATTAAAAGGGATTAGCTTTAGTGTATCAGCATTATTAACAACTTGGAACTTAGGATCATTAAATTGTTCTAGTAGCTGTTGATGGTAATTGGTAAGTTCTTCTGTTGGAGTTATAGCTACCTCATTTGTAAGTGTGTTGTTCATATATTAGTTTTTTAATAATTAAAAAAAGAATTAGAAAAAATAAAAGCTATGTTAGTTTTACTTTCTTAGGTAAAGTTATTTTTTTGTACGGATCCAAATTGATAAATAACCATGAACGTCATATTTTTATCCATAAGAATAGAAAAACCTAGTAGGAGATTTTGTATAGAAGATATGTGCCTCTTAAGTAAAAACACTATTGGAAAGTTTTGTTTTCAGTACACAAGTTCTCGATATATCTTGAAGTTTCGGGATTATGAAATTGTTACTAGAATTCCATAAAAAAACATTCTAACTGACGTAAAGGGAGTAGTGATTAAGAGAAAAAAAGAGACGAAAAGGAGTATGTGTTTTATAACAATCAACTAATTCTTCTCTTTCTAACCAACAACCAAACCACAATAGGAGCACCAATAATAGAAGTAATCGCGTTAATAGGTAAGGTAATATCATTGCCTGGAAATTGAGCTACAATATCACAAAACAATAAAATAATTGCCCCTAACAAAGAAGTACTCCAAAATAATATGAAATGATTACTGGTTTGAAAAAGTAGCTTGGCAATATGAGGCACAGCTAAACCAATAAAAGCAATTGGTCCAACAAAAGCGGTAATGCTTCCAGTTAAAATACTGGTTGCAAAAAGAATAATATAACGAGTTTTCTTGAAATTAACTCCTAAGCTATTGGCATATTTTTCACCTAACAATAAAGCGTCTAAAGGTTTGATTACCAAAAAACTTAAACTAATACCTATAAAAGTAATGATACTTAGAAAACTAACATCGTGCCAACTCAAATTGCCCAAACTGCCCATTTGCCAAAACGTGTATTTCTGAAGTTGTTCAGCAGTGGTAAAGTAAGATAAAACGGAAACAATAGCACTGGTTAAACTCCCAAACATTAAACCTACAATCAAAATGGACATGGTGTCTTTCAAGCGTTGGGAAACAAATAAAACAGCCAATAAAACCAGCGAACTCCCTATTCCAGAAGCTAAAACCAATCCGTAAGAAGAGGTAAATACTCTTGAAATACTTAATGGAAGAATTCCAGCACCAAGTACTACAATAGCTACTCCTAAACTAGCACCCGAGCTCAATCCTAATACATAAGGACCTGCCAAAGGATTTCTGAATAACGTTTGCATTAATAAACCACTTATTGATAAAGCAATACCAACTAAAATGGCAGTAATGGCTTTCGGTAACCTAAAATTTAAGATGATATATTCCCACGAACTTTTAGAAGCATCATTACCTAACAAACAATTAATAACTTCTTTAAAAGGTATTTTTATGGAGCCTAAACTAATGTTTAAAAGCATTAGAAATACTAATAATATAAGTAGACTAATAAATAATATGGAAAATTTTCTGGTCACGCTATTCTAACTTTTTGGCAAAGGTAAAGGTATAATCGGGAAGAATTTCAGGATGAAAGATTTTAATGTAGTCTTTTAAAACCAAATCTGGTCTGCTTGGAGCAGTTTCATAATAAATGGTACCTCCAGTGGCTCCTTTTTGACCTTCAAAGGTGTAGACTTCATTTTTTTGATAAGCCTCAAATTTTTTATAATGATGATTCTCTTCTACTAATTGACTTAAAGTTAAAATGGAACCATTTGTAATCCAAATATCGGCATGTTCAGCTTTATCGAAAACACTTTCAAAACTCAAAGGCTCGCTGCCCATTCCTGGTAAGTTTTTCCATAAATAATCAGCTTTAGCATCATTTAAGAATTGTGCAATCCAGCTATTTCCTCTTGCTACAAACCATTGGTCTTTATATAAAGAACCATATAGCACAGTTTGAGAAGCTTTTCTATCTTTTACTAAAGTAAGTGCATCCGTGTAGTTTTTTTCAATAGTATTAAAAATAGTATTCCCTTCTTCTTCTTTACCTAATAAGGCCGCGTAAAACTTAATCCATTCCGCTTTGCCTAGTGGAGATTGCTCCATCCAGTCGCCCTGAAATAGTACTTTCAAACCGTTTTTTGTAAGCTTGTCTACCATTTTATTGGTATTGTCTACTCCAAAAGTCACAATCGCCTCTGGTTGCATGTCAAACAACAATTCAATATTCAAACTCTCATTCTGACCCACATCTCTAACTTGACCTTTATTGATTAAAGCTCTTGTTTTTGGTGAAGAAATATAATCCGTGTGAGGAAATCCAACTAGTTTGTCTTCACTTTCTAGCATTTCCAAAAAAGGAATAATAGTAGTAGAAGTAACTACTAACTTTTTAACTGGAACATTTATAGAGGGAAACTGTTGTAAACTGTCTGGAATAATTCCGTTCTTGTTTTTTAGTATATAAGTAAAAGTTTTTTCTGCTTTTGGCCAAGGGTTTAACACTTTTACTATAGAATAGCCTTCGTGTTTATAAATAACTAATCCAGTAGCATGTTTAATTTGGTTCTCCTCTTTTTCGATGCTTTTAACTGTAGTTTTGGTGTTTTTTTTACAACTAACGAATAAAAGTGAAGTTATGAAAAGGGTTTTAAAAAATAGTTTCATTCGGTTTATTCTGTTTGCACAAATGTATGAAAAATTCTACGCTTCCATTTTATTAAAAATTATAAATACTATCTTTACGACATGAATTTGGTTAGAGAAAAAACATGTGTAATCTGTAAAACAACCTTTGGCTGTGGTAATCCATCTGAAACAATAAAATGCTGGTGTAATGAATTACCACCAATTTTTTCATTGGATCAAATCACTGATTGTTTGTGTCCCAAATGTCTAAAAGAAGCAACAATTAAAAAGATTGATGCTTATGTGAAGACCATCACACCAGAAAATAGTTTAAATAATAAAGCAAAAGACTTACCCAAAACCAATCATTTAGTAGAAGACATAGATTATTATTTGGAAGAGGGAAATTATGTGTTTACCAAATGGTTTCATTTAAAAAGAGGACTATGTTGTGGCAATGGATGTAGACACTGTCCGTATTAATTATCGATTGTTAATGGTTAGTTATTAATTATAATATTGTGCTGATGATTATGAATTTGTAAATAATGAAAATATAGAAAAACCAAAACAGCAACTTGTTTGTATAAATAATAGCTACTCTAAAACTAATGAAAAACAGAATCAAAACTGTAAACCTAAACAATAACAATAATGTCTACACTATCCAAATCTATTAATAATCAATCATCAACCACTAATAATTAATTTCAATGTTTTATTTAATAACAGGAGGAGAGCGCTCAGGGAAAAGCGGTTACGGACAAGATTTAGCCATGTCTCTATCAAAAAATCCTATGTATGTGGCAACTGCTCGTAACTGGGATGGAGATTTTCAAAAACGAATTGACCGTCATCAAAAAGATAGAGACGAAAACTGGGTAAATATCGAAAAAGAAAAACATCTTAGCGAAATTGATTTTTCAGGAAAAGTAGCTTTGATTGATTGTGTAACCCTTTGGTTAACCAATTTCTTTGTCGATACTAAAAACGATGTGGAATTGTGTTTGGAACAAGCGAAAAAGGAAATCGAATTGGTATTACAACAAGAAGATATTACTTTGATTATTATTACCAATGAAATAGGAATGGGTGTTCACGCAGCTACACACGTAGGTAGAAAATTCACAGAATTACAAGGTTGGATGAACCAATATTTAGCCAAAAAAGCAGATAAAGTAGTACTAATGGTTTCAGGAATTCCTGTGCCAATTAAATAAAAAACATGAAAGTTTTAAGTTCGTGGAGTGGAGGAAAAGACAGTTGTTTTGCTCTAATGCAAGCTGTTAAAGAAGGATTACAACCAACCGTTTTATTAAACATGATGAACGAAAATGGAAAAGTGTCGCGTTCGCATGGTATTCCATTACAAATTTTAAAGCAACAAGCCCTACAAGTAAATGTTCCATTAGTAGCTATTCCAGCTTCGTGGTCACAATACGAAGAAAATTACATTGCTACTTTACACAAAATTAAAGAGGAGTACAAAATTGAAGGAGTCGTTTTTGGAGACATTGATTTAGAACCACACCGGGCTTGGGAAGAAAAAGTGTGTAAAGCTGCGGATTTAAAAGCGTATCTCCCTTTATGGCAACAAGATCGTGTTGCATTAGTAAACCAAATGCTCGATGCTGGAATTGAAACGATGATTGTTTCTTGCAATTTAGAAATGGGAGAATCCTATTTAGGGAAGCTATTAACAAAAGAATTGGCTTTAGCATTAGAACAAAAAGGAATTGATCCTTGCGGAGAAAACGGAGAGTTTCACACCTTAGTTATAGATTGTCCGTTATTTAAAAACCGAATTCAATTGCCTAATTTTGAAGTGAAAACTTACGAGAATTACTGTTTTGTAGTTTGGGAGGTTTAGTTTTTTTTTCTTTTAAGAAATGATTTGGTGTAAGAGTATTGTCAAGTTATGATTTAAATGGTGTATAGAAATTTAAAATGGCAATTCTAGCCCTGATAGGAACGACATCCTTTTCTTTTTTCTTAAAAAAGAAAAGATATAGTGGATAGCAGGACCATTTATCTTTTGAAGAATAATTGTTGTGCTCCTAAAAAACAATAAATAAACTTAGGTTTTTGAGAATATTTAAAAAAAAGGTTATAAAAAATGAACGATTTATACGAAATAATAGCCTCACGGCGAGACACGCGTCATTTTACAACGGATAAAGTACCTAATGAAGTACTTGAAAAAGCTATTGAAGCAGGGCATCAAGCACCTTCTGTAGGTTTAACCGACGCAACTCGTTATTATATTATTGAATCCGATACTATTAAAAAGAAAATAAAAGAATTGTTTTTAGCTTACCATGAAAAGGCAGCCAATACTACAGATGATGAAGCTCAAAAAGAATCCTATTTAAAATTAAAACTAGAAGCCATAGAAGAAGCACCAATCGGAATGGTAATTGGGTATGATCGCTCTGTTTTGGATTCGTTTACCATTGGAACTGTGGGTAGTAATGAAGCTATAAAGTTTAGTGCGGTTTGTGCAACACAAAATATTTGGTTGGCTTTAACCGAACAAGGGTATTCGATGGGTTGGGTTTCTATTTTAAATTATTACGATTTCAAAACCATTTTAAACATTCCAGAACACATAGAGCCATTAGGCTATTTTTGTATTGGAAAACCAGCAACCGATTATGGAAACCAACCCATGTTACAACAACTAGACTGGAAAGAGAAAAAGGCTGTTGCCAATGTGATTAAGTTGGAAGAGATGCAAGAAGTAACTAAAACCACTTTTAGTGTTGAAAAAGAGAAAGCCAACAGAAATGAAGCTTTAGCTCAGAAATTACAACATAAAATAGATCATAAAACCAAACCAGAAGGTGCTTTAGGTCTTTTAGAAAAACTGGCCTTACAAATCGGATTGGTTTTCAAAACGGAAACACCAGAAATTAAAAACCCGCATATTGTTGTCTTCGCTGCTGATCATGGCATTGCAAATCATGGTGTGAGTGCCTATCCACAAGAAGTAACGCGTCAAATGATAACTAATTTCTTAGAAGGTGGTGCAGCCATTAATGTGTTCTGTAAACAAAATGACATTGCTTTAGAAATTGTGGATGCTGGTGTCAATTATGATTTTCCAACGAATACAAATCTGATAAACAAAAAAGTAGCCAAAGGCACGCAATCCTTTTTGCAAACGGCAGCTATGAGTTACACCGAAATGGAGTTGTGTTTAAAAAATGGTGCTGCTATTGTAAATGAAATGCATCAAAAAGGTTCGAATTGTATTGGTTTTGGTGAAATGGGTATAGGAAATACATCAACTGCTTCCGTGTTATTATCCGTTTTAACTCCTTTTACGATAGAAGAATGTATAGGAAGAGGAACAGGTGTTACCAATGAAAAACTGGAAAACAAATTAAAGATTCTTTCACAAGCGATTCAGAATTATAAAGGAACTGAGAATTTAGATGATTTGCTAGCTTATTTTGGAGGATTTGAAATACTACAAATGGCAGGAGGTATGTTGCAAGCGTATCAAAATAATATGCTCATTTTGATTGACGGATTCATTTCTAGTGTCGCTTTTTTAATTGCTTATAAAAAGAATCCTGCTATAAAAACAAATGCCATTTTTTGCCATTGTTCGGAAGAAAAAGCACATAAAACATTGCTGGATTATTTAGAAGTTGAACCTATTTTACATTTAAGAATGAGATTAGGAGAGGGTAGTGGTTGTGCGGTTGCCTTTCCAATTATACAATCGGCTATTGGTTTTTTAAATGAAATGGCTAGTTTTGAAAGTGCTGGAGTGAGTAGTAAATAAATTAAAAATGAAAAAAGAACTTGATATATTTTTTACAGCAGTGATGTTCTACACTAGAATTCCTTGCCCAAAAAACATCACACACGATCCAGATTATTTAAACAAAGCCACACGCTATTTTCCTTTAATAGGTTGGATTGTTGGATTAATTTCTGGACTTGTATTTGTTGCTTTTTCTCAAATTTTACCCGTAACTATTGCTGTTCTGTTGAGTATGATTGCTAGTATTTTAACAACAGGAGCTTTTCATGAAGATGGTTTTGCTGATGTTTGTGATGGTTTTGGAGGTGGTTGGAACAAAGAAAAGATCTTAAAAATAATGAAAGACAGTGCTATTGGTGCTTATGGTGCTATTGGAATACTACTTTTATTACTATTGAAATATACTATTTTAGTTGAAATTTTATCGGTTCAATCGAATATTGTTTCAATTTTATTAATCTTTATAGCAGCTCATTCAGTTAGCCGTTGGGTAGCAGCTACGATTATTTTTACACATGAATATGTTCGGGAAGATGAATGGAGTAAAAGCAAACCCATCGCAAAGCAATATACTTGGAAAGAAGTTGTTGGAACAGCTTTTTTCGGACTTTTACCACTATTGTATTTTGTTTTTTATAATTATAAGATGGTATTAGTAGTTTTACCAGTTTTTATCTTTCGATGGTATTTAGCACGTTATTTTAAAAAATGGATAGGTGGTTACACGGGAGATTGTTTAGGAGCAACCCAGCAAGTTTGCGAGGTAGTTTTTTACATTTCAATACTAGCTTTATGGAAGTTTATCTAATACGACATACAGAAACTGTTTGCGAAAAAGGCATTTGTTATGGTCAAGCCGATGTAGCGGTTCAAGAACCCTTTGAACATTTGTTCCAAGAAATAAAAGACCAACTTCCCTCTGAAGAAATGAAAGTAATCTCAAGTCCCTTAAAAAGATGTACTGTTTTAGCTGATTTTCTTTCCAATGGAAAATTTGATGATGACAAACGTTTAATGGAAATGCACTTTGGTAATTGGGAATTACAACCATGGGATAACATTCCAAAGGAAGAACTCAATCCTTGGATGGAAGATTTTGTTTCTGTTCAAGTGCCAAATGGAGAATCTTTTGAAATACTATATGAAAGAGTACTTTCTTTTATCGAAGATTTAAAAAAGAAACCATATGAAAAAGTTACTATTGTAACCCATGCAGGAGTAATTAGGAGTTTTTTGTGTTACCTACAAAATTTACCTTTAAAAGAGGCCTTCCAAAATAAAGTTACCTTTGGACAAATTATAAAAATAATACTTTAAAAATGAATACAGACTCTAGAGAATTTATGGCTGCACTTTATACAATAATTGCTATTCATGTGATTATTGGTGTTATTATTTTAGTGCGTAAAATGAGAAAAAAGAAAAAGAAATAATTGATGTATAAAAAAAAGTCCCGAAAGGGACTTTTTTTTTGTTATTTTTTTGATAATTCGTCAACTTTCGTTTTCAGTTTTTCAATTTCTTTGTTTTGTTCAATTAAGTAAAGTGTTAGTTCCTCTACTTTTTGAAGTAAAATAGCATTTATCTCTCCTAGTTTTAAACCATTATCTTTAATTTCTTGTGCAGAAGGTACTTCTGGTAAGTGTTTGTTTTCTTTTGTATAAGCTTCTACTTCTTGTAATGTTGGCATTTTGTACTCATTCTTTAAAGCGGAATAACCATCATAATATTTTTCAAAAACATAATCAGGAGCAATAGCTAAATCTACTTTCACTTCTTCTGCATGAATACTTCCTTTAACAGTTAGTTTTGAATCTGGATTTTCAGTTCCTATGCCTACATTATCTTTAAAAAAAGCTTTATTATTGTCTAGGTAAAACTTTCTTACGAATGTTTCAGAGCCAATATTAGCAAAATCACCTGTTTGGAATTCAAGAACACCAAGATTTTCTTCAATTCTCCAAGGATAGGCAGTTGTTCCATTTCCAGTTGGTCTATAAAAATTTATCCCAGGATTATCACTAACTGATTTGAATACTACTCTAGGAATACTTCCCCAGCCACCAAAGTTGATGTCTAATTTACCTCCTGGGTTGTCAGTTCCTATTCCTATATTTCCATAATCAGTTCTAATAACCATAGCATCAGTAAATGTATTTGTATTATTTCTAATGCCAAATCTTAGACTTGTACTTCCGTTACCGTTATCAGTCCCATAAATTTTAGAACCAAATCCATTTTCATAAGATGAATGCAAAAATTCTACTCCTCTTTGAAGAGTTAAAGTGCTATTCCCTAAAATAGTAAGTTTAGATTCGTTGTTTGTATATTGTTGAGGAGGTAATATTGTAATTCTTGAAGTAAAGTAATCAGTTTCTCCAAATGTATTAAAATCAAGATAAGGTGTTGATGTTCCTGAAGTCGAATTTAATACAACAGCACCTCCTTGATCGTTGTTTAGGTGTGAGTTACCAAAAAGAAAATTTTCAGTTGTTTTAATATTCCCAATTACATCTAATGCAGTTGTAGGGGTTGTTGTGCCAATACCTACATTACCAGTAACACCATTAATAGACATTCTCGTTTCTCCACAGCAAGTAGCATTTCCACCTACTTGAAAATCTAAGCGATTTGCATAATTACCGTTTGTATAGTCGCTCAAGGCATAGGCGCTGATTCTTATATTATGAATAATATTAGTTTCATCAAATCCAGCAAAACCCAATACACCAATTACATCTCCATTTTTTGTAAAACTGGGAGCGTTAATTGTACCGTTCTTTCTTACGAAATTTATAACAGGATGTGCATTGTTATCATCAATAGGTCCTCCAAAACCATGTACTTCTAGTGTTGGCCAATTATAACCATTTAAATCCTCAGATATGGTTACTGAATTCGTGAAGTTTTGTTGCGCATTTAGGATGTTAAAAATTCCTAAAAAAGCTAATACAAGTATTAATTTAAAACTTATTGTATTGTTCATTATTGTTAGTTTATTTTTTACAAAAATATACTTTTAAAGTATTAAATAAAAACAATATTTTTTATTTTTAACTACAAAAAAAATCTACCTTTGCACTCGAATTTTGGTTGTTGTTTCTGAATTTTCAAAACAACATTAAAAGGGAATTAGGTGAAATGCCTAAGCTGTACCCGCAACTGTAAGCTATAAAGCTTGTTATTATCTACATAACCACTGTTGATAATTTAGAATGTAGAACTTAGAATTTAGAAAGTATGTTACTTCTAAATTCCTACTTCTAACTTTAAAAATGGGAAGGTGAATAACAAGACGCAAGCCAGGAGACCTGCCTTACTTCATTGAGTAACAAACTTTCGGGAAAAAAAGTTGTAATGATTATGAAAAAACTATTGGTGTTCTGTTCATTTATTTTTGTTTTTAATGTGTTTTCGCAGCAAGACTCTATACTTAAATTAAAGGAGGTTGTCTTAATAGATAATAAACTTAAAGCATTTTCTTTAACCAATTCTATTATAAAGCTGTCTGATAGTGTTATACAAAGAAACCCTACTTCTTTAACAGAATTGTTAAGAAATAACACAACTATTTATTTTAAGGAATATGGTAAAGGAATGACTTCTTCTGCATCTTTCAGAGGAACAACTTCGCAGCAAACAGCAGTAATTTGGAATGGTATAAATATCAATTCTCAGTTTAATGGGCAAACCGATTTTAATACTATAAATAGTTTCGATTTTAATTCTATTGCTGTTAGAGCAGGAGGAGGAAGTGTTGTTTATGGAAGTGGAGCTATTGGAGGTACTATTCATTTAAATTCCTATTTAGATTTTGAAGAAAAATTTTCAAATACGGTGCGTTTAAATTATGGAAGTTATGATACGAAAGGAATTCATTACAAATTAAATGCTGGGTCAGATAAAATTTCAGCTAATGTGAATTTTTCTAGAAATCAATCGGAGAATGATTATGAGTATCTAGGATATAATAAAAAAAATGAGAACGGAAGTTATGAGAATAACAGTTTCAGTACTTTATTTGGTTATAAAATAAATACTAAAAATACGTTGAAATTTGCAACTCATTTTTTTGATGGAGAAAAATTTTTTTCAGGCACAATTGCTTCTCCATCGAGAAGTAAGTATGAAGATTATAACACTAGAAACTTATTAGAATGGAAATATGAAGGTAAATCTTTTATATCAAGTAGTCAGGTTGCTTATTTGACAGAGAAATATAAATATTTTGAAAATAAAGAAAGCGACTTGTTTTCTTATGGAGAAGTAAAAAGTCTTATTTTGAAGTATGATTTGTTTTATAAAATTTCAGAAAATATAAAAATAAATCCAATTGTTAGTCATATTCAAAATAGAGGAATAGGAACAAATGTTTCTGAAACAAAAAGAAATATTTCCTCACTAAGTATTTTGTTTAAGCATTCGTTACTAAAGAAAGTAGATTACGAAATTGGAGTTAGAAAAGAGATTACTTCTAATTATAAAAGCCCTTTATTGTATTCTATAGGAGTGAAGTATAGTCCGTTTAAATTTTATAGTGTGAATGCTAATTTTTCTAAAAATTTTAGAATTCCAACTTTTAATGATTTGTATTGGGAAGGTTCTGGAAACCCTGATTTAAATCCTGAACATTCTTTGCAGTATGAAGTGAATAATGGTATTACCTATAAAAATTTCGAACTAAGGATCACTGGATTTAAAACAGATTTAAAAGATATGTTGAGATGGGTTCCAAATGAATTCGGAATCTGGAGACCAGAAAATACGGATTTAGTAAGTATTTATGGATTAGAAACAAGTTTAAATTGGGAAAAAAAAATAAATGCAGTTAGAATAGATCTGAATGGGAACTACACCTATACTAAGTCTACCAATGAAATTACTGAAAAGCAACTCATTTATGTACCGTATCATAAATTTACTTCTTCGTTAGGAGTTAATATTGCTTCTTTTAGTCTGAATTATCAATATGTGTTTAATGGAGAGGTATTTACATCGTCAGATAATTTTTATAAACTCAAAGAATATGGAATATCTAACCTGTCTATGGATTACACTATAAGGACTAAAATAAAAACGATACTTACTTTTCAAGTATTCAATTTAGAGAATAGACCCTATCAAAATTTATTATCCAGACCTATGCCAGGTCGAAATTATACTATCAATTTAACCCTTAATTTTTAAAAAAAGATGAAATTAAAAAAACTGTATTTATTAGCTTTTATATCTTCTACATTATTTTTTTCGTGTAGTAGTGATGATGATGTGACTAGAGAAGAAGCGTTAGGAGCTTACGAAAATGGAATTATTGTTTTGAATGAAGGTAACTTTGGGACAGATAATAGTGAAATCTCTTTTGTGTCAAACGATTTTTCAATTGTAAAAAACAATGTTTTTAACACTGTTAATACAGCATTAGCATTAGGAGATACGGGTCAAGATATAGGCTTTTATAATAATTTAGCTTTTATTGTTTTGAATAATTCTCAAAAAATAGAAGTAGTAGATCGTTATACGATGATTCATGTAGCAACTATAAGTAGTGGATTAATTAACCCTAGATATATCACTTTTGCTAATGGAAAGGGATATGTTACAAACTGGGGCGATGGTGGATCAACAACAGACGATTATATTGCTGTTGTAGATTTGACTAATTATGTCGTTTCTTCTACTATTCCAGTTGTTGAAGGACCAGAGAGAATTTTACATAATAACAACAAGCTATATGTCGCTCATAAAGGTGGTTATGGTCAAGGAAATAGTGTTTCAGTAATTGATCTTTCTAATAATAGTGTTGTTTCAGTTACAGTAGGTGATGTTCCTAATTCATTAGAATTGGTAGATAATTCACTATATGTCTTATGTGGTGGAGCTCCAAGTTGGTCTGCAACTGAAACAACTGGAGAATTGGTAAAAATAAACATTTTAGACAACACAACAGAATCAAAGGTTTTCAATGGTATGGTACATCCTTCTAATTTAGATTTTGAATCAAATAATTTTTATTATACAATAGATTCTAAAATTTACAAGATGGGACTAAGTGATGTTGAATTACCTAATGCAGAGTTGTTTAGTACAGAAAATCAAGGAGCTTATGGTATATATAGTTTTGCCGTAAATAATGATAAGATTTACATTGGTGACGCAAAAGATTATAGTTCGAATGGTGAAGTTTACGCATATTCTTTAACTGGAACTTTATTGAATAGTTTTATAGTAGGAGTTTCTCCTTCTGGAATTTATTTTAATAATTAATAATTTATAGATAATAAAATAATAAAAATGCTCCTCTAAGAGGAGCGTTTTTAAATTGGATCTAGTTTATATTAAAATCTGGAATAGTTTCTAAGTACATCTCGTTTCCAAAAGGGACAATGGACTTACTATCTTCAAAATGTCTAAAGTTGTGTTGAGGTTCTGGAATAGCTAGCTTTCCGTTAGTGTCTATATAATTTAAAGCTGTGTTTAATAAAGGATCACTTGTCTCACCTAACATGCCTAAATTAGCTAAATCTTCAATTTGATTTACATCTGGTTGTAAGCCATTCACGTAATCACTAAAGTTATTTTTATTTGCAATTTTTAAAACAATAGGTTGCATAGCATATTTATGATTAGGATTTACGTTTTCTTTTCTAAAATTAGGTGAATCATATAAAGTTATAGAACCTACATTTTTTCCAGTGGTTGCATCACCTATTTGAGTTACATTAATATGAGATTCCAGTCCGTTGATTACCAATTCACTTGCTGAAGCTGTTCTTTTAGAAGTTAAAACATAAAGTTTGTCTAAGTTTAAGTTTTGTAAACTACTTCCATTTCCTAAAGTACTTGTAAATCTATTTAATAAATCTTCAGGATCTAAAATGGATTGAAGTTTGTTGTTCCATTGTTGTTTGGCAAAAATATCAGTGCCAAATTGTCCAGTAATCATGCTAGCTAATCTTGTAGCAGTATTAACAGAGCCTCCAGAATTGTATCTTAAATCTAATATTAAATGTGTAACATTTTCTGAAGCAAAATAAACAAATGCATCATTCAGTTCGGATTCATATTGCGAATAAAAACCATTGTACATTAAGTAGCCTATTTTTTTTGTGCCTACTGTAAAAGTTTTTTTAATATGTACTGGGTTTTCTGAAAAAGCAGTTTTTGTTAAGGTTACAGTGTTTCCATTAGGAGTAATATTACCACTATCATAATCTGCTAAATTTAAAGTATAAGTATCATTTGCTAATAAATTTCTATAATTATCAACAGTTAAAGAAGTGCCATTTACAGCATAGAAAAAATCACCTCTTTGAATGCTTTTTAAAGCGGCATCTGACCCTGGTAAAATATATCGTACCCAGCCAAAAATTTCAGTAGAACTACCGTTTTTATATCTCAGTTCATAATCTACTCCGTTATTTTTTTGTGTTCCTGATAAAGCTTGTTCTAAAGCCGTATAATCTGAATAAATAACACTAAAACGATCTGTTTGTCTGTCAACAAGCAAATGCTCAAATAAGTTTTCAGGTGGAGAATAGGAATTCAAGAATGTTTGATATTCAGAATTTGTAGAGAATCGATTATCGGCCAAGTCAGGGGAATCTTGTAGCCAATAGTAGTACTGGTTCAATCCTTTCCAAATGAAGTCATTAACAGAACTGCTTTGAGGAAAGTCATCATAATCATCTCCACAACTAAATGTAGATAATATTAAAATGAATAATACTGAGAGTAAAAATAGTTTCTTTTTCATATTACAGCGAATTTATTTTTTAAATCCTATAATTGGCGCATTAATTAGTGTCAGGTTAGTAGTATACACCTGATTTCTAAATATGATTTCATAGCATTGAAAAATTATTAAATAAAAATAAGCTTATTTTTTAATGTAACAAAATTAATTTACATTCGTCTATACTTTAAACAAGCTAATTAAAATGAAACAACAGGAGTTTTTACATATGATATCTCCTTTTAAAGATAAAATTTTCAGAGTAGCCAAACGATTATTGGTTAGTGTTGAAGAGGCTGAAGATGCTACTCAAGAAGTTTTGGTGCGATTATGGAATAAAAATGATGGTTTAGAGAAGTACAATAGCGTGGAAGCTTTGGCAATGACAATGACTAAGAATTATTGTTTAGATCAATTGAAATCGAAAAGAGCATCAAATTTGCAATTAGTACATAGTAATTATGGAGACAATGCTCCAGGTGTAGATAAACAGGTTGAAGATAGTGATAGTTGGAGTTGGGTAGAAAAAATAATAGACAATTTACCTGAACAACAAAAAATCATTGTTCAAATGAGAGATATAGAAGAATATGAATTTAATGAAATAGCTTCTGTTTTAGATATGAATGAAACTGCTATACGAGTAGCACTTTCAAGAGCTAGAAAAACGATAAGAGAGAAGTTGTTAGAAAAACACAATTATGGAATTAAAAGTAGCTGAAATACTAATAGATAAATATTTGGAGGGTACTTCAAGTATTGCTGAAGAAAAACAATTAAAGGCCTATTTTTCTTCAAACAATGTAGCCCCGCATTTGGTTCAGTACAAACCGTTGTTTGGTTATTTTGAAAATCAAAAAAGAGAACAATTTACTAAAGCCCTACCATTACAAGCTAAAAAACAATCGTATGTAAAGTGGATAGGTGTTGCTGCAGCAATTGTTGTTCTTTTTGGAACAATAAATTATTTTAATAATGAGAATTCAAAACAAAATTTAGGAACCTACTCAAGTCCTGAAGAAGCATTTGTAGAAACTCAAAAAGCTCTTGAAATGCTTTCAGAAGAAGTAAATCAAGGAGTAGAAGGAGTTGCTATTTTAAAAGAGTATGAAAAAACAAAAAAAACAATTTTTAAATAAAAAAGAGATGAAAAAATTAATTTTAAGTATAGTATTTATAGCATTTACCTCTGTAATATTTTCACAATCAGTATTTGATAAATATGAAGATAAAGATGGAGTTACAACTGTTATTGTAAATAAAAAAATGTTTGAGTTGATGAGTAAGGTTAAGGTTGATACTAAAGATAAAGAGGCTCAGCAATATATGGATTTATTAAAAAAACTAGATAATTTGAAGGTTTTTATTACTGATAATGTAAAGTTAGCAGGAGATATGAAGGGTACTGTTACAAGTTATTTAAAATCGAATCCTTTGGAAGAATTAATGCGTGTTAATGATGATGGTAAGAAGGTGAATATTTATGTTAAGTCTGGGGCTTCAGAAAATATTGTAAGAGAATTGTTGATGTTTATCGAGTCTCCAGGTGATAAAGATAATCAAGCGATTGTTTTGTCTTTAACGGGTAATTTTAATTTAGACGAAATTTCCGCTTTGACTGAGAAAATGAGTTTACCAGGAGGAAAAGAATTGAAAAAAGTATCTAAAAAGTAAATTTTTAAAATATGAAGTCATATATAGTAATTATTCTTTCATTTTTTCTTTTTAGTTGTTCCAATGAGCCAAGTTTGCAAAAATATTTTGTAGATAATTCAGAATCTCCAGATTTTATTGCTCTTGATTTAGGTTCGTCGATTATTAATACTGAAAAAATGACTTTGTCAAAAGAAGATAAAGAAGTTTTAAAGTCTTTTGAAAAAATGAATATTATTGCTTTTAAAAAGGATTCTTTAAATGAAGAAAAATATACCTTAGAAAGTAAAAAAGTGAAAGAGATATTAAAATCAGAAAAATATCAGGAATTAATGAGAATGGGTTCCGGAAATAATGGTGGAGCAATTTATTTTGTAGGAGAAGAAGAGCATATAGATGAGTTTGTTTTATTTGCTACTGGAAAAGAGAATGGGTTTGCAGTGGTTCGTATCTTAGGAAATGACATGAATCCAAGTCAAATAATGAGTTTGGTGAGTTTAATGCAAAAGGCAAACCTCAATTTAGAACAACTCAAGCCTTTGAAAAGTTTTATGAATTAAAAAAAGTCCCATATGGGACTTTTTTTGTGTTTATAAGTGACCATGGAGGGATTTGAACCCTCACGCCCTTTCGAGCACCACCCCCTCAAGATGGCGAGTCTACCGTTTCTCCACATGGCCTTAAACAAAAAAAGCTATTCGAAAAAACGAATAACTTTTTGCTTGTGACCTGGCTGGGGCTCGAACCCAGGACCCCATCATTAAAAGTGATGTGCTCTACCAACTGAGCTACCAAGTCGATGCATTGCTTAGGATAAAAAATTAGTGACCTGGCTGGGGCTCGAACCCAGGACCCCATCATTAAAAGTGATGTGCTCTACCAACTGAGCTACCAAGTCATTTTGTTTCCTTGAATGCGGGTGCAAATATATTAACTAAAATTTATTTTCCAATGGTTTTTTCTTATAAATTTGTCTTTTTTTTTAATTTATTTTTTAACTACTTAATTTTAAAGGAATTATTAAATCATGAAAATAATTTTAGTGGGTTATATGGGGTCAGGTAAATCTACAATTGGGAAAGAACTCTCAAAAAATGTAGGAATTCCCTTTTACGATTTAGATGAAATAATTCAAAAATCCGAAAAAGAGACAATAAAAAAAATTTTTGAAACTAAAGGAGAGGTTTATTTTAGAAAAATAGAGAGCTTTATTTTTAAAAATTTTATTAGTAAAACAGATGGATTTATTTTAGCATTAGGTGGAGGTACTCCTTGTTACGCAAATAATCATGAGATTTTTTATCAAGAAGATATATGTTCTTTCTATTTGAAAGGTTCTATAGAAACACTAACGAGTAGATTAATTAAAGAAAAAGAGAATCGTCCTTTAATAGCAAATTTAACTGAAAATGAATTAGAAGAATATATTAGAAAACATATTTTTGATAGAAGTTATTATTATTTGCAATCAAAGCAAGTTATTTCAATTGATAATAAATCAATTGAAATAACAGTAGAGGAGATAGAACAAAAAATAAAACTAGCTTAAGTAAGCATAACTGTTGTTCTCTTCAAAAATAACTTGAATGTGCTCTTGTAATGATGTAGATAATGATAAACCTTTAAAATCGGCCTTTACAGGGTATTTTTTATGATTTCTATCTACAAGTACCGCAGTTTTAAATTTGCTTAAAGGCACTTCTAAGAAATGCTTTACACCGTATATTAAAGTTGTGCCAGAACTTAAAACATCATCAACTAAAATTAATGCTTTGTTTTTATAGGTTTCGCTACTAATTGAGGTAGTAATTGTTTCTTGAGGATTTTGCTTATTAATATGAACTTCACATAAAAGGACTTTTAAATCAGAAATTGTTTCTAATTCGGTTGCTATTTTTTTTGCCAAAATAAAACCGCTTTTAGAAATGCCAGCAATAATTACCTCTTTATCATCTACGAAAGTTTCAAAAATTTGATAACTAATTCGTTTTATCTTGTGCTCTATTTCTTTATGAGTTAAAATTATATTTTGCATGTTGTGAAATTATTTTTTTTCAAAGATAAAGAAGAGTTCTCTTCCTAAACGTGGTTTTATTGAATTATATGCTTTTTCAAGAATCTTGGTCGTGAATAACTTAGAAAAAGAATTTTGGTATTCGTCTATACTACCTCCAAAAGGAGGTCCTTCACTAGATAAAGGAAAATTGAAAAGTAAACCAACTATTTTTCCTTTTGGTTTTAATAGATCATTCATTTTAGTTATGTAATTGTTTCTAAGAGTAGGATCTAAAGCACAAAAAAAAGTTTGTTCAATAATAATATCATATGCTCCTTTGTGTTTGAAAAAATCACCTATCAAGATTTGTTTCTCAAATTTAGGGTTTTTAGAACGTAACTTGTTTATTGGATGTGATGAAATATCAATCACATAAACATTTTTAAACCCATTTGCTATTAGGTAGTCAAATTCGTAACTATTTCCTGCACCTGGAATTAGTATTTTTAGATCCTTATTTTTAATTTGATCTATATATTCTTTTAATGGTGTAGTAATTGAGCCAGTATCCCAGCTAGTATCCTCGTTTTGGTATCGGTTTTCCCAATATTCCTTATTTAGATTCATCATCAAAATCAATATCTGTTGTATAATCGTCAATGTCTCTCCTGTCTTTCTTTGTAGGCCTTCCTTCTCCTTTTGCTCTGTAATATTCTTTACTAAGTTTTAGTAATTCTAAATGAGCAAAAGCTTCATCAGGTGTAGTGTCTTTTCTGTAAATATCTACTAATTTAGCTCCAACTCTATTAGGCGGAATGTCTAAAATTGTAAACTGATAATTGATTTGATCTTTTCTTAATACAATTTTATCAGTAGGATACACTTCCCTTGAAGCTTTAGCCACTTGTCCATTTACAGAAACATGACCCTTTTTAATCGATTCGGCAGCTATGTTTCGCGTTTTGAAATATCTTGTGCACCATAAAAACTTATCTACTCTCATTTTAATCAAAAATCAATGTTAATTTTTATACAAAAATAAAGGAAAATTGTATCTTGCGGCTCAAATTTTTATGAAAATGAAGAATATTTTAAGAGTTAGTTTTTTTTTAGTGCTACTTGTAGTTTCTATTTCTTGTAATAAAAATAATTCATCTGTTGATGATATTGTTTTAAGAGACAGACAAGAAGTCTATGATGAAAATATTGCAGAGATTGAAGATTATTTGAAATCAAATTATCTAATAGTGGATGGGGATTTAAATGCAACTGTTGAAGAAATTGATGGTACACAAACTTCAATTTGGGATAATACAACTTATCCATTACAATCATTGATGGTTAAAAATGATTTAAGGGTGTCTAATTTAACAAATGGTGCATCGACTGATGTTGTAGATTATAAATTGTATTATGTTGTTTTAAACGAAGGAGGTGGTGTTAGACCTACACAGGTTGATTCAACTTTTACAGCTTACAAAGGTTGGGATTTTGAAAATGAAATTTTTGATCAAAATAATCAAGGAATTTGGTTTACTTATCCTCAAACAAGTCAGTTTGATCCGCTTTCTATTTCTGGATTTAGACAAGTTTTGTCTGCAATTAAAACGGAGGCGTCTTCTACGGTTAATGGAGATGGAACAATAACCCACAATGATTACGGTAATGTTTTGGTTTTTATTCCTTCAGGTTTAGCTTATTTTAGTTCTACAATTGGAAGTAAAGCGTATAATCCAATTGCTTTTCAGATTAAATTATTTTCTCGTAAAGAAAATGATCACGATAGAGATAGAGTAAAAAGTAATAATGAAGATTTAAATCAAGATGGAGATTATTTTAATGATGATTCTGATGGAGATGGAATTCCTAATTTTTTAGATGTTGATGATGATGGTGATGGAGTTGTAACTAAAACAGAAATTATTCAGACTAATGATGGTAATGGAAATATAACTTACTATTCATTTGATACTATTCCTTTTTGTAATTCGGGATCAATAAAAAAACATTTAGATAGTGCCTGTCATTAAATAATAAAATACAAAAAAATGCCCAACTTAATTATTGGGCATTTTTTTTTGTATCAATAGAAAGTTTATGTTTATTGTTTTCTATTTATAGCTTTTTCAGCTGCGCTAATTATTGCTTCTGCATTTAAGCCGTATTTCTCCATTAATTGAGCAGGTGTTCCACTTTCTCCAAAACTATCATTTACAGCCACAAATTCTTGTGGAATAGGATTGTTGGAAACTAATGTTCTAGCAACGCTTTCTCCTAGACCTCCTAAGATGTTATGCTCTTCTGCTGTAACAATACAACCTGTTTTAGCTACTGATTTTAAAATAGCTTCTTCATCTAAAGGTTTAATAGTGTGGATGTTAATCACTTCAGCAGAAATACCTTTTTCTTCTAGTTTTTCAGCAGCAATTATAGCTTCCCAAACCAAATGACCTGTTGCTACAATAGTTACATCAGTACCTTCATTTAATAGAATTGCCTTTCCAATGATAAACTCTCCATTTTCAGGAGTAAAATTGGCTACGCTAGGACGTCCAAAACGTAAATAAACTGGTCCATGATGGTCAGCAATAGCAATTGTAGCCGCTTTGGTTTGGTTATAATCACAAGGATTAATAACTACCATTCCTGGTAACATTTTCATTAAACCGATGTCTTCTAGAATTTGATGTGTTGCTCCATCTTCTCCTAAGGTTAATCCAGCATGAGAAGCACAAATTTTTACATTTTTATCTGAATAAGCTATAGATTGACGAATTTGGTCATACACTCTACCTGTAGAAAAATTAGCAAAAGTTCCTGTAAAAGGGATTTTACCTCCAATAGTCATACCAGCAGCAATTCCCATCATATTCGCTTCAGCAATTCCTACTTGGAAAAAGCGTTCAGGATGATTTTTTTTGAAATCATCCATTTTTAGAGAGCCAATTAAGTCAGCACAAAGTGCTACAACATTTTCATTTTTTTGACCAAGTTCCGTAAGTCCTGCACCAAAACCAGAACGTGTGTCTTTATTTCCTGTATTTGTATATTTTTTCATTTTCATTTTGTTGGAAGATTAATAGTCACCTAATGTTACTGGATTTTGAGCTAATGCATTTGCTAATTGTTCATCATTTGGAGCTTTTCCGTGCCAAGCATGCGTATGCATCATAAAATCTACACCATTACCCATTTCTGTATACAATAATACACAAACTGGTTTTCCTTTGCCTGTTCTAGATTTAGCATCTGTCATTCCAGCTACAATAGCTTCAATATTATTACCTTCTTTAATTTCTAAAACATCCCATCCAAAAGCTTCAAATTTTGCTTTTAAACTTCCCATGTAAAGAACTTCATCAGTTGTTCCGTCAATTTGTTTTCCATTAACATCAACAGTTGCAATTAGATTGTCTACTTTTTTGGCAGACGCATACATAATAGCTTCCCAATTTTGTCCTTCTTGTAATTCACCATCACCATGAAGGGTGTATACTAAATTTAAGTCTTTGTTTAATTTTTTTACCTGAGCAGTTCCTAAAGCTACACTTAGGCCTTGTCCCAAAGATCCTGAAGCCATTCTGATTCCAGGTAATCCTTCATGAGTAGTTGGATGTCCTTGTAATCTAGAGTTTAATAATCTAAAAGTAGCTAACTCACTAACAGGAAAATAGCCACTTCTTGCTAAAACACTATAAAATACAGGAGAAATATGACCATTAGATAAGAAGAACACGTCTTCATTAATTCCATCCATATCAAAACCTTCTTTTCTAGTCATAAGGTGTTGATAAAGTGTTACTAAAAATTCGGTACAGCCAAGAGAGCCTCCTGGATGTCCAGAATTTACAGCATGTACCATTCGTAAAATGTCTCTTCTTACTTGAACTGTTAATTCTTGTAGTTGTTGTGTGTTTGGTTTCATTTTAATGTTAAAATTTAAAAGCACAAATATAAGTAGATTATTATTATTAACTTCTACAGATATTTATTGACTTTTGAAAAGTTATCTACAAAAAACATCTTACTAACTAGTAAGATGTTTTTTTAAATGAATTGTTTTGAGTTTTATAGTTTTTCTTCTTCGCTGAGCACTCTAATAAGTTTTTTATTGACAAATTCGTCAATACCTAATGGTGATAATTCTCTACCATAACCTGATCTTTTAGTTCCTCCAAAAGGCAGTTCTATGGATGATTTTGTGGGATGATTAATAAAAACCATTCCAGAATCAATTTGGTTTGCCAATTTTTTAGCTTTTTCTAAATCTTTTGTATAAATAGAGCCTCCTAAGCCAAATTCAGTATCATTTGCTAATGCAATTGCTTCTTCTTCATTTTTAACAACATAAAAACTAGCCACTGGTCCAAAAAGTTCTTCTTGGTATAATTCCATTTTTGAAGTAATATTAGAGATAATAGTTGGTTCCATGAAGGCACCTTTAATAGTTGCTCTTTTACCACCAACTTCAATTTTCGCTCCTTCTGAAACAGCTTGGTTTACTTGTTCTAAAATGGTTTTTAAAGCGTCTTCACTAGAAAGTGGACCAAGTTGAGTTTCAGGATGCATTGGGTCTCCTATTTGTAAAGCACTCATTTTTGCTTTAAATTTGGTTAAAAATTCATTTGCTACTTTTTCTACTACTATAAAACGTTTCGAAGCAATACAACTTTGACCATTATTAATAGTTCTACCTAAAATAGCAAGATTTACTGTTCTGTCAATATCTGCATCTTCTAAAACGATAAAAGCATCACTACCACCAAGTTCTAATACTGATTTTTTAATATATTTTCCTGCCATCATAGCTAATTCTGAACCTGCTTTTTCGCTACCTGTTAAAGAAGCACCTTGTATTCTTTTGTCGGCTATTAATTTAGTGATTTTTGAACCGCGAATAAAAAGATTAGTATACAAGCCAGATGGAGCTCCAGCTTCTTTAAAAATGTCTTCTATAGACTTTGCACATTGAGGGACATTGGAAGCGTGTTTTAATAAAATGGTATTACCTATCATTATATTTGGTGCAGCAAAACGAGCTACTTGATAAAAAGGGAAATTCCATGGCTCAACGCCTAATAAAACCCCCAAAGAGTTTTTTCTAATAAATGCTTCACCTTTTTCAACTTCTAATTTTTCATCTTTAAGAAATTCTTCTCCATTTTTAGCATAATATTCGAAAATAGAAGCAGCATATTCAATTTCGCTTTCTGCTTGAGCAATTAATTTACCCATTTCTAAGGTTATTAATTTTGATAATTCTGCTTTTCTTAAACGGAGAATTGCAGCTACTTTATTTAAAACAGTTGCTTTTTCTTCAAAAGTTTTTGTTTTCCAATTTTGATAAGTTGTGTGTGCTTTAGTAATAGCTGCATCAACTTCTTTGTTAGTCATTTCATCATATGACTTTAACACTTCTAGCGTATATGGGTTTATTGATTTGATTGACATGTTTATGTTTTATTTAGTATCTGCTTGACTGTAGTAGTTGTTTTCTTCGTCTTCACTTCCAATATTTTCTTGTACATCATCTAATTCTGCACCAGGAACATCTAAGTCTACTCCAGTTTTTACATCTTCAAATGATTTTTCATTCATTTTTCCAATGCTAATTTTATTAGATTTCTTTTTTGAAATGTCTTCAGGATTTAACTCTTTTTCTTCTTTGTTTTTATTATAAATGTCTTCAGATGCAGGATAGTTCGTCGCTTTTAATTTTGATTCTATTGTTGCTTCTTTTGGTTTTTTTGAATTTTTCATAATTTTTGTTTTAGATTATTACACAAAGTTCTTTATTTTTAACTTATTTATGTTACATCTTTTTAATTAAAAGTTCTATAATTAGTATGGTTTTTAAATATTTATCTGTTAAATAATATAATAAATTATAAATCATCGTTTGGAAAACATTTATATTTGTCGAGTAAAATTTTTATATGAAGTTTGAATTATTAAGTAAAGATACTAAAAGCCAAGCAAGAGCAGGAAAAATGACAACAGATCATGGAGTGATAGAAACTCCTATTTTTATGCCTGTTGGAACAGTAGCTTCTGTTAAAGGAGTGCATCAAAGAGAATTAAAAAACGATATTAATCCAGATATTATTCTAGGAAATACTTATCATTTGTATCTACGGCCACAAACTGATATTTTAGAAAAAGCTGGAGGATTACATAAATTTATGAATTGGGATAGAAATATCCTTACTGATTCTGGTGGTTATCAAGTATATTCACTTTCTTCTAATAGAAAAATTAAAGAAGAAGGAGTGAAATTTAAATCTCATATTGATGGTTCATATCATTTTTTTTCTCCAGAAAATGTGATGGAAATACAAAGAACTATAGGGGCAGATATCATTATGGCATTTGATGAGTGTACTCCTTACCCTTGTGATTATCGTTATGCAAAACGCTCTATGCATATGACACATCGTTGGCTAGATAGATGTACAACACATTTAGAAAAATTGCCTTTTAAATACGGTTATGAACAAACTTTCTTTCCTATTGTTCAAGGAAGTACCTATAAAGATTTAAGACAACAATCTGCAGAATATATTGCTAATGCAGGAGCACAAGGAAATGCAATTGGTGGTTTGTCAGTAGGAGAACCTGCTGAAGAAATGTATGCTATGACCGAAGTAGTAACTGCTATTTTACCTGAGGATAAACCAAGGTATTTAATGGGTGTGGGTACTCCAATTAATATTTTAGAAAATATTGCTTTAGGAATTGATATGTTTGATTGTGTTATGCCAACACGTAATGCAAGAAACGGAATGTTATTTACTGCTCATGGATCAATTAATATAAAAAACAAGAAATGGGAGGCTGATTTTTCCCCAATTGATGAAATGAATCATACTTGGGTAGATATGGAGTATTCAAAAGCTTATTTGAGACATTTATTTGCAGCTAATGAATATCTTGGTAAACAAATAGCAACTATTCATAATTTAGGATTTTATATGTGGTTAGTAAGAGAAGCTAGAAGACAAATTTTAGCAGGAACTTTTAGAGAGTGGAAAGATAAAATGGTAATACAAATGAGTCAACGATTATAAACTCTGAAATTAGATTTCTGAAGTAGTAAAGTTGATATAACTTTTTATTTCTAATTTCTAAATTCTAAATTCTAAATTCAGCAATGAAGTTAATAGATAAGTATATTTTAAAAAGATATCTAATTACATTTTCAGTAATGTTACTTTTATTTATTCCTATTGGAATAGTAATTGATGTTTCTGAAAAGGTAAATAGAATGATTGAAAGAAAAGCTCCCTTTGATGAAATTGTTGTTTATTATGGGGATTTTATTATCTATTTTGCTAATTTATTATTTCCAATATTTCTCTTTTTATCGGTTATTTGGTTTACCTCAAAGTTAGCCAATAATACAGAAATTATTGCCATATTAAGCTCTGGAATTTCTTTCAAACGTTTCTTAAGGCCTTTTTTAATGGGAGCTTCTATCGTTTGTATTTTTGCTTTGTTAATGGGGTTTTTCTTAGTACCAAAAGCGAGTAAAGGATTTTTAGATTTTAGAAATGCCTATTTAAGAGGAGGAGGTTATAAAACAATGGAAACTTCTGATATTTTTAGACAAATAGGAGATGGTGAATACATTTACATAAGTAATTATAATTTTTTGTCTAAAACAGGTTTTAATTTTACTTACGAAAAATTCAATGGAAATAAATTAGTTGAAAAAATTAATTCCAATAGAATTAAGTATGATGAAAAAACAAAGAAATATTCGTTATTTAATTATATAAAACGATCAGTAGGAAAAAACAATGATGTCTTAGAATCGATAGATAAAAAAATTGTAAAGTTTAATTTTGAACCTGATGAATTAACTCCGGTTTTTTACATAGCTGAAACAATGACAATTGGAGAGTTATATACATTTATTAATAAAGAAAAGAAAAAAGGAAATACAAGGATAAATGCTTATTTAGTAGTGCTTTATAAGAAATATAGTTTGCCTGTTTCTGCTTTCATTTTAACAATAATTGCTGTTGCAGTTTCTTCTATGAAAAGAAGAGGTGGAATGGGTGTGAATTTAGCTATAGGAATAGTAATAGCTTTTACATTTATCTTTTTTGATAAGGTATTTGGAACGATTGCTGAAAATTCAGATTTCTCTCCATTATTAGCAGTTTGGATTCCTAATATTGTTTTTGGTCTATTAGCCTTTTATTTACTTCGCAATGCAAAACGCTAGTTACTTAAAAAATTATTTACATCTCCATTTTATTGTTTTCATTTGGGGGTTTACAGCTATCTTAGGAAAGTTAATTTCTTTAGAAGCTTTGGAATTGGTTTGGTATAGAATGTTTTTTGCAACAGTTTTTATAATTGGTTATATCTGTATTAAAAAACAATCTTTAAAAATACCCTTAAAAACTTTTGTAGGATTTGCATTATCAGGAATTATAATAGCTTCTCATTGGTACACTTTTTATGAAGCTATAAAAGTTTCTAATATATCAATTACATTAGCTTGTTTATCAACAGGAGCATTTTTTGCATCACTAATAGAGCCTGTTTTGTATAAAAGAAAAATTGTAGGATATGAAGTCTTGTTTGGAATAATAACTATTATAGGGCTTAGTATAATTTTTGACGTGGAAACACAATATAAAAACGGCATTTATTTAGCGATTACTTCTGCTTTTCTTTCTGCTTTATTTTCAGTAATTAATGGTAAATATGCAAAAGAATATGAGGCGAATATTATTTCATTTTATGAATTAGGAATTGGAGTGTTTTTTTTGAGCATTATACTGTTTTTTACAGAAAAGTTTGATACTCAATTTTTCTCACTTTCTTTAAATGATTTTTTGTGGCTTTTAGTGTTATCATCGATTTGTACTGCATATGCTTTTTCTGCATCTGTAAAAGTGATGAAAATATTAAGTCCTTTCACGGTTATGTTAACTATTAATTTAGAACCTATATATGGAATTGTCTTAGCATTACTTATTTTTAGTGAATCTGAACATATGAATTCGATGTTTTATGTTGGAGCAGCAATTATACTTACAACTGTTATTGCTAACGGAGTTGTGAAAAATTATAAAAAAAGAAAACTAAAACAAAGTCAATTCAACGTTAATTAATTTGAAAATTTTATCTTTGTAATAACAAACTAAAACCAAAATTTAGTCCAATGGAATATTTAGATTTTGAATTACCAATAAAAGAACTTGAAGACCAGTTAGATAAGTGTGTTATCATAGGTCAAGAATCTGAAGTTGATGTTACTCAAACATGTAAACAAATTGAGAAAAAATTAGCAGAAACGAAGAAAAGTATATATAAAAATTTGACAGCTTGGCAACGTGTTCAAATGTCAAGACACCCTAATCGTCCATATACAATGGATCATATTAAGGCTTTATGTGGAGATACTTTTTTAGAACTTTTTGGAGATAGAGGCTTTAAAGATGATAAGGCTATGGTAGGTGGACTTGGGAAAATAGACGGACAATCTTTTATGATAGTTGGTCAACAAAAAGGCTACAATACTAAAACACGTCAATATCGTAATTTTGGAATGGCAAATCCAGAAGGATATAGAAAGGCTCTCCGTTTAATGAAAATGGCTGAAAAATTTGGCATTCCTGTTATTACTTTAGTAGATACTCCAGGAGCTTATCCAGGACTTGAAGCTGAAGAAAGAGGGCAAGGAGAAGCAATTGCTAGAAATATTTTTGAAATGATTCGTTTAAAAGTACCTATCATTACAGTAATTGTAGGAGAAGGTGCTTCTGGTGGAGCATTAGGAATAGGAGTAGGAGATAAAGTTTTTATGTTAGAAAATACTTGGTATTCAGTTATTTCTCCAGAATCTTGTTCTTCTATTTTGTGGAGAAGTTGGGAATATAAGGAGCAAGCAGCTGAAGCTTTAAAATTGACTGCTATTGACATGAAAAAGCAAAAATTAGTAGATGATATTATTCCTGAACCTCTAGGAGGTGCTCATCAAGATAGAGAGACAACTTTTAAAACAGTTGAAAAATATATTATTAAAGCTTACAATGAATTAAAAGAGTTATCAACAGAAGACTTGATAATGAATAGAATGGATAAATATAGTAAAATGGGTGAATTCAAAGAATAATTCATTTTATTTTCAAATTTAAGTCCGAAGCTTAATTGTTTCGGATTTTTTTTGTGTTATAAACAAAATTATCATGTTATGAACAGCTTTTTAACATACATGTATTAACAATTAGAATTATAAAAACAATTAAAATTTGGTTAACTTCGCGCCATGGAAAATATCAGAAGTAGTAGCCCATTAAAGGTTGATAAAACCACTATAATTAACTTGGAAAAAGGGAAACTTCCCCCTCAAGCTATTGATTTAGAAGAAGCAGTTATTGGTGCAATGATGATTGATAAAAAAGGAGTTGATGAAGTAATCGATATTTTGCAACCTGATGCTTTTTATAAAGAATCTCATAAACATATTTTTGAAGCTATTGTTGAATTATTTAATGATACACAACCAATAGACTTATTGACAGTTTCAGCTCAATTAAAAAAGAATGGAAAGTTAGACTTAGCTGGTGGCGATTTTTATTTAATTCAGTTAACCCAAAAAATATCATCTTCAGCTCACATTGAATTTCACTCCAGAATTATTTTACAAAAATTTATCCAAAGAAGTTTGATTAAGATTTCTAGCGAAATTATTGAAGAATCATATGATGAAAGTACTGATGTTTTTGATTTATTAGACAAAGCAGAATCAAAACTTTATGAAGTTACGCAGGGAAATATAAAGAGGAGTTCTGAAACAGCACAAAGTTTAGTAATCCAAGCTAAAAAACGTATTGAAGAAATTGCAGGAAAAGAAGGACTTAGTGGGGTTCCAACTGGTTTTCATGACTTAGATAAATTAACATCAGGTTGGCAACCGTCCGATTTAATTATTGTTGCGGCTCGTCCAGGTATGGGTAAAACAGCTTTCACATTATCTATGGCTAGAAATATGGCTATTGATTATGGTGCTCCTGTTGCCTTTTTCTCTCTAGAGATGTCTTCTGTTCAGTTAATTACTCGTTTAATTTCGTCAGAAACAGGATTATCTTCGGAAAAATTGAGAACTGGTAAATTAGAAAAACATGAGTGGGAACAGCTTTCTATTAAGGTAAAAGATTTAGAAAAAGCCCCTTTGTTTATAGATGATACTCCTTCATTATCCATTTTTGATTTGCGTGCCAAAGCAAGACGTTTGTCTTCTCAATATGGAATTAAGATGATAGTAATTGATTATCTTCAGTTAATGACAGCAGGTGGAAATGGAAAAGGTGGAGGAAATCGTGAGCAAGAAATTTCTACTATTTCGAGAAACTTAAAAGCGTTAGCTAAAGAATTAAATGTGCCTGTAATTGCACTTTCCCAATTATCGCGTGCCGTTGAAACTCGTGGTTCTAGTAAAAGACCTTTGTTGTCTGATTTACGTGAATCTGGTGCGATTGAGCAAGATGCTGATATTGTATCTTTTATTTATAGACCAGAATATTATAAAATTGATGAATGGGACGATGAAGAACGTTCTCCAACTCAAGGTCAAGCAGAATTCATTGTGGCAAAACACCGTAATGGTGGATTGGATAATATTAGATTAAAATTTATTGGAAACTTAGGTAAGTTTGATAATTTGGATGATTTTAGTTCTCCTTTTGATGCTTTACCTTCTAAAATGAATTTGGATGAACAAAATCCATTTACAACTCCAAATCTTCCTTCTCCAAATGAAGCTTTTGGAAGTAATTTTAATTCAGATGAAGAGGATGATTCTGATGTACCTTTTTAATATAACTAGACTTATAATAAAAAAAGGGATTTCAAATATTGAAATCTCTTTTTTTGTTTAAAAATGATTTTTTAACTTTTAACTAAATGAAAGTCAAATGTAGAATTGGTGTGATCACCATTAGAACTGTTTTGAGGACAATACTCAATTTTGAATTTCGGATTGTACACCCAAATGTCACTATGTACGTTACAACCATTCGTTGTTAGATAGAAATCGCTTGAAAAAAATTATAGCCTGTAGCGGTGACTTCAATGGTAACTTTTTCATTTATTTTATTTCCATTGGATGAAAAGCCAGTTTGAATTACATAAGAACCATCTGTAGATTCAATAGATTTTGATAAAGGAAAAAATCTATTTTTTTTAAATTTAGCCTTTAACACTGCAAAATTGATAGGTTCAAATGTTTCTGAATCTATAAAGTTTCCTTTTAAAGTTATTTTTTATCATTAAAAGTTAATGAAGCTAAATCAATACTCGTGTTTTGTTTTTTAATTTCGGGATCAGCATCTAAGGCATACAAATTGGAACCTGATAAAACTAATGAACTAGTAGTGAATATAGTTAGTTTTTGAACAAAATTTCTTCTTTTCATTTTAAATAAGTTTGGTTAATAAGTCAATTATCTAAATTTTTTCTAAAAAAACAAGAAGGATTGTTTTGAAACCTCAAAACAATCCTTCTTTAGATTAGTTAGTTAAAAGTAATAATTATTTTTTAATTATAAGTCTTTGCGATTTTATTTGTGTTCCATTTGAACCTTTTATGAAATAAACACCATCTGCCATATTTTCAACGTTAATAACATTCTCGATAGTAGCATTTACTTTAAAACTTTTAATAGTTTGACCTAATTGATTTACAATAATAAAGTCACCATCAAAGTTAGAATCTATGTTTAATAATCCATTTGTAGGGTTCGGATAAATTACAAATGTAACTTTGTTATCAAAAGATTCTGTATCTAAAGCAGTCACTGTATAACAAGCAGATTCCACAACACAAGTTCCAACTGTAATTTCTACCTTGTAATCACCAAGAGCAGTTGGCTCAAAATTTTGATTGGTTTCACCAGATAATAAAGTGTTAGGACACTCATACCATTGGTAAGACGCACCTGCTTCATTAGCAGTTAAAATACCAGTTGTCATTTCAGAAATAGTATTATCAATTGGAGCCGCATCAGTTACTGTTATAGTATTTGATGAATTAGAAATACAACCGTTATTAAGTATAGAAACAGTGTAATCACCAGCTGATGTTATAGTGATTGATTGTGTAGTTTCACCAGTTGACCATAGATTTCCATTTGCTGAAGCCGAAGTTAAAGTAACACTTCCTCCAGAGCAAATAACAGTTGAAGATGCAGTTATTGTTGTTGCACTTGGTGTAGGTTTTATATTAACACTAAACATAGTCCTGTCACTTTCACATCCATTTGCAGTATCAGAAACATAGTAATCACCAGAAACTAATAAATCATTGCTATTTAAAGACGAACCTCCTGTTGCAACATTATAAAATAATAAGTTGGAACCAGATGTAATTTGTGATAAATTATCTACAATTGCTCCATCACATAGAGAAACTCCTATTTCAATTTCTAAAGTTCCATTTAGACATTGTGTGGGTGTCCATCCAGTTAATGGAGGTGTCAATCCAGCTGGAACTGTTGTGTTTTCAAAACCAGTATCAGCAATATCTCCTATGATGTGTAATACCCATTTAACTCCATCAAAAGAGATTGCACCTGGGAAACCTGGGAAAGTTGCTATATAACTATTTTTACCATTAAGTATTCCATTATTAGCATAAACACCTCCTATATCAAAACATTCTCCAGTGATGTTAACTGTTATTACATCAATTATTGGAGCAGAAGTTTCAGTTACTTCTACATCATCACTTGCAGAGTTGGTACATCCATTAGCATTAGTAAAAGTATAAGTAATTGTGTGAACACCTACCCCAGCAGTAACAGGATCGAAAGAATAACTAAGTCCATTACCATCATCAGTTACACCGGCACCAGAATACACACCACCAGAAGGCATTCCACCACCTAAACCAGCTTGAAGACCAGCATCATTACATATATCTGCAAGAGCTGTATAAGTTACAGTTGGTAAAGTATTTATAGTTACAGAAACACTTGAACTATTAGGACAAGATCCAGCAGTTGTATAGGTTACTGTATAAGTTGCAGGAGTTGATGCAGAAACATCAATCGCACCCGTTGAAGCATTTAT
>NZ_VEVQ02000018.1 GCF_006491595.2 Flavobacterium jejuense
ATTCAAATAGCCTACTAAGCATATTTTGAAGAAGACAACAGGATCAATACTCTCCTGTCCTTCTTGTCCATAATACTTCTTAGTGGATTTATATAGAAACCGAAAATCAATGGCTTTATCAAGCATTCGGTAAAAATTATGCTCTGGAATCAAGTCGGTCAAATGAACTTGATAGAGCATTTTGGGGTTGAGTTCTTTTCTTCCTTGCCTGACTAAATTTACAAAAAAGTACTCTTTTAAATGTTGCCTTTTTGTTATCTTTGATGTAGTTGTGCAACAAGCACAGCGGTGGCTGTTGCACAAACTTTTTTTAAGGCTAAATTTTTAAAATGATTTAAAACAACCTCAAACTAGTGCTCGTTTGAAACGAGTATCTAAATCCCTTTTTACACTACAAATATATCTTTTACAACCCAAGATATCACCCAAATCTGTTCTACAAAACTATTTCCTCAAAACCATTTCCTTCAACTTTGTCATATAAGCCTATAAAGTCTGCCATTTTTTAACCCAATACCCTAAAATTTTATGTCAGGAACCCAAAATTTTATGTCAAGGACCTAAAATTTTACGTTGGTGGACCTAAAATTTTATGTCAGGAACTTAAAATTTTACGTTGGTAGACCTAAAATTTTATGTCAAGGACTTAAACTTTTACGTCAGAGACCTAAACTTTTAGGTTATTTCGTGTTTTTTAGGCTAATTTTTAGCTTATTGATTTCATGCATTGGTAACAATAAACTCATTTTCAGACTTGTTTACACTTCAGGCTCATTAAAATAGCCAAAATAATAGGTGAAAATCAGGTAATTTTACGGGTAAAAAAGTGTTTGTAATACTGTAGCTTTACTTTGAATAAAACAAACTAAAAAATAAGTATAAACTATAAATCGATACCTATGAACTATTTTATACGCTACACTTTTATTTTAGTGTTATGCTCATCAACTTTATTAGCCCAAAATATACTTCCTTCCTCTACTTCAGGCTATGTAAATTTCAATTTAGGAGCATCCACCATAAAAACAGACCAAACACATGGAGTAACACTACTAGGATGCAATACAATTATTTCTAATCAGAATAGTAAAAATTGGAGTAGTGCACCAAATGGTTTGCAATGGCATACTAAAAACCAAGTGTTTACCAATATTCCTTATGGGTATCAAATTGATTCAAAAACAAATAAATCGTATTATGTGGCTAAATACTATATTGCTTCTCCACCAGTATTTAACAGTGATAAAAACGGTAAGCCTGCTCAAAACACTGCTTATGATATTGGTATCGTAACACCTGACGAATTTGGTTTAAAAGGCGAAAAACCAGTACAACAAGTTTATATGGATTATGATATTTTAGAACTTACGAAAATAGACTATATTCAAGTGCTTTTTGATACGGCTTTTGATAGCTTAAAGGTGAATATCGTTCCTTTTAAAGTAGAAAGCAAGGATTTTTCTTGGTTGAATAAAAAACGATACAACAATGCCAAAGGAGCATCTGGTATTGGATACTTAGATAGAACAAAACCAGCTTTAACCAAGTTGTTTTTGCCTTATTATGCGGAAGAAGTGTCTCCCAATCAAGACAAATATTTTTTAGATTTTGAAGTAACCATTTTAAATGATATTCTTTTGCATCACAAAATATATTTTATAATTGATGATGAAAAAAGAGAGACTATTAATTTAAAAGACTATTACAACAAACACAAAAAGGATACAACGATGCAAATTCATTTGTACTGTGAGTATAGTAGCGAATTGTCGTGTGGTTGTAAAGAGCCAATTTCACCAATTTCACCAATTTCACCTATTGAGAAATAGCTCCATATCTTAAAGATAGATTTTTCCATTTTAATTTGACCTATCAAGAAAAAGTAAGAGTTGGATTAATTTAGGAAAATCTTTTTTAATGTTTTACCCTAGAAGAACTATAAATACTTTACTTAGTGTGTTTTAAAAAACAATGAGTTTCAGATTTTGTCATTTTAGAACAAAAGGAAAGCTTATTTTATAATGATATGCAGCCGATTCATAACAGTAATATGATGCTGAGGTAATAAAAAAAACGCAACCAAGTACTTAATTTAGTATCTTTAAAGAAATACATTTTGAAAACAATGAAGAATATTTTTGTAATGGCTTTATTATTGCTTACCAGTCAGTTAATAACGGCACAAGAAAACACCTACTATTTAACAAGTGAGTATAACATTGGAAATTATTTAGGTGTTGACTTAAACTTAAATTATGTTTTTAAAAATAAATATGCACTAAAAGTTGGCTTTTCAGGAAATATTAGAAAACCTAAATCGCAACCCGATAATTACAGCAGTGGTTTAAATGGATTATTTAGTTTTACTACAGCAAATCCTTACGACCATTTTTTAAATTATAAAATTGATTTTGGAAGAATCTATGCTCTTAATAAAAAGGGAACTATAAGAGCTAATATAGCTTTTGGTTTAGGTTATACAGTAATAAAAGAACCTACTAATTGGCAATCTGTAGAGAGTGACTCATGGGTTAATCTTGCAGAGAACTATACCTATACCTATTATTCATACAGTACAATGAGCCTTACTATAAATCCAAAAATAGAGTTTCCGTTAACAAGGTTTTTTGGATTTTCGGTTTCCCCAATGATTCAACTTAATAAAGACAGGACCTACTTCGGAATAGGAATAGGAACCATGTTTGGTAAATTAAAATAAAGGTAACTATATGAAAATATAAATGTTATAATTAAGATAACGCAACCGAATGAAATAAAATTCATCCATACTATAAAAACAAATGTATTATGAAAAAACAAATTTTATTTTTAATGATAATCGGAATTTTATGCTCTTGTAATAAAAATGATGATGAAACTAACTTAGAAAGCGGAATTATTGGGAATTGGAAACTGATACAAATGACAGGTAGTTTAATAAATTCTGAAACAACAGGTGCAGAAATGGAATGGCAAGAAAGCTATCGATTAAATGGTGATGGAACGTTTCAAAAATCAAGAAATAGAGATGGAGTTATAACAGAAGTTTCAGGAACTTATAATTTGATTAATAATTCTAATGAATCTTTACTAGAATTAAACTTTACTAGTGAAAGTGAAATTGTAGGATCTTGTACCTCAAACAATAAAGAAATTATGAACCTTCAATCTGAAACCATTTTTTTAAGTTCTTGGAATGCTTGTGACGGTCCTGGATTGAAATATAAAAAAATAGATTAAAAGCTCTAAAACTGGATATAAATTACTTAATTTAATTTTTAGAGTAAGTCAGTAAACAAATAACTTTTCAAATAAATAGGTTGAGTATCATTTTGACGTAACCAAAACAGACTAGAATAATAAAATAAAGATTGCGTTGACATTAAAAGGTTGTCTGAAAAAGTATTTTTTGATAACCTGTTCACTTCTTTTTTGTAACGAGTACCTATTATCTTTTTACTTAGAAGTAATGTTTGTATCGTGAATTACCAATAAAGAGGATGGAGCTGTTGTGGTAATTAAGAGTTTTTTATAAATAAATTGTTTACAAACTATTTTTAATATTATAGAATAACTTGTTGGAAAAAAAACCTCAAAATAGCAAGTTTTGGGTTTTATTACCACTACCTTCTGTCGATATTTGTAACTCTAAAGGGAAGTAAGATGACGGAACAACAACAAAGCAATTACCACCGAATTGCAGAAGCAATAGGATATATAAAAGATAATTTTCAACAGCAACCTAATTTAGAAGATGTAGCTCAGAAAATTAACTTGAGCCCGTTTCATTTTCAACGCTTATTTAGTGAATGGGTAGGCACTAGTCCGAAGAAGTTTTTGCAATACACAACAGTAGAATATGCCAAAAAACTTTTAAAAGACAATCAAGCCACTTTATTTGAAACCGCATACGAAACTGGACTTTCCGGAACAGGAAGACTGCACGATTTATTTGTAAATATAGAAGGAATGACACCTGCTACCTATAAAAATGGAGGTAAAGAATTAGTAATCAACTATAGCTTTCAGGAAAGCCCTTTTGGTACCATACTAGTAGCGTCTACTGATAAAGGAATTTGTTATATGGCATTTGTAACAGAAGATTCCGATGCTTTTACACTTTTGCAAAATCAGTTTCCAAAGGCTCAATTTCAATTTCTTGTTGATGAAATGCAACAAAACGCATTGCATATCTTTTCACAGGATTGGTCCAAACTCAATCAAATTAAACTTCATTTAAAAGGAACCGATTTTCAATTGAAAGTTTGGCAAACTCTTTTAAGAATTCCTTTTGGACAATTAACAACTTACGGTACCATTGCACATACATTGGAAAACCCAAATGCTTCAAGAGCAGTAGGTACAGCCATAGGAAACAATCCAGTAGCATTTTTAATTCCTTGTCACCGTGTTATACAAGCCACTGGACTTGTTGGCGGTTACATGTGGGGCAATGTTAGAAAAACAGCTATCATTGGTTGGGAAGGAGCAAAAAAAGAAAGGACGAAATAAGATAGCAAGTTTCGGGTTGGATTAGGAAAGAAGAAACGGAATCTTTGTCCTATAATTTAATCCAATACAAATGAAAACATTTATTTTAATTCACGGTTCATGGCACAACGCTTGGAATTGGCACCAAGTAATTCCCATCTTAGAAAAACAAGGGCATCAAGTGCTAGCTATTGATTTACCAGGAATGGGAAGAGACAAAACTCCAATTAATGAAGTTCGATTGCCAAATACAGTAGAAAAAGTCTGTGATTTAATAGATACTATCGAAGGGAAAGTAATCCTTGTAGGTCATAGTAAAAACGGAATAGTAATTTCACAAGTAGCTGAATACCGTGCGGAAAAGATTGAAAAATTAATTTATCTAGCAGCTTATTTAATTCCAGATGGTAAAACCCAATTTGACTATTCGGCTCAAGATACAAATAGTGTTTTAAAACCTTATGTAACCAGATTTCCAGAACTAAAAGCCCACATCTTGCAACCAGAAATTTATAAAGAAGGTTTGTATGCCGATTGTGAAGATAGTATTACAGAAATGGCAAAACTACTGTTAAGTCATGAACCTATAGAATCAGGTGTAACCCCTTTGGTATTGACAGAAGAAAAATTTGGTAGCATTAGAAGGTTTTATATCGAATGTACAGAAGATAAGGCAGTAACACCTTTTATCCAACAAAAAATGTATACAGAAATGCCTTGCGAAAAAGTCTACAAGATGGAAACCAGTCACTCTCCATTTTTTAGCAAACCCAATGAATTGTGTGCTATTTTTTTAGAAATAGCTTTAAGTTAGAATAAAAAAAGGAGATATAGTACTATCTCCTTTTTATTATTTGTTAATTTTTAAATTGTATTTCTTTATTAAATCTAAAGTCGATTTATCTGTAGTAAAGACGGAGTACAAACCTTGTGGTTCTTGAGGAGGATCAGTATTAAAATCATCACCTTTTCTCCACTTTCCATCACTAGGAGTATTTTTTCCTATTCCTGAATATCCCCAAAAGTTTAAAGCTACAAAGGGTTCGTTATTTTTAATTGCTTTTTTCATTCTTTTAAAAACAGCTTTGTAATATTTGTTTCGATAGCTAATAGGATCTTTTCTATCAAAACTCACTTGATCTCTAGGAAAACCAAATTCTTCTAAAACAATTATTTTGTTGAGGTTTTTTGCAACTTGGATGTGTTCGTCAATATAATCCAATGTTTTTTTAATGGACGTTTTCGTAGTTTTTCTTTCGTCTTCAACGTTGTACCAACTCCAATTTTTCGGCCAAATATGCATCGTTAAATAATCAATATTGGGATTTTTGTGTGTTCTTTCAAAAGTAGCAATATCATCATTAGAACCTGCTTTTCCTTCAGAGCCTGTAGTTACAAGATGATTTGGATCGAGCTTTTTGATTTGGTTTACAACCGAATTAATCCATAAAGTAAACGCTTCCTCATTGTCTTTGGTAAACACTCTAGGTTCATTAGCCACTTCCCAAGACATAATCGTAGGATCATCCGTATATTTTAAATTGGTATAAGGGTTGGTTCGACCAATAATAAACTGCATGTGCTTCTCAAAATCTTCCTGACAAGGTTTGCAAGAATGAAATTGTTTGGTATAATTCATAAATTGAGGCCAAGTATTTGGTTCAATATTAGGATTAGGAACAACTCCATAACCATTCCATTCTAAATATTTAGCCATGCCACCAGACCATTCCCAATTGTTGTTAAGGAACAAAATAGCAGTTAAATCTCTTTTTTTCATTTCTGCTAAAAGAAAATCTAATCCATCTAATAATACTTCATCATATTTTCCTTTTTCTGTTTGTAGTGCAGGAGTAACGGTGTAATCTTGGTCACCACCTTCAGCACCTACTAAGACTCTTAAATTAGAAATACCATGAGCTTTTAATTCATCTAGTTCTTTTAGTAAGCGTGCTCTATCTCCATTTTTTGCTCCTATCATTGCACCGTACCAATAATTGGTTCCAATAAAATGATATGGTTTTCCGTCTTTAATAAAATTATTGTCTTTTATGTGAACGAACTCTTGTCCAAAAGTGATAAAAACGGTGAATAAAGTAATAATAAAAGTATAAGTATATTGTTTCATGAAGTTTAATTTTATAAGCGTTTTAGTAATTCCAAACAAGCTCTTCCATTATGATAGGGACATTTCCAAAAACCAGCTTTGTCTTTTTCTATTTTAGAATAATCGGAATAAACTCCCCAAAACCATTCTCCATTTTTTTTATCAATAAGATGATTTTGAACAAAAATAAAATTCTCTTCCACTAGATTTAGATAGGTTTCATCTTGGGTAAGTTGCCAAGCATTTACCATTCCAATCCAAAGTTCGGCTTGTGGCCACCAATGTTTTTCAGCAATTAATTCCTTTTTTTTAGGATCATATTCATACCATAAGCCACCATCGGAATCTAATCCTTCTTTAGTAGCGTTAGCAATAGCAACTGCATATGTTTGATATGTGTTAATTAGAGTTATATCATCAATTGTTTCAGCGCACCATTGTAACAGCCAAGCGGCTTCAATATCATGTCCGTAAGAAATAACATCCTCTTTTTCAATCCAATTTTCATCGAAAAAGAGTTTTAAATGGAAATTTTGAGAATCAATAAAATAAATGTCGATAACTATTAGTAAGTTTGTTATTTTACTTTTTAGTACTTTGTCTGGCCAAACTTCATATAAATTAGCATAAGCTTCTACAATGTGTAAATGCGTATTCATGGTTTTCTTTTCATTGGCATCTTTTTCACTCAAGCGCAAATCTTCAATAGGTTGCCATTCTCTAGTAAAAGCCTCAAAATAACCATTTTTTTCTTTATCATAACTGTGCTTCTCTATTTTATGATAAAGATTAATAGCTAATTGTAAGGCTTCTTCTTTTTTAGATATCTTGTAATATTCGGTTAAACCGTAAATGGTAAATGCCAAAGCATAAATTTGGTTTTTAGTATCTTTTGGACTTCCGTCTGGGTGAATACTCCAAAAGATACCACCAAATAAACTATCATAAAAATAACTATCAATAAATTGAAAGGCTCTATCGGCAAGATCTAAATGAGCTGGATTATTCGTAAACGGATAAGCAGCAGAAAAAGTCCATAAAATTCTAGCATTTAAAACGGCTCCTTTTTCTGTTTCAAATTGTTTAGTTTCATTACAATCAATTTGACCAATAAAACCTCCATTTTTATCATCTACACTGTGGTTTACCCAATAGTGTAAAATGGAATTTAATTCTTCTTGAACAGCTGATTTTAATGTAGATAGAGTAGGAAGCACTTTATAGTAATTTAGTATTGTTTTCTATTTGAGCAATGATAGTTTGTACTGAAGCAGAAGAGGTAAATTTATCCTCAGGAGTATGCATTACATAATCTACTAATTTGTCAATTGTTGAAACGGCTACATGCATACGTGTATCAGATGAGGCATAATAAATATAAACGGTTCCATCGGTATCAGCAATCCATCCATTAGCAAATAACACATTAGAAACATCTCCCACACGCTCTTCATTTTCTGGACCCATGAAATGACCACCAGGTACATGAGTTACTTTAGAAAGATCATGTAGATCTGTCATGAAAAGATATAAGGTATAACGAAGACCAGCAGCAGTATTTCTCACTCCATGAGCTAAATGTAACCAACCTTTATCTGTTCTAATTGGTGCAGGTCCTAAACCGTTTTTTAATTCGTAAATAGTGTGGTAAACTTTTCCAAAAATTATTTTTTCATCAGTTACTACAGGATTTTCCATAGCATCAATATACCCTAATCCTATTCCTCCACCATTACCTACATCGATAAAACCATCTTGTGGACGAGTATAAACCGCATATTTTCCGTTTACAAATTCAGGATGTAATACAACATTGCGTTGTTGACCAGAATTTGAAATTAAATCTGGGAGTCTTTCCCAATTTACTAAATCTTTAGTACGCACAATTCCAGCATTAGCTATAGCTGAACTTGTATCTGTTTTTGGAGCATTTGGGTCTTTACGTTCTGTACAAAAAACACCATAAATCCAACCATCTTCATGTTGTGTCAAACGCATATCATATACATTTGTATCAGGATTGCCTTCAATTTGAGGTATTACACATGGTTTATCCCAAAATTGAAATCGATCAATTCCGTTAGGGCTTTCTGCAATTGCAAAGAATGATTTTCTATCATTTCCTTCAACACGAACGCAAAGAACATATTTGTCTTTCCATTTTATAGCACCAGCATTGAAAGTAGCATTAAAGCCAATTCTTTCTAAATTATAAGGATTGGTTTCAGGATTAAAATCAAAACGCCATTCTAAAGGAACGTGTGCAGCTGTTACAATAGGATAAGTATATCTTTGAAAAATACCATTTGTATTTTCTGTGGGAATATTTTTTAGGTTAATTAAGTATTGAAAAGCAGTAACTTGTTGTTCTATATTTATTTTATTTTCTAACTGATTTGTCTTTATCATATCGTGTTTAATTTTTATGTTATTGATCTAATTTGTTCCACCAATATTTTTTTAATAATAAAATGCAAACTATTAAAACTATTAGTGTAATATATATAGGTGTACTTTGACGAAAGATGAGATACATAGGTAAGATTACTAAAGAAGTTTGGGCAATTATTCCAGTAACTACATTGAACATATCTAAACCAAAAGAGTCATTATTTTTAAAGTTTGGTTCTTCTAAAAGAATTTTATCCTGTATAGGTTTCCAAAATCCCCATGGTTTTACATTTTTATAAAATTCGATTAAAATTTTATCTTCAGTAGGAGGAGCGGAGAAGGTTCCTATAATACTTCCTGCTAATGATATAACTAATAATAAAGGAAATAAATACAAGGCATTTACATCTGGAAATAGCATTGGAACAAAATATGCTGCTACTAAACCAGCAACCATTCCCCAAAAGAAGCCTTCTCCATTAAATCGCCACCAGTGCCATTTTAGAATATTAGCACCTACATAACTTCCATAAAGTACAGATACAATTATGTTTAAAACTGAATTAACATCTTCTGCAAAAAAGCCTAAAATAATACTGATTATAACTACAACTATTCCAGTAATGTAATTCATGTTCTTTATTTGGCTTGAACTAGCTTCTGGATTTTTGTATTTAAGATAAATGTCATTTACCAAATAAGCTTGAGCGGCATTTAATGTTCCAGCAAATGTAGACATGAAAGCTGCAATTAAACCTGCTAAAAGTAAACCTAGTAAACCTACAGGTACAAATTGATTAATGGCTGTGGGTAATAGTAATTCAAAATCGATATCTCCTGCAGCATTTAATAAATCTAGTTTTTCATAGTATACTAATGCTAATGCTGCAAAACCAGCAATCATTAAGTAACGAATAGGCATTAGGATAACTGAAACAAAACCACTCATTTTTGAAGCTTCTGCAGGTGATTTAGTGGATAAAATCTTTTGCATATCATATGTTGGTGCAGGACCAGCCACACTGACTAATACCCCTTTAAAAAGCATCATAAATAGGAAAATAGAGAAAATACCAAAACCGTCACTTTTTATTTTTTCATTTACTTGTGGAATAATACTAGACCAATCCATGCTTAATTCACCTATAAAAGGATTCATCCAACCTTCTGGAACGGCTAAAGTTCCAGTTCCAACAGCTTGCCAACCTAAATACCCTATTACTAGTGCAGCAACTGTCATGATAGCAAATTGAACCACATCTGCCCAAACAATTCCAGACATACCACCTAAAAGTGAATAAAAAACAGCAAAAAGTGTAAAAATAGTACCATAAAAATGAGGGACATATTCTGGAGGTACGGTAAATGGAACGTAGTTACTTACCATTTCCCATGGTACAAAGACTTCAACGAATTTACCTAATCCGATGAAACCATAGGCTAAATACCCTAAGCAAACTACTAATGCAAAAACGACTACAATGATATGTGATAATTTAGCTCCTTTTCCAAAACCAAATCGAGTTCCTATCCATTCAGCCCCAGTTGTAGCGTTTGATCGTCTTAACCATTTTGATAAATAAACCATCAGGAATATTTGATTGAAAACAGGCCATAACCAAGGAATCCAAGCACTTTTAATCCCATAAACAAACATTAAGGTTACTAACCAGATTGTTCCTGAAATATCAAACATTCCAGATGCATTAGACAAACCTAGCATGTACCATGGAATCGATTTTCCTCCTAATAGATAATCATCTTTACTTTTTTGGGCTCGCTTTCTAAGGACAAGACCAATAATAATGATGGTGATTAAATAAAGAGAAACAATAAGAATATCTATCGAATGTAATTTCATATCTTTCTTTTAGTGAATAATTATTTTTTATATAGGTTTATTTTTGAAACCTCTTTTTGAAAAAGTATTTTGTCTAAATTATAAAAATCAACAAAATCTTTCTCATTTACTTGTCCTTTATAAGGAGCATAATAATGCATTTTTTTTTCTTTTTCTTGCCAACCGTGATTTCTCCAAACTAAAACATAAGAAATTTTATAACTACCAATAGCATCTAATAAAGTTTCAGTCCAAAATTTTTCATAAGGAATTCCTTCATAACCAGTTTCAGCAAAGGCAGGAATCTTATGGTTGTCTTTTGCTATTTCGTCCATGATTTGAAATTGTCTTTGACAGTTTTTTATAAAAGTAGAATCCTCAGTAGGGTTTTTGTAAATATAATTGTCAAAACTAAGCATATCTACCAAATTGTTACCAGGATAATATTCCATAAAGTCTTCTTTGGTCATAAAGGAAGAAGTATTGTAAACAATAATTAGGTTGTGTACTTTTTTAGTGTTTCTCCAATAGTTAATGGTAAATTCCCAAAGTTGTTTAAATTCTTCAGGTGTAGCGTTGTTTTTACACCACCAAAACCAATTACCTGTCAATTCATGAAAAGGACGATAAAGAATAGGTATTTTTCTTCCTCTTTTTCCTTTTAAGGAATTAAAAAAGTCGGCAGCTTTATCTAACCAAGAAATGTACAGTTGGTGTTTTTCTCCATTAGGTAAAATAGATATTAGTGAATTAGGAGTTGTGTCCCAAGAATTTTTTCCAGTGTAAGGATTGTCCATGTGCCAACTTATGGTGTTCACACCACCACGATTATAAACTTCTGTTATCCATTTTTTCATTTTATCAAATGGAACTCCGTCTATATTATTTGGAGAATCTTTTTCTAAACCACCAATGTCCCAACCATAAACAGCAGGATAATCACCTGTAACATCTTTTATGTCACTTCTGTCTTTTTCATACTTCCATTCTACACCATATGCTAAGTCATCTTGGTGACCAAACAGTATTCCTTTATCTAACGATTTAAATAAATTGTCATATAAAATTCTTGTTTTTCTTGTTGCTTTCTTATCAGTAATATAAGAATTGCTCTTTTTTAGAATAGAACAAGAGATAAGTAAAGGAATTAGAAGTAAGAAGTAATACGTTTTAAATTTAGTCATCGTTTTTTTAAACTTATTTTGTTGGTAATATGGTTTTTTATATTTAAAATATTTAAGAATAATTCAAAATAAACACCTCAAATTTTCTAAATAAACAAAAAAAGATTTGAAATATTTATCATTATTCAAAGATAATTTTGTAAAATTGTTCTCAATGATATTATTTTATCATTTTTATATCAAATAAATTCAATTTAAAAATAGATCCATGAAAAATAAAAATCATTTTTATAGAGAAATAACACCATTGTCAAAAAATGATAGCTTTATAATATTTGATAGAGTTAAAGATAAATTCGATTTTCCTATACATTATCATCCGGAATTTGAGATAAATTTTATTCAAAATGGTAAAGGAGTGAGAAGGGTTATTGGTGATCATATTGAAGAAATTGATGATATTGAATTGGTTTTAATTGGTCCAAATTTATATCATGGATGGGAACAGTATAATTATAAAGGTGGTAAAATTCATGAAATAACCATTCAGTTTCATAATGATTTATTTGAAGATTCTTTGCTGGAAAGGAGGATAATGTCGGATATAAAAGAAATGTTTAATCGGTCGATTCATGGGATTTTATTTTCAAAAAAAACGGCTTTAGATTTAAAGGAACAGTTAATGCAATTGCCTAGGTTAGAAGGTATGGATTATTTTTTACAAATCATCTCTATACTTCAAGATATGGCTAACTCAAGAAATCAGAGACTGTTGTCTTCTTATACTATAGACTTTGATAAGTTTGAAGAAGATGATAAGATGAAGGTTATATATGATTATATACAAAAAAACTTTGCAGAAAAGATTACCTTAAATGAAGTTGCTGATGTTGTTTCTATGGGAGTAGTTTCATTTAATAGGTTTATCAAAAAAAGAACAAATAAAACATTCGTTAATTATTTAAATGATATTAGAGTAGGGTATGCAGCAAGATGGTTGATAGAAAAAGATCTTAGTATTTCTGAAATAGCTTTTAAAGCAGGGTTTAATAATATTGCTAACTTTAATAGGATTTTTAAAAATAAGAAAAACTCAACTCCGAGTCAATATAGAGATGAGTTTAATGGAATGAAACGTTTTTTGTAATAAATTAATTATAGATATATATTAATTTGTCAATTTTTTTGAAAAAATAGATATTTATTAATGAGAAAATAATAGTATTAAATGATAAAATAATATTAAGATTTTGTTAACAAGTAGTATAAATTTGTTTATTGATAATAAATAATGATTAAAATTATGTATAATTTAAAATTTAAGATTATTTATTTCGATTTTACTAATTTAACTAACTAACAAATTATGACGGATTCACTTTACTATTTAAAGCAATTTTGGAGTAAGAAAAAGTATTTCTTTTTCTTCTTTATCTTTACTTCTTTCAGCGTCTTAAATGCACAAGTAGCAAATATTTCGGGTATTGTAACTGATACTAATGGATTTACACTTCCAGGTGTTAATGTGATTTTAAAAAATTCAAAAATTGGTGCAGTTACTGATTTTGAAGGGAATTATAAAATTGAGAATGTTCCATCGAATGGAGTTCTAGTTTTTACTTATATTGGTTTTCAAACACAAGAAGTCTCTATTAATGGGAAGAATAAAATTGATGTAATCTTATTAGAAAATGTAAGTGGTTTAGATGAAGTAGTAGTTATAGGATATGGCACACAAAAGAAAAATGACGTTAATGGTGCAGTATCTTCAATAAAAGCTGATGATATCGATAACTTAAAGCAAGTTAATGTGGATCAAATGTTGCAAGGTAAACTTTCTGGAGTTACTGTAACAAATGGTTCAGGACAACCAGGTGCTGCGGTTTCGGTTCGTATTAGAGGAACTACTTCAATTAGCGGTACAAACGAACCATTATATGTGATTGATGGTGTTCAGATTTCTGGAGATGCTACAGGGAAATCAACTAGTGGTCGACCGTTAGCAGCTAATGATTTTTCAACAAGCGGTGGAAGTGGTAATAATGCAGTAAGTCCTCTCTCCATGTTAAATCCTAATGATATTGAATCAGTTGATATCTTAAAAGATGCTTCTGCAACCGCTATTTATGGTTCTAGAGGAGCAAATGGAGTTATTATTATTACTACTAAATCAGGTAAGAAAAATGGTAATGGAAAGATAACTTATAATGGTTCTTCAACTGTAACACAGATATATAAAAAATTGGATGTTATGGATTTAAGACAATATGCACAGCACCAAAATGAACTAGCAGTTATTTTTGGTTCTACACCAAGAGTAGAGTTTTCTCATCCAGAATTATTAGGTGCTGGAACAAATTGGCAAGATGAAATTTATCAAACAGCTATATCTCATAATCATCAACTTTCTTTTTCAGGTTCTAAAGAGAATACGAATTATTATATATCTGGAAGTTTCTTAAATCAAGAAGCTAATATCATTAATTCGGGATTGAAACGATATACGATACGTTTAAATCTAGATTCTAAAGTAAAAGATTGGTTGAAAGTTGGTACTAATATTACAGCAGGTATTACTAATGAAAAATTGACAATTAATCAAAGCTTTACAGGTTTAATTGCTAATGCTTTATTACAAGCTCCTGATACACCTGTAACTAATCCAGATGGAACTTATGGATCTCCACCATCGGGTCAAAATGTAGCTTATTTTAATCCAGTAGCAGAAGCTCTTACAAAAGAGAATCATTTAGTAAGAAAAAATTTTCTTGGAAATTTATATGCTGAAGCATCTATTTTGAAAGGATTAAAATATAGAATTGAATTATCAGGAAACACAGAGTTTTCAGAACATACTTTGTTTGAGCCATCATATGATAGAGGAAGTCAATCTAATTTAACAGCAGATTTGTATGAAAGAAGACAAAATTGGTATTCCACTATCTTAAAGAATTTAATTACTTACGATTTTAGTATCAATAAACATAGATTTACTGTATTAGCAGGTCAAGAGGCTTTAGATAGTCATTGGGAGGGAGTTACAGCAGATGCTCATGATTTTAAAACAAATGATATTCATGGTTTGAGTTTATCTGACCCTAATCAAAGATATGTTAATAGTTACAAAGGAAGTAGTTCTTTATGGTCTCTTTTTGGTCGTTTACTATATGATTATGATAATCGTTATAGTTTATCAGCTTCCATTCGTCAAGATACTTCTTCAAAATTTGATCCAACCACAAAAAATCAAACGGGTTATTTCCCTGCTGTAGCTCTTGGTTGGAAATTATCTAGCGAATCTTTTATGGAAGGAACAAAAAAGTACATTGATAATATTAAATTTAAAGTGGGGTATGGAGAAACTGGAAATCAGCAGATACCAAATAATAGATATTCAGCTATTTTAGGAGTTCAAGGGAATAGTTTTCTACCATCTAATTTTCCAAATCCTGATTTAAAATGGGAATCTATGCAACAAACTAATTTTGGTTTAGATTTTACTATACTTGAAACAAGATTGTCTGCAAGTTTAGATTTTTATAATAAGACTTCTAAAGATTTTCTTTTCCAAATACCTTGGCCAGTATATTTAACAGGTGGAGATTCTTTTCTTGGAGGAATAGAAGCACCTTATTCAAATATTGGTGAAATGGAGAATAAGGGGTATGATATTACAGTGAATTATAAGACAATAAAAAGTGATAGTTTTTCTTGGAATTCTACATTAGTATTTTCACACTATAAAAATAATTTAGTGAGTATTCAAGATGGTCTTTCTTTGACGCAAGATGTAAATTTAAATGGGTATCAACAAACAACTGTTACTAATACATTGGTAGGTCAACCAATAGGTTTGTTTTATGGATATCAAACAGATGGTTTGTTTACAGATATGGATGCTTTAAATAGCGCTCCTTTACAATTTGGTCAAACAGTAGGCACAGCACCTGGACAAACTTATTTAGGAGATGTCAAATATGTAGATGTTAATGGAGATGGTGTTGTAGATACAAAGGATAAAACTATAATTGGTAATCCACATCCAGATTTTACTTTTGGTTTTACCAATAATTTTAGATATAAGAATTTTGATTTATCTATTTTCTTTCAGGGTTCTTATGGGAATGATATTTTGAACTTGACAAGAAGAGCAGGAATCGCAAATGATGGCTTATATAAAAATCAGCTGGTTGAAGCATTAAATTACTGGACACCAACTAATACAGATACTGATATACCTAGACCAATTGGTAGTGATGCAAATCAAAATACAGTTATGTCCGATCGTTATGTAGAAGATGGTTCTTATATAAGACTTCAAAATGTTACTTTAGGTTATAATCTTCCTTCAAATTTTTTAAGTAAATATAAAATTTCAAGAATAAGATTGTATGCAACTGCTCAAAATTTGGCTACATTCACTAATTACTCAGGTTATGATCCGGAGGTAGGTTCCTTTAATCAAAATGTTTTATTATCGGGAATTGATAACGGAAGATTTCCATCACCAAGATCCTATTCTTTTGGGCTTAATCTAGAATTCTAAAAAAAAAGCAAAATGAAAACAAAAAATATTTTTAAAAAGGCAAATTTACTCTTAATAATAACATTTATATTACTTGTGCCAAGTTCATGTTCAGAAGAGTTTACAGATAGACCTTCAGAAGATCAGGTTAGTTTAGATGCTTATTATAGTTCAAATAATCAAGTAGCTACAGCAACTAATGCAATGTATAATAGAACTTGGTTTAATTTTAATAATAAATTTTTTTATGCCATTGCAGAAGTAGGTTCTGGAAATATGTATACCAATTCTAGTGATGTTAATGCTATGAGAAATTTCTCCATTTTAGGAAGTGATCCAGAACTTTATAATGGTTGGAAATCTTTATGGGCGAATATTGCTCAGGCTAACGCTATTATTAATTTTTTACCAGACAGAGTTGGTCCAGCAGTTAGTAGTAACGTGCTGAATAATACAATTGGAGAAGCTTATTTTATACGTGCAACTGCTTATTTTTACTTAGTGCGATTATGGGGAGCTGTTCCTATTATTGAGAACAATCTTGATTTTCAAGATAATCCATTAATTGCGAAGAATAGAGTGGAAGATGTTTATGAATTAATTAGAAGAGACTACATGCAAGCTTCTGAATTATTGTTTGAAAAGAATAGAGGTTCAAATTATAATGATAATGCACATGTTTCTAAAGGATCTGCTAAAGCAATGCTAGCAAAAGTGTATTTGTATTTACAAGATTATTCTAATGCAAAATTAATGGCAGAAGAAGTGATTAATTCGGGTGAATTTAAATTATTAGGAGGAACTTCTTTACCAAGTGATTCTTTCTCAGATTTATTTAAATATGAATATAATAATAACCAAGAATCAATTTTTGCCTTACAATGGAAAATAGATGGAGTTTATGGTTCTGGTAATAATTGTAATACACAATTTGGAATAAGTACTTCTAATGTGTCCACTTCAAATGCAACTTATGGTGGTGTTTTTGCTCCTTCTCAAGATATTTTAGATTTATATGAAACCAATGATTTGAGAAGAAAAGAAACTATAATGTTGCCAGGTGATGTGTATCCAGAAGTTTTAGCAAAATTTGGAACAGACTTTGGACAGTTAGTTGTGCCACCAGCTAATGAAATTGGAGGTCAAGGTGCAGGTGCTGCTATAAAAAAATATTGTATTGGAATAGTTAACGGAAACGCAACTGGAAAAGTAGATGGTTTTGCCATGATGGAAAATAATACTTATATAATGCGCTATGCTGAATTACTATTAATCCATGCTGAAGCTACTTTAGCTGGTGGAGCAAGTACTTCAGATGCAAATGCTCTTAGTTCATTTAATGCAGTTAGAGAAAGAGCAGGTTTAGCTCCTTTAACTTCAATAACTTTTGATGATATTTTCACAGAAAGAAGAAAAGAACTTGCTTTTGAAGGAGATTATTGGTTTGATTTAGGAAGAATTCCTAGAGCAGATGCTATTGCAATTATGTCAGCTCAAGATAGAGGAAATATGGATGTTCCTAATTATTTTACACCTACAACTGGTAATAGCCCTGATAATAATGGAAATGATTTCTTGTTACCTTATCCAGATAATGATTTGTCAAAAAATCCAAAACTAAATGAGGAAGCGGTTCCTTACGTATTTAACTAAAAATATATGAAATATGAAAAACTTTAAATTTAAGCTATTAATATTGGTTTTTTCTTTAACAGTTATAACATCTTGTTCTAATGATGATACTAATAATGGAAAAAATCCCCCAATAATTAATAATGTCAGTCAAGCTGATGATCCAGATTTACAACCAATTACTCAAGGTTATGCAAACAATATGTATGTTATTCAAGGATCTGGATTTAGTTCTACTCAAAAGATATACTTTAATGATGTAGACACTTATTTTAACCCAACACTAGTTACTGATAGTTCGATTTTTGTAACAATTGATGTGAATACTCCTTATGAAGGTGGTTCAAATAAATTAATTGTAGTTACTAAAAATGGGAGTGTAGAATATGATTTTATAGTGGCTCCTCCAGCACCAATTGTTCAAGGTTTTCAACCAGTTAATGCTTTAGAAGGTGAAGAGGTTACAATTTATGGTAATTATTTTCTTGATCCAATAATAACTTTTGATGGTAATCCAGCAACAATCGTGTCTAGTTCTTTGACTGAGATTGTAGTGGTAATGCCTGCTAATTCACAACATAAATATGTTGAAGTTGAAACTATTTCAGGTACTACTTCATGGGGAACAGCTGTTGGAACAGCAATTTACGATGATAGTTTTTATGCACCTTGGACTATTGAACCATGGAATAATCATGAATATGTTACAGATTTGTCAGCAGCTTTTCAAGGAACTACTTTTATTAAAAAGGAGATTGCTGGCTATGATAATATTCAAGGAAACTGGGAATATGATGATCAAATATCTGAATATACAGGTATTAAGTTTGCAGTTCGTTCTGATACACCAGGTAAATTAATTTTTATTTTTAATGGAAGCAATTGGGGAAATACTGATTTTGCTGTTGAAACAACAGATGAATGGACCGAATTTAAATTTACATGGGATCAGTTGAGTAATCCTGCTGCTGTTCAGAATATTTCTTTTCAGGAGTTTACTGGTAGTACAATCAATTATTATTTTGATAATATTACTTATACAATAGATTAAATTTGATTAACTGAGTTAGTTTTTAAAAGCATCTCATCTTTTTTTGAGATGCTTTTTTTAAATAATTATTATGAATGTAAAAATAAATATTTTTTTTTGCTTACTGTTCCTTAATTCTTTTTCACAAAAATATAGTGACTTAGCTATTACTCCACCAATGGGATGGAACTCATGGAATACTTTTGAAACACATATTGATGAAGAATTAGTTAAAGAAACAGCTGATATAATGGTGTCTTCTGGGATGAAAGATGCTGGTTATACATATATAGTCTTAGATGATGGGTGGATGACGATGGAAAGAGACAATAATGGAGATTTAGTGCCTGATCCTAAAAAGTTTCCTAATGGAATCAAGGCAGTAATTGATTATGTGCATTCTAAAGGTTTAAAATTTGGATTATATAATTGCGCAGGAACTGAAACTTGTGCAGGTTACCCTGGAACTAGAGGATACGAATATCAGGATGCTCGTTTTTATGCTCGATTAGAAATTGATTTTTTAAAATACGACTGGTGCAATACTGAGGGAATTACTGCAAAAGAAGCTTATTCAACAATGAGTAAAGCACTCAAAAAAGCTGGAAGACCCATCGTTTTTAGTCTATGTGAATGGGGTGATAATCAGCCTTGGAATTGGGGTGAACCTATAGGTAATTTATGGAGGATTTCTGGAGATATTTATCCTTGTTATGATTGTGAATTTAAACATGATACTTGGTCGTCTTGGGGATTTTTCAAAATAGCTGAAATGCATAAAAATATTCGACAATTTTCTGGTCCAGATCATTGGAATGATTTTGATATGATGGAAGTTGGCAATGGTATGACTTTTGAAGAAGATAAATCTCATTTTGCTTTATGGTGTATGTTAGCTTCTCCATTAATAGCGGGTAATGATTTTAGAAAAATGACAAAAGAAACACTAACTATTTTAACTAACAAGGAGTTAATAGCAATCAATCAAGATGCTTTAGGAATTCAAGGATTCAAGTACGCAGACGAAAATGGATTGTCAATTTGGTTTAAACCCCTTCAAAATGGAAATTGGGCAGTTTCTTTCTTTAATAAGAATGATAAAGAAATAAATGTTAATTTTGATTGGATGAAGCACAATGTAGTAGATGAAGTAAATCATTTAAAGACTTCATTTGAAAATTTTCAATATGATATTAGAGATATTTGGCAACATAAAGATTTAAAATCTACAAAAACGCCTTTTAAGTCTACTTTAGCATCACACGACGTTGTAACGTTAATTTTAAAAAGAAGATAAATGAAAAAAATAGTTCTATTTTTATTAGTTATTACATTCAGTTCTCAAGCACAATTTGTCAAAAAAAATGGGAAGTTAAAAGTGGAGGGAACACAATTAGTTAATCAAGATGGAGATCCAATTGTTTTAAGAGGTGTTAGCCTTGGTTGGCATAGTTTATGGCCCAGATTTTATAATAAAAAAGTAGTAAAATGGCTTAAAAAAGATTGGCATTGCAATGTAGTACGAGCGGCTATGGGTGTGGAACACGGGGATAACAATTATTTAGAAAACCCTTCTTCTTCTAAAAAAAAGGTAGAAGCTATTATTGAAGGAGCCATAAAAGAAAATATTTATGTTATTGTCGATTGGCACAGTCACAATATAAATTTGGCAGAAGCTAAAGTGTTTTTTGATGAAATTTCAAAACGATATGGCAATTATCCTAATATAATCTATGAAGTTTTTAATGAACCTGATCAGGAAACATGGGAAGAGATAAAAGCTTATTCTGAGGAAGTAATTAGTATCATTCGTGCTAACGATCCCAATAATATTATTTTAGTAGGTTCACCCAAATGGGATCAAGAAGTGCAATTACCAGCAGCTGATCCTATTGTAGGTTACGATAATCTAATGTATACCATGCATTTTTATGCAGCTACCCATGAAAAATGGCTAAGAGATAGAGTAGATAACGCTATTAAAGACGGACTTCCTATTTTTATTTCAGAGAGTGCAGGAATGGAAGCGACAGGTGATGGGCCAATGGATTACAAAGCTTGGCAAGAATATGTAGATTGGATGGAATCCAAAAAGTTAAGTTGGATTACTTGGTCCATATCTGATAAAGATGAAACCTGTTCTATGTTGAAAAAAACTGCTTCTTCCACAGGAAACTGGAAAGACAAGGATTTAAAAGAGTCTGGAAGAAAAACTAGAGCTTATTTAAGAGATTTGAATAATTAATTAGGGGAGTTATAGTTGATATTGCTATGTTTCTGACTTTTTCAGTAGCCATATTTCCTTTGTTATGTTTGGGAGTTTATATCTATTTTTATAATAAAAGTATAATCTAATCCAAATATAAAATATAAAAAAAAATAACAGGCAAACTTATACTTGTTCATGTATGAAGTTTGTCTGTTAATTATATAAATGAAATCGTATTCATTAATGTTTTATATCTGTAATTATAGGTTACTTTTCTTATCAATTACCACCATTTTTCATAATCTGTCATATCAATTAATCTTATTTCACCTAGTTTTGGTACACAATATTTCAGTTTTTCTTCTGTAGCTTTTTGACTAAAACGTTCTACAGGGTCAGTCCAACTGTGTTGTGATAATGCGAAACCTGACCAATGAACTGGCATTCTATTTTTTACTTTTGCATCAATGGAAGCTTGTATACTCTCTTCAGGATACATGTGTATTTGGTGCCAATTTTCATTGTATTGACCACATTCCATAAAGGCAAAATCAAACGGATCTAAATATTTTCCAATTTCTTTAAAATGGTCTCCATAGCCACTATCACCACTAAACCAAATATTTTCCGTTTCTGTTTTAAAAGTCCAACCACTCCAAATTGATTTTGCTCTATCTGTAATACCTCTTCCAGAAAAATGACGAGTAGGAGTAAAGTTGATTTTTATATCATCATAAAATGCTTCATCCCACCAATCAAATTCGGTAATGTCTTTTTTGGCTATACCCCATTTTTCCAAATGTCTTCCAACACCTAAAGCAACAAAATATTTTTTCACTTTTGATTTTAATCTTTGAATGCTATCATAATCTAAATGATCATAATGGTCATGAGAAAGCATAACTAAATCTATAGGGAGAAATTGGTGCAGCATTATTCCCAAACATAGGATCAATAAGAATATTTTTATTATTCATTCGCATTAATATTGCTGAATGGCCATACCAAATAAACTTAGCTTTATTTGATGTTGCTAAAAAATAAGATTTATCAAAAGGTATAGTTGAAAGTTTTTTATTGGGTTTTCTATCTTTTTTTTCAAAAAATTGTTTGTAGAGTATTTTTGGTATTTTTTTAAGGCTTATTGACATTGAAGTTTCCTCTAGATTCTCAAATTTATTAGTTTTCCAATTTTTAGATTCCTGATACTTTTTCAGATCTATTTTTGTTGGTTTTGCACCAAAGTGTTTATTCATTTTTAACGTTTTAATAGTGAGTACTTACTTATTTTTTATTTAAATTTTTTATAATTGATATTTATAAATTAAGAAATCTTGAAATTCGGTTCTATTTGTTAGAGTTCCTTTAATGATTGCAGTTGATAGACCTTCTAAAAAGGTTAACACATAAGCAGCTTCTAATTCTGGATTCTGATAGTTTAACGTTTTAAAGGAATGTATTAGTTTTTCTTGCAAAGGTTTTAATTTATTGGAGTTATTATGATTCAATTCCCATTTTAATTTGAATTGTAATTTCCAAAATTCTAATTCCTCATTTGGTATTAAAAAAGGAAGAGTTATCGTTTTTTGAATAATTTTTTTAGGTTCTGTTTCTTTAAATATAGTTTCAAAAAGAGTTAAAACTTTTCGTTCACCTTCTTCTATAATGGCTTTTAATAAGCCTTCTTTATTTGTAAAATGACGAAATATTAACCCTTCTGAAACACCAGCTAACTTAGCTACTTTGTTAGTTGAAGTAGCTGTATAGCCTTCCTGTGCAAAAAGCTGTAATGCTGCATTTATAATATTTTCTTGTTTTTTTGTCATTTCTATAGTGAGTAATCACTTACAAATTTACGAAATGTTTTGAAATAAAAAAATCCTTTTCAAAAGGGTTGAAAAGGATTAAATAGATAGGTAAAGTATTAGTTTTGTTCTAAGTACTTGTAGATTTCGTCCTTTATATGGACTCTTTCAATTCTTAAGTTGTTTAATACATCATCTGAAGTAGGTTCAACATCAGTTTCTATTTTATATATTTGATGATCTAAAGCATCATAATCATCAAACATTTTTTTAAAATGATTATCTTCTACTTTTAGTATATGCATCTTTTTTTCAAATTCTGGAAAATCTACTGCTAATTGATGTTTTGTTATCATATTTTGTCTCTTTTAATTATCTATTCAAATGTATTATTAAATAGTGCAATATAATATGATATTTATCAGTTGTAAATGAAAAGATTTGTATTATTTTATAACGTTTTACTCTTTTAATTTCCTTTCAATCTACTAATAAGCCTTTCAAATAATTCTTTATAATTATCAGGTTGTCTTTGAACGGTTTCATAAGTACCATCAGAATTAAAGACTACTGGGAAAAAGAATTCGGCTTGACCGTTTTCAATGTTAATGGGGCCAAATTTAGTTCCGTAAATATACATTTTGCCTTTTTCTTCTCTTGCTAAAGCATATCCTTCTGTAAAATTAAAAAAAGGTTCTAAAGCCTCAATATTCTTTTTGCTTTCTATAAAGGCAACATCGTTCTTTTCAAAGTGAAAGTCAGTATTTGTTTTGGAATCCAATAAGCTATAATCAGCATAATAAAAACCTTCTTTGGTTTTTACAATACCTTGCCATAGTATGGTATTGAAAGGTGTTGGAACTACTTTAATTTTTTCATAGACGATATTTTGTCTTTTCAATTCTTTTTTAAAATTATTCATCACATAAAAATGAACAATTAACCCAAAAATCAAATAGGTAGTTGACAAAAATAATGACCATTTAATGACCTTTGGTCGATTAGGATTATTTCTCTTCATGAAAAGTAATATAATACAACCAATTAATAACCAAATCGTATATAAAGGATCTATTACAAAAACATTGTCTAAACTATAAAAAGACTTACTTAATGGATACAATATTCTTGTTCCGTATGTAGTACAAATATCTAACAATGGATGTGTAAATAAAGCTATAAAACTAGCCCAAAACCATGACATGTAAGACGTTTTGTATTTATGCGAAAACCATTTTGCAAACAACAAGCTGAGTAATAAAGAGAAAAATATTGAGTGTGAAAAAGCTCTATGAATAGCTAATTGTTCAATGGGATTAAAAAACGGACTTAGCACTACGTCTAAATCGGGAATAGTCCCTAAAATGGCTCCATAAAGCAATGCTTTTTTACCAATTTCTTTGTCCTTTATGATGGCAAAAGTAGCTGCTCCAAGTACGATTTGAGATAGTGAATCCATTTATTAAAATAATTTTACAATAGGCAAAAATAAGTAAACAATAGGAATGATTGTGAATTAAAAATAGTATTTGTAACCTTTTAATCAGTGCTGTTGTCCAATGGTTGTGAATTCACTAAAAACACATATAATAAATTTAAATTAATAAAAATGAACTTTTTAAAAAATAGAATAAAAAAAACAGCACTCATTATTTTTGCGCTAATAGCTACAAATTCATTTGCTCAAAAAATAAAAAGCATAGATGGGAGAACGTTATCTAGTTCTAAAATAGATGAAGCTATTTTAAAAGCAATGAAATCTAATAATTTACCAGGTATTTCTATTGCAATTATTAACGCAAATAGAGTAGTTTATCATAACGTTTTTGGTGTGAGTAATTCTAAAACCAAACAAAAGGTCACTACTCAAGATTTTTTTGAAGGAGCTTCTCTTTCTAAACCCATTTTTGCTTATTTTGTTATGAAAATGGTAGAAAACGGAATAATAGATTTAGATAAGCCACTTTATCAATACTTACCACACCCGGGAATTGCTCCAGAATCGCAAGAGGATTATAAGTTAATTACGACTAGAATGGTTTTAGCGCACCAAACTGGATTTCCAAATCATGCCAATAATCAACCAATTACACTAGCTTTTAAACCTGGTACTGATTTTTCATATTCTGGTGAAGCCTATCAGTATTTGGCTGCTATCATTGGAAAGCAAAATGGTATTGGATTTAAAGAAGACTTGAATAAGTTGTTTCAAAAGGAAGTTACTCAGCCCTTACAAATGGAGCATACTACTTTTGTTTGGAGTAATTATTTAGACAATCATAAAGTTTTTGGTCATGATGAAGCAGGTAATCCTACACAAAATAAACCAGAAAGAGGAGGTTGGAATGGAAAAACATTTAACGCTTTTTCAAGCGTGCACAGTGAAGCTTTTGAATATGCTAAATTTATAATTGCAATGCTAAAAAGGGAAGGCTTAAAAGACGAATCATTTGAAGAAATGCTTAATGAACAAACTCACTTTAAAGACAATAACCCAATTAAATTGGAAACAAATCAAACTGGTTGGGGACTTGGATTTGCTCAAAAGCATACAAAAAATGGAATTATGCATCTTCATACAGGTAATAACCATGATTTTCAGGCTTATACAATGTTTGTACCAGAACAGGAGTATGGAATTGTGATATTTACGAATTGTGGTAATATGGCCGCGTTTTTAAAAACGATTTCAAATACGTTAGGAAATCAATTTTAAGAATTTATTTTTGAAAGTGAAAAATAAAAAGTATAAATAATAGTAAAATAAATATGGAAAATTTACAAGAAGTATTAGGTGCTTTGTTTTTAATGATGGGTATAGTTGTTATAGTGTTTATCATTGCAAAATATTCTTATCTCATAAAAAAAGCAATGATTGAAAAAGGATTAGTAGTTGCAGAGAATTCAAAAAAGATGTTATATCAAGATATCGGTTGTATTGTTTTATCTTTAGGAATAGGACTTATTGTATCAACTATGTTTACTACAATGGATTTATCTGAAGATACAATGGACTTATTTGTTTGGGGTACAATTTTAATCTTTGGCGCAATTGGATTACTAGTTGCACATTGGTTGAGAACAAGAAAGGAATGAATCCTATTGAAACTCGAGATAAACTATTAATAAATAAGATAATGGAGGGTGATACATTCGCTTTTAAAGATCTAATTGATTTTTATAAGAATGTGTCACTAACCTTAGCTTCTTCTATTGTAAAAAATGAATTACTTGCCGAAGATGTCGTTCAAACAACATTTATAAAAGTATATCAAAAGCTGCATACTTTTAAGAAAGATGCTAAATTCTCGACTTGGTTGTATCGAATTGTAGTTAATACAGCTTATAACGAACTTAAGAAACAAAAAAGACATTCAGATATTGATATAGCAGCTGTTTATTCAATTGAAGTTGATGAAAAGTCAGGGACTTATTTAGAAGAAGAAGATCAAAAGAAATACATTCAAATGGCATTAAAGACAATAAAAGTTGATGAAGCTTTAGTACTACGTTTGTTTTATTTATACGAACATTCTATTTCTGAAATTCAAGAGATAACAGGTTTTAGTAAATCTAAAGTAAAGGTTGATCTGCATAGAGGTAGGATAAATATGGAGCAACAATTAAAAAAAATATTAGGAAATGAAATAACACATCTATTATGAAAGAAGAACAAATAAAATATATTTTAAAAAAGAGTGAAATAGTTGCTTCAAATGATTTAACTGATAAAATAATGTTACAGATTGAAGTAGAAAAAAATAAAGAAATAAATAGTTCTATTGTATCATTTCGTTTTATCATTGGAATATGCACTCTACTTTTTTTTATAGTTGGATTAATTTTGTATTATTTAAATTTTTCAGTTTTTATGAAAAGTGAGTTAATGAATAAGTCATTCAAAACAATTATTTTTGCTTTTATTACCTTCTTATTGTTAATTTCATTTAACCATTTGATTAAACTTAAAACTACAATTACTAATTTATCCTAGGCTTTATAAAGTTAAAGAATAGTTATTTTCTAAAAGATGTTTAATATTACTCTTATATTGAGTTTTAATTAAAAACTATGTGAATTAAATGAGAAAATTAGTTATTAGTATCCTGTTTTTTTATGCAACAATATTTTATGGACAGGAAATTATAATAGAAGGATTTGTCTATAATGAAGCTAATAAAGAAACGTTATCGTATGCTACAATTTCTGTTTCAAATAATAATATTGGAACACTAACGAATAATAAAGGAGAATTTAAAATAATTATTCCAAAAGTAATGGAAAATGACAGCTTAACGGTTTCTTACATCGGTTATAAAACAAAGAGAATAGCTGTTTCCAAAGTAAAAAATCCACTTATTATTTATTTGAGAGAAAATGAAACCATATTAAATGAAGTAGTAGTAAGTTCATTGACAGCTGATTCAATCATAGAAAAAGCTTTAGAAAACATTCCAAAGAATTACAATTTGGAACCCTATATAAGCAATGGCTTTTATAGAGTGACTTCACAGAAAGACAAGAGTTACATTCATTTATCGGAAGCCGTTTTTGATATTTATCAATCTAAAACAAGCAAACCATACCAGCAGTTTAAGCTAGAGAAAATGCGTGCCATTAAAGATGAAAGAGCTTCAAGAGGAATTGATTTAGGATTAAATCCAAATGGAATATATGAGTTTGATATTGTACACAATATAGAATCAATTGATTTGCTAAATAAGAAAGGCTTAAAGTTGCACAATTTTAAATTAGTAGGAACAGAATTAGTAAATGGAAATCCAGCATATAAAATTAGTTTTGATCAAAAAGAGACTAAAGAATCTGGTTATAAAGGATATATGCTTTTAGATAAAAAAACTTTTGCCTTTCTCTATTTTAATTTTGGATTAAGTCCAAAGGGCATGACTTTTCATAAATATGGAAGTGGTGCAGAAAGAACTTTAATGAAAGTATTAGGGATTCGTATAACCATGCAAAAAAATGATTTTCAGATTTATTATACTAAAGTTGGAAACCATTTTTACTTGAACAATGTGGGTAATGATGCAATCCTTACATTTAAAAGTGAAAGGCAACACTATAATTTTAAAACAGACACTAGAGTAGATTATTTGGTAACAAAGATTGAAACTGATAATGCTCAGCCATTTGTAGATAATGAGACGCTAGCAGATAGGAAATTGGTAGAAAGACAGCATTCTATTTATGATGTAAATTTTTGGAAAGACTATACCATTATTCTACCTACTACTGACTTTAATGCAATTGCCGAGCAACTTGAAGCAAATAATAAAGCGAATGATTATAAGAATGAAATCCAAAATGCGTTAAATAAGATGCCTAAAGATAAAGTAGCAAGAATAGATTCTATTTTATCTTTTTATAACAAGAGAAAAATATTCAATGGTAATGCTCTAATAGCCTATGAGGGAAAAGTTATTTTGGAAAAAAGTTATAATAATGATTTTACTCAAAACAATAAAAATTCGCAATTTAGAATAGGTTCTACAAGTAAGACTTTTACAGCAATGCTTATTTTGCAATTAGTAAATGAAAATAAATTACAATTTTCAGATACCATAGGTAAATTTCTTCCAAATTATCCGCATAAAAAGATAACAATTGATCAATTATTAAGCCACCAATCAGGTATTCCAAATTTTTTTAATAATAAAGAATACACTACAAAAATTTTGTCTAATACATATACTATTGAAGAAGTTGTAAATTTATTTTGTAGTGATGTTTTGGATTTTGAACCAGGAAGTAAATTTGAATATTCAAATTCAAATTTTACCCTTTTAAGTTTAATTGTAGAGCAAATAACCAAAGCAAATTTTGGAGAGGTGTTACAACAAAGAATTTTTACACCTTTGGATATGAAAGATACTTATTTTGGAACGAAGCAAAATGATAATATAGTTACAGGCTATCTATATGATGAAATAGAACCCAAGTATGATTTTGGAAATGTTGGAGGTGCTGGAGGAATTGTTTCAACCACACAAGATTTATATAAATGGAGTAAGGCATTAGAAAATGGAGAATTAATATCTCAACAAATATTAGAAACGTTATTTATACCGAGAGCAAAATATTTGGATTGGGATGCAGATTATGGTTACGGATGGATGATAGACAACTATATGTTTTCAGAATCAAAAAAGCATAAAATCATATATCATCCAGGAACAGATTTAGGATTTTATTCCATGTTTCTAAAACAACCTGATGGAGGAATAACAGTAATATTGTTAAATAATACAGGAGAATTTCCAAGGTTTGAAATGACAGAACTAATTTTAAATGAAGTACAATAATTTTAAAAAAAACATAAAAAAACCTCATAATGTATAGATTATGAGGTTTTTTTATTTGGAATCAATTTTTAAACTGGTTCTGCATATAAATCAAACTCAGTAGCATCTGTAATTTTCAGCATTACAAAATCACCTGTTTTTAAATAATGTTTAGAAGCCTCAACCAAAACTTCATTATCAACATCAGGAGAATCAAATTCTGTTCTTCCAACAAAATATTCTCCTTCTTTTCTGTCAATTACACATTTAAAAGTTTGACCAATTTTCTCTTGGTTTAAATCCCAAGAAATTTGTGCTTGAATATCCATTATAATTCTTGCTCGTTCTTGTTTTACATCATCTGGAACATCATCTACTAAGTTGTAAGCATGTGTGTTTTCTTCGTGCGAATAAGCAAAACAACCCAAACGTTCAAAACGCATTTCTTCAACCCAATTTTTTAAAATCTCAAAATCTTCTTCTGTTTCACCAGGATAACCAACAATTAAAGTGGTACGAATAGCCATTTCAGGAACCGATTTTCTAAAGTCCTTTAAAAGATTAGTAGTCTTTTCATATGTGGTTCCTCTTCGCATCGATTTCAAAACACTGTCAGAAATATGTTGAAGAGGAATATCAATATAATTACAAATTTTTGGTTCTTTTTTCATTAAGTCCAATACTTCCATTGGGAAACCTGTTGGAAAGGCATAATGCAAACGAATCCATTCAATACCTTCAACTTTTACTAAATTTTCTAACAATTCAGCTAAGTTTCTTTTTTTGTAAATATCTAAACCGTAATAGGTTAAATCTTGAGCAATTAAAATTAACTCTTTAACTCCGTTTTTAGCTAATTTTTCAGCTTCAATTACTAATTTTTCAATAGGAGTAGAGACGTGTTTGCCTCTCATCAAAGGAATTGCACAGAAACTACACGGTCTATCACAACCTTCTGATATTTTTAAATAAGCATAATTTTTGGGAGTAGTGGTTAGACGTTCTCCTATCAATTCGTGTTTATAATCTGCACCTAAAGCTTTTAATAATAAAGGCAATTCAGTAGTACCAAAAAACTGATCTACATTTGGAATTTCTTTCTCTAAATCAGGACGGTATCTTTCGGATAAACATCCAGTAACAAAAACTTTATCAACCAAACCTTGTTCTTTTTTATCGGCATATTCTAAAATCATATTCACCGATTCTTCTTTTGCATTGTCAATAAAACCACAAGTGTTAATTACAATGATATTGCCTTCATCTTTAGTAGCTTCATGCGTCACTTCTTTGCCATTGGCTTTCAGTTGTCCCATTAAAACTTCACTATCATAGACATTTTTTGAACATCCTAGTGTAATTACGTTGATTTTATTTTTCTTTAACGATTTGGTTCTCATATACTTAAAATTAGCTATACTCTTCTGTACTAGACGTTTCTAGAGAGGTGCAAAATTACATAAAATTATTCATTAGAAGCACTAACGCTTGGGAGTTTTTTTAAGTTTCTACCTGCTTTCCGTTCTATCTCTCTATAAATAGAGAGGATGCCACTGCAATCAGGGCTATGAGGAAGTTTTGGGTATAAAAAAAATCCTTCTGTAAAGAAGGATTTCGAATAAATACTCACTGTATTATTTTTTTTAAAAATTAATAGAGTAGGTAAGCGTTACATTATTCTGTATCGTTCTAATTCTTGAGGTATCATTCATACCTGAAGAAACAAAACTTTGATTGTAATTTCTATGACTGTTTGAATATGCTAAATCTAGTTTGCTTTCACCAAAGTTAAAACCTATTCCACCAGAATAACCAGTTAAGTCTCCCATGGCATAATCAACTTTAAAAGGACTTTCTTCAAAACGATAACCAGCTCTCAAGCTAAATTGTTTAATTCTATATTCACCACCAATTCTTAATTCTAAAGCATTTTTTAAGTTTGCACTCATACTAGAATTAACATCTACATAGGCTGGGTCATTGCTTGGAGAAAATTTTGTATTAGTATAATCTTTCATAGATGCATCAATACTTATTAATCCTTTTTTGTTAAATACATAAGAAGCACTTCCTGTAAACTTTTGTGCAGTTTGTAAGTGATATGTTGGATATATATTGGTAATGTTAGGAGAAACAATATCAGCTCCAGTAGAAACTGGTACTCCGTTTTCATAACTTATACCTACTAATGATTGTCTTAACTCGTCATTTAATCTTAACCAAGTTGGAGATTCATAAGCTAGTCCAACTCTTAGTTCTTCGGTAGCTTGGAAAATAGCTCCTAAATTAAACGAAAAACCAGATCCATAAGTGTAGAGTTCATTATTAAACCTTAATGAGTTTAATCGATTTGGACTACTGATATCATTATTTGATTCGTAAACGCTAGAGTTTCTAACATAATCGGTAAAATGCGCATTTAGACTTAAACCCAAATAAAGTTTGTCTTTATATGAGGTTGCAAAATTTCCAGTTAACTTTCCATTATAGCCAGTACTTGTAATAGAGTTTTCTTGATAATATCTTGCAGGGAAAGGAATATTCGAAGTATAATTTACATTGCCAAGATCATTCCCATCAACAGGATCAAATAAATAAGCTTGAAACCCTAAGAAAGCTTGTTGTGCAGGAAATCCTAAGCCTCCTGTTTCACCTAAATAACTATATAAATTTGGAATGGTTTCATTATTTTGTAATTGCATAAATTCCAATGGTAATCCTTGAGCAAAATTTAGAAAATAATTACTTACTGAGTTATTAGGATTTGTTCCAGCTGAAAACAATCTGTCATCAAAATTATTAGTATTTTCATAATTTACAGCAATTGAAAACTTTTTCCAATCATTATTGGTATCAATAAAAACAAATACAGCTCCTAATTGATTTAAATCAAGAATACTATAATTTTCAGAAGTACTACTACCAAAATAGCTTGATTTGTTTTTTGTATTAAAACTACTAGCTGTAATACTTGCCATGTTATGATTAAAAATAGCTGATCCGGCAGGGTTAACATTTATAGCTGATAAATCACCACCTAAAGATCCGAAGGCACCACTCATTGCTCTAAATCGGGCAGTACCTGTTAAGTTTTCAGTTGCATATCGTAATGCGTCTTGAGTTGTTGTTTCTTGACTCATCCCAATAAAAAAGGATAAAAGCAAGGATAGTATATAAAATTTTTTCATAGCAATTCTATTCTATAAATCTGTTTTTTTTAATTGATTTTTAAGATTTTATCCTCTTCCTCCTCTTCCTCCACCAGAACGACCACCACCAGATGATCTTCCTCCTCCAGAAGATCCAGAACTTCTTGTTGGAGTATAGGTTCTTGTTGGAGTGCTATTTGTTGACGAAGAACTTCTTCTTGGAGTTGAATATGTACTTGTTCTTGTAGGGTTATTTGTTGGAGTCGAATATGTGTTTCTTGTTCCTGAATTGTTTCTTGTGTTATTTGAATACGTATTTCTTTTTTCTTTATAAACATTTCTACTATTTAAGTTTCTTGAAGAATATCTTCTAGTAGAATTATTGTTATCTCTTCTTTGACTGTTGTAGTTGCTATATCTACTTGAGTTTGAAGAATAGTAACTTCCGCCTCTTCTGCCTGAGTTATAGGCTATATTTCTTCCATATCCTCTATAATATCCGTTTGACATCCAACCACTGCCATAGTAATAATTATTATAAAATGGACCATATGAGTAGCCACTGTAATAGCTAGGTCCATTCCATGAACTCCATCCCCATCCTGGTCCATATGAATTACTCCATGCCCATCCTGGACCATAAAAAGGATTTCTCCATCCCCATCCTGAACCATACCAATTATTCCACCCACCATATTGGTAAGGAGAGTACCAGTTATTAAAACCCATGGTGTCATAATAATTTATAGTAACACTACTAGAGTTGTTCCCCCAACCTGCATTTTGTTGAGAATTGTCATAATTTCTATATGCAGTAACTGTAGAGTCATTTGATTCAGAAGAGTAATCTTCTACATCTGTAAAATAAGTGTAGTCATCTTGCATGTCTCTAAATTGTTCAGAATATTTATTGGACTGCTCCATATTTTGTTCTGAATATTTGTTTTCAACATTGCTTTCGTTTCTTTGGTTCGAGCCATAAACACCATCATTGTCGTAATATGATGAGTTTTGGTATGAACCACAAGATATGATCAATGTGCTTAGAATTCCGATTAAGGAAAACAAGTGAATTTTTCTTAAAATTGGTAAATTAGTTTTCATAAAGTTTTTTTTTATTGTTGGACATCACAAAAATAGTTAGTTTTGCGTAACTTTTAGTTAAAATAAATATAAACAAATTTTGTGCCAAAACCAAGATAATGAGCAAAAACTTAACAACAAGAGCAGAAGATTATTCAAAATGGTATAACGAATTAGTTGTAAAAGCTGATTTGGCCGAGAATTCAGGAGTAAGAGGATGTATGGTAATTAAACCATATGGTTATGCAATTTGGGAAAAGATGCAAGCAGAGTTAGATAGAAAATTTAAAGAGACAGGTCATAGTAATGCTTATTTTCCTCTTTTTGTTCCCAAAAGTATGTTTGAGGCAGAGGAGAAAAATGCTGAAGGCTTTGCGAAAGAATGTGCTATAGTAACTCATTACAGGTTGAAAAATGATCCTGATAATAAAGGGAAGTTAATAGTTGATCCTAATGCTAAATTAGAAGAAGAATTAATTGTTCGACCTACTAGTGAAGCTATAATTTGGAGTACATATAAAGGATGGGTGCAATCATATAGAGATTTACCTTTGTTGATTAATCAATGGGCAAATGTAGTGCGTTGGGAGATGAGGACAAGATTGTTTTTAAGAACTGCAGAATTTTTATGGCAAGAAGGACATACTGCGCATGCTACTAGGCAAGAGGCAATTGAAGAATCTGAAAAAATGATGAATGTGTACGCGGATTTTGTTCAAAACTTTATGGCTATACCTGTAGTAAAAGGATTAAAAACGGAATCAGAGCGTTTTGCTGGTGCTGAAGAAACCTATTGTATAGAAGCTTTAATGCAAGATGGTAAAGCACTTCAGGCTGGTACTTCTCATTTCTTAGGGCAAAATTTTGCTAAAGCTTTTGATGTTAAATTTGCAAATAAAGAAGGAAAACAAGAATTTGTATGGGGAACTTCTTGGGGTGTTTCGACACGTTTGATGGGTGCTTTAGTAATGACACATTCAGATGATAACGGTTTGGTTTTACCTCCTAATTTAGCACCTATTCAGGTTGTTATTGTTCCAATTTATAAGACAGATGAGCAGTTAGATGCTATAACAGGGCAAGTAAATGAATTGGTTGGTGAATTAAGGGAGCTTAATATCTCGGTTAAATTTGACAATAGAGACACGCATAAGCCAGGATTTAAATTTGCAGAATGGGAGTTAAAAGGAGTACCAGTTCGTTTAGCTGTTGGTCCAAAAGATATTGAAAATGGTACTTATGAAGTGGCTAGAAGGGATACTTTAACAAAAGAAATTATAGAAAAAGATGGAATAGTTATTTATCTTGAAAATTTACTAAAGACAATACAAAGTGACTTGTTTAATAGTGCTATTGATTATAGAAAGCTTCATACTACTGAAGTAAACACTTTTGAAGAGTTTAAAGAAGTTTTGGAGAACAAAGGAGGTTTTGTGTCTGCACATTGGGATGGAACACCAGAAACTGAAGAAAAGATTAAAGATTTGACAAAAGCAACAATAAGATGTATTCCTTTGGATCAAGTTGAGGAGGTAGGGAAATGTGTGTTTACTGGTTTGCCTTCTGTAGGAAGGGTCTTATTTGCTAAGGCTTATTAAAAAAAAATAAAAATTTTTTCAAAGATGCTTGCGAGAATAAAAAAAAGTTGTAGTTTTGCATCCGCATTCGAGAAATAACGGTCCGTTCGTCTAGGGGTTAGGACGCCAGGTTTTCATCCTGGTAACACGGGTTCGATTCCCGTACGGACTACAAAATATCTCAAGGCCCGTTCGTCTATCGGTTAGGACGCCAGGTTTTCATCCTGGTAAGAGGGGTTCGATTCCCCTACGGGCTACAAAATTAGTTGTGAAATAGTTTTATAAAATAACATTTCAGTGTCTCGAGATTTTATTTTATTAGTTAAAACCAAAGTGATTATTTTAATTGTGGGAGGTTTTTCTTTTTTAACTAGTAGTTTATAACGATTATTACAATTAAAAAAAGAACAAAATGGCAAATCATAAATCTGCTTTAAAAAGAATTAGAAGTAACGAGAAGAAAAGAGTGTTAAATAGATACCAACACAAAACGACTCGTAATGCTATCAAAGCTATTCGTTTAGCTACAGATAAGACCGAAGCTTCTGCAAAATTAGCAACTGTAATTTCTATGATTGATAAATTAGCTAAGAAAAATATTATTCATAATAATAAAGCTTCTAATTTAAAATCTAAATTAACTAAACATGTTGCGGCATTATAATTATCAATTATAATTCTAAAAAGATATAAAGCTCTCAATTTGAGGGCTTTTTTGTATATCATATTATTTATGGATAGTGTTTTATCCAAAAAAAAACCTTACTTTTGCACCTTCAAAAAAATAGTTAAATGACATCTATTAGAAACATCGCAATTATTGCACACGTTGACCACGGTAAGACTACATTGGTTGACAAAATTATGTATCACTGCCAATTATTTCGTGAAAACGAAAACACAGGTGATTTGATCCTGGATAACAACGACCTAGAGCGTGAAAGAGGAATTACTATTACCTCTAAAAACGTATCGGTAACGTATAAGGGTACAAAAATCAATATTATTGATACTCCTGGTCACGCGGATTTTGGTGGAGAAGTGGAACGTGTATTAAATATGGCTGATGGTGTTTGTCTTTTAGTAGATGCTTTTGAAGGACCTATGCCTCAAACAAGATTTGTGTTACAGAAAGCTATTGATTTAGGATTAAAACCATGCGTTGTAATCAATAAAGTAGATAAAGAGAATTGCACACCTGAAGAAGTTCATGAAAAAGTTTTCGATTTGATGTTTGAATTAGGTGCAACCGAAGAACAATTGGATTTTCCAACGGTTTATGGTTCTGCAAAAAATAATTGGATGTCAGATGATTTTAGAAATCAAACTGAAAATATAGAGCCTTTATTAGATATGGTTTTGGCTAATGTGCCTGCACCAAAAGTATCAGAAGGAACTCCTCAAATGTTAATCACATCATTAGACTTTTCAAGTTTTACTGGACGTATCGCAATTGGTCGTTTAGAAAGAGGTGTTTTAAGAGAAGGTATGCCAATCTCTTTGGTTAAAAGAGATGGTAAAGTAATCAAATCAAGAATTAAAGAATTACATACTTTTGAAGGTTTAGGACGTAGAAAAGTTGAAGAAGTTATTGCTGGAGATATCTGTGCAATTGTAGGTGTTGAAGGTTTTGAAATTGGTGATACTATTGCTGATTTTGAAAACCCTGAGGCTTTACAAACTATTGCTATTGATGAGCCTACAATGAGCATGTTGTTTACAATTAATGATTCTCCTTTCTTTGGTAAAGAAGGTAAATTTGTTACTTCAAGACACATTAGAGATAGACTGACTAAAGAATTAGAGAAAAACCTTGCGATGAAAGTTGGTGAAACTGATTCTGCTGATAAATTTATGGTTTTTGGACGTGGAGTTCTTCACTTATCTGTTCTTATTGAGACAATGAGAAGAGAAGGCTATGAATTGCAAATTGGTCAACCACAAGTAATTATCAAAGAAATTGATGGTGTTAAATGTGAGCCAATTGAAGAACTAACAATTGATTTACCTGAAAACCTTTCTGGTAGAGCGGTAGAATTTGTTTCTATACGTAAAGGAGAAATGTTAAGTATGGAAGGTAAAGGAGAAAGAATGATTGTAAAATTCAACATTCCTTCTCGTGGGATTATAGGCTTACGTAATCAATTATTAACTGCTACAGCTGGTGAAGCTATCATGGCACACCGTTTTATTGGGTACGAACCGTTTAAAGGTGAAATTCCTGGAAGAAATAGTGGTTCTTTAATCTCTATGGAAAACGGAAAAGCAATTCCTTATTCAATTGATAAATTACAAGATAGAGGAAAATTCTTTGTTGACCCTAACGAAGATATATATGAAGGTCAGGTTATTGGAGAGAATACACGTAGTGATGATATGGTTGTTAATGTTACTAAGACAAAAAAATTATCAAACGTACGCTCTTCTGGTGCTGATGATAAAGCAAGGATTATTCCTGCGATAAAGTTCTCTTTGGAGGAAGCTTTAGAGTATATTCAAAAAGATGAATATGTTGAAGTTACACCTAAATCGCTACGTTTACGTAAGATTTATTTAAATGAGAATGATAGAAAACGTTTTAAAATGTAATTAAATTATAAACTGCCTTGAGAAAGGCAGTTTTTTTATATTAATGATTATGAAAGTTAAATTAAAATTTGGCATTGGTCAATTACTTTTTGGAATGAAGCAAAAAGAGGTAGAAGAAATTTATGGTAAACCTAGCAAGCAATATGAAGATGAGGAAGATAATGTTGTATATGTTTACAACGACCATAAAATGAGATTGACTTTTTATGAAGAAGAAGAATTGAGATTGGGGTATATTACTTCTTCAAATGATCAATTGGAATTATTTGACTCTAAAGTGATAGGTAAATCATGGGATGAAATACAAAATTTACTGGTACAAAATAAATTATCTAATTTTGAAACTGAAATAGTTGATGGTACTGAAAATTATTTTTTTGAAGATAATTGGTTATTTGTAAATGTAGATTATGGTTTAGTATTCAAAATTGAACTTGGGGCTGTTTTTAACAATCAAGACGAGTTTGATTGGAAATTTTGATAGAAGGAGAAGGAGAAGAATAAAAAGCAAAGTCATATTTTAATTAAAATATGACTTTGCTTTTTAATGTAATATGATTTGTTAGTTTTGGCTAATGTTGTGTTCTTCAAGAATTTTATTAAACTCTGATAAATTATTCTTTTTCTTGTATTCAGTATAAATCATTTGAATTATTTTTTCAGCATCAGACCTGTAAGGTGATTTTTTTTGAATATAGAGTAAATAGGCTTTACACATATTATCTAATCCTTTTTCTAAATTATTTAAATTTTGAAAATAAATTACACCTATTCCGTAAAAGACTTCTGGATTATCGGGTTGAATATCTCCTAGTTTTTCATAAGCTTTAATTGCTTTCTTATATTCTTTTTTATAAATATATGCTACACCTATATTTTGTAAAGGCATTAATCCGTAAGGGTCTATTTTTAATGATTTTTCATAAGCATTTATAGCTTCATCGTAATTGTTTAATTTCCTATAACAAATTCCCATATTATCATAAGCAAAAGCAAAATCAGAATCTACTGCAACTGCTTTTTTGTAGTAGTTAATTGCACTTTTATAATCTTCTGTTTTTGTAGCATCTAATCCTTTATTATAGTATTCTAATGCTAAGTTGTTTGAAGATAGAGAGTTGTGGTTTACTTTGTCATTTATGGATATTTTAGACTTAATAGAGGTACAGTTGTCGACTATATCTCTTTCTAGCTCATAATAAGCTTCTTTGTATTCTTTTGAGTTAGGATCTGGATTGATTAAAATATTTATATCTTTTTTTTCTTCTTTTTTCTTCTTTTTATCTAAATCAATTTCAATATCAGCCATTTGAATTCCAAACTGATATACGGAGACTTGTTTGTCTATACAATTATTAATTTCAGAGGCTAAACTGTCTTTTATTTTATTAAAAGTATCAATTGAATCAATACATTTACATGCGTTTTGAGATAACTCTTTTAAGAAATTTTCTTTGTTAAATTTGAATGTATTTTTCTTCTCTTTTTCTTGACCAAAAATTGATTGGACAATTAAAAGTCCCAAAATGATGAATCGATTTGTTTTCATATTAAAAAGTATTAATGAAAATAAATTTAGAATTTAAAAATGAAACAAAAAAATTATTCAATAACCATTTCTTTTAATTGACTTCTGTATTTTTCAAGAATCATTGTTTTATGGATGAATCCGATGAAAGAACCATTTTTAAATACAGGTAATACTGAAGTGTCAGTTTTTTCAAATTTATCCAAAACATTTTCTATTGTTTCATTGTGTAAAATAATTTCCTTTGGAGCCTGCATGATTTCATGTGTGGAAGTATATTTAACTTTGAAAGCTGAAAAAATAATAGATCGAATTTTGGTATCATCTAAATAAATCAAGCCTAAAAAATCCTTTTTTTCATTAAAAACAGGAAATACAAAGTCATCGGAATATTTAATTGTTTCAACAAAATTTTCTAAAGAATTTGATTCTTGAATTGACTTATAATTGGTCAGAATGAAATTTGTAATATGTAATGAGGTTAGAATGTTTTTATCTTTATCATTTGTAAAAACTTCTCCTTTATCTGCTAAATGTTTTATATCGAAAGAATAAGGTTCGAATCTTTTTGAAATAGCGAAACTAACTGATGATACAATCATTAGAGGAACCATAAGATTATATCCACTTGTTATCTCTGCAATTAAGAAAATAGCAGTTAAAGGCGCATGAAATAGACCGCTTAAAACACCAGCCATTCCTACTAAAGTAAAATTACTTACCGATAGATGTTTTGTTACTCCTAATAGATTAGAAAGTTTTGCAATAAAAAAACCCAAATAAGATCCTACAAATAAAGAAGGTGCAAAATTCCCACCATTTCCGCCTGAACCTAGTGTTAGACCAGTTGCGTAAACTTTAATCATCATAGTAATTCCAACAAAAAAGAGAAGTATCCAACTGTTAGATTTATAATTACTCAATAGTGTGTTTTCTAAAATGTTTTCAGGATTTGCGTTAGCTAAAGTTTTAATACTTTCATATCCTTCACCAAATAAAGATGGGAACAAAAAAATCAAGATTGCTAGAATTGAAGCTCCATATAAAGCTCTTTTGTAATTACCCATTTTTAGATTAGCAAAATGATGTTCTACTTTTCTGAAAATTCTTGAATAATAAATAGACATGAAACCAGATAGAAGTCCTAAGATAATATATTGAGGTATATTATGATAATCAAAAGCTTCTCCTTGCTTAAAAACTAATAAAATATCTTCGTTTAAAATTATAGTTGATACTAGTGCACCAGTTGCCGCACTAATCATAATAGGAATAAATGCTGTAATACTTATTTCTGCTAAAACTACCTCTATAGCAAAAAGAACTCCAGCTATAGGAGCATTAAATGCAGCAGCAATTCCTGAAGCGACTCCACAGGCTAACAATAGGGATCTGTCTTTATAGGTTAATCTGTAATTTTGAGCGTAATTACTTCCAAAAGCGGCACCAGTAACTGTAATAGGTGATTCTAATCCTGCACTTCCACCTAAACCTACAGTAAAAGAGCTAGTTAGTATTTGGGAGTACATTTGTTTTACAGGCATTATTCCTCCTTTTTTAGCAACTGCATACATGATGTGTGAGGTTCCTTTTTGTATTGAGCCGTCTAATAGTTTTTTAACAATTACAACCGTTACAAGAATACCAATTATTGGTAATATACTGTTACTGTAAGGTAAATGAAGCGAGTTATTAAGATTTTGAGCAAATTTATAGACTAAGTGCGCAAATGCTTTTAATAAAATTACTGCTAAAGCAGAGGATGTACTCACTAAAACACAAGAAAAATAAATAAATTGCCTAGGTGTAAGTAAAGATTTCAGAATAAAAACTAATCGTTCTAATCGTTTAAAGCCTTTGCTTACTAATTGAATAATTGATTTCTTCTTCTTCGTAGACATTACAAAATTTAAAATTTCTGCGAAGTTAGGGTTTAATTAAAAAATACGCTAATCATTCATTATTTTTTCTGATGCCATTTGTTGAATATCTTCAAAAAATAAGATAAATTCTTTTTCAAAATCATCATAAAACAATTGTAATTCTTCAATTGCATATTGCATTTTTGATTTGAATTTAGTGCGATAATCCATTTGATATAAAATGGTTCCTATTCCTTCAATACTTTCATAACTTAGTAACCAATTTTGTTTTACCATATTGGGATACATTTTTTGAATTTTTAAAGTCAATTTATCAAAGTTAGTATCCAGTAAATGATAAAAATTTGATACATATTGGTTTAGTGGTACAGAAGAATAAGTATTCCAGTTTTTTGCTAAAAAATGGTCATAAAAAATATCCATTATTACACCAGAATAATGACCATATTTTTCATGAAGACGATGCTTACTTTTTCTGAAAACAGGATGCATGTCAGTAAATGAATCAATTGCTCGGTGAAGTAGGATGCCTTTTTTTATCTCTTTTGGGAAATTATTATAACTATCACCTTTAATGCCATCGGCCATAAAATTCCCTATTTTTATATAGTCATTGTCACCGGAAAGATAAATATGAGCAAGGAAATTCATTGTGTAAGTATTAGAGTTTGTAGTATGTTGTTAAATACCATTTGTAATAGGTATCGTAAATATAGTAAAATTTGTTAAGTTTTTTTTTAACTCACAACTTCCTATCTTTGTTTTTCTAAATAATAACATAATATGACCTTAATAAAATCAATATCCGGAATTCGTGGTACAATTGGAGGAAAAGTGGGAGATAATCTTACTCCAGTTGATGCTGTAAAATTTGCTTCGGCTTATGGAACATTTCTAAAAAATAATAGTGAAAAAGAAAAATTAAAAGTTGTAATAGGAAGAGATGCACGAATTTCTGGACCAATGATTCATAATTTAGTTCAAAATACTTTGATTGGTTTAGGAATTGATATTATTGATTTAGGATTGTCTACTACGCCAACAGTTGAGATTGCTGTACCCTTAGAAAAAGCTGATGGAGGAATTATACTAACTGCTTCTCATAATCCAAAACAATGGAATGCGTTAAAATTATTGAATAGTAAAGGCGAATTTTTAAGTGGTAATGATGGAGCCAAAATTTTAGAAATTGCAGAAACAGAAGCTTTTAATTTTTCTGATGTGGATAGTTTAGGAGAGGTAACTGATAATTCTTCTTATATGGATATTCACATAGATGAGGTTTTAGGTTTATCTCTAGTAAATGCTGATGCTGTAAAAGCAAGAAATTTTAAAGTTGTAGTAGATGGAGTTAACTCTTCTGGTGGAATTGTAATTCCTGATTTATTGGAACAAATGGGAGTTGAAGTTGTTAAATTATATTGTGAACCTAATGGTCATTTTCCACATAATCCAGAGCCTTTGAAAGAACATTTAGGAGATATCTGTAAATTGGTGGTTGAAGAGAAAGCTGATTTAGGTATTGTAGTAGATCCCGATGTGGACCGATTGGCTTTTATATCGAATGATGGTGAAATGTTTGGAGAAGAATATACACTAGTTGCGGTAGCTGATTATGTCTTAGGAAGAACCAAAGGGAATACGGTTTCTAATATGTCCTCTTCTAGAGCATTAAGAGATATTACAGTGAAGCATGGAGGAACATACCAAGCGAGTGCTGTGGGTGAAGTGAATGTAGTTACTTTAATGAAAGAAACGAATGCAGTTATTGGTGGTGAGGGTAATGGAGGTATTATTTATCCTGAAAGTCATTATGGTAGAGATAGTTTAGTTGGAGTAGCTTTGTTTTTAACACATTTAGCTAATTTAGATATGACTGTTGCTCAATTAAGAGCGAGTTATCCCCAATATTTCATGAGTAAAAATAAAATTGAACTGACTCCTCAAATTGATGTTGATTTAATATTGAAAGCAATGACTGAAAAGTACGAAAAAGAGGATATATCAACAATTGATGGAGTTAAAATAGATTTTCCAACTGAATGGGTACATTTAAGAAAATCAAACACAGAACCAATTATTCGTATTTATACAGAAGCATCAACTCAAAAAGGAGCTGATGTTTTAGCAGAACGATTTGTCAATGAATTGAAAGACATTGCAGGGATATAAATTTTTTTAAATACATTTTATAAAGAGTATCTTTGTTAAAAAACGGAGATGCTTTTTTCTTTTATAATACCAGTTTATAATCGTCCAGATGAAATAGACGAATTATTGCAAAGTCTAACTCTTTTTGACTTTGACGATTCCTTTGAAGTAGTAGTTGTTGAAGATGGTTCTACAATACCTTGTCATGCTATTATTGATAAATATATAGGATTATTAGATATAGCTTATTATTTTAAGCCTAATTCAGGACCAGGTAATTCTCGTAATTTTGGTATGCAAAAGGCAAAGGGAGATTACTTTATAATTTTAGATTCTGATTGTATACTTCCTGAAGAATATTTAAAAGTAATTTCCTATTCTTTAAAGAACAATTTTGTAGACTGTTTTGGTGGACCAGATAAAGCTTTGGATACTTTTTCTACTATTCAAAAAGCAATTAATTTTTCAATGACTTCTTTTTTGACTACAGGTGGAATAAGAGGAGGAAGTGAAAAAGTGGATAAGTTTCAGCCTAGAAGTTTTAATATGGGATTGTCTAAGGAGGCTTTTGAAGTTTCTAAAGGGTTTGGTAATATTCATCCAGGAGAAGATCCAGATTTGTCAATTAGATTATGGGAATTAGGCTTTTCAACAAAACTTATAAAAGAAGGTTATGTTTATCATAAAAGAAGAATCGATTGGAAAAAATTTTACACTCAAGTAAATAAATTTGGTAAAGCAAGACCTATTTTAAATTTATGGTACCCAAAATATGCTAAGATGACGTTTTGGTTTCCATCTTTATTTCTATTAGGTTTTATTTTTAGTTGTTTTTTAGTTGTTTTTTCAATTCCTTATCTGTTTTTCTTTTTTTTAATCTACTTTGGAATGATTTTTGTAAGTTCATTATTACAAAATAAAAGTGTTGAAATAGCGTTTTATTCTATAGTAGCTACTAGTATTCAATTTTATGGATATGGTATTGGGTTTTTAAAGTCTTTTATTAATTTGTTTGTATTAAAAAGACAGCCAGAGAAAGCACATCCTGAACTATTTTTTTAAAAGGAATATGACTAAAATTATTGGATTAACAGGAGGAATTGGTAGTGGAAAAAGCACTGTTGCAAAACATATTGCTTCTAAAGGTATACCAGTTTATATAGCTGATGATGAAGCAAAAAAGATAATGACTAAGAAAAGTGTCATTCAAGAAATTCAAAACCTTTTCGAAGAAAATATAATCTTAGAAGATGGTCAATTAGATAGAAAAAAAATAGCTTCTATAGTTTTTCAGGCTCCTAGTTTGTTAAAGAAACTTAATGAAGTAGTACATCCAAAAGTTAAAAAACATTTTGAAGAATGGCTTAAAAAACATAAAGATGCTCCATTTATAGTAAAAGAAGTAGCAATTTTATTTGAAACTGGAGGAAATTTAGATTGTGATAAAGTTATTCTCGTTACAACACCTGACGATATTAAGATTAATAGGGTTATGCAGAGAGATAATGTGAATAGGGAAGAAGTAATAAAAAGAATGAAAAATCAACTTTCTGATGCTGAAAAGTCAAAGAAAAGTGATTTTGTTGTAACAAATGTTAAAATAGAGGACACATTAATAGCAATTGATGAAATTCTTAATTTTTTAAAAATATCGTAAAAAATGCCACGAATGTTAATCTTTGGTTAATGTTTTAATGGGCTAAATGTTAAAATACTAATTTTGTATTGATGAATAAGAAGAGGTTTCGATTATTGGTTTTCTTAATGAGTGTATCTCTTATTGGGATAATTTTAGTACAATTATACTGGATAAATACTTCATTAAAGAAAAGTGAGGAAGAGTTTAAGCTTCATGTTCAACAAGTTATTGGTCATGTTGCAGAGAATATTAATGATAAAGAACTTTATTCTTTTTACAAAAAATACTATAAAATTAGGGATAGTATTGGTAAAGAACCAGAAACAAAAACTTTAAAAGAGTTTTTCTTCATGGAGCGTAATAAGAAAACGAATGAGACCATTATTTATACAAGTTCATTAGTTTCTCAAGATTATGGAATTAATGGTTCGTTCTTTGATAAAAACGCAGATACAATTAAAGTGGGTAATATTTTATCCAATAGAAAAACAGAAATTTATGCAGGTACAGCATTAGATAATAGTTCTGTAGAGCTAAATAGAAAACCAGATGTAACTATTGAGAAGAAGGGTAGTTTGTCTTCAATAGATAAAGCTAATTATCAACTGTTATTTAGAGATATTGTTTCTCAAAGGCCTATACAAGATAGAATTAGTAGAGAAGAATTAGATAAATATTTAAAGAACGAGTTAGACAAATATCAAATAAAAACACCATATGAATATGCAATTTATAGTAACGGTTTAGCTACTAAAATTCGTTCGGAAGGGTTTAAATATGATAAAAAAGCAACTTATGGTATTCCTGTTTTTCAGGATAATGAAGGAATGAGTCAGTATCAATTATTGGTAACATTTCCACAAAAGAGTAAATTCTTTTTTTCATCAATATTAGGAATTACAATGTTGTCTATTTTATTTACTTTAATTATAGTATTAACATTTTCAAGTGCATTAAATCAGTTGATTACTCAGAAACAAATTTCAGAGATAAAAACCGATTTTATTAATAATATGACTCATGAATTTAAGACGCCTATTGCTACAATTAATTTAGCTTTAGATGCAATTAAGAATCCAAAAATTATTGACGACAAAGAGAAGGTACAGCGTTATCTTCAAATGATAAAAGATGAAAATAAGAGAATGCATGCACAAGTTGAAAATGTATTGCGTATTTCAAAATTAGAGAAGAAAGAATTAGATATATCAAAAGAACCAACAGACGTTTTAGATATTATTGATGATGCAATTGAGCACATAAGTTTAATAATAGAAGATAGAGCTGGTAAAATAACTAAGCATATAGAGGCTAAAAGAGTTACCATTTTATTAAATGAAGTTCATTTTACTAATGTTTTAGTTAATATACTCGATAATGCTGTTAAGTATTCTTCAGGAGCTCCTGTAATAGATATTTATGTAGAGAATATTAAAGATTATATAATTATAAAAGTAAAAGATCAAGGAGCTGGAATGAGTAAAATAGCTCAAAAAAGAGTATTTGAAAAATTTTATAGAGAGCATACAGGAGATTTACATAATGTTAAAGGTCATGGTCTAGGTTTGGCTTATGTAAAGCAAATTGTCGATGACCATAACGGACAAATATTCGTAGAGAGTGAAAAAGGAAAGGGTAGTGTTTTTATATTAAAAATGCCCTTAATAAATTAAAGAAATATGGAAGCAAGAAAAATTTTATTAGTTGAAGATGACCCAAATTTCGGTGCAATACTGAAAGATTATTTGATCATTAATGATTTTGATGTAACCTTGGCCAAAAATGGTATGGAAGGTTTTGAAAAATTTAAAAAAGACATTTATGATTTATGTATTTTAGATGTTATGATGCCATACAAAGATGGATATACTTTAGCTAGAGAAATTCGTGAGAAAAATCAAGAAGTGCCTATTATTTTCTTGACTGCAAAAACGTTGAAAGAAGATGTTTTAAAAGGGTATAAAGTAGGTGCAGATGATTATTTGAATAAGCCGTTTGATTCTGAAGTTTTATTAATGAAAATAAAAGCAATTATTCAGAGAAAAGCTTCTGAGGTTAAACCAGATAATACTAAATTTGAATTTGAAATTGGTAAATTTCATTTAAATTCAAAACTACGCTTTTTGTCTTTTCAAAATGAAGAGCCAGTTAAATTATCTCCTAAAGAATGTGAACTTTTGAAAATGTTAGCTTTGCATGAAAATGATTTAATGCCACGTGAATTGGCTTTAACAAAAATTTGGAGAGATGATAATTACTTTACTTCTAGAAGTATGGATGTTTATATTGCTAAATTAAGAAAGTACATGAAGCGTGATGAAAACGTTGAAATACTTAATATTCATGGTGAAGGATTTAGATTAGTAGTTAAAAAATAATATTATTTATATAATAGATTAATATAGTTACTACCAAAAAGCTTCGAGAAATTCGAAGCTTTTTTATTTTTTATTTTTTTGTACTCATTTATTAACTCAATATATCTCCAAGCATATTAGAAGATAGAGGTTTTGAAATATAATCTTTTACTAAATAATGATCTTTAGCCTTATTAATATCATCATGATGATTAGAAGAGGAAAGCATATATAACTTAATTGTTGTAGCATGACTTTCAAATTCTTGTTGAAACTCTTCTAAAAAATCCCAACCACTTTTTATAGGCATAAAAATATCAACAAAAATAACATCAGGAAACCAGTAATTTTTGTTTTCCCTTAAAAATGTAATGGCATCAGTAACACTACTAACAGTTTTAACTTCTAAGGGAGCATTGCTTTGTTCAATTAGTTTTCTATTAAAGAAGTTAGTTACTTGGTCATCATCTATTAATAGTATTTTTTTGGTCATATAGAAATCTTTTAGTTAGTATAATATAAAATGTTGTGCCATTTTCATTCTGTTTTTTTACATGTTCTATGTTGGCATGAATAGAATGAGCTAATAATTTAGCCATGTATAAACCTACACCGTTTCCATCAATATTTTTATGACCTCTTTGGTATAGTTTAAATATTCTTTTTTCATAATGTTCTGGCAATCCATCACCATTATCTTTTATAATAATTAAAGTTTCATGGTTTCGTATATCTAAATCAATATCAATAATAAGTAAACGTTCTTGAGGCCTATATTTAATAGAATTTTCAATTAATATACTAATAATTTCTTTTAAAACACTTCTATGACTGAAAATTTCCTCTTTGCTTTTAAAATTTAAGTTAACTGTTATGTCATTTTTTTCTAAAATGGTTTTAAACTGAAGTAAAACAGATTCAAAAAAACTAGTCAATTCAATTTTTTCATACTCACTAATATATTTTATTTCTTGATGGTTTAAAATTTTAGTAATATCGTTTACTGTATTTTCAATTTTATAAGAAGTACTTTTTAGTTTTTCAAATGTCCATTTTTTTTGGGATTCATCTAACGAATTGTCTTGGTAATAATCTAACAACATGGACATATTTATGGAAGATGCTCTTAGTTGATGTGAAGTCATATATGAAAAATTACTCATATGTTCATTAATTCTTTGTAGCTCTTTAGATAATGAATTTAATAGTAAATTGTATTTTTTTTGCTTTCTAATAATAAAAATTAGAAAAATTATTAAAAGGATTAAAGAGGTTATTAAAAATAATGCTGTATTGATAACTTCTTTATGTTTACTGTAAAAGGACTTTGGTTTAAAATACAAAATAGACTCTTTTGGTAAATCCTTTTTATTGATGTTGTATTTTTCAAGTTGATTAAAGTCAAAGCGAGGCAAATACTCTGTTTGCAGTTTTGGAGTTATTGTATTAATTCTTTTCCCTCTAAGAACTTCTAAAGCAATTTTTGAAACTTCTATACCATGTGTATAAGGATCATTTATATAACCACCTGTTGCTCCATAGCCAATTAATAATGTTCCCCACATTCCATAAATAGGAATTTTAGACTTTTTTGACCAATTTGGTAAATCTTTGTGATAGGAAAAGTATTTTCCATTTTTATCTTGATGAATTGCTAATAAAAAATAAGCAGAATTAGGTTCAATACTTTCAGACTCATCCAGTAGCTCATCATATGAGAAATTATCTTTAATACTAATTTTAATCTCTTTATTTGACCATTCTTTTATTTGTTTTTTAGCTTGCAAAGACATTTCTTTACCTTGAGTAGTTTGATCACTTAAGATATAAATTGTTGTTGCTTTTGGATAGGTTTGAGCAATTAAATCGAGGTTTTCTAAAACTGGTAAACCTTCAAAAATCCCAGTAAATTGTTCATTGTCTAATTGGTCTAATTTTGCTAAGTCATTTATACCTCCAAAAACAACCGGACTATTTTGAAAAATAACGTTCTTTTGGCTCATTAAAAACTCTAACGCATAATCGTCTGAAGAGATAATAAGATCAAATTTTATGTTTGCATATTTTTGTTTGTAAAAAGTAACTAATGACTCAAAATACAATTGATTATCAATCATATGTCTTCCATCAAGATATTCAATATATAAACCTTCCTCTTCAAGAAATTTATTTAATTCATCTGAAACTGCATTAGTAAAATTATCAGTCCAAGCATATTGAGGATGATAAGAATTTAGTAGAAGTACTTTTTTATCTTTAAAAATTTGAGCATTTATACTAAAGCACGAAAATAAAAAAGCAAACCATAAAACCAGATGTAGATTTTTAGTTTTTTTTTTGATAGCTATCTGTAATTTTCTATTCAAATTTATAATGATAAATTAGTTCTAAAAATCAATTTAAAGAATTGTGTTTCTAAAATATTGGAATTACATATAAAAGTATGAAAAATGTTTAATAGTATTGCTAATTTTTTAAGAAATCACTTAGTAATGGCTTTTGTTTGAATTAATTTTAAAGTAAATATTACTTCCACTTAATTTGTAAAGCGTAAGCATTTTTGTGTTCTTTGGTGATACTATAAATTGAATATTCGTTATTTTCTAATTTGTGAATGTCTGCTTGGTCGTTTAAATTTAATTCTCTCATGAAGTTGATGTCTAATGTGTCAACTTCTTGATTTAGTAGTTTTTTAGTATCTTCTAAATCAAGGCACCATTCCATATATTTTACGTTGTTTACATGATTTACTACATCTAAATCTGATAAAACAACTTTTTGTGAACCAATTATAGATGCATTATCATCAATGTCAATTTTATTTGTTGGCTTTATTGTCGCATCAATTTGAAATTTTTCAAAATGATTGTGCGGCAATGCTAATGCATCTGGTCTCCTAGTTTTTGTATTGATAACGGCCCAATACGTTTCGCATCCTACTATTTTTTCTCCTTTTAAATGCATTTCCATGCAACGAATCGAGCGCGAATTTTCTAAGGTTTTTACCCAAGTTTTAACAGTAACCGTATCTCTCCATTTTGGTAATTTATCAATTTCTAATCGCATTCTACTCATTACCCAAGCTTGATGGTGTTCTTGCATATCGGTAAAACTAATTCCTCCTAAATCGGCATGATTTCCAGCAGTAATTTGTAATAAATTGCACAAATCGGTGTATTTTAAATAGCCATTTGGATAACAATGTAAAAAATTAATTTCATATTCATGTTCATAAATGGAAGTGAAGTTGGTAGCAACTGGCATTTTATAATTTCGATTTTATATAGTTAATTATTTCTTGTGTGTTTTCTTGGTAATCAAACCATTTTGTGTTTTCTGTTCTTTTAAACCAAGTAATTTGTCTTTTTGAAAAACGTCTGGTATTTTTCTTAATTTCTTCAATAGCAAAGTCTAAAGTTGTTTTGTCTTCAAGGTAATCAAATAATTCGCGATAACCAACCGTTTGCAGGGCATTTAAATCCTTATTTTTGAATACGGATTTTACTTCATCAAGTAGACCTTCATTCATCATGATGTCCACTCTTTGATTGATCCTATTGTACATTATTTCTCTATCGGCTTCTAGTCCAATAATAATAGGTGTGAAGTTTCTTTTGTTTTTTCGTTTGCCAATAAAACTTGAATACGGTTTTCCTGTTCCTAAACAAACTTCTACAAAACGTTTCATGCGTTGTGGATTTTGAAGCGTTTGCGGATTTTCAGTAGTTAATTTTTGATGATAGTCAAAATCTAAAGCCTGTAATTGTTCTTGTAAATAGTGTATTCCTTTATCTTCATATGCAGAATTTATCTCTTCTCTTACAGAAGAATCAATATCAGGAAACTCATCAAAGCCTTTCAAAACAGCATCAACATATAAACCAGAACCACCCACCAGTATCTGGAGAGGATTTTCTTTGAAGAGTGTATCTAATGTTTTTAATGCTTCTTCTTCAAAATCACCAACAGAATACTTTTCAAAAATGGATTTATTTTGGATAAAATGATGTTTTACAGCTGCTAATTCCTCTTCATTTGGAACGGCTGTACCAATTTTCATTTCTTTAAAAAACTGACGACTATCGCATGAAATAATATCACAATTGAAATGTTGCGCTAGTTTGATACTTAAAGCAGTTTTTCCAATTGCGGTTGGTCCTATTATGGTGATGAGGTAGTTTTCCAAAGTATTCTAGTTTAATCTTGTTTAAAAAGGTTAATTTTATTTTTTAGCCCTGATGGGAATGACATCCTTTTTTTGCGAGTAATAGATTTTTAATCTTTTGGTCTTTTTCTTCGCAAAAAAAGATATAGTGGACAGCAGGAAATAGCTCCAAATTAATCATCTAATAAATTATTTCCACAATTGTGACAAAATTTAGCATTTTCTTGATGGTCTTCTGCTCCACAATCTGCACATGGATTTTTTTCAATGATGGCTAATTTTTGATCTGCTTTTGCTAATTCAGCGGAAACAATTCCTGTTGGTACAGCAATTACTCCATAACCAAGAATCATAACTAAAGAAGCTAAAAACTGTCCTAAAGGTGTTACTGGTGAAATATCTCCATAACCTACAGTTGTAAGAGTTACAATGGTCCAATAAATACTTGTTGGAATACTAGTAAAACCATTTTCTCTACCTTCCACAACATACATAATTGAGCCTATAAGAACCGTACTAATTAAAACAAAATAAATAAAGACTAAAATTTTTCCTTTACTAGCAATCATAGCATCTCTTAATTGAGTGGATTGCCCTGTAAATTTAGGATGATTTAAGACTTTGAAAAGTCTTAATAAACGTAATGATCTAACAATTGAAAGTACTCCTGAACCAGCAAAAACCTGTGCTAAATACATGGGTAAAGTAGCAATTAAATCAATAATTCCATAAAAACTAAAAATATATTTTAAAGGTTTGTTTATGGAAATAATTCGCAGTAAATACTCAATGGTAAAGAAGATGGTAATTCCCCACTCTAAACCTATTCTAATATCATGAAATGTAGTATTTTCCTCAAAACTTTTAACCGTTTCCATCATGGTTAAGAGAATGCTTAAAACAATTACTCCTAATAAGACCAAATCAAAGGCTTTTCCTGCAAAGGTATTTGTGCCATAAATAACAATGTAGGTTTTCTTTCTGAATTTTTGAAAAGCGTTTTTTTCTTTACTCATGATGCAAATTTAAAAATTAAAAAGGAATCACTTTCATCACTTTGTGTTTGCGCAAATAGCCTTGAATGATGTTTTTAGTATCTCGGTTATTTTGCATTGGAATGATTATTTTTTTTAGAATATCTAAATTAGTAATTTGATAATTTAAATCATAGAAACAGTATCCTTTATAAATACCATTTTCAATTAAAATAGCACTTCTTTCATCATGAGTTCTTCCTCTATCTATAACAATCATGTTGTTATTTGCAAAGGTATTTTCATCTATAAATTGATTGATACGTTTGTTGTATTCTTCTGGATTCTCCTTGTCTATGCAAGCTCCGTAACATTGTTTAATATCATATTGAAAACAGCTTTTTTTGGTATCATATAAACCGTTTATTTTCTGACAGAGATTGTATTTTTCTGTAATTTTAAAAAGGGTGTTTTTCCCTTCTAAAGCTGAAGTAAAAGAAGTGATTTCTTTTTTTCTACCATCTGCTTTTTGTACTTTAAGACTTAGATATCCTTTTTCATTTTTCTCAGCATACAAAGCCCAATTAAACAAGGTTTTACGCTGCGCTCTATTGTATATAGGTTTATTAATTTTAATTTCTTCACTTTCTTTCAAAAGTGCAATGAGTTCACTTCCAGTTTCTTCATAAGTTACTGTGTATACATCTCGCTGTATTTTTTTACTTTTCTGATTCGTTCCAGTAAAATGTTGGTTGACTCTTTTTTTAATGTTTTTACTTTTGCCAATGTAAATTAAGTCTCCTTTTTCATTATGAATGTAATAAATTCCTGTTTTAGAAGGCACAGATTCTACGATATCTAAAAGTTTTGGAGACATTCCTGCTTTAATTTCCGTTTTGATATAACTTTTTACAATTTCTTTTCCAGAATCTTTTGAAAGTAATAGTTTAAACAATTTTACAGTAGCCATAGCATCACCACTTGCTCTATGTCTGTCTGCAATTGGGATTCCAAGTGAACGAACCAGTTTGCCTAAACTATAGGAAGGTTGCTCAGGAATTAGTTTTTTGGACAATTCAACGGTACAGAGTGTAGGCTTTTTAAAAGTATATCCTAAGCGTCTAAATTCAGTACTTAAAATTCTATAATCGAAAGAGGCATTATGAGCAACTATGATGCAACCTTCAGTTATTTCAATGATGCGTTTAGCAACTTCGTAAAACTTTGGTGCAGAACGTAACATCGCATTATTGATACCTGTTAGTTTCACTACAAAAGGTTGTATTGGTTTTTCTGGATTTACAAGGCTAATAAATTGGTCGATTACTTCATGACCATCGTATTTATAAACGGCAATTTCAGTAATTCCTTCCTCATTGTATTGACCACCAGTGGTTTCTATGTCGAGTATACAGTACAAATTAAGTATTTAGTGTTCAGTTGTTAGTATTCAGTATTTAAAAATTGACATATCGTCTTATTGACTTATTGATAATTTCGGTTTCCAAATATACTACTTCCAATTCGAACCATTGTACTTCCGCATGAAATTGCTAATTCATAATCACCAGACATTCCCATAGATAGTGTATTCATTTGAGAGTGTTCAGTGTTTAGTTTATCAAAAATAGATTTTAAACGTAGAAATTCTTTTTTTATTTGATTTTGGTCTTCTGTAAAGGTTGCCATTCCCATCAAACCAATAATTTTAATATTTTTTAATTCGTTTTTGTCTAGTTTTAGGTGATCCAAAATTTCATTTAGTTCCGATTCATCTAAACCGAATTTAGTATCTTCTTCAGCAATATGCATTTGAAGCAAGCAATTGATTACTCTGTTGTTTTTAGCAGCTTGCTTGTTAATCTCTTTTAGCAATTTAAAACTATCCACACCATGAACTAAATTCACATAAGGAGCCATGTATTTCACCTTATTGGTTTGAACATGACCAATCATGTGCCATTCAATATCTTTTGGCATGGCTTCATACTTATCTGTCATTTCTTGGATTTTATTTTCTCCAAAAATACGTTGACCAGCATCATAAGCTTCCATTAAATTGGCCACCGGTTTTGTTTTGGAAACCGCTACTAATGTAACTTGTTCAGGAAGTGATGATTTTATTTGGGTAAGGTTATTTGCTATTGACATTTTATATAGTTAAAGTTTATTTTAAAAAATATTTTAATAGAAAAAATTTATCTATATTTGAATTTTAAAATATAATTTATGACTGATTTTACAAAATACGGAGGATTTGAAAAACATGGTGAAAATTTATTTGATGAATTTAGTAATAAATTTGAATTAGTTTTAGGGTTTTATGAAAATTTATTTAGCAATAATATTAAAATTGAACTTGTTCATGAATCACTCAATTTAAAAATGACTTACGGTAATATTAATTATAGTGTTAATACAAAAAAATGGTTTGTTTTCTACAATAATAAACTTGTTGGTGATGTTTGTTCAATATTTGACAAGTTTGGTGATTATTATCAAATTGACTATAATTACAATTCATAAACAATCAATCCACTTCTAAATTTAGGTTCAATATACGTACTTTTTGGAGGCATAATCAAATTGTTATCGGCTAATGCTTTTATTTCTGAAATATCAGAAGGGTAGAGCATAAAACCTACTTCAAATTCACCTTCATCTACAATTTGTTTGATAGAGGTGATAGATTGCTTTCCAGAAATATAATCGATACGTTCGTCATTGCGTAAATCTTCAATGCCTAAGATAGGAAATAATACTTTGTTATATAAAATTTGAGCATCTAAATTATTCAAAATAGATGAAGTACCTGAAACTTCTTCAATTGTGTGTTTGTAAAATAAAGCATAAAAAACACCGTCTAAATACATCCCAAATTCAAACTTGTTTTCAGGTTTCCATAACTCTTGATCTTTACATTTGATAATGAAATTGTCGGCTAATTTTTCTAGAAAGGCTTCTTTGGAATGATGGTTTAAATCGCGAACCATTCTATTAAATTCATAAATTTTCACATTACTTTCAGCAATTAAAAAACTCATGAAATAATTCAAATTGGAGTTACCTAAATGTTTGTCTTGTTCGAACAAAACTTCGGCAGAAGCAGAACGATGATGGCCATCTGCAATGTATAAATTAGGAATGTTTTCGAAATGTTCTTGCAACCAATCAATATCACTTTGTGTATCAATTTTCCAAAGGGTATGTTTTTCTTTGGTTGTGGTCGAAAAAGAATAAATGGGTTCGCTTTGTTTTTTTAATAGTAACCAAGTATTAATTTCAACACTATCAGGATAAGTTATTAAAACAGGTTCAGTATTAAATTGAGTTTGGTGCAAATAATCTTTGAACAATTCTACGCGATATTGTAAAGTGTCTTCGTGTTTTTTGATTACGTCATTTTGGTAATCTTCTACTGAAGTTCCTGCAATAATACCAGTAAAAGTCTGTTTTTTTGTTTGGATTTCGTAAACATAAAAAACAGCTTTTTCTTCTTGGATAAAAATTCCATCTGTTTTGAAATCTTTGTACTTTAAAGCTACTCCTTTGAAACGTTTGTCCCAACTGATTTTCTGCGAATGTGCATAAGCTGGATTAATAACATGCAAAAAAGAATACGGATTAAAGTTCAACCAAGCGGCAAGCTCAGCCTGACTATAATCGTCGTAATTTCTACAGGTTACTAAACCAATTTTATCAGGAGCAGGACGAACTGCTTTAAAAGGGATTATTTTTGACATTTTTGAGTGATTAGTAATTAGTGATTAGTAACTAGCTTTTCACTAATTACTAATCACTAATTACTTTATTTGCTAAATTGTTTAGAAACTTTCTCTGCTTTTTTACTTGCTGCATAATCATAAAAACCTTCACCAGATTTTACTCCTAATTTTCCAGCCATTACCATATTGACTAATAAAGGACACGGTGCATATTTTGGGTTTTTAAAACCATTATACATTACGTTTAAGATAGAAAGACATACATCAAGACCTATGAAATCCGCTAATTGTAAAGGTCCCATTGGGTGCGCCATTCCAAGTTTCATTACAGTGTCAATTTCTGCTACGCCTGCAACACCATTGAATAAAGTTTCAATAGCTTCATTAATCATTGGCATTAAAATACGATTGGCAACAAAACCAGGATAATCGTTCACTTCTGTTGGGGTTTTTCCTAATTTTACAGATAAATCCATAATAATTTTGGTTACTTCATTTGATGTTGAATAACCACGGATAATTTCAACCAACTTCATAATTGGGACAGGATTCATAAAATGCATTCCAATTACTCTTTCAGGATGAACCACTTGCGCAGCAATTTGAGTGATTGAAATTGATGATGTATTGGTCGCCAAAATGACATTATGATCGCAAATGTCACTTAATTGCTTGAATATTTTTAGTTTCAAGTCCACATTTTCAGTGGCAGCTTCTACAACTAAATCACAACCTACAACACCATCTTTAGTATCTGTGTAAGTAATGATATTACTGATAGTTTTTAATTTATCCTCTTCTGTGATACTTCCTTTGGTAACCATTCTGTCTAAGTTTTTAGCAATGGTTGTCATGCCTCTTTCAATGGCTTGTTCAGAGATGTCAATAAGTTTAACAGTAAATCCAGATTGAGCAAAGGTATGAGCAATTCCGTTCCCCATTGTTCCAGATCCTATAACAGCTATTTGTTTCATTGTATTTTTTTAGATTTTTTGGTATAGAATATAAATAGTAATATACCTATCATTAATATAAATTCGATTATTTTCTTTCCAAGAGTTTATTACTAAGCTAACTAGAAGTATTCCACTAATTACTTCAGTTATAGTCGATACTATCTTAAAAAATGATTTTACTTTTTCAGATAATTTACTATTAAAGTAAATAATTAACTGGTAAATCATTCCAAGAAATAAACACAAGGCTATTGAGATAATTATAAAGATTAAAAGAAATCTTTCAATACTATTTTTGTTACTCAAGGCTTGTATCAAAAAGGTAATAGCATATAATAGAAAAATAATATACACTAATGGTTTTATCTTTTTGGTTAAAGCAATAGTTATAAAATCTTTTCTTGTCATTTATTACTATTTCATTTCCATTGAATCAATAATCATGTAAGCCACACGTAAAGCTTCCGTTCCATCTTCAAGAGTTACAATTGGAGAAGTGTTGTTATTGATGGCATCTGCAAAAGTTTCTAATTCTTCTAAAATGGCATTATTGGTATGTACCTGTGGATTATCAAAATAGATTTGCTTTTTAATGCCTTCTGCATTTTGTAAAATCATATCAAAATCACCTGGAATTTCTGGAGCATCTTTCATTTTCACTACTTCACAAATCTTTTCTAAATAATCTACTGAGATATAAGCATCTTTTTGGAAGAAACGAGACTTACGCATGTTTTTCATTGAAATTCGACTCGAAGTAACGTTAGCCACACAGCCATTTTCAAATTCTATCCTAGCATTGGCAATATCTGGAGAATCTGAAATAACAGCTACACCACTAGCATTAACTGATTTTACTTTCGATTTTACAACACTCAAGATGGCATCAATATCATGAATCATTAAGTCTAAAACTACAGGAACATCTGTTCCTCTTGGATTAAATTCGGCCAAACGATGCGTTTCAATAAACATCGGATTTTCAATTTTATCTTTTACTGCTTTAAATGCAGGATTAAATCTTTCTACATGACCTACTTGACCTTTTACATTATGTTTTTTGGCCAAAGTTATTATTTCTTCTGCCTCTTTAACTGTATTTGAAATGGGTTTTTCTAAGAAAACGTGTTTGCCTGCTTGTATGGCTTCTAAAGCACAATCATAATGAGAAAGAGTAGGGGTAACAATGTCTATTACATCTACAGCATTGATTAATTCTGCTATCGAATCAAACTTTTTATATCCAAATTCTGCTACAATTTTCTTTGCATTTTCTTCAAAAGGATCATAGAAGCCAACAAGTTCATATTTTGAAGATTGATTTAATAATCGTAAATGTATTTTTCCTAAATGACCAGCACCTAGAACACCAACTTTTAACATAATAAAGTATTTTCAACAAAAATACATATTTGTTTTAGTTTTGGGATTGTGTGTAGCATTTTTTTTGGAATTTGGAATTTGTTTTTTGAGTTTTTTACTTCTATTTTTACCAAAAACTAATAGCCTATAAATTGAAAGATACACCCAAACACCAAGGACTTAGAAATCAACTTGCTAAATTATTACAAGAAAAAGGAATTAGTGATAAAAATGTTTTAGAAGCGATTAAGAAAATTCCTCGACATTTGTTTTTAAATTCGAGTTTTGAAAATTTTGCTTATCAAGACAAGGCTTTTCCTATAGGAGCAGGGCAAACTATATCTCAACCTTACACAGTTGCTTTTCAAAGTCAGTTATTAGAAGTGAAAAAAGAGCATAAAATTTTAGAAATTGGAACTGGAAGTGGTTACCAAACAGCTGTTTTATGCACTATGGGAGCAAAAGTATATACGATTGAAAGGCAAAATGAGCTTTTTAAAACGACTTCTTTATTATTACCAAAATTAGGTATTCGACCGAAACATATTTCTTTTGGAGATGGTTATAAAGGCTTACCGCAATATGCTCCTTTTGATAGTATTATAGTAACTGCAGGAGCTCCATTTATTCCACAACCATTAATGGCTCAATTGAAAATAGGAGGTAAGTTAGTTATCCCTTTAGGAGAAGAAAATCAAATAATGACCATGTTGGTGAGAAAAAATGAGTCTCAATTTGAAAAACATGAGTTTGGTGAGTTCCGTTTTGTACCTTTGTTAGAAGATAAAAATTAAAAAGATTTTTTTATTCGATCCAAATCTCTTTTGGTATCTTTTTCTTTTAAAGATTCTCTTTTGTCATAATTTTTCTTTCCACGACACAAAGCAATATCAAGTTTAGCTAACCCTTTTTCATTGGTAAACATTCGTAAAGGAATTATAGTTAAACCTTTGTTATCACTATCTTTTTCTAGTTTTTTTAATTCTTTCTTATTGAGCAATAGTTTTCTTTCACTTTTAGCTTTATGATTGTAATGATTGCCATAAAGATATTCTTCAATGGTTGCATTAATTACAAAAAGTTCATTATTGTGAAATTCACAAAAACTTTCTGCTATTGAAGCTTTTCCTAATCGTATTGATTTTATTTCAGTTCCTGTCAAAACAATTCCAGCAGTGTACTTATCGATAATTTCGTAATCGAATTTTGCTCTTTTGTTAAGTATGTTAATCGTTTTTTGCATTGGATTGCAAATGTAGTTCAAAATATTAGAAATTGAAATATTTATGTAAAATAATGATTTTGCTGGTTGTTTGAGTAATTGATAAAAAAATATATTAAAAATTATGTTTTTGATGTTTTTATAAGAAAAAAAAATATAAATTCGTATTTCCAACTATAAAATTATAATTATGAAAAAATCTATTTTCAAGTTATGCTTCTTAGCATTACTTGGGTTAACAATTTCTTGTAGTGAAGATAGCATTGAGAATGAATCTACAGAACAAGTTCAAAATTTTAATCAAGAATTATTATCTACAAAACAAATTAATGATGAAATAAAGAGTACGCTGCAACAAACAGGACAGTTTTATTGGAAAGATGCCTCTTTACAAATGTTGTGGAGTGCTTCTCAACATGGGCAAAATATCATTACCGTTGGTTATGGATCTTCTCAAAGTGATTTTGAAAAAGGAACTTCATCTAAAGCAACAGATATTGAAAAACAATTGTTAGCTATTATATCAAATAATGAATCAAATCCTTCTGGGAAAACTCTTATTTATAGTGATCCAATATTAAATATTATAGATGTGGTTGTTAAGGATCAAAAGACATTATATGAATTAAGAAGAAATATAAATGTTAGATATATAGAGCCGGGAGACTATAGATTTTTCAAGTTTGAAGAAGAAAATGGAACGATGAGAAGTTCAAGTTCTGGTTCTTCTGGTTGTGGTTTTGATTCAGAAACATTGAGTTCATCTGATTATACTTCTATTTCGCCTAATGCAAAAGTGCCTTGGAGTTTCTATCAACATAATATTCCAAGTGCTTGGAATAAGAGTACAGGTTCAGGAATTACTATTGGAGTGATCGACTCTGGTGTTTCTCCTAATCAATCTTTAATGGGAAGTAATTTTAATAACGGTGACTCTTCGGGAAGAAGTGTTCAAAAATATGGCACTTACGTAGACTCATTTTGGCCGTGGTCAACTTCTACAGACGGTCCAAATGATCAGTGTGGTCATGGTACGAGTATGACAGCGACTGCAACTGCTCCAAGAAACAATAAAGGATTACCAGTAGGTGTTGCATATAATGCTAATTTGATTTCATATAGAGCAGCGGCAAATGTAGTTTTAGAAGGATATCATGAACAAAAAGGAGTCCAAAATGCATTTGTTGGATTAGGAAATAATTCTTCTGTGAAAATCATTTCTATGTCAATGGGACATATTTTTTCAGTTGGACGAATTGAAGATGGTGTTAGGTATGCTAATAATAGAGGGAAATTGATATTTTGCGCTGGTGGAACTTCTACTAGTTTTACAAATTTTGTAGGTGTTATTTTTCCAGCTTGGATGAATGAAACAGTTGCAGTTACTGGAATTAAAGAAGGTTCAGGATACAATAAATGTTCAAATTGCCATTCTGGCGATAAAATAGATTTTACTGTTGTAATGGAACGATCTGGTTCTGGAAATACAGCTCCAGTTTTGAGTTATTATGAAAACCAATCCGATTATGTTGGAGGCTCTTCAGTGGCTACAGCTACAACTGCAGGAATTGCAGCTTTGGTTTGGTCTAAGAATCCTAGCTGGAATAAAGATCAAGTATTAAATAAATTGAAACAATCCTCTTCTTTGTATCCTAATAAGAATTCAGAATATGGATATGGAAATATAAATGCAAATTTAGCCGTACAATAAGTTTAGATAATTATTAATTCAAAAGAAAAACCGTTTTTAAAATTTTAAAGACGGTTTTTTTATCCCTGTTTTTTTTAATTTGAATTATTATTTTTTGTACATTTATTGTTATTAACCCCAAACTATCACCTACTATGATTTTAGAATGTCAACAAATCGATAAAGAATTTATCAGTTCTTTACACTTTCCAAGTACAGAAGTATTAGCTGAAAAAGATCAGGTTATTCAAAGAAAAAATGATCTTGAAAGAGCTTTAACTCTTGGTAATTTAGAACATCTTAAAATAAAAATTTACTTTGAAGACGACACTAGTGTTAAAATGACTGAAACAACAATTTGGGGTGTTACAGATAATAGGATTATATTAAAACAAGGAGTTGTTATTCCTTTAAATCGAATTCATAAGATTATTTAACTTCAAGAGCTGTTTTTTAACAGCTTTTTTAAAATAGTTCAATTGAGAATTGGCAATCAAATTTTGAATTAGAGGCTATAATCTCAATCCCTTCTTTTTCTATTATTTTTCCACTTGAATTGTGATTATCTGCAAGACCAAACCAAGGTTCTATACATATAAAAGGTGCTTTTTCTTTGGTCCAAATTCCCAAATATGGAAAGCCTTCAAAGTTTATTTTTAAAAAGGGTTTATTTAAATATTCTAAGGTGATTACTGAGGATTTTAATTGTTTAAAAACCAAAGCATCTTCAGTAAATAAATCATAAAAAAGAGGAATTGTGTTTTTGCTTGACAGAATATTTTTGGTCTTACCTGAAAACAAATCATTTTCTAATACATGACTTTCAAAATGTTCTTTTGAATTAAAGACTAAAGTATAATCTGTAAAATTTTTATCAATTGTAAATGCTGGATGAGCTCCAATTGAAAATGGCATTTCAACTTCGTTTTTATTGATTACTTTATAACTAATGATTACTTTATCCTCAATTATAGTATAACTAATTTGAAGCTCGAAATCAAAAGGATATGTTTTTAATGTGTCTTCATTACTAGAAAAAGAAAAAATAGCTTTCGTTTCTGTTTGATGAATCACCTTAAACTCATGATCTCTTGCAAAACCATGTCTTGATAACGCATAGTCTTTTTCGTTGTATGTGTAAGAATCATTTTTTAATCGTCCTACAATTGGAAAAAGTACTGGTGAAGTTTTGTTCCAATACTTCGTGTCTATTTTCCAAATATAATTAGTTTCTCCTTTTGAAAGAGAAACTAATTCAGCACCAAAAGAATTAATTGATGCTGAAATTTCTTTATTTTTAAGAGTTACTATCATACTATTCTTCTGCTAAACCTTTCCAGTTTCTTATGATTATTGATAAAAAGAACAACGCAATTACTGATACTATGAAGTTTACTGAAAACATTTCTAGTGCGTGATCTTTCAGCCATATGTAAAAAGGATTTTCATAATATTTTTGAATTTCACTGTCATATAAATAGTCTTGATAGCGATAAGCCTCAATAAGCAAAAAATAAACTATTGGAATAAAAGTTGAAAAAGACCAAAGTATCATATTTAAAATTACTCTTGTGAGTTGGATATTTTTTTTAATTGAATAAACCCAAAAGAAATAAATAATGATTCCAACAATAGTAAATAGAATTAGATAGGCATATAACATTCCTGAACCTGAGAAAGCACTAAAAATTCCATAAAAAATATTCAATATTCCTGTAGTTACAATGGCAATTAACCAACTTTTCCCTGTGGTTACTCTAAACGAAAAAATAAGTAACGATAGACCTAATGCTCCATACAAAAAGGAAAGTAACATTTCATATTCAAAATACGAATTAGTATGTGCATCTGAAACGGTATCATATTTTACTTTTAATACATTTTGCTGTACATAATATTTTGAATATTTTCCTGTATCATAATCTTGATAAGGTTGAAATCTTCTATCTGAATAGTTGTACCAACTGTCTGCTTCATATTCGATTAAATAGGGTTTAATGTATAGAAAATTGTCAAAATCGGGATTTTTATAAGTACTTTCAAACCATTTCTCAGGAGTAAGGTTGGTTTTTAAATGATGTTCTTTTATTATTGTTAGATAAGTATTCATCAAGTTTTTAACTTCTTGTTGGCTGTTAGTGTATAGCCAATTTTGAACCTTAAGTTTTAGTATGGAATCTTCTTTAGTAGAATTTACCGTAAAATGAAAATTATTTCTATTAAGTAATGAATATTGATTGTACTTTTTACCATTAAAAATCATATAATCATTGAAAACTTCATTTTCACTTCTTTCATATTCGTACTCATTTGATTTCACAATTTTATTCCCAATGCTATCAATTAATCCAGAAGCTAAAGAATCAATTTCTGTTTGAGCAAAACTTCCATCAATAAAAAAGTCTGCAGCACTAATAATTTCGCATCGTCTTTTTGTTTCTTCAAGTGAAAAATAGTTTTTTTGATGGAATTGTTTACCAAATTGAAAAGGTAAATAAAAGGTGATTAGTAACAGGCAAATGACAAAGATTTGAGCCCATTCGTAAAATAAGGAAGCTCTCGATTTGCTATAAAATGACTTTAAAGAATTATTTTTAAAATAGTTTACTAACCAAAGTATAATTACAATAATGCATAATAAAACACCAAATAACATAGAAAAGGTAGAAATATCATAATTTATTTTGTTGGAAAAGTCAATAGTTCCATCAAAATAGCCTAATCCAAAGAAAATGAGATGAAATAATACTCCAATAATTAGCATTGGAACAAATTTAGTATTCCAAGGTAATGGGTATTTTAATAAAAGTTGTTTTTGTATGTCTTTTAACATGAGTCTTTTTAATTTTAGTTCACAAAGAAGCGACGAGAAGAGTTGGAAATGTTTCGCATATAAGAAATAGAAACCGATTGATAGACAACCGTTTTCATGAAGTCAGTTATCGTTATATGTTCTGGAAAAGTAGCAATATAGGTGCCTCCATTTTGTTCCAAAGAAATAATGCTTATACTACTAAAAACAGTTTTTAACTCGCTTATGCTTTGCGAACTTTCAAATTCAATGATACAGTTTTTAGTGGTTTCATTTTCTGTGTTTAAATTCTTTTGATCTCCTTGTTTTAAAAATACGACTTGGTTTGATGTTTTCTCCACTTCATATAATTGTTGCGAGCTTAATACAATTGCAATAGGTCTAAAAGGAGAATTAGCTATGTTTCTAAAATCATCTAAAATTGTTTGCTGAGCCAAAATATCTAAGTTAGCCAATGGTTCATCAATTAGAAGAATTTTTGGTTTTCGGAGTAACATTCGAGCCAACTCAAATCGCATTTTGTAACCAGAAGATAAACCACTCCAATTATAATTTCTGAATTTTCGTAAACCTAAACGAGTAATAATTAAATCGATAACCAAATTGTTTTCTTCGGGTAAATATCCATAACAACTAGCAGTAAATTCAAGATTTTCGTACATAGAACCTCTCCAAGTATCTGTTCGTTGTGGAATGTAAACAAGTTTTGTTCTTAAGTCATACATGTCTTCATAGTCAAAATGATATTTTATATAACCTGAAGTTGGAGCTAATTCACCACATAAGCTTCTTAAAAGAGTAGTTTTTCCGTTTCCATTTTCTCCTACTAAACCAATTATTTCTCCTGTTTTAATTTCCAAATGAATTGGTCCTAATGTAAAATTAGAATTATACACTTTTCTAACATTATCTACTGTAATAATGATTTGATGTTCGTTTATGGCTTTATCGCTTAAATAGGTATATAAATCACTTAGTAAGGTCTCTAATTTTTGTTTTTTTTCGGCTAAATTTTGTTCATTGGTATCGTTCCAATTTAAAAAATCATTTGTTTTTTTGTAATATTCAATGTTTTCGGTGTCTAAAGTAAAATCGATTATTCTTTTTAGTACTTGATTATAATCTTCAAATTGTAAAAGTTCATGAACTTCTTTAAACTGTTTTTCAAATTCAGTCATATTTTATTTTATATAATTTCTTTTTAATATGGAGTAATGAACACTATCTATAAACTCTCCATTGAAAAAACAATTTTCATGGAAATGCGCTTCTTTTAGAAAACCATTTTTTAATAATACTTTTTCTGAAGCACTATTATTAGGATCAATAATGGCTTCAACTGAGTGTAATCCCATTGTATTGAAACCATAATCTAGAAGTGTTTGTATAGCTTCTGTAATGTAGCCTTTATTTTGATATTCGGGTAATAACATATAACCTATTTCAGAACGATAATTTTCATTTTCTGTTTTGTAAAAACCTATTAAACTAATAAGTTTGTCTTTGCCTTTTTCAGTCATGGCCCAATTAATACCTTCATTAGCATCAATTTTATCCTGGATCATTTTCATGTGTTCTCTAGCTTCTTCTAAGTTAGTAAGCAATGGTCGTGGGATATATTTCATCAACTCAGGATTACTTCTAAGAGCAAATATTTCGTTTACATCAGTATCTCGAATGGCTCTAAATAGTAGTCGTTCTGATTCTAAAACAGGAAAAGGGGAGAAGTTAAGTTGTAACATTTTATTTTAAATTTTGAATGACTTTATCATGTTTTTTAGATAGGAAAATCAACATGCAAATAGCACCTATTGTTGCCAAAAGCATATCTGATTGAGTATCCCAAATGTATCCTTGTGTTCCCAAAAAAGCATCACCACCTTCACCAGTGCCTAATGATATCCACCATTCAATCCATTCATAAGCCGCACTAATAGCTAAACAAATTGATACAATAATGAAATTGAAAAAGCTTTTATTTGATATTACATTTTTACGAATGAATAATTCTCTTACAATTATGGCAGGAACAAAACCTTGTGCAAAATGACCTACTTTATCATAATTATTTCTAGTTTGATGAAAAACTTCTTTTATCCAGTCAAATAAAGGTACTTCTGCATAGGTATAGTGACCACCTAAAAATAAGATGTAACAATGAATGAGTATGAAAATATAAGTAAAATTCGTAAACTGAAATTTTTTATAGGTTATAACTAATATTAGAAGACCTATAATAGCTGGTAATACTTCTAAAAACCAAGTAAAATATTCCTTAGGTTGAATTCCAGAAATAAGTAAACCAACAAAAAAAAGAAGCAGTAAGATTTGTTTTGTTTTCAATGGATATCGTTTTAAACAATATTACGAAATAATTAAAAAAAAAACAGAAAAAAGTCACTGGAAAGAACAAAATTTATCTGTCTCTGTCCATTGACTTTTTTTAGATTTATAAAATGAGTACTTTAAAAAGTATTAAGAAGCAATGTCTCTGTAAGTAGTATTTTCATAATACTTTTTGTAAGCGGTACGAATTGTTTTTTTAAAGTCCATTGGAATTACATTTTCAGGAACCTTTCTTAGTTTTTTTAATGACATGTTTTCTTCTATTACAAATTGTACATGATTGTCAGCATCCAATTTTGTACTTAGAATGGTAATATCATCCATGTTTAATGTTACACTTGCAAATTCCGATTCTTTTGGTTCTTTGTAATCAACCTTGAAATTTTGATAATTCTTTTCAACTTTAGTGAAATCAAAAGTAATGTAAAGTCCATTCATGATTTCTCTATCAACTTGGAAACCAATCAATTTTCCTTCTTCATTTAGAATGTTAATTTTTAAATTTCTCATAGGGATTATTTTTATTGTTTATTCGGTTTAATAGCAATAAAATAGTTTCTCTCTAAAAAAGCTTAACCTTCTTTCTCAAAGTTAGTTTATTAATAATCAGTGGTCAATACGTATTTATACGTATTTTTGGCCTTTTTTTATACGTATTTATACGTACTTTTTGAAAAACACCTTCTTTTTTTTAATTTATGGGATAAAAAAAATCCCATTATAATTTGTATAATGGGATTCGTTTTTTGTAATTATTTAAGGATTAAATATCTCTTAACTTACTTTTTTAAAGAGCTTTCTTTTTGAAGTCGTTTAAACTTTTATTTTATTGAATTTTTTTAGTGCAATTATTATGAAAGCTAGATAATTAAAGCCTAACCAGCTAGCTATTGTTGCGTAAATCTATTTAGTAAGGACCTAAAACTGTCCATCCATACATTTGTTCTCTCAATTTTATATAGCTCATTATAAAGCAATTGGTCGAAATATACATCTCTATCATTATCTCCATTCCTTTTATTGAAATAAACATTTGGATTTATTTCTTTTTTCTTACAACACAACCTAAATTCTTTCGAATCAAAACCTGCATCAGCATTTAAAAAAGTCCATTAACTGGTATATTGGCTTGTTCTAACGTTCCTATTACTACTTCAAACTGGATTTCAATATTATAAAGATCATTATGGTTACCCGCAACTGGGTTTGAAATTGTTAATGGCAACCCTTGTCTGTCACTTAGATACAGAGCATTTGTTGTTTTGCGTTTCTTTCTGCCTTGGTATTCAGCTTCTTCACCACCTCTAATTGCAGAAGTATGACTGCTAACAAAATCAACACTCGAAAGATCAAATTTTGATTTATTTTTCTCTAAAATACAAATCTAACTATTCTTTAAAACATCTTTCTTACACCATTTACGATAATGATAATAAATAGATTGCCATGTCAAGAATTCATCATCAAACAATGATTTCACTGGTAGTTGATGCCATTGAAGACCTGTTTTTAATTTATAAAGAACCGCATTTACTATTTCTTCTAGTGGAACCGTTACTTGAAAACCTCTTTTTGCTAAAGGTAAAAAAGGAACAATTTCAGTTTTTATTATATCTTTGCTAAGTACACTGTAAATAAGGGTTGATTTTGAAATGATTATGTTTTGCAACACAAATTTCGTCAACCTTTTTTTATTTACAAAATAAGTTTAAATCACTTCTCTTTTAAAATGTTAATTTTAAGCCTTTGATAGGTAATTGTTTTCTTGATTACTTGTTTGTAATAATAGAGTACTTTTCTATATGTTTTTCTTCACCTCTTAATATAGTTTTATTGGTTAGTAGAATAATACTTTAAAAGCCAAAAGTATTGCAAGTACACTAAAAATAGATATAATAATTCCTATTATTGTATATTTAGGTGAAATTTTTCCAAGGATGTCATTGTTATTTTTCATTATTCTCCTAGTTCTAATTGATTTTTAATTAAGCTATAATATTTTCCTCTTAATTGTATTAATTCAGCATGAGTACCTCGTTCAATTAAGTCTCCATTGTCCAATACAATTATCTGATCAGCATTTTTTACAGTTGATAATCTATGAGCAACAATTATCATGGTTTTATTCTGAAAATAAGAATCTATATTATTAACAATTATTTTTTCATTTTCAGCATCTAATGCATTAGTTGCTTCATCAAAGAATAAATAATCTGGATTTTTATAGATGGTTCTGGCAATAAACATTCTCTGTTTTTGACCTTGACTTATTCCAACTCCTTCTGGACCAATTATTGTATTTTCTTTTAATGGAAGTCTATCTACAAATGATTTTATATTTGCTAATTCTAATGCTTTATTAAATTTATTTAGATCGGGTTCTTCGTCTAAAGTGATATTATATTTTATTGTGTCTGAAAAAATAACACTATCTTGAAGAATTACACCGCATTTATTTCTCCATAATTGGTTATTTATTTCGTTGATATTGTGTTCACCAACTTTAATAATACCATTTTTTTGTTTGTGAAATTTTAATAATAATTTTAGAAGAGATGTTTTTCCGCTTCCGCTAACTCCTACAATGGCAGTAGTTTTGTTTTTTGGAATGGTTAAATTAATATCTTTTAAGATAAGTGTTTTGTTGTCGTATGAGAAATCAACATTTTCTAATTGTAAATCTAAAATATTGTTTAATTCATTTATTTCAGATAAGTTTTCTTCGTCCTTTTTATTGTGAATTTCGTTTAATCTTTCAAAGCTAACTTTTACAAGTTGAAATTGTAAAACAAAATTGATAAATTGACCTATTGGACCATTTAAGCCTCCTAGAATAAACATTATAGACAACATTGTTCCTATTGTTAGGCTTCCATTCATAACGGCTATTGAAGCAAAGAATACAACTAAAATTGTTTGAAAAAAACTAACAAATCTATAGCTTTCATATTTTTGTGTAATTTTTAATTTTTCAATATTGTTAAGATATAAATTCTTTTGAATTTTTTGCCACTGTTCTGTTTTTTGTTTTTCTAGATTATTTAATTTAATTTCCTGTATTGAGGAGATTAATTCATATATTTTATTTTGATCATTAGATTGAAGAGCAAAATTTTTATGATCATTAATCCTTATTTTTTCTAAAAAACTAAAAATCCATATTAATTCTATAATTGTACCAATTACTACTACTAAAAAGATATTTAAATTAAAATAAAATAGAATTGAAGAATAGATTAAGATGCTAAAAAAAGAAAATATAGTTTGAATTAGATCTTTTGATAAAAAGCCCTCTATCCGTTTATGATCTTGTATTCTTTGTATTAAATCACCAATGTTTTTTGAATTAAAGAATCGAATGGGTAATTTCATTAATTTAATAAGAAAATCAGAAATGATAGACAAACTAATTCTACTACTTATATGAATGAACAGCCATGATCTATAAAATTCTAATGATATTTTGCTTATGAAAACAATTACTTGTGCTAATAGAACTAAATATATAAAGTTTAAGTCTTTAAATAACACACCTTTATCTATAATTTTTTGTGTAAAAAAAGGGAAAATAAGTTCTATACAAGAAGATAGTAATAGAGTTAATGAAATTAATACTAATTGTATTTTATGGTTTCTTAAATATTTAGTTACATAATTTAAATTTACTTTTTTATCTTCGTTGGTATTAGTATTATTAAATATGACTTCAGTAGGTTCTAATAATAAAATTATACCTTCTTCTTCGTTTTGTGTCCAGCCTTTTAAGAATTCTTCTTTTTTATATACTGTTTTCCCAAAAGCAGGATCAGCAACATAAATTTTATTTTTTTCAATCTTATAAACAACTACAAAATGATTTTGATTCCAAAAAAAGATAGCTGGAGTAGAGATATTTTCAGATGCTTTTACTAAATCTAATTTTACAGTTAAAGTTTTAAAACCTAACTTTTTTGATATTTTTTCTAAATCTGATATGGATATGCCTTGTTTCAGTAAATTGGAATTTATAATAGTATCATTATCAATACCAAAACTATTATTATAATACTTACCTATCATTTTTAGACATGCGAAACCGCAATCTTGACTATCTAATTGTTTAAAGAAAGGAAATTTTTTTATCATTTTATTACTGGGCAAACTTTACATATTTTAATACCTTCTTGATAATACTATCTGCATTTATCTCTTAATTATGCAGTTTTCAGAATTATAAATTATTGTATTTTTAATATTGTTTAAAATTTTAGATGGAATTAAACATTCTTTTCCTGTCCAATTAGTGCATTCTTTTGTTTCACAGGTAGCAGATAATCGCGCATTATTTTTTGGTAAATTATTTTTTAAATTTGAATCAAGATAAATAAGTATACCATCTTTATCATAATATCCTATTACTTCATTTGAATTTTTGCTATCATTATTAGGACATTTTTTCATACTATTATTTTATTCTCGGATTATTTTTTCAAAACCAACTCTTTCAAATATTAGTTCTCTATATTGTGTGAGGATTGTATTTTTAGTTTCTAATGCATTAATAGAGTTCTTGATAATATTATTTTTACAGCCATTTAATAGCTCTAAATCGTTATTTGAGAATATTACTTTCATCACTTTTTTTAATTGGTTATTAATTCATTTTTCCTAAAACTTTCTAATAAATCCATATATCCGGTAGACTCTATATTAGGAATGTTATTTTCAATCATCTCTAAAGCTTCTTCATAAGTAACTTTTTTTACTCCTGATTCCTCGATTATTTCATTTGGAATATCATCAATTATTACATTTTGTATATGTGTAATTACTTTTAATAAATCTTTGCAATAAATAGATGGGTTATTAAATCCATTTTTTGAATTATACCTATGTGGTAAATAGCCTCCTCCACAAACTTCATTTACAGGACAGGCTAAACATTTTTTGGCTAAATATTTTTTACTATTATAATATGTTTTTATTAGGTCGCTATGAAATACGTCGTCTAACTCATTTGTAGCAAGATTAAATTTGTGTTTTGTAAATTCTTCACCGCATATTTTTAAAACATCTAAAGGCTCTATATCTCCATTTGTTTCTACTACGGCAATCTTGTTTTCTCCTTTTCCAGCACTTTCTGTTCCTCTTTCACTTCCAAGAATATAACTAATTATATCCTCAAATTTTCTTATTCGAAGTCTTTCTTTATCATCTAACTTATACCAATAATCAAATAATTCAATCAACCAATTTGAATTTTTAAGATCTGATATTACGATATCGTCATTGCTTAAAGTGTCATAGTTTTCGTCTAATAGTAAAAAGTTTATACCAGTAAAACTTAAACTTTTGAATGTTTCATAAGATTCAATAGGAGATGCTTCTAAATTTACTACAGATAAGCAACCTATAGGGTGATTGAGATGTTTTTTTGCAACTTCAATTCCTTTTTTTACATTTTCAAAGGTTCCATTTCCTTTTTTATCAACTCTATATTGGTTATTAATTTTTTCATTTCCGTCTAAACTTATACCAACACCTACATCATATTCATTAAGTAATTTACAATGTTCTTCACTAATTAATATACCATTAGTTTGTACTGCAAAACTTATATTTATGGAAGATTCCTTGTCTAAACTGCTAAGTGTTTCTAAAAAATATCTTAAATCATTAACATCAGTTAGTAAAGGTTCTCCACCATGAAGTATTACATAAAACTTCTTCAATTCATGTTTTACACAATGATTTTTTATTTTATTTTTTAAGTTTAATATTGTTTCTTTCGACATAAATTTTGGTTGTGATTTATATGATTGATCAGCATGATTATACATATAACAATAAGTACAATTTATATTACATCTACTAGCAATTTTGACAACTAAAGCTTCTATATTCATAATTTAGATATATAAGGTTATTTTGAATGAAAGATAGAGTCTGTATATAAATGTACACAGACTCTAATTTAAACTAATTATTCATGAATTATTTTTTCGAAAATATATCTTTCATAAGCTAGTTCTTGGTAGCCTGTAAACCCTCCTACTGCTTCATTTTCAAGATCTAAAATTGCATTTTTTAAAGCCTCATTTTCAATTAATCCAGACTTTTTTACTAATAAATTAGTGTCTTTTTTTCTAAATGTAAACATAATTTTATAATTTTTGTGTTAAACATTGAATCATAGTTTATAGAGATTAATCCTTTTATTTTCACTCTTTTGCTTGCAAGCAATGGTCTATTTAAAAAATCTTTTCTTACATTGTACACTGTAAAAATTAGATTATCAAATACTTATTTAATTCTTTGTTTTTCTTCTTTATTACTACCAATTCTACCCTTAATTTTTAGTTCTTTACCAAAACTGTATACTAGTGATATTCTTATTCTTCTAACATCTCTATAATCAAGGTTAATTTGTTTAATGTTATTTACATATTGTGTGAATGTTTGTTTATCTGTTTTTAAAATATCTATAGCATTAATAGATAATTGTAAATTCTTATTGAAAAAATTTGTTTTAAACCCTAAATTCAAGCGATAAAAGCTAGATAGTTTGTAACTCCCTGCTATTGAAGGTAAGTTATACATGAAGCCTAAGCTTAATTTATATTTTTTTTCTTTATCTAAAATAAAAGTATTGTTAGTTTTAAAACTACCAGACCAGTTAGATATATCAGGAATGATAGAGTTAATATTTGAATTTGTTTTATAATAAAAGATAGAAATATCACTATTATTTTCCCAGTAACTTTTTATTTTAAAGGAATAAGCTTCTAGAAAACCATAGTTAATTTGATTATAAAAATTATTTGGAGTAACTCTTTGAATAATTGAGTTAGGTTCTGTATAAGTAACTTGATCAAACCCATTTTTTATATGAGAAATATATAATAAAGAATATGAATTTTTATAGATATATGCTAATTCGAAGTTATTAGTTACATATGGTTGTAAGAAAGGGTTTCCCTCTGAATAGTTAAAAGAAGTTGAATAAAATCTAAATGGGTTTAAGTCGTTATATGATGGTCTATTAATTCTCTTATTGTAATTCAATGAAATAATTTTATAATCATTAATCATGTAATTTAGATATAGGGTGGGAAATAGTTTGAAATAATCATTCTTGTTTACTTGACTTAAAGTTTGAGAAACTCCTTTCGTTTGAGTGTTTTCAGCTCTAAGTCCAAATTGAAAGTCAAGTTTTTCAGTTAAATTTTTTGTTCCTGAAAAGTATAGAGCTTGTATTCTTTCTTTATAGTTAAATGTATTAGATTGTAGCGTATCTTCGACAGGTGTTCTTGAAGTTGTATTATAAAATTGTACTATACTATTATTTTCAATGAATGTTAACTTTGTTCCAAAATTTAGATTAATCCACTTAGTAGGATAATCAAAATCTAATCGAGTTGTAACAATGTCAATTTTTAAATCACTAAAATTATTAGCAGCAAAATAGTTATCGGGTTTTATTGTTCCATTAGGGAAAAAGGAATTACTATAAAAATCATTATCTGTTTTGGATTCATAGTTTACATAGTCAATGTCAAAATTTATTTTTCGTCCTAGGGTATCTAAATTGGTTATATAATATGCATTATATGTATTTGTCTTTCTTTTTATTTCAATTCTAGATTCATTTTTTATTAAAGAATCTAACATTTTTGAATTATTATAAATAAATGAATTGTTTTTAGTTTTTATTAATGGTAAACTATTTGAAAATGAATATTCTCCACCAATTCTTGTTTTTGAGGAAATTTTATAATCAATAGTAGATCTGGTACTTAATGAATTTGAAAAACTTTTTCTAAAACTTTCTTCTTCCCAAATATAGTTTGGATATTTAATTGAATATTCTTGATATGGTTTCATACTTCCATTAGAATAATTTACATCCGAAGTAAGCGTTAAATTGTTTTTTCTATAGTTTAAATTTAAACCACCAGAACCTATTGATGTCTTTGATTGAGAAAGTGAACTATTTAGGCTCCCATTAAAAGTATTATTTTTCACTTTTTTTGTAACAATATTAATTAATCCACTATTCCCTTGTGCATCATATTTTGCAGGAGGACTTGTGATTACTTCAATTTTTTTTATTTCGTCAGATTTTAGATTTTTTAAAAAACTAGTTAAATCTTCTCCTGATAAATTGATTAGTCTATCATTAATCATTACGTTCATACTACTTTTTCCAATCATTGATATTTGAGCATTGTTTATTCTTAAACCTGGTGTTATCTTTAAAGCCTCTAAACCATTTCCACCACTTGCATAAACACTATTTTCAACATTAAAAACTAATCGATCAACTTTTCTCTCAATTAATTTCTTGTCTAAAGTGACTACAACTTCTTGTAAAGATTTTGTTGTGTTAATTTTAATTATTCCTATATTAGTATTACTACTCATTTGAAATTCCTTGTTATATAAAATATCTCCTATCTGTCTTATTTGTAAAATGAAATTCTCTCTTTCACTTTCTATAGTAAACATTCCATTTTTATCAGATAATTCCATTTTTAAAGGAATACTATCTTTTGAAACTAATATTATTTCTGCAAAAGGAACGGGAATATTTTCATTACTCTGGATTTGTCCAGTAATTTTTATTTGTCCATTGATGTTGAAAGCAATTAATAAAAAGATTATTAAAGTTAAAGTTTTGATTTTCATGTTTTAAAACTCTCTTTTTAGGCTTAATATAAAATTTACGAGTTATATATTAAGTTTTTATTGTTTATTTGTTTGACCCAAATGTATCATATTGTAATGTTAAAAAGATATATATATATTGTGTATTTTGTTAAAGTTTTATATTTGTTGCATAAAAAAAACCGTTATGATGTATCATAACGGTTTTTTTTAAAGTTTAAAGTACTTTTTATATATCTCTTAACTTGCTTAGTTTCTCTTTCCAAAGTTTTAATTCTTCTTTGTGTTTCTCAATGCTTTTCTCCACTTCTTTAATAAATGGATTTTCACCTTTTGAACTGCTACTTATGAATTGAATGTTATTTTCTAATTGTAAAATTTCATTCTGAACTTCATCAATTTTTTTTCTTAAAAAGTATTGTTCTTTTTCTAAAGAACGATTGTCTTCATTTTCTACCCATTGATCTAATTTGGCATTAAATTTCATCATTTCGGTATCTTTTTTAGACAAGCTTAATTTTTCGAATAAAGCATCTAGAATTTTGTTGAATTTTCCTTCAATATGTCTTCTGTTAAAAGGAACTCTTCCAAGCGATTTCCAAGCTTCGATATGTTCTTTTATAGCGTCTAAATCAGTTTTATGATTACCTGTTAGTTCAAAAGATTTTAAGTTTTCTAAATAATTCTTTTTATCATCAAAAGCTTTTACTTCATCTTCATTTTCGGCATTTCTTACGGCATGCATTCTATCAAAGTAATGATTACAAGCATCTTTAAAGTCTTTCCAGATTTTATCAGAATATTTACGAGGAACATGTCCAATTTTCTTCCAATCCTCCTGAATTTGCTTCATTATTGGAGTGGTAGCTTTAAAGTCTTCACTTTCTTTTAAAGATTCTGCTTTTTCAACTAAAGCTAGTTTCTTATTAAGATTCTCTTGTTGTTCATGCTTAATGTCTTTGTAAAAAGCATTTTTGTTTACATTGAAGTTTCTTACAGCTGTTTTAAACGCTGCCCAAGTGTCTTCTGTAACTTCAGCAGGCACTTTTCCAGCTTTAAAGAAACTCTCACGTAAAGCTTCCATTTTCTTTATTTGTGCTTGCCAACCGTTGTGCGAGTTAATGTTTTCATTTCCTAAAGCTACTATTTGAGCAATGATTTCATTTTTCTTAGCTAAATTTTCAACTTCACGTTCTTTGGCTTGACCAAAATAAGCTTCACGCTTGTCATGAATTTGTTTGGTAATATCACTAAACTCATTCCAAATAGCTTCTCTATATTCTCTGTCAACAGGACCGATTTCTTCTTTCCAAACACGGTGTAGTAATTGCAATTCACGGAAAGCTTTTAAGATATCAGTTTCATCTAATAAAAGTTTAGCACGCTCAATAATAGCTTGTTTTTGCTCTAAATTATTTTTAAAATCTTGATCACGAGCTTCTTTATCTAAGTGAATTAAATCATAAAAACGTTCAATGTGGAAATGAAAATTATTCCATACAATGTTGTATTTATCTCTTGGAATCGATCCTGCTGCTTTCCATTGCTCTCTGATATCGTTTAATTTCTTAAACATATCAGCTATAGAAAGTGTTTCGTCAGTTCCGTCCACTAAATTTTTTAATTCTTCAATAATCTCGTTTCTTACCGATAAATTACTTTTAAGATTCTTTTGTAATTGGTTGTAATGATTATTTCTATTAGTTTTATAATCATCATAAGCGGCATCAAATTTATTCTTTAATGGGAAATGATATTCAAAAGAAGCATTTTCATCGGTATTAGATTCATTAAATTCTTCACGTTTTTCATCAATTAAATGATGATACTGATTCATAAATGATTTTCTAATCTCTTCTACATGGTCTTTAATAGCCATTACTTTGTGATTATGTACTAACTTGTCCAATTCGGCAGTTAGTTCCTCCATTGTAAGAGAATCGTAGTCCAACATAGGGATAATATGTTTATCCTGGATAGAGTCGTCTTCGTTCTCTTCTGCATTTGAATTATCAATCTCTTCTAAAGCTGATTGACTGATTGTAATTACATTCTCCTGAGACTCTTGCTCTTTTTGTCCGTCTGCATTTTGCAGGTTATCATTCTTTTCTTCTAACATCATTACATGCTTAAGGTTACTAATTGCGACCGAAGATAATAAAGGCTGTGCAAAATTCAAAGAAAAACCGTTAATTTATGTGGAACAAGGCTGTTGGTTGTTTTTGTTAGTCTTTTTTAATTGCTCTTCGAAGATTACAAAATGCTTGAAATTTTGAATTGCATTTTAAATTCAAATTGATTATTGGATATGAAAAGTAGTATAGGTTTAAATTTAAACTTTATCAGTGCTTTTATACTGTCTAAGTTCATGTAATAAAAAGGGAAATAATCCTAAAATTAAACTGATTAGGAAGATAAAGTCGGTTTTTATATCAAAGTGTTTTAAAATCCTTTTTCCATCTAAGCAAGCTGAACATTCTGCTAGTTTTAAAGCACTGTCTACATAAGTGATTAATACAGTTGAAATCAAAAAAATAAAAATACTAGTAGCACATTTTGATACTATTTGCTTTGAATTTAGTTTTTGGATAAAAAAAAAGCACAAAGTAGTAAAAAAAGCAAAAGAATAGACAAATAAATTACTTGCAAAATGAAGGTTAAGTTTTTGAATTCTAAAACTAATTCTTTGATTAGAAAGTAATATATATAAATTGTAAATATAGTTTCTATATGTGCCTTCAAAAATAAAGGCTACGATACAAGAACTTATAAAAATAAGTAATGCGAAAACAATTTTTTTTAAGATTTTTATCAAATTATTGGATTGAAATTCTGTGCAATTTATATTTTTTACTGACTACTAATATTACCCATTCCAAATGCTCCAAGCTTTTTCTGCTTGAAAAACAAGCATTTCATATCCGTTTTTGGTTTTTGCACCTTGTTCTTTAGCTTTTCTTAAAAAAGTAGTTTCTTCAGGGTTATAAACGAGATCAAAAGCAATATGATTTTTGGTAAATAAAGAATAGTCTAAAGCAGGAGCTTCATCTATTTTTGGATGTGTTCCTACAGGTGTAGTATTTACAATTATTTGGTATTCGTCGAATACTTCTTTAGTTAACTCTTCGTAGGATAGTTGGAATTCATTTGGATTTCTTGAGACAAAATCATATTCAATTTTCAGTTTTTTAAAAGCAAATGCAATGCCTTTACTAGCACCACCAGTTCCTAAAATAAGTGCTTTTTTATGATGGTCTTCAAGTAAAGGTTTTAATGCTTTTTTAAAACCATAATAATCTGTATTGTGACCTTTTAATTTCTTTTTTTTAGAAATTGTGATGGTGTTTACAGCTCCTATTATTTTAGCTGTTTTTGATAATTTATCCAAATAAGGAATAATTTCTTCTTTATAAGGAATTGTTACATTTAAGCCTTTTAAACCTTTTGTTTCTGCTAAAGTTTTTGGAAAATCTTTTATAGACTTTAGATCAAAATTTAAATACTCACAGTTATCAAAATGAAGTAATTGAAACTTTTCAGAAAAGTATTTTCTTGAAAACGAATAGCTAATGTTTTTGCCAATTAGCCCAAACTTAATCTGCTTTTTATTTTTCTTTTTTTTTGGCATGCAGTATTAATTTTTACCAAGTTTATTGGCAATTTTTTCTAAACCGAAAATTAACATAAATCCGCAAACTAACATAATTATGGCTGTTAAAATTTGAGGATTTCCATTAAAATAGTTTGGTAGAATACTTTTCTCTATAAACGGAATTGTTTCACCATGACTATTAACTCTGGTTTCTAAGATTTCTTTCCAAGGCCAAATTTTATTTAATGAGCCAATCATGAACCCAATTAGTAAAGCTAAAGTGATATTTTTATGATGAGAAAACATCCAAGTTAGTATTTTGGAAAACAATTTTAACCCTATAATTGCTCCAAGAACAAATGTCATTAATTTTAACAAAGCTTGACCAATAATTTCAAAATCCATGTTTGAAAGACCTTCTCTAAATTGATTGATGGTTCCAATTACTGTTTGGTAGGAGCCCATTAATAATAAAATGAATGCTCCAGAAACACCTGGTAAAATCATAGCAATTATAGCTAAAAATCCTGATAAAAATAGATAAGGAAAGCTTTCTGGTGACTCTACAGGTCTGGCAATAGTGATGTAGTAGGAAACGACTATACCAATTAGTAAAGCAAGTATAGCTTTAGCAGACCATTTACTTATTTCTTTCCAAATCAATAAGATACTAGCTATTACTAATCCGAAAAAGAAAGACCAAACGAGAATGGGTTGGTTTTCTAAAAGATGAGTTATTAATTTTGAAAAAGTCAAAACACTTATAGCGATTCCTGTTAATAGTGCTAATAAGAAATTTCCATTGATAGCGGCCCAAGTGGCTTTCAATCCGTTTTGCTTTACACCTTTTAGTGTAGAAAAGTTAACTTTATTAATACTATCAATTAATTCTTGATAAATTCCAGATATAAACGCAATTGTACCTCCAGAAACTCCTGGTACTACATCGGCAGCACCCATTGCAATTCCTTTTAAAGTGATTAAAAGATAATCAGGAAAAAGTTTTCTCATAGTATAAAATAAGTGTCATTCAGAGTAAAGTGTTTTTAACTCTGAATGACAAATTTATAAAAACTATTTGTTAGTTTCTGTATTTTTCAATGATGTTTTGAACTGTTTTTTTCTTCCACATATTTGGGAACTGTTCCTGAATAATAGTATGGTTATTAAAATTAATACGTAGCCCATTGTTCAAATGAAAATTTCCTTTTCTCGTTTCTTTAGAGATATGATACAATCCTGCTAAACGATATTCTATTTCAAATTCGTCTGGGAATATTTCAGAGGCTTGTAATAAGATATCAATTGCTGTTTCATATTCACCAAGTTGTTGCAACATTTGTGACCATAAAATAAAAGTGTCTAAATGTATGTCTCCTGATTCAAAAGCTTTTCTATAGCCTAATTCTGCTTCTTCATAAAATTGTAAACCATGATTGATAGCGGCATATCTTTTCCAATATAAACTATTGTCAGCATCAATTCCTATAGCTTTGTTTGCGTAATAAATGGCTTTTTGAAAGTTTTTCTGACGTATATAAAAATCAGTAATAGCAATCCAAGCTTTGTCTAAAAGAGGATCTTCATGTACAGTTTTAAGATAGAATTTTAAAGCTAAATCTTTTCTACCTAATTTTTCATGACATTTTCCAACTCTTAATAAGGCAAAAGAAGTTGGATCATCAAGTTCCATAGTTATAGTATAACAATCAATAGCATCCTGATATTTTTTTAATTTTTCAAGACCTTTTGCTTTTTCAAGATAAGCACCTAAGAATGATTCGTCTATTACTGTTGCATAATCAAATGCCCAAACCGATTTTTCATAATTTTTTAAAGCATAATATTGTCTACCCAATTGATGCCAAGCTACTTCACTAAATGGCTTTTTGTCTATAAATTTTTCTAGATAAACTATAGCTTCGCTATTTTGGTCTAAAAAATCAAAACAATAAATGATATTGTATAAGGCAGAATAATCGTCAGCGTCTTCTTCTAAACACTTAATGAAAAATTCTTTTGCTTTTTCTAATTCATCCATAAACAAGTATTCCATTCCTATCATAGAATATACATCCGCAAAATCATCAGTAAATCGTAAAGCGGTTTTTAAGGAGTCTATAGCTTTTTCATGCTGATCTCTCTTTGAAAAAATATTGGCTTGTTGAATATATATTTCTTCGTTTGTGGGCTCTATCGCATATAATTCAGTTAATAACTTTTCAGCAATATCTAATCGATCTTCATAGATTAGCATTTCAACTTGAACTAGTCTTAAACCAGTTGACTTTGGATGTTGTTCTTGTCCTAGTTTTAATGCCTTTTTTGCTAAATTCATTCGACCAGTATCCATATAATGAAGAATAATATCTTCAAACTCTTCAGAATCAAAGAAAAAGACCTTGTTGGTTTTTAGCATTGATTCAAACTTAGATAAGGATAAGTTGTTTTCTTCTTCTTCATGACTCAATCTCATAGCAATCAATTTTATGGGTTTTGTCTTAATATTAAAAGTAAGACTTTTTATGGGATAAACTAATTTTAATACGAATTGTTTTAAACAATTTAATTAACAATTTTCAATTGCAATTACAAAAAAAAACAATAGTATTTACGTTTTTAAAATAAAAAATCAATAAACGACCTTACTTTTTTAATTCTTGTACTTCATCTAGTACTTCAAGAATGATGCCACAACCTTTTTTAATTTCTTCTTTTGAAATAGTTAAAGGTGGAGTGATACGGATGGCTTTACCTTCAAACAATAGCCAGAATAAAATGACACCTCTTTTATGACATTCAAGAATTACTTGATTGGTTATTTCAGGACTTTCTGTCATGGCAGCAAGCATTAAACCTTTTCCTCTTATTTCCTTTATGAGTGGATGAATGAGTAATTTACGAAATAATTGCTCTTTTTCTAAGGTTTCTTCCATTAAATTGGTTTCTGTTATTTCTTGAAGAGTAGCCAAAGCAGCAGCAGCAATTACAGGATGACCACCAAAAGTAGTAATGTGACCTAATTTTGGATCATGACTTAATAAATCCATCATTGCAGCTGAAGCGGTGAAGGCACCAACAGGCATGCCGCTTGCCATTCCTTTTCCCATAACAATCACATCAGGAATCATGTTATAATTTTGGAATCCAAATAATTTTCCTGTTCTTCCAAAACCAGGTTGGATTTCATCTAAAATTAGAACAGTCCCTGTTTCATTACAGCGTTTTCTTACTTTTGATAAAAAATCATTTTCAGGTTGAATAAAACCTGCTCCACCTTGTATGGTTTCTAATAAAATTCCTGCTGTTTTAGTGGTTATTTTTTCTAAATCTGCTTCATTGTTAAATGTAATAAAATCTACATCAGGAATTAAAGGGCGAAATATTTGTTTACGTTCTTCAAAGCCCATAACACTCATACTTCCCATTGTATTACCATGATAGGCATGGTGACATGATATTAATTGACTTCTACCTGTTACTCTTCGTGCTAACTTTAAAGCACCTTCTATAGCTTCTGTTCCTGAGTTTACTAAATAGGTTTTATTTAATGGTTCAGGTAGGAGAGAGGCTAATAACTTACAAAATTCTGTTGCAGGTTGTTGGGCATATTCTCCATAAACCATTACGTGAGAGTATTTGTCTAGTTGTGCTTTTATGGCATCGTTTACACGCTTGTTTTGATGGCCTAAGGTATTGGCTGAGACACCAGCGACAAAGTCTAAATAAGCTTTTTTATTGGTATCATAAATATAACTTCCTTTTGCATGAGAAATTTCCATAGCTAAAGGATGTGGTGAGGTTTGTGCTTGGTATTTAAAAAAATCTTCAATCATTTTAATTGTTGATTTAGGGAATTTGTTTTTTATTTAAAGAAAAGCGGCAATAACTAATAACTGTTTGCTAATCATTTTTTTTCATTTTTTCCTTCTCCTTAGGTTTTGGATTGTTTTTATCGTACTCTAATGTTTCTTTTAAAACTTCCATTGGAACATCTTCTTCTAAAGCTTTTTTCTTACTTTCAAGAAGTATTTTTTCATGAATTAAATTCTCTTCTTCAGTAAAAATATCGTCTTTAGATTTGATTCGTTCGTCACCTCTCCAAATAAAACCTCTTAATTTTCTAGCGTTTTCAGGGAATTCGCTTTCTGGATAAGTGTTAGCTTCAACAGAATTGTAAGCTGTTTGAGAAGCTATTTGGTTATCTTCAAAAATAAAATTTAGTTTACTACATACTTTTTTGTCAATTCCAACTAGTTCATTTTTATCGTTGTACATATAGTAAATAGCCTCGGTATTTTTAACTACGTCCACTTCACTTAGTTTATTGTCTTTAAATTTACCATATAAGTTTTGACCTTTAATTTGATTATAACCATTTTCACTCAAAGTATCTTTTTGAATAATAAAAGCATTGTTTAAAACCTTAAGAGAATCTAATTTTTCAGTTGTATTATTGCCAATTAAATGCATTAAATCTCCAGTCATTTGATTGTCATTATTCCATAAAACGGGATTACCTATGAGTTGTGTTATTCCTGTTTTATTGTTAGAATGAATAGAATCACATTTTCCACTCATATCTGTTTTAAAAAATCTTACATTGTCGAAGGCTCTAATTACTCTATCATCTGGAGGACCAGTTACTAAAATTTTCTTTCCATGCATATACAAAGAATCGTTTTCTACCTTAGTAATCACAACGGCTCTCTTTGTTAGAATAATAGAATCTTTTTTAGTTGCAGTATTGCGATACATTTCAGCATAATGTCCTTTTGCAACCATGTTGTTAACAGTGTCAGTGATTTTTACATTATTTATTCCTCTAGAAAAATTCTTTTTTTGGTCATAATATAGATCATCTCCTTCAATAATTTTGTTATTGTAGGTTATTTTACTGTTTTTTTGAAGTTTACCTACATCCTTATTGGTGTCATAAAATCCGTTTTCTGTATAAATTACATTGTCGTTACTTGTAATTGTAGAAGGACCAAAAACATAAGCATGACCTGAGTTTTCATAAAAATCTAAATGATTGGTTTTAATAATAGTTTTTGGATTAGTAACTGTTACGGCTGTAGTAAATTGGTATTTCTTGGAATTTAAAAAATAACTACCAGAACGACTTTTTAAAGTATTTTCTTTATTTACTATGGTTCCATAGCTATTATAAAAAGCAATTTGTTTTTTCTTGTCAAAGAAAATAGTGTCTGTAGTTAGAGTAGATTCAGGAGATTTTAAATTCACATCACCAGTAGCAAATGCAAATTCGTCTTTACCGTCATATTCTGCATAGCGACTATTCATTGTTATTGAATCTCCTTGATTAATTTTTACATTCCCAAATGCTTTTACATAATTTTCGTCTGTAAAGTAGTAAGCTTTATTGCAATTTATTTTTGTGCCTTTGTGAATTACTCGAACGTTACCTGTAAAAACGGTTGCTCCAGGTATTTCATATTGATTCATGTCAATAAAATCTGAATGTTCTATGATAATTTTATCAGATTCCTGAACAGCAATTTTGCCAGATTTTTCTGGTTTTTTATCTTGAGCATTTGCAAAAAGTCCTAATAAGGAAATGCAAAGTATTAAATAGGCAATTTTTTTCAATCGGATTTATTTTGTGTCAAAAATAAGTAAAAAGTAGAAGAAGCTATTCGTATTAAGATATTTTTATAATAAAAAACGCTTTCTACAAGAAAGCGTTTTTGTTTTATTTGGTTATGGTTTGTTTTCTATCAGGTCCAACAGAAATTACTTTTATTGGAACTTCAACCTCTTTTTCAATGAATTCTATATATTTTTTTAATTCTGAAGGTAATTCTTCGTAAGAAGTCATTCCAGTTAAATCTGCTTTCCAACCTTTCATTGTTGTAAAAATTGGTTCCACATTTTCTGGTTCTATATTATAGGGTAAATGTTGAATTTCTTGTCCTTTGTATTTATAACCTGTACAGATGTCTAATGTTTCAAAACCAGACAAAACATCTCCTTTCATCATATATAGCTGTGTTACTCCATTTACTTGAACAGCATATTTTAAGGCAACAAGATCTAACCATCCACATCTTCTAGGACGTCCAGTAACAGCACCGAATTCGTTACCTACTTTAGCCATGGTTTGTCCTTCCTCATTGAAAAGTTCTGTTGGAAATGGACCGCTACCCACACGTGTGGTATAAGCTTTAAAAATACCAAATACTTCTTTTACTTTATTTGGAGCAATTCCTAAGCCAGTACAAGCACCAGCAGCAGTTGTTGTTGATGAGGTTACAAATGGATAAGTTCCAAAATCGATATCAAGCAGTGAACCTTGAGCTCCTTCTGCTAAAATAGATTTGCCTTCTTTTAGGGCTTTGTTTAAGTATTCTTCACTATCAATGAAAGTTAATTTTTTTAAACCTGCAATAGATTCAAAAAATTCTTCTTCCATTTCTTTTAAATCATATTGTAAATCTACATCATAAAATGCAATCATAGCCTCATGTTTATCGGCTAATGCTCTATAACGCAGTTTGAAATCTTCTAACTCAATATCACCAACACGGATTCCATTTCTACCTGTTTTGTCCATGTAGGTTGGTCCGATACCTTTTAAAGTAGAACCAATTTTTGCTTTTCCTTTTGATGCTTCAGATGCAGCATCTAAAAGGCGATGCGTAGGTAAAATAAGGTGTGCCTTTCTTGAAATAAATAACTTAGATTTTATATCCATATTAAATTTTTCAAGACCTTCTAATTCTTTTTGGAAAACAACAGGGTCAATTACAACACCATTTCCAATAATATTTATAGCGTTTTTATGAAAAATTCCAGAAGGAATAGTTCTAAGCACATGTTTAATTCCATCAAATTCTAATGTGTGTCCTGCGTTTGGACCACCTTGAAAACGAGCAATTATGTCATATTTTGAAGTTAATACATCGACGATTTTCCCCTTACCTTCGTCACCCCATTGAAGTCCTAATAATAAATCTACGGTCATTTTAGTGTTAGTTGTTTGTAGTTTAATCTTTATTTTGTAGTTATTTATTCTGAAATTTTATTCTCTTTTTTTGTTCCATAGAAGTATAAAGAATGTGTTTGAATATCAATACCAAACATATCTTCCATTGTTTGTTTTATTTGTTGAATTCTAGGATCACAGAATTCAATAACTTCACCAGAGTCAGTCATTATAATGTGATCGTGTTGCTTGTCGAAATACGATTTTTCATAATGAGCTTGATTTTGACCAAACTGATGACGACGCACTAATCCACATTCTAAAAGTAATTCAATAGTATTGTAAAGTGTAGCTCTACTTACTCGGTAATTTTTGTTTTTCATTTTGATATACAATGATTCTATATCAAAATGTTCTTTTGAATTGTAGATTTCTTGAAGAATAGCATAACGTTCAGGAGTTTTACGATGTGCTTTTTCCTCAAGGTATTTAGTAAATACGTTTTTTACAATTTCTTGATTTTTATTGTTTTCCATTTGGTTAACTGAATAAATGCAAAGATAGGTAAAGTTAGAAGTTAGAAGTTAGAAGTCAGAAGTTTTTTTTAACAAAAGGTCTTAATAAGTTGATATTTATAGGCATTCTTTAAACATTACTATTAATTATTAAAAAACTAATTCTGATAAATTCGTGTTACTTTATCAATTCCATCTACCTTTTTGATATTGTCTATTAGCCTTTTTAGAATAGTATTATTAGGAACAATAACCGTTATTTTTCCATTAAAAATCCCTGCTTTTCCATTTAATGCTATGTTTTCTATATTAACGTGCATTTGATTAGAAATAACTTTGGTAAGCTCGTTGGTTAAACCTAAAGTATCCATTCCTGTAATATTCAACATGGCTCTAAATTCTTCTTGACTAGAATCAATCCATTTTGCAGGAATAATTCTATAAGCATAGTTAGATTGTAAACTAATAGCATTCGGACAATCTTTTCTATGTACTTTTATTCCTTCACTTATGGTTATGAAGCCAAAAACATCATCACCAGGAATAGGATTGCAGCAAGTAGATAATTTATAATCTAATTTTTCTTGTTCTAAACCAAAAACCAGCATGTCATATTTTTTACTGATTTCATTTCGTTCAATTTGCTCTGGCTTTACTGTAGCAGTTCTATTGAAGGGTTTTTTTAAGAAATTAACTAAAGTGTTACTTTTTTGTGCAGCAAAATCTTTTAATTTTTGATTTTCAATAGCTCCAATTCCCACTCTATAAAACAAATCTAAACTTGTTTGCAGTTTGAAAAAGTTAACCAATTCATTAACGGTAGTTTCATTTAAGGTGATTTTTAAATGACGTAATTTTCTATTTAAAATTTCTTTTCCGTCTTCCGCAATTTTCTTAGTGTTTTCGTTTAAAGAGTTTTTAATCTTATTCTTAGCTCTTGAAGTTGTTACATAATCTAACCATTGAATTGTTGGTTTTTGGTTGGGAGAGGTTATAATCTCTACTTGATCACCACTATTAAGCACATAATTTAAAGGCACCAGTTTTCCATTCACTTTTGTACCTCTTGTTTTTGAACCGATATCGGTATGAATGCTATAAGCAAAATCAAGAGAAGTAGCTCCTTTAGGTAGCGATTTTAAATCTCCTTTTGGTGTAAATACATAAATCTCTTTAGAATATAAATTTAACTTAAAGTCTTCAACAAAATCTACTGCATTTGCAGCCTGACTTTCCAGTGCTTCTTTTAATTGGTTCAACCAAATTTCTAAACCATGTTCTTCTGAACCAACACCTTTGTATTTATAGTGAGCAGCATATCCTTTTTCAGCAATTTCATCCATTCGTTCACTACGAACTTGAATTTCGACCCATCTTCCTTTTGGTCCCATTACAGTGATGTGAAGAGCTTCATATCCTGTTGATTTTGGGGAAGAAATCCAATCACGCAAACGACTTGGACTTGGACGATAATGATCAGTAACTACTGAATAAATTTTCCAAGCTAAAAACTTTTCGTCATGAGGATTTGATTTATAGATAATGCGCAATGCAAATTTATCGTACACTTCATCAAAAGTGACACCCTGAATTCGCATTTTTCTTCTAATGGAATAAATCGATTTTGGACGTCCTTTTATGGTGTACTCAATGCCTTCATCATTCAAAGATTTGCATAATACATCAGATATAGTTTTAATGTATGCGTCTTGTTCTTGTTTGGTTTCTTTTATTTTACTAACAATTTCCTGAAAAACATCAGGTTCAGTATATTTTAAACCTAAATCTTCTAATTGTGTTTTTATATTGTATAAGCCCAATCTATGAGCTAAAGGAGCATAAATGTATAAGGTTTCTGAAGCAATTTTTGCTTGCTTGTATTCTGCCATACTGTCCATAGTTTGCATGTTATGCAATCTATCAGCAATTTTTATCAAGATTACTCGAACATCATCGTTTAGTGTTAAAAGCATTTTACGGAAGTTTTCCGCTTGCATTGAAACGTCTTGATCTGTTTTTACTTTAGCAATTTTAGTTAATCCTTCTACAATTTTAGCGATATTAGGGTTGAACATTTTAGCGATATCATCCACAGTAATATCAGTGTCTTCAACCACATCATGCATTAAAGCAGCTGCAATAGAAGTAGCACCTAAACCAATTTCTGAAGCGACAATTTTAGCCACAGCAATAGGATGGAAGATATAAGCTTCTCCCGATTTTCTTCTTTGGTCTTTGTGTGCATCAACAGCAACATCAAAAGCTTTTCTAATGAGTTTTTTATCTTCTGTAGTAAGTGTCTGATAGCTAATACGCAATAATTCTTTGTATTCTTTTGCAATAGCTTTGTTTTCGGCTTCTAAATCAATTTCGGTCATAGGGCAACTTTATAACAGTTAAAGTTATAACAAAGTTATGGATTGTGCAATAGGGAATTTAGAAATCAGAAATCAGAAATTAGAAATTAGAATTTAGAAAAAAGTATATTGAAGTTCAAAGTAAAAAAAATAGGCAGGTTTTTTGAGAGACTTGATTTTTGATATTGAAGTTGATATTGTATTTTAAAATCCTCTTTGTCGTTTGGCTTCAAACAATAGAATAGCTGCAGCAACAGAAACATTCATAGAGTCTATTTCTCCTTGCATAGGAATGATAATGTTTTTAGTGCTTTCTGTTCTCCAAATTTCGGATAAACCAGTTGCTTCTGTTCCTACAACTAAAGCAGTAGGAGTAGTGTAATTTTGCGAATGATAGGTTGTGGAATCTTGTAAAGTAGCACTAAAAATAGCAATGTTGTTTGCTTTTAAAAAAGCGATTACTTCTTCTGAAGTGGCAGTGGCAATTTGTCTAGTAAACAAACAACCAACACTAGAACGTACAATATTAGGATTGTATAAATCACTTTTGGGATTGGCAATAATTACTGCATCAATATTGGCTGCATCAGCAGTTCTTAATAAAGCACCTATATTTCCTGGTTTTTCAGGTGATTCTGCTACTAAAATTAAAGGATTTTTAGATAGCTGTAAATTTGATAATTGTAACGATTTGGTTTTGGCTATAGCCAAAATACCTTCTGTAGTATCTCTATACGCTAATTTTTGATAGACCTCTTTTGAAATTTCTATTTTCTCTGTTTCATTTGAAGTAACAAATTGATTGAGTTCTTTTTCAGAAACCAAATCCGATAAAAATAAAATAGTTTCAAGCACATAACCTCCTTTACTAGCTAATTCGATTTCTCTTTTTCCTTCAATTAGAAAAGTACCTGTTTGTTTTCTCGTTTTGGATTTTTCTTGTAACTGAACTAACGATTTGATAAAAGGATTTTGTACCGAAGTGATTTGTTTCATCGAAAAGAAATTATTTGGTTGTAAAATTACAAAAGATATTCAGTATTTAGGTGTTTTTTTAAAAAGTAAAAATCCCACAATAGAATATATTGTGGGATTTTTATGTGTTATAAAAGTATTTTATTCTTTCGCTTGTGCTTCAAACTTTTCTTTGTATCTATCGTACAATTCTGTTTGATGACTTTCTAAACTTATAGAACGGCCATTAATTAAAGCGACTGTTACTTTGTTTGTTCTCATGTCTAATGCATCACCTTCAGAAATGAATAAGGTTGCGCTTTTTCCTGTTTCTAAAGTTCCATAATTAGCGTCAATACCTAATATTTTAGCTGTGTTAAAGGTAATTAACTGTAGGGCTCTTTCTTTATCTATTCCCCATGCAGCACAAGTTCCTGCATAGAAAGGCAAATTTCTAATTTGCATGCGTTCCATGTCACCTGCATTTTGGAGACCTATTAAAATACCACCATCGTCTAATAATTTGGCATTTTTATAGGGTAAATTTACATCTTCATCTTCTAATAAAGGTAAATCGTGTACGCGTCTTAATAAAACAGAAACATTATTTTCTTTTAGTAAAGGAATGTTTTTAAAAGCATAATATCCTCCAACAATCGTCATTTTGCTGATGTTGTTTTTCTTTTTAAATAAAATGGCATCTACAATTTCCTTTTCTCCATCTACATGAATATAAAGTCTTTTGTCTCCTGTGTCTAATCCTTTCATCGCTTCGTAAGGAATATCTCTTAAAGTAGGATTTGAATTTAGGTACGCTTTTGCGTCATTATAGAAATCTTGGATTTCAGTGATTTGTTTTTCGTAATTTTTATTCGGTTCAATTCCTCCTGGTTCTGCCCACCATCCTGAGCGTGAATAACTACTTGGCCAATTTAAATGAATGCCATCATTTTCTTTTACTACTGCGTCTTCCCAGTTCCATGCATCTAATTGTACTACAGAGGAAGTTCCTGAAAAACGTCCTCCTCTAGGAGCAATTTGAGCCAATAAAACTCCATTAGGTCTTGCGGCTTCAACTAAACCAGATTCGGTGTTATAAGCAATGATACTTCTTATATGAGGATTCATTTGTCCCATTTCGCTTTCATCATCTGACGCTTTTACTGCGTCAACTTCTACTAAACCTAGAGTAGCATTGGCACCAATAAATCCTGGATAAATGTGTTTTTTGGAAGCATCGATATAAATATCATGTTTTTCAGGTTTAAAATTGGTACCATCTTGTATCATTGCAATTTTACCTTCTTTGACTGATATGATACTGTTTTCAATTACCTTGCCATTACCTAAATGTGCTTTTCCTCCTGTAATTAATATGCTTTTAGTTTGCTTGGGTGCAGGCGTTTGTTGCCCGTATGTGAAACAGCTTAGTAATCCTATGATTATATATTTTTTCATTTTTTACTGAATTTAAAATTATTGATATTTTGCGTGAGAAACGACACAATTTTCACCCAAAGTATCACAATGATAATGGCCTACATCTTTTTTCTTAGGAGCTTGTGTTTTTAACCCTTTATTTTTTGCTTCTAATAAGCTATTAGTTAATACACTGCGTTGTTTTTGAATAGTAGCTAAACTAGCGGCTTCTTTTTCTAAATCATAAAAAATGATACCATCAACTATTGTTTTTTCAGCTCTTGCATAAATAGATAATGGATTGGCTGTCCAAAGCACCACATCGGCATCTTTACCTACTTTAATACTACCTACTTTATCATCTACTTGTAATAATTTGGCTGGATTTAAGGTTACGAATTTCCATGCTTCTTCTTCTGAAACATTACCATACTTTACTGCTTTTGCTGCTTCTTGGTTCAAACGTCTTGACATTTCAGCATCATCAGAATTGATGGAAACTACTACACCTTGACCATTCATTAGAGCTGCATTATAAGGTATTGCATCTTTAACTTCGTATTTATAACCCCACCAATCGGCAAATGTTGATCCACCTACACCATGTTCAGCCATTTTATCTGCTACTTTGTAGCCTTCTAAGATGTGTGTGAACGTTTGTATTTTGAAATTATAGCGTTCGGCTACTTTCATTAACATGTTTATTTCCGATTGTACATAAGAGTGACAAGTAATGAAACGTTTTTTATCTAAAATTTGACCTAAAACTTCCATTTCGATATCAAAACGTGGGGCAACTTTCTTTTTATCTTTACTAGCATTATAAGCAGCCCATTCTTTTTTGTATTCTAAAGCACGAGTGAAATAATCTTCGTATACTTGTTCGACACCCATTCTAGTTTGTGGAAAACGGCCACTTCCCCAGTTGGATTGTTTTACGTTTTCACCTAAAGCGAATTTGATATATTTCGGTGCATCTTTTACAATCATTTCTTCTGGAGTATAACCCCATTTTAATTTGATGAAAGCCGCACGACCGCCGATAGGATTTGCTGAACCATGTAATAAATTAGATGACGTAACTCCACCTGATAGATTTCTGTAGATGTTGATATCGTCTGAGTTTACTACATCTTCAATAGTTACTTCTGCAGAGGAATTTTGGCCACCCTCATTCACACCTCTAGAAATAGCAATATGCGAATGCTCATCTATAATTCCTGCTGTTAGGTGTTTACCTGTTGCATCTACTATTTTGGCATTGGTAACCGAAATATTTTTACCTATTTGCGCTATTTTTCCATTTTGAATTAAGACATCTGTTTCTGTTAGGTTACCTTCTTTTTCTCCTGTCCAAACCGTTGCATTTTTGAACAGAATGGTTTCTTGTTGTGGTTTTGTAGGATTTCCGTATGCAATGTTTGGATACGTGATAGGCATCATTTCTGGAACTTTTGGCTCCTCTTTTTTATCGTCTTTCTTTTCTTCTTTTTTGTCGTCTTTTTTATCCGTAGCTTCTTTTTTAGTGGCTGTCCAAGACGTTTCTGTTCCATTTTCTAAAACCGCTTTTCCTTCTAAAGTGGTTTTGTTTTTAATTCCAGTTAATCTGTAAAAAGAATTGTTTACGGAATCTTTTGTTTTGATTACTAAAGTTACCCAAGGCTCTTTATAGGTTAATTTTGTACCATAATTGATACTGTCTTTAACCGTTTTTGCTTCTAATTTATCTAATTCACCAGAAATGGTTAAATCGAAAGTAGTGTTGTTGAATACTAAATTGTACTCACCACGAATGTCTTCGATATTCATTTTATCTAAGATATTTCTGTTGCCTTGTACCCAGTTTTCATGAATAGTACTTTTATCATCAAAAATATCACCTGAAACGATTAAGAAATTGGCCAACGCCCCTTTATTTAAAGATCCAATTAGGTTAGATTGATTTAATATTTTTGCAGGAGTTTCCGTTAAAGCTGCTAATGCAGTTTCTTTGGGTAAACCATATAAAACGGCTTTTCTTAAATTGTCTAAGAAGTCTTTTGGTTTTTTATTATCACTAGCTGTTAAGACAAAATTTACTTTGTTTTCGGCTAAAATTTTTAAGTTAAATGGTGCTTGATTCCAAAACTTCATATCACTTAAGCTCACTTGTTGTGCTAAATAGGGATCAGAAACGTCGTATGCGTCTGGAAAATCTAAAGGAATAATATAAGTAGCTCCTGTTTTTTTAATTTCTTCAATTTTTTCAAATTCGTCTCCACTACCTTTAATGATATAATTGACACCAAATTCTTTTCCGATTTTGCTTGCTCTTAATTTGTTTAAGATATCACCTGCATCGAAGATTTGGATTAAATTTTTATTAGCATTGAAGTTTTCTAAGGATAAATCTTTTGTTTTCGAACTTCCAGTTGCATACCATTTTGCATCATGATAGACCTGACGAATTAAAGCCATGCTTCCCATTAATGAAGAAGGGTAACTTTGGTTGCTTAATTTGCTTCTGTTAAAAGTGAAAAGTTGGGATACTTTTGTATTTAAAATACGTTTGGCATTGTTATCAGAGTCGTTTAATGTCCATAGTAAACCTGTTCCTGCGATAACACCATCATTAGAATGACTTACGACAGTACCGAAACCAATTTCTCTAAGCGAACCTGCTACTTTGTCATCGTATTTTAGATTTTCATACGCATTGTATTCTGGTTTGATGTGATCGTTCCAATAATAACCTTCTCTTGACGAATCATATTGTGTTGCAAAACCTCTTCTAGGAGTGGGTTGTGGTTTATCTATACCAAATTCGGTAAACAAATCGATGAAAGAAGGATAAATGGTTTTACCAGTTGCATCAATGAGCGTTGCGTTTTTTGGAACTGTAACTGCAGTTCCTACTTCTATGACTTTACTGTCTTTGAATAGAAGTGTGGCTTTTTCTAGTTTTTGTGTAGCCGACACATAGATGGTTGCATTAGTAATGGCAACATGATTTTTAAAAGATTGTTTTACACCGTCATTTTTAGGGAAATAGTCTTGTGCATTTCCGAAAAAAGAGAGAAATAAAACAGCCAAGAGCGTACAAATTCTCATAGGAATGTTTTTTGATTAGGTTCGTTAAAGCCCTAAATATAGGAAGAATAACGCTTTACCCTAATGAAGCCTTTTGAATTTTAGATTTTTTTAACGTTTGTGCGATTAAATGCGTTAAACCTTCTCATATTTGTTATTTATTGCTGTATTTAAAATTAAAATAACTGTTGGGTTGAGCATCATTTAAAAAGTTCCGCATTCGTTTTTGAATATTTCGGATGGGTTTTCGAAAGTTTGGCATTCATTTTTGAATATTCCGCATATCATTTCGAAAGTTCCGCATTCGTTTTTGAATATTCCGGAAGGGTTTTTGAAAGTTTGGTATAGGTTTTTGACTTTCTCGGGTGTTTTTTTGAAATTAGGGCATCGGTTTTCGGATAATTGTCATTGTTTTTTGTGGTTCTTTGGGGGATGTTTGAAAAAAAACTACAAAGTTTTTAGGCTTTGTAGTTTCTTACTTTTTTTATTTTTTGAAGTCTGTGAATCTTAATTTTACAATTGCTTTGTAATATGGTTTTCCTGAGTCGCCGAGTGCTTTTAAATAGGATTTTATGTCTTTCATTAACTGAATGACATTGGTTTCATCGTTATATAAAAGTGCATTGCGGTTTTCTCTTGCTGTAAGAAGCGCATTACCTGCTTTATTCACTTTTGAACTTAACGTGCTTAATTCTTCGTGATAATTTTTTAAGCTTTCAATTTGCAGTATTTCTTCATTTGGGTTATATAATTCATGAGAGGCAAGTTGCTCTATATAGGTTTCTAGGTTTGCAATTCGACTGTCATAAGAGAGTTGGGCTGTAGAAATACTTTCTTTTTCGGCTGTATCTGGATTTATTTTTTTTGGTTTTGAATCTCCACGAATTTTTTTTGCTTGGCTTTGTAAATTCTCTTTATCTGTTTCTGAAATGCTAATAGACTTAGCAAAGTTTAGTGTTCTTGTGGTTAATCTATTTAGTCCTTTTATTTTTTCTTCTCTACCCGCTACAGCATTTTTATAGATAGGTTTTTTGTTGTTTAATTCTTTAATGACTAATTGAAGCTGGGTTTTAAGAGGGACTAGGTTTACCAAAGTTATATTTGGATTGCTAGGATTGTAAAGTGTATCCATTTCTTCTAAGATTTGATACACTGTGCTGAAGTTGGCTACATTTTTATTGTGCCCAGTTTCGCTAACGGATTTTTTTTTTGTTGTTTTCATGATTCAAATGTTTTAATTTATTATTAATTTGAACCAAAACAAATATCATTCCATTTTATGTTGTGATAGTGTGCTTTTATGTGGTTATTATGAGTATTTTAACTTTTAAGATGTGGATAGTGGGGTTGTTTTTGATATTTTTTTGAAAAAAGAAAATATTTTCTATTTAAGAGGAATAGTGCAAAGTGTTTTTTGGATTTTCTTTTTTAGCCGCGTTGCAAACGCTTTACTAGGATTAAGGAGTAAGTGGGTACTCGTTGCAAACGAGCACCAGATGGGTATTTAGCTTTTTGGAGGGGTTGTGCAACAGCTACGGGTGTTACCAGTAGTTTTATCTTATTCGTTGTGTATAATTTTGCGATATTTTGTTATTTCCAGTAATTTCAATCAATTTCATTTTTTCATTGTCAAGTTTTTTCAGTAATTCTAAAAAATCTACATCAATTTTTTGGTTGTAATTTTCAAAATTATGTGGTGAATAAATTAGTGTTGGATTTGAAATTTTAAAGTTGTCTAAATTTGATTTAAGAATCCAAATACTCGCTGAAATTTTCGGATATCGTTTTTCGTCAACTAAATTACCATTATAATCAATTATTTGGCAAAGAGATTTAAAATTTTCATCTTCGGAATGTATAAAATACCATTCTGTTGAGTTCTCCAAAATTATATCATTAAACTCGGATGAATTTACAAGCGTAACAAAAAAAATCTGATTTTTATATGTAATTGATTTCAGTGAAGTTTTGCTACACTCTGTTAACCATTTCTCGAGACGTTGCCAAGCATTTTTCGCTTCGTTTTCTTTTAATGAAATAATTTTTCTTATTAAATCCATTCTAAATTAGTAACGTGATTAAAAATTACTGGTAACGTGTTTGTATATGGTGCGTTGCGTGGTTAAGCAACTAATTTAGCAAATAAAAACCGAATAGAAAATCCGCGAGGATTTTCGTAAGTAAGCCAGCACTAGCAATGCATT
>NZ_VEVQ02000019.1 GCF_006491595.2 Flavobacterium jejuense
TGGTTAAAAGGCTTTTATTTTTTTCTGCAACAAAAATAGAACCAAGTTCTTTTAGATTTATATTTTTTTCAACTTTAACTATATTTATATAAAAACTGTAGTTTGTGTTAAAGCTATATTTTAGGGTCATACTTTATCCTTACTTGCTTATTACTACCAGTCAAAGGTTAATCAAAGGTTAGGATATTGGGAGTAAATAGTATGGAAATAGAATCAAATATTTATTTTTATAAAGTAGTTTAACTTTAGATTCTAATCTTTTCGTATAAAATTCATTTTACTGATTTTAAAACTAATCTTCACCGTTTTTTGTACTAATAAATCACATAAAAAAAATAGAATATAAATGTACCTATTTTAACAAAAAGAGGCTTTTTGTAAGAAAACGTACGTATTTATACGTAGGAAAAAGGAAAAAAATACGTGTAAATACGTATTGACTAGTGTTTTAATATTTTGTAGTTTTAAAAGGTTAAAAAGAAATATGATTTTTTTGATTCGGTTTAATGTAATGAAAATCAATAAAATAAATATAACTAAAGAGAAGCCTATGAAGACAATTACTATTTTTCTACTACTATTTGTACTGTTAATTTCTTGCGCAACTAAAAAAGAAAAGTTAACCTTTTCAAAATTTATAATTAGTAATATTAAAGGTCAAACAGAGATAAAAGTTGAAGATAATGGAACTATTTTCATAAGTGATAACCTAATTGGAATGATTGATAAAGAAGGAACCATAATTACAAAACATGGTACAGTATTGGCTGAGGTAATGGAAGACAATTTTATCATCGATGGAGAAGGAAAAACTTTAATTAGGATTGATGAGAATGGTGCTGTAGAGAATAATTCTGGAGAATTTGAATGGTCTGCCAATGGAGAGTTGTTAAAAAATGATGAACCTATTGGATTTAAAATTTTCCCAGTAGATAAAGACTCTTTTCAAACAGCTTCACTATTATTGTTTTTGCACCTTAGCATTAAATAAAATAATCTTCAAGAAAAAAGAATAGATGTAACATAATGAATTAAGAATTTATAAGTGTTAAAGTTAAGATTCTAAAGATTATGTAAAATGAAAGAATGAAGAAAAACAGCAAAACCAATTTTAAATAAGTTATATTTATATAGATATTTTTTCATTCTAATTAATACTAATAGTATAAAACAGCAAAGATACCACTTTAGCTAAGTGAAAATTAGATAAATTAAATAAAAACAACAATTCTAAGCTGAATTTTAAATTAACTACATCTACTGAATTTTCAAGCCCTAGAAAATAACCTATTAAAATAGTTTAAGTACCCAATTTGCTTAAACAGTGAAGTACTATTCTTTTAAATCAAATTCAAAATGTTAAATGTTTCTTATCAAAAGAAAAACACAAACAACAAGTAAAAAAAATCAGAAGGATTAAGAGTAGTATCAATGAAATAACCGTTTAAATGAGATAAAATGAAAAAGAGTATTTGTTTGTTAGTATTATTAGGAGTGGTCTTGGCTTGTGAAAATGAACCAGATAAATTAACTATTTCTAAATTTAAAATTACAAATGTCAATGGACAATCTATAATTAAAATTGATGAAAAAGGTAATATAACTAAAAATGGTGATGCAGTGGGTTATGTAAAGAAAAACGGTATCATTGCTGATAAAAAAGGGAGAACTATCTTGAAATTAGGAAAAGATGAGACTCAGTTTTTAGACAATGAAGGTAAACCCGTGATTAGAATTTATAAAGACGGTCAATTTACGAACTCCTCTGGAGAATTGATACAATGGTCTGATGCTGGAGAGTTAATGAAGGGAAAAGAAAATACTGGAATTACAATTTATCCAACGGAAAGAGGCTTTTTACAAATTGCTTCAGTATTGTTATACCTTTATTATATAGTGTAGTTTTTATTTTATTGAAAATCAATTAATTATAAGTATTTATTTTGATAATAATGTGATAATAGTTTTTTTATAAAAAACGATTTTGTACTTTTGTTGTCCCAAATCTAACAGAATACACCTATGAAAAAACAATTACTTGCCCTATTAGGGTTTGCGTTAGCGTTATTTACTTATGCTCAAGAGAATGAAGTTTCAGTAAAGCTAAAACAAATTAAAAGTACCGAAACAAACACTAGTACTGGAGAAGTTATTACTAAAACTTATTCCTTTCAAAACGGTAAATTGGTATCTATTAAAACCTCAGACATCATTCAATCTTTTTTTTATAATACAAATGGTAATTTAGATAGAACTGTTCGTGAAAATGAAATGAGTGATTGGAAAGAAGTGGCTTCATATTTTTATGATGGGAGAAATAATTTAATTAAATATGTGAATGAATATGAAGAAGGAGGAAAGAGTGTTACCAAAACTATAAACTATAGTTATGATGGAAGTAAAATTAGAGCTGTAACCAAAAAAAGTAATAGCACGCTTAAATTTGTACAATGGGTAGATTATACACTTGAGAACGGACGAATCATTAATGAATCAGAACGAGATATTAATCAAAAAGTGATTAGTAATAGAAGAATAGACTATATTGAAGGAGATTTAATTGCTTACAAAGGAGTATTTGGAGATAGATCAACAGATAGTTATGATTACGATGATAAAGAATCAGCTATGCGATTAGTTGTAAAAAACGTTTTTGGTAAAAACTACAAAACCATTGTTACTTTGATTGCCCCTCATGAAAGAGAATTTCCGTTAGAAAGTATTTCTTATCATAATTTCTTAAAATTTACCTCTACTACACCTTCTAAAAAAGAATATAAATATGTGTATACTTACAATGATTTAAATTATCCTAAAACACATATAGAACATACAGGTAAATTAAAAACAATTGTTGATTACGAATATGAATAATTGTACAATTTGCAATTACTACAGAAAACCGTAACTCTTTTGAATTACGGTTTTTTTATTGAATTTAAGTAATTGGCATACTTTTAGTGGTTAGATTAAAATAATAAAGTGACTCTTTTTTTATCTATGGTTCTGTTGCTTTTGGAATAAATTAAGGTTTTCCTATCAAACAATTAAAAAGGATGCAAAATAAATTTTTAAAATTAGAAAAGCCCTGTACTGAAAACTGGGAAGATATGGTTCCTAATAAAAAGGGTAATTATTGTAATTTGTGTGCCAAAAATGTTATTGATTTTACAGGATTAAGCCATTTTGAAATAGCTCAAGAAATGAAACTCGCTAATGGAAATATATGTGCTAGAGTAACTAGTGAGCAACTAAATGCTCCTTTTTTTGAACTAGAGAATCATACCAAAAACTCGAATTGTTTTCCTTATTCTAAAATTGCTGCTGGAATTATTCTAGCATCTTCATTTGTGGTAAGTCAGCCTATATTAGCAAAAGAATATAAAATTGAAAATAAAATCGAACAAGCGTTTACCACAAACTTAAAATCTAAAAACAAAAAGAGACCTATAAATAATACTACTTCTAATGCATTATTTACAATTGTAAAAGGGAAAGTTGTTTCTGAAAAAGAAAGCTTACCTATTCAAAATGCAAAAATCACTTTTGTAACTTCTCAAAAAATTTGGATTACGCATACACTTAAAGATGGAACTTTTTCTATGCAAGTTCCTACTGAATTTATCGATGATGATAATGTAATGCGAATTTCTTTTGATAAAGTGGAGTATAAAAATAAAGAGGATTATTTTTTTGGTTTTGAAACAGAAGATTTAGTATTGACCAAAAAAGAAATTAATTCAATAATTTCAATACAAGCAAGACCTTTAAATATTGTTATGGGAGGTATATCTTCTTATTCAGAAAAGCCAAGAGAACCTTTAGTTGTTAAAAATGGAATTCAAATTCCTTTTAAAGAGTTTATTAAAGATAGAAGTGATATGCAAAAATATATTTATTTTAGTTCAAAATCTGCCATTGCATTATGTGGAAAAAAAGCTCAATATGGTTTATATCTTTCTGTAGAAGTAATTGAGACAAATTAATAATCTGATTCGATGACTCTGAGTTTGTAGGTCTTTTATTTTATATGGGTTTGTATTACTTCTAGTACTTCTAGTACTTCTATTACTTTTTACTGATAAGAAATTCTTTAGTCCGAACTTTATTTTTTCTTTTTATAAATCCAGAGAATTTTAAAGGAAGAACTTCGTTAGTAGTTTTGATATATGGTGTGTGTTTTGTTTTTTTATCATCTTATAATAATCGGAATTACTATAATCTATAAATATCTAAGGAATGAAAAAACAGGTATTTCTACTCTATTTTAATTAAAATCCTTGTTGTACTTTTGAAAATAGATTTAATTTTCAAATAAAAACGAAATGAGTGGTATTAAACTGACTTTCATTAATAAATCAGAAGATTTGAACAATAATATTGTTGTTTTTCAAAATAATGTAGCTGAAAAACATGATAATTTTGCAATTGCTTGGAAAGTAATTAAAAATAGTGGACGATTAGATAGTCATCCATTTACATTTTCAAATAATTTTGAAATAAATACTAGTGACTCTTATGGGAATTTTACTCCTAGATTAACGACTTATTTAGGACAAACTTATGAAATGGTTAAAAGAAATTCAGGAGATGTTTTACAGCTTTCCAAAACATTTGCTTCTTCTGTTAATGTAGTTGAAATAAAAAATGGACTAGCTGTTGGAGTTATTGATGCATCTTGTTATAAAGATGGAAACCTTTTGGCAACTAAAAAAGGAATAACACCAGGACAGAAAGCCTCTTTTGAATTTAACTCAAAAATATATATCGGAGTAGCTTCGCAAATAGAAGAAGGTAGTTTGTTGAATTCTGAAATGCAATCTAAAATTAATTCTGAAATTAATTTGATAGGAATCTCTAGTGCTGATATCGTTATGACAGGTGGAGGTACAGGAGCAGATGCAACTCCTTTTGAGTTTACTTTAGAAAACATTAAAAACTAACTAAGTAATTTTCTATTTCAATTGTAATAAGTACTTTAAAAAAAGATATTTTTCTGTCATTAGAAAAGTATCTTTTTTCTTTATAATGATATCTGTAGTTTATCTCGTTCCTCAAAAAAGCCATCTTATGACATTTTTTGTTTTTTGCTTTTATTTTTATAATACATTTGAATCGAAATAATTACTGCGTATAATCAAGATTAATTCGATTTGTCTTTAATGAGATAAGTTTCAATTGTAAGACTTGTTTTTCACATACAAAGTTTCGCATTTGACACCATTTTTTCAAAATCTGTATCAATAAGTATTATTTTTGATTATTGTTTATTAACTAATAACCCAATTAATGTATGAAAAAAAACAATCTATTATTTTTTTTAATCATTCTTTCCTGTTTAGGTGTTTCTTGTAGTTTTGCCCAAAACGGGACAGTTAGTTCTGGAGGAGATGCTGCTGCAGCACAAGGAAGTGTTTCTTACTCAGTAGCTCAGCCATTTTACACTACCAACACTGGTACAAATGGCTCAGTATCACAAGGAGTGCAACAACCTTTTGAAATTCAAGAGGTATTAGGAACCGAATTGTTTTCAATTCAATTAAAAATGTTGGCTTACCCAAACCCAACTACTGATGTTTTAAATTTATCTATTGATGAAAGCGAATTGTCAGGCATGTCTTATGCGCTTGTTGATTTTAATGGCAGAGTAATTAAAAGTAGTGTAATCTCAAGCCAAAGTACTACTATTTCTATGGCAGAATATCAAAAAGCGATTTACATTCTTAATGTAACTCAAAACAATACCATTATTAAAACTTTTAAAATTATTAAAAAATAAAAATATATGAAAAAAATAATTACTCTTATAACTGTATTATTAATTAATACAATTGCATTTGCACAAGCTCCACAAAAAATGAGTTATCAAGCTGTTATTAGGGATGGTAGCGATGCATTGGTAGTTTCAACAACAATTGGAATGCAAATTAGTATTTTACAAGGATCTTCAACAGGTACAGCAGTTTATGTTGAAACACAAACACCATCAACAAACGCAAATGGATTAGTTAGTATTGAAATTGGTTCAGGATCAGTTGTTTCTGGAAATTTTTCTACTATTGATTGGTCTACTGGAAACTATTACATCAAATCGGAAACGGATTTAGCTGGCGGTACATCTTATACTATTTCTGGCACAAGCCAGTTGTTAAGTGTGCCTTATGCAATGTATGCAGGCAATGCTGGAGGAGGTCTAGCAAACGGTTCGGCAATTGGAGTTTCTCCTTTTTGGAATGGAACATCTTGGGTAACGAATAACACTAATTTTTATAACAACGGTACGAATATAGGTCTTTATACTACAACTCCAACGGCCCAATTAGAATTAGCAGATATTTACAATGCAGGAGGAAAAAACCTTCAAATTGGAGATGATGTTTATTTAAGTGATGTTGATGTACCTAATGTTCTAGGAATTTATGGCGTTCAAGATTCAGATCGTGCAGCTATAAAATTAGGGAGTACAGGTCCAGAAGTTTGGGGTTTAAATAATAATATTGGTATTGGTAATAATAATCCAACAGCAAAATTAGATATTGCGGGTAATGTGAAAATTAGTGATGGAACACAAGGTGCAGGAAAAGTTTTAACTTCAGATGCTAACGGATTAGCTACTTGGACTGATGCAGCACCTTACTATCATCTTACGAATGTATATGGGACACCTTCAGCTCCTTTTACACTTGGAGGTAATGGAACAATGGTTACTTTTGCTATTTATAATAATTGCGCTCAAGGTTCAGCATATGGAGGAACTATGATGATTGACCCAACCGGACAAGTGACAATTATAAACTACGCAAATGTATTAGCAACAGCAACCATGTCTGCTACAGGTAATGTAATTTCTTTAGAATCTGGATGTGGAACCATAACTATAACATTAAATGTCTCAGGAACTTCTTGTACGATGACTACAGGAGGGGTAGCAGGTGCATATACAGAAGTGAAATTAACTACGTTTAGAATATAAATCAAATTTAAAAAGAGAAGCTTTAAGCTTCTCTTTTTTTTAAACTATCATTTAAACTTAATTTTAACCTAAAAATAATTATTATGAGCAAAACAAACCAAAAAGACAGTTCTTGTACTCCAGTAATACCAGCAGGTGTTCTAATATCAGATGTTAAGGTAACTAACTTAGGGTTTCAAATAACATTTCCTAATCCAAGGCATGACAAACCGCTACCTCCAATTGCTCAAGTAACAATAAACGCTGATAGTAATATGGAAATTAGTATCGTGGTGTTTGTAAGCAAAAAAACAGATGTGGATTTAGAAAATTTATATGTTATTCAACAATTTAGTTATACTAACGAACAAATACCTTTTGCTAATTTTTACGTATGTTATGATGCAGTTCCAAAGCTATGTTCTGTATTTAATGTTTTTCAATTGACATTCAATGCTATTAATTCGTCTAAAGGATACACTCCAAATATGACTTTACCTAATGATATGCCTATGCCAGACATCTTGGATTTAAAAGAAATTGTTTCTTTTTTATGGGACGAAGATCCTAAATTATCAAGAGGAACGGTTACGACTGTGCAACAGGCTTAGTTGCAATAGTTTCTAATAAGCTTAAGAAAGTTTTACAAATATAAAAGTTTGTAAAACTTTTATTTTAAATACATTTGTACTTGTCTTAATCTATGAGTACAGTGATTAAAATTAAATTATTAATTGTTATAGCTTTATTTTTTTCTTCTTTTTCTGTTTTTTCTCAAAAGAAATTACTAGATAGTTTATTTAGTATTGAAATAAGTAGAAAAGCTGAAGAATTTAAAACAGAAAAATACTTTACTAAAGCAACTAGCTACTTCATACAAGAAGAATGGGATTCTACTTTGGTTTATTCAATGAAACAATTAAGTTTACCCAATTTGGATAATTCTTTACTCGATTATTGCCATTTTTTTAGGGCCTATAGTTTTAAGCAGAAAAAATTACTGATAGAAGCTCAAAATGAATTCAGTTTGGTATCAACTAAATTTGTTTTTCATTATTTTGTAAAAATATATTTTGGTGAAATTGCTTTAGAGCAGAATAAATATAAAAAAGCAATACCTTATTTTCTAGAAGTAGAAAATTTACCTAAAGATAAAGAATATTTTTTTAATAAAAGTACAGTGCAACATAATTTAGGTTTGTGTTATCTTCATCTGGAAGAATTTGATAAGGCAGAATTTTACTTGCTGGAAAGTGTAAAACTGCAAGAAGAACAAAATGATTCTGTAATACTAGTAGGTTCATACGGAGATATTGCGGGTCTTTATTACGAACAATACAAAGATAATTTAGCTATTCCTTATTTTGAAAAGGCATATAATTTATCAAAAAAAATAAAAGATTTTCAGTTGAAACAAAATTCAGCGCTAAACATGGCTGTAGTAGAAGAAAATCGTAAAAATTTTCCAAAAGCACTAGTGTACAGAAAAGAATATGAACAATGGAGAGATTCTTTAAACGATCAAAATAAAATATGGCAAGTTGCACAGTTAGAAAAGCAATTTGCGGTTAAAGAAAAACAAAAAGAAGTAAGTCTCCTACAAGCCGAAAACAAAATAAAAATAGCAGAACGAAATGGCTTTTTTTATTCAGCAATTGTATTGCTATTATTACTTGGAACTAGCTTTTACTTCTACAGAGAAAAAATAAAAACAAATAAAGTTATTTTAGCCCAAAAAGAAACGTTAGACGAATTGAATGCTACAAAAGACAAGCTTTTCTCAATCGTTAGTCACGATTTACGTTCTTCTGTAAATGCAATGAAAACCAGTAATGCTAAGTTGTTAGAAAATCTTGAAACTAAAAACCTAGAGGAACTAGACTCTCTTCTGCATCAAAATAGTGCTATTGCAAATGGAACTTATAATCTGTTAGATAATTTATTGCATTGGGCATTATTACAAACCAAACAATCTTATTTTGAAATTATTGCTATGCGTTTGTTCTTTATTGTAGAACAAGTAGCATATAATTATCAATCTTTGCTAGTAGAAAAAAATATTCATTTAGAAAATATAGTTTTAAAAAGCGATATGGTTTTTGCCGATCAAGAGTCCTTAAAAATTATACTTCGAAATCTTTTGGATAATGCCATTAAGTTCTCCAATGAAAACGGAGTCATAAAAATATATACGCAAAATAATAACGATACTTTTTGCGAATTAGTTATTGAAGATAATGGAATAGGAATGACTGAACCTACAAGGTTTAGTCTTCTAAAAGAAACAACATTATTAGCTAAAAAAGCAAACGAGAATACTATAGGAACTGGTTTAGGTATGCAATTGTGTAAATCGATGATTCAAAAAAATAAAGGAAAATTAAATATTGAAAGCGAATTTGGGAAAGGTACTAAAATGATTGTATCTTTGTTAAAAACGCCCCCAAATGGATAATATCAATGTACTAATTATTGAAGATACTCCTTCAGAGAGTGAAGCATTAACTAAAGTATTAGAAGCTAACAATTATAATGTAGTAGGTTTAGCAACGAATCATAAAGAGGCTTTAACCTTATTTTACAATAATAAAGTAGATATTGCTATTGTTGATATTTTCTTAAACGGTTCACCTGATGGTATTGCATTCGCAGAAACTATTAATGTAGTGCCTAATGCTTCAAAGCCCTTTGTGTTTCTTACCAGTTCTACTGATAGACAAATATTTGAGCGTGCAAAACTAACGAAACCGTTTAGTTATTTAATGAAACCATTTAATGAACTTGAACTTTTATACGCATTAGAACTAGCAGTTGAAAAATTCTATGCACAAAATGATGTTTTTCTTAGTGAGGAAGAAAATACCGTTATTAGTGAAGAATATCTATTTATAAAAAAAGGAAAATCGCTAAAGAAAGTACTTATAGCAGATATAATTTACATTGAAGTCGAGGAGAAGTACTGTAATATAATTACTGAAAAAGAAAAATTTGTGATTCTAATTTCGCTAACTAAAATTTTGGAATTATTAGATGACACTATTTTTGCAAGAACTCATAGAAATTACATCGTAAATACTCAAAAAATAACAGAAATTATTCCTAGGGATAATCTTATTATTTTAACAGGAGAACACAAAGCCACATTAAGTGAGAAGTATAAGGATATCATAAAGAAAATACGTACATTAAAATAGACAATTTTTTAGATTTCCCTTTTTTTAAAAATTGAATTTTGGATTTAAATAACTTTAAATCCAATCTTATACTAATAATCTACTATCTTATACCTTTTTTAAAATTTACCTTTTTTTTTGAGCCTAACTTTATACAAGTAAATAAACTTAATTTATAAACTTTAAAAAAGTAATATGGCAACATTAAAAGTAATTTTTAAGAATAACAGTGGCTTATCAGATAAACTTGTATCCATTGGATTTGTTTCAGGAAGTACGACAGCTCCATTTAGTATAAATTACCCAAGTTCGAATCCATTAGAGCCCTTAGAATTAGAAATACAACCCTTAAATCAAATAAAAGGTGAAGGAAATTGGTATTCGTTTGAGCAATTAAAAAACGGTATTTCCATTGAAAATTTTAGTGGTAGAATTTATATCTCTTATGGTCAAACATGGTCGGTTTTAAATCCAGGTTATGAACCTGCTCAAAACATTACCGATGTAAATTTCTTTCTTCGCTATGATAAAATGGAATTGACGTTTAACGGAAACCCAGCGGACGTAGCCGATTTAACCAGTATCGATTATTGGAGTATTCCGATGCAATTAGAAACTTATCTAAACGAAACAACGGTTCAAACCGATAACGGAATTAAAACAGGAGTAACTTCGCTTGCTATTTACTCACAATTAAATGCGCTAACAACACCTCCTCAATCGGGTTTAAAAAATGCTTTACCTGCTCTTGTTCCAGGAAGTTTTACCCAATTACCCACACAACCAGGTACTGGATTTGCAAGGATAATTGGACCTTCTTCTTATCCGCCAGTTGGAGGAGTTCCTGTTACTCCATATAATCTTTTTGAAGGATACTTAAACGATTTAATCAAAAATTTTGGACCAACTACAGCGGTTGGTGAAACGATTCCTGGATTAGGAAAAGGGGTTATAGCTACCATTTCAGGTAAGTTTAATGGTGTTGGACCTAATGTACCTGCTTCAGGACCACAAAGTGCACAAACTTATGATTTAACAGCTTCAATAGATGCCTCAGGTGACATAACACTTTCAGGAACTGTAGAAAGCATTAAAGGAACTACTACTATCGTTTACAAAAAAAGTGATCTTATAAACCCAAGTGGTATTTATGGGGCTAATGCTCCTTTTTTTCTTGACGGAGCGAAATTGCCACAAAATCCAGCAAACGATGTTTATGGTTGGATAACAGGTGATTTATTAGCAGGTTTAAACATTGGAGCCATTGGTTCAGAAACTACAATTAACGGAACAAAGGTAGGAGCTATGACAAGTAGTGAATGGTTTACAATACCAAATACCTCTTTATTTAGTAATTTGCAAAGTAGTGCTTCAAATTACAACCAATATGCAGCTACCTTACAAAACCTTTCAGACGCTTATAACTTTGCTTATTCTGATCGTTTTTCACCCGTATTAGTTTCTTTAAATCCAGCGACTGTGAATACGTTACAAATTTCGTTGCTAAATGTAGCGCAACCTATGTAACTAGAAAGAATAGATATCATTTTACCTCTATGAGCTCAATAATTATTGAGCTCATTTTGTTTACTGAAATATGCTAACTAACCTCTTTTTCAATTTCCCATAACCAAAATGCACTATAGAATAATCTTGTTCCAAAACTACACTTCCTCATGGGTGAAAAAGTCTTACCTTATTACATTTTTTTATTTTAAAACACTTATAATCAATAACTTCATTACAGAAATTAAAAACTAGCTAGGTTTATTTTCAAATTATGTTTTTTAAGTATTATTTCAAAAGTATAAACCCAACTGTGTTTACAGTAGTTATAAAATTTTACTTTTTGCTGTGTATTAAATAAAAGCATAAAATGTAAAGTGGAGTTCTGCAACCACTATAAAAACGAGGCGAAATCTGAAAAGCCATATGAGTAGGAGCAAATAAATAAATTTTAGAAATCATGACAAAAATAATAAATATTCTCAGTGTAATAGATGTTGAAACGATTCTTACAAATAAACTTCCAGAAGGGACATTAACAAATCCAACAAATTTGGGGTCATATAGCACATCAGATATATATGTGTATATGATTACGAGTAGAGGTTATATAGATAGTACGGATAAAACCAGAGCAGATTCTGAATTGGTAATTGATGCTAATATAGGAGATACTATTCAATGGGAATTAACTTGTCCAGGATCTGGTTTAGAGCATGATGCAATCATTGCAAATGTCATTCTAGGCTCTCAACCCAACCCGGTTTCAATTTCTCCTCCAGTTTCTGTTGTCACCAATAGACATATTTTTGATAAAGCAGGAATTCCTGGCTATCAAGTAGTGCAACAAACGGATTATACTTCTAATGTTAAAGCTTCAGGAACTACTCAATATTCAATCATTTTTCAAATAATGGATAATCTAGGAAATAGTCTTGGTTATTATTCATGGGATCCTTTCGTAAAGGTACCGAATGAAGGGGATTATTTAAAGACACGTGAAGCTTATTTAAAAAAACAGGAAGCAGTAGTTTAAATATAATGTCTCATTTAAAACATAAAAATTATGAAAACAACTAAAGTATTTCAATTATCAGCATTAAGTCAAAATGACAATGGAGCTGCAGACGGTAGCAAAATATTTTGTGAAATCACAAAAATTACCAATGGGAGTTTGAGAACTGGTTCATTTCCTATTAATAAGGAAGTTCATTTGACAACTCCTCCTGGACAAGACGGTTCTGGACCAACTCCAACTTGGTTTTTAATACCAGATAATGATATTTCAAACACCTCGTTTGAATTACAAATTTCATGTCCGTCAGATTCAAACTACCCAACAACAAGTATTACTGTTAAAGCATCAGATGTTCAGATATGGGCAGCAATACCTTATAATGATAGAGATAATCAAATTTATCAAGGAGGAGAGTATGGTGTTTTTGGATTCGCACAAGAAGGTCCAAATGGTTTAATTTACACGGTAACAGCGGGTGTGCTTAATCCACAATTGCAAGGGTAAAGTATTTATATTCTAAATTTTCATTAATCAATTAATAACAAAAAAGTTACAAAATACACTTGTAACTTTTTTGTCTTTATATCAAAAAATTAATTAATTGAATACAAAAACCCTGAAAATAAACAGTAAATTTACTGAGAATAAACAAATTAAAATTATAAAGATGAATCCAGTAAACTCAACTGAAAACATTATTTATCCTCCAGGAAATAAATTAGACACTACTGTAACTGTAACTTCTATAGGTTTTATGGAATTAGGTACTTCATTTAATCAACCTTTACCAACTTTAGTACAAGCCATAAAAAGTGAAGATAATTTAAGCATAAAAATAGCGGCAATAGTATTAATAGATACAAAAATAGAATGTCCCAAGTTAATAGTGAACCAACTTTTCTCAATGAGTAGTTATGGGGAAACGCAACTTCAAGTTTTTATTCATTGTGATGAAGAGGAAATTTCAAAAATACTAAGTGAATCATCGGGTACTACCTACAAGGCTTTCAAAGTAGAATTTACTACTGATAATTTTTTAGGATTCCCTAAAGGAATTGAAATAAAAGACATTAAATACGTGCAAACTTTCCTATGGAACATTGACCCTAAAACTTCAAGAGGAACTGTGACAATTGTTCAAGATGCTACTTTATAGTTAAATTGAGATCTCCAAATAATTATACATGAAGACGCATAAGCTATTGTTTTTTATTATAATTCTAAATGTTAGCTCTTTTGCTCAGGTGAACGAGATAAATCGAGAAATTGAAAATATAATAAACAAAAATAAGAAAACAGATTATTTACAAAAAACTTATGAGTTTTATAGACTAAACGAATGGGACTCTACATTAATATATTCTGGAAAACTATTAGATGGAACAAAAAATAATGAGTTACTAAACTTGGCTCATTATTTAAGAGGACAAAGTTTTAGACAAAAAAAAATATTTAATGAGGCTTTAAAAGATTATACTCTAATATCATCAGACTTTTCTTTTTACTCTTATGTTGAATGTTCCTTTGGAGAAATATTTTTAAATCAAAAAGAATATAATAAAGCATTAAAATACTTTAATCCCTTAATAAAAAATTATAAATCAATTACTTTTAAACCCAAAAAAAGTGCTATACTACATAACATTGGTCTTTGTTATTTTCATTTATCACAATTTGAAAAGGCAGAGTTTTATTTGTTAAAAAGTACAGAATTACAAGAAAAAGAAAATGACACATTGTTATTGATGGGTTCATTTACAGATATAGCCAATCTTTATTACGAACAATACAAAGACAGTCAGGCCATTCCTTATTTTGAAAAAGCGTATGCCTTGTCAAAAAAAATAAAGAATTTTGAGATAAAACAAAATGCGGCATTAAATATGGCTGTTGTAGAAGAAAATAGAAAAGATTTAGCAAAAGCAATGATTTACAGGAAAGAGTATGATATTTGGAAAGATTCTTTAAATAATCAAAATAAAATTTGGGCTGTAGCAGAAATAGAAAAAAAATATGCTGTAGATCAAAAACAAAAAGAAATACAATTATTAGCTTCAGAAAACAAAATAAAAGTTTCACAGCGAAATGGTTTTTTAGCGTCTTCAATATTATTCTTATTACTTTTTGGAACAGCTTTTTATTTTTATAGTCAAAAGAATAAAACAAATAAAATTATTAATGCTCAAAAAGAAGATTTAGATGCTTTAAACGCTACAAAAGACAAACTTTTTTCTATTGTAAGTCACGATTTGCGTTCGTCTGTAAACACCATGCAAGCTACTAATACAAAATTATTAAAAGACATTGCCAATCGTAATTATGACGCATTAGATAAAACGGCTCATAAAAATGCAGCCATTGCTAATAGCACCTTCAATTTACTAGAAAATCTCTTACATTGGGCAACTTTACAAACGCAACAATTTTATTTTTATATAGAATCTGTCGATTTGTATTCTGTCATACAACAGATAGAGTTCAATTACAAGCCTTTATTTGAAAACAAAAATCTTTTTTTTAAGAACACTATTCCAAAGGCCACTTTTGTGTTAGCCGATTTAGATTCTTTAAAAATAATTATTCGAAATTTACTGGATAATGCCATAAAATTTTCAAATGAAAACGATACTATTTCAGTCTATACTTTTGATAAAGAAACTGTTTTTCACTATCTTGTCATTGAAGATACAGGAATTGGAATGAATGAAGAAACAAGAACAAATCTACTCAAAGAAGGGAATTTACTCAACAAAAGGAAAAATCAAAAAGGAATAGGAACAGGTTTAGGCTTGCAACTTTGTAAATCTATGATTCAAAAAAATAAAGGAACATTAACCATAGAAAGCACTGAAAATATTGGAACAAAAATGATAATTGCACTTCCTAAATTCACATCCAATGGATAAAATAAACATTCTCATTATTGAAGATACACTTGAAGATGCAATGATACTACAAGAAGTGTTAGAAGAGAACAACTATAATGTGGTTGGAATTGCTAACACCTATCAGGAAGCTTTATCTCTATTCTATGAATTAACAATTGATATTGTTATTATAGACGTTTTTTTAGATGGAAACCCAGATGGAATTACTTTTGCAGAAACTATTTCAATTGTACCAAATGCTTTAAAACCTTTTGTTTTCTTAACCAGTTCCAAAGATCGACAAATCTTTGAAAGAGCCAAATTAACCAAACCCTTTAGTTTCTTATTAAAACCTTTCAACGAGTTGGAAGTATTGTATGCTATAGAAATGGCTGTCGAAAAATTTTATGACCAATCCAATGTTTTTGTAAGCGAACACCAAGATACAGTTATCAGCGATAACTACCTTTTTATTAAGAAGAAAAATGCATTAAACAAAGTAAAGGTTAATGATATTATATACATCGAAGTAGAAGATCGTTATTGCTCTATTATTACTGAAAAAGAGAAATTTGTCATTCAAATCTCTTTAGGAAAAATTAACGAATTATTATGTAGCAAAACTTTTGTGCAAACACACAGAAAATATATTGTGAATATCAAGGCTATCGAAAAAATTATTCTTGAGGACAATTTATTGATTTTAAAGGGCAATAATCAAGTTACGTTTAGCGGAAAATATAAAGAAATCATAAAAACATTTACAATTTTAAAATAATCAATTACAACCTATTTTCAAACACTTAAATCTTCTCAAACGGGATTTTTTTTTATTTATGACTCATTTTGTTTCTTGTTTTTTAGGAGCACAAAACTAGTCCTTCGGTTGAAAACTAGTCCCGCTATTCGCTATATCTTTTCTTTTTTCTTTAAGAAAAAGAAAAGGATGCCACTACTATCGGGGCTAAAAATGACGTCTTTAATTCCTATACATTATTTCCATGATTTTATATTCACCTTCATTGAAGTGAAACCAATTTCATTTACAACCAATACCACTTCATTCACAACAGAAAACCTTCCATTCACAGCAAAAAAACTTTCATTCACATCATCTTTTCTATTTGCCTCTTATTCAAAACCTAATTTTATCTCAGAAAATAAAAACTAGCGCTAGAAAATTGTTTTTAAGATTAAAAAAGTAGAGTTCAGAAACTACTATAAAAAACGAGGCGAAATCTGAAAAGCTTTATGAGTAAGAATATTAATAATTTAAATTATGACTAGAAGAGTAGAAATAACAGTATTTAATAATACAAAACACACGATGCATGTAAAAAGAAAAGAGCTTACACATGGAAAATGGCGAATAGCCCCAGTTTCTGTAGGTCCAGATGAATCTTTGGAATTTCAAGCTGAAAAAGAAACTGGAGCATTATATGGTGTTGAGGGATTAGTTCAGTATGAATGCGATAAGGGACTTTTCACAGTTAAGTTTGAAAAACCTTATGGGAAAAGTAATTCATATATAAAAATTACAGACGAGCATGGAGTTGCAGTAGAAGTTTACGGAGTTATAAAAACTAGTGAAGTAATTTCTGGTACAGTTAAATTGGAAAAAACACTATAAGAACGGACAGTACAATTCAAAAAATCCCTCTTAAATAGTCCAGAGGGATTTTGTGTTAAAGGTTTTTTAATCAAAAGGAAACATTAATAATTTCAATAAAGAAAATTTAACGACAGCTCGTAATATGGATTGAGCTAGCGAATTATCCACAAGTTTATTCGTTTTTAGAAATGAAAACAACAATCTAATGGTAAAAATGGTAACAAGTCCGTAAGGTGAAAATTAGCTTTTTAAAGAGTAAACACAAGGGTTGTATTAGTATAAACTATTTAAAATAAAAAAATGGCAAAAGAACACGATAATGAATTCAAATTAAAAATGATAGGCTTATCTGATTTTAATTTTACCGTTACAGATCATTATATAACATCTGGTCAACCTTGGGATGGAGTAACAACTTCTACAAACAATAAAGGAACTACAATTACCGCAAAAGCAGGTAGAAAAGCATCAAAAGAAACAGCAGATTGGTTTAAGGAATCAATAAAAAATGGTTCAGCTATTGGGTGTCAAACGATAGACAAATTACCTACAAAACTAAATTTTGCTTTCAAAGGAACTATGAGTTTTTCTCATGGAGGAAACTCCTATTTAGGAGAAAATATTGTTCTGGCTCAAGGAAGTACGGCTGGTTCTAGAAATAACTGGTGGATTGGTGGATCAAATATGTCAACAATTACAGACCTTCCTGCTGGTATTCTTTCAATAATTGCTCAAAACTTTAATCAAGGAAAATTATTAAAAGCCAAAGTAACCTTTACTGTAGCTATAGGTGATGTTTCTTCAATGAGTATGAGTATTATTTCAATTTAAACTAATAAAAGTCAAAACAGTATGTGTACAAGAATATTTAATAATTTTAATAAAGAAAATCAATTTTTAACTACAGCTCGCAATATGGATTGGGCTACTGAATTACCAACAAGCTTATTTGCTTTTAGAAATGAAAGCAATAACCCGATGGTGAAAACTGGTACAAGTTCGCAAGACGAAAATTCACTAATTTGGACAGCAAAATACGATAGTATTGTTACAATGGTAGGTGATGATAATCAATATGGAGCTTCTGATGGAATAAACTCTGAAGGACTTGTGGCAAATTTACTTTATGATAGTAATGCTAGTTATAGTCGTAAAGATGGTAGCTCTTGCAAAAATTTAGATGTATTACGTTGGCTTCAGTTTGTATTGGATACTTGTAGCTCTGTAAAAGAAGTTGTTGAAAAATTTAGTAAAGAAGCAACTCCACAAATACAAATTATAGGAGGTATAGTACCAGGTAGTACCAAACCTGCTTCATTACATTTATCTATTTCAGACAAATTTGGAGATTCAGCAATTATTGAGGTAGATAAAGGGGAATATGTTATTTATAATAATCCTGAATTTAGAGTAATGACCAATGAGCCTTCTTATGCAAAACAAATTGAACTGAATCAATTTTGGAGATGGCAATGGAATAATATAAATCATTTTCCAAGTAACACTTTACCTGGAGGTCCTTTTCCATCTGACCGTTTTGCACGAGCTTCCTATTACCTAAATCATCTAAATGCGACTGTTAGTGTTGATGATTCATTGGCACAATCTAAATCAGTTGTTATGAATGCCTCTGTTCCAGTAAACTTTAAATCGGGTGATTCAAAATATCCAAACATTGCACAAACTCTTTGGACAACTATTTCTTGTCATAATGACTTGAAATATTATTTTTGTAACTCAAGAACACCTGGAATCATATGGATAGATTTAAATAAAAAAGATTTATTTCCTGCTCCTGTCTCACGACTTATTTTGGTTGAAGAAGAAGATTCTAGTTTTATAAATAAATCACTTTACGGTTTCAAAAACAATGATTTTGAAGGTACTAATGACCCTTTTAAAGTTAAATAAAAATATGGCTGACAATTATTTTGTTAGCCTTACTTTTTATATTTCTATCTCCCTCAAATAGACTACACTTATTGAATAACGTAAACTACTCTGTTAGAAAAAATACGACCTAAAATAAACTCACCTCACCTCACAAATATTATAAACTTCCTAAAAGTTTAAGTAAATATAAAATATTATTTTCTTGCTCGACCTACTAAGTAGGTATTTGTACTTGTATCTCGAGTGTTTATACTGTTTTGAAAATCAGTTATTTATGCGCTAAAAAATATTTTTAATTAGTAGTAGTTTTACATTGTAATATTACAAAACAATAAAGTGAAGTTCAGAAATCACAATAAAAAACGAGGCGTAACCTGAAAAGCCTTATGAGTAGGGAAACAAATAAATCAAAAAATCATGAGTCAAAGTTTAGCAGCCTCTTCGGCACAGATAGATGTTCTTGTAGTTATAGATACAGAATATATTAAAAGTAACTTTCCAAAAAACACAGATCCTAATAAAGCTCAAGGAATAAATCATAATAGTCAATATATGATTTGTTATAGTCCTAGAGGAATTGTTTCTGGTCAAGGAACTGCAGATTTAAGTTTTAAAGCTAATGTTGGAGATAATGTTTCTTTTAGGAGCACATCAATTCAACAAAATTCTGACGATGCCGTAATTCTTTACGGAATTAAATACTGGAAAGGAGATAAAGTGTTTAATACATTTACTACAAATATTGTTACAAGAAATAGAGCAGTTCAACCTGATCCAGACCAATTGAATGGTATTCCTCCAATTTTGACGTCTCAGAATTTTACAAGTTATGATTCTAAAATTGCTAAAGGTGGAACTGAAAATTTCTATGTTTACATTGCTGTTTATACCCTTGCATCTGATGGTCAAACACAAGAATTATACGGATATTATTATTGGGATCCTCAAGTTGTAGTTCCTTCTTAGTTTTTATCAACTTTATTTAATAAAGATATAATTGAAAACACGAACAAGGAAAGCCTAGTTCGTGTTTTTATAAAATTAAAAGCATAATGACACCTTCTATTTCAATTATTCAAAAAGCAACTTTTAAAATTTTGATTGTAATTGATACAATTGAGATCAAAAAGAAGTATCCAAATCCTAACAATAACCTTAATGAGCCGATTAGAATAGATCAGTCAAATTGGTTAATTATTAATCCTTATAGTGATGATATTGAATCAGCAAATTCTTTACACTTCACTTCTCTTAAAATTAAAAAAAAGGATAAAATTATAATTTCAGGAATTTCTATTGATGGAGGTTCTTCTGACTCAATTATTTTGAATAGAATTCAGAATTGCAAATCAAAAAAAGAGCTTTTTAGTTCATTTGAATCTTTTTGTGTGTCTAAAAAAATAATTCTTAATAATCCAAATAGTGATGCTGAACTATCTATTGTTAATAGTAATCAAAATGTAATGTGGTTTGAATCCGTAATTTTAGATTTTGGAAAGAGTAAGATTGAAGTTATTTTCTTACTTTATAATTTAGACGAGGATGGTAATCAGCAAAGTTTATATGGTTGTTTCGTCTTTAATTTAAATGTTAATATTCATAAGTAAACTCTTTACAAGTAATTTATTTCTGAAATAGTTTTCAAAACTCCATTTCGATATTCAAGAAAACTCTTTAAATGCTTTTTCAAAAAGTAAGCATCAAATAATTTACCAAATACTCCAAATGGTGTTTCATATTGTAAAATGTCTTGCATAATGGTAACACCATTTTTTTCTTCAAAGAAATGTTGGTGTTTAAAGCTTTTAAAGTTTCCTTTCAATTGCTCGTCCACAAAATATGTTGGTACTTCCATTTCAGATATAATGCTTTGATGTTGAAAATAAAACCCAAAATGTTTTCCTTTCCAAGTTACGGTTTCTCCTTTTTCTATTAATCCAGAAGTTCTTCCTGCAATCGCTTTCTCATTGGTCTGACTAGCTGATTGTTGGTGTAAATCAATGTTCCTATTGTTGTTGAAAACAATTTCAATTGGGGCATTTATTTTTGTAGTGATATGTATTGTTGTCATAATTATTTTTTAGACCTGACAGATGTTTTAAAACCTGTAAGGTCTATGTGTTTATCCATTAATTACTAGTGATTGTGCTTTCTGACTTTCTTTGGCTTTGCGTTTTCCTCTAAAGAATAAATATAAGTTTAAAAACAACATAACTCCTAAGTAAATTGAAAAACCTCCTATTTTATAACTCAAATTTTCTATTAAGGATTGGTGCGAATTATCTCTGATACTCATTTCTAAAATGCGTAATGCAAATCCAATATTTAAAAGGTAAAATCCTGTTTCAAAAAGTTTATTTGTTGCTAATGCAATTTCTTCACGTCCTTTAAAGATATCGAGCATGTAGATTTTACTATTTTTAAAAAGAGTCTTTGAAACATAATAGGTTAAAAATAAAGCTACTGGTATGTAAATAGCGTATCCAATTAAAATTTTTGAAGTTTCCATAATTTTGATTTTAAATTAATTTTTTAATGTATGTAGTGAGTAAAAAAATGTTGAGGTAATGCATAAGAGCAATAGTAACAATAATAATTGCTGATTTTGAAGCAATTAGTTCTATTAAATAAGGAAGAGTTGTTATTTTTTGCCAAGAAATAATCGTCATGGCACAATAACCAATGTTAAGCAAATAATAACCAAGTAATAACATTTGATTGATTCTTTGACAAAGTGCTTCATGATCAGGAATTAATTGGAACACATAAATATTTCCATTGTCATAACATATCTTGCCTACTTTTATGATGATGAAAAAAGTGATGCTAAAATAGATGAGATAACCAATGATATTGAGGTTCATGATACTAAATTTTTAAATGTTTTTTCTAATGTATCAAATTCAAACTGAAATCCATTTTGAAGTAATCGTCCTGGAATGACGTTTCTACTTTTTAAAACCAATTCTGGTTCTGTACCAATGATTTTTGCACCTAATTTCAATAGTGCTAATGAAATAGGAAAACCTATTGACATTCCAACAACTTTTCGCAATTGTTTCATGAATACTTTATTTTGAATAGGTTTTGGTGAAACTATATTGATTACTCCTGTCATTTCTTGCTGAATTATAAAATCAATAGCGCTAGCAAAATCATATTCGTGTACCCAACTAATAAATTGATTGCCATTCCCTTGTTTACCACCTAATCCAAATTGTGACAATCTTTTTAACGGAATAAAGGCACCTCCGTTTTTGCCTAAAACAATAGACGTTCGTAAAGCTGTTTTTAAAGTGTTTTTTGTAGGAACTTCAAAAAAAGTTTGTTCCCAAGTTTTAGCTACATTCATAGAAAAATCATTGCCTATTTCTCCATTTAATTCGGTCATTTGTTTGTCTTCTGAGTGACGATAAATTGTAGCTGTTGATGAATTTAGCCAATGTTTTGGTGGTTTTTTACAACTTAAAACGGCTATGTTTAAAATAGCAGTGCTGTCAACACGTGAAGCCAAAATTTCTTTTTTATTAGTATCAGTATAACGACAATCTACCGATTTTCCTGCCAGATTAATTAAGGCGGTTGCGTTTTCTAATTCGGTTTCCCAACCTGTGAGTGTTTTGGCATCCCAATGTACATACTTTATAGTGTTTCTAATTTTAGATTTCCCTCGAGTTAAAACTACTATTTCTTCACATTTATCTTTGAAATAATTGACTAAGACTTCTCCTAGAAATCCAGTTCCTGCTGCTATGACTATTTTTTTCATAATTAAAATATTAAAATGATTCCTAAAGCTAAAACGCGATACAAAATCCAAGTTAGTGTTAGAAATTTTGGTAATCCAAGAATGTTTATTCTTCTATAATGTTCCAAAATCATTAGGTTTACCGTTAATCCAAACCAACCTAAAACTACATATTCATTAATTTCGATAAATTGATTTAGTATTAAAATTGGCAATAAAAATAAACTTCCCATTACTGAAACAGTAACTAAATTTCCAATATAATTGAGTTGATTCTGTTTGCTTATTTTACGAATAAATACATATTGAAAACCAATTTGACCAACTGCTAAAAGTAATTCTCTACCAAAATTAGCTTTGGGTAAAAGTGTAATGAATTCCGCATATTGAAATAATATAACTGCTGTAAAAAGCGTTGCGAATAAGATATATAACAAGCGATATTTTACATTAAAAGTTGGAACACATTGCATGTTGTTTTCATTTTTACTTGTACTTGGAGCAATTACCTTTCTATTGTAAGAAATGAATTTGTATAGTTTTTTTAAAAAGATATTGATGGGTTTCCAATTCCCAACTTTCTCCATCCACGGAAAAGAATTTCCTATTACTTTTAGTAAACTGTCAATTCAATAAAGTACTTTTTTGTTTTTGGTGTCTACTAATGCGATTTCATTTTTAGCTTTATCTAAATCAATATAGTCTTGTTCCTCTTTCGATAGCTTTGCGAATGGTTTTCTTCCGTTTTCATCTAGCATATTTACTTTGATGAATCCAGAAGTATAAAGGTTACACATCGGACAATCTTCATCGTAAAGCAGAGTGTGATCATTTAATGTTTTCATGAGATTGTTCTTTTATTTTCAACACTTACTTCAGATCCTTTTGCCAGAATTACGGAAGTTGGTTTTAGGTCTTTTAAATGGGCAAAATCACTTCCATAATTACTACTAAAATCAACCTCAATTTTGGTGGCTATAACTTCATATTGTTCCCATCTTGGATGTTTTACTTCGTATTCAAAGGTTTTGTTTGCACTGTATTTGGTATACCCAAAATAATGTTCGCAAATAAATTTAGCTTCTGTATTTTCTTCAATTGGAAGCAATTCTTTTTTTACATTTATTTCAATGGAATTCCATTTATTGCCTGATTTCCATTGGTAAACAAGTTGTGAACCTTCTTGAGATGAGGTAATACTGTGTTTCATAGGAAGTGTTTGATAATGCTCTTTGTAAATAGTATTTGCAACAAATGTTAAAGCTGGTTTTGGGACAATTTCTTTAATAAAAACCACACCACGTTTCCATTCGTTGTTTTCTTTTCGTTTTACGTAGAATCTAAGGTTGACTTCTTCAAAGTTCACATGAAACGGAATTTTCCAACCTAAAATTCGAGTGTTTTGAAATAAAAACCCAACAAGACTTACATAGCATTTGCCATTGTATAAATCAATTTCAGTTCCTTTTGGAAGGTGCTTCTCTAAAATTGTTGCATCAATTTCATAATTGATTAAGACTAGGTTTTCCCAGTTTGCGGTTAAGAAGCTAATAGGTTTTCTATTGTAAAAATGAATAATATAAGTCAAAAAGAAAATTAAAAAAACTGGAATTAAAAATAACCAAGTAAACTCTCCATCCCAAATAAAGAAAAACAAGAATACTAAACTAAAATAGATATAGATTAGTTTGTTTTTTGGAGAATGTAGTAGAAATAGAATGGCCGCTAAAACTTGAAATAGTCCTGTAAGAGCTATTCCATATCCACCAAGAAGTAAAAAGAGAAGTGCAATTATATTGATGACTTTACTATATTTTAATGAGAATTCCATAGCTTAATTTTTAGAGTTATAAATAATTACTGAAAGATAAACCAGTAAAATAAAAGGTATAGGTACTAATATATAAGTAACAATATCTATGTAATCTAATCCTGCATTTATCACCCAAGTCATGAAAAATAAACCAACACTCCCTGCATACAATTGTAAACTTTTATTTTCAGGATTTTTAAATAACATTTTTAATCCTAAAACAACTTGAATTATTCCTGTTAACATAGTAGATAAAGCAGCATAGAATAAGAATGCTTCACTGATACAACCCAAAAATAAAAGTACAATTGGTAATCCTATTGCAAATGTGTTCCAATATTTTATAGCTTTCATAATTCTTATTATTTTTAAACTTTCAGAAAAAAATGAAAGTTTTGATTAAATTTTTTTAGTTATTTCTTCATTATTTTTACAATTAGTCTAGCCAACCAATTGTCTTTGTATTCAGTAATCTTATCCAAAACATTATCTGCTTTTAAAACAAAATCATATAGTTTTGAAGTTTGCTCCACAAAATGTTTTTCTTCAGATGAATTATTGACTTCAATTGAAGAAACTTCTTTTAAAACTTTCAAGGCAGGTTTGATTTCTCTTTTGCTTCTCTCTCTAGAAATTTTAACGGCTAATTCGTCTAAATCTTTTTCGGCTGTAAAAAACTCTCTTCTTTCTCCAGGTTTATACTCTTTGTAAACAATGCCCCAATCCATTAAAGCCCTAATATTCATACTTGCATTTCCACGAGAAATTTGTAATTCTTCCATAATATCTTCCATAGAAACAGGCTCGTTACTGATCATTAACATAGCATGAATCTGAGCCATGGTTTTGTTAATTCCCCATTGAGAACCAAGTGCTCCCCATGTTTGAACGAATTTGTTTTTTGCTTCTTTGAATTCCATTTGATGGTTTATCTTATTTGATAATGCAAATGTATACAAAAGTTTTTAAACTTTCAAAAAAAAATGAAAGTTTGTTTTGGCACAGTATTTGGATTTATACTTATAGTAACAGATTAAAAACAATACATTATGAAAACGATACAAATTAAGAACCCTAGCGAAGTAGTAATCGAAAGGACAAGAATTTTATTTATAGTAATAGCTTTGTTATTTGCTTTGCAAAGTAACGCACAGCTTTCTGTTAGTATTAACATTAATGCAAATACAAATCGTGTTTATGAAACCGAATACAGACACGTGCACGATTCTAGATGTAACCATCGTGAAGTAGTCGAATATTATTATTATCCAGAAATTGAAGTTTATTTTGATGTACAAGCTGCGGTATATTTATATCATACCTCAAAGGGATGGACTAGATCAAGATATTTACCAAGACATTGTAGTCATTATAATATACAGAGAGGATATAGAGTTGGTTTAGATTATCATGGACAAAGACCTTACAACCATTTTCATGACCATAAAATGAAGTATAAAATAAAGAAGCATTATTATGCAGACAAACATAGTAAAGGGAAACATAAAGGTCATAAAAAATACTAAGATAAATTGCTGCCATAATTTATATAAAAAACGAATTGTCATTTATTGATAATTCGTTTTTGCTATTGTATATAATAATAGTTATTTAATATCCTTGTTTTGTTTCTTTAGTTTCTTTCTTAAAATTTCTTTACGCTCTTTATAACGCATGTGTGTGTAATGGTGTTGAATAGTGTTTATAAAACTAAGAATCATTCCAATACCAACTATTATATATAAAACTGTGAATAACTTACCTCCATCTGTTTTTGGAGCAAAATCACCATAGCCAATTGTAGTTAGTGTTACTACAGAAAAGTAAAGAGAATCAATAATGCTCCAACCTTCTAAATAATGATATGTTATTGTTCCTGTTAGTACAATCAAAATTGTAGTAATTAGTAAATCTCTATATTCATCATCTTGTATAAATGAAATCAAGGTTCGATAGAAAAACATATTGGTTGTTTATTTAGATTTCTAAAATACAAAATTTTATTAATATTTATGATTTGTTTAAGAATAATAGCTTACTAAAAAACGTAATTTTATACAAAATTATAGATATGAAAAAGTTTTTAATTATTTGTACTATTGCGTTTTCGGCTAATCAGAATTTACAAGCTCAAAAGACTCTTAATAAAATGGGAACTAAAAATGAAATTATGAAAGAGACTATATATCAGTTTAAAGTAGAAGACATTGAAGGAAATGAATTTGATTTTTCTACTTTGAAAGGAAAGAAAATAATGGTAGTTAATACAGCTTCTAAATGTGGATTAACACCTCAATATAAAGATTTACAGGCTTTGTATGACAAGTATAAAGATGCTAATTTTATAATTATTGGTTTTCCTGCAAATAATTTTGCATCTCAAGAGCCAGGTAATGATGAGGAAATAGCAGCTTTTTGCGAAAGAAATTATGGAGTTACCTTTCCTATGATGAGTAAAATTTCTGTCAAAGGATTAGATATGAATCCAATTTATAAGTTTTTAACTCGAAAAGATAAAAATGGTTTAGAAGATAGTGAAGTATCTTGGAATTTTCAGAAGTACCTTATAAATGAGCAAGGAGAATTGGAAAAAATAATTTCACCACGTACTTTACCAACGGATGCTTCAGTAGTTAATTGGATTGAAAATAAAGGATAATTACATCAATACAGACTAGAATTTTAAATAATTTTTAAACTTCTGTTTTTGTAAAGCAATAAGGTATTCTTAATATCTAGTTTTAAAATAGCTTCTTAATCTTAGTAATGATAAGGTCTTGTCGTAACAGGTAGTGTTGGAGAATTTATTTTTCTATAAAATTATTTAAAAAGTTGGTTAACTTTTTACCTTTGTAGTTCAATTTATTCGTTCCATTTAAGAACTTTTACTGTAAAGATTTGATACCAAAAAATAAATACCCTAAAATTCCTTTAGCACAAACTATTATTGCTATTTGTAAAGCTAAAGGACTAAAACATATTGTTATTTCTCCAGGCTCTAGAAATGCTCCTTTAACCATAGGTTTTGCCAGTAACTCTTTTTTTAAATGTTATAGCATTGCAGATGAGCGTTGTGCAGCTTTTTTTGCTTTGGGAATTGCACAACAATTAAACGAACCTGTTGCGGTTGTTTGTACTTCTGGTTCTGCTGTTTTAAACTATTATCCAGCTGTAGCAGAAGCTTTTTACAGTCAAATTCCATTAGTGGTCATTAGTGCAGATAGACCCCATGATAAAATTGATATTGGTGATGGGCAAACGATTCGTCAAGAAAATGTTTTTTCCAATCATATTATTAATAGTGCTAATTTAACTGAAAGAATTTCTGAAGAAAACGATATTGCTATACAATATGCTTTGCATTTGGCTGTGAGTCAAAAAGGACCTGTACATATTAATGTGCCTTTTGAAGAGCCTTTGTACGATACTATAGATGAAATTTTAGTTGATCCAAAGTGGACTTCTTTTGAAACTAAAGTGCAATCTAATTTTGTTTTAAGTGATGCTTATATTAATAGATGGAATTCAAGTAAAAAAAAATTAATAGTAGTAGGAGAAAGTAAACCTAATAGTATTGAAGAATCCATTATAGACTTTTTAGCCAAAGATAATTCTATAATTATCATGACTGAAAAAACATCCAATCTGAATCATACTAGCTTTGTAAATCATATTGATACCATTATAACACCCTTTTCTGAGGAAGAATTTGTTTTTTTTCAACCCGATATTCTTTTGACTTTCGGAGGAATGGTAGTTTCAAAACGGATAAAAGCATTTCTTAGAAAATACAAACCAAATGAACATTGGCATGTTGACGAGTTAAGAGCTTATGATACTTACGGAAGTCTTACAAAGCATTTTCAAACAAACATTCAAGCCTTTTTCAAAGAGCTTATGATTTCTTGTCTCTCTTATGAAGAAGGATATAATTTAAAAATGCAAGAGATTATTCAGTTGAGAAAAAATAAAACAAGCACCTATTTAGAAACTATTCCTTATTCTGATTTTAAAGTATTTGATGTAATTACTAAAAATTTGCCAAAAAATAGTCAGTTGCAAATAAGTAATAGTTCGGCTGTAAGGTACTTACAATTAGTAGAAATTGATAAATCGATTTCTGTTTTTTGTAACAGAGGAACTAGTGGTATAGATGGAAGTACTTCAACTTCTATTGGTGCTGCAGTTGGTTCTGATAAGCAAACGGTTTTTATTACAGGAGATATTAGTTTTTTTTATGATAGTAATGCGTTGTGGAATAATTATGTTCCAAAGAATTTTAAAATTATATTAATTAATAATGGAGGTGGAGGTATTTTTAGAATTTTGCCAGGACACTCAGAAAATGAAGTTTTTAATACTTATTTCGAAACTTCCCATAATTTAAATGCAAAGTACCTAGCTGAAATGTTTGGATTCACTTATAGAAAGATTTCAGATATAGTAAAATTAGAGAATTCTCTTTCAGTTTTTTTAGCTTCAAATGACAAACCTAGTTTGTTAGAGATTCAAACTCCTGAAAAATTAAATGATAAAATTTTGCTAGATTATTTTAAAAATTTAAAATAAAATTATACTTTTATGAATAAATATTGTGTTTTTTAGTAAAATTAACTAAATTTAAAATAAAATCTAAAATAACTTAAATAACAAAAATTATGAGTAAAAGAGACGAGTTGATTACTAAATATGCTGCTGATTTGAAAGATAAGTGCGGTGTTACTCCAGATATGGATTTGCTAACTAAAGTAACAATTGGTTGTGGACCATCAATTTATAATGCCGATTCTTCAACAGTTTCTGGAACGGATGATAAAGAATTAGCGACTGTAAAAAATAATTTTTTAATAAAAAAATTAGGCTTGAAAGATGGACCAGAGCTAGATAGTGCAATTTCAGCAGTAATAGAGCAGTATGGAAAATCTAATAAAAATAAATACAGAGTAGTCTTTTATTATTTATTAACTAAGCATTTTAAAAAAGAGACTATTTACAAGTAAAAAGATATTTGATGTAATCCCGATTTAATCGGGATTTTTTTTTGCTTTTATGTTAAAAATAAAATATTTATGAAATCGAATTCTTAATTTAGCAATTCAAATTTTAGAATATGATTTCAGAAGAACAATTTCAAAAAGAATTAGATTTAATAATTGCTAATGCTATAAGAGAGGATGTAGGAGATGGTGATCACAGCTCTTTAGCATGTATTCCAAAAGAAGCAAAAGGCAAGGCTAAATTATTGGTTAAAGATAATGGTATTATAGCAGGAGTTGAATTTGCTAAAAAGGTCTTTGCTTACGTAGATAAAGATGTAATAGTTGAAACATTTATTAATGATGGACAAGAAGTCGCTTATGGAGATGTTGTTTTTCATGTGTCAGGAAGATCTCAGTCTATATTGAAAGCAGAACGCTTGGTATTAAATGCAATGCAAAGAATGAGTGCAATTGCAACTAAGACAAATTATTTTGTTAATTTATTAAAAGGAACTTCAACTAAGGTTTTAGATACAAGGAAAACTACACCAGGACTTAGAGCGGCAGAAAAATGGGCAGTTAAAATTGGAGGTGGAGAAAATCATAGATTTGCGTTGTATGATATGATTATGCTTAAAGATAATCATATTGATTTTGCAGGAGGAATAACTAAAGCAATAGAAAAAACTAAAAAATATTTGAGAGACAATAATGAAGATTTAAAAATAATAGTCGAGGCAAGAGATATGAATGAAGTGAAAGAAATTCTACAGGCAGGAGGGGTTTATAGAATATTATTGGATAATTTTACTTTTGATATGACTAAAGAAGCGGTTCTTTTAATTGGTAATACATGCTTAACAGAATCTTCAGGTAATATTAATGAAAATACAATAAAACAATATGCAGAATGTGGAGTTAATTACATATCTTCCGGAGCATTAACACATTCTGTTTACAATATGGATTTAAGCTTAAAAGCGATTTAATGTCTGAAGTGATTGAAAATAAATTAGGTAAAATTCCTGTAATAAAGCACCTTGTTATTTTAGGGAAAAAGATTACTTTGTCCTCACTTGAAGGATTATCGCTTTATGATATAATTGAATTATATGTTTTAGGTATTTTAAAAGGAGCCTTTTCTTATAGAGCTAGTGCTGTTGCGTTTAGCTTTTTTATGGCATTATTTCCATTTGCATTATTTATTTTAAATTTAATTCCTTATATTCCGATCGAAAATTTTCAAGATGACTTTTTGTTTTTTGTAGAAAAGGGTGTTCCTCCAAATACTTATGAAGCTATTGAGTTGATTATCAAAGATATAATGAATACTAGTTATAAAAGTTTACTTTCTTCTGGTTTTATTTTATCTATTTTTTTAATGACAAATGGAGTTAATGCAATATTAGGAGGTTTTGAAATGTCGACACATATAACAATTACAAGAGGTTTTTTTCGGCAATATTTTATAGCTTTAGCTATTTCAATAACATTGTCTTTAATATTGATTATTACTGTGGCTTCAATTGTAATTTTTGAAGTGTTAATTCAAAAGATTAAGACACAGGGCTTTATAAGTAATGATGTTCATTTGATTGAATGGGGAAGATATTTATTTGTGATTTTAATGATTTTAATAACAACATCAATTCTATATAAATTTGGAACAACTGAGACGAAAAACATCTCTTTTATTAGTTATGGTGCGGTTTTTACAACCTTGCTAATTGTTCTAACTTCTTATATATTTGGTATTTATGTCGAAAAATTTGCAAGATATAATGAGTTGTATGGGTCAATTGGCACGCTTCTTGTTTTAATGTTTTACATCTGGATAAATTGTATGGTTCTTTTACTCGGTTTTGAATTAAATGCAACTATTAACAAATTAAAAAGAAAAAATTTATATATTTAACAATTATTTAATATGTTTCAACTATGAGAAAACTTTACCTACTGTTAACTTTTACAATGTTACCCCTTATTTATGCTCCAGCTCAATCAAAATTATCTGGTGTAAGTATTTATGAAACTTTATCTTTTGGAGGCAATCGCCTTGTTTTAAACGGTGCGGGTGTTAAAGAAAAAGTTTGGATAGATATGTATGTTGCGTCTTTATATGTGCCATCAAAAACCACAAATGCGGATCAAATTATTAACAGTACTGAACCTGCAATTATTAAAATTAACGTAGTTTCTGGATTACTAAAATCAGAAAGGATGAAGGAAATGTTTGATGAAGGTTTTCAAAATTCAATGAATGGAAGTACTAGTGCCTTGAAAACTGAAATAGATAAGTTTATTTCATTTTTTGATAGTACAATGAAAGAAAACGATGAATTTATGATTGTTTATAATCCTAAAACTGGCATTACTGTTTTTAAAAATAGCGTAAAAAGAGGTGTTATTGAAGGACATGATTTCAAAAAAGCTTTATTTGGTGTTTGGTTGTGTGTAAAACCTGCTGATGAAAAATTAAAGAAAGCTATGCTAGGTTTGTAGTTTTTATTGAAATGCTTTTTCTAATTGATTAATTTGATAATAATTTCAATAAAAAAATATATATTAGCAAAAAAAACAATAAATAAATTATGAAAAAGTATTTTTTAACATTTTTAATTATTCTCATTTCGTCATATGCTGATGCACAAACAACAGTTTCAGGTGTGAAATTAGATGAAACTATTACAGTTGAAGGTAAGAAGTTAGTTCTTAATGGAGCAGGAATTAGGGAGAAATGGTGGATAGATTTATATGTTGGGTCATTATATCTCCCTAAAAAAAGCACTAATGGGACAGAAGTAGTAAATAGTACAGAAATAGCAGCAATAAAACTTGATGTTGTTTCAGGAATGGTTTCCGCTGAAAAAATGATGACAGCATTAGATGAAGGGTTTTTAAAATCGACAAATAATAATATTGATCCTATTAAAGATGACATTACTAAATTTAAATCTTTTTTTAATGAAAAATTTAAAAAAGGAGATTCTTTTACCTTTGCAAATGTTCCAGGTACTGGAGTTGTAGTTTATAAAAATAATGTTAAAAAAGGTTCTGTTGATGGACAAGATTTTAAAAAAGCATTATTTGGTATTTGGCTTTCTAACAATCCTGCAGATAAAGATTTAAGAAAATCAATGCTAGGAATGTAATAGGCTAAATAATGTTTTACAAAATAATAAAAAACACTTCTGTGTAATCAGAAGTGTTTTTTGTTTTAGTTTGATAAGAATGATTCAATCTCTTGGATTACTTTCTCGTCTCCTAATATTTTTCGATGCCCTAAGTCCTCTGTTAAAATTAATTTACTGTTTTTTAAATGTAAATGTATATTTTTGGAAGCTGTGTAAGGAACATCAGTGTCATTCTTATCATGAATTATTAAAGTAGGAATATTAATTTTTCTTGCTACTATATTGGAAGAAAAACTCTCCATGTCAATAGCATGTTTTTTTTCAAATGAATCTCTCATTTTTTCTGCAATAATCGGTTTTAATCCTAATTTCGAGACAAAATCTTTTAAGATGTCATTCACGCTATCACCACTTCCAATAATAATTGCTTTTTGAACTTTTAAACCATCTTTGATTGCATTTAAAATCGACATACTCCCTAGTGAATGTCCAATTGCATATTCAAAGGGGCCGAATTTTCTATCAAGTTCTAGGATGCTTTCAATAAATTCGGGCATTAAAGTCTTTTTACTTGGAGATTTGCCATGAGCAGGAGCATCAAAACTAATAGTGGAATATCCAAGTTCTATTAATTTATCAGCTATTTTTACAAGTTGGGTTCCTCTGCCAGACCAACCATGAACTAATAGTACTTTTTTAGAGTTTTCTCCATATTGATAAATCATTATTTGTTTCTTAATTTTTGGGATATAAAGTAATTCTTGTTTGCTTTTTTTTTCCATATGAAATTCCCTTTTTGGAATTTTATACTTTATAGGTGAACCAAAAAGTTTTGAAGCAAATTTAACAGTAAGCTTGGTTGATACTTTTTGTAAAATGGAAATAAATTTGAGTAGTGAAGAAGGAATGGAATTAGTGGAAATATTTTTTTTTCTTTTTGACATTATGAATATTGTTCGACGGTTTAAATACAAAAATACTATTATTTTTTTTCAATGAATGTTTGAAATCATTTTTTAAATGTAGTAACTTTGTTTAAAACAAAAAAAAATGAATTATAAAATAAAGTTTCTATTTGTATTGGTTTTTGCTTTGGTTTTATCCTGTGCTAAAAATCCTTTTACGGGAAAAAATACAATGGCTCTAGTTCCAAATAGTCAAATTTTCCCTTCAGCTTTTCAACAGTATGATCAGTTTTTATCTGAAAGCAAAGTTATAAAAGGAACAGCAGATGCAAAAAAAATTGAGACCATTGGAATGAAAATTAAAACGGCTGCTGAAAGATGGTTAAATGCTAATGGTAAATCGGACTATTTAGATGGTTATGCTTGGGAGTATAATTTAGTTGATAGTAAAGAATTGAATGCTTGGTGTATGCCAGGTGGGAAAATTGTTTTCTATACAGGAATTCTTCCAGTTTGTAAAGATGATGCTGGAATAGCTGCAGTTATGGGACATGAAGTAGCACATGCATTAGCGAATCATGGTCAACAGAGAATGAGTGCTGGGTTAATTCAGCAATTAGGAGCAGTGGGTACTCAAGTTGCAGTTGGTAATAAAAGCGAAGAAACACAGCAATTGGTCATGCAGGCATATGGAGCTGGTTCTCAAGTTGGTGTTATGTTGCCTTTCAGTAGAAGTCATGAAAGTGAAGCGGATATGATTGGTTTAACTCTAATGGCTATTGCTGGATATGACCCAGTAAATGCGGTTAGATTGTGGGAGAGAATGTCTGCTATGTCTTCTGGTTCTGCACCACCAGAAATTTTAAGTACGCATCCAAGTAATGAAACTAGAATTAGTAATTTAACTAGTTTGATACCACAAGCAAAAGCTGAAGCAGCAAAATTTGGAGTAACTTTCAAGTAAATAAAAAAATATGTATCTTCAATCCCGATTTATAAATCGGGATTTTTATTTTAATATTATTATGGAAAAATTGCAAAAAGGCGATAAAAAATTATTAAATGCTTGGGCATTTTATGATTGGGCAAATTCAGTATATTCGTTAGTTATTTCTTCTAGTATATTTCCTTTGTATTTTGGTTTTCTCTATTCTAAAGAGAATCCTACAATACATTTTTTAGGAAATGACTTTAAAAGTACTGCATTAATTAGTTATGTAACAGCTTTTGCTTTTTTAACGGTAGCTTTTTTATCACCGTTACTTTCGGGAATAGCAGATTACGTAGGTAATAAAAAGCGATTCATGCAATTTTTTTGTTATTTAGGGGCTTTTTCATGTATAGGTTTGTATTGGTTTACAGAAGATAATGTTTATTTTGGAATTTCTTGTTTCTACTTTGGTTTAATTGGTTTTTGGGGAAGTATTGTTTATTATAATTCTTACTTACCAGATATTGCTCATAAGGATCAACAAGATTCTTTAAGTGCAAAAGGATTTTCTTTTGGATATGTGGGTAGTGTTATTTTATTGCTTATTTGCTTGGGTTTAATTTTGTCAAAAGAAAATAAGATTGAATCAATGGAAGCTATGAAATTATCCTTTGTGTTTACGGGGATTTGGTGGCTGTTATTTAGTCAATATACTTTTTATTATTTGCCTAAAGGGAATAAATCAAATAACAAAGTTTCTAGTAAAGTGCTTTTTAATGGCTTTAAAGAATTATTGAAAGTTAAAGACCAGTTGTTTCATAATTTAGCTTTGAAACGGTATTTGATAGCTTTTTTTGTATACAGTATGGCGGTACAAACGGTTATGCTTGTGGCTACTTATTTTGGAGAACAAGAGATTAATTGGGAAACTGATAGTCAAAAAACATCAGGATTAATTATAAGTATTTTAGTTATTCAATTAGTGGCTGTTTTAGGGGCTTACTTTACTTCAAAAATGGCTTCGAAATTCGGAAATATTAAAACACTACTGATTATTAATGTAATTTGGGCAATAATTTGTGTTTTTGCCTTTTTTGTGACGGAGCCTATCCATTTTTATGTAACAGCAGGGTTTGTTGGTTTAGTTATGGGAGGAATTCAATCTTTATCTAGATCAACATATTCTAAATTTTTGCCAGAAACGGAAGATACAGCATCTTATTTTAGTTTCTATGATGTGGCGGAAAAAATAGGTATTGTAATAGGAATGGGAATATTTGCAACGATTGATCAAATATCTGGTTCTATGCGAAATGCAATTGTTTTTTTAGCTGTTTTTTTTATAATAGGTATCTTTTTATTAATAAGAGTGCCTAAAAAATAAAAATAAAAACTATTTTTGGCTACTTTTAATTTATATGTAATGAAAAAAATAAACAATCTTTTTGCTTTTATTGTTTTAATAGCTATTTTTTCAATCACTTCATGTAGTGAGGTTGAACCTTTAGATCCTGCTTTATCAAATCAAGTAAATTCAGGTAATGGAAATGGTTCTGGATCTGGTAGTACTGGTGGAGGAAATTCTGGTGGTGGTGGAAGTACTGCAACAGTTTTTAAAGCTGATTTTGATGGACAAACATGGAACAATGCTTCTAATATACAGGCAATTGTAAATTCCGATTATATTTCTATTTCAGCAATGAAGAGTAATGGTAGTTTTTTTCAAATCACTGTCCCGCAAGGAGCTGTGGGTACTTATAATTGGGCTAGTGCAACATCTATAACTTCTTTAGGATTGGTTTATTCTGCTGGAAGTGGTCAGGTCCCATACGTTAGTTTGAGTAATTCAGATGCTACAAATCAAGGCTTTACTAATTATGTAGATACTGCTGAATTAGTAATATCTTCAATCAATACAACTACAAATATTATTACAGGAAATTTTAAGTTTACAGGAGTAAGGTATGATGGCACTTTAACACAAACAGAAACAAAAGTTTTTACTAATGGACAATTTTCAGTTCCATTTACTGCAAATAATACATCTCCATCCACGAATAGTTTTTTCTGTAAGTTAGATGGTTCAGATTTTATTCCTACAAATGTTGATGGTATTCAAGCGAATAATTCTATAACAATAATCGGTAGAAGAGGGAATATAGAAAATATTTCTTTGAGCTTAGTAGGAGGAATGACTCCAGGTACATATGATTTGGAGAATTTGCCTTTAGGTACCAATAATATTGGATTGTATAATCAAGATGCGTCTGGCGTAAATTCATTTGGTGCTAACCCTGGTACGGTAACGATTACTACTCATGATGTTGGAACAAAGCATATAGTTGGTACATTTCAGTTTACTGGAACTAGTTTTACTAGTGCTACAACTCATAGTATCTCACAAGGAACTTTTGATGTTTATTATCAGTAGGAAAATTATAAAAATAAACAAAAATCCCGAAAATTTACTTTCGGGATTTTTTTATGGCACAACTCTTGACTTCTTATTATGCTTATAAAAAGCTAAATTGTTTATTATTGTTGATTATCAGTGTTTTAATGCTGATTTTGTAATGCAATAATAACAATTTGTACTAGTTATTAATGACAAAATGACCCTTTTATAATTATGCCAAATCAAAAAATACTAACATTTGACAACTTGTCACTTCAAGAAATTGACTCAGATGCAGAATTAATACCTTTATTAACCCCTGAGGATGAGGAAGAAATGAATAATGAAGAATTACCAAATGACTTGCCTATTCTTTCATTAAGGAATACTGTTTTATTTCCAGGAGTAGTTATTCCAATTACGGCTGGAAGAGATAAATCGATTAAATTGATTAATGATGCTAATGCTGGAGGAAAAGTTATTGGTGTTGTAGCTCAAATAGATGAAAATGTTGAAGAGCCAACTCCAAATGATGTTCATCATATAGGTACTGTAGCTCGAATTATTAGAGTCTTAAAAATGCCAGATGGTAATACTACTGTAATTCTTCAAGGTAAAAAACGTTTTGAGATTGATGCGTTTACTCAGGAAGAACCCTATTTAAAAGCAACAATAAAGGAAGTTAGTGAGGCTAGGCCTAATGTGGATGATGTTGAATTTAATACTATAGTCGATTCTATTAAGGATTTGGCTATCCAAATTATTAAAGAAAGCCCAAATATTCCAACGGAAGCTACTTTTGCAATTAAGAACATTGAAAGTAACCCTTTCTTAATCAATTTCGTATCTTCAAACATGAATCTTTCGGTTGAGGAAAAACAAAATCTTCTTTCTATTAATGACCTGAAAGAGAGAGCGCTAGAAACACTTCGTTTTATGAATTTAGAGTTGCAAAAACTTGAATTGAAAAACGATATTCAATCTAAAGTCCGATTTGATTTAGATCAACAACAAAAAGAGTATTTCTTACATCAGCAGATGAAAACCATTCAGGAAGAATTGGGTGGAGTTTCCTATGAAGCTGAAATTGAAGAGATGCGTGAGAAAGCGAAAGCTAAAAAATGGGATGAAAATGTAGCTACTCATTTTGAGAAAGAAGTGTCTAAGTTGCAACGCTCTAATCCAAATTCTCCAGATTTTGGAATCCAAAGAAATTATTTAGAATTGTTTCTTGATTTACCTTGGGGCGAATACTCTAAAGATAATTTCGATTTAAAAAGAGCTCAGAAAATTTTGGACAGAGATCATTTTGGATTGGAAGACGTAAAACAAAGAATTATAGAGCATTTAGCAGTTTTGAAATTGAGGAATGATATGAAATCTCCTATTATTTGTTTATTTGGACCTCCTGGTGTTGGTAAAACTTCTATTGGAAAATCTGTAGCAGAAGCATTAGGAAGAGAGTATGTTCGAATTTCCTTAGGAGGAATGCGTGATGAAGCTGAGATTCGTGGTCATAGAAAAACCTATATTGGTGCTATGCCTGGACGTATTATTCAAAGTATTAAAAAAGCAAAAACTTCAAATCCGGTGTTTGTTTTGGATGAAATTGATAAATTATCAAGTAGTTTCAATGGAGATCCTTCTTCGGCTTTATTGGAGGTTTTAGATCCAGAACAAAATGGGGAGTTTCATGATAATTTTCTTGAGTTAGGGTATGATTTATCTAAAGTAATGTTCATTGCAACATCAAATAGCATGTCAACTATTCAACCTGCTTTGAGAGATAGAATGGAAATCATTAAAATGTCGGGTTATACTATTGAAGAAAAAATAGAGATTGCAAAAAAACATTTGTTGCCAAAACAATTAAAAGAACACGGATTAAGTTCAGATGATTTGCATATTGGTAAAAAACAATTAGAAAAAATTGTGGTAGGTTACACGCGAGAATCAGGTGTACGTGGTCTAGAGAAAAAAATCGCACAAGTAGTACGTCATGCAGCAAAATCTATTGCTATGGAAGAAGTGTATAATAAAACGTTGACTGACGAAGATATTTTAACGGTTCTGAAAGCTCCTCGAATGGAGCGTGATAAGTATGAGAATAACGATACAGCAGGTGTGGTTACAGGTTTAGCGTGGACTTCTGTGGGTGGTGATATCTTATTTATTGAATCGACTATTTCTAAAGGAAAAGGAGCAATGACTATGACGGGAAACCTTGGGACGGTTATGAAAGAATCTGTTACAATTGCTTTAGAGTATATTAAATCGAATAGTGAATTATTGGGTATACCAAGTGAAGTAATTAACAATAATAATATTCACATTCACGTTCCAGAAGGTGCTACACCAAAAGATGGACCAAGTGCGGGTATTGCTATGTTAACTTCGATGGTGTCTACGTATACACAAAAGAAAATCAAGAAAAGTTTAGCTATGACAGGTGAAATTACTTTAAGAGGAAAAGTGTTGCCTGTTGGAGGAATTAAAGAAAAAATTTTAGCAGCCAAAAGAGCTAATATTAAAGAAATAATCCTTTGCTATGAAAATAAACGTGACATAGATGAAATTAAACCAGAATATTTAAAAGGACTAACTTTTCATTATGTTGATAGAATGAGTGAAGTAGTTGCTATTGCAATTACTGATCAAAAAGTAAAAAATGCTAAGAAATTAGATTAGTTTTTTAGAATTTTATAATAAGATGAAAACCTAAACTTTATATAAAGTTTAGGTTTTTTATTGTTTTATGGATTTGCTTTTATAATTTTAAATTTAGAAATACGTTATCTTATAGAATTGAATTATTTGATGAATCATTTTTTTGCTGTTATCCAACTCTTTTTTTTGGTTTTTAGTGGTGCTAAAAACCAAAAAGAACAATTTGCTAAAACTCATTCTGTTGTTCCAATAGAATGTAATACTGTATTTAATAATGAGTCTCATAATAAATCGAAGAAAGTTATACATATTTTAGTAGCTTTGTGCGATAATAAGTATCAAGGCATTGTTCCAGTTCCAAAAAGTATTGGAAACGGACAAGATCCTAAAAATAATTTGTATTGGGGATGTGCTTTTGGTGTGAAAACCTATTTTAAGAAAAGTACTAGCTGGAAACTGATAAAAACAATAGCAATTGATAGTGTTAAAATGGAACGATTGGTTTTTAAGCATGTAACTCAAGATAATTATATTGTTGCGGATGCTTATAATGGAAAGTTTATCAAACAGTGTACTATTGATTTTTTGAAAAGTTGTTCGGGTCAATTAAAAGATGCAATAGTTGTTGGTGACAAGACTTTGGGAATAAACGGGAATTCAAATTTAGTAGGTTATATTGGTCATGATGGATTAATGGATTTTAAAATCCATGAAGAAATTAAAAATACTGATAATAAAGAAAGAGATTGTATTACATTAGCTTGCTATAGTAAACGCTTTTTTTCTTCAGATATGAATGAAGCTAAGTCAAAACCTTTAGTTTGGACAACAGGTTTGATGTGCCCTGAAGCCTATTCGATTCATGATGCTATAAATCAATACTGTAACGGAGGAAATGAGTTTATGATAGTTGACGCGGTAGCTAAAGTATATGCTAAGTATCAAAAATGCAGTGAAAATCAGCTAAAAGACTATTGGTTGCTGGTTGGTAATTAAAATTAAGAATGAAATTAAGATTACAATTGTTTTTTATTTTATCAATTACTTTTTGCCAAGCGCAAATAGGAGGTAAATATGTATACCAATTTTTAAATTTGGCTCAATCTCCTAGACAAGCTGCTTTAGGAGGTAAAACGGTTACTGTAGTTGACTATGATGTGAATCAAGCTTTCTATAATCCTGCAACTATTAATCAGAAAATGAGTAATAGATTGTCTGTTAATTACGGAAATTATTACGGAGAAGTATCTTATGGTACAGCTGCTTATGCATATACATGGGATCAGCATGTGCAAACTTTTCATGCAGGAATTAATTATATCAATTATGGAACCTTTGAAGGAAGAGATGAATTAGGAAATATTACTTCTGATTTTACAGGAAGTGAGGCGGCTTTATCTTTAGGTTATGCTTACAATATTCCATGGACAGATATGTATATTGGAACTAATGTAAAGTTAATTTCTTCTACTTTAGAATCTTATAATTCTTGGGGTGTAGCAACTGATTTAGGGTTTTTATATGTCGATGAAAAAAATGATATTAATTGGGGTTTAGCAGTTCGTAATTTAGGTTTTCAAATCACGCCTTATCAGGATATAAGAGAAAAATTACCATTATCCATTGATGCAGGAGTCTCTCAATTATTAGAAAATGTGCCTATTCGTTGGCATCTTACCTTAGAAAATTTACAACAATGGAATATTGCTTTTTCAAATCCTAATAGAGCAGAGAGTACCTTGGATGGAGAAACGAATGAAGAGAAAGTTTCTTTTTTTAATAATGCATTGCGCCATGTGATTATGGGAGCCGAATTGTTTCCCGAAAAAGGATTTAATATACGTTTGGGGTATAATTTTAGGAGAGGACAAGAATTAAAAATTTTAGACCAAAGAAGTTTTTCAGGAATTTCAGCTGGATTTGGATTGCGATTTGGTAAAATTAAATTTGATTATTCGTATTCAAGATATACATTAGCAGCAAGTACTAGTTTGTTTGGGTTGATGATTAATTTAGAATAAGAATTATAGTATAATGATTAAAATTGAAAGAGATAACAAATTTTTATTTATTTTATTGATGTTAATTAATACATCTTTCTTTTTTGTATTCATATTATTAAGTCTTTTTTTTAAAATTCAATTATTATTTATCGAAAAGATATTGTTGTTTTTAACTTTTTCTTTTTTTTCTCTTTACTTCATTAAAGTAAATGTTTTGTTTAAAAACAGAAAGCTTTGTTTTAAGAATATTTATGGATTTACGATAAAAGAAATTGATTTAAAAAAGATAAATGGGAAAAAGACAATGTATAAACCTTTGCTCCATAAGAGTCTGCTGTTTTTGTTAGGCTCTAAGTATGATAGAATTATTGAAATAAAATCGGATTTAGACAATTCAAAAAAATATAGTATAAATGGACAAATTTTTTCAAAAAAAGGATTGGAAAAATTTCTAAGACTAATTAAGTAAGGGTTAATTTATGCTAGTGAAAGTGATAATTGAGAGATGAAAAAAATTACAATTGCAATAGACGGATTTTCGTCAACAGGAAAAAGTACATTGGCTAAACAATTAGCTAGACAATTAGGTTATGTGTATGTTGATACAGGTGCTATGTATAGAGCTGTAACTTATTTTGCTATGCAAAATGGTTTTGTTAAAGAAAATTATTTGGATAAAGAAGGTTTAATTAAAGAGTTGTCTAATATTCAATTACAGTTTCAGTTAAATTATGATTTAGGTTTTGCAGAAATGTATTTGAATGATGTAAATGTTGAGGAACCTATTCGTACTATTGATGTGTCAAGAAATGTAAGTCAAATTGCTGAAATTTCTGAAGTAAGAGCTAAATTGGTAGAACAACAACAGGCTATGGGAAGAAACAAGGCTATTGTGATGGATGGAAGAGATATTGGGACTGTAGTTTTTCCTGATGCAGAATTAAAATTGTTTATGAATGCTTCTGCAGAAACAAGAGCGCAAAGGCGTTTTGAAGAATTAGTGGAAAAAGGACAAAATGTTACCTTTCAAGAAGTACTTGAAAATGTGCAACAACGTGATTATATTGATACACATAGAGAAGATTCTCCTTTAGTAAAAGCAGGTGATGCTATTGAAATAGATAATTCTGCGATGAGTAAAAAGGAACAATTTGAACTTGTTATGAAGTTAATCGAAGAGAAAATTTAATGAATAGGTTTGATTTGAAAAATTTGTCATTCTGAATTTATTTCAGAATCATACTTTACTCTTCTTCAATAAGAGTCTTTTCTTCTTATAAATATTTGGTAGTTAATAAATTATTTGTAATTTTGCACACCTTTTGACGGAAATGGGTTTTCACTAGGTATCAATTATTTATGTAAACACTGTTGTAGTTTTTAGTCTGTATTAAAAACCCTTTAAAAACACAACATACAAATTTTTAAATCAGCATGTCTGAAATTAACAAAACACAAGAAGAGTTTTTAGCAAATTTTAACTGGCACAATTACCAAGAAGGAATTGATGTAGTAGATGAAAAAAACTTATTAGAATTTGAAGAATTAGTGTCAAAAACTTTTATTGATACTAAAGATGAGGAAGTAGTTGAAGGTACTGTAGTTAGAATTACAGATAGAGACGCAATCGTTGATATCAATGCTAAATCTGAAGGTGTTATCTCTTTAAACGAATTCCGTTACAACCCAAACTTAAAAGTGGGTGACAAAGTAGAAGTACTTATCGATATTCGTGAAGATAAAACAGGTCAGTTAGTATTATCTCATAGAAAAGCGAGAACTATCAAAGCATGGGATAGAGTTATTGCAGCTCATGAGTCTGGTGAAATCGTTAATGGTTTTGTAAAATGTAGAACTAAAGGAGGTATGATTGTAGATGTTTTCGGAATTGAAGCATTCTTACCAGGTTCTCAAATTGATGTGAAGCCAATTAGAGATTACGATCAGTATGTTAACAAAACTATGGAATTCAAAGTAGTTAAAATTAACCACGAATTCAAAAACGTAGTTGTTTCTCATAAAGCGCTTATCGAAGCAGATATCGAAGAACAAAAGAAAGAAATTATTGGTCAATTAGAAAAAGGACAAGTTTTAGAAGGTGTGGTTAAAAACATCACTTCTTACGGTGTGTTCATTGACTTAGGTGGTGTAGATGGATTAATCCATATTACTGACTTATCTTGGTCTAGAATCAATCACCCAAGCGAAGTTCTTGAATTGGATCAAAAATTAAATGTTGTAATCCTTGATTTCGATGATGAGAAAACAAGAATTCAATTAGGTTTAAAACAATTAAACGCTCATCCATGGGATGCTTTAAGTGCTGATTTAAATATTGGTGATAAAGTAAAAGGTAAAGTAGTTGTTTTAGCTGATTATGGTGCTTTCATTGAGGTTGCTGAAGGTGTTGAAGGTTTAATCCACGTTTCTGAAATGTCTTGGTCAACGCATTTACGTTCGGCTCAAGATTTCATGAAAATTGGTGATGAAGTAGAAGCAGTTATCTTAACTCTTGATAGAGATGAAAGAAAAATGTCTTTAGGTATCAAACAAATGTCTCAAGATCCTTGGACAGATATCACTGCTAAATATCCAGTAGGTTCTAAGCATACAGGTATTGTTAGAAACTTTACAAACTTTGGTATCTTCGTAGAATTAGAAGAAGGAATCGATGGTTTAGTGTATATTTCTGACTTATCTTGGACTAAGAAAATCAAACACCCATCTGAATTTGTAAACGTTGGAGACAAAATGGATGTTGTTGTGTTAGAATTAGATGTAGAGGGTCGTAAATTATCTTTAGGTCACAAACAAACTACTGAAAATCCATGGGATAAGCATGAAGATGCTTTCGCTGTAGGAACTGTTCATAATGGTACTATTGGTGAAATCGTTGACAAAGGTGCAACTGTAGATTTTGGTGATGATGTTGTTGCTTTTATACCAACTCGTCATTTAGAAAAAGAAGATGGTAAAAAATTGAAAAAAGGAGATACTGCTGACTTTAAAGTTATTGAATTCAACAAAGAATTCAAAAGAGTAGTAGCTTCTCATACAGCTATCTTCCGTGAAGAAGAAGAAAAAGCGGCTAAAACTATCGAAACTAGCTCTTCTTCTAATAATAATGTAGAGAAATCAACTTTAGGAGATATCGATGCATTAGCTGAATTAAAAGCTAAAATGGAAAAAGGAGAAAAAAAATAAACTCTAATTTCTTTTAAATACTAAAAGTCCTGATTTTTATCAGGACTTTTTTTATGAATTATTTTTTCTTTTAATTATTATATCGTAATATTGCAATATAATAATATTTATATGGGAGTTTCTAAAACTGAATTTTTTACAGAAGAACAAAATCAAATGGCATCTTTGTTTAAATCTATTTCACATCCAGCTCGTATTGCGATTATTCAATATTTGCTGAGTGTCGATTCTTGTATTTGTGGTGATATTGTAAACGAATTGCCATTGGCTCAGCCAACCGTTTCTCAACACTTGAAAGAATTAAAAAATGCTAATATTATTAAAGGTACTATTGAAGGAACTGCCATTTGTTATTGTTTAAACCAAGATACTATTGCAGTAATTCAAGATTACTTTAAAGGAATAACAAAGCAACTGCAAAACAAATGTTGCTAATCACAATTTATTAACAACTAATTACTATATTATGAAACTATCAGAAATAAAAAACAAACTAAAAGAACTATCAACAATTGCATTTCAATTGCCAAACGGAGAGTTAGTGCCTTCTCATTTTCATGTTACTGAAGTAGGGAAAGTCTCTAAGCATTTTATTGATTGTGGAGGAATCGTTCGTAAAGAAGAAGTGGTTAATTTTCAATTGTGGGAAGCTAACGATTATGATCATCGTTTACATCCTGAAAAATTGATTCACATAATAGAATTGTCTGAAAAAAATATTGAAATAGAAGATTTAGAAATAGAAGTGGAATATCAAATGAAAGATACGATTGGTAAATTTAATTTGGATTTTAATGGTGAAAACTTTTTGCTAACTTCTAAGTTAACAAATTGTTTGGCTCAAGATAAATGCGGTATTCCGCCCGAAAAATTAAAAGTTAAAATTGGAGAATGGAATGCTAAAGAAAAATCATGTACTCCAGACTCAGGGTGTTGTTAATTAGTAGAAGCTAATCCAGCCATTCACTTTATCTTCATTGTCTCAAGCTATTTTTGTTGGTCTTAAAAGAGCTTCTAAGGTCGCTTTTTAAGACCAACAAAAATTAGCTTTCAACTGCAAAAGGATGTTGCTACTGTCTGGGCTAAAACATAAATAAAATGTATAAGAAGATTTCTAATATTGTAGAGAATTTAGCTAGTAATTCTGTTTCTGAAGAAAGAAAAGAACTGTTGCAACCCTTTGTCGATTATATTCAAAAGAGAGTTGATGCCAAACAAAGTATTAACCTGAATTTTATTTGCACTCATAATTCTAGGAGAAGTCATTTGTCTCAAATATGGGCACAAACTATGGCGTTTTATTATGACATTAAGCATGTAACCACATATTCAGGAGGAACAGAAGCAACTGCAGTGTTTTTTAAAGTTATAGATACATTAAAGGTTCAAGGTTTTGAAATTCAAAAATTAAGTGAAGGTAATAATCCGGTTTTGGCTATTAAATACGATGAAAATGAATTACCTATTGTTGGTTTTTCAAAAACATTTGATAATAGTTTTAATCCAAAATCTAATTTTGCAGCTATAATGACTTGTTCGTCAGCAGATGAAGGCTGTCCTTTTATTGCTGGTGCAGAAAGACGATTTCCTATTCGATACAATGATCCAAAGGAATATGATGGAACTGCTCTAATGGATGAAAAATATCTAGAAAGTAGTGAAGTGATAGCTTCTGAAATGGCTTATGTGTTTTCAAAAATTAAAAATGGAAAATAGAAGGATTTATTATATAAGTGAGTTTTTTGGAACCTTCTTATTGGTTTTTTTGGGAACAGGTTCTGTTATAATTAGTGAAGAATATAATGGAATCATTCAGGCGTTTGGAATTGGAATTGTTTTTGGTGTAACCGTTTGGTTATTGGTTCAATTCTTTGGTAAGTTTTCAGATTGTCATATCAATCCAGCAGTTACTATTGCTTTTTTATGGAATAAACAAATACAGTTTAAACAAGCTCTTTTATATGTTTTTTTTCAGTTGATCGGTGCGTTATGTGCAAGTATATGCTTGCATTTTTTATTTGAAATTAATCAAAATTTAGGGAATACATTACCAAGTGGAAGTTGGCAAGAATCCTTTATTTTAGAATTTTTTCTGAGTTTTGCTTTAATGATGGTGATATTAATTTCTACAACTCAAAAGGTTTTGTTGAAATTTGCTCCTTTTTTAATTGGAAGTACTGTTTTTCTGGAAGCGTGGTTAGCTGGTCCTATTTGTGGAGCTTCCATGAATCCAGCAAGAAGTTTTGGACCAGCAGCGGTTTCAGAAAATATGTTTTTTTTACCACTTTATATTTTAGGACCAATTTCTGGGATGATTTTGGCAGTAGTTCTGTTGAATTTCATTTATAAAAATTAAAAATATTTCATTTCGAGTTGTTTTCTGGTTTTAAAAATTAAAAATTTATTTTTCTACTTCTTTTTTAACTCTACATGACCTATACAAAAACGTTTTCGTTTCTAATTCTCTAATTTTTTTTAACAGAAATTACTCTTTTTTTTCTCTATTAAAGTCAAAAAAATCCGATAAAAAGTAGTTTTTTTATATAAAACCTTTGTTTTTTATTTTTTTAAATGTTGTATGTTTTTTGTAATACTCATATTGATTAATACTTGTTTTTTTAACATTATTTTTGAAATATCATAAAAATAGAAGTTTATTTTTTCTGATTTTTCATTTTATCATTGAATTGAAGTGTTAGGTAAATAACTATTCTATTAAAAGATTAATTACAAACAAAACAAACTCTACATTATTATGAAAACAAATGAATTTTGCTATGCGATACAATTTCGTAAACAACAAGTAAAAAGTAATTCAATATTACAAAAGAACTCATTTTGGAGTTTGTTTTTTTTATTGATTGGATTAAATACTTTTTCACAAATTGGTCCAGTAATTTGGGAAGATAATTTCAATACTTTTAATGCACAACAATGGACTAAAGATATTGGTGATGGATGCAATATTGGATTATGTGGTTGGGGAAACCAAGAATTACAATCGTATGAATCGAATAATGTTTACGTAGCAGATATTCCTGGTGAAGCTGGAAATAAAGCGCTGGTATTAGAAGCTAAAAGAGAAAATTCAGGTTCTAGAGTATTTACTTCTGGAAAAGTAAATAGCGATAAAAAAGTAGCCATTCATTATGGAATGGTTGAAGTGCGTGTGAGAGTACCTAATTTGAGTCAGGGTTTGTGGCCAGCTGCTTGGATGTTAGGAACGGCTAATTTGGCTTGGCCAACAAAAGGTGAAATTGATATGATGGAAATGGGCTTTAGCCAAGCAGCAAGAAATACTCAATTAGAACCAAACTCGACAGTTAATACTTATGTTGGTGCCAATACGTTTTTTCCAACACCTGGTGGAGGAGTAGGTAATATTGCTTATGATGTAAATTATAATAAACCTTATGTAGCAGCAACTCCTTTAAATGATCGTTTTGTAAAGTATAGAATTTATTGGGAGCCAACTCAAATTCGTTTTACAGTAGTGGACGGTGCTACAGAATATGATTTGTATGAAAATCCATTTCCGATTGATGCTAATGATTCTAATACAACTCCTTTTACAAAACCATTTTACATGTTATTTAATTTAGCTGTTGGTGGAACTTTAACAGGAATTACTTCAAATAATGGAATTAATGCACCTTTGCCTGGTAAAATGTATGTTGATTATGTTCGTGTATATAAATGGAATGGACATGGAAGTGTAACACTATCAGATGGTACTATCGCTGCTGAGACAGGTACTTTTGGAGTTTTCACGGATACTACTCCTACGACCAAAAAACTAGCATTTGGAACAGATGCTGAATTTTATATTTTCGGTGAAACATTAGTTGAAAACACTGGTATTCCTCCTTATGAAGGGGCAAATGTTTTGTCTTTTACAAATGACAAAACAAAAGGATGGTTTGGTGCTGGAATCATAAGTCTTTTTGGAAAGAATATGTCTAATTACCCTCAAAATGGTTCTTTAAAATTTAAAATAAAGATTCCAGCTGATGTTTCTTTTTTAATAGGAGTAAACGATAATTTTACGAATTCAGCCGAAGTTAAATTTCCAGCTGGTCAAACTAAATATGGATTGGTTAGAAATGGAGAATGGGGTCAAGTTACTATTCCAATTAGTGATTTAGGAGGATTGGTAGCTTTTCAAGATATGTCTTATTTGTTTAGAATTGGTAGTGATGGTACTATTCCAGCTAATAATTTTCAATTTGCTATAGATGATATTGTTTGGGTTGATGGGAATACAACAGTTTGTCAACCAACAGCAGTTACTCCATATTATAATATAAACGGTCAAAGTTGGGTATCTAATACTACTGTTTCACTTCAATCTGGAAATAGTGTGACTTTTGGTCCTCAACCTACAACTGGTGGTACTTGGTCATGGACAGGCCCTAATAATTTTACTGCAAACACAAGAGAAATTACACTTTCAAATGTACAAATATCTAATTCAGGTAATTATATTGCTACCTTCACTAATACATGTGGAACAGCATCTACTGTGACTTTTGCAGTAACAGTTGCTCCTGTAACTAATACTTTTACACCAGATCCTAATAAAACTTATTATATAGCAAACCCTTTTCATAATAAAAGAATTGGTGCAAATGGTTCTGAAGATCCTTTTAGTACAGCAATAAATACAACTGGACCAACTGTTGAGTGGAAATTTACTGCAGCTCCAAATAATAGTTATTATATAGACTGTGTGGGAGGTCAAGGAAATCCTAGGCTTCGATCAGACAATTCAGATTTTACAGATATGCAACCTTCTAGTTATGCAGGTACTTGGGAGAGATGGCAAATTACTACTGCGGGGAATGGTAAGTTTTATTTAACTACTTTGGAAAGTAATTTAAGAAGACTACAGATGAATAGTGTAGGAACTTTAAAGCAAGTGGATACAAATTCGCAAGATACTTGGGAACAATTTACTTTTACTGAAGTTTCTCAAACGCCTCCACCACCTCCGGTAGGCTCTTGTACAAGAGTAGCTGCTAATGGAGATTTTAACGCTGTGATTACTAATGATGCTACAGGGTCTTATGTAACTTTTGTTCCAAACAAAACAGGTGTTGGAAGTAGTACACTTATTTTATATTATAACACTTCGGTTAATACAACTTATCCAGGTTACTTGGCTCAAGCAAATGTGCCTTTTAAGGTAAATGCTTCTGCTGGACAAACTATTTATTTTTATTATACTTATAGCTTGCCAACTGGTGGTGAGAATAATACGGCTAATGATAAAATGAATTTTATTCTTGGAAGTTGTACAAGTAACAATGCTAGAATAGCTGAAAATGAAATAGAGAGTAAAAATGTAATGGAGGATATGTTTAAAATATATCCAAACCCTATAAAAGAAGAAGCTATTATTGAAATTGAGGGTGTAAATTCTTTTGATACCGTTTTGATAATGAATAACGCGGGTCAAATTCTAGAAAAAAGAAGTTTTAATGATGCTACAAAAGTTGTAATCAATACCTCTAATTTAAGCCCAGGAATTTATTTTGTACAATTAGAAGGTAAAAAAGGAGTTAGAAATACAAAAATTGTAAAACAATAAGGTTATTTGAATTAGTTAATATTTTTTCTTTAAAACAGTGTTATGTTTTCATCTTCATGAAAATGTAATGCTGTTTTTTAATTTAACGAAATGATTTATTATCGCATTTAGAGTATTAATAAAAAAAAACTCTCAATAATGAGAGCTTATTCTTTATCAATTGAACCAAGTACGCGTTTCATAAAATCGTTCAAAGCTGTTTTTTTGTCTCTCCCTTCTTTGGTCATTTTATGAACCTCGAGTGCGCCATACATATTAGATATTAATTCCCCTAAGACATCTAATTCTTCATCTTTTAAAGAAGATACTTCGGTTAGGTTTTCTAAAACTTCAATGGTTTCTACTATATAATCTGCATCATTATCTTCAATGAATTGTGTCAATTGTTTAATAACGGGTAATTTCATTTTTATGAATTTTAGATTTTTTAATTTTGGAATATTCGAATAGCCAAAATCTAACAATCAATTTAGAGTACTTCATTTACTAATTCAACTAATACTTCTACTTTATTAGTTTGTGTTTGGTTTACCAAAATTCCATTTTTAAAAGTAGCAAATGTTGGTAAATTGTCCACTTTTGCTAATTTTCTAGATTCTGGGAATTTTTCAGCATCAATCATTAAGAAAGGAATATTTTCATTTTCTGAAGCTAATTTTTTAAATTTTGGTTTCATAATTCTACAATTACCGCACCATGAAGCTGAATATTGTACAATTACAATATCATTTGAATTTACTATATCTGATAAATTATCTTGTTCTATTTCTGTAAACATAGTTTAAATTATTTAATAACAATGACAATATCAAACTTAAAATAATAGTTTAATATTGCCATTGAATTTGTTGTAAATGTTACTTTTTTATTAGTTTTGACTTAAATAAGCAGCAGTACTTAAACGGTCTGCGTTCATTGCGTCTTTACCTTCTTCCCAGTTAGCAGGACAAACTTCTCCTTTAGTTTGAACGTGAGTGTAAGCATCAATTAAACGTAAATATTCGTTTACATTTCTACCTAAAGGCATATCGTTTACACTTTCGTGGAAAATTTTACCTTCTTCGTCAACTAAATAAGTTGCTCTGAAAGTTACATTTGATCCTTCAAGAATTTCTTCTTCTAAATTTTCATCATAAACCCATTCTGCATCTAAAATATCTAATGCTGCTGATAAGTTTCTTGTTGTGTCTGCTATTAATGGATAAGTTACTCCTTCAATACCACCATTGTTTTTTGGTGTGTTTAACCAAGCAAAGTGTACTTCATTAGTATCGCAAGATGCACCAATAACTATAGTGTTTCTTTTTTCAAACTCTCCTAAAGCAGCTTGGAAAGCATGTAATTCTGTTGGACATACAAAAGTAAAATCTTTTGGATACCAAAATAATAACACTTTTTTGTTGTTTTTTGTAGCTTCTTCTAAAACGTTGATTCTTAAATTGTCTCCCATTTCTGAGATGGCATCAACTGTAATGTTTGGGAATTTTTTTCCTACTAATGACATAAGTTAAATAATTTTAATGTTATTTTAATACTGCAAAATTACAAAATGAAAGGATATAATTAAATGGATGTAATGGTTTGTTTTTATTGAGTAATAGAGAATAATTATACCTATATTCCTTACAAAATATTAACTATTTTTTCACGAATAATCCAGTATTTTTATTATTTATTGTTGATATAGTAAAAAACCACCTTCTGAAGGTGGTTTTTTAATTTTAATATTTATTTGAGCAATCTGTTTATACGTCAAATCTATCAGTATTCATGACTTTTGTCCATGCTTTGATAAAATCTTTAACAAATTTTTCTTTAGCATCATCTTGTGCATATACTTCAGCATAGGCTCTTAAAATAGAATTAGAACCAAAAACTAAATCAACACGAGTAGCTGTCCATTTTGTTTCTCCAGTCTTTCTATCTACTATATTGTATGAATTTTTACCTGTAGGTTTCCAAGAATATTTCATATCTGTTAGGTTGACAAAGAAATCATTACTCAAAACGCCTACTTTATCGGTAAATACACCATGATTAGTTCCTCCATAATTTGTTCCAAGAACTCTCAGGCCACCTAATAAAACTGTCATTTCTGGAGCAGTTAGTCCCATTAATTGCGCTCTATCTAGCATTAATTCTTCTGGTTTTACTGCATAATCTTTTTTCAACCAATTTCTAAAACCATCATGTGTTGGTTCTAAATCAGAAAATGATTCAATATCTGTCATTTCTGCCGTTGCATCACCTCTTCCTGCTAGAAATGGAGCTTTTATAGTAACACCAGCTTTATGCGCTGCTTTTTCAATAGCAGCAGTTCCTCCTAAAACAATTAGGTCAGCAATACTTACCTTTTTTGTTAATCCATTTTGGATTTGTGTCAAAGTATCTAGTACTTTTTGTAATCTTTCGGGTTCATTTCCAATCCAATCTTTTTGAGGAGCTAAACGAATTCTTGCTCCATTTGCACCACCTCTAAAATCAGATCCTCTAAAAGTTCTAGCACTATCCCAAGCTGTATTTATTAACTCTGTTTTAGTTAAGCCACTATTTAAAAGTTTTTCTTTTAATTCTTCAATTTCTGAATCTGTTAATTTGTAATTAACTTTTGGAACTGGGTCTTGCCAGATTAAATCTTCTTTTGGAACATCAGCTCCTAAGTAGCGGTCTTTTGGTCCTAAATCACGGTGAGTCAATTTAAACCAAGCTCTTGCAAATACATCAGTAAAGTAGTCGGGGTTTTTATAGAATTTTTCTGAAATTTCACGATAAATAGGATCCATTTTCATAGCCATGTCAGCATCTGTCATAATTGGATTATTTCGTTTTGTAGGGTCAAAAGCATCGATTGGTTTGTCTTCTTCTTTAATATTTATAGGTTCCCATTGCCAAGCACCTGCAGGACTCTTTTTTAATTCCCAATCATAAGTAAATAATAAGTAGAAATAACCATTATCCCATTGCGTTGGATTTGTGGTCCAAGCTCCTTCAAGTCCACTAGTTACTGCATCGGTACCAACACCAGTTCTTGTAGGATTGTGCCAACCAAGCCCTTGTTCGTTTAATTCACCAGCTTCTGGTTCTTTTCCTAGGATTGAAGCATCCCCATTTCCGTGCGCTTTACCAACAGTGTGCCCACCAGCAGTTAATGCGACAGTTTCTTCATCATTCATAGCCATGCGTTTAAATGTTGTTCGAACATCTATAGCAGTTTTTAATGGGTCTGGTTTACCATCAACTCCTTCAGGATTAACATAAATTAATCCCATTTGAACAGCAGCTAAAGGATTGTCTAAAGACTCTCTGTTTTCGTCATTATTGTATCGTTCCTTGGTTTCAGCTAGCCATTCTTTTTCATTACCCCAATAAATATCTTTTTCAGGATGCCAAATATCTTCTCTACCACCCGCAAAGCCAAAAGTTTTAAGTCCCATAGATTCATAAGCCATATTCCCTGCTAAAATTATTAAATCAGCCCAAGAAAGTTTGTTTCCATATTTCTTTTTAATAGGCCACAGTAATCTTCTTGCTTTGTCTAAGCTGGCATTATCTGGCCAACTATTAAGTGGTGCAAAACGTTGGTTTCCTGTATTGCTCCCTCCTCGGCCGTCAGTGACTCTATAAGTACCTGCAGAATGCCATGCCATTCTAATCATTAGTCCGCCATAATGCCCCCAGTCTGCTGGCCACCAATCTTGACTTTTGGTCATGAAGTTTTTTAAATCATTTTTTAGAGCTTCTAAGTCTATTTTTTTAAACTCTTCTGCATAGTTGAAATCTTTGCCAAGAGGATTAGTTTTTGTATCATGCTGATGAAGTATGTCTAGATTTAGTGATTCTGGCCACCAATATTGATTGTTAGTTCCTGTTGTTATAACATCTTCCTTTTGATGAAAAGGACATTTTCCTAAGCTATTTGAGTTTTCCATAATTTTGCTGATTTATTATTATTAATTATTGTTTGTTTATAAAATGATTTAAAGTCAATTGTTTAGTACTCAAAAATACAAATAAAAAAACCACTACTTCTTTTAAGTAATGGTTAATTTTTATTTAAAAATAGATTTTATTTATAGCAATTCTATTCTTTGATAGTTGAAACTAATTGTTTTATTTTGATATTGAATGCTGCAAAAATTAAGGTCATAAATGGACTTAATATATTAAAAAAGGCATAAGGAAGATAATCTAATGTGTTAACCCCTAAAGTTCCTGATTGATAAGCACCACATGTGTTCCATGGAACTAATACAGAAGTAACTGTTCCTGAATCTTCTAAAGTTCTACTTAAGTTTTCAGGAGCTAAACCTTTATCTTTATATGCTTTTGCAAACATTTTTCCAGGGACTACGATAGCTAAATATTGATCAGAAGCAGTAATATTTAGAGCTAGACAGCTTCCTACAGTCGAAGCAAATAAACCAAATGTAGTTTTGGCTAATTTTAATAAAGCTTGACTTATTCTAGCTAAAGCACCAATAGCATCCATTACGCCTCCAAAAACCATGGCGCACAATATTAACCAAATAGTACCTAGCATTCCATACATTCCTTTGGCTTTAAATAATTTTACTAAACTTTCGTTTTCTGTTGGAATTATTGTTTCAATGGTAATGGCATCCATTGCTCCTCTGTAGGCTGATTTGAAACTCATTGTTTCTACACCTGCAATTTGATTTAATATTTGAGGTTGAAAAATTACGGCAAAAATAGCCCCTAATAAAATTCCTATAAATAGAGCAATTAACGGTTCGGTTTTTTTGAAAATTAAACCTATAACGATAATTGGTACTAAGAATAGCCAACCTGAAATATTAAATGATTTTTGTATATCAATTAGCATTTGAGATGAATCAGCAGCTCCATTTATATCAACAGTTAAACCAAGTATAATAAATAGAATTAAAGAAATTATGAATGTAGGTGTAGTTGTTAAAGCCATATATCTGATATGGGTAAATAAATCTGTTCCTGCCATTGCTGGTGCTAAATTAGTTGTATCAGACATGGGTGATAATTTATCACCAAAATAAGCTCCTGAAATCACAGCTCCAGCAACCATTCCAACCGGGAATCCAATAGCTCCACCAATACCAATTAATGCAATGCCTACTGTTGCAGAAGTAGTCCAAGAACTTCCAGTTGCTATGGAAATTATGGCACAAATTACCATTGTTGCTGGTAAAAATATGCTAGGACTAAGTATTTGAAGACCATAATAAATCATTGAAGGGATAATCCCACTAATAAGCCATGTTCCAGCCAAAGCACCAACCATTAATAGAATTAATATAGCTCCTGCTGTAGATTTAATGTTTTCAGCTACTTCGTCTATCATTTTTTGAAAGGATACTTTGTTAAATAATCCAACAATAACAGCAATAGCAGCCCCTAAAAGTAATACGAATTGATTGCTTCCTCCTAACGGGTCATCGTCTTCTCCACTATAAACTACTAAAACATTAAATGCTAACATAGAAATTAAAGCAATTACAGGAATTAAAGCTTCCCAAATATTTAATTCTTTATTTCGATTTATTTTTGTATCCATTTATTTTTTATTTGAAGACGCAATATAGCCAATGTGAAGCTATTGGCAAAGAAGTTTGCTAATTAACTACTACTGATATGTGGGATTTGAAAGTTATCTTTTTCTAAAGGTCTCTCTTATAATGTCATTTGGGAAAACAACTGGACTTTCATGACCGTTTCTACTTACTGAAGCGACACCAAAGAAATAATTATCAATTACAATTCCTTCTAATTCGAAAGTATCTACATTGCCTACGAAACGACTATTCTCCCATTGTGGTGCGGTAGTTAATCTCCAATATATTTTATAGCCTAAAATGGTTTCATTTTCAATTTTATCCCATTTTAATTTTACATTTGGTTGTACAATTCCTCCAATCAATACATTTTTTGGAGCAGGAGGAGCCCAAGCTAATGAAGCTAATGTAATAGCATTTACCGAAGTTAATTTTTTAGCATATTCAAAGTTGACACCTTCTAAAACATCACCATACTTAATGTTATTTTCGGTTCTAATATTTTGATGCTGACGGTTGTAGTTTTCATGCGCTTCCATAATTCGAACACCTGCAAAGCCTAAGTCATTAAATGGTCTATGGTGACCACCTCTTCCAAAACGATCTAACCGATAAACCAGCATAGGGTTCATTTCTGGCATGTAAGTTTTTGTTGTCTTTTCAATGTATCGAGCTAATTGTCTTGAAACTCCGTCTACTTCACCGCCATAAAAACGTCTCATATTGCGTTCTTTTTCGGTTTCATTGGCTGGTGTTGGCTCAGAAAAAATTCGGAATGCTCTATTGTCAATGATTCCATCAACTCCCTCGATATTACCAATCATATCATTATTTAAGACTCCAATAATTTCCCATTCTTTGTTTTTTGCATATGTAGCAAATCCTTTTCCACCAAATAACCCTTGTTCTTCACCAGAAAGGCCTATATAGACAATACTACTTTCAAATTTATATTTTGATAATACTCTTGCGGCTTCAATAGTTCCAGCCATTCCAGAAGCATTGTCATTTGCTCCAGGAGCATCAGTGGTGAAATCCATAGTATCTGAATTTCTACTGTCTATATCACCACTCATTATTACATAGCGATTTGGATATTTGGTTCCTTTTTGGATAGCAATAACATTTACAATCCAAGTGTCTTTTGGAACTCTTTCTCCATCATTAGTGGTAACAAAGTCTTTTTGGTAAAAAACATTTAAGCAATTTTTACATTCTTTAGAAATGGATTCAAACTCTGATTTTATCCATTTTCTTGCAGCTCCAATTCCTCTAGTGGTTGAAATGGTATCGCTAAATGTGTTTCTTGTGCCAAAATTAGCTAATGTAGTGATGTCTTTTTCTATTCTTTTAGAAGATATTTTGTTAATGATATCAAAGATTCTAGGATCTTGTTGTGCAGAATTGATTAACGAGTGTAAGATGCAAAATAGTAAAATTATCTTTTTCATTGAGGAGGTAGTTTTTTCAAAGGTAAAAAAAATCCAACTATAAGATTTGTTGTTAGATTTTATAACATATTATTAGTATTTTATTGTAAAATGTTTAATTATCAATTGAATCTATATTTTTCTTATTTTGAGGAATGTCTAAACTGTTTTCTTAATATTAAAAATGCAGCGATTATGAGAGTGAATACAATATTGACTATGAGCTGTTGAAATATTAAACCAACGAAACTTACTATTTATATTGTGAATTGTATTACTTTTAAGAAAAATCAATCAAAGAAAAGAGAATTTGTTTTACTTATTTTTTATAATATTAAGAATCAAATTATTAAAATATTTAAAATGATACTTTTTTAATTTTAATTTTTTTGTTTCTGAAAAAGAGTTATAAATTTGATCATAGATAATTTGTTTTTTAAAAATATTAAATAAAAAAATGCTTAAGTTATGCCTTATATAGAAGAAAAAGATTTAGTAGCTCTTCATCAAGAAATTGAGAAAAATAATCGGGAATTAAAAGAATTTACGAATAACCTTAAGAAGGAGCGTAAGAAAGGAGATGTTTTTAAAGGGCAACGAAATATTTTTATTATAGTTTCTGGTATAGTTCTTCTGGTTTTATTTAGTATTGTTGTTGTGTATTATACTAAACCTCTACTTTTGATAAATAATACTTTTCTTAATGAAAAGGGGATTGGTTTGTATGATAGTGGTAAGATTGATACATTAGAAAAAAAAATCTTAGAGTATAAAAAAATTAATGAAGAACTTTTGAACTCTAATAGTTTAATGAAAGAAAATTCTAAATCCTCTTCTGCACAAGTAGATATTGTTTATACTGTTCAAATAGGTGCTTTTTATGACCAAAGAATTTCTCTACATTCGGAAGTTTTTGGTAACTTTAAAGAACTTCAAGAAGATGAGTTTTATAAATATTCTTTAGGGAATTTTGATAATTTAAATGAAGCACAAATTTTTAGAAAGAAACTATTGACTATAGGTTTTGAAGATGCTTTTATTGTTTCTTATAAAGAAGGTAAACGTCTAAAGATTGAAGAGGTTAATTAGTTTTTGATAATAAAAACGGTCTAAAAAGTAATTGTTTTTATGTTGATTTATCTCAATAGCTCAAGTCTTTATCGAGTTATAAAATCTCTTTACTTTTTAGACAGTTTTTTAATTTGGTTGTTTTTTATAAACTTATAGGTTTTAAAATACCTACTTCTTCTATGCAGTTTTTCATCATTTGATATGTTCTTTCGATATCATTGTCTAGGCCTATTGAAAAACGAATTAAACCATCTGTTAATCCCATTTCAGCTTGTTCTTCTAGTGGCATTTCTGAAGAGGTTGAAGTTCCAGGAGCACTAAATAAGGTTTTATAAAAACCTAAACTTACTGCTAAATAACCTAAATTTCTTTCTTGCATTAATTCCATTAGTTCGTTAGCTTTGTCTAGTGAACCAACATCAATTGTTAGCATTCCTCCAAAACCATATTCTGGGTTAATCATGTTTTTATAAACTTCATGGCTAGGGTGACTTTTTAAACCAGGGTAAACAGTTTTTAGACCATCTTGCTCGAATTTTTCTGCTAAATAACTAGCATTATAGCTATGTTGTTTTATTCTTAAGTGTAATGTTCTTAAATTTTTCATTACAGAAGCAGAACGCATACTGTCCATTGTAGGGCCTAGTAGCATGCTAGCTCCAGAATTTACATTTTTTAAATCATTGATAAATTCTTGTGATGCACAAACTACACCTCCAACTGTATCACTACTCCCGTTAATGTATTTAGTAAGAGAATGAATCACAATATCAGCTCCTAATTTGATTGGAGAAACAGATAAGGGAGAAAAAGTGTTGTCAACCACTAATTTTATATTGTGTTTTTTTGCGATTTTTGATAAACTACCTAAATCAGCGACTTCTAGTAATGGATTGCTTACTGTTTCACAATATAAAACTTTAGTTTTTGGGGTAATTGCTGCCTCAACAATATCTAACTTTGTTATATCAACAAAAGATGTTTGAATTCCCATTCTTGGTGCGAAATTTTTTAAAAAGGCATATGTTCCTCCATAGATAGTTCTACTTGAAACAATATGGTCTCCATTTCCACATAATTGTAATAGAGTAGGAGTGATAGCTCCCATTCCAGAAGCTGCTACATTAGCAGTTTCAGTACCTTCCATTGCAGCTAATGCTTTGTCTAGATATAAGTTACTTGGAGAAGAGTGTCTTGAGTATAGATAGCATCCTTCTGCATTTCCTTCAAACGTATCAAACATTGTCTTTGCTGAAAGGAATGTGTAAGTTGAGCTATCAGATATAGAAGGGTTTACTCCTCCAAATTCTCCGAAATATTGTAAATCTTGAATATTGTCTGCTGGGTTGAATGTACTCATAGTTGTGTTTTATAAATTCACTTCAAAGTTCTTTAAATATAATTTAATTTTCAATACAAGTTTATTTATTTAGAATATTTAACTATAATTTTTATTTTATATAGTTTTTTATTCTGTAATTCACTATTTTTGATTTAAAATAAATAAGATGAAATTAGATAACATTGATAAAAAATTGTTAGAACTCTTGCAAGTGGATACAAAAAAGACAACTAAAGAATTGTCTATGAAGTTAAATTTGTCAGTTACAGCTGTTTATGAACGGATTAAAAAATTAGAGCGAGTACATGTTATACAAAAATATGTTGCATTACTAGATAAATCAAAGATAGATAAAAATTTTGTTGTTTTTTGCCATATTAAATTAATACAACATAATATAGATTTGATAGCTCAGTTTGAAAAAGAAGTTGTGCAGTTAGATGAAGTTTTAGAATGTTTTCATGTAAGTGGAGATTACGATTATATTTTGAAAATATTTGTGAAAGATATGGAAGCATATAGAGAATTTATGGTTACTAAATTGACTACTATTCAGCATATTGGTAGTACACATAGTACTTTTATGATTGGAGAAGTTAAAAATACAACTGTTTTTAGATTGAATAATAATTGATTTTTGTATATTAGCTACTCAAACAAATAAATAATTTAAATCATGAAAAGTAAATTTTTAAACATTCAAGGAGTAGAAGTTCTTACTAAAGAAAGTCAGAAAACAATTTTAGGAGGAATTAGTGGCCCTTACGATTTGTCAAAATGTGGTTGTTCTTGTAGTGGTTCTGTAACTGGTCCATCTTATTGTATTAAATTTATCGCTTGCCCACAAGTGTATACTTGTCATCAAGAAATTTAATTCATCTTATGAATAAATAAGGAAAGTCTGTCATTGTTTGGCAGACTTTTTTACTTTAATAAAAGTAAAATTATATCGAAAAAGGATTTATATTTCCTAATTTTGTACTTTTAAAACAAATCAAAGAATAATATATTATGAGTCAATTTGATGTAACTATTATAGGTTCTGGTCCAGGTGGATATGTTTCAGCTATAAGATGTGCCCAATTAGGATTTAAAACTGCGATTATTGAAAAATATCCTTCTTTAGGAGGTACTTGTTTAAATGTTGGTTGTATTCCTTCTAAGGCTTTATTAGCTTCCTCTCATCATTATGAAGAATTACAACATTTTGCTGATCATGGAATTGAAGTGTCTGGAGATGTAAAAATTAATTTAGAGAAAATGATTGCTCGTAAACAAGCAGTCGTGGATCAAACTTCAGGTGGAGTTAAATATTTAATGGATAAAAATAAGATTACTGTTTTTGAGGGAGTTGGTTCTTTTGAGGATGCTACACATGTGAAAGTGTCTAAAAATGATGGTTCTTCAGAGATAATTGAATCGAAATATATTATTATTGCTACAGGATCAAAACCATCTAATTTACCTTTTATTACTTTAGATAAGGAAAGAGTAATTACCTCTACAGAAGCTTTAAAATTAACAGAAGTGCCAAAGCATTTAGTGATTATTGGTGGTGGAGTTATTGGAATCGAATTAGGACAAGTGTATATGAGATTAGGTGCTCAGGTATCTGTAGTGGAATATATGGATAGAATTGTTCCAGGAATGGATAGTTCTTTGTCTAAAGAATTAACGAAAGTATTAAAGAAACAAGGGATGAAATTCTATGTTTCTCATAAAGTGCAATCTGTTGAAAGAAGTGGAGATGTGATTACTGTTAAAGCTGAGAATGCTAAAGGTGAAACTATTTCTTTAGAGGGAGATTATTCACTGGTTTCTGTTGGTCGTAGACCTTATACGGCTGGTTTAAATGCTGACAAAGCGGGTGTGAAAATTTCTGATAGAGGAATGGTTGAGGTAAATGATCATTTACAAACGAATGTTTCAAATATATATGCAATTGGTGATGTCGTTAGAGGTGCAATGTTGGCTCATAAAGCGGAAGAAGAGGGGACTATGGTTGCTGAAATCTTAGCAGGACAAAAACCACATATTGATTATAACTTAATTCCAGGTGTTGTTTATACTTGGCCGGAAGTTGCGACTGTAGGGAAAACAGAAGAGCAGTTAAAAGAAGAAGGAGTGGTCTATAAGTCAGGTAGTTTTCCATTTAAAGCATTAGGAAGAGCAAGAGCTGGTGGTGATACAGATGGATTCGTAAAAATTTTGGCTGATGCTAAAACGGATGAGGTTTTAGGTGTTCATATGATTGGTGCTCGTTGTGCTGATTTAATTGCAGAAGCAGTTACTGCAATGGAATTTAGAGCAAGTGCAGAAGATATTTCGAGAATGTCTCATGCACATCCTACATTTGCTGAAGCGGTTAAGGAAGCAGCATTAGCAGCTACTGATAATAGAGCTTTACACGTATAGAGAAAAAATATTTCAAAAAACTTTAAAAGCCAAATTCCTGTCTATTAGGAATTTGGTTTTTTTATTGCTCATGCTTTTACAATTTCTTTATAACTGTTCCAGTGTGAGTAGATTAAAAATAAGTTTCCTAAGAATAAAACTAATGCGATTGGTAAAGCGTCTTGTGATGGGAAAATGTTTAATAATAAAATGTTTAGAGAAACGGGTAATAATACTAAGTTGAATAGCTTAACAAACTTCCCAAACACAAAAGATAAACCAACTAGTAATTCAATAGTTTTGGCTAATGGCATTAAGTATTTTGTTGCCATAAATCCAGTAAAAACTGTTGCCATATTGCCTGTTGGAGCAGGCTGTTCACCAATAGGAAAAAAGTAAGTAATAGAAGCAAAAAGTAAAAATAATCCTAAAAGGATACGAATAATAATTGTAGCCATTCTCATATAATAGTTTTTTAAGGTTTTTATATCAAATATACACAATTAAGTAATTCCTTTTTTGGTAACTAGTTATAAAAAAGTGTATTACAAAAAAAAAGTCGCAATAGATTGCGACTTTTTATAATTTTCAGAAAGAGAAGATTATCTTCTTCTTTTTTCTTTAATTTTTGCTTTTTTACCAGTAAGTTCTCTGAAGTAAAAGATACGAGCTCTACGAACTTTACCTCTTTGGTTTACTTCTACTTTTTGTAAAGCTGGCATGTTAACTGGGAAAATACGCTCAACACCAACAGCACCAGACATTTTACGAATTGTAAAAGTTTCAGTCATTCCAGAACCTCTTCTTTGGATTACTACTCCTTTGAAGAACTGTGTTCTTGTTTTTTCACCCTCTTTAATTTCATAGTACACAGTGATTGTGTCTCCAGCATTAAATTCTGGGAAGTCTTTTTTTGTTACGAATTCGTTATTTACGAAATCAACTAAATTAGCCATTTTGTATAAAATAATTGTTTGATTCAGAGCAACATACACGTCTTTCGCTAGAGGTTGGTCCAAATGTGGGTGCAAATGTAAAAAATAATTATCAATTATAAATTATTAATTATGAAATATTTCATTTTGTAATGAGAATAAAAGTTGTCTATATTTCTTAATCACTTAAAAGATCTGGTCGTCTGGTTTTTGTATGTTCATACGCTTTTTGTTCTCTCCATGCTTCAATTTTTGGGAAATTACCACTTAAAAGAATGTCAGGGACTTTTATGCCTTTATATTCAGCGGGTCTTGTATATACTGGAGGTGCTAATAAATTATCTTGAAAACTATCTGTCAAAGCGGAAGTTTCATTACTTAAAACACCAGGAATTAAACGAATTATACTATCACATAGTACAGCTGCACCTAATTCACCACCTGAAAGTACATAATCTCCAATTGAAATTTCTCTAGTAATAAAATGATCGCGAACTCTTTGGTCTACACCTTTATAGTGTCCACAAAGAATGATAATGTTTTTCAATAAGGACATGCCATTTGCCATACTTTGATTTAAAGTTTCGCCATCTGGAGTCATGTATATTACTTCATCATATTCTCGTTCACTTTTCAATTTTGTGATACAATCATCAATAGGTTGAATACTCATTACCATTCCTGCACCACCACCAAATTGATAATCATCTACACTTTTTTGTTTATTTGTTGTGTAGTCTCTCAAATTGTGAAAATGCACTTCTACTAATCCTTTTTCAATAGCTCTTTTTAAAATAGAAGCTTCAAACGGACTTTTAATTAATTCTGGTAAAACGGTAATGATATCGATGCGCATTTTTACTTAGGTTTCAAGGTTGATGTTTTGTAAAGCATTGTGCGCAAATTTAGGTAACTTTAAATCTGAAACAAAATTAAGTTCAATGCTGTAAGTAAGTAGGATAAAATTCAAAGCCTTTTTTGTACATTTGATTGTAAAACTATTAGGTTTTTTAATTTATTTGTTTGACATGAAAAAAAGAGTACTTTTTTTATCAATATTATTATGTGTTTTTTATTCTATTGGTCAAAATAATAAACAGAAGATAGAAGTACAGTTAAGTTCAAGGGTAGATATGGCTTCTAAGGAAGTTAATGAAATTGTTGTTCTATATGAAAATTATTTAAACTCTAATCCTCATATTATTTCTGATAATCCCTTTTGGAATAGAAAAGAAAAGGAACTCTATAAAGATTTTGATTTCTCACGGGCAAGTATGTTTCAGTCAGGAATGACCACTGAGCAATTGTGTAATATTTTTTCTCCTTTTGTTATGTCAGTTGAACCTTATGGAAAGAAATATCAAATTAGAATACTGTTTTCTATGCCTACTAATAATCCTGAGTATTTAAGGTCAAAAGTGTGGTGTATTCAAAAATTGAATGCAATTAAAGAAGGTCAAAAATGGGTTTTAGAGAATTTAATAGTGGAACTAACTAAAGAATGGAAATCTAATACTATTGGTACTATTGAATATGTCTACCCAAATTCACATGTTTTCAATAGGGATGAAGCTAAGCTTAGTGAGGTTTTTTGTGAGGATATAATTTCTCGTTTTAATCCTAATTATAATACAACATTTAAATTTTATTTAACAAATAATATTGATGATATGGGTTTGTTAGAAAATTTTGATTATTACTATGTTGGTATTACTAAAGGGAAAGCAAGGGAGAATATGATTTTAACAGCTAGAGGGAATGAGTATTTTCCTCATGAATTAGTTCATAAACTTTTACCTGAAAATAAAAAAAGAGGCCATATAATTGAAGAGGGTTTAGCTGTTTTTTTAGGAACAAAAGTAAATTTTTTAGAATATGAAAAAATGCGATTAGAATTAGCAAATGATTTAATAAATAATAGAACAAAAATAAATTTTAAATCTGTTGTCTCACAAGAAGTAAGTTTTAATGGATATCAAACTGCTTATCCAGCTGGTGGTGCAATTTGTGAATTAGTTTATAACAAAGCAGGAGATAAAGGGCTGCTTCAACTTATGATTGCTAATACAGAAAGTTACGGAGCAATTATTTTAGAATTAACTAAAATTACTAACTTAAAATTGGAGGAAATTATAAAAGAATGGAACAAATTAATATTGAAAAACTAAACCCCAAACTGTCTCAAATGATGATCCAAATGTTTCCATTGTAGATTATTCCAATCGGCTTCGTTAAGTTTACCCCAAAAAGGATGCACTTCTAATTGCACTACTTGAAAACCTTCACCTAATTTTTGTATTCTTTCAATTAGTTGGTTTTTTGTGAGTTCAAAATCATAGGTTTCTTTTCGGATGAATTCTTTAGCAGTTGGAGAGTTTTTCTTAAATTCTGGAGCGTCTAACCATGATTTTTTCATCATTCTGCCTAACATTCGCATCGGAAAAGATATTTTTAAAGTCTCGATTCCTAAAGCTACAGCTATAGGAGAAATGCAATGACTCAACATTTGGTCTACCGACATTTTACCCCAGAGTGGTTTTGACTCTGGAGTTAAATTATGGATTCTTTTTATAATTTCCTGATTGTCTTTTGGATCAAAAATATTTTTCATACTTATAATTTTTTAGATACCAGACTATACATCATTGGAATCTTATTTTCTAAATGCTTGATTCTGAATTTTCCAGATTTAAACTCAATAGTTTCATTAAAACAATTGTAATTGGAATAATTATATTCCTGAAAATGTTCCATTTGTAAACCATTATTTGATAATGCTTTGAAAACTTCTGAAAGCGAATGATTCCAACCAATATAATTGGTAGTAATTGCTGCTTCTTTATTAGCATACGTTCCAGTATATTCTTCTAATATGGGTTTTTCGTTGTGATAATGGTATTTAATTTCTTTAAAATCATCATCAAACATCCATAAAACGGGATGAAATTCTACAAAAACAAATTTTCCGTTAGGTTTCAAAGCTTCAGATATAACTTTTGCCCATTTTTCTAAATCAGGTAACCAACCAATAGTGCCATAACTGGTATAAACAATATCAAATTTTTCTTTTATATGTTCCAAAGTTTCATATACATCACAACAAATGAAAGTAGCATTTAATTGTAATTGCTCATTTAATTCTTTAGCTTTTTCTATTGCTTTATCTGATAAATCGACTCCTGTAACTTTGGCTCCTAATCGAGCTAATGAAAGTGAATCTTGACCAAAATGACATTGTAAATGTAAAATACTTTTGTTTTTTATATCTCCTAATAATTCTAGGTCAATATCAGGAAGCGTGTTTTTCCCATTAAGAAAGCTTTCCATATCATAAAAATTAGAATCAATATGAACTGGAACTTTGTTGTTCCAAGTTTCTTTGTTTACTGCAATATAGTTGGTTGCTTCCATGTTTGTTTTATTAGGTTTTAAATATACTAAAAAACGGATAATCAAAAAAGATTCAATTATGCATTTGTGTTTGTTTATTTGTGTTTTTTTACGGATTGGTTGACCAAAGTGAAGCTCCTTTCAACATAGCTCTTCTAGGTAATTTTAATCCTGCTACAATTAATTCTGCAAAATCTTCTGGTTGTAAAACGGTTTCTGTAGTGTCTTTACTAGCAATTCCTAAATCAATTGTCATATCTGAAACAATTGTGCTTGGTGTTAAAGTACAAACACGAATATTGTTTTTACGAACTTCTTTCATCAATGATTCCGACATGCCAATTACAGCAAATTTTGAAGCAGAATAAGCAGAAGTGTTTGGATTTCCACTTAAACCAGCTGTTGAAGAAACGTTTATAATATCACCTTCATTTTTCTCAATCAAAAACGGAAGGACTTCTTTGGTGACATAGTACATTCCCATTACATTGGTTTGAATAATTTCTGTCCATTTAATTACTTCCATATCATTAAAAGAACCAAAAGCAGCTATTCCAGCATTGTTTACCAAAATATCAACGGCACCAATAGTAGCGATAATTTTTTTGATTCCATTTTTAACTTCGTCATAATTTCCCACATCAAAAACAGCATAAGTGGCTTTTATTCCTAATGCTTGTAATTCGGTAACTGTTTCTTGCAATGTTTTTTCGTTTCTTCCAGTGATAGCTACATCTATTCCTTCTTTTGCAAAAGCAATTGCGGTGGCTTTTCCTAATCCTCTACTGCCACCTGTAATAATAGCTTTTTTACCTTTTAAATGTTCCATTTTAGTTGTTTTTTTGTTCCCAGTAAAGTTACAGCTTTACTAATAAAATGGAAGTTTTAGGTTCTAATTTTATATTAATTTTAGGTAAAATTTATTGGTAATCGAGTAAATAGATTGAAAATGAAATTATTGTAGAATAAAGAGTTAATTTATAAACTCAATTCCATTTGAATATTAGCTCTTTCATAGTCGTTTTCCTTCATAGGGACTTCTATAAAACCATGCTTTATGTACAGATTCAAAGCAGTTTCTAGTTTTCTATTAGAAAGTAACATGATTTTGGTCGCTTTTTTTGATTTTGCAAATGTGATGCACGCTTTCATAAGATGATGACTCAATTTTAAACCTTGAAATTTTGGATCTACTGCTAATTTAGTCAATTCAAATGTGGTGTCGTTTACTCTTTGCATGGCCACAGTTCCTGCTACTTCTTCATTTACTAAACAAAAGAAAATTTCTCCATCAGGTTGTAAGATGTAGGTTTCTAAATTTTCAAAAACTTCTTTATCGTAAGGTTCAACCACAAAATAGGCTTCTAGCCAAGCAGTGTTTAATGCAATAAAATTGGCTTTATATTCAGGTTGGTAAGAAATTATACTAGGATTCATTTTCTTTGTTTTGAAGATGTAAAATTAGAGAAAGTAGGATTATTTTATAGTTTATTTATAAATCTTTTAGATATAATATTAGTAAATTTGCACTTTAATTTAAATAAACAAGACATGCAAGACGGAATTTATGCAAAGTTCAATACTCCTAAGGGAAGCATTTTAGTAAAATTAACACACGATAAAACTCCAGGAACTGTTGGGAATTTTGTTGGTTTAGCTGAAGGTCAGTTAGAAAACACTGCAAAATCAATGGGAACTCCTTATTATAATGGTTTGAAATTTCATAGAGTAATTCCAGATTTTATGATTCAAGGGGGTTGTCCACAAGGAACAGGAACTGGTGATGCAGGTTATAAATTTGATGATGAATTTCATCCAGAATTGAAACATGATAGACCAGGTGTTTTATCTATGGCAAATGCAGGACCTGGAACAAATGGCTCTCAGTTTTTTATCACGCACATTCCAACGGATTGGTTAGACGGAAAACATACTGTTTTTGGTCATGTAATAGAAGGACAAGATGTAGTTGATGCAGTGGCTCAAGGAGATTTAATTGAATCTTTAGAAATTGTTAGAGTTGGTGAGGAAGCTAAAAATTGGAATGCTATTGAAGCGTTTAGAACTTTTGAAGGATCTCGTGAAAAAAGATTAGCAGAACAAAAAAAACAAGCGGAAGAAGCTTTAGAAAAATTAGCAGCTGGTTTTTCAAAAACTGAAAGTGGATTACGTTACCAAATTATCCAAAAAGGAAACGGTACGCAAGCTGAAAAAGGGAAAAAAGTATCCGTTCATTATCAAGGTGCTTTAGAAAACGGACAAGTTTTTGACTCTTCTTACAAAAGAAAACAACCTATCGATTTCCAATTAGGTGTTGGGCAAGTTATTGAAGGTTGGGACGAAGGTATTGCTTTATTAAAAGTAGGAGACAAAGCTCGTTTTGTGATTCCTTCTTATTTAGGATACGGTTCTCGTGGTGCTGGAGGAGTTATTCCACCAGATGCAACTTTAGTATTTGATGTAGAATTAATGGACGTTAAATAGTTATCAGAAATAGGTAATTAGTTTTGTAATATTTAAAATCCTGAAGAAATTTTTTTTCAGGATTTTTCTTTTATGTTAATCTTATTTACTATGTTTTTTGATTTTGTATTTTTACCAAAATATTAAATAAAAATCATGAAATTAAAAATTGCAATTGGATTAATTTTAAGTCTTTTTTTTGTTGCTTGCTCATCAAGTAAGAAAAACGTTGTTGAAGCTATTGAAATAAAAGAAGTGGAACAAGTTCATCTCCAGCCTGAATTAGCTCAGGGAAAAGTATTATATGAGAACAATTGTGGAAAATGCCATACTTTACATAGTGCTGATAAATATTCAAAAGAACAATGGAGTCCTATTGTTTTAAGAATGCAAAAGAAAGCTAGAGTTAATGATGAGCAACGTGAATTAATTTATAATTATTTAGTAATGAATAAATAATATTTTTGTTCTTATTTTAATCATTTAATTGTGAGCAAAAATTTTACAATATGAAGAGGTAATTTTCTATTTTATCTTTAGTAAAATTCAATATTGTGGTTACGGTTTTATACTTTAGGTAATTGTAGTATGTACATAAAAACAGAGTTCCTGAAAAACTAAAAGATTAAAAATAGAGGTAATTACTAAAAAGAATTCCACTCCAAAGTTTAAATTTAGATATTTTGTGTTCTTCTGAGTATGAAAAACAATCCAAACAATTTGGGAATAAATAAATGGATTTAGCATTTATTTTTTTTAAATAAGTAAAAGTATAATAAAAGAAATGAACTAAGGGACAATATATTTTTTAACGTTTTTTTATATATTTTTATGAGTTTTTCTCATAAAAGAATACTAAATTAGTTCGGTTATTTGCAAATACACTAAAACAGAAAATTAATTTAAACAGAAAAACATGAAAAAACAAGAATTAAAGAAGCCTTTTTTTGCGAATTTTTTAGAAAATCAATTGACTAAAGAAGGGTCAAATGAAGTACAGGGTGGTGTAACTTCTAGAACAGAAGATATATATCAAACACTAAAATACCCTTCTGATAGCGATGAAGATACAACTAAACCAGCTTTAGATTTAGCGCATACATTAAAATATCCTTCAGATAATGATGAAGGTGGAGCTAGTAGTTAATGTATCATAAAAAAAGTATGAAGAGTAGCAATTTAACTGCTACTCTTTGTTTTTTAATTCATTAAAAAAAGAATACATGCAGATTTTTCTGATTGTAAATAAATTGCTATGATTTTATGTATAAGCCATAGTAAGGATTATTATACTATTGATATTGTAATAAAACGTTTAAAAGAATTAGGAGAAAACGTCTACAGATTAAATTCTGATGATTTTTCTAGAAAACTATCTATCTCATATAAAAATACACTTGGTGAACCAATATTAGAAATAATTGATGGGTCAAATCATATTACTTCAAATTTGATTGAAGCAGTTTGGTATAGAAAATTGTGGGAGATTACGGTTCCTGAAGATTTAGATAAATCTTATAAAGCAATATATCTACAGGAATATAATACTATGAGAACTTTATTTTTTGATTCGTTAAAAAATAAGGTATGGATTAATCCAATAGAGATTGATCACAGTATAGGTGCAAATAAAGTTGAGCAATTAAGATTGGCTCAAAAAGCAGGTCTTATTATACCAGAAAGTGTTTTTACAAACAATAGTGAAGTAGTTAAACATTTCTTTTATAATGTATGTAATAAGCAAGTTATTGCTAAATTACATGGTTCATTATCTAGAAGTATGGAAGGAAACACTCCTTTTTTTCCAACGACACTTGTTCTTGAAGAACATTTGCAACAATTAAGTGATAGTTTAGAATATTGTCCAATGATTTTTCAAAGAAAGATTGAAAAACAATATGAATTAAGAGTAATTTATGTTGATGAAACATTCTTTGTAGGTAAGATAAATGCAACATTATCAGAAACAGGTAAAATTGATTGGCGAGCAACTAAAGAAGGAAATATTGGTTGGGATGTTTATGAATTGCCAAAAGATGTTTGTTCTTCAATTACTAAAATGATGAAAAGCATGGGATTACTTTTTGGAGCAATAGATGTTATTAGACAAAAAGACGGACAGTATGTTTTTTTAGAAGTAAATCCACAAGGAGAATGGGGAATGCTTCAAAGGGATTTAGGATACCCAATAGGTGAAACAATTGCTGAAAAACTAGTGGAAAGAAGAAATAAAAGAAAAAATATAGAATAGAAGATTTTGATAATTTTTTAAAAATTAAGATATATGAAAAAAGTATTGATTATTACCCACAGTAGGGATAATGAATGCGTCACAATCATCTCTAATAAGATTAAAGAGATGGGAGGATATCCTATTCGTTTCAATGTAGACGAATATCCTACTAAATATTCATTAAGTTCTTGTTATGAAGACAAGCAATGGAAAGTTTTTTTAGACTATGAAGGACATAGAGAATCTTTACATGATATTGAATCTTTGTGGTATAGAAGAAGTCATAATTTAGGAGATGGATTAAATTCAGTTCTTGATGGAGAATATTTAAGTAGTGTACACGGAGAAATTCGTGTTACTTTATATGGTATGCTTGAAAGTTTGAATTGTTTTCAAATAGGAAAGTATAGTTCTTATAGACGATTAGATAGTAAAGAAGAACAAATGAAGATTGCTTCTTTTTTAGGCTTGCTTGTTCCTGATACTTGCATTACAAACAGTCCGGAAGAAGCTAATAAATTTGTTAAGGCACACCCAAATGGAGCAATTGTAAAAATGCAAAGTTCTTTTGCAATTTATAAAGACGGTTTTGAAAATGTTGTTTTTACTAATGTTGTAAAAGAAGAAGATTTAGAAAAAATAGATACACTTCAGTATTGTCCAATGCAATTTCAAGAAAAATTAGAAAAAGAAGTTGAATTGAGAGTTACTATTGTTGGAGATGAGATTTTTGCTTTTGCAGTAGATTCTCAAAAATTAGCAAATGCAAAAGTAGATTGGCGTAGAGAAGGAACTACATTGTTAAATGATTGGGTGCCATATGAATTGCCAGCCAATATAAAAAGCAAACTATTAGAAATGATGGATATTTATCAAATAAATTATGGAGCAATAGATATTATTGTGACACCAGATGATAAGTATTATTTCTTAGAAATTAATTCAGCTGGAGAGTTTTATTGGTTGGATAGACTAATAGATGGTGCAATAACTACTCAAATGACGAAAGTACTATTAGGAGAAACTTTCAGACGTTATAAACCTGTTCTAGAAACAGCTATTTATTAATAAATAAAGATGTCAATAAACTAAAAGCCACTTATTAAATATATAATGAGTGGCTTTTTATAAAAGCGATTTTTGTTTTTGATTTTGTATTTTTACCAATATTTTTATTTTTATGAAACATATTTTCTCTTGCTTCTTTTTTCTTTGCTCTTTTTTCACCTACAGTCAAATCCAACATTGTGGTTATGATTTCACATCCTACATTGTTGTAAATGCACATGAAAACGGTGTTGTTGCAAATCCAGAAGACTTGAAGATTACCGTTGTTTCTGAAAATGGAACTGCAGTGATAAACGTTAATAATATGTACAGTTGGAACAAAGGAAATGAACCTATGGTCTTTACTCAAAATTATTTGGTGAGTAAAGCAGGAGAAAAAGAACGATATTTTTTTCCTTATGCGAAGGATAATTACTTTATTTCGGTTACCAATACATTTCCAGCTGAGAATTTTAGTATTAAAGTAGAAGATATCAATGGTATTTACAAAACCGCAACGATTCCTTTGCAAAGTTTTAATTTGTACATATTATGCTCAACAGAGAATCAAAAAGCAAAAATGTTTGGTAAAAGAACCAATAGTCCAGTTGAGGTTATTTTGGAGAAGGAGTAGTGTTTGATAGTTTGGTATAATTCATTAAAAGTGAGAATGATTTTACATGCTTTATATTTCTTTTTTTATGTTAAGTTTCCAGAAAGTTGGATTGAATTCCTTATCAACAAAAAAAGAGTACAAATTTTAAAAGTAATTGCTAAAAAAGGGCATTATAAAAATAGAATGCAAATTGCTGAACAATTGGAGCAATTAAATGATATAGGAAAATTAGAGCTTCTTCCGATTTTAATAAATGATTCAATTGAATTTATTTTTGAGAAAACGACTGTGGTTTCCGAAACTTTGTTTTTAAAGAAAGATTTGAAAGCTAAGATTGAAGAACGAAAAATATATTGGTTAAATAAAAAAAATGCTGAAGAAAAACAAAAGGGCATTACTTCTGAAAACTTAAAAAACACGTCAAACTTTAAGCGTAAATTTGGTTCAGGAGAATCTTTAAAAAATGCTAAAGAAATGTTGAAAAAACCTATGAATACTGGAAAATGGTTTTGAAGAAACTAGTTGAAGGTGTTTATTGGAAGCTTTAATTTGAATTGTAATGAGCAAAAATAGTAGTATACAATTTCAAGATTATTTTAAATTGTATGTTTTATTCAAGGATAAAATTATTTTTGAAGAGTTATTATTTAAAAATGATATCAAATTTTGCAATGATGATAATGAAATTTTAAATGATAGTTGTCGTTACTTTTTATTAAATAAAGATCGAAACAAAATTGATAAATTATTGATTGGTAATAAAATTATTGCAAGTACTGAAACGATTCCAACTTATGATTATAGAGAAAACATAAAAGTTCAAAGAATATTTTTTTTAGTTATTTTAGTTGTTATTGTGTTAATGGTAATTGCGATTTTTATTTTTGATTGAAATTAATCAGCTAGGTCACTTTTGTTGTAATTTTATTTTTTATTCCATTGATCTGTATAAGTCTGATAGTTCTTTTTTTATTTTTTTTAAATTCGCTTTTATCTTTTTAAAAGCCAAAAATAAATAGAAATAAATTAGACTTAGAATTAAGAGAACTGGTAAAATATTTAATTTCAGTAATAATAAAAAGCAATAAATCAATAACAAACTCATAATTGTAATATTGATAAGAAATCTAAAGTAAGATATGCCTTGAATAGTTGTTTTAACTGAAAGTAAATCATTCACATTTTTAAAACTTAAATTTATAAAAGTTTTTACTTGGTATGTTTTAAATCCAAAACCACTTTCTTTTTCTCTAAACTCCATAGAATTTTGATAAAAATTACCAACATATTTAATTTTGTCGCTTGCTATTAAGAAATAATCTGTTTTAAAGCTGCTATCGGTTGCAACTTTTATTTTTTTTATAAAATCTTCTTTTAATTGATGTTTTTTTAAAAAATCGTCTAATAGCATATGTTTTTTAAGAATATATTCTTTATTTTTTTGAATGTTTGGTGATTTTTTTGTTTTAAAACGTATTTTAAATGGGTTCTGAGTGTTTAGTTTTTACTTTGTATTATTTTAAAATAGTTTTCTATTTCTTTGTCATTTAAGTCTTTTTCTAAATCACTAATATAGATTGATTTAAGACCAACTCTTTCAAAGACTTCTTCAATTACTCTTATTTCTACTTCAGAAAGACCATTTTTATTCATTTCCTTTTGATGAATCAAAGCTTTTGTGTTGAAATTAATTAGATTTAATTGTTTAAAAGTAGTTTTATAAAATGTTACTGCTTTATTAAAATCAGCAATTAATAAACGATCGTTGTTAAAAGGAATTTCTGATACACTTTGATGGTTTTTTTGTGTGTCTATGTCTTTAATTGCTACATTATTTTTGTATAATTGGATGTAAAGTCTTCTTTTTTTGAATTTTTGAATTATATTTTTTAGCATAAAGGCTTAATTTATTGACTACTGAGGCCAAATATACTGGAAACTAATGTAATTACTTCCACTTAATCCCACAACCCATACTTGGTTTTTGTACTTCGTTTAAATGTCTGTTGTAAATAATGCTATCAATAGCATTTCTTAAATCGCTTCCACTTACTGGAATGCCGTTTCCGGGTCTAGAGTCGTCTAATTGCCCTCTGTAAACCAATCTGTCTTCTGCATCAAATAAATAGAAATCGGGTGTGCAAGCTGCATCATAAGCTTTGGCAACTTGCTGACTTTCGTCATATAAATAAGGAAAATCAATTTTATGTTCTAGCGCAAAATCAGCCATTTTTTCTGGAGCATCTTGTGGGTATTTTACCACATCATTACTAGAAATAGCAACAATGCCCAATCCTTGTACGCGATAATCATTAGCAATCATCACAATTTCGTCAATTACATGTAATACAAACGGACAATGATTGCAAATAAACATAACTAAAGTTCCTTTATGACCTTTGCATTCGCTAAAATTAAAATTGGTATTAAAATTGGTTGCAGGTAATAAAAAGTTAGTTGCCTTGCTACCTAGAGCTAACATATTTGATGGAGTATTTGCCATTGTAAAATTAGGAATTAGAAGTTAGAATACAGAAATAGTACCTCTGTTATTATTATACGTAGTATTTGTGAATTTGTTACAAAATGGTTAGTTTTATATACAAACAATATCGGTAATTATGAAAAATTTAAATGATTGGTTTACAGAATACAGTGTGAGTCATCAAAATATGACCAATAAAAAAATTCATTATATCTGTGTGCCTTTAATCTTTTTCTCTGTGGTGGGATTGATTATGAGTATTCCTAATAATTTGCTTTCTCCTTTAGTGAGAATTCATCCTATAATGGGTAATTGGGCTTTTATTATAATGATTTTGGTGTTGCTTTTTTATTTTAGATTGTCGTTGCAAATGGGTTTGAAAATGATGATTTTTACGCTTTTGTGCTTAATTGGGAATGATTGGATTGGACAAAAAGTGTCATTAGCATGGTTTTCATTGGCAGTTTTTGCTGTTGGATGGATTGGTCAGTTTTATGGTCATAAAATTGAAGGTAAAAAACCTTCTTTTTTTAAAGATTTGCAGTTTTTATTAATTGGCCCAGCTTGGGTTATACAATCAGTTTTTAATGGAAAATAATACAATTACTTGGGGTGATTTTGAAAAAGTTGAAATTAGAGTTGGGACAATAATTGCTGCAACTGATTTTCTAAAAGCAAGAAAACCAGCATATCAGTTACAAATTGATTTTGGTACTGAGATTGGAATTAAAAAATCATCAGCTCAAATAAAAACGCATTATAAAGAAGAGGATTTAATTGGTAAACAAATCATTGCTGTGGTTAATTTTCCTAAGAAGCAAATTGGGAATTTTATGAGTGAATGTTTGGTGTTGGGTTTAGTAGGTGAAGGTAATGATGTAGTTTTATTATCACCAGATATACTTGTTCCTAATGGTTTAAGGATGGCATAAAAAAAGTCCGATATAATCGGACTTCTATTTTTTCTAAAAAAAATGATTAAATATCATCAAAATCTATATTAGTGAAACTGTCTGTTGAAGGAGTTTCTGAAGCGGATTCTGTATAAACTTCTTTTTTGAAATCTTTTTGGTGTCTTTCAGAAATAACTTCTTCTCCTTTTTGAGAGACTACGAAATCAGTCATTTCATCTAGGATTTCTTTAAAAGCAACAAAATCTTCTTTGTATAAATAGATTTTATGTTTCTTAAAATGATAAGAACCATCTTCTTCTGTAAATTTTTTACTTTCAGTAATGGTAATGTAATAATCATCAGCTTTTGTAGCTCTTACATCGAAGAAATATGTTCTTCTTCCAGCTCTTAATACCTTAGAAAAGATATCTTCTTTTTCTAACATGTCATTTTCTCTCATAATCCAAACTGTCAATTTTTAGTTTTATCGTTTTCCAAAAGTCTAAAAAAAAAATGTATAAAGCAATAATTTATACAATTTCTTTTTCTGATAGCTGTTTATTGTATAATTCTTTATAATACCCTTCTTTATCTAATAATTGATTATGAGTGCCTTGTTGAATGATTTTTCCGTCTTCTAAAATAATGATGAAATCAGCATTTTTAGCTGATGAAACTCTGTGACTTACTAATAATGTAGTTTTGTCTTTGCAAAATTCCATTAAGTTGTTAAGTATAGCTTCTTCTGTTTCAGTATCAACAGCACTTAGACAATCGTCTAGCAATAAGATGGGTGCATTTTTAATTAATGCTCTTGCAATAGAAACACGTTGTTTTTGGCCGCCAGATAGTGTGATTCCTCTTTCTCCTAAAACGGTATCGTATTTGTTGGTAAATCCTTCAATATTGTGGTGAACATAAGCTTTTTTTGCAGCTTCAATTACTTCTTCGTCAGTAGCATTTTCATTTCCAAACTTAATGTTGTTTTTTATAGAGTCTGAAAATAGAAAGGCATCTTGCGGAACTACTCCTATGTTGTTTCGTAAATCGTCTAGATTAACTTTTTGAATAGGTTTACTGTCAATTAAAATTGTTCCTGAGGTTGTGTCATATAATCTGCTAATTAAGGATAAAATAGAGGATTTTCCAGATCCTGTTTTTCCTAAAATAGCTAATGTTTGCCCTGATTTTATATTAAAAGTGATGTTTTCCAATGCTTTAATGTTTGTGTCTTCATAAGTGAATGATACATTATTAAAGCTGATGTCTCCTTTTATTTCAGAATGTTCTTCCGTCTGATTGAATACTTCGGGTTCAGTTTTTAAGAATTCGTTAATCCTTTTTTGAGAAGCTTCGGCTTCTTGTACTAGAGAAGAAACCCAACCTAGAGAAGCTACTGGCCAAGTTAACATATTAATATACAGTATAAACTGAGCAATTACTCCAATATCTGGAATGTCTCCATTGATATACATCATTCCACCTACATATATGACAACTAGGTTACTGAAACCAATAAGGAGAATCATTAAAGGGCCAAATAACGAATTGGTTTTTGCTAAACTCATCGCTTTTTCGTTGCTATCTTTGGTTAAAGCTGAAAACTCCTTTATTTTTTGTTCCTCAATAGCATATGCTTTGATTACTCGAATGCCAGAAAACATTTCTTGAGCAAAAGATGATAGTGTAGATAGATTCTGTTGAAACAAACCACTTTTTACATGTATTTTTGAACTTATTTTAAAAACACCATAAGAGAGTAATGGTAATGGGATTAATGAATATAAGGTTAATTTTGGTGAAATTAAGGCCATTTGGATGATAACTACTATAAATATAACAAGCGTATTTACAGAGTACATCACAGAAGGACCAACATACATTCTCACTTTGCTTACATCTTCACTGATGCGACTCATTAAGTCACCAGTTCTATTTTGCTTATAAAATTTCTGACTTAATGCTTGATAATGCTTATAAATTTCGTTTTTTAAATCAAATTCAATGTGTCTTGACATTACAATAAGTGTTTGTCTCATTAAAAAAGTTAAAAAACCACCAATTAAGGCAGCTATTAAAGTGTAGATGAAATTATCTACTAAAATGCTGTAAGCTTCTTCTTTTGAAATCAAATTGTTTTCTATAGCTCGCAAAGAGTCTCCAAAAAATTTGGGGACAAACAGTTTGAAAATTTGTGCAGCTATGGTAATAATAATTCCTAATAAAAAACGGTATTTGTATTTTGCAAAATATTTATTTAAATATTGTAATTCTTTCATTTATGATTTATAAGTTATATTCTTTTTTGTTAAAAAAGCAATAAATTATGATTTGTTTTCAATAAAGTAAAAATTTGAATTTGGCAATAAAATTGTCATATCGATAAAAATAACATAATATATTGAATAATTTTAAAATATTTCGTAATATTGTGTTCAATTATTGAATAATTTTCAACACATTAATCATATGTCAACAGAACTATTACAAGCTAAAGAGCTACATAAAGTTGATCCAGTTTTTGGTCAAGTTTCATTTGACGGACATGAGCAAGTTGTTTTTTGCCATGACAAAGATACAGGATTAAAAGCAATTATTGGAATTCATAATACAGTTTTAGGACCAGCATTAGGAGGAACCCGAATGTGGAATTATTCTAACGAATGGGAAGCTTTAAATGATGTATTGCGTTTATCACGTGGTATGACTTTTAAGAACTCTATTTCAGGTTTAAATCTAGGTGGAGGGAAAGCAGTTATAATAGGAGATGCTAAGACTCAAAAAACTCCAGAACTAATGAGACGTTTTGGTCAGTTTGTAGATTCTTTATCTGGAAAATATATAACAGCAGAAGATGTTGGTATGGAAACCAAAGATATGGATACTGTAAGAGAAGTAACTAAATATGTTTCTGGAATTTCAGAAAGCCAAGGTGGTTCAGGGAATCCTTCACCGATTACAGCATATGGTGTTTTTGTAGGGATTAAAGCAGCTGCTAAATATCAATTTGGTTCAGATAATTTAGATGGGAAAAAAGTTTTAGTACAAGGTATTGGTCATGTAGGTGAGGTTTTGGTTGATCATCTTACGCAATCGGGTGCAATTGTTACTATTTCTGATATAAATGAAGATCGTCTGCATGAAGTAGGTTCAAAATATGGAGCTAAAATTTTTACAGGTGATGATTTGTATGGATCTGATGTAGATATTTATGCGCCTTGTGCATTAGGAGCGACTATTAATGATGATACTATTGTTAGACTAAAAGCTAAAGTTATTGCTGGAGCTGCAAATAATCAGTTAGCAAATGAAGTAATTCATGGACAAATTTTAAAAGAAAAAGGAATTTTATATGCTCCAGATTTCTTAATTAATGCTGGTGGTGTAATTAATGTGTATTCTGAATTAGCTAATTTAACAAGAGCACAAGTAATGGAAAAAACAGAGAATATTTACAATACTTCTCTCGAGATTTTTGATTTTGCTTCTAAGAATAATATAACTACTCATCAAGCGGCATTGTCTATTGCTCAAAAAAGAATTGACGATAGAAAAAAAGAGTTAGAGGTTAAATAATATTTTAAATAATATTGTATTTTTGCAAAGCGAAAGAGTTTCTTTCGCTTTCTTAATTTTAAAAAAGTTCTTAAATTAGTATGTTAAATAGAAGACATATACGCGTTAAAGTGATGCAAAGTATTTATGCAATGCACCAACATCAGGGAGAAAACCTGGAAAGAGAAGAGAAATTCTTGTTTCAAAGCATTGATAATATGCATGATTTGTATCTTTTAATGATTTCTGCACTTATAGAGATTCGTGAAAAAGAAGAAGAATATCTAGAATTAGCTTCAAAGAAACATTTAGCAACTAAAGAAGAGCGAAATCCAAGTAAAAAGTTTGTAAAAAATAAAGTTTTAGAATTATTATCTAATAGTAGTTCTTTGCATAGAGCTTTTGATGATAGGAGAATTACAAATTGGAAACGCAATGATGATATTGTTTTGTTTCTATTAGAAGCTATTAAATCCAGTAGTTTTTTTGAAGCTTATATGGAAAAGTCGTCGGAGGAAAATGATTTCAATGAAGATAGAGAACTTATTGCTTCTTTGTTTACTGAAGTAATAGCTCCAAATGAAAAATTATACGATTATTTAGAAGAGCATAAGTTAACATGGTTGGATGATTTGCCAGCAGTAAATACTTTGATTTTGAAACAATTGAAGCAATTAAAACCTCATGATGAGGATTTTTCTGTTTCTAAATTGTATAAAGATATTGAAGATAAGGAATATGTAAAAACCTTATTTAGAAGAACAGTTCTAAATGAAACTGAACTATCTAAAGAGTATATTGATAAGACGCCTAACTGGGATACAGAAAGAATTGCAGAAATTGATACTATTATATTGAAAATGGCAATTTGTGAGTTGTTAAAATTTCCATCAATTCCAGTTAAAGTTACAATTAACGAATATTTAGAGATTGCAAAAGAGTACTCTACACCAAAAAGTAGTATTTTTATCAACGGAATTCTAGATAATTTAGTAAAAGATTTTCAAAAAGATAACCGTTTAATAAAAGCGGGAAGAGGATTATTATAAACAATTAAAATTTTTTTAGTTATGTTAAAAAAAACAGTAAGTCTATTAGTAGTATCATTATTAATGTCAGTTACAGCTTGTAAAGATAACGGATCTGCAAAAATAACAGAGGATGATATGAAAACATTTGAGTCTGAAAAAGGTATTGCTAATACTGAAAGTACACAATCTACAGAAGTTCAAACTGCTGATGCAAATAAAACTACTAAGCCAGTTGATGGTAAATATCCAAAAATTCAATTTAATAAATTAGAGCATGATTTTGGAACAATTAAATCAGGAGATAAAGTAGAAACGGAATTTATGGTTACAAATATAGGAGATGCAGATTTGATAATTTTAGATGCCAAAGGAAGCTGTGGTTGTACAGTGCCAAATCCTCCAAAAGAACCAATTAAACCAGGTAGTTCGGCTCCTATAAAAGTTTCTTTTGATTCTACTGGGAAAACTGGTCAACAAAGTAAATCAGTTACATTGACTACAAATACAGAAGCAGGAACAGAGAATTTTACTATTAAAGCAAATGTCCTTCCTAAAGAAGGTCAAGGGGCTTCACCAATTATGAATAAATAATAAAATATAGATGAATCCAATAATAATACAGGTAGTAGCAATAATAGCTATTTTTTATTTTTTTATAATTTTACCTGGTCAAAGAAGAGTTAAAAAAGAAAAAGCCTTTGAAACAGGTTTAAAAGTAGGTGATAAAATTATTACAAAATCAGGAATCCACGGTAAAATTTCAGAATTGTCAGATACAACAGTTGTTGTTGAAACAATGGCAGGAAAAATAAAGATGGAAAAATCGGCTATTTCTTTAGAAATGAGTGCGAAATTAACAGAAAAAGAAAAAGAGAAAAAGTAATTTCCTATTCTTTTAAATTAAAAAATCCCAAGTTGCTAAATTGTAATTTGAGATTTTTTAATTTATTTGAAATATACTTATCGATACTTATCATTCAATCCAATATTTTCTAAAATCATAGGTTTGATTTTTTCAAAACGAGTAGTTTTAGTTTTCTCTTGTTTGGCATTTGCAATATATTCTATAAATTCGTTTTGTTTATAGGGGGTGAATTTTTCGAAAGCTTTTTTAAGAATATTGTCTTTTTCCAATTCATTTTTTAAAAATTCAGAAGTGATTTGTTCTTTTTTATTGTTTTTTGTTTTAAGAACTAATCCTTTTTCTTCAATACTTATTGCTTCTTTGATGTATTCCAAAATAACTTTTTCGTCAACTTCTTCCAAAGATTGAAAACGCATTTGACGTAAAGATTTTGTTTTTCCTTCTTGTGCATTAATAAGTAACTTTTTTTTATCTTTTAGAAAAACACCATTAAAGAACCATAAACCAAAATAAGATTTAAATCCTCCAATTCCAATTACATTTTTATTTTTAAATGTAAATACATAAGTTCCCCATTTAGTAGTTTCAATTAAATTGGTTTTTTTTAATATCTCCTTTAAATGCTCTAATTCCTTAGTCCATTGATTGGTTTTATCCCATATGTGTTTTTCTGGCATTTCCCTTTTTTATATTCAAATATAAAAAAATAGGGCAAAAATGCCCTATTTAATTCGCAATATTATCTTGTTATTAATTTAAAGTAAAACTTCTCACAGGAGTATATTTTGAAGAACCAGTTGAAGGACTCCAAAGTCTTACCGTCCAATAGTAGGTATTTCCAGAAGTAGGTAAGTTTTGTGTTTCTGTATATTGATTAGGCCAAGTGTAGTTCAATAAATTTGCTGTGCTATAATTTACAGGAACATTCGAAGTAGGATTTGGGTCAGTTGTAAAACCATTTTCTGCCGTCCAACCAGTATTTGCTCTTGCAATTTGT
>NZ_VEVQ02000020.1 GCF_006491595.2 Flavobacterium jejuense
TTATTGCAGATAATAGTAATTCTTTTTATTTAGTTAACCAATGGGAAGTAACTTGTAAGCAAGAAAAAATCCCTTTTCATGCTACTGCTGAAAAGGGATTTTATAGGTTGAAATAAGATTTTATTATTTATTGGCAACGATCTTTGATGCACCATCTAGCCAAACTTTAGGACCACCAGCTACATAGCCAGTACTTCCAATGCCTTTTAAATTCATTTTACCTTCCTCCGTTTTTTCAGGATTTGCGAACCAAATCGTTGGATAACCTCTTACTTGGAACATATTTTGCATTTGGTAATTTTGTGCTTTAATAGCTTCATCTTGAGGAGTTCTTCTTGGAAAATCAAGTTCCACTAAAATGACATTTTCTTTAGCCCATTTTTCAAATTCAGCAGTTTTTAAAACCTCTTTTTGAAGGCGAATGCACCATCCGCACCAATCAGAACCTGTAAAAAACAATAATAAAGGTTTTTTTTCTTTAATTGATAATTCAGATGCCTTAGCCATGTCTGTATGCCAAGTTAATTCTTGTGCAGTACCTGTTAGACTAAATGTAATGATTGCTATAAATAAAAATAGTTTTTTCATATTCTTTAATTTTATACAAAGTTAGGCAAAAAAGATGCCATTTTTTGTTTGTTATCTTACATCATGCATTAGTTTTTTTATAATAGGAGTCATTAAAATAGAGAATACAGCTATTACTATGGACACAATTGTTAACATCCAAAAGAAGTAGCTTAAACCATGTTCATTAGCTATTTTGTCGATGTTTTCTCCAAATTTACCAGCTCCTTTCATTCCAATCGCAACGGCTAGATACCATACTCCAAACATAAAGGCAATCATTCTTGCAGGAACTAGTTTACTTACATATGATAAACCTACAGGAGATATGCATAATTCTCCCATTGTGTGGAATAAATATACTAAAATTAACCAAATCATGCTTACGGAAGCAGTTTTTGCCCCTGGTTCAATGCCTGTTGCCCCAATTGCTACGCAAGCCATTCCTAAGGCTAATAATCCCATTCCTACTCCATATTTCATGTTTGCACTAGGGTTATATTTGCTTTCCCACCATTTAGAAAATAACGGAGCTAATGAAATTATAAATAATGAATTTAAAGTAGAGAACCATGTAGCGGGAACTTCAGTTATAGCTTTTGATACTTTATCTATTTTCAGCATTTCTAATGTAGAATCTGATAACGATAGAAATCCTGCGGTGTAGAAATCTTTCACTAACATCCATATTGCAATAGCCCATATGATAACGAAACTTGTTGCAAGGATAATATTAGCAATAGCATAATTTTTAAAAGTTTGCTTAAAAAGTAAATATAAAACCCATGTAATAATGGCTAAAGGTACTACAGTTATTAATGAGTTTATAATTAAGAAAAAAGTACTCCAACTGCCAACTAGAACTCTGTCTGTATAATCACTAGCAAAAATTGTTAATGAGTTTGGTGATTGTTCAAAAATTGCCCAAAAGAAAATAGTTAAGAAAGCAAAAAATGTAACTGCAATTAGTTTTTCTCTTGTTACTTGAGAATATTTTATTAAACGTACTACTAATAAAATAACAAATAATAGTAAAGCCGAAACAATAGCAATGTTGTTACCATTTTCTCCTAAAAAACCAAATATATTCACTGAACCATTTGAGATTTTTGATGCAGGATCATTAATAATCCAAAGTAGTCCCAAAATTGAACAAATAATAATTATTCCTAACTCTAATTTTGTAAAAGGATTTCTTTTGTCAGTATCTTCTGATTCTGATTTTGCTTTGCTTTCTGCTGTTGGTTTTAAACCAATGTCACCAAAAATATTCTGTGATAACCAAAATTGTAACATTCCAAAAAACATAAAAATTCCAGCTAAACCAAAACCATATGTCCAGCCAACTTTTTCACCTAAATAACCACAAAGTAATATTCCAAAAAAAGCTCCAGCATTAACACCCATATAAAATAAAGTGTAAGCACCATCTTTTTTTTCGGGTCTGTGCTTATACATTTCGGAAATAATTGAAGTCATGTTTGGTTTAAAGAAACCATTACCAAAAACTAATAAAATTAAACCTAAGTAAATTGAAAATTCTGTTTCAATAGCCATAGACGCATGACCTAATGTCATTAAAGTTGCACCAACAACGACTGCCCATCTAAATCCAATTATTTTATCTGCAAAATAACCACCTAACATAGTTGATAAATAGACCAAACCAACATAGGAACCAAATAAAGCAGATGCATTTTCCCTTGTCCAGCCCCAGCCAGGCATTTCACCAAAAGCAGAAGCAGTTAAAAATAATATTAATAAGGAACGCATTCCGTAAAATGAAAATCGCTCCCACATTTCTGTAAAGAATAATACAAATAATCCAGATGGATGACCTAAAACGGTACTTTTAAAAAATTGATCAGTTGAATTTTGACTCATAGTTTATAATTGTAAGTTAGTTAGATTCTTCTTCATTAGTATCGTCGATACCATGCATTAATTTATTAATAAAAGGCGAAAGTGCTAAGAGAATAACACCACAAACGATACCAGTATAAAATAATTTTTCAAATAAGTTTAGATAACTCATTTTAGCTAATTGCATATCTGCAACTTCACCTGCTACGGATGGTATGCTAGCAATATTTGCTAATACTGATGCTATATATTCAGCTCCAGCTGTTGCCAAAAACCAAACACCCATCATAAAACCAACAATTTTTACAGGAGATAATTTTGTAACATAGGATAATCCTACAGGTGAAACGCATAATTCCCCCCAAGTGTGTATCATATAAGTTAAGACTAGCCAAATAATAGCCACTTCACCTGTTCCGGATATTCTTCCACCATAAACAAGCACTCCAAATCCTAACCCAGCTAACATTATTCCAAGACCAAATTTAACTGCAGCATTCGGATTCATTTTCTTTTTGCTTAATTTAACCCAAATCCATGCAAAAACAGGAGCAAATAAAACAATAAATAAAGCATTAAAGCTTAAAAATATTGAAGCTGGTACTTCATAGCCAAAAACATTTCTATCTAATATTCTATCTGCGAATAAATTTAATGAGGTATAGGCTTGTTCAAATAATGCCCAGAATAAAACTGAAAATATAATTAAAATAGTTAATGCTAATAATCTATTTCTTTCGATTTTACCTGATTTTGCAATCATGTAGTAAACAATATAAACTAGAGAAACAATCCCTGAGCCTAATAATAATTTTTCAACTACTGAATGATTTTGAACCATTTGCCATACTATAATTATTCCTAACGTTGACAATATGTATATCCATTTTTCAGTTGAAAGTCCAGCAGTTTTCTTATTTAAAAGTTCTAAATCTTTAGGCTCTGCTTTCCCTTTAAAATATTTTTGTCCCATTACAAAAGTAATTAAGCCTAAAGTCATTCCTATTCCAGCTGCTCCAAAACCATAACCCCATCCATAGGTTTCTCCTAACCAACCACAGATTATTGTTGCTAGAAGAGATCCTAAGTTAATTCCCATGTAGAAAATAGTAAATCCAGAATCTCTACGTTTATCACCTACTGCATATAATTCTCCTACAATTGATGAAATATTTGCTTTTAAAAAACCAACACCCATAATTATAAATGCAAGGGAAAAGTAAAATATCTGAAGTGCATTTTCATCTCTCTTAATAATTCCATCGGCTAATTTTACAGCCTGATTTCCTTCAAAAGCCATTCCAATATGTCCAATAACTAGTAGTATTCCGCCAAAAATAACAGCTTTTCTAAATCCTAAATATTTATCTGCTAAATATCCACCTAATACAGGTAAAGCATAAACTAATGCTGCATAGCTTCCAACAGTTAAATTTCCAATTTCGTCAGTGAATAGATGATATTTTACAAGATAAAAAACTAATAAAGCTTTCATTCCATAGAATGAAAAACGTTCCCACATTTCCGTTGCAAATAAAACAAATAACCCTATTGGATGTCCAAATAATTCTTTTTGATCGATAGTTTTATCACTCATATTATAGTTTTTCTAGTAAAAAGTTAGTCATTTTTGTGTATAATTGAAGTCGGGTTTTACCACCGTAAATTCCGTGATTCTTATCAGGATAAATAGCCCAATCAAATTGTTTGTTAGCTTGTACTAATGCTTCAATCATCTTCATGGTATTTTGAACATGTACATTGTCATCCGCTGTTCCATGTATTAAAAGATAATTTCCTTTTAGTTTTTCTACATGGTTAATTGGTGAATTATTGTCATAACCACTAGCATTTTCTTGTGGAGTTTGCATGTATCTTTCTGTGTAAATAGAGTCATAGTATCTCCAACTTGTAACAGGAGCTACTGCAATAGCTGTTTTGAAGACATCGTTTCCTTTTAAAATACAATTACTGCTCATAAAACCACCATAACTCCATCCCCAAATTCCAATTCTTGAAGGATCTACATAATTGTATTTAGCTATTTCTTTTGCAGCGTCTATTTGGTCTTCAACTTCATATTTCCCTAATTCTTTATAAGTAACTTTTTTAAAATCAGCTCCTTTAAAACCAGTTCCTCTACCGTCTACACAAATTACTATATAACCTTTTTGTGCCAACATATAATACCAATAATCATTTGCAGAATTCCATTGATTGGCTACTTGTTGAGAACCAGGACCAGAGTATTGGTACATTAATACAGGATATTTTTTTGAAGTATCAAAATCTTTTGGTTTAATAGACCAAGCATTTAAAGTATATCCTTTAGAAGTAGTTAAAGTAAAGAATTCTTTTGGAGCAATATCATATGTCGCTACTTTAGCTTCAAGTTCTTCATTAGACTGAATTTTTTTTAATTCTTTTCCTGTTTTGGATTCGTTCAAAGTATATAATGGAGCATTAGTAGCACTGGAATAAGTGTTTATAAAATATTGAAAATTTGGACTAAATGTAGCGTCATTAGTGCCTGTTTTTGTAGTTAATTTAGTTTTCTTTTTACCAGAAATATTGATGGAATAGACATCGCGATTTATAGAGCCGTTTTCAACAGATTGATAATAAATTGTCTTGTTCTTTTCGTCGTAACCATAATAGGCTGTTACTTCCCAATCTCCTTTAGTGATTTGGTTCTGTAACTTTCCATTTTTGTCATAGTGGTAAACATGGTTAAATCCATCTTTTTCTGATGTCCAGATAAAACTATTATCCACTAAAAAGGTTAAATTATCAGTAATGTCAACATAAGCTTTGTCTTTTTCATTCAAAACAATTTTTGTTTTACCAGAAACAGCATCAATAAAGTGCAAGTCTAAATTATTTTGATGACGATTCATTATTTGAGCACTTAAAGTATTCGCTTCATTTGTCCATTCAATTCTTGGAATATAAAAATCTGAGTAATTACCTAAATCAATTTTAGTACTAACATTTGTTTTCAAATCATAGATATGTAAGGAAACAAGTGCATTTTTTTCTCCTGCTTTAGGATATTTAAAAACAGTTTGAGTTGGATAAAGGCCTTCATTATAAATATCCATTGAGAATTCTGGAACATCAGTTTCATCAAAGCGAATAAAAGCAATTTTGTCTCCTGTTTTGTTCCAATCAAAAGCTTTTACAAAAGCAAACTCTTCTTCGTAAACCCAATCAGTAATTCCATTAATTATTGCATTTTTCTTGCCATCTTGAGTAATTTGTAAATGAGTTTGTGTAATTACATCATAAATGTACAAATTGTTTTCAAAAGCGTAAGCAATTTTTGAGCCATCTGAAGAAAAAGTAGGCTCTTGAATTTGTTTCTCTGTGAATTTTTTTAACGATTTGCTTTTGATATCGTAAACAAAATAATCAGCAATAAAAGAATGTCTAAAAATAGGGGAAGAATTTGTTGCTAATAGTATTTTAGATTCGGTTTTATCGAATGTGTAACTGTCTATTGAAGATAATTCTTGAAAGTCTTTTGTGTCAATTAGTGTAGAGATCTTTTCTAAAGTTGCAAAATCATACAAGTCGATTTGCATACTTCTACTAGTTCTGTTAAAATCTAAAACAGTATATTGATTAGTGTTTTTCATGGCATGAAGCTCATCCATACCTTTGGTTCTAAAGGCTCCCGACCAAATTTCTTCAAGGGTTATTTTTTGTTGCGCAACTATTGAAAAAGAAGCGATAAATAAAAAAAGTGTGGTAATTTTCTTGATTGTCATATTGTTTTATTTATTAAAAACCCCCCAATAATAGGGATTTTTTATCAAATATCCATCAAATTTAACTTATTTTGGTAAAGATGTTTTTTTTTTCATATTTTTACAAGCTTAACTTCCTGCTATTTACTGAATATGATTAAACTTTACCATTTAATTTTATTTTCATTTTTATTACTGATTTCTTTCCCAAATTATAGTCAGCAATATAACTTTGAAATAATAAATCAGGAAAAAGGTTTCCCTACTTCTTCTGTCAATAAAATATTTAAGAGCAGCAATGGTCTTCTTTGGTATGGATCTAATGGAACGGGCTTAATTCGTTATGATGGTAATAGTTTTATTAATTATAATAAATTCAAGGATGTAGAGAATTTTTTTATAACCGATATTGCTGAAAATGATGGTAAGCTTTTTTTATTAACAAAGTATAGAGGAATATTAGTTTTTAATGGTAAAGAGTTTATTAAAAGTATAGACTATTTGTTTGTAGGTAATGAGATTGATGTAATTCGTAAAATCATTAAGGTTGGAGACATAATTTATGGCATTAGTGAAAATAGAATTTATTCTATAGATGAAAATTCAAAGATCCACCCACTTTTAAGTATTGAAAGCAAAAAAATCACCAAAATAAATACGGTTAGTAAATTAGAAAACAAAAGTTTACTAATAGCAACTGATAAAGGGTTATTTCAATATACGGATAATAGATTTTTTTTACTTGACTTCGAAAATAAAGACATCTGTATAACTGAAACTAAAAACACATTTAATTATATAGGAGACGATAAAGGGAATATCTATATAGTTCATTTTAACAAGGATAAATATATTTATAATAGATTAATTGCGACTGTTAAAGGAAATTCAGAAGAAAATATTCACATTAATAACATTTATAAAACCGATTCTGGAAATATTTGGATTTCAGGTAAAAACTTTGAAGGTGTCGGAGTAGTTTATAAAAGCGGAAATTATACAATTATTGATTCAGAAAATGGATTTCCAAATACTGAGATTAATGATATTTTTGTTGAAAATAGTAGTTTGTTTTTAGGCTCAACAACGCTAGGTGTTATTCAGTTTAGTAATCAGACTTTTGTTAAGTATAATAATTTACCTGAACTAAAGACAAAATCCATATTTGCTGTTTCCGAACACAAAAAAGATTTATTTGTTTATAGCAGAGATTATGGATTGAATGTTTTTAAGAGAAAAGATGTTTTTGATTTAGAATTTAAGAAAAAAATAGATTTCAATACAAGGGTTGTTAATCTTTTAGATTTTGATGAAAAGTTACTTATTGGATCTGAAAAGGGGCTTTTTACATACAATAATGATTTAATAAATGAAGTGATACCTGATATTGTCGTTTCTTCATTAAAAAAAGATGATAAAAAACGTATTTGGGTAACAACAATAGGAGATGGTCTTATAATTTTAGACTCAGATTTTAAAAAAATTGGGCATTTCTTTAAGAATAAAAAAGTTACAAATGTATATAGTGTTGAAAAAGTCAAGGAGAATGAATGGCTAGTAGCTTCAGCAATAGGCTTGTATTCTTTATACTTTGAAAACGAAGAATTTAAAGTTAAGAAGAAGATACTTAATAAATTATTATTCTTAAGTGCTAAAGATAAATATAATACAGTATGGTATGCTGGTGAAAATAAAATTTATTCTGTAAATAGTGAGCATAAAATAAAGTCATTTGAAACTAGCGATGGTCTTTCGTCTACATTAATATATACATTAACTGGCATAAATGATAATGTATTAGTCGGATCAAACTTAGGATTAGAAAGGATTACTACTGGTAAAAACGGAGAAATAATAAATGTAGAGAGTTTGAATTCTAGTAATATGTTTGATGGAATTGAAACGAATACTAAATCGGATTATATTGATCATGAGGGCAATATATATTTTGGTACAGTAAAAGGATTATATAAGTATTATTTCAAAAATCAAAAAGAACGCAAAGCTAAAAGATTAACACCTATTTACATAACTAAATTGCTTGTAAACAATAAAGATTATGATGTAAAAGAAAATAATAAATATTTTAATGTTCCTAACGAAAATCATCGCTTTGGACATTCTGATAATTCCCTTAGTTTCAATATTGGACAAATAAATAGTTCTTTAGCTCAAAACAACTATTATTCTTACAAGCTAAATGGATTAAATGATTTTTGGACTAAACCTACAAAAAACAAGGATATAAGTTATTATAATTTACCACCAGGGAGTTATAAGTTTTATGTAAAAGAGGTTGATTCATTAGGAAATGATTTAGGAAGTGTTACGTACTATTCTTTTGTTATTCGAACACCATTTTATAAAACTTGGTGGTTTATTTTGCTCATTTGTTCATTAACAATTTTCGCCTTTAATTATCTAGTGAGAGACTCTTCAAGATATAATAAGGATTTTGTGAAAAACATATCTGAAAACGAATTGCAAAATGATTTAAAAAATTACTTTTTGTATTTTGGAATAATCATTATTACTACACAAATAGCTTATTTTGTTTTTGAAATTTATAATGAAAATGAGGTAATTACAAAAATTATTCTTGGTTTTTGTTCTGTTTTTTTATATCTGTTTTCTTATATTCATAAGATAAAGAAAAATTTAGAATGGATTTTTAGATTCTTTTTTATTCTTATCACGTTAGTTGTTTTGAATAATCTAAGCTATTCAGAAATTAATTTTGTTAATTTTTCCGAATTTTTATTGTTGCTCTTCTTTTCTTATAATGTTTTTAAAAAATTTAGAAATTACATTATTTACACGGTTATAATTGTTGCTCTCGTATTGTGTTTATTGATTTTAGAAGATGAAAATAAGGGGATTTATATTCAGTTGCTAAGTGCTTCATTTATAATTACAATTATCAATTTCTATAGAAGAATTAACTTCTTGAACACTCATGATAAACTAGTTTTTACAAATAATATTATTAATCAGTCTAATTCTATCACTATTGCTTGTAATAAATTTGGCAGTGTTGTTTTCTGTAGTGATTCAATAACAGCAGTATTAGGTTATACACCAGATCAAGTATTAAATTATGAATTTTGGAATTTAACAGAAGATGAAGAGTTTGAAAAAATAGATTACAATATTAAATTTCAGCCAGACACTGTTCATGTTAGAAAATTAAAAACAAGTTCAGGAGATTACAAATACATTCAATGGAGTGATTTTAAGTATTCAGATGATTTATTTATTGCAACAGGCCATGATATTACTCAAAAGATAATTGCAGAATATGAATATCAAACATTAATTCAAAATGCACCAGATATAATATATGATGCTAATAAACAGGGTTTTATTACCCTTATTAATGATGCGACACTTCGTATTCTTGGATATAGGAGAGAAGAAATCATTGGTGCGCATTTCACTCATTTTTTAAGAACTGAAGATAAAGCTAAAGTATTGAGGTTTTATATCCCAGAAAATAAAGAACAAAATGATTTTGAGGCTTATGTAATACCAGTTAAGGCAAAGTCTGGAAAAATGGTTTGGTTTTCCCAAAAAGTTAGAATTAAGAGGGATTTAGATAATAACTTAACAGGTTTTTCTTGTGTAATGAGAGATATTACCAATACGAAAAAACTTGAAGAACAAATTATTTATAAAAATAATATATTAACGCATTTATCTAAATACACCAATAAATTAATTCAAAAAGATGATGTTGATAAAATTTTTGATAAAACCTTAGGTGATCTTGCTAAAGCAATACAGTCTGATAGAGTTTGCTTTTATGAATATGACCCAGAACAAAAGGTTGTGAATCAAAAATTTGAATGGTTTGTTGAAAAAGAGATATTGAATACTAATAATCCTAATTTTAAAGGATTAAAAACATCTCAATACCCTCAAATATTTGAAGCTTTATTTAAAAACAAATCTTTTCAAATCATAACTGATGATATAATAAATGTAGAACATAAAAAAAGTTTAAAAGAAAGAGGAATTCTTTCATCACTTTTGGTACCAGTTTTTCATATTAATAAATTAATAGGTTATTTAGGTTTTGATAATTTTAAAATTGTTAGAGTTTGGGATAAAGAAGAGATAATTATTTTAGAAACATTGGCAAATAATATTGCGACTTCAATCATTAGAATTAAAAATAAAAAAGCACTACAAGAGAGTGAAGAAAAGTTTAAACTATTAGCTAATAATATTCCAGGAGGAGTTTACCTAGTTAAATTTGATAAAAAAAGAACAAAAGTTTTTCTTAATAATGAATTTGAAAAATTAACAGGTTATTCAAAAGAAGATTTCTTTTCAGAAAGAGTAAGACTTCATCAATTGTATCATCCAGATGATAAAGCTAAGGCACTTCAAGAAATTGATAAAGCTATAAAAGAAAAAAAATCATTTTTAGTAACAAGTAGATTAATTAAAAAAGATGGTACAGAAATATGGATTGAGGAACATGGTGAAGCAATTATAGTTAATGATGTAGTTGAGTATTTAGAAGGAGTATTAATTGATATTACAGAAAGAAAAAAAGCAGAAGAGGCAATATTAGCCAGAGAATTAGCGGAAACTTCTAATAAAGCAAAATCAGAGTTCTTAGCAAACATGAGTCATGAAATAAGAACACCTTTGAATGGAATCATTGGATTTAGTAAATTACTTCTTAATACAAGAATAACAGAAGTTCAAAAACAATATTTACAAACAGTTAATCAATCTGCCGAGTCTTTATTAGATGTGGTTAATGATATTTTAGATTTATCAAAAATAGAGGCTGGTAAGTTATCTTTGGAAAATAGTAAAACAAGTTTGCATACAATTATAAACCAGTCTGTAGATATGGTTAAGTTTACAGCTCATCAAAAGAACATAGAACTTATTGTAAATGTTCAGGAACATATAGAGTGTAATATATGGACAGATGAAGTTCGTTTGAGACAAATTTTACAAAATTTACTTAGTAATGCAGTTAAATTCACTCTAAAAGGACAAATTGAATTAAATATTACCGCTTCAAAAGTTAGGGAAAGTAAATCAAAAATACGTTTTGAAGTAAAAGATACAGGAATTGGAATCAAACCAGAGAATAAAGGAAAGATATTAGAAGCTTTTTCACAAGAAGACAGCTCAACTACAAGGAATTTTGGAGGGACAGGTTTAGGGTTATCCATTACGAATAGTCTTTTGAAATTAATGTACAGTCAGTTAGAGATTAATAGTGAAGTAAAAAAAGGAAGTAGTTTTAGTTTTGAAATTGAACTTAAAACAGAACCGTGTGGGAATAAAAATATTTTAAATAACAAACTAAAAAGAGCACTTGTAGTCGAAGATAATCCTTTAGTTTGTGAAGTTATTGAAAGAATGTTTCGTTCCTTAAACTTACCATGTAAAACTATTTCTACAAAAACAGATTTACCGAGTATAATAACAAATAAGGAAGAGTATGATCTTATACTCATTGATTATGAATTTTTAAATAAGAAAGTTACTCATGAAATAATCGATGTTGTTAGTCAAAATCAGCATAGGCATCTAATTATCATGCAAAATTCAACTTCCGATTTTATTTCAAACAAAAGTTTTAAGAATATCCATAATGTTATAAAACCTTTGAAAATTAATGTACTTCAAAATTATTTAAATAAAATAAATAATCCTTTTCTTGATAATGAAATAGTCGATTTAACCTTAGTAAATAATGATAAAAATAAAATCAATATTTTAATAGTTGAAGACAACAAAGTTAATATGTTACTTACAAAAACATTACTTTTAAAAGCATTGCCAAATGCCATTCTTTCAGAAGCGTCTAATGGACTTCAAGCTATTGAAGTGTTTAAAAAAACAAATCCAGAAATAATTCTAATGGATATTCAAATGCCAATAATGAATGGTTATGAAGCAACAGAAGTAATACGAAAAATGAATGCAGAAGTAGTTATTATTGCTCTAACAGCAGGTGTTATTACAGGAGAAAAAGAAAAATGTTTAGATATAGGTATGAATGATTTTATTTTAAAACCGATCGATAAAGAATATTTTGAAAAAACAGTAATTAAGTGGATAAAAACGGTTCATAAAATTTCCGTTTAGTATCTTTGCAGTCATTTAAAGAAGATATAGTTTATGACCCAAAATATAAAAGGTTTTTCAAAATTATCTAAAGAAGAAAAAATCAATTGGATTACTGAAACCTATTTTTCTAATCCTTTAGAAGCGAAACAAATTGTCACTCAGTATTGGAATTCTAGTGAAAATTTACAAAAATTGCACGATGAGTTTATAGAAAACACTTTAACTAATTTTTATTTGCCTTACGGAGTAGCTCCTAATTTTGAGATTAATGGAAAAAGCTATACCATTCCTATGGCTATTGAGGAAAGTTCTGTTGTAGCAGCAGCTTCAAAAGCCGCTAAGTTTTGGGGAGAAAGAGGTGGTTTTAAAGCAACTGTAATTAGTACTGAAAAAATAGGTCAAGTTCATTTTCTTTTTAATGGAGATTTTGAAAAATTGCACACTTTTTTCAATCAAATAAAATCAAAATTCTTTGCAGATACGGAAGCTTTTACAAAAAACATGCAAAAGCGTGGTGGAGGCATTTTGGATATACAATTAAAGGATAAAACAGCTCAATTATCCAACTATTACCAACTGCATGCCACTTTTAACACAAAAGACAGTATGGGTGCTAATTTCATCAATACGTGTTTGGAACAGTTTGCCAAAACCTTAGAAAACGAAGCACAAGAATATTCAGGATTTACTGAAACGGAGAAGAACATTCAAGTGATTATGAGTATTTTGAGCAATTATGTGCCCAATTGTATCGTTAGGGCTGAGGTTTCTTGTTCGATTTCTCAAATGAGTGAAGATCCTTCGATTGATTCAAAAGAGTTTGCCGAAAAATTTGTAAATGCTGTAAAAATAGCCGAAATCGAACCTTACAGAGCAGTGACACACAACAAAGGTATCATGAACGGTATCGATGCCGTAGTTTTAGCAACAGGTAACGACTTTAGAGCTATCGAAGCTGGAGTTCATGCTTATGCTAGTAAATCAGGGCAATATAGCAGTTTGTCTCATGCCAAAATTGAAAATGATATTTTTACGTTTTGGATCGAAGTGCCTTTAGCGTTAGGAACCATTGGTGGTTTAACAACTTTACATCCCTTAGTGAAATTTTCTCTAGAAATGTTGGGAAATCCAAGTGCTGAGGAATTAATGAAAATTGTAGCTGTAACTGGATTGGCTCAAAACTTTGCAGCTGTTCGTTCGCTAACTACTACAGGAATTCAGCAAGGACACATGAAAATGCACATCAATAACATTTTAAACCAACACCAAGCAACTAAAGAAGAGAAAGCACAAGTGCTAGATTATTTCAAAAACACTACTATTTCGCACAGTTTAGTGGTCGATTATTTAGAAAGTTTAAGAAAATAATTTTTAGGAGCTATTTCCTGCTTTCCGCTATATCTTTCTTTGCGAGAAACTAAGTAGTTAAAAACAAGAAAGTAATACGCAAAGAAAGGATGCCGCTGCAATCAGGGCTAAAACAAAATAAGCATGCAAAAACAAACCTTTTATAGTAACGGAAAACTATTGCTTACAGGAGAATATGTCGTTCTAGACGGAGCAAAAGCATTAGCCGTTCCCACAAAATTCGGACAAAATTTAGTGGTTGATTCAGGGAAAAACAAAGAAATTAATTGGAAAAGTTTTGATTCTGATGCTACAATTTGGTTTCAAGATGTCTTAACATTCGAAGAAATTCAACATAAAAAAGTACAAGAATCTAATTCGAAAATTAAAAATACTTTATTAGAAATTCTGCATCAAGCATTTGTTCAAAATCCGAAATTCTTAACTGAAAGTGAAGGCTATACTATAGAAACCCATTTAACTTTTCCCCGACTTTGGGGTTTAGGTACTTCTTCTACCTTAATTAACAATATTGGACTTTGGCTTGAAATAGATGCGTTTGAACTACTACAAAAAAGTTTTGGAGGGAGTGGTTACGATATCGCATGTGCGCAAAATAACAGACCTATACTGTATGCTGTAGAAAATGGAAAACCAACCACCGAAATAGTACATTTCGATCCGCCTTTTAAAGAAAACATTCACTTTGTGTATCTCAACAAAAAACAAAGTAGTAAATCCGCTATTGCTAACTATATCAATAAACAACACCGAGTAGATAAAGTAATTGCAAAAATAAATGCCATTACTCAAGAAGCATTACAAGTAACAGAAGGAAGAGACTTTGCCTTATTAATGGAAAAACACCAAGCCATCATGAGTGATGTTTTAGAAACTCAAACCGTAAAAGAACAATTGTTCCACGACTTCAAAGGTGTAGCAAAAAGTCTAGGAGCATGGGGAGGCGATTTTGTTATGGTAATTTCAAAAAACAACCCAAAAGAGTATTTTATAGATAAAGGTTATACTACGATTTTGAGTTATGAGGAAATGGTGTTGTGAGAATTAATTATTTAATAATTAAATAATTATTTTGATTTTAATTAAAATGATGTATAGAAATTCTAAACGTCAATTATAGCCTCGATAGGAACGGCATCCTTTTCTTTTTTTTAAAGAAAAGATATAGTGGATAGCGAGTGTGTTTTTCTACCAAAGGACAGTTTTTGTGCTCCAAAAAAATCATAAAATTAGTGTTTTCGATATGGGTAAAGAGTTGGGAATAAGAATCTTCTTGATTTATTCTTATTGAAAAAAACTACAGTGTTAATCATTTTCTTCTTATTTTTATTTTTTACAAAAAGAAAACAATACTTTTGGATAAAGCACTATAAAAATGAGAATAGAAACCGACTTAAAATTAGGATTTAAAGATGTTATGATTCGTCCTAAACGTTCTACCTTAAGCAGTAGGGCGCAAGTAGATTTGGAACGTAACTTCAAATTTTTGCATAGTTCTGTAATTTGGAATGGTGTGCCTATTATGGCCGCAAATATGGATACAGTGGGAACTTTTGAAATGGCAATCGAATTGGCAAAACATAAAATATTCACAGCCATTCATAAACATTACACTATTGAAGAGTGGAGTGATTTTCTAAAAAATGCTTCAGAAAATGTCACAGATTATATTGCAGTAAGTACAGGAACAGGAAAAGAAGATGAAAAAAAGATTAAGGAAATTTTTGAACTTTCCTCTAAGCTTAAATTTATTTGCATTGATGTAGCCAATGGTTATTCGGAACATTTTGTAAAATTTGTAAAACAATCACGTAAAAATTTTCCAGATAAAGTCATTATTGCAGGTAATGTAGTAACTGGTGAAATGGTAGAAGAACTTTTATTAGCAGGAGCAGATATTATTAAAGTGGGCATTGGGCCGGGTTCGGTTTGTACGACTCGGGTAAAAACGGGTGTAGGTTATCCCCAACTTTCAGCCATAATTGAATGTGCAGATGCTGCTCACGGACTTGGAGGTCAAATCATAAGCGATGGAGGTTGTGCCATTCCAGGAGATGTAGCCAAAGCCTTTGGAGCAGGAGCAGACTTTGTAATGCTAGGAGGCATGCTTGCCGGTCATGAAGAGAGTGGAGGAGAAGTAATAGAAATAAAAGGAGAAAAATACAAACAATTTTATGGCATGAGTTCGGAAACTGCTATGGAAAAGTATGTTGGTGGAGTAGCTAATTATAGAGCTAGTGAAGGCAAAACCGTGAAAGTTGCTTTCAAAGGAAAAGTAGAAGATACTGTTCAAGATATTCTTGGCGGTTTAAGAAGTACATGTACTTATGTAGGAGCTTCTAAGTTAAAAGAACTCACTAAAAGAACTACTTTTATAAGAGTAGCGGAACAGGAAAATAGGGTTTATAATTAATTTTTTTAGTAACTCTATATATGTAAAAAAGCAACTTGTTAAAAGTTGCTTTTTGTTCTTTGTCTTGTCCACGAGCTAGAAGCTCGCGGAAGCGTTGCTGATTATTTAGAGATGCTCGACTACCTGAAGAAATCCTATTTAATTACAGTTAGTCACAGGATTGGTGCAAATATTTTCAAATGGTAGCCAGCCTTTTATGTTGTTGTATTTAACAAAAACCCAATCAGAACTACAATTTATTACGTTTAATCTAACTTCTTTGTTTATATATCCTATTATCTGTGAGTTTTTAGTAGGTTTTTCGTATAAATTTATCTTATTATCAGCATAATTATTTGTGCTAATCTCTATATTTTCAGACTTAATCCATAAATTCTCAAACTTTGGATTGAATTCATCTTTGCCAATTTGCAACCATCCATTAGCCGATTTTTTAAATAAAAAACCACCTCCATAATCATATTCAAGATCGTCTTCAAATCTAAAATATTTTACGATATTCCCTTCAGGTAACTCAAAAAGCGGTATTGAATCTTTGTATACAACATAGGTTTCAAAACTACACTTTGTTTCAATTATTAAAGTGTCAATATTTATTTTGTCATTAGTTGATGTTTTACTCAGCGCTCCTGTTTCTTTATTATTTTTGCAAGAAATTAATAAAAAAATAATTTGAAATAATAAAACACTATAAATAAATCTATTATTTTTATCCATCTTTTTTATCTTTTTTGTCATTTTGTTTTTCTGGAAACTCATATTTATCCTTAACTACAGGCAGGTCTGTTTTTATTGTCTCTAACCATGGTGCTACATAAATTTCCATTGTTTCTATTTCAATTTTTATTGGATTATCTCTATGTACTCCAACTCCAATTTGAGCTTTTACTAATCGATTCTTTCCTATCATCATCAATTTTTCTTTTTTCGAAAATTGCAGAGAAGCTCCAAAATAGTTAAGTAAATTAACATTTATAATATTCAGCTCTTTATCAATTTTATCGAGTGATTCTTGAGCAAAAACAGATAAAAATTCAATATATCTGGCCGGATCTACTAAAAAACAACCTGCTGAAGTTGGACTCTTTCCTCTACTATTGTACCCTGTTACTGGGTCGCTTTTATACTTATTAAAATTCTTATTCCAAGGATCAGGCCAAGCCGAATGCATATTTTGACCATCCATCCCTCCTTTTGGAATGACCTTGCCAGGACGCACGCACTCAAACACAGCCTACCGTTACGGTTTCCAAGGACAAGAAAAAGATGATGAGTTAAAAGGGGAAGGAAATTCTTTAAATTACACTTTTAGAATGCATGACCCTCGAGTGGGTAGGTTTTTGAGCTTAGATCCTGTTTTTAGAGAATATCCAGGTATCTCAGCCTATAGTTTTGCAGCTAATAGACCTATAGATGGTATTGATCTAAATGGTTTATCTTGGACTCCTGTAATTGATAAAGATGGTAATGTGACTGGCTTTAAATGGGTAGATGATGCACCTGACCCAGCGAATCAGATATATAAATATGCAGTTTATGTTAATGATCCAGGCACTTTTAATCCAGAAAATCCAACTAAAAATCGTAAACAAATAGGTACAGCAACTATAACAACATATGGTCTTACAGAAACTGACATAAAAGAGTTTAAAGGAACATCTTATCCAGCTGATATTAAAAATTTACCAACTTCAAAACCAGGAATGTATACTGCTGTTTTAGGAATGCATAAAGGACAATATCCAGCTCTTAGAGTATTAGACGGGGGAAGAGTTCCAACAATGAATGATTTTAACCCAGCCAAACCTAACAACCCAAAAGGATAGTAGTCAAAATGTGACTAGCATCAGTATTTGCAATATATTACAGCTATGTAAAAATGCTTAAAAATGCACTTTTAGGCGCTTTTCGACATTTTTACGACCTAAAATAGAGCTTTTTTATGCTGTTTGTAAGAACGTTTTGTTATCTCAAATATAGGTATTTTTTTGAGATGTTTTTTGTGTATTTTGATTTTAATTGTAGACTCTTAAAGTTGTACCATTAACCTGTTGTACACGATATTGTTTCATAGGGTATTGTTTATTTGGTGCTTGACCTGTAAAGAAACTATATTCAGCATCATCACATGCACAAACAGCTTTAATGCCATTAATGGTCATAGTTGAACAACTACTTAATGCTTGATTTGGACATGCTGCATCAAAAGCTACATAGTTATTACTACCAGCATTGAATACAAATATTCCTCTTACACCAGCAGCACCATTATTAATGTAGACAGAGTTGCTCACAAACTGTAAGTTATTGTATTCTGGTAAATTGAGATTTATAGTTAAATCTACAGGATAATTCGGTAAATAAGGGTTTTTGTTGTTTATTGCACTATCTTTACTACAACTTATTAAAAAAATAATAGTGAAGAAATATAGAATTTTTTTTTTCATTTTTAATGAATATAAATTTTAAGAATCAAATTTAATTTATTTAACTTTGACTAGCTAAAAAAGAGTCATAAATTATATTTAAAAAAAATAATTACTACCTTTGCGTAAAGGAATCCCATTCGGTGGGATTCTTTCTATTTATATAAACGATGAAGTTATGAGCACAGTATCTTATTACACAGCAGAAGGATTAAAAAAACTTAGAGAAGAATTAGATCAATTAAAAAGTATAGAACGCCCTAAAGCCTCTCAAGCCATAGCAGAAGCAAGAGACAAAGGAGATTTGTCTGAAAATGCAGAATATGATGCGGCTAAAGAAGCACAAGGCCTTTTAGAAATGAAGATTTCTAAAATGGAAGAACTCGTTTCTAATGCTCGTTTAATTGACGAATCTCAATTAGATGTCTCTAAAGCACTTGTTTTATCTACTGTTAAATTAAAAAATCAAACTAATGGTATGGAAATGAAATATACCTTAGTTGCTGAAAGTGAAGCCGATTTAAAAACTGGTAAAATTTCTGTAACTTCTCCTATTGGAAAAGGTTTATTAGGAAAAAAAGTAGGTGAAATAGCAGAAATTAAAGTACCAAACGGAACTTTAAATTTTGAAGTATTAGAAATTACAAGAGAATAAACTATGGCTTCTATTTTTACAAAAATTATTAGCGGAGAGATACCTTGTTATAAAATAGCTGAGGATGAAAATTTTATTGCTTTTTTAGATGTAAATCCTAATGCGAAAGGACATACTTTGTGTGTGCCTAAGGTAGAAATTAATAAGATTTTTGATATGGATGAAGATTTATATCTTGGTCTAATGTCTTTCTCTAAAAAAATCGCAAAAGCTTTAGAAAAATCAATAGATTGTAAACGAGTTGGAGTGGCAGTAGTAGGTTTAGAAGTACCACATGTACATGTTCATTTAATTCCTTTACAAGATATGGATGATATGCGCTTTCAACGAAAAATAAGTTTAGAAAAATTAGAATTCGAACAAATTGCAAAAGAAATCGCTGAAAATATATAAAAGAAATCCCGATAAAATCGGGATTTCTTTATTACAAAACTTTTTTATTATAACTAACTTGAATTGTAGTTCCTTTTCCTATTTCTGAACTAATTACTTTTATTTGGCCTTTGTGATACTCCTGGACTATTCTTTTAGTAAGTGACAAACCAAGTCCCCATCCTCTTTTTTTTGTTGTGAAACCAGGTTCAAATATCTTTGTAAATTGATTTTTCGGAATGCCTTTTCCTGTGTCTGAAACTTTAATTCTAACTTTGTTTTTATCTTCAGTTATAGAAACATTAAGTTTCCCTTTTCCTTTCATAGCATCAATAGCATTCTTAACCAAATTCTCTATTGTCCAACTATGTAAAATGGGGTTAATAGGAATCATAATGGATTTTTCCAGACTAGAAAAACTAAATTCTACATGTTTAGAGGTTCTTAGTTTTAGATATTCAAAAGAATTTTTAGTTTCTTCCACTATATCTTTTTCTTCCAAGATGGGTTCACTACCAATTTTTGAAAAACGATCTGTTATGGTTTGTAATCGATCAATATCTTTTTCGATTTCTGTAATAGTTGAAGGTTCTACATTGTCTAACTTGAGAATTTCTAACCAGCCAATCAACGAGGATAATGGTGTCCCAATTTGATGTGCCGTTTCTTTTGCCATTCCTGCCCAAAGTTTGTTCTGGATAGCCATTTTTGTTGCTCTGTAAAAATTATAGATTAATCCAATAAATAAAATTATAATTAGCAAAAGAGCAATTGGATAAAATTTTAATTTATTTATGAGGTTTGAATTACCATAATAGAGATATTGAATTTTCCCCTTACTAAATTCCATCTCTAATGGCTTATTTTCCCTTTCTAATTGTTTTATCTTTTTTTTGAGTTCTAATGAGTCTCTTACTTCTAAATAGTCAATGTTGTTAATACCTATAACGTTATCATTTTCAGTAAGAATTAATGGAATTGTTTTGTTGTTTTCTAATATAAATAGATTTAATTCAGGATCGTAGTTTTCTAAATCAGCTGATAATAAATTACTTTGGGCTTTGGCCCAAAGTTCCATTTTATTTCGTTCATCTTCTTTGAAGATTTGAAAAAAAATATAGGTATTCCAAAGAATAATGATAACAATTAAAAAGGAAGCTAATATGATGAGCCAACGGGTTAAATTTCGTTTTTCGGAAAATTGCATAAGACTAATTTAAAAGTAAAAATACTAAAAATAGTTCTTGTTAAAAGGGTTTTCAAGTATAAAACGTTCCTTTTACAAGTATATTTTGTTTTTAGAAAAATAAAAGGAATTGATATAAATCACTTTTCAATTTGGGTTCGATTTAATTTTATGTAAATTTGTAAAAATCTTATTTACCTATGGTATCAATAAATCCAAATGATATTTCTCCAGCAAAATTACAAGGTTATTTACAAGGAGCAGTAGCTCCAAGACCAATTGCTTTTGCTAGTACAATTGATGAAAATGGGAATTCAAATCTTTCTCCATTTAGTTTTTTTAATGTGTTCAGTTCAAATCCACCTATCTTAATTTTTTCTCCAGCTAGAAGAGTGAGAAATAATTCTGTAAAGCATACTTTAATTAATTCTAAAAATACTAAAGAAGTTGTTATTAATGTAGTGAATTATGAGATTGTGCAACAAATGTCTTTGTCTAGTACAGAATATCCAGATGGTGTAAATGAATTTGAAAAAGCAGGTTTAACTATGCTAAAATCTGATTTAGTAAAACCTTTTCGTGTGGCTGAAAGTCCAGTGCAATTTGAATGTAAAGTAAATGAAATAATTGCATTAGGAAATGAAGGAGGTGCTGGAAATTTAATCATTTGTGAAGTAGTTAAAATTCATATTGATGAAGCAGTTTTAGATGCGAATGGAATAATTGACCAACACAAAATAGATTTAGTAGCAAGATGTGGCGGAAATTGGTATAGTAGAGCAAATATGGGATTATTTGAGGTAGAGAAGCCAATTTCAACTCTTGGGATTGGTGTAGATACTATTCCAGATTTTATTAAGAATAGTACAGTTTTTAATGGAAATGATTTAGGAATTTTAGGAAATATTGAAAGTATTCCATCTGAAGAAGAAATTACTATCTTTGTAAACGAAAATTTTAATGTTAAAGCAGTTTTAAGTGGTGATGATGAAACTAAAAAACACGAATTAGCCAAACAGTATATTGATAAAAATGAGGTTTTAAGTGCTTGGAAAGTACTATTAGCAAATAAATAAATTTATAAGAAATGGAAGTAACAGGAAGAGTAAAGGTAATTAATCCAGAACAGCAAATAAGTGCGACATTCAAAAAAAGAGAATTAGTTGTAACGACTGAAGAGCAATATCCACAACATATAATGATTGAGTTTACTCAAGATAAAACGGATTTATTAAACAATTATGCTCCAGGAGAACAAGTAAAAGTTTCTATCAACTTGAGAGGAAGAGAATGGGTTAATCCACAAGGAGAAACTAAATATTTCAACTCAATTCAAGGGTGGAGAATTGAAAAAATGCAACCAGAAGCTCCAGTAACAGGTCAAATGCCTCCTATGCCAGCATCAGAGGCTTTTGAGCCAGCTACTAATTTTAACGAAGAAGAGCACGACGATTTACCTTTTTAATAAATTACGTCTTAAAGTATAAAGTCTTAAAGTATAAAGTCATTTTTCATTGGAATTTTGATCTTTCACTTTAAGACTTTTGACTTTTTACAATTTTAAAATGTATTTTCTAACAAAAGATTTGTATTTCCCACCAGTGGAGGAAGCTTCACCAGAAGGTATTCTAGCAATTGGAGGCGATTTGTCAACTGAGCGATTGCTATTGGCCTATAAAAGCGGTATTTTCCCTTGGTTTGAAGATGATGAGCCTATCATGTGGTGGTCACCAGAAGAGCGAATGGTGCTATTTTTTGAAGATTTAAAAATTTCTAAGAGTATGCGAAATGTACTCAATCAAAAGAAATTCAAAGTAACATTCAATACTGCTTTTAGAGCAGTTATCTCAAATTGTAAAAAAATCAAACGAAAAGACCAACCTGGAACTTGGATTACTAATGAAATGGTGGAAGCGTATTGCAAATTACATGAAATTGGTGTAGCAAAAAGCATTGAAGTTTGGCAAGAAGATGAATTAGTTGGTGGCTTGTATGGAATCGATTTAGGTCATATCTTTTGTGGAGAAAGTATGTTTTCTAAAGTTTCTAATGCTAGTAAAGTAGCTTTTATTCACTTAGCAAAACATTTGGAACAAAATAACTACAGAGTTCTAGACTGTCAAGTGTATAATGAACATTTAGCTTCTTTAGGATGTGTTGAAATTGATAGAGATGACTTTATGATGGTTTTGAAGTACCCTAAAATTTCAACTTAACAAAATTCCATTCCAGTGTATTAAAAACAATAATTTCATTTGTCAAACAAGGCAAATGAGCTATAATTTTTAAAGTTTCATGAGCCATCATTGTACCGATAATTCCTGGTAAAGTTCCTAAAACGCCATTCAAACTACAATTTGGTACATCTTTAGGATTAGGTGGTTCTGGAAATAAATGACGAAGGTTTTTGCTTCCTTTATTATTGAAAACAGCAATTTGTCCTTCAAATTTTAAAATGCTTCCGTAAACTAATGGTTTTCCCAATTGCACACAGGTATCATTCACCAAATAGCGTGTGGCAAAATTATCGCAACCATCAACAATAATATCAAATTGAGAAAGTATTTTTTTGCAATTTTCAGATGTTATTTTTTCTTCGAAAGAAATATAATTACTATTTGGATTTAATATTTTTAAAACCTCATTTGCAATTTTTACTTTGGGTAAACCAATAGCATGCTCTGAATATAAAATTTGTCGGTGTAAATTGGATAAGTCTACAAAATCAAAATCAACGATGCCAATAGTTCCTACACCAGATGAAGCTAAATATTGAAGAACTGGACAACCTAAACCACCTGCTCCAATTACTAAAACTTTAGCTTTTTTAATTTTTTTCTGACCTTCTTTACCAATTTCTGGTAGTAACATGGGTTTTGTATATCGTAAGTAATCTTGAATATTAAGCATTTTTAAGATAGTTAAGAATTGTATTTATTTTGACTTTAAGACTTTACTTCATTACTAAATGTCCTGTCCCAATCTTTCCAAACAGGCTCGTAACCTTTTTTCCGGATAATAGTTGCTATCTCAGCAGCCGAACGTTCATCACTCGTTTCAAATTGTTCTAACGATTGTTTGTCAACACTATAGCCTCCAGGATTTGTTTTAGACCCTGCACTCATTGTTGTGGTACCAATAGGAATAATATTATCTCTGAACTTTTCATTTTCTCTAGTTGAAATGGAAATTTCTAAATCAGGATTCCATATTCGATAAGCGCAAATCAATTGTGTTAAATCTTTATCATCCATAATGAAATTAGGTTCTATAATCCCTTCAGCTGGGCGAAGTCGTGGAAAAGAAACAGAATATTTACTTTGCCAATATTTTTTTTGTAAATAATCAATATGTAGGGCATTGAAAAAGCTATCAGTTCTCCAGTTTTCTAAACCTAATAAAACACCTAATCCTATTTTATGAATGCCAGCCTTCCCAATTCTATCGGGAGTTTCCAATCGGAACTCAAAGTTTGATTTTTTACCTTTAGGATGGTATTTTTTATAGACATCTTCGTGATATGTTTCTTGATAGACCAAAACAGCATGTACACCTGCTTTGTGTAAAGCCAAATATTCTTCTTCATCGAGTGGCTGAACTTCGACCGAAATATGAGCAAAATGTTCTTGAATAATTGTGATGGCATTTAAGAAGTAATTAATGTTCACCGTATAGTTTGCTTCTCCTGTAACCAATAGAATATGATCAAAACCAGCTTCTTTTAGTACCTTTATCTCTTCTTTTATCTCACTATCATTTAGGGTTTTTCGTTTGATTTTATTGTCCAAACTAAAACCACAATAGGTACAGATGTTCTGACATTCGTTACTCAAATACATAGGAGCATACATTTGAATGGTTTTGCCAAAACGTTGTTTAGTAAGGATATGGCTTTTTTGAGCCATAACTTCTAAATAATTTTGTGCTACTGGTGAGATGAAATTTAAAAAATCATCGACTGTACATTTGTTTTTAGATAGACTTTGTTCCACGTCTTTAGCGGTAACAGAATAAATCCTTTCTTGAATGGAATCCCAATCGTATTTTTTGAATATTTCGTTGAATGTGTTCATGTTGTGTTTTTTGTAGCACGCAGATTTCGCTGATTTTGGCAGATTTTTAATTTTGTATGAATTGCTTTTCTATTCCTGCAATTTGTTTACTATTCGTTTTATATCATCGAGAATTGAAGTTGTATTGAAATTGACTAGAATTCCTAATTTTTTATCTGTGAGTTTTAAATAATTTGTGATCTGTTTATAATGAATTGGTGCTAAGTCTTCAACTGATTTTAATTCTATAATAACTTTGTCTTCAACCAATAAATCTATTTTAAAAGCAACATCTAGTACAATTTCTTCATAAGGAATTGTAATTTCAACTTGTCTCGCAACCTTTAAATCTAATTTATTCAATTCATAATATAAAGCACTTTCATATACCGATTCAAACAACCCAGGACCAAGTGTGTTGTAAACTTTGAAAATTGCTCCTCTTATTTTGTATGATAGTTCATTTTCTGTCATATTTTCTGATTTTAAAATTATTATGAATTATTGTTGCACTTTGATTTAACTGCTTTTACTTATATAAATCTATGTAATTTTAATTTTCAGCACTCAGATTACGCTATTTTTAGTAGATTTTTTTATGCATCTAAGTCATTTTTTATCTGCGGAAATCTGTAAAATCTGCGTGCTAAAATAAGTACTAAGTATAAATAAATTCTATTCACTCATTCAAAAAAGCCGTTAACGGACTTGATGCTTGTGCGAAACTAGAAACCGAACCCAATTGTGCTTCATAAGCTTTTCTTCCTGCTATTACTGCTTCTTTGAACGCTTCTGCCATTAACTTTGGATTTTGTGCGACAGCAATTGCTGTGTTTACTAAAACAGCATCTGCACCAATTTCCATGGCTTTGGCAGCATCAGAAGGAGCACCAATTCCAGCATCAATAATAACAGGAACATTACTTTGTTCAATAATAATTTCTAAAAAATCAATCGTTTTTAATCCTTTATTGCTTCCTATGGGAGAACCTAATGGCATTACGGTTGCTGTTCCAGCGTTTTCTAATAGTTTACATAAAACTGGGTCGGCATGAATGTAGGGCAATACTATGAAACCTAATTTAGCTAATTCTTCCGTTGCTTTTAACGTTTCAATTGGATCGGGTAATAAATATTTGGGATCGGGATGAATTTCTAATTTTAAGAAATTGGTTTCAAAAGCTTCTCTGGCTAATTGCGCTGCAAAAACAGCTTCTTTTGCATTTCGAGCACCTGAAGTATTTGGTAACAAATTAATATTGGGATGTTTTAAATGGGAAAGAATAGCATCTGTTTCGGTTTCAAAATCGACACGTTTTAAGGCTACTGTTACTAATTCACTTTCGGAAGCCAAAATAGCTTCTTCCATCTGTTGATTAGACCCGAATTTTCCCGTTCCTAAAAACAAACGGGAAGTAAATATTGTATCTGAAATTTTAAATATTGACATATAATTTTTCGTTGAGTGTTGTTGTTATTGTTGGGTTTTGAGTTAATAATCCTGAAACAGCAATACCATGAATTCCTGTTTTTAGTAGGGCTGAAACATCTTCCACTTGAATGCCTCCAATAGCAATAAGAGGTGTTGAGATATTATTTTCTTTCATTTGATTTAGAATAGTTTGGTAGCCTTCTAAACCTAAAATAGGACTTAATTTTTCTTTGGTAGTAGTGAAACGAAAAGGACCAAGACCTATGTAACCACATTTTTCATTTACTCTTTGTAAAATGTGTTCCAACGTATTGGCTGTTCCACCAATTATTTTTTGGTTGCCCAAAATAGCACGAGCGTCTTTAATTTGCATATCGTCTAAACCTAGATGAACACCATCAGCTTCCATTTGATAAGCTAAATCTACTTTGTCATTAATAATAAAAGTGGCTTTGTGTTGGCTACAAAGTTGTTTTGTTTTTTCGGCAAGAGTCAAAAGTTGGTTGTAATTGCCATTTTTAAAACGCAATTGAATCCAATCGCAACCGTTGTCTAATGTTTTTTCAATGTTATACAATTGTTCGTCAACTGTATTTCCTTGTGAGATATAGTGTAATTTACTAATCATGATGATATCCTAATAATGTATTGTTGGAATGAAGAAATTTTTCGATGTAAATCTTAGCTTTTTGACAAGAGGATGTAGTATCAAATCCCAAAGCTAAATTTGCAGTAATAGCTGAAGATAAAACACAACCCGAACCATGTTTGCTAAGAATAATTTTGGTTTCTGGTAACAATGTGATAATCTCATCTTTAAGAAACAAGAAATCGGTTCCCAATGCTTCTAAATTATGACCGCCTTTTAACAAAACAGCACAAGATTTAGAAAGTGATTTTGCAATATTTTCTGGTGTTTCATTTGAATGACTTAATGTTACAATCTCATTATAATTAGGTGTTATCAAATAGATTTGTTTTAGAATTACTTCTAATTTGGTTTGATTTTCTAGATTCATGAAATCGAAATTGGTACTAGATTTTAAAACCGAGTCCCAAATAATTTTTGTTTTCGGAGCTATTCTTTTTATAGTTGAAACTATGTTTTCTAAATAATCCAAAGAAGGAATAATGCCAATTTTAACGGCTTTAATTTCATATTTATTACAAAGAACTTCAATAGATTCTATGATAGAGTCCATTGAAATCCATGCCATTTTAATGAATTCATTTTCGGTTTGAATCGTGTTTCCTGTTACGATTGCTAAACCGTATACTTGATGTTGCTCGAATGTTTTTACATCAGCTAAAACACCAGCTCCACCAGAAGGATCAAAACCAGCAATACTTAAAACGAATGGACGATTTTTTGACATTTTTTAAAATTTTCTATTGGATTTTTACTGTTCCAAATGGTTCCTAGTATAGCAATATTATCAAAACCATTACTTAATGTATTTTTTATGTTTTCAACCGAAACACCTCCTAACGCAATCAATTTTGTATGTTGATTGGTTCGTTTTTTTATTTCTTCGAAGGCATTTTTAGTTGGCACATAATTCTCTTTTGATATACTTGAATAAATTGGACTTAAAAAGGAATAATCAAAAATATTGGGTAAACCATTAAAATCTGTTATCGAATGAACCGATGTTGAAAGAAACCTAACAGGTTTCAAAAACCTGTTAGGTTTAGCAAGTCTGTCTTTTTCAGTAAAATGAAGTCTCTTTATTTGAAATTTTTCTGCCAATACATGATGTTGATGTAAAACCAATTTTGAATAATAACTCGAATTTATTGCAGACAAAAAAGAACGTAATTCTTCTATTGAATAATTTGGTTTTCGAATATGAAATAACTCCATACCTTCTTCAAAAAGAGCATTGATGATGTTTGTTTCATTCACTATTTCCATTGGATTTGAAATTACTATCATATTAATTTTGACTAATTACTTTTGACTAATCACTAATTACTATCCTTACAAATAAATTTCCTTTCCGTTTTCGATAAACTCTTCCGACATGGCTTTCATGCCTTCTTCTGCAGCTGCTGAATCTCTAATTTCTTGAGAGATTTTCATCGAACAGAATTTTGGACCACACATCGAACAAAAGTGCGCTACTTTGGCACCATCTGCCGGTAAAGTCTCATCGTGAAATTCTCTTGCTGTGTCTGGATCTAGCGCCAAGTTGAATTGGTCTTCCCATCTAAATTCGAAACGTGCTTTACTCAAAGCATTATCACGGTATTGTGCTCCTGGATGTCCTTTGGCTAAATCGGCAGCATGTGCTGAAATCTTATACGTAATTACCCCATCTTTCACATCTTTTTTATTGGGCAAACCCAAATGTTCTTTTGGAGTAACATAGCAAAGCATCGCACAACCATACCAACCAATCATTGCTGCACCAATGGCAGAAGTAATGTGATCGTAACCTGGAGCAATGTCAGTTGTTAAAGGTCCTAATGTATAAAATGGAGCTTCCGAACAATGTTCTAGTTGTTTATCCATGTTTTCTTTAATCATGTGCATAGGAACATGACCTGGACCTTCAATAAATACTTGGACATCGTATTTCCATGCAATTTTTGTTAGTTCTCCCAGTGTTTCTAATTCGGCAAATTGAGCAGCATCATTAGCATCAGCAATAGAACCCGGACGCAATCCATCTCCAAGTGAGAAAGCCACATCATATTGCTTCATGATTTCGCAGATTTCTTCGAAATGGGTGTATAAAAAGTTTTCCTTATGATGGAATAAACACCATTTTGCCATGATAGAACCACCACGAGAGACAATTCCTGTTACTCGATTGGCTGTTAAATGAATGTATCTCAAAAGGACACCAGCGTGAATCGTAAAATAAGAAACCCCTTGCTCTGCTTGTTCGATTAAAGTATCTCTAAAAATTTCCCATGTTAGATCTTCAGCAACGCCTTTTACTTTTTCTAGTGCTTGGTAAATAGGCACCGTTCCAATAGGCACTGGAGAATTACGAATGATCCATTCTCTAGTTTCGTGAATGTTTTTACCAGTTGACAAATCCATTATAGTATCTGCTCCCCAACGGCAAGCCCAAACGGCTTTTTCTACTTCTTCTTCAATACTAGAAGTTACAGCACTGTTTCCAATATTGGCATTAATTTTTACTAAGAAATTTCTCCCAACAATCATCGGTTCACTTTCAGGATGGTTGATGTTGTTTGGAATTATTGCTCGACCAGCTGCTACTTCGCTTCTTACAAATTCGGGTGTGATTTTACTTTTTGGTGTATTGGCTCCAAAACTTTGCCCTACATGTTGGCATTGCATCGCTTTCGTTTGAGTTTCTAATTGCTCAATGCGCTGGTTTTCACGAATGGCAATGTATTCCATTTCTGGAGTAATAATACCTTGTTTAGCGTAGTAAAGTTGGGTAACATTGGCTCCTTTTTTGGCACGCATCGGTTTATGTAAATATTCAAAGCGCAAATGGTCTAGTTCTGTTTTTTGCAAACGCTCTTTCCCATAGTTTGAAGAAATTTCAGTTAATTCTTCTACATCATCACGGTCTATAATCCATTGTTCGCGCAAGCGTGGTAATCCTTTTCTAACGTCAATTTCGATATTTGGATCGGTATAAGGTCCGGAAGTATCGTAAACAGTTACTGGAGGATTTTTTTCAACACCACCTTTGGCTAATTTAGTGTCTGATAGCACGATTTCTCGCATGGCAACTTTTATTGGATGAATGTTACCGTCGATATACACTTTTCTTGAATTTGGAAAAGGTTCTCTTGATATTTTTTCTTCGTTTGTCATATTTTTAGTCTTAAAGTTGTTAAGTCAAATAGTTTAAAATTTTTTTGATTTTTTGGAACTGAATACTAAATTTAACCACCTTGTGTAGCAGTAATTATTAAAATGTCATCGGAAGGAGATAGGGAAAAAGTAGTCCATTGGTTTTTGGAAACCACGGTTTGGTTTACAGCAACGGCTATTCCGTTTTGTTTTTCGGGAAGTTCGAAATCGATAAGTTCTTGGATTGTAAGTGTTTTACAATCGAAAGTTTTCTTTTGGTTGTTGATTTTTAATTCCATTCCTTTAACTGAATTTAGTATATAGTTATACTTTAGGAATGGCTATACTAGTACATGAATGTACAAAGAAGTCATCTTACTTTTCCCTACGCTAGTATGAACTAGATCAGGTTCAGAGGGTAAAATCTCAGCCTGTAATATTACAGACACCCCTAAAGTGAAAAACAAATGTAGTGATTTTTTTGTTTCTAAAAAAACAATCGTTTTCAAAATGTAGCTTACGATTGTATGTTTAAATCAGTGATGTATTGATGGGTAAAAAAGGGGTAAAAACCCATCAATGGTTCATTTGTCAACTGATAGTACAAGACTTACTAATTTGATTTGTGAATCATTTTCATAATATTCAATAATCATTTTCAAATTTTTATCATCATATAGAACTCTTAGATCGTGAAATGATTTTGTTTTAATTGCTGTAAAATCTTTAATGAACTGATCTTTGTCTTTTTATCAATGCCATTATAATTTCTAATATAGACATTTAACAATAAACTACTTTTTTAGAGGATGTAAAAGAGATCGTATCTAAGTTTTTGGTTGTTTTTTTTGAATAAAAGTGCTATCAATATTGTTGACTCCCTATTTTTTTTTGAATAGTTACATAATCTAATTCAAATTGAGAAAAAGAATAAATAGGGAATAACAGGATAATTATTAAATATTTCATTCATCTTTAAAAAATCAAAATTTCGGCAACGTCTTAACATACAATTCTTCCACTTTTTTTCTTGCCCAATCGGTTTTTCGTAAGAAAGTTAAACTTGATTTTATCGAAGGGTTTTCAGTAAAACATTTGATTTTAATTAATTCTCCTAAAGTATCAAAACCATAGAAATCAACTAATTGTTCTACAATTGTTTTTAAAGTTTTACCATGTAAAGGATCATTGCTCATTTTTTTAGATTTTTGTGATTCAAAAATATGTATTTAGACATTCAAAATAACAAAGAAAAAGGGAAAAGTTGCATTACGTTTTGGATTGCATTTATTTCATAAAGAAATCAACTCATTTCTAAGTTGCTTTTTGTCTTTTATAATATACTACTATGTCAAAAGACTATTGTGAGTGTGTTAATTTTTTAAGAAGCAGTATAAATATTTTCAGTACAAAATCCCACCCGCTTTCCGCGTTACACGGTAACTTGCTACAATCGGGGCTAGATTAGAACTTTAGTCTTTTTATATTACAATTAGTAAAGCTAGGCTATAAAACAACAAAAGCAACTTTTAAAAGAGTTGCTTTTGTTGTTTTTATAAACTTTGTGTCCACGAGCTAGAAGCTCGCGGTAGCGATGCCGATTATTTAGAGACGCTCGGACCAGCTAAGGGCAATTTACTTCTTTATCTATACATAATTTATTAATATTAGGATCATTAATATTGACAATGATCTCAAAGCATCTATTAAGTAATTTTTTGTTAATATCGTCTACCAAGTAACTCCCTTTATAAATTTTATTTTTAAAACTAAATTTATAAATATAATAAGTTTGAATATTAACAGCAATTTTAATATCAATGATCTTACCATGTACTATTTCTTTTGGTTCTAATGATTTTTCCTTATTTAAATAATAAATTAAGAATGCTAAAAACCCAATTATTATAACAGGTACTAATTTTTCCTTTAATATACTAGTGAAATTCATGATTATTTTTTAATTTAATAGTTTTTCAAAGCGGAAAATCCTAATTAAAACTATTTTTTTTCTTATTACTATTTAGACCATTAAGTTGAACTGAGTTTATTTCCTTTTGTTTAATTTCTAAAGATTTAATTTGTTTCTTAAATAAAGAAAGACCTGTCTTTACCATTGTGTTTGAAATACCTTCCATATACGCACCCATAGCAGAAGAGCTAAATACTTCCCCACTAGAAGCTGATATAGACTTATTTAAACTACTACTTACTTTCCCTAAAGAAAAGTTTAGGGCAGTATCAGAGACTGAATTAATTGTAAAAACATCTTCAACTGTAATATTTGTTAATGACCTCATAAATAATCCTCCGTTACCACCGAAAACAGCACTGATAGCTACATCACCATAATCCATCTTATCAGTAGTAAAACCATTACCTACATATTGTGAAAAGTAACTACTTCCTCCACCTATAAAAATAGTTCTCCCTGCATTCAGACTAAACTGACTCTGTAAAGCAGGAATCCAACCAGATCCCGTCACCGTTTCAGCAAATCCTGTTGTCCCAAACCATGCAGTATATGCACCATAAGCTTCTAAAGTCCCTACTGCAAAAGCTCCACCTAATAAGCCTACGCTAACTGCTTTCATAGTAGGATCGTGTGCAGCCAAGTAATGGCTTGAGTATTGCTTTTGGTGAGACTCAAAAGTAATCCCACGTACTTGTGCTTGAGGAATTTGTACTGAGGGTGTTCTAGCATACGCTTTTAAAGTATAAAAACTTGATGGATTCTGTATGTTTAAACTTGCAGCACTGTATGCATCATAAAACGAATTAAAATATCCTCCAGTTATAGGTCCTAATGCAGCTGGTCCAATTTGTCCTTGACTATTAACAGTCCATCCATCCTCAAGACCTTCAATCTCTATCATATCAATTACGCTGTTACTTGCAAATTGATATGGTGTTAATTCAGGATATTCTTTAGTCAAAGGATCAGTTGCAAAAAACCTACCCACTCGAGGGTCATGCATTCTAAAAGTGTAATTTAACGAATTCCCTTCCCCTTTTAACTCATCATCTTTTTCTTGTCCTTGGAAACCGTAACGGTAGGCTGTGCTAGAGCTGGTGCGGCTTGGCAAGGTCATTCCAAAAGGATAGTAGTCAAAATGTGATTAGCATCAGTATTTGCAATATATTACAGCTATGTAAAAATGCTTAAAAATGCACTTTTATGCTTTTTTCGACATTTTTACGACCTAAAATAGAGCTTTTTTATGCTGTTTGTAAGAACGTTTTGTTATCTCAAATATAGGTATTTTTTTGAGATGTTTTTTGTGTATTTTTGCAAAAATAGTTTTTAATGAAAAAACCACTTCTTTTAGTTCCTTTATTCAAACAATTTATTAGAGATTCTGAATTTGGAAAAAGATTGAAAAAAAACGGAGAAAGAATAACAACTGGTTCCATTGTGAATTATAAATATGTGCTTCAAAATTTAATTCAGTATAGTACTGAGGCTAATTTTGAACTTAGAGTTTGTAGTATCCTAAGATTAACAGCTCGAGAATTAAAATCGGAAAAAGCCTATTGGAAAAAATTCTATAAAGGGTTTACTGAATTTATGTATAAAAAAGGATGCTTCGACAATTATGTTGGTGCAAACATAAAAGTGATTCGGGTTTTCTTTAATTATTTAAAAGAAGAGAAAGATTTATATGTTGGGGATTTTCACAAACAGTTTTATGTAAGAAAAGAAGAAATTGATATTTTAGTTTTGTCCCCTGATCAATTAAAATTTTTAATTCACGATAAAGAATTTGAAAAGAAACTCACTTCTACTCAAATTAAACTAAAAGATATTTTTGTTTTTGGTTGTACAACGGGTCTTCGTTTTTCGGATATCTTTTTGTTGACCAATAAAAATTTTGAAAAAACAAATGAAGATTGGTACTTAAAATTAAAATCAAAAAAGACTAAAACCTATAGTTTCATTAAATTACCAAGCTATGCTATAGAAGTGTATCAGAAATACAAACCTTCTAGTAGCAAAACACCTCTTTTTGGTGAAAAGAATTTATCCAACTTTAATCGTTCTTTAAAAAGAATAGGAGAGCTAGCTGGTTTTACAGATGTAGTCGAAGTGTCAAGAGAAAAGCAAGGTAAAACCAAAAAAGTAAGTAGCAAAACAAAGGAACGTTTTTGCGATAAAATGAGTTCGCACATGATGCGTCGAACCGCTATTACTACTTTATTAATATTAGGTATGCCTGAACATTTAGTTCGAAAAATAAGTGGTCATAGTCATGGCAGTAGTTCTTTTAACCGATATGTACATTATGCTCAAGCTTATATTGATAAAGAAATTGAAAAAGTGCATACTAAATTAGAAAGTTACTAGTTAAATTAACATAAACAGTATTAAGGTTTTATAAAAAAAACTAACTTGCGCTCGTTTTTAATCACATATATAATGAAGAAGATTTTTACAATTGTGTTCATCAACATTTTTTTAATATCCTTTACAGATCCGTATACTATTAAAAGAGTATCTGATAAAGAATATAGATATGAGTTTTATACTACAGATAAAGTGAGTAGTATTAAAAATACAAAAAAATACTATTGGTTCAAAGGAGGATTAATTCATTCTTCACAAGGAGGTGTTGCTGGGCAACTTTTAAATGATGATTTTAAGAAATTCTATCATAGTAATCAATTAGCGGAACAAGGGAAATTCAAAAAAGGTTTAAAGGTAGGTTTATGGAAAACATGGTTTCAAAATGGAACATTAGAAACCACTCAAAAATTCAGTAATGGATTGTCAAGTGGTGATTTTCAAAAATTTGACGGTAATGGTAATATAATTGAAAAAGGGAAATTCAAAAAAGGAAAAAAACATGGTCAATGGGTCAATTATATTTCAAAAGATACTATCCAATTTAAAAATGGTGAAATTTTTATACCAAAACCAAAATTAACCAAAGAAGAAAAAGCTTTAGCTAAAGAAGCCAAATTTAAAGAGAAAGAAGCTTTGAAACTTCAAAAGGAGAAAGAAAAAGAGTTAAAAAAAGCTGAAAAAGAAAAGTCTCAAAATCAAAAAGGAAAATCAAAAGAATCTCCAAAAGAAAAAAACAAAAAAGAGAACTTCTTTACGCGTCTTTTTAGTAAAAAGGAAAAATAATGGTAAAAGCACATAGTCTATTGTATGCTGTTTATGTTTGCTTACTTGTAGCGATATTTTGTGGAGGATTGTTATTATTATCAAATTTATATAACCAGCTGAATTTGTACTATGTCACACATGAAACCTTATTCATAAGTAACCAATCTACAGTAAATTATGCTTTAGGCAATAGTTTAGTTACTGATGAATCTATTTTAACAGAAGAAGAAACTGGAATTCAATCACAATTTTCTATTAAGAATCATGGTTTATTGCCTTTACTTTTGACACAATCTTATGTGAAAAATGACACCATCTCTTCTGCACATTTTGTAGGTCAAAAAGTAGCTAGTACTAATATCGCTCTGTATATGGCAAATTTCACCCAACCTTTAAGTCTTTCGGGTGATGTTACTATAAAAGGAAACCTTTTTATGCCAACCGACCGTATAAAAGAATCTTATATAAATAATAGACCTAATAAAATTAGTATTCAAGGAAACAAAACCATTTCAGAAATTCAACTGCCTACTCTTTCGGATAAATGCAACTCTATTTTTGAAATCAGAAATAGTTACAAAACAAATTTTAATGCTGTAGATAAGAAAAAGGATTCTATATATGTAAATTCTTTTTTTAATGAAACTATAGAATTTCAAATGAGCAATACAACTTTGGAAAACAAAATCATAAAAGGTAATTTTATTGTTAGTTCCAATGATTCCATATACATTAGAAAAAATAATATTTTAGAAGATGTTATCATCATTGCACCAAAAGTAGCCATTGAATCAGGCTTTGAAGGTACTATTCAGGTGTTTGCTAAAGAGTCAATTAGTATTGAAAAAGAAGTGACATTGAATTATCCTTCTGTTATTGCATTATATAATAATAAAGAAGACCAGAAAGCTTTTGCGTTCATTGACGAAGCATTCAAAATTGCCGGTTTAGTAATGCTTTTTGGTAACGATTTAGTTCATTTGAATAAAAACACTTTAGAAATAAAAGAAAAAGGTAAAGTAATGGGCAATATTTATTGTACTGGTGTTTTAACTTTAAAAAGTGATGTATATGGAGCTGTTTATACTTCAAAATTGAATCACAAAACACTTTCTTCTAGCTACTCTAATACTATTGCTGACGTTACAATTGATATAACCAAAAAACCAAAAGTTTTTATAGATATGCCCATTTTTAATAATAAAAACAACCGTTATGCCATTATTAAAAAGGTATTATAAAGCTAATTCCATAATAGAATCGGTTATTGCATTAACCATCATCTCGATTTGCATTTATATTGCTATAATGGTATATGCCAATGTGTTTTCTCCCAAAACATCAATTAAGCAATATTCCCATCAAAATGAAATAAACCAACAGTTTTATTTGATGCAATTGCAAGATGAAACCGAAATTGAAAATATAGAAGTTACAGAAAATTGGATAAATGCTTATTTGAAAGAAGTAACCCTTATTTATAAAGATAGTTTGTCTACCAATGTTACTAAAACCGTTTACATTCATACTGATGAAGAATAGCAACTACATAAAAGCGTTTTCAATTGTAGAAGTTATGGTTAGCATGGTCATTACTGCTATAATAGTTGGGTTAATTTTTGGTGTTTTTACAATTGTTTCAGAACAAATTTTAGCATTTAAAAAAGAAAACGAACAAACAGCAGATTTCAACAGACTGTCTTATAGTTTAAACAAAGCCGTTTTTGATAGTGAGAAAATGATGGTAAGAGAGAATGGAGTTTACTTTCAAACCTATGATGGAGATACTGTTTTTTATCAAAAGGAAGAAACTTACTTTATTAGAAAAGCACAAAATTTCACTGATACTTTTAAAATACAAATTAATGAAATCCGTATGGACTCGCTTTTTAATTCAAAAAAAAGTAAAGTGTTTCAAAAACTGGAATTGCAATTAGTTATTAATAAAAATATCATACCACTTCGTTTTTACAAACCGATTTATGCCAATCAATTAATTCTTTGGAAAGAATAAAATGAGTTTAGATTTAAACAATTACAAAAAAAACAAGCCAAAACAAAAGAAGGATTTTCAATTCAATTTTGGAAAACTCAGTGTTTCCAAAACCTTTTCGGATAAGCAAAAAGAAATATTCTATAGAGAATTAGGCATGCTCTTAAAATCGGGTGTCGATTTTAAGAAGGCATTAGAAATCTTAAGTCAACAAGTTGAAAAGAAAAAAGAAAAAGAGCTTATTTTAGAGTTGAAAGATAAAATTGTTCATGGGAAAAGCATCTATGAGTCCATGTTGGAATCCAAACAATTTTCTCCTTACGAATATTACAGTGTTCAAATTGGAGAAGAAACCAGAAAACTAGAAGAAGTTTTAACAGAACTCCAGAAGTATTTCAACCGAAAAATTCAAATGCGTAGACAAATTGTTTCGGTACTGACTTATCCTTCAATTGTAATGTTGGTAACAGTTTTAGTCTTGTATTTTATGTTGAATAAGGTTGTACCCATGTTTAGTTCTGTATTTAAGCAATTTGGAAGTGAATTACCAAAAAGCACCCAATACATTATCAAGATTTCAAATCATTCAGGAGTTATTTTTCTATTGTTTTTCTTAACGATTATTGCTTTAGTTGTTACCCATTTTCTATTGCGAGAAAAGGATGGTTATCGAAAATTTATCTCCACTTTAATTTTAAAAATACCTTATTTTGGAAATCTTATTCGAAAAATATATATTTCTCGTTTTTGTCAATCAATGAATCTATTGATTACTTCAAAAACTACTTTACTAACTTCTTTGTCTTTAACTTCTAAGATGATAAGCTTTTATCCTATTGCTTACTCCATTGAAAGTATTAAAAATGATATTACTAAAGGAGCCTCCTTGCATGAAAGTTTGAGAAAACATAAAATTTATGAAAACAAATTAGTTTCAATGGTAGAAGTTGCGGAACAAATCAACCAACTTGATACTATGTTTGAGCGCTTGTCAGAACAATATAATGAAGAAATAAACCATCAAACAAAAATGATAGGGGTAGTTCTTGAACCTATGATTATTATTGTTATTGGAATTGTAGTAGGAGTTATTATGGTTTCCATGTATGCTCCTATGTTTGATTTAAGTAAAATTATTAAATAATTTATAAGTGCCTTTTCTAACTTATACAAGTACTAGTGATTAGCTTTAATTTATAGTTTTGTTTTAATTTAAAGATTTCTTGGTCAACAAACTTTATTTTTAAACTATATGACTAAATGAATTACAATCGCTTCTAAAATGATGCTTTTCAATAATATGGTTTAAATTATTTTACATATTTTTTATTAAATAAAATGCTAATGTTAAGACAAAATTATTAAAACTAATTTTATAAAATAAATGTTAACATACTTATTGCTTTATTACTATTAAAGATTTAGTTTTGCAAATAAGATATCAAATTACGTCATGCTTAAAAATAAATGGAGTCTTTTAGCGTTAATTAATTCTGTATTAATAATTTTATTAACAGGTTTTATCCTATACAAGTTTTCAAATTCATCTGAAAAAATAGTTTATGTAGATAATAATAAGCTATTTGAAGAATTTAGAATGACAAAAGAAATGAAAAAGATAGGAGAAAAAGAATTTAATAAAAAGAAAGCCAATTTAGATAGTCTTTATCTCGAAATTCAAAGAGAAGATTTGTCAAAAGAAATAAAAGAGATAATGATGAAAGAATTCGTTTCTAAAAGAGATGATTTTGATCAATTTAACCAATCTTTTGCAATTGAAGAATCTGAAAAAATATGGTTAAGAATTGCTAGTTATTCTAAAGAATTTTCCAAAGAGAATAATTACAAAATAATAGTAGGATCAAACGATAAAAGAAATGTTTTATTTGCTGATGAATCATTAGATGTTACAAGAAAATTATTGGAGTACGTTAATAAAAAATATGCTGGCCTATAGTTAGTTAATATGTAATTTCATCTGGAAATAAAACAGGCAAATAAACAATTGAACAAATTTACAATCTTATTTTTAGTTTTACTTTGTTTTTTTTCGTGTAAAAAAGAAGTAGAAAAAAAGCCTTTAGTTGATGATGGATCTATTCGTTATCAACTTTTTCAATTGGAAAAATTTGGCTGGAAATCTAAAGTACATTCTCAAAAAGTTGATGATATCAACTTTACTGCAACTGAAGTACCCATTCAATATTATTTACTAAAAGACCAAGGCAATGAAGATCTCTTTAATATTGATTCTTTATATCAAGAAAATAAAACAGAAAGAGTCCTTGAATTTACTTTCGAACAAGAAGATGAAGATGATTTATTAAAAGATAAATTTACTTCTTTATCTTATGAAGAAGGTGTAAAATACATGTCATTTTCACTAGATAAAGACTTTTACGTAGTGACTTCAAAAAACGACACTATACAATGTTCTGGAGTAAGTTATGAAAGAAATTTCAAGGTAGCTCCTTTTCAAAAAGTATTACTTTTTTTCTCAGGAATTGATCCAAAAGAAAAAATACAACTCATATACAACGACAAATTATTCAAAAAAGGAACGTTAAAATTCCAATTCAAAGACACTTATACAGAAATACTATTATGAAGCAGATTAGATCTAGTAAGTTTTCTAAATTTTTGGCATATTATTTAGCCATAATGATGTTTTTACAGGTTACACAACCTTTACAAATGTATGCTTTAACAGAAGGACCATCTCAACCAGAATTCAATTCCTTTACTCCTATTGGAACTTCAGACATGGTAGATTTAGCAAGTGGTGATTTCAACTACAATATTCCTATTATGGATGTGGGTGGTTACCCAATAAATCTAGCCTATAACTCTGGTGTAACAATGGATCAAGAAGCATCATGGGTAGGTCTTGGTTGGAATTTAAATGTGGGACAAATTAACAGACAAATGCGTGGTTTGCCAGATGATTTTAATGGAGATTCTATGATCTATGAAAATAACATGAAAGACAATATCACAGTTGGTTCTGGAGTTGGAATAAATCTTGCTTTATTTGGATTAAATGAAGACAAAGAAAAAATAATTAAAGGTGGTTTAAATGCTGGTTTAAGTGTAAAGTATAATAATTATGATGGTATAGGGTTTTCTGTAAATGGAGGATTTAGTTTAGATGTAGGGAAATCTATGGCTGTTGGAATGCAAATGGAATCTTCAGTTACAGAAGGAGTTTCTGCATCGCCTAGTTTGTCTTTTCACAATAAGAATCAAGGTAAAACTCAAAGAGAAAATGAATTAACAGGAAGCTTAGGAGTAAGCTATAATAGTAGAAAAGGTATTGAAGGAATGAATTTTTCTGCTAAAAGAAGAAATATCCAATGTTTTGATGTAAGTGAAAATTTAAACTTTTCTGCTGGGCATTCTAAAACTTATTCAAATGGAGGTTCATTATCTTTCATTGATGCCTCATTTACACCAACAAAAAGAGTGGGTATGAAATCATCAAATTTCATGTTCAATATGGATTTGGATGCTGATATTTATGGACCTGAATTAGGATTAAAATTTTCTGGATTTATGACAAAACAAGGAATTGATGATTCCGAAAAATATAAAATAGAAAAAGGTTTTGGATATGAAAATAGTTATAATGCTTCACAAAGTGATGTTTTAGATTTTAATAGAGAAAAAGACAGAACTGTAAACAAACACACATCTGTTTTACCAATAACTAATTATACTTTTGATATTTACACAGTTCAAGGACAAGGAGTATCAGGGATGTTTAGACCTTATAGTGGTCAAATTGGTTATGTCTATGATAATAAAATTGTAGATAAGAGTGTAGGAGGAAATGCTGGTGGTGAGATTGGACCAGCACCAGCGCAAGAATGGGGTTTTGATGCCACTGTAACAATAGGAAATAGTTATACAAAATTATGGTCTAGTGGCAATCAAGCTTTAACACGTTTTAAAGAGAAAAAAGACAATAAGCCTGATTATGAAAGAATATATTTCAAAAATATTGGAGGAAATCATGTTGATAAAGAAAAAGATATCTTAAATAATGAACTTGGAAAATATGCTCCAATAAAGTTTGATTTATCTGGAAGTAGTTATGCTAGAACTACCACACAAGATTACTATAAGTTTGATAATAATGTAACAGAAAAAATTGGTAGTACTAATAAAATTGTAAGAACTCAAAGAGTCAATAGAAATCAAGCTATTCAGAAATTAACAAGAAAAGAAGCTGCAAAATTTGGTTTTAGCAAATCATTTAGTGATTATGCTAAAGACCATCATACAGCCGAAATTAGAATTATTAAAGATGGTGGCGATCAATATGTTTTTGGTAAAGCATTATATAATCATGTTAAAAGAGAAGTTACTTTTGATGTAAGTAATAAAGATGGGCATGATGGCAATTGTTCAACAGGTTTGATTTCTTATTTAAATGGAGATAATTCAGCTAATAATAAAAAAGACGGGGATCAATATTTTAACAGGGTTACTACACCTGACTATGCGCATACCTATTTGTTGACTTATGTTTTATCTTCTGATTTCCAAGACATTGACAGTATATCAGGTCCGTCTGATGGTGATTTAGGTTCTTACACAAAATTTGTATATGATAATAAAACAAAAAAAGATGGATTATACAAATGGAGAGTTCCTTTTGGGAAATATAAAGCCAACTATGATGAGGGATTGAAATCTAGTAAAAAAGACGACAAAGGAAATTATCAATATGGGGAGAAAGAAATGTCTTATATCCAAAAAATAGAAACAAAAACGCATATTGCTATTTTTGAAATTTCAGAACGGGAAGATGGATATGGTGTAGAAGGAGAAAATGGAGGATTGAATATTGATTCAAAGTCTTATAAACTAGATAAAATATCATTATATTCTAAGCCTGAATATGACGCTTATCAAGATGAAGCCAAGCCAATAAAAGTAGCTCATTTTGAATATGAATATTCATTATGCCGAGGGATTGAAAATAATAAAAATTACTCTTCTTACAAAGCAGATTCAAATACAAGTGATCCTGTTGGTAAATTAACCCTTAAAAAAGTATACTTTACGTATAGGGATTCAAATATGGGAAAATACACTCCTTATGAATTTGGGTACATAAATAATTTTGATTACGACATGAAAGCCTATGATGTTTGGGGGAATTATAAACCATCACCTGTAGATGTCAGTTGCAATCCTACTTCTGGTTCCATGTCAAATGCTGAATATCCTTTCGTTGATCAATCAAATAGAGAATTGGCAGATAAATATGCAACAGCTTGGCATCTAAATAGCGTTAAATTACCTTCTGGTGGGACAATTTCATTAGATTATGAAGCGGATGATTATGCATTTGTTCAAAATAAAGAGGCAATGCAAATGTTTAAAGTTATAGGTGCTGGCAATGGGACGCAACAGAATATGACTAATAATTTATTTGGTTCTCAATATTTATTTATTAAAATCAATGAAAATATTGAAAATTCAGAACAAGGAAAAGATAAATTCAGAAAAAAATATATTAGTGATCTAATAAATCAGCCAATTTATTTTAGATTTTTGGTTAATATGTTTGATCCAAACCCTATGCCCGGAGCTAGTACACCTGATAAATATGATTATGTAACGGGTTATTTAAAGCTCGATAATGATTTTAAAGTTGACGGAAGTGATGTAGTAGGTATAAAAATTAAGTGGGCAAAAAAAGGAGATGGAGTTAATGCAAATAAGGATGTAAATCCAATTTCAAAAGCAGGTTGGCAATTTGGTCGTACCTATTTGAACAGACTTGTTTATGGAATTACAAATAATGAGGAATCTAAAGATTTGAAAAGTATTGTAATGGAGTTAATTGGAACAATTCCATCAGTATTTCAAATATTACAAAGCCCAAATGGAAGATTAGAGGACAAGGGAATAGCAAGTCAATTTATTACTAATAAATCTTGGATTCGTTTGAAACACCCTGAAAATAAAAAAATTGGAGGTGGTAGTAGAGTAAAACGAGTGAAATTATCTGACGAATGGGATATAATGACAAATCATACTGGAAATGCAGCTTATTCACAATCTTATGGTCAAGAATACAGTTATACAAAAGGAGATGGTGGTGAAAACGACAAAACTACTTCAGGAGTAGCAACGTACGAACCTCTTGGGTGTAAAGAAAACCCATTAGTCCAACCATTTTATGATAAAACAAACCCAGGTCTTTTATTAGGGCCTGATGAACAAAATTATGTAGAAGAACCACTTGGAGAGTCATTTTTTCCTTCTCCAAAGGTTACTTATTCAAAAGTTTCAGTTAGAAATTTACCTAGAGAAAAAGATGTAGATGGAGTCATATTTAAAGTAAAAAAACATGCTACAGGTCATGTTGTAACTGAATTTTTCACATCCTTTGATTATCCAACTTTAGTAAATTATACAACTTTATCTTCTCATTATGACAAATCGCCTTTAGCTAGTATTGTTAATATTAACACAAAGCAACACTTGACTTTATCTCAAGGTTTTTCAATTCATACCAATGATATGGACGGTAAAATGAAAAGCCAAAGAGTATATGCCGAAGGACAAACAGCTCATATATCAGGCGTAGATTATAAATACAAAGACAATATAGAAATACAAAAAATAAAAAGTGATGGACTTCTTGATAATGAAATAACTACCATAAATTCAAACGGACAAGTTCAACAGAATATTGTTGGTGTAGATTATGATGTAATTAATGATTTTAGGGAAAATAAATCAGTAACTACAACAGGTGGTATTCGTTTCAACTCTGCTGGTTTACCATTAGCAATAATATACTTAGTCGTACCAACACCTTTACCAAAATTCTCTAGACTTGAGGATAAATTAAAAACAGCAGTAACAACTAAGGTGATACATTCATCAGGAATTTTAAGAGAAACAGTAGCTTATGATGTGGGAGCAGTTGTTTCTACTAAAAATTTAGCTTGGGATGCAGAAACGGGTCAAGTATTAATTACAGAAACAGTTAATGAGTATAATGATAAATATTATAGCTTTAATTATCCAGCATATTGGAATGGTGATTACAAAGCTATGGGACAAGCGATAACCAATCTAGATTTAGAATGGAATATTGAATTAACAGATACTAATAATAATGATGGTCAGTATCGTTTTAAAGGGAACTATAATGCTAAAGATTATCTTTTAGCTGGAGATGAATTGTGGATAACACAAGGTAGAACTAATGGATATACAGAACCTCTATATGGAGATAGACCAAGACCATTCAAAGCTTGGGTTGTAGATGTTGAGGATAATGGAGTAATCACATTAATTAACAAAGAAGGATTACGTGTTGATCAATATAGTGTTAATAATGGCTCTATTAAAGTAATACGTTCAGGATATAGAAATCTTCAAATGGGCAGTATGGCTTCAATTACTTCAATGACAAATCCATTGACAAAAAGAAATCCTAATAATTCAGACCTTATTGATCCTAATTTGTTTCAATCTACAAACTGGAATGAATATAGAATTATTAATGCTTCAGCAGTAGAATATTCAAATATATGGGCAGGACAATGTGAATGTAAATTACCACAAATGAAATTTGACAATGAAGGTAAATTAGTTTTCAATTTTGAATTATTAGATTATGAAAGTGATGAATACGATAAAGTAATTGATGAATCTTATAATCCTTACCTATATAATATATTAGGGAATTGGAGAGCCAAAAAATCGTATGCGTACTTAACAGGAAGACACCATTCAAATAATGCAACCCCAAGAGTTTCTGGTTTTTATAATGATTTTTACCCATTTTATGTTTATGATGTTGCTAATAAGTGGAAAATTAACGAAAGCTATATTGACAAATGGACGTTTGCATCAGAAGTTACAAACTATAATCCTTATGGGCAAGAAATTGAGAATAAAGATGCTTTAAATAGATATTCCTCTGCTCTATATGGATATAATTATAGATTCCCATTAGCTGTTGCTTCTAATACAAAATACAATGAACTTGCTTATGATGGTTTTGAGGATTATAACTTTTCAGAGTGTGATTCTTTATCTCACTTCAGTTTTGAAGGTAGTTTAGATGAAAACAATATCACAATTTCAAATACGCAATCACATACTGGAAGAAGAAGTATAAGAGTAGCACCAAGTGAAGGAACTAAAAAAAGAAAAGCAATTATTACAAAAAAGATAGTTACTTGTGATGAACCTGTCTTAACTACTAAAACAATACAAACTAAAAAATAATAGTAAAATAATGAATACTTTAAAATTTAAAATACTTTTAAGTGCTGTTTGTTTTATTCTAACAAGTAGTTTGTTTGCGCAATTATATGAAGATTTTGAAGGATCTAGCTTTCCACCAGCTGGTTGGGCTGTTTTTGATAATGGCATTGGCTTAACACAATCTTGGAAATCAATATCTAATCAAGGTTATTTAGGAAGTAAAGCAGCGTACATACAAAAAGAAGGTGGAGGAATAGCTGAAGATTGGTTGGTAACTCCTTTAATTAATATTAATGTAGATAAGGCTATAGCTTTTTACACAAAATTAACTCAACATGGGATATATGGGAGTGAATTTAGTATCCGAATTTCTACAGGATCTCAAACTTCTGTCTCTGATTTTTCTACACTACAAACGTGGAATGAACCTCAATTAATGAATGGAGGAAGTCAAACTAGTTATATTCAAAAAGCTATAGATTTAACAAATTATACTGGTCAAAGTGTTTACATTGCTTTTGTTATGAAAAACAACAATGGTAATAGTTGGTTAATTGATAATATCAGTTTTGTTGATAGTTGTAGTGCTCCATCTCAGTTAAATTATTTAAATGTGAGTTCTACTTCAGCTTTTTTGAATTGGAATAATAATGGGATCGCTACTCAGTGGGAGGTAGAATTATTACCAGTTAATGCAACTACTAATGGTGTAGGAAATAATACAAATAGTAATCCATATTATGTTTCAGGCTTAATACCTTATGAAGAATATAAATTTTATGTTAGGTCTATTTGTCCAGATGGAATAGTGAAGAGTGCATGGATTGGTCCCAAAACGTTTAAGGCTTTACCTCCTTGTCCAAAGCCAAACCTTAGCAGTTTTCAGATTAGTAATTATAATGGAAATTCTGCCAGTTTAAGTTGGAATGCAAACGATCCTTCTAGCCAAGTATCCTCATGGGAAGTTGTTGTTCAGCCTAATAATCTTGGTGTTCCAAATAACAATACAGGGACAATAGTAACGCAAACTAATTTTCAAATTACAAATTTAAGTCCTAATATTATTTATGAGGTTTACATTAGACCTATTTGTAATGATCAAACTTCATCTTGGGTAGGTACAACAATAGTAAACAATAATACAGGAGGATGTACAGGTGAATTTAACTCGGCGGTGTACGTATCAAACTTATTTAAAAACTTATTAAATCATTTAAGGCAAAAGGTTAATAATAATGAGCCAATTGTAGATTACACATGTCCTGAGCTAACATTATTATCCCAATACATTATAGATCCTAATCCAAAAATATACAACTTTAATGCTACAGATTTTTCTTTCTCATTTCATCCAACAATTCCAGGAAATACACCAGATGTAACTATAAATAATTGGCAAACTTCTGATGATCCAATAATAAATAGTATAACCATTGACAAGAATTTTGTTAATGCCACAAGTTATACTTATCTTTTAAATCAAATCAAATTATCAAATAATAACCTAATTTCAAATGCAAGGGTAAAACATATTAATTTTTGTACAAGATGTGTTGTAGGTGAAATAGAACCTAATTCTGATCTATGCATAAACGAGTCTATTAATTTCTCATTTAATACTATTGAAACGGGTTTAGATTATAACTGGACTTTTTATGACTTAGACGGAACCACTGTTTTGTTCACTTCCAATGTAGCCAATCCTACAATCAATTATATTGTAGAAGGTTCTTATAAAGTTAAACTAACAGTAGAGAAAAGTGATAACAAGAAATGTACTGGCGAGTATTTAAGTACATATTACATAAATGATTGTGAAAACATCCAATCATGTACAGTAACAAATCCTAATTCAAAAGTAGTTAAAAACTTAGTAATAGCCTTAGTTAATAAACTAGCATCTCTTCCGTCTGGTACAGTAACATCAGGTTTTACTTGTCAAGAATTAACGGATTTAGCTCCTTACATTACTGACACTAATCCAGCCATCTATAATTTTTCATACATCAATGACATCATTAGATTTTCTTTTGCTAATCATGGGATTAGCTTAGATGTTTCATTAATAATACCTCAATCTGAATTACCAATTCAGGACATAGTATTAAGTAATTACTATTCTTTTGAAAACGAATTTTATCCTGATGTGAAAGGGATTTCAGGACAGTTTTACAATGGAGATGAAACTTTTATTAGACATATAGATTTTTGTCCATCAGATACAATTAATTGTGAAAGACACATCGCAATCGTAGTAGACGAATCTGGTTCTATAGATGAAAAAGAAGCAAGAAAAATTAGAACACAATTAAAATCTTTTGTTACCAAACAACTTGAAGATAATACACATGGAACTAACGTACGTATTTCGTTAATTGGTTTATCAGATTCTGATACGGATACTAGAACTAATACAACTATTCCAAATAACGGAAATAATGTTATTTTAAATGAAATTATAACAGCTAATAACTTAGGTCTATACTTAAACTGGATTAACGGTTACAGAACAAACAGAGTAAGCCCAAATTCTGATTATTGGAATAGTGGTTTAAATAAAGCTTTAGAAATAAATCCAGACTTCGTTATTTTAATTACTGATGGTTGCCAAACAGCTATTCCTAAAGCAAATCAAGCTAGCTTATTTAATACCATGAAAAAATTCAACAATAACTATGGTGCTGGAACAACACCAGATGGAAAACCTCATTTATTTGTTGTAGGTATTGAAGATGGTTTTTATGTAGATAATGATGCTTCTTCTTCAGCTAGAAAATCGATTTTAACCAAAGAAGAAGATCCTAATTTAAACCCTGAGCTTAGTAGAACTTCTAGTACAACAGCTAGAGTATCTTCATTCTTAAGAACATCGTTAAAATATTTAATGGCATATGGGAATACAGATTTTCCTTCAAATGACAAATACAGCTTCTTAGCAGATTATTATGGAGCAAATGATTTTAATTTCTTTTATGATGAACCTAATTATCTTTCAAATGGTTTAATTGCTAAAAGTGTATCTATTGTAAATGGTGAAACAGATTTATACATTCCTGTTGGAATGAGCTGTGGTCCTTATAAACCACTTGAAGGATGTAATGATTGTTTGAATTTTAAACCAGAAAGTGGAAAAAAATACATTATCAGTGCTTGGGTAAAAGAAGAAATTAACAAACAAGTTGTTAGCTATACAAACCCTACTATTCAAATTAAATATTTAGACAATTCAGATCCAAAAATAGAAATTGGAACTGAAGATTGTATTCCTAGTGGCGATATAATAGATGGATGGCAAAGAATATTTAAACAAATTACTATTCCAGAAAATACAGCTTATATTCAAATTGCTTTAACGAATAACAGCACTAGTATTCCTGTTTATTTTGATGATGTTCGTATTCATCCAATGGACGGAAGCATGAAGTCATTTGTATATGATCCAGAAACATTTCGACTAATGGCCGAATTAGATGAAAACAATTATTCAACTTTTTATGAATATGATAAAGAAGGTGGTTTAGTTCGTGTTAAAAAAGAAACTTCTAGAGGGGTTAAAACCATTCAAGAAACAAGATCTGGAAACGTTATAAAACAATAATAATGAAGAAAATCTTAACTCTATTTTTAATAACGTTTACTTCCGTTTTTATAAACGCTCAAAATGCTGAAGAGGTATTAAATAAATTGAATGTTGTTTATTCTGAGAATAGTCCATTACAATTTGAAACGAAATATAACCTTTATAAGAATAAGTCTTCTAAACAGATTTATGAAACTTATAATGGTGTTTTTAAAAAGAATGAAAAAAACGAAATCTATCAAAAAATAGATAAAACCGAATTTATTTGGAATAAAAAAATGTGTTTAAGCATTTTTCACCCTGATGAATTAATGATGCTTTCTTTTTCGCAACCTATTTCAACGGAACAATTTGATTTGAAAAAATTACTAGAAATATGTTCAATAAAAAGCTTTATCAATAAAGGAAAGTTTTGGGAATTAATAATTGAAAACAAACCCTTTTCTGGATTAGAATATTCCAAAATTGTAATTCAGATTAATAAAAATTATTTTATCCAAAAGCAATTGTTTTATTATAATACATCAATTAATTTCTCAAAAGATTTTAATAAGCAAGATTTAGATTTACCTGTTTTAGAGATTGTTTATTCAAATTTTAATCGAAATAAAATAGAGAATAGTTTTTTTGATTTTTCAAAATACATTGTTGAATCTAAAAACGGAATACAACCTTCTAAAGCATATTCAAATTATGTTTTAGAAGATCAAAGAGAAATTACATTAAAATAAAAATATAGGTATACAAAATGGGAAAGTTAAATACTATTTTTAAAGTACTAATTTTATTAGTCACATTATTGGGTTATTCGCAAAAAGAGATTACTAATTCAGCGATATTGACTGGTAATGCAATAATAAACAACGGGAACATAAACTTATCTGTTAGTGACCCTTTATTTAATCAATTAAGCAATAATAACGCTAATTTTAAATCAGTTGACCCTGCTGTATATCTGCATTTTGGATATCAAGAGGAGGTTCAAAACAGTTTAAAATATCAGGCGATTTATTATAGTGAAATAAGTTATTCTATTTTTAATACTGTTGTAGTATCTTCTGGACAATCACAAGGGACTACTCCTTTAACTGGAACATTAAAGATATATCATAACAATATTACTAATGATTATAAGTTAAAAGATTATGCAGTAGTTAAATTCCCAGGAATTCATAAATCTGATTTAACAATCACAAGTGTTAAATATTATGATTTTAACAATGCTGTTATTACAAATTTTGATCAGTCAAAAAATTCTACCTATGTAAAATTATCTTTTGAAACGGAGAGATATTATAATATTGCCAGTACAAAATTAAACTTGACGCATTCCCTTATTAAATATAACGGAACTGTGGAAAATAATTTAGGATACATTGCAGAATCAAATAACGAAGAAGAACTTGAAATTTCTTGGTCGATTGAGAACAATGGTAATAAACCAGTTGAGTATGAACTAGAATGGACTTGGGTTGATAATTATGCTGATGTCTATACTAATGAGCTCTCCAAAGAAGATATCGATTTAACAGAATCTGACTTTCAAAGAAATAGTACAAGAGTTCAAACGAAAGATACTAAGTATAGAATTCCATTGATTTTTAACAAAGGGTATCTAATATATAGAGTTAGACCTGTAGGCCGTTTTTTAAACAATATAAACAAAGTGTATTACGGGAGTTGGACAACTGATAGTTCAACAACAACTTACACAACCGTAGATGATTGGCCAAATGTTTTAAAAATTAATCTACCTCATGAAAATGGCTCTAAAAACTGGCAATATCAAGCTAGCTATGCAGAAGACGGAAAAAAGAAAGATGTAGTTAGTTATTTTGATGGTAGCTTAAGAAATAGACAAACAGTTACTAAAGTAAATACCGATAATCAAACAATAGTTGGTGAAGTAATTTATGACAATCAAGGAAGACCTGCTATTGAAATATTACCTACACCAATAGGTACTTCTGGAATTAGTTATTTTGAAATGTTGAACAGAAACATGACTGGTACAACATATTCTCATAATGATTTTGACTGGGATGATCCTACTATTAATGTTTGTATTCCTGAATCTATTGAAGGTATGTCACCTTTTTCAGGAGCAAGTAAATATTATTCTCAAAATAACGATCAGTTAAATAATTATCAAGATTTTGTTCCAGATGCAGAACTATATCCATTTTCGCAAATAGAATATACTCCAGATAATACTGGTAGAATAAGAAGAAAAGGAGGTGTTGGTGAAACACATCAAATAGGAAAAGGACATGAAATGAATTACTTCTACTCTCAAGCAAAACAAGAAGAATTAAATAGATTGTTTGGCTATAAAGTAGGAGATTTTAAGAGATATAAAAAAAATGTTGTGGTTGATCCTAACGGACAAGTTAGCATCAGCTATATAGACCCGCAGGGAAGAACCATTGCAACAGCTTTGACAGGAGAAAGTCCAGCGAATTTAGATCAACTAGATGGTGTGTTGGATGGTGAGTTAACGGTAAATATTTTAAGTGATAATGTTTTATATGCTTCAGGATTAAATGGAGTGTTAAACGATGGTTTTCGTTTAAATACGCAAGTAGATGTTGTAAAAGAAGGAACACTTGAATTTGAGTACAGTTTTGCAAATGCGCTAAGTGCTTTTGTTTCAGACTGTTCAGATTCTTATCCTTTTGTTTATGATTGGTCAGTTAGTCTTTTAGATGATTGTGCTACAGAACGATTTGTTGGTAGCGGAACAGATTTAGCAACTGAAATCGATAATGATTTTAGCACACAACTAGATTCTGAAAGCTTAAAAGTAGGAACCTATACTTTAAACAAAACGCTAAAAATCAATCAAGCCAAGTTAGACGAATATACAGACCAGTATATGGCTAAAATTACTGATGTTAATGGAGGTTGTTACCCAAATATTTCTTTTGATACAGGTGCAAGTATTGAAGACTGTAACGTGTCTTGTTTAAGTTGCGAATTATCTTTAGGAGAAAGGTATTTGACACCTTCATCCTATGCAACTTTTGAAGGGTTAATTCCAATAATACCTTATGATCCAAACAATTCAGATTGGGATTCATATGAGGATTATTTAGCTTCTCCACAGTATGCTGCACAATTCATTCTAGGAGATGTAAGTTTAAGATATCCTTTCATACAAGAAATGCGCAATCAATATGTTATTGAAAATTTAGATATACTTTTTCCTGATAATGCTTTTAGCTATATTGGAGGAAGTGTAACTCCCACTTCTCCTGAAATAATTCTTGCAGAGTCACAATTGCAAAATGAATTCGATCAATTGTTAGATACTTGTAGAAATTTATGTAATCAACCTTATGATACTTGTAATATTAGTTATGAAGTATTACTAGGAGATGTAAGTCCTACAGGACAGTATGGAGCTGTTGATTCTTCATCAGATGATGACGAGGAAGAAGATGACTCAAATGATCCTGACCCAGATCCTTCAACAACACCTACTACTAATTTCGAATCATTAAGTGTTTTTGATGAATATAATGGTTTAGTTTATGGAGGAGTAAATTCATCAACTGGTCTTACAAACTTTAGCTGGAGAAATCCTGACCCCTTCGTTCCTTATGCTGATGCATTTGGCACTCTGGCAACTATTGAAGTTATTAAAATAGATGAAAACATTTACGATCCTGCTATATTAATTGATTCTCCATTAACTGACGTAACAGGTTTAACATTTCTTAACGGCGATGAAGAAAATACCAAATTTTATGTTTTACCACAATATTTGGCGAATGTTGATGATTTCTTAAATAATTGGGAACCTTCTTGGGCAAATTCTTTAATTCAATACCATCCAGAATATCAATATTATAAGTATTTTAAAGAATTATGTGAGAAAAAATTTAATGGACTTAATTCAGATACATTTGATCAAAGTTTATTAGAAATTGAGGATTATGATAGTAGTGTTATTTCAGATATTTTAAATATAGTTGATGATCCTTATTATAATTTCTCAACATATTCATTTGAATCTCCTATACCAAATGTAACTCCCACAATTACAACTTTTGATTTAAGAAAAAGTATATTAGAAGAAACTCTAAATGAAAACTATGACGGTTTTAAGTTGAATGTTAATGGAACAGAATATCCAATGCATATGCTTGCGGTAGCTTATTATACAGTTATGTTTAGTAATGGATTAGCACCTAATAGTCAATTTGGAGATTTTTTAAATTCTTCAACTGTAAAAACACCACAACAATTATTAGATTTCATTAATAACCCAATTAATCAAATAAGTGCTTATCAAAAAAATAGAATTTGGGAAACCTTTAGAAATTATTATACAAGTACAAAAGAAAAAACTAAAACTGTATTTTCTCACATTTATGCATTAAGAAGAAATGGCTATAATGCTTGTATGGGTGACCCAGAATTTACAGATACATTCTATACCTTGTTTAAAAAACAAACAGCAAGTTACCCTGATTTGCTTGTTGCGATGGATAATGCATTAAACCCTTCTAATGTTGTTACCAATAATAATGATAAATTCACTAATCCTGTTTGCGATAATAACTCATTACAATATTATAAAGACAAGGAAAAACGTTTTGTTTCTGCTGATTATGGTTTTGATTCTGGCATTCCTGATGCAATTGTAGGTGCAAGTGCTACTCTAGATGCAGATTCGGCAATGTTTTTAGAAACAGGGAAATGTCCTTTATTAATAGATATAGAAAATGTCCTAAATGGTTTAATTGATCAAAGTCTAAGAGAGAATGGTACTCTGACTATTTCTACGACTGATCAACTACAATTATCAAGTATGCCTTATTTATCACCAGATCTATATATAGCTCTTGGTGGTAACACAGATTTTCCTAATGGAGTTGAATATATTACAGCTGGTCAAGTGACTAATTCACAACAATGGGAAGTAAAGATTGGAAATTCTAGTGCAATACAATTAGAAATAATACCTTCGGGTAATTTTACTAATCCATGTCTAGACAGTAATGCTTTACCTTTGATTTGGACAAATTATGGTCAAGGATTTACCATTACTAAATTTAAAAATATTTACTATGTACCAGGAACAACTACTCCATTTGAATTCAGAATTATAGCAGAAATTACAAGATTAGGAGGGCAAACATTAGATCCAAACTGTCCTAAAGAAGAAATAATAATTAAAGGTTTCACAACTGCCGCAATAGGAAATTGTCAGTTTGATTCACCTGATAATCCAGGATTAAGCACAAATGCAGAAACGGAATCAGGTTCTGGTTGTTACAATAAAACACGTTTTGAAAAAGGATTAGTACGTTTGATGAATGAGTTAAGAGGAAATGTAGCAAACAATAATTTAACAAACTTTGGAAACCTAAATACAACTCTACCAGGCATTTCATTAATTCAAGCAACTACAGCTGTTGATACTTATGGATATGGACAAGGTATACTTCCTGAATTACTAAACGATACTAATTTAGAAGGTATCTGGGTTTATAATGGAAATGGTAGCTATAGTATTATAATTGGTGGATTGCCTATTTTTAATTTAAATACTCCAATCGATTTAGTAACTGATGCTAAAAAAATAACTAGTATTCAAATATCAGATCAATTAGATAATAATGGTAATTTAATTATTACATTATACTATTTAAAATTAGATGGAACTATAGAATCAATATCAGGCACAATAACAAATATCGACTTTGGTTGTAAATGTACAGAAAGAGTATATAGTTATGAAGGAACTGATATTATTTCTGTGAAAGGATTTTTTGGTAAATTATTAAATAAAGTACATACTACTTTTATTCAGGGGCAAACAATAAACGATGGTTATTTATATGGAGACCCAAACATAATAGGAATTCAAAGTTTTATACCTTCTGCACAAGGAATTTATGGATTTGAAAGTCAATGGGAAGATAACCAGGGAAATATAGTACTTGGTATGCATTTTTATTTGGATAAAGGGAGAAATTGCCCTATTACAATTCCTTATTACTCTCAGCCTAAAAAATGTGATGGAATTTTGCACCCAAATGTTTTTGAAGCTATTCAAAATGCTCCTCATGCAGCATTTGGATTGTCTCTTGTAGACATACTAAATGTTGAAAATAATGGTAATTTCTCATTTTCTGTAGCTTTTACTCATTCTGAATATCCATATTTTGATGATAATTGTAAAAAAATAGTAAAAAAGGGAGGGAATACTTATGTAACAGGAACAGGGACATGCGCTATTACCAGTTGTAAAGAACTAGTCTCTGCCTCAAGTGGCCTTCAAGATGTTTTAAATAATTTAATTCAAACATATGTTAGTCAAGGTTTAGTTCCAAACGGAACAAATCCAAATAATTACGCAAACTTAACACAGTATATTTCAAATGCTGGAACAGGAGTGTATAACTTCTTTGCTTCTAATACAGAAAATGGATGCCAATTAGGATTCAATTTTTCTGAAATAGGTACATGTAAAGTATTGTTTTCAATACCTGAATTTACTTTGGCGGAAGTTGCTAATTATAGTATCACAAATTTAGAATTTAATGAGCATTTAAATGCTTTTACAGCTAATGTCTCTGATGGTAAAAAGATTAATGTAATAGCTAATGGGACTATTTCTTGTCTAAGCATTGATGCATGTTATAGTGATGTCATTATTCCATGTGAGACATGTATCCCTACAGCCGTTGAACCTGTAGATTGCGCTTCTGAATGGGATGAGTTTCTATCTAATTTTTATAACGAAGTTACAGGGTCTGCTAATCCTTTTTCAGATCCAAAAGTAGCTGTCTTGCCTTTACTCGTTAAAATATTTCCTAATGAAATAGACGAAGATTTAAGCGATGGTATAACACAAACAGAGCTTCAAAAAGCATATAAATTATTCTGTGAAGCAAATTATAGTTATATCGCAAAAGATTATATACATTATTTAGCTAGTTTTAATTTACTTGACGGTGTCGCAAATGTGTATCCTGATCCTTTTAGAAGTAATAATGTTTCTGATGTACAGAATCCTTTATTTATAACATTAGGAGAATTTGGTGCTTCCAAATTAAACTACGGATATGCAGCTACTAAAGATGCAATAGACGAATATGTTGCTTATGTTACTACTCAAGCATCTAGTTTATTTCCTGTTAACACATTAAGATGGATAGAGTATATAGACCAAGTGTATACAATAGAAAATCAAGTTTGTCCACCTGCTCCATTAATACCTAATCTAACCATTGATAATATTCAAGTTTATACTCCTTGTGAAGTATTCAATGCAAATATTCAAGGAACTTATGAGTCCCAATTACTAGAGGCTCTTTTTGAAGAAAAAAGACAAAACTTCAGAACCGAATATATAAAACAAGCATTATATGATGCTGAAGAAACTTTTACAAAAAGAGGTTTTGATGGAGAATACCAATATACTTTATATTATTATGATCAATCGGGTAATTTAATACAAACAGTTCCCCCACAAGGCGTGCAAACATTACCTCAAACAAGCAATGTTGCCATAGATGCTATAAGAAATGATATTACTCCCGCTTTTACATTATTAGATGAAGCAAGTAATGGTAATACTGTTCCTAGTCATTCAATGCAAACAGAGTATAAATACAATTCTTTGAATCAGCTAGTTTGGCAAAAAACACCAGATGGAGGTGAAACTCGTTTTGCATATGATGCATTAGGAAGAATTGTGGCTTCTCAAAATGCGAAACAATTAAAAAATTCTACTGTTAATCAGACAGGTATTTTTAGTTACACTCGTTATGATCAACTAGGCAGAATTTTTGAAGCAGGTGAGTTTATTGCAAGTATTAACGATTATAAGATTGATGATACAGGTAAGTTATTGTATAATAATAATGATCCAATTGATATTGATTTTGATTCAACTAATAATTATAATGATAGTTTTCCAAGAAACATTGCTTCAAATTTCAAACAAGTTACCAAAACTATTTATGATCAAGCCTTTCAAGGAGCAGCATCTTTTTTTACAAACTATGGTTCAGATAATACTTTTAAAAGAGTAACTGCTGTGTTGTATTTTGATACTTATACAAATACAACACTTGACTCAGAATATGACAATGCTATATTTTATGATTACGATGTTCATGGAAATGTAAAAGAACTAGTGCAACGTGTTAATGACACAGAATTAAATGAAGCACATAGAACTAAAAAAATTGTATATGATTACGATCTAATTAGTGGTAATGTAAATAGTGTAACTTATCAACCAGATAATAAATTAGAGCAATTTGTACATAAATATACTTATGATGCAGATAACAGAATAACCGAGGTTTACACTAGTAAGGATAAAATAGTTTGGGAAAAAGAAGCGAATTATGAATATTATCAACATGGTCCTCTAGCTAGAACAGTAATAGGTGATAAAGAAGTGCAAGGTTTAGATTATATCTACACACTACAAGGCTGGTTAAAAACCGTAAACTCTGAAACAATCGGGAAAGATTACGATGCAGGTAAAGATGGCTTAAATGTAGCTCAAGATGCATTTGGTTTTGCTTTAAATTACTACAATGGAGACTACAAGTCACGATTCAATACAACTACTCCATTCAAGTTGTCAAAAGAAAATTCCTTAGAAGGCAACAGAGATCTTTATAATGGTAATATTAAGGAAATGGTTACTTCATTAATAGATGAAAACCAGAGTGCACTCTCTACTCAATTTAACTATTATAAATATGACCAGTTGAATAGAATTAAGGCTATGGATTCTAAAAGTATTGTGGTTGATGCTAACGGTAACATTGCTGGTACGCCTACAAATTCTTATGCTAGTTCATATAGTTATTATAAGAATGGAAACTTAAAATCTTTAAAAAGACAAGTACCGCATGTGTCAGCTGACGGTGATGTCACTTTGAAAGATATGGATGATTTTTCGTACAAATACAATACAGTAAAAGGGAATAATCAGCTAACAAAGCTGTTTGATGCAGCACCTAATTTATTTGGTAATGGTGTGGATATTAAAAATAACCTAGGTAGTTTGTATGATGTAAATGATAATTCAACCCACAACTATCAATATGATGAAATTGGTCAATTAACTAAAGACCTTTCAGAAGGATTAGATATTGAATGGAGAGTAGATGGAAAAGTTGATCGAGTTATAAAAACAGATGGTACAATTATTGAGTTCGATTATGACGGGCTTGGAAATCGTATTGCCAAAAGACATACGTCAAATGGACAAGTAACCACTACTTATTACCAAAGAGATGCTCAAGGGAATGTCATGGCTGTTTATGAAAATAAACCAATAGAGAGTACTACTTCTAATTCATTAGAAGAGAATCTTTATTTAAACAACTACAACATAGATTATGAAGATTCCAAGATAGCTAAAAATATTTATGTATCAAACGATGGGAATCCTTCTGTAACAAGTGCTCCAAACGGTAATGTTACATTACAAGCTACCCAAACAATAACTTTAAAACCTGGATTTAAAGCAGAAAATGGAAGTAAATTCCTAGCAAAAATAACCACAGTAGATGACACTCCTATTCTTACTGAAGGAGAGTATGTGTTAAAAGAACATCATATTTATGGAAGCAGTAGATTGGGTATTGAAAAATGGGATTTAGTTATTCCGGTTCCTAGTGTTTCAAAATTAGTTAGCAAAGCATTAGCCTTTACTCAAGAAGCTAAGATTATTACACAACCAGTTGTAATGAATGCTACTGTTGCACCAGAAACTTCAGGGTTAGAATTTAATGGAAATAACGCTACCACTTGGGCTGATAATAATTTAAACTTGAATTTCTTTAATAGTGTGGGAGCTCTAACATCTCAAATTAATTTTGAAAGTAATTTAAAGATTGGTAATTATAGTAATGGAGAAACTAAATCATTTTTTCAATTGATGGGTAAAAAAGGTTTTCATGAAAATTTTTATCAAAGTACATTTCTTTTTAGAATAAAAAAAGAGAATGATTTATATTATCCAGAAATTCTAATTAGAAAATATTATTATCATTATCATTATAAGAGAAGAGGTAGATATCGCAAAATTCATGAAGTAATTACTAAAACTTTAAAAATTAAAAATTTTGTTGGTATCCCTGAAAATGAATGGAGTTTAAAAGGTGAAATATTTTTCGATAATAACAATATAAGTCCGTCTTTAAATATTAATGGGAATGTTTATACAGATTTTGAGTCAAGTGAGCAAAAATATAGAAAAACAGAAAGATATCAAAGAGGAAATGATTTTCCAGTAACTATAAATTCTCTTGGTAGCTCAAGTTCAATTGTTCCATATAATTTTGTTTATCTAGGAGGAATTATTGCAAATTCTGGTTTACCTTCTCAAATTTGTAGTTTTTCTTATTCAATAGATAAAAATCTTAAAGATTTTGATGATCCATCTATAGAAAACATTTTCTTATTTGATGTTCAAAATAATCCAACTATTGCAGAAAATGGATTAGAAATGAATACTAATGGTGTCCCTTTTGTACAAAGCTTTTGTGGTACAGGAGAAATGGATACAGATGGAGATGGTATTGTGGATAGTATTGACAATTGTCCATATACATTTAATCCATTACAAGAGGATACAGAAGACTTAGACGGAGATGGAATTCCTGAGGGAGATGGTATTGGAGACTTATGTGATAATTGTAAAACTACTATTAATCCATTGCAGGAAGATTTAGATGGAGATGGAGTTGGAGATGAGTGTGATAATTGCCCAAAAATTAGTAACTTTGATCAAACAGATTCAGATTTAGATGGTATTGGAGATGTTTGTGATAATTGTCCTAATTCAGCAAACCCTAATCAAACTGATACTAATCAAAACGGAATTGGTGATGATTGTGAAGGAGATGACCAAGGAAATGGTGGAGATTTAGCTATAATAACAGATCCTATTGATTATTATAGAACAGTAGGAGATAAACAATATGAGTTATCAAACCATTTAGGTAATGTACTTTCTGTTATTACAGATAGAAAGTTAGGAGTTACTTTAGGAGTAAATAATTACCGTCTTTTACCAGACGTAATTAGTTACAATGACTACTACCCCTTTGGTCAGTTACTGCCGGGAAGGTTTCATGTAGATCCTTCGCAGGATTACAGGTATGGTTTCCAAGGACAAGAAATGGATAATGAGTTAAAAGGAAGAGGAAATTCTTTGAATTATACTTTTAGAATGCACGACCCAAGAGTGGGTAGGTTTTTGAGTAGAGATCCTCTTGCTCCTCAATATCCATGGAACTCACCATATGCTTTTAGTGAAAATAGGGTGATTGATGGTATTGACTTAGAAGGTAAAGAATTTACAATAACGCCAACAGAAGGAGGTTTTAATATTGATGTTAGATTTAGAGTAGTAAATGAGTCTGAATTACCTTCAATGACCAACTATCATCTAATTCAAATGATTAATCAAATTAGTCACGATATTTCACAATTTGGAGGTATAGACATGGAAGGTAATAGAATTAGTTTTTCAGCAACATATGATAGTGATGCAACTTTAAATGTGCTTTTTACAGATAAATTTACTCAGCCAAAATCATTTGGTAAAGAGATTGAATATGGTAAAGATATTGAGTTTAAGTATGCAGATATGATTGCATTAGGTATGGTCCCTTCTTCTCAAAAAGGAGATGTCTTGACAGGGACTGTATTAATTAATGCAAAAAGTGCATCAACTTCGTATAAATATGCTGTAGGTCCATCAGGGACTCCATACTCAAATGCCGCTTTTACCGTTTTTCATGAATGGTTTACTCACTTAATTAGCCCTCCAAATCAATCTGGGGATGTTGACCATGATGATCAGCAAGAGATTTTAAATAGCCCACAATCTGCTAAGGGTAGGTTTGATGGCTCTCCAGGGAAGGGATATATTGTGGATTATAATTTAAAAGCAGAAGAAACTGAAAATAATTTAAATTCTCCTACTGCTCCAGACAAACCAAATTATGAGTTAACGAAAAGCCAATTATCTAGGATTTTTAGATTTATACAGGAAGGAATTAAAAGGCAAACGGAAAACCCAAATACTAAAGTTGTAACTCCTAACAAGGATGATATTATTAAGAATAAAGATGTTAAAAATTGATTAGGAATTAAAATTATTTTATAATATGATGAAAAATTTTGTTTATTTATTTATGTTTTTTATTACATCATGTAAGACATCTTATATTGTTGAGTATATAGAGACTGATGTAAATTCAACTTTTGAAAAGAAAATTGATGGAACACCTAATTTTTTTAATTTATTTATTGTTATAGATAAGTCGTTGATAAATAATTACATTAGTGTAGAAACAGGTAGTCTATCTGGAACAAATGTAATTTATAATGAAACATTTCAATTGAAAGGAGAAAATGAGTTTTATAAAGTGATTAAAGCAAAAAATACTGAAAATATTTTAATAACAATAAATAAAAAATATTTTCCCATTGAAATTAATAAATACCAGAAATATAGATTTCTATTTATAAAGAAAATGAAAAGATCTATATATCTAACTTATTCTAATAAATTACCTGATAATCTAAACCAGCTCTCCGAAGAGTTCTAAATAAAAACGCACACGCTCTACGATGGTCTCCTGACCTCGTAGCGTAGCACAATAAAAAGACAAAGCAACTTTTAAACGAGTTGCTTTTGTTGTTTTTAAAGGTTAGCTATATTGTTTTGCAGATAATCTTTAAAGCGTTTTTTAGAAACAAAAGTTTCAATAAGTTTAAGAAGTATTGTTTTTTCTTCTAAATCAAGTTCATTAATAAGTTGGAGTTGTTCTAATGTGGCTTTATCTTCTAATGAGATTTCATTAGGTATTTTACTGTTATCAAAAGAAACAATATCATCTAAAGACATGTTAAAATGTTTAGAAAGGAGAATTAAAGCTTCAATAGAAATATCTTGTTGATTGTTTTCTATTTTAGAATACCCAGAACGATGTGTATGGATTAAATCAGCCATTTGTTGCTGGGTTAATCCTTTGTTTTCTCTTAAGCTTTTTAAATTATCCCAGCTCTCCGAAGAGTTCTAATTAAAGCACACACGCTCTACGATGGTCTCCTGACCTCGTAGCACAATATAAAAGACAAAGCCACTTAATTGTGGCTTTTGTTGTTTATAGTGTTGTTGTAAATATTTAAGAAAATTGTTTTTGAATATCTTTTTGAAAGACAAATGCAGTAATAAGGTCTTTAACGGTTTCTTTTTGTTTATCAGACAAATGCTGTACTTTTTTAAACAAAGTAGCTAATTCTTTATCATTTATATCGTCTTCGGCATTTTTTTGTCCAAATACTAAAGTATCAATAGATACATTTAAAACTTCTGCTATTTTTTGCACAACTTCTAAAGAAGGAGAAGACAAACCTCTTTCATAGCGTGACAAATGTGTTACGTGTACACCTATTTCTTTAGCAAAATCTGCTTGAGATAGTTTTTTAGTAGCTCTTAAATGTTTTAAATTTTCTGCAAATAACATAACGTATAAAAGATGTAAAAAGGGTTATATATAGCGTAAATACTTATGCAAAGCTATTAAAATAAATCTTTTGTGCTAATAGTGTTGAAAAATAAAAGTATAAAAGATTTTTAAATTAAATCTTATTTGCTATGTTTGTAAGCATATTTGCTAATACAGAAACTTATGAACAATTTAAACACTACCAATCCAAACCACTACCTTTTTGAAACCAAACACTTAAAAATAGCGATATTAGGTGGAATACGATTCAATAATTTAGAAGCGTTACGAGTAACATTAGGTATAAGCAAACAAAAGTCAGAGCAAGTTTTACGACAAAACATCGATTTATACAATGACACATCCATAGAAAAACTTACAAGAAAAGTAGCAGAACGTTTAGAAGTTGGTACAACCATAGTAAGAAGAGATTTAGACAGTTTAACAAACGAACTAGAGAATTACAGATTACAGGAAGTAGAAAACCAAAACAAGTCTTACGAAAAGCAAGTAAAAGTTTTAACCGAAAAAGAAATCAAACAAGCAAAGGAATTTTTACAAAACCAAAATTTAATCAACAACACACAAGAACTAATTGGAAAATCGGGAGTAATTGGCGAAGAAGTCAACAGGTTATTAATGTATTTAATTTTCACATCAAGAAAAACTAACAATCCATTACACTGTATCAGTCTAGGAAGTAGCGGAGCAGGAAAAACACATTTACAAAGCAAAGTAGCAGAACTCATTCCTGAAGAAGACAAAATAGAAATGACGGTATTATCTGCAAACGCTTTTTACTATTTTAATAGAACAGAGTTACAAAACAAACTCATATTAATAGAAGATTTAGACGGAGCAGAAAGTGTGCTTTATCCACTTCGAGAATTACAATCTAAAAAACGAATTACCAAAACAGTAGCGCACAAAGACAAAAAAGGAACAACAAAAACCATCCATTTAACGGTAGAAGGTCCAGTAAGTGTAAGTGGTTGTACTACACAAGAAAGTATTTATGAAGACAACAGCAACAGAAGTTTTCTTTTATACATAGATGAAAGTGAAATCCAAGACGAGAAAATAATGCTTTTCCAGCGTCAACTATCAGCAGGAAAAATAAACCATGAAGAAGAGCACGCATCGCGTGATTTATTACAAAATTGTCAACGACTTTTAAAAACCATAACCATTAAAAATCCTTTTGCAGAATATCTAACCTTACCAAACAGCGTATTTAAACCAAGAAGAACCAATGCCCATTATTTACAATTTATAGAAGTCATTACCTTTTACAAACAATACCAAAAGTTCCACCACATCGATCGTGAAACAGGAGAAGAATATATAGAAACTAGTATAGAAGACATACAAGAAGCCAACGAACTCATAAAAGAAGTGTTGTTAAGAAAAAGCGATACACTCACAGGAGCAAGTAGAAACCACCTAGAAAATCTAAAAGAGTATTTAAAACGAAACAATCAAACCCAGTTTACCAATAGTGAAATCAGAAGAAATTTAAGAGTAAAGGAAACCACATTAAGAAGATATAACAATCAGTTATTACTAGAAAACTACATCAAGAAAGTACAAAACAAAAACATAAAATCCTTTTGCTACGAAATCACAAACCCTGATGAATACCAAGACCTAAAAGTAATGATAAACAACGCATTACAAGAATGTATTACGCAAATACAACTCGCTACAGCGCAACCAACTAACCACATTAAAATGGCGAAGTCAAAACAAACAAAATCAATTACTTAAACACATAAAACCGAAAAAATGCAAAATAAAACACATACCAAAATAAAAAATGAAAACCTTACAACTAAACAATGAAAGCTATAAAGCATTATTAAAAGACTTTACAAACTGGCTAGATATACTAGGCTTTGCAGAAACTACGATTTACAATTTACCCAATCATCTTAAAGAGTTTTTTTATTACTTGGAAAACAACAACATCAATCAAATCAATCATATTACTACTCAATTTATAAAAGAATATTACAGTTATCTAAAAACAAGGGAAAATCAAAGAAGAGAAGGTTCTTTAAGCGATGCCTATCTCAACAAACACCAACAAGCTCTTTTTAAGTTCAACGATTATTTAAAACAACACAATCATAAAGGCATCAACATACATCTAAAACGAGAAGAACAAAACCAAAGAGACAGCCTGCAAATCCTAACTCAAGACGAAATAAAACAATTATTCAAAGCAACCGATTATAGTAACGAACAAGAAAGAATCAGAAAAAGAGACAAAGTAATTTTAGTGTTATTATACAGTTGTGGACTTAGAAGGACGGAGGCCGTCAGCCTATTATTAAAAGATATTTTATTCGACAAAGAGCGTATTTACGTAAGAAAAGGAAAGAATTACAAAGAAAGATATGTACCTATAAACGACTACAATTTAAAAATAATAGAAGAATACATTTACGATTACCGTCCAACATTTTACAACTACAAACAAACAGAATACCTTTTAATCAACTATAGAGGAAAGCAATTACAAGGACAAAGTTTATCCAATAGGCTTACTAAAATAGTGGAAGCAAGCGGGATTAGAAAAGCCCCTCTTTTGGAGGGGTTGGGGAGGCTCACACCACACATTTTACGTCATAGCATAGCAACACATCTTTTAGAAAAAGGCGTAAACATGGAAACCATCAGTCAATTTTTAGGGCATAGCAGTTTAGAGAGTACACAGATTTACACTCACTTATTAGAACACAAATCAAAACAAAATAACGATGAACAACTTCACAACTTACTTAGAGAAAAACGGTTACAGCAACAAGAGTATCCCAACATTCCTAAAGGCTACAGAACGTCTAAATATATGGATGAATAAATTTGGAACTACAAAGGAAAGTATTGATTATAAAACTTTTTTAAAATACATCGAAGAACTAAAGAAAACAGGAATAAAAGTACGAACCCTAAAAACCTATATTGGTAACTTAAAAATCTACTTCAACTACCTACAAGAAGAAAACTACAGAGCAGACAATCCAATAACAAACATCAATATAAAAGGAACAGTAAAAACAGTATTAAACAACCTATTAACAGCAGATGAATTAGAAGATTTATATTATTCTTATGAAACTAAAAACGAAGATCTAGCAAGGAAAAGAAATAAAATTATCATTGGTTTATTAGTCTATCAAGGTTTACAAAGTAAAGAATTACAGTATTTAAAAGAAGAACACATTGAATTATACAAAGGCAAAATACACATCCCACAAAGCAAAAAAACAAACGGAAGAACATTAGAATTAAAACCTTGGCAACTCATGGAGTTTATGGAATATTTACAACAAATAAGAGCGCAAATCGTTCCAAAAGGCGAAGAAGCATTGTTTACAAGTAGTTATGGAAATAGTAATCTTCAAAACGTACTTCATAAGATAAGCGAAGAATTAAAGCTAATCAATTATAACTATCAAAATGCCATCCAAATCAGAAACAGCGTAATAGTAAACTGGCTCAAACAACACAACTTAAGGAAAACCCAATACCTAGCAGGACACAAATACATAAGCAGTACAGAAAGATACAGACAAGACAATTTAGAAAGTCTGCACGAAATGGTAAACAACTTTCATCCAATACAATAATAAAAAAAATAGGAACGCCCAAAGGGCTGACCTTTTTACGCCCACCCAGTCCTGACTTCCCACGCTCAAGTGGCTTCTCCCAACCCTCACAACACTTGTTTTCCCCAAAGCACAGCACTTTATGGTATTGCCAGAAGTAAGTCATAAGACATAATTTGGTAAGGCAATACCATAAAGAGCTGTTCACCCAAAGCCAAGAAAACAAGAGTTGTCATCCAACGCTAAAGCCACTCCCAAGCTATATTTACATAATGTGCTCTTATGGTTCAAGCCCTTTGGGTACGCTTCGCCTCGAAACCATAAGCACACTATGTAAAATAGCCCCTTTCCAAGCGCCCACCCACTGCCGACTGGACTGCCAACGCACTACGAACCCTTAATTATTTTAGCAATGACTTTGCACAAAAAAAGCTTCACAAAAAAGCCACCTACAGTAGTTGCCGTCTTTCTTTGCTTGTTTTTTCATGCAAATCATCACTAAAAGGAAGTAGATTATGCACTCAATCGGCGTGAGCCTAATCATTTTAAAAGCTGATGATTGCCCAAGCTCGACCCAAAGCTTTAAATCATCATCTTTTAAAACGAACCCCCTTCGGAACCTACTCAGCTGACTAAAAGCCACATCGCATAAACAGTCTGTGCTTGCCAAGGCTGACCGTGATAAAAAAACGATTGATAAAAAAGCAAAAAAAGTGAGTAAACAAGAGGCTTGATAACGGAAATATATACAAACAAGTTACAATATTTAAACAGGTTTGTACAGCAGAATAAACCAGCTTTTAGCCGATGATGTTCCGTATATGTCCCGAGGATAAGCCCACCATAAGTCCACTAAAGCCGACTTTATCAACTAGATAAAAGAAGGATAAGTTAACTACATCAACTAGTTAAAACATCCTTTAAATAATGATTTTAAAGCCTTGTAAGCACAAAAAAAGCTCTTTGAGAACAAAGTAGCCTTATTGTTATAAAATGGGCTTTAAACCCTAGAAAACTTCTATAATACGCATGGCGTTACCTTGTGCTAATAGATAATCAACATTATCTACCTTTTGGTAAAACTCAATACCTAAACAAGCGATAACACTTACACCAGCTTCAGGAACTAATCCACCAGGAGCAGTAGCCGTTAAAGTAATGTTCGTTCCTACATTAGTAATGGGTTGAATCGTACTATACTGGGTCATACTTAAACTATTTTGGTCTGGGTTATCAGGTTCATAGCTTGCTGTACCATCATCAAAACTATAATCAGACAACCAACCCACAGCTCCTGCAATACGAAAACCAGTAGCACCACTAGGCGCATTAATAAAGTTTATCGGAATGAAATTAGGAATCGTAAAAACCACTTCCACACGGTCAGCATCAGTAGTAACGGCATAAGGAGCATTAAAAACAGATGTAAAACTAATCTTGTTATTTAACTCTAAACCTTTTGCCTGTGCTTTGTTAGCACTTAGTGCAATAGGTCGTTGCCCTCTCGCTCCACTAGCTTTAACATTAATCGACTTAAAAAGTCTAGTTAAACTAGCTGTTAGTGTACTGCCTCCCATTGTTTGGATCACGCTACTTAAAGCCGTTCGTAAAGCTTTACCCACTTTAGCAGAACCTCCAAACTCGGCATTGTTCTCTCTTGTTCTCACAAAGTTTGCACCCGTTGCAATCCTTTCTTTTGTAGGTCCTCCAGCTGTTCTAGCCAAATACTCACCATTAGAAGTATAAAAACTCATTCCTCCAATGTTACCTACCAACTTGATAATCCCTTTTTGCTTACTCATAATAAAAATATTTAAAGATTAATAATACTAGGTAGTGTTTTTCATATGTTTGACTTTTAAGTACATACTTACAAGTCTTATGCCATATTTGTCAGAAAAAAAGTTAAATAAAACACAAAAAAACAAAGATAAAATTTTAGGGATAAGCGATGTATAAACCAATAAAAGTGTTATTTTTGAGCTATATATAATACCATACGTTCTTAAAAAAAATATTGAAATTACTAGCAAAGGAGTACCCAAAGTAGGTGCAACCCAGCAAAAAAACGCATAAAGTATTACCCCTTTGGTCAGTTACTGCCGGGAAGGTTTCATGTAGATCCTTCGCAGGATTACAGGTATGGTTTCCAAGGACAAGAAATGGATAATGAGTTGAAAGGTATTGGAAATAGTTATACAACAGAGTTTAGACAATATGACCCAAGAATTGGAAGATGGCTTAGTTTAGACCCTTTAATGGCGGATTATACTAATTTATCCCCATATGTAAGTTTTAACAATAATCCTATTTTATTTAGTGATCCTTATGGTCTTGAAGGTGAAAATTCTATTGATCCTCCAAAGAGTCATGAAATTAAAAAAGGTGAAACTTTGTCAGAAATTGCTAAGAAAAATAATACTACTGTTAATTATCTTGCTATATGGAATAAAATTGCTGATCCAGATAAAATTAAAGCTGGTGATAAAATATATCTTTCTGATCCTACAGAATATAATAATTTCCGTAATATGACAGCTGCTGAGTATTATGGGATTAATGATGGTACTGATATAACCATAGAATTGGACAAGAATTATAATGACAAGTCTGTAACTAGTGATGGTTTAGAGTATAAAAAAGAACAGATTAAAGTTTTGAAGTTTGCAGCAGGTGCTGCGTTGGGTATTTCAAATATGGGTTCAGTAACAGTAGCTGGAACTTTAAGACTACCAAAAAATAGAAGGTATAATTTTAAAGGTATTACTTCTACTAAAGTTCCAATTAATAATTTGCATATTGAAAATACAGATGGGTTTTTCCAATTTACTGGTAAAAACTTAAAAGGTGAGGAAATTGAATTCTATGGTTTGGCGGGTAGTAGCCATAAGACAAAAAATCTTGAAATGGAATTGGTTATTCCAGGTAAAAGCGGTTATACTAATGATCATACTTGGAAAAATCAATTCTCTAGAGAATTTTTAAATTGGAGAAAAGATCTCAGGAAATATGGGAAAGAAAATGGATATGAATCAATAAGAATTAGAGCACAAAGAGCAGATGATAGTTCTTCTAGAAATCCTGGGCATTTTATTGATGTAACTATAAAAATAAATTAAAATCATGATAGACAAAATAAGTGAAGAATTAATAAGATATGTTATAAGTAATTATTTACATTTATTTAATGATCAAGAAATTGAGATTTATAATTCTATATTAAGATCAAACAAAGTTGACACTTTAAGTGAGGAGAATTATAATTTATTGTTATCTAAGAAACCAACCCTTTTTAATAATTTAATAAAAATCACAAAGGATGATAAGAAAAAATTTTACAACAGCATTGTTGAAAGATTAATAGATGATGGTAAGATTTTTGTTAATAGATGTCCTTATTGTGGTTCACTTGCAGCAACACCTAATTCACAAAGAGCAAGGTGCGGTCATCATTGGAGAAACCCAACCCAGCTGAGCTAAGTGTTCTTTAAAACTCCCCAGCTGGCTCTTGCGTCTTTAAATAATCGGCATCGCTACCGCGAGCTTCTAGCTCGTGGACACAAAGAATATAAAAAACAAAAAGCAACTTTTAGAAGAGTTGCTTTTGTTGTAATCATAAAAAAACTATTTTTACGACACGTTCATACAAATAAATCTAGTGGTAAATACACATCTTCTTTTGGAATGACCTTGCCAGGTCGCACGCACTCAAGCACAGCCTACCGTTACGGCTTCCAAGGACAAGAAAAAGATGATGAGTTAAAAGGGGAAGGAAATTCTTTGAACTATACTTTTAGAATGCATGATCCAAGAGTGGGTAGGTTTTTGAGTTTAGATCCACTTGCTCCTCAATATCCTCATAACTCTCCTTATGCCTTTAGTGAAAATAGAGTTATTGATGGTGTTGAATTAGAAGGAAAAGAATTTAAAGTTACAAAAACTGATAAGGGTTTTAATATAGAATTAGAATTTAGAGTAGTTAATGAATCTGAAATTATGTCTAAAGCATTCCTTGACAGAATGATTTATCAAATAACAACTGGAATCGAAGGTTTAGGTGGATATGATAAAGAAGGTCAATATATATCTTTTAAAGCAACATATAATTCTGAGGCAACTATTAATCTTTATGTTATAGATGATTTTCAAAAAGGATTTGAAAGTAGCTTTGGAGATAAAATCACTAATTCTGAAAGAAAAGCATTTGATGCTATAGCTTTTGGAATAGTGCCAATGTCTCAAAAAGGAGACGTTATTTCAGGTTCGATTATATTAAAAGCTGGTAGAATTTCTTTAAGGACTTTAACTAATGATAAAAATTTAGCTAATGGTGCATTCACAACATTTCATGAATTGTTAGTACACCTTATTTCTCAAAATAAGCAATTAGAAAGTGATGATCATCAAGACTTATCTATTGGCACAGAAGGGACTAAATTTGTTCCCAAAAAAGGTTCTATATTATCAGTGAGAAATAAACTTGACGATATTGATATAAAAGAAAATTTATTTTCTTCAAATGGTGGTGATAAAGAAGAAGTAAATTTAAATTTAGCGGCTGAACAATTATCATTAATCTTAAAAAATATACAAGAAGGAATAAAGAACTATAATAAAGAAGAATCTAATATAGTAACTCCTGAGAAAGAAAAAGTTCATGATTATGTAAATCCACATAAAAAAAGAGAATAAACCTATGTTAAAAAAAATAATTTATTTTTCAGTATCTATTCTATTGATAGTTTCTTGTAGTGACACAAAAGAAATAATTTTTTTAAAAAATGAGTTGCCAGATGAGCAAAAAGAGTATTTTGATTTATCTTCAGACCCTTTTTCAATATATATAATTTTTGAGAAATCAATGATAGGTTGTAAAGTTTCAGTAAGAGATTTTACTTCAAAAGAAATCTTATATAATGATTCTATTGTAAAACCTTCTAACATTGATATAGCAGAAATAATAACCCCTATGAATGTTGGTGGCTTAGAGTTACGTATAAAAGATAAATTATATTTTATAGATGGTAATACCTATAGAAAGCATAGATTTTTAGTTGTGAAAAAAATAAAAGAAAATAAATATAATTTAACTTTTACTAATCAACCTGCTAATTATTGGTAGTCTCCCAGCTGAGCTAAGTGTTCATTAAAAACGTTACGTGCTGCGCAAAGTGTCCTCACTTTGAGCTATATTAATAAAAACAAAAAGCAACTTTTAAAAGAGTTGCTTTTGTTGTTTATAGTATAACTGTACTAATACGAATCAATAGTAATTTGAAAAGACTAAAGTCCTAACCTAGCCCCGAGTGGAGCAAGTTACCGTGTAACGCGGAAAGCGGGTGGGATTTTGTACTGAAATGTTTTTGTGGTGCTCCTAAAAATTTAAAATAAAAACAAGACACTTCAAGCACAATCCCTTGAAATTTATTGCTTTATAGTATTCACAAAAGCAAAAAACAGCTAACTATTATAAAATTGTAAATAATTCATTTCTATTTACTTAAAGTTTGTATTTTTGCAAAAATTATAAAAAGCCTTCTAAATAATGAAAAACAAAAACTTTTCATCTTATATAAAAAACACTATTAAAAAAGGGTATGTAAAAGCGTACTCTTTAACGGAGATATTAATCGTACTTTGTATTATTGGTATCTTATTACTTATGGTGTTGCCGAATCAAACTTCGGTCATTAGTCAGGCAAAAGCTATTGAAGCTCAGGCTATGTTGAACCAAGTGTATGGTTTAGAGAAAAGTCATTTTTACCGGTATTCAAAATATACTGGAGATTTAGAAGAACTAGGTTTTGAACAAGAACAAACAGTGGAAGATGGTGGTCAAGCCGTATATCGTATTGAAATCATTGAATCTTCAAATAGTTCATTTGTAGCAAGAGCAACATCAGTTTCAGATTTAGATGGTGATGGAGCTTTCAACACTTGGGAAATCAACGACAAAAAAGTGCTTAAAGAAGTAGTAAAAGAATAATGATTGCACTTTTAATTGTTTTATGCTTATGCCTTGCTGTTATTTTTTGGCAAGATTTTAAAATGAGACACATTCATGTGGTTTTGCCTATAGTAGTTTTTTCAACTGCTTATTTCTTAACGAATTACCTTCAAAGCAACTTAAAAGTCATAAGTGTTAATGTTTTGTTTTTTTGCATTACTATTGCATTACTTACTTTATATATGAGTCTAAAAAACAAAGGGTTTCTAAATCCTTTTCAAAACTATTTTGGTTTAGGAGATTTATTGTTTTATATCGCAATCACCCCTTTATTTCTTTTATATAATTACGTACTCTTTTTTATTACGTCTTTGCTTTTTTCCATAGTGATGCAATTTGTATTACTAAAATGGATTAAAAAAGATTCCGTACCCTTAGCAGGACTTTCAGCTTTATTGTTGTTGTTCGTTATAGCTAAAGATGTAGTGTTTTCGGTTCAAAAAATCACTTTAATTCGTTAAGTATGGAAGAGATTATTGTACATAACGACAACTTGCATCTGGTTTCTGCCGATTTAGCCAATTATTATAAGGTGCTTCCCAAAGATAATACTACTGAAAGTATTGCTTTGTATTGTTTGGAAACCAAAAATACTTCAGAAGTCAAAGAAGAATTAGAATTACTTTTAGGAAAAAAAGTGAATTTACTTTCTTATTCCGAAACCCAAATTAACAAAGCGCTTTCCATCTATTACAGAAAAGAGCGTATTGAAAATTCGACCAAAGCTTTCAACATTGATTCAGGTGATTTTTTAGAAAACTTATTAACGGAAGCGAAAGGTTTAAAAAGTAGTGATATCCACTGCGAAATTTATGAAGATTCAGCGCGTATACGTTTCAGAATTGATGGCCAATTAATTGAACGTTATAAAATTGAACGCGAGAATTATTTGGAATTGGTCAACAAAATTAAAATTCGTTCCAAACTAAATATTACTGAAAAACGTTTGCCACAAGATGGCCGTATCACAACTCCTAGTTTTGACATTCGTGTATCCATTTTACCTACTTTGTATGGTGAAAAAATTGTAATGCGTCTACTAGGTCAAGATGCTTCTAATATTGACTTAAAATCGTTAGGTTTTCAGCATGAAGAATTAGACGGTTATCTAGAAGCGGTTAAAAAACCAAATGGAATCATTTTAATTAGTGGTCCAACAGGTTCCGGTAAAACCACAACATTATATGCAACTTTACGTTTATTAAACGATAGCAGAAGAAATATAGTAACTGTTGAAGATCCAATTGAATATACATTAAAAGGAATTAATCAGGTTCAGTTAAAAGAAGACATTGGGTTAACCTTTGCTTCAGCCTTGAAATCCTTTTTACGTCAAGATCCAGATGTAATCATGTTAGGAGAAATTCGAGATTCAGAAACGGCATTAATGGCTATTCGAGCTTCGTTGACTGGACATTTAGTGTTATCTACGATACATACGAATTCAGCTATTGGAACGGTTTCGAGATTAATCGACATGGGTGTGCCTCCTTATTTGATTTCTGAAACATTGAATTTATCGGTTGCCCAACGTTTGATTCGTAAATTATGCAACCATTGTAAAGAAGAGACAACTATTGATGCAAAAGATTTTCCTAATAGCTTTTCGATACCTTATAAAGTTAAAAAAACTTACAAATCAGTTGGTTGTAACGAATGTTTTCATACAGGTTATAAAGGCAGAACTGCAATTTATGAAGTCATAAATATCACAAATGACATTGCCAATGCCATAAAAAGTAATACTATTGCAACCTATTTTGAAAAAGATGACAATTACAAATCGCTTCCAGAAAAAGCGTATGATGTTTTAGCTAAAGGAGAAACATCGTTAGACGAGATCTATTCGATATTATTAAATGTATAAAATGATTAAAAAAATTAGTGTTGTATTAACCATTTTTATTTTTTCAAATTCGCTTTTTGCGCAACAAGATATTAATGAGTTACCTGTAATACGAAAAAACATCCGTATCTTAAATGAAAGACATTGAATTAATCAAACTTTATGAAGAATCATACAAAGGGCAATATGATGATTTATTTGAGTCTTTAG
>NZ_VEVQ02000021.1 GCF_006491595.2 Flavobacterium jejuense
CGATATTAGAATTGGTGTGGAAGCTGCAATTGAAAATACTCGCTTAGTTTCTTATAAATTAATGCCTCCTTTGCTAGAAACTTCTGGTTTTTTAATAACTCTTCAAGATTAAACTCTAAAACTAACGCTTGTTTTACTGTAAATACGGACGAAGAATTGATAGATTTGTCTAATGAAGTATCTTACGAAGTTTTTAGAGTTATACAAGAACTAACTACTAATATGATTAAGTATGGTAATGTAAAGTCTTGTGAAATTGCAATAAATAAAGAAGAGAATAGTTATCTTTTTTTGATAAAAGATGATGGAACTTCTTTTAATTTTAAAGAAAAATATTTGGTTTCAAAAGGTACTGGATTGAAAAATATTAGCTCACGATTAAAAGTGATTGACGCAATTTTTAAACAAAATCAAACCGTTTTAGGAAATGAATTTGTAATTTCGGTAAAAAAATAGACAAGATGAAGGTAGCAATAGTAGATGATCATCAACTTTTTAGAAAAAGTCTGGCCCATTTACTGAATTCATTTGATGATATTGATGTTGTTTTTCAGGCCAATAATGGTAAAGAGTTTTTAGACAGTATTGATGCGTATGAAATTAATTTAGTACTATTGGATATTCAAATGCCAGAAATGGACGGGTTTCAAACATGTAAAGTGCTAAGAGATAAATATCCTTCTATTTATGTTTTAATTATTTCTCAACTTACAACTAAAGAGAGTATACATAGAGTAATGGAATTAGGAGCTCACGGGTTTTTTACAAAAAATTCAGATCCAGATCAACTTCAAAATGCTATTGTTAGCATAAAAGAAAATGGTTATTATTTTGGAAATGAGTTAGGGCCAATAATTCGAGAAGTAATGCTTTGGGAAAAGAAAAATATGGCTAACTCAAATGATACTCTTATTGATGTTGATGAAAATTGTTTAACTTCTAGAGAAATTGAAATTATTAAATTAGTGTCCAATGGTAGAAGTAGTAAGGAAATTTCTGAAATTTTAAGTATTAATGTGAGAACGGTTGAAACACACAGAAAACATATTATGGAGAAGACTAATTCAAAAAACTTTATAGGTGTTGTGGTTTTTGCATTAAAATATCAATTAATTGCTCTTGAGGAAATTTAAGGAAAACACTACTAGGTATAACAATATACGTGTAAATACGTATTAAAAAACGCTGAAAATACGTATTTATACGTATTTTTTTTTTGAATAAAACCATTTAAATTTGTTAAAGATAGTTTAGAGTTTGTTTTGCTAAGCTTGTTTCTATAAATAAGCTTAAAAGGAAAAGCTACCCAAGTAATGGGTAGCTTCTTTGATTTATAAGGATATGAAAATTATTCTGCAGCAACTAATTTTGAAGCACTTCTATATAAAAAATTTGAATAAATATGTCTTCTTGCAAAACGACTTGGAGATTCTGCATTTATCATTTTTATGTAAGTATTTTTGGGAACTCCAAAATATTCATATTTATTTCCATCTAAGAACTGAATGTATAAAACATTATTGTCCATATAGAAATCTTCAATATTAATGGAAGAAGTTGTTTTTAAATACAATTCTTTATCTTTCTCAAGAGTTTCATTGGCAACACTAACTAAAAAATGGTAAGCTTCAATAGTCAAAGTACTTATTGCTTCCACTTCTTTCTTTTTTTCTTCATCCGTAAATTTATCAGGATGATTTTCTTTCATGCTTTGTCTGTAGATTGATTTTAATTCGCTAAGAGTTACATCTTTAGTAACGTTAAGTAGTTTTCTGTACTCAACAATTTTTTTCATATTCATATTCAAAAGAGATAAAATACTTTACAATAAAGTAATTTGTAAAAAAATAAATTAGCGGCAAAAGTAATATAATTTATAACTAATATGGTTAAATAAAAATTATTTTATTGATATCTAATATGATATGGTTTTGAAAGTCTAAATTGAGGTAATGATAGATCATCATTTTCAAAGGAATTGGTTTTGATAATATTTGTTCCTTCAAATGGAATAGTAGGGTAGTAAGAAAATGAGATTTGAAAGCTATTAAAAACCAAATAGTCATTATTAATTAATAAGCCAATTCCTATTTTAGAATACACTTTACTGCTGAGTAGATTTTCATTTTTTTCTGAAATAGAACCCATTGTAAGATTCAAATAAGGACTAAAACGGAAACCTTTCCAGCTACCAGGTGAATACGTTTGTGTTTGTAAAGATAATACCCATCTTTGAGTTCCTTTAAGTAAATCTGTAAAACCAATGATACCATTCTTTCCTTCTAAATCTACTAAGTCTTTTTGAGATAAATCACGATTGTTTCCCCATATGTAAGAGGGTTTTATGAATTGTCTTGTTTTCCATTTTCCAATTTGAAATAGCGGACTAAAATAATTAAGTTCAATTTTTAATGTGTTTTGATAAGGATTTCCATTATGAAAAAAGCTACCCCATTCAACAGAATTGCTTAAATAGCCAAATGAATATTTTTTACCTTGTGAAACTTTACTTCCAAGATATAATCGGGTTAAATCATTTTTGTTTTGAAGTCCAACAGTAATTGCTGCTATTTCACCATAAGGAACATCTTCTACAATATCATAATTGAAAATAAAACTATCCTTGTAATATTTTTGGGAAGCAATACCTATTTGAGAAATAATATTTGTTTCATTTGAAAAAAAAGAGGTTGGATCTAATTCTTTAGTCGCTACTTGTGAATATATCTTTTTATTATAGGCCAGAGAAGTAATTAGTCTTTTTGTTCTACTGTTGTAATCTGTTTTATTAGATATTTTAAATGACCGTCCTATCCAATATTCCTGAAATTCTGATTTTAACGAATTAGTAACAATGCTATCTGCAGAAATTATAAAAGGTTCGTTTTGTAATCTGTTTTCAAAATACAATCCACCAGCCCATTTAGTTAAGGCAGAGAAAAAGCTTCTGTTAATTGAAACAATTCGTCTGCTATTATTGTCAAAATCATTATCATAAATAGCATTAAAACTAATGTAACTATTTTTGATGTTATTTATTGAATAAGAAACAGATTTGGCTTTATAACCATCGGAGAAACGTTCTTTGTAATTTCCGTTTATTTGATGCCCTAACCCTAGTAGGTTTCTTTCACGAAGAGTAAAATTACCTTGATTAGAGGAAAGACTTCCATTAGGTAATATACTCCAAGAGTCTAAAAGGGTAACATCTACATCAATAGAATCAGAACTAGCACTTATTGATTTAGGGTTGATAATAACCCTTCTTATGTAGCGTTGGTCTCTTATAAGACGTTCGGATTCTTTGATAGCCAAATTATCGAAAACATCATTTTTTTTAAAAAGCAAAAGGTTCTTTACAGTAAATTTCTTTGTTTTTATATGTATGGTATTTCCAAATTTCTCAAAACTGTTTTTAGGAACTTTAGTAGAATCATTAATTGAATATCCAAAAGGATCTAACGATTTTATATTTATATTTCTAATGATCTTGCCATTAAATTTTGTTAGATCATTTTTTACATCAGGTTTTTTAGCCTTAGTAACGGTTTCACTTAATTTAGAAGAGCGGAAAAATAAACGATAAACAAATTTTGAAAATTTTCCTTTTTGAGAATATTTATGAATGTCATGATAAATTTTTACAGAATCATTTTTAACTGTATTTTTTTGAGAAAAACAACTAGTTACAAACAATAGATTGAGAAAAAATAAAAGTACAATTCTTTTTGTCATGATTTAAACGAAAATAACTATTGCTTTATAGAACGGCAAAGTAACTATGAAATTATTTTCGAACCAATATAAATAAAAAAAAGTCACTCATTGCTGAGTGACTCTAAAATTAACTTTTTTAACTTTTACTGTTTCTTATTATTAGTAAGGTCATTTAAAAGTTTAATTTGTAATAAAGATTCAGTAGTGTTATTATTTGAGTTACCTCCAGAAATAATCATATTAGCTGGTACTTGCATGTTTGATAGCTCATGAGCAACCCCAATGCGAGTTTCTTTCTCAATTTTTGCTCTTTCCTGAGGTGTTAAACCAGCATTTACTTTAAGACGGTTAGCATCAGCCTGAGCTTTTTCTTTAATTAATAATGCTTTAGCTTCTAATTCTGCTGTTTTTACAGCTATTTCTGCTAATTGTCTATTAGATTCTTCTTCTTTTACTCTTGTTTCAATAGCAATTAAAGTATTAACCTGCATTTTTTCTTGTTTTACACGCTCAGCAGCTTTGTCTCTTTCCCCTTCAGCAACAATACGTTGTTGAGCAGCTCTAGCAGTTTCTACTTTTTGAATTTCGATAATTTTTTCAGCAGAGATGTCTCTTTGTTGTTTTAATTTGTCTTCGAAAGCTTTATTTAAATCAACATCATCAATAATGACTTGAGCTGTTACAATTTTGTTTACGTTAATTTCATGAGGAATTCTTTTAGGAATACCATTAACAAAGATCTTTTCATTTCGAATGAACTTGTTAATTTCTTTAATACCTCTTTTCTTTTTCAAAATTGAATCTACTCCAACTTCATTATAGATAGTATCTCTCACTTCTACTTTTTTAACAACAAAACCACCGTTTTTCAAAGCATCTTCAATAGTCATTCTATAATCAGTTGCAGAACCAGAAACATAATCTTCAGCAGAATACATGAATGTTACGTTTTTTAATTGTTCGGAAACTGTTGGTAATAAGGTGTTGTTGATTAAGTTAGAAGGTTGTCTATACGTTTCTACTAATTTAATAAAAGCCATATCGTCACTTGGCATTTCAAATCGAACCGAAGCATATACATTAGCATCTACTTTATCAATAAAGCGTACATTAATACCATTAGGAATAATACCTTCAATTCCTGTAACATCTTGCTTGTAGTTTCCTTTTCTATCTAAAGCCACACATTTGATGTCAATGAATTTTTCCCATTCTTGAATTTTACTAAAAGGAACGATGAATTTAATTCCTGGTGACATGATTGTAGAACGAGCACCTGTTGGGCTTAAAATATAATATTGATGTCCTTCTTTAGCGAAAATTACAGATTCAGCTAATAATAATATGAAAACTCCAAAGATAAAAAGTCCTGCTCTTACCTTAAAGTTGAGCATTGCTAGAAAACTTAAATAGGGAGGCGTTTTCCCATTTTCTTTATCTATTTCGCTATTTTTTTTCGATAAATAAGGGTAAATAACGGTTAAGATAATTGCAAAAAACACAAGTAAATAGCCTAAAAATGATAACATAATAAATAAATTTAAAAGGATTAATAATAGTATAAAAGGGTTAAAAAAATACAATACTGAGCAAAGCCAATTTTAATTTGGAAGCATAAGAAGTTACAGCATCCTGATGTTTAATCAATGATTGCGTTATAAATGGTTGTAATAAGAAATAAGGTTTTGCTAAGTTGTTTGAACTGGGTTAACCAAAACAATAGCTGTTCCAAAGTAATCTGGAAGTTTATCACAAAAGCTTTTGATACGCTTTTTAAATACTGATGTTGTTTTGGTCTTCATGACTTAGATTTCATTTTTTTTGTATAATAGTTTTACGTTAAAGAAATGTGAAATGTTACAAGAAATAGTAAAAATATTTTTCAATAAAATGTAATGTGTTGAAAAATAGTGGTTTGTTTGATTGGGTTATTTATAAAAAAAACCTCTCATTTCTGAAAGGTTTTCTTAGTAGTCCGCTGAATTGAAGTTTACTAGATTCTTTCTTGAATAATATATTTAATTATTAATAACTATATATTGTTATTATAGAAGTGTTTATGGATTAAATTAAGAATTAATTTATTGAGTATTTGTTGAATTAATTTAATTACATAATGCATGAAATTGTATCTTAGTGGAATATTTGGATAAAATATTTTTTTATGATGAAACATAATTTAGACAATATTAAACTACCAAAAGATTCAAGAAATGAGCAATTAGAAACAATCTCTAAAAATAAATTTAGACTTTTTTTTGATGAAAAAAACTTCATTTTAAAAGAAGAACCTATTGATAATGGTGTTGATTTTCGCATTGAATTAAAAAACGATGGAATTAAAATTGGTTTTGGATTAAATTTTCAATTAAAAAGTTCAGAAAATACAAATTCTAATAATGATGGTAGTTATAGCAAATCAATTGAAACTTCAAATATTGAATATCTTTTAAATAATGGTCAAACAGCATATTATGGATTTTATATAGTAAATGAAGACAAATTCTTTTTTGAAAACTTAAAAACTATAATTTTTGAATTAAATAAAAAAGACCCAAATTGGCAAAATCAAAATAATCACTCAATAAGATTTACTAAACAATTAAGTTTAGATACAATTAATGAGATTTTTGAAACTACATTAAAAGAAGGGAACTTAATAAGACAGATTCACTCTAAACTAGCTGAAAATATTGATAATTTAGAAAGTGATAGTAAAATTATAATTGATTACAATGGTAATTTAGATTCCGATGAGGAAATAGAAAATTTTATAAATAAATACGGTCTTTTCTTGAATGATAGTTGCAGATGGAACGAAATACTTATATTGCATAATAAAACCTCAACAGGGTCTTTGAAATCGGCATTATACAACTTTATAATAGGCTTGTCACTTCTTTATTCTGGAAGTTATTTACAATCATTGGAACACTTTAGAAAAGCTAAATTAAACAGTAATACTTTATCAAAAGATATTAATGATTACTTAATATATTATCATGCAGAGTTGAGTTTATTATTTGGTTTAATTAAAGAGGAGGAATATTTAAAAGAGATTCAAAAAGCCATAAAAAATTCCAGTTTAAAGCATTACATAGAATTAGATGAAATTGAAACTTTTAAAGTTGAAATGTACTCATCTGAAAATTTTCAATCACTAACTTTTGAAAATAAAATCAATGATTTTTTAAATAATGAAAGTATTCATTACCGAATAAAACATCATGCAAAAATTAGTTTATTAAATTATAAAGCTGAAAAATTAATTTGTCAAACCCCTTTTATACTTGCAATTTCAAATTTTGAATATTTGCATCTAAATTTTACGGAATTGAATAAAGAGTTTAGAAATGTTTTACTAGAGATTCAAAATTCTGATTCCGATTTTCTACTTTATAATTGTACATTAACTCATAACAAATTTTTAATTCAATTCGATGCACTTTATAAAATAAATTTTCCTGAAGGAATAGGTAAAGATATATTAGACGATATTATTATTGCTATTTTGAGAGCGTATGATTATTTTTTAGAGATTGGTCACGTTAACATTCAAATATATTCTTTATCAGTTTTACTAGAAGCATATCAAAATATTGAAGATATTAATAAGATTGAAGAAACAATCTTGAAATTAGATACATATATTGAAAAGTATTACAATCCAGAGTTAAAAGTTAAAATTGATTTTATCAAAACTGGTGGAACTTTTGTAAATTATATAGTTAATAAAAGAAAAGAGGTAAGGATTTTAAAAGATGAGGTTGATAAAATGAGAAATGAATTAATCGAGATTGATAAAATTGAAGAAAACAATAAAATTAAATATAAAGATCCTTTAACAATACATTTATTTCCAATAGGTTACTTTAAATTTCCAAAAGATGAAGTTGAAAAGGTGTTTGATGTACTTGAAATAGAAAGCAATGATCTCAAATCTCATTATTTGCAATTATTTGAGTTTATTATTCCAATTGCAAATATTTACGTTTCTAAAATTGAAAACGAAGGTGCGTTAAATGGTAATTTGGAATATACTGGTATAGAAAGTTATCGTAAAATGTATAAAATTAGAAAAGCGTTTTATGAGAATAATTTTCAAAGAACAGAATTAAAATTTAATTAAATAAGAGTATGCTGTTTAAAAAAGATTATAGAATTTTAAGTGAGGATGAATTAAATCAAATTGAAAAAGCAGAAAATTATATTGCAGATTTGAAGAAAAAAGGAATAAGTGTTGACCAACTAAACATTTTTCATAAAATGCTTCCTAAATCTGCTTATAATTATAAATCTTATTTTCCAAATAATTATTTACATTCTGGTTATGATACTAGCAATGAAACCCTAGATAAAGGTTTGAATGATTTTATTAATTTGATAAAATCAGTTGAAACTGATGAGAGAGCAATTTTAAATTTCATTAATAAAAATGAATATTATTTTATACTTGATTCAATCTTTTTTAAATACAACTTTGGTCATCATGATGCATATCTATTTAAAGAATTTGAATTACCTCCCAATTACATAGTAGATTATTTATTAGTAGGGAAAAATTCATCTGGTTATGAATTTATCTTTATTGAGTTTGAACATCCAAACAAGGAAGTGACACTAATAGATGGAAGTCTAGGTAATTCGTTTAGAAAAGGAATTAAGCAGATTGAAGATTGGGATGAGTGGATAGATGCAAATTTTCAAAATTTAAGAACAGTTTTTAAAAAATATCAAAATACCAATAAAAATTTACCTTCAGAATTTTATGAATTAGATAAAACTAGAATACATTATCTTGTAATTGCTGGTCAAAGAAAACATTTCAATGAAAAAACATATCGTTTAAAGAGAAAAGGAATAAATAATATAAAAATATTGCATTATGATAATTTAATTGAAACGACTGATTGGATTACACGTGAAAAGAAGAAATTAAATAATATTAGAGATAAAATTAGAATATAAGTTAATAAAAAACCCTCTCATTTCTGAAAAGGTTCTTAGTAGCGGGAACAGGACTCGAACCTGTGACCTTCGGGTTATGAGCCCGACGAGCTGCCTACTGCTCTATCCCGCGATGTGCGTTTGTAATTTCAATAAAAATTCTTAGTAGCGGGAACAGGACTCGAACCTGTGACCTTCGGGTTATGAGCCCGACGAGCTGCCTACTGCTCTATCCCGCGATTTGTGAGTGCAAAGATACAATCGTTAAATGAAAAAGCAAGTAAAAAACATAAAAAAATTAAAATTTCTTCTATTCACCTGATATGACTACCTTTGCAACATAAATATTTTAAAATGGAACACAAAGCTGGGTTTGTAAATATAATAGGTAACCCAAACGTTGGAAAGTCAACCTTGATGAATGCACTAGTTGGTGAGCGTTTGTCTATTATAACAAGTAAAGCACAAACCACTCGACATAGAATTTTAGGAATTGTCAACGGAGACGATTTCCAAATGATATTATCCGATACTCCAGGAATTATAAAACCTGCTTATGAATTACAAAATTCTATGATGGGTTTTGTAAAAAATGCTTTTGAAGATGCAGATGTTTTAATCTATATGGTTGAAATAGGAGAGAAGGAACTAAAAGATGAAGCTTTTTTTAATAAAATTGTACATTCTAAAATACCAGTTTTATTATTGTTAAATAAAATTGATAAATCCAATCAAGAACAGTTAGAGGAACAAGTAGCAATGTGGGCTGAAAAAGTACCCAATGCAGAAATTTTTGCTATATCTGCTTTAGAAAACTTTAATGTTCAAGCAGTATTTAATAGAGTAATTGAATTGTTGCCAGTTTCACCACCATTTTATCCTAAAGATGCTTTAACAGACAAACCAGAACGTTTTTTCGTAAATGAAACAATTAGGGAAAAAATTCTATTAAATTATGATAAAGAAATTCCTTATGCCGTAGAAATTGATACTGAAGAATTTAAAGAAGACGATGCAATTATTCGCATTAGAGCAGTAATAATGGTAGAACGTGATACCCAAAAAGGGATTATAATAGGACATAAAGGTGCTGCTTTAAAACGTGTAGGTATTCAAGCTAGAGCTGATTTAGAAAAATTCTTTGGGAAACAAATTTTTTTAGAGACTTATGTTAAGGTTAATAAAGATTGGAGAAGTAATATGAATCAATTGAAAAGATTTGGTTACAACCAAAAATAATTAGTTGATAATTCTTTCCATAATTGTTTGTAATTGATTCATTTCTGGAATTCCTTTTCTTCTGTTTTTTCTAGCAATATAATAGAGTAGAAACCATAAGAATACCATTAAAGCAATAATAATAATTTCAATAGTATAGTTCTGATGTAGTTTTACTTTTGTATAAGCTGATATTGAAGCAATAAAGAAAATTACACCTACAAGAAAATGGAGAAAAATAAAAAATGTCCATAAGACAGGATCTGGACCATATAACCCGTTAATGGCAGTGTTTCCATCTTCCATAGGTTCTAGATGAAGGTGTAAATGGGGAGAATATTTTTCTCTTTTGAGAATTCCTAAACTCAACCAAATATGATTGTCTAGGATTTTTACTTTGTAATCGGGCTCAATTTCAGATTTTAATACTTCAAATTCTTTTAAAATTGTATCTAAGGATTTTTCAGCAACAGTATAGAATCGAAGTCGAAGGGTAAAGTTTTTCTCCATAAATTGGGATTTATGTTACTAATCTACGAAAAAAATATTAATAAAAGAATATCAAATTAACTTTACAAGCTTGTTATTGAATTGATTAAATAGGAAAAGCAAATCTGTTTTTCTAAATTCTAAATGATTATCTTTGCACTTTCAAAAAAATAAATAATGAATAATATTGTAGCCATAGTAGGTAGACCAAATGTAGGAAAATCGACATTTTTCAATCGTTTAATACAACGTAGAGATGCTATTGTTGATTCTGTTAGTGGTGTTACTAGAGATAGAAATTATGGCAAAAGTGAATGGAACGGAAAAGCCTTTTCTGTAATAGATACAGGAGGATATATTAAAGGCTCGGATGATGTTTTCGAAGGAGAAATAAGACGTCAAGTGGAATTAGCTATTGATGAAGCGGATGCTATTATTTTTTTAGTGGATGTAGAAGAAGGGGTAACTCCAATGGATGCCGAAGTTGCAAAATTACTTCGTAAGGTAACAAAACCAATTTTATTAGCAGTTAATAAAGTAGATAATGGTGCAAGGGAAAAAGATGCAGTTGAATTTTATTCTCTAGGATTAGGAGAGTATTTTACTATTGCCGGTATGAATGGAAGTGGAACTGGTGAGCTTTTAGATGAATTAGTAAGAGTTTTACCAGAATTACCTGAAGTAGAAGAAGAAGAAAATCCTTTGCCAAAATTTACGGTTGTAGGTAGACCAAATGCTGGAAAGTCCTCTTTTATTAATGCTTTAATTGGTGAAGATCGTTTTGTTGTCACAGATATTGCTGGAACTACTAGAGATTCAATCGATACAACTTATAATCGTTTTGGATTCGAATTTAAATTAGTAGATACAGCTGGAATTAGAAGAAAAGCCAAGGTTAAAGAAGATTTAGAATTCTACTCAGTAATGCGTTCCGTAAGAGCTATCGAGCACAGTGATGTTTGTATTCTTATGATTGATGCAACTAGAGGTTTTGAAGGACAAGATCAAAATATATTTTGGTTAGCCGAAAAAAACAGAAAAGGTGTTGTTATTTTAGTTAATAAATGGGATTTAGTAGAAAAAGATACCATGTCAACTAGAGATTACGAAAGAAAAATTCGTGAGGAATTACAACCATTTACAGATGTTCCTATTTTATTTGTTTCTGCTTTAACGAAACAAAGATTATTAAAAGCGCTAGAAGTAGCAGTTGAAGTTTATGAAAATAGAAAACAACGTATTGCCACTTCAAAATTTAATGATGTAATGTTGCCTATTATTGAAGCAATGCCACCACCAGCATTAAAAGGAAAGTATGTAAAAATTAAATATTGTATGCAATTGCCTACACCAACACCTCAGTTTGTGTTTTTTGCTAATTTGCCTCAATATGTAAAAGATCCATATAAACGATTTATTGAAAATAAATTACGTGAAAATTATAATTTTTCTGGTGTACCAATAGATATTTATTTTAGACAAAAATAATAAAACAAAAAAAAGAGCTTTCAATTTGAAAGCTCTTTTAGTATGCACAATAACCTCATTCATTATTATTGTACAATTATTTTCTTTGTAATTACTGCTCCGTTTTTTCTTAGCATTTTTAATGTATAAATACCACTGTTAGTCGTTTCGTCTACTATAAATTGTATGGTTTCTTTATCAGCAATTGTGAATTCTAATCTTTTAGTATTTCCTGATAAATCAATTAAAGTCAATTCTTTTAAGTCAATTTGCTTTGTGAAAATATTAGAAACCTGACCTTTGTAGATTGGATTTGAAATGATATAAGTCACATTATAAGAATCTTCTAATGAAGCATTATCTGTTGCTTGAAACGCGCTTAATGCATTTTCATTTATAGGTGTAATTTCAATATCATCTATTTCCATTTGTAAATTTGAATTTTCATTCAATTTGGATTGATTTTGAACTGAAGGATAAAACCAAAGCTGTGAATTGTCTTTAGTTGGAATATAAGTGATTTTTACAATTTGCCAAAATGATTTAGACTTACTTACTTCTTTAGACCAGACTACCTCGCTAGTTTGATCAATCTTAGGCTTTCTTTGTGAAGTAGAACTTGTTAAGCCATTAGTTGCTCTAATAGTCGCTGTTGGTATTTGTTTTTTAGCCTCATGAGAATCAATACTAGTATAAGCCTTTACTTTAAATGAAATTTCATATTTTTTTCCAACAGTGAAGTTGTAGTTTGTATAGATACCTTCACTATTCTCTTTCGAGATACTTAACCAAGCCCAAGTGTTGTTATTTAAGTTTCCTAAAACCATAGGAGTTCCATGACTTGCGGCCCAACCTTTAATACAACTTGGAGCACTAAAACCATTTCCTGTACAATTTCCAGTTAAGCTTCCATTAGTTACTATTTGTGAATTGCTAGTGATTGAAGTAAAGAATAATGCAGTAAAGAATACTATTGTTTTCATGTCTATTTTAAATTAGATTTTTTATTTGTTTTAAGAGATATGCAAATATTCAAACTATTAGGTGATAAAACATTAAGAAATCTCCTCATTTTTAAGGGGAAAAACCCCCTTTTTTTTATGGTGGTTTTTAATAAAAAAATAGGATGCCTTTGTAGACATCCTAAATTTTTGATTTTAAAAAAGAACTATAATTATTCTACAATTAGTTTCTTTGAGGTAATTGTATTATCCTTTTTAATTATTTTTACGATGTAAATTCCTTTAGTAATGGAATTGTCAATCTGAAATGTAATAGTGTTAGTATCTTTAATCGAAAATAATATAGTTTTTGTTTTTCCTAATAAATCAGCTATTACAACTTTACTTACGTTTTTAGAATCTGTTGTAAGGGAACAGAAGGCATCCCTTTTTACAGGATTAGGATAAAGTTGTTCTTGTGTGGCAATGTTTTCTAATTTATTGGTAGTTTTTCCTAAAGAAATATTCTCAACTTGTTTTACATCTTTTGTCTGTACTGCGTATTCGGGTTCTCCATTTGCTAATAAACCTTGGATTACAACTTTAAAAGCTTTTCTGGTTTCTCCCCATGGAGCACAATCATTCCATGTTCCGTGCTTAATATAATACCAAGTATTTATCACTAAACCAGAATTGAAAGTAGCAGTCATACCATCTGGAGATAAGGTAGGAGTTACTCCAACTGGATTATTCCCTGTTGTACTACCATTTGGAGCATAAGAAATAGACCAATGGTGACTAACGAAAACTGGGTTTGAAGCTGCAATAGCTGTAACATGTACATTATTTCCAATATTTGACGCATTGATTGAAAAGTTAGTTGTATATCCTGACCAATATACATTTTGTGGTAAAGCTATTCTTAATTCTCTCCAAGAAACACAACTGTTATAAACACCATGCTTAATGTAGTAGTTTTTGTCTTTGGATAATCCTGTAAAAGTTGTTGTAGTGCCACTTTGTATTGAGCCTACTAATCCTAAACTAGTCGCATCTGTAGTAGAACCAGCTACTGATGTTTCAATTAATCCCCACCAATGATTTAAACCAACTGTAGTATCAGTAGCAGTTACAGTAACTGAAATAGTTCCATTTGGAGCACAGAATGAATTGAAAGTAAAAGCAGGTGATCCATTTGAGCTTAAAACTCTAAAAATATGGGTAGATGGAACCCATCCTACACAAGGACTTGATGAGGTTGCAACTTTTACTTCATATTCATAACCAGGAATGAAATTATATCCTTGACTTCCAAATAGTGACGATAAATTTAAAACACCTAATTGCCCAGAAGTCCATCCATTACTGCCTAATTTATCTTGCCACTGGAAAGCTCCAGTTGAACCAATTGGTCTTCTCCAAATGTCTAAGTAATATTGATTTTCTCCAAAAGAAGCCGTTCCGTTTAAAAAAATGTCCTCACCTTCACAAAAATCTGTTTTCATATTACTAGAAGCGTCTTCAAAATGAAAAACAGAAGTTACAGGAGGTGTGATTGTAACGTTATCTATTTCCATTTCTATTTGCGCTCTTCCATTTAATGCTGAACTAGCAGTCATTGCAGGAAAAAAACATAATTGTGTATAGTTTTGATTTGGAACAAAGCTAATGGTTACAGTTGTCCAATTATTTCCTCTGTAGGCAGAAACAGTATTTTGTAAAACTATTTGTCCGCTATTTAGTAACGCAGGAGGAATAGCATTACTACTGTTTGTGGTTAAGTTATTAAATACTTTTGCATAAACCCAAGAATTTAGTACTGTGTTATTTGGGTTGTTGATGTTGGCATCGGTTCTAATGTCAAAAGAAATTTGATAGGTTCTATTAGCCACAAAGTTATAATTGGTGAAAATACCTTCACCTCTATTAGTATGTGACCACATCCAAACCCAAGTGTTTGTGTTTACTACTCCTGATGTACTAGGTGAACCATGTGTGCCTTGCCAACTTTGAACACTGGTGATACCATTGTTACCTATGCTGGTAGCATCTAAAGTTCCATTTGTTAAACATTGTGCATTCGAAATACTCCAAATGAGGAATATTATAATTGTAAATAAATTTTTCATCTTGATTAAATTAATTATTTGTTTATAATAAAATTGTTTTGTTGTGATCACATTGCAAAGATTGTAACTTCTGCTGTCAAAACGTTTTATCGATAAACCTTAATTAAAAGGGGGTTTTTACCCTTTTTTAATTGCTATCAATTTAATGAGCTGTACTTTAGGTGTTTATTTATCTTATTGAGTTAGTTGCTTTTTTCTTAATGACTTCCATAATTGGTTTATTGTTAATTTTACTTTCTAGCCAAGAGATAATGTCTAAGTATAAAAAAGCTCTTCTTTCATAAGGATGGTCTTCATATTCTTTTAGTCGCTCATGAAGTTTTTTAAATTCACTTTTTAATTGATGTGGATAGATATTGCCTAAGTTTCTTAAAAATTTAATCATTTCACGTTGTACTTCATGAAGGTCATTCATTTTAATTAAGAATTTATAAGTACTTTTTAATTGTAATTCTAATTTGTAATCTAAACTCGCTTCATAATGAGCTACAAGACTTAAAACTCTAGCAAAACACATTAAATCTTCTCTCATGGTTAAATTTCTATTGTCTATAATTTTCTGTAAATAAAAAATACATTTTGTGTTGTTTCCAACACCAAAATACAAACAAGCAATTTTGTAGTAAAATACCATAACGTGATGGTCGTCTATTTTATCTTGATTTATTTTTATTTTTTTTAATAGTTCATCCACTAGATAAATTCCTTTATCGAAGCTTCCTTCTAAAAAGTGTAGATTTAATTTGCTATTATAAATACATAAAAAAGTAAGAATGTTTACATTGTCATTTTTGGGAAAATCATCAAGTGAAATTGTTGCTTCTAGTTTTTCTAAAGTTTCTTTAAATAAAGTCTTGTGTTTTATTAAATACAAACATTCTAAAAGATAATTCACTCCTTTTATATACCAAACCGGATTTAAGAAAATCATTTTTGGGTTGTCATAAAATAAATCGACCCATTTTTTTGCATATTTATAACAAGACAAAAAATCTTGAATTAAAAAACTATACCATAAATGAGCCTTGTAAAGCCATAATTTTTCTCTAAAACCTAAATCAGAAATAGTATAATTAGGAAGTTCTTTGTTGAAATAAGCAGTTATTTCTTGCATTTCAGCATCGCTTTTTGCATAACCACTTTTTAACATGATACTATATAATTGCAAGGATAAATTAGATAATTTACTTGCAATAACATTTTCTTTACTGAGTTTTCTTGCCTGTGTTGTTAATTCATCTGCTCTTCCAACAATACTTCGAGTAATGTATTGCGATTCAATTATTTTTTCAAGCTCTACAATCTCATAAGCTATGTTTTTTTCTTCATTTTCAAGAGCCATACCTTTGGCTTTTTCTAATATTTTCAAACTCTGCTTATAAAGTCCTTTGTGATATAAAATAGTGGCAAAATCGAGTTGTTCACGAATTAAAATGCGATTATTCTGATTGACAGGATTCATCCGTAAACTGACTAAAATTTGCTTGTATAAATGCGCTTTTAAATTAGAAAGTTGTAGTTTGGTTACTATTTTGCTATCTAATATAATGTCCTCATTATAATCATTCATCTTGTCTAATAAATTAAATAATAAAAGAAATTTTGCATTCACATTTATGTCAAGTCGATTGGCATATAATTTAAACTGACGCTTTTCTGACCTTGAAAGCGATTTGATTAAGATAAATAAATTGTCTTTTGATAAGTTTGCCATTGTAAATAAATGAATCTTAATTTATTGTAAATCAGTAAATTGTGTATTTTAAAAATGATTTTAATACTGTAAAAGGAAAATTTAAAAACCATCCTTACGCTAAGCAAAGTATAAATTTGTATTCATATAGTAAAATTAAGTTTAATAATTCTTTTATGGATAAAGGGAAAGTACAAATATTCGACACCACATTAAGAGATGGAGAACAAGTACCTGGTTGTAAATTGAACAAAGAGCAAAAATTAATTATTGCCAAACGTTTAGATGAACTAGGAGTGGATGTGATAGAAGCTGGATTTCCAATTTCTAGTCCTGGAGATTTTGAAGCCGTTGAGGCTATTGGTAAAATAGTAAAAAATGCAACGGTTTGCGGACTTACAAGAGCGGTTGAAAAAGATATTGAAGTAGCGGCTCAAGCTTTGAAATATGCAAAAAAGCCAAGAATTCATACTGGAATTGGGACTTCGGATTCTCATATAAAATACAAGTTTAATGCTTCTAAAGAAGAAATTATCGAAAGAGCAGTTAAAGCTGTTGCTTACGCTAAAAGGTTTGTTGAAGATGTAGAATTTTATGCTGAAGATGCAGGAAGAACTGATAATGAATTTTTAGCGAAAGTATGTTCAGAAGTTATTAAAGCAGGAGCAACAGTTTTAAATATTCCAGATACTACTGGTTATTGCTTGCCTGAAGAATATGGTGCTAAAATAAAATACCTTTCTGAAAATGTTATTGGTATCGATAAAGCTATTCTGTCGTGTCATTGTCATAATGATTTGGGTTTGGCTACAGCCAATTCTATTTCAGGTGTGATTAATGGAGCCAGACAAATAGAATGTACTATAAACGGAATAGGGGAGAGAGCAGGAAATACGTCTTTGGAAGAAGTTGTCATGATTTTAAGGCAACACCCTAATTTAGGTTTGGATACCAATGTGAATGCCAAATTACTAAACGAAATGAGTCATTTGGTATCAGAAAGTATGGGTATGTTAGTGCAACCAAATAAAGCCATTGTAGGAGCAAATGCTTTTGCACACAGCTCAGGAATTCATCAAGATGGGGTAATTAAAAATCGTGAGACATACGAAATAATCAATCCAGAAGATGTTGGAGTTTCTGAATCTTCAATTATTCTTACTGCAAGAAGTGGGAGAGCTGCTTTGGCTTACAGAGCTAAAAAAATAGGATACGAATTGACAAAACTACAATTAGATATAGTATACCAAGAATTTTTAAAAGTAGCCGATAGAAAAAAAGAAGTCATCGATGATGATGTTCATAGAATTATTGAAACGAATAATATTGGAATTGTAGCTTAAAAAAATGGAAAAGAAAACCTTATTTGATAAAGTTTGGGACAGTCATGTCGTTAGTGAAGTGCCTAATGGTCCACAAATATTATATATAGATAAACATTTAATTCATGAAGTAACAAGTCCGCAAGCTTTTGCTGAATTGGAAGAACGTAATATTCCTGTTTTTCGTCCCAATCAAATTGTTGCTACTGCCGACCATAATGTTCCCACAAAGGATCAGCATCTTCCTATTAAAGATTTATTGTCTAAAAATCAATTGGAACAACTTACAAAAAACTGTGAAAAGAATAACATCACTTTATATGATTTAGGTCATCAATATCAAGGAATAGTTCATGTCATTGCACCAGAACTAGGAATTACTTTACCAGGAATGACCATGGTTTGCGGTGATAGTCATACTTCTACTCATGGTGCTTTTGGAACAATTGCTTTTGGCATTGGAACCAGTCAAGTAGCACAAGTTTTTGCTAGTCAATGTTTGTTACTGAATAAACCCAAAAGTTTGCGTGTAAATGTGAATGGAAAATTAGCGAAAGGAGTTACTCCTAAAGATGTTATTTTATATATCATTTCCCAAATTGGAACCAATTCTGGAACAGGTTATTTCTGTGAATATGCAGGAAATGTGTTCCAAGAAATGTCAATGGAAGGAAGAATGACGGTTTGCAATATGAGTATCGAAATGGGAGCAAGAGGCGGAATGATTGCACCAGATGAAGTTACTTTCGAATACATAAAAGGAAGAACATTTGCTCCAAAAGGAGAAGATTTAGAAGAAAGAATTGCTTATTGGAAAACATTGCCAACTGAAGAAGGAGCAACTTTTGATAAAGAATATGCATTTAATGCTGAAGATATCGCCCCAATGATTACTTATGGGACCAATCCAGGAATGGGAATCAAAATAAATGGAACTATTCCTGTTAATGAAGATGAATCTTTCTTGAAAGCTTTAGATTATATGGGTTTCCAAAAAGGAGAATCTTTGGTTAATAAACCAATTAATTATGTTTTTATAGGTAGTTGTACCAATTCTCGAATTGAAGACTTTAGAATTGCAGCTCAATATATTAATGGAAAACAAAAAGCGTCCAATGTAAATGCTTTAATTGTGCCTGGTTCCCAACAAGTAGCCAAACAAATCCAAGAGGAAGGTTTAACTGCTATATTCGAAAAAGCAGGTTTTGAAATTCGTCAACCAGGTTGTTCTGCATGTTTGGCTATGAATGATGATAAAATTCCAGCTGGTGAATATTGTGTTTCTACCTCCAATAGGAATTTTGAAGGAAGACAAGGACAAGGTTCGCGAACACTTCTATCAAGTCCGTTAGTAGCTGCAGCAATTGCAGTTGAAGGCAAAATTATTGATATCACCCAATATTTAAATTAAAATGGAAAAGTTTACCACATTACAGTCAAAAGCAGTTCCATTACCAATGGAAAATATAGATACAGATCAAATTATTCCAGCTCGTTTTTTAAAGGTAACTAATAAAATAGGCTTCGGAAATAACCTTTTTAGAGATTGGCGTTTTGATGATGTTGATAAGCCAACAGCATCATTCGTTTTAAATGATGATACTTATTCAGGAAAGATTTTGGTAGCTGGAGATAATTTTGGTTGTGGCAGTAGTAGAGAACATGCTGCTTGGGCTTTAGCCGATTATGGTTTTAAAGTGATTGTCTCTAGTTACTTTGCTGATATTTTTAAAGGAAATGCTTTAAATAATGGTTTATTACCTATTCAGGTTTCTCCAGAATTTTTAAAAGAAGTGCTAGGTTTGGTTACTAAAAGACCAGAAACAAAGATAATTGTTGATCTAGAAAATCAAACGATACAAGTTGATGGTATCGATTTAAAAGAATCTTTTGAAATTGATCCTTATAAAAAATTATGCATGATAAATGGTTATGATGATATTGATTTTTTAGTAAGTAATAAAGATAAAATAGAAGCTTTCGAAGTAAATAGAAGTAAAAAAGAATCCATAGTCATTTAAAATATAGAAAAGATGAAGATGAAAATAGCAGTATTATCTGGAGACGGAATTGGTCCAGAAGTAACAAAAGAATCGGTTAAAGTTTTAGAAGGCATTGCAGAGGCATTCGGACATGATTTTCAATTTACAGAAGCTTTAGTAGGTGCTATTGCTATTGATAAAACAGGAAATCCTTTGCCAGAGGAGACTCTAAATTTATGTAAAGAAAGTGATGCGGTTTTGTTTGGTGCAATCGGTGATCCAAAATATGACAATAATCCAGATGCTAAAGTAAGACCAGAACAAGGATTGTTAAAGTTGCGTAAAGAACTAGGTCTGTTTGCTAATATTCGTCCGATTACAGCATATGATTCTTTATTGGATAAATCTCCTTTGAAAAGAGAAATCATTCAAGGAACTGATATGGTTATTTACAGAGAATTAACTGGAGGAATTTATTTTGGAGAAAAGAAATTAAGTGAAGATGGTAAAGTAGCCTCTGATTTGTGTGAATATTCACAATTTGAAATTGAACGCATTGCTCATTTAGCTTTTAAAACAGCTCAACAAAGAAAGAGAAAAGTAACGTTAGTAGATAAAGCGAATGTTTTAGAATCTTCAAGATTATGGAGAAGAGTAGTGACTGAATTAGCCAAACAATATCCAGATATAGCATTAGACTTTCTTTTTGTAGATAATGCAGCTATGCAAATGATTTTAAATCCTAGTCAGTTTGATGTTATTTTAACAGAAAACATGTTTGGAGATATTATTTCAGATGAAGGTAGTGTAATAGGTGGTTCAATAGGCTTATTAGCTTCTGCTTCTGTAGGAAGTGGAACAGCTCTATTTGAACCTATTCATGGTTCATATCCTCAAGCTGCAGGAAAAAACATAGCTAATCCAATTGCTTCTATATTGAGTGCAGCTATGTTGTTAGAACAATTTTCTTTACATGATGAAGCTAGATTGATTAACAAAGCAGTAGAAATCTTATTGAATGAAAACATTGGAACAATCGATTTAAATAAAGAAAATCCATCATCCACCTCAGAAATAGGAGATGTCATTGTAAAACTAATTGATAGTCAAGAGGTGTCTATTGGAGGTTCTCATTTTGAGAATATTAAGTTGGGCAAATCGGTATATATATAAATTTAAGTTAAAAAAGTTGATTTTTTTTTTATACTGTAAGAAAAGACTTTATTTCGCGGTTAGTTATTAATCGCGATTTTTTTATGAACAAAATTTACTTTTTATTCGTTTTTTTCTGTTTTACAGTTATTAGTTTTAGCCAAAACACGTTTTCTGTTAGTGGAAAACTGGTAGACGAAAGCTCAAAATTACCTTTAGAATCAGCTACTATTTATTTTTCAAAAGTGAGCGATTCTACAGTGGTTGATTATACTATTTCTGATAAAAACGGAAATTTTAATTTTAAAATAAAAGCCATAGATTATCCAGTAAAACTTAAAGTTTCCTACTATGGTTATTTGGATTTCAAGAAACAGTTTCCTTCAATTGACAGAGAGTATGATTTAGGGTTAATCAATTTAAAAGAAAATGTTTCGACTTTAAATGAAGTAATTGTTCAATCGGAAATTCCACCTATTTCTGTAAAAACGGATACTTTAGAGTTTAATGCTTCTTCTTTTAAAGTAGGACCAGATGCGAATGTGGAGAAACTTTTAAAGCAATTACCAGGTGTAGAAATTGATACGGATGGAAAAATTACGGTAAATGGTAAGGAAGTCAATAATATTTTGGTAAACGGAAAACCTTTCTTTGGTAAAGATGGAAAAATTGTTACTCAGAATCTTCCTGCTGAAATGATTGACAAAGTACAAGTGACTGATACGAAGACCAAAAAAGAAGAATTATCTGGTCAGGCTGCTTCGGATAATACAAGTACGATTAATTTAACGATTCAAGAAGATAAAAATAAAGGACTATTTGGGAAAGCAACGGCTGGTTATGGTTCTGATGACAGATATGAATCGAGTTTGTTATTCAATTATTTTAAAGATACACGAAAAATAAGTGTTCTAGGATCGTCTAATAATATCAACTCGGTTGGATTTTCCATGGATGAAATTTTTGATAATATGGGTGGTGGTCGCAACCAATCGATTTATGTTAATAGTAATGGAAGCTTCGGTATTAATGGAATGCGTTTTGGTGGCAATTCAGGAATTACGAAATCTAATATGGTTGGAATTAATTTTTCTGATGAATGGTTTAATAAAAAGGTAGATCCAAATGGAAGTTATTATTTCTCAAACGCTATTTCAGAAAATAGAAATAGAACGAGCAGAACTAATTTATTACCCACTGGAAATACAAGTACTAATTCAGAGTCTAATTCTAAAACAGATGTTACTGGAAATTCAATTAATTTTGATTTTGAAATAAAAATAGATTCTACGACAACTTTGTATGTGTCTCCAAATTTTTCAAAGAATAAAACATTGGATAACTATACTAGTAAGGCTACTTCTTTTGATAGCACGAATGATTTGTTGAATGAGAACACAACCAATAATTTCCAACAAGATGATCGATCTAACTTTGCCAATAATTTATATTTATATAAAAAATTAAAACGAAAAGGGAGAGGATTTAGTTTAACTGTAGATAACGAAAACAGCAATAATGAGTCCAATTTAAATACTGTTACAAATACTGTTTTTTATCAGTCAGGAACACCAAATGATAGTAGGAATCAAAATCGTTTTGATACCAATAAAATGGATATGATTCGATTTGAAGTGGGCTATTCTGAACCAATAACAGATTCTTTGAAGTTGACTTTTGAAACCTCATTTAAAACTCAAAAAAATAGAAATAGTAAGCAAACATTCGATTTTGATTCTTTTACGAATGATTATTCAAATTTTAATGATTTGTTGTCTAATGAAATCACTTCTAGAAATAATACTTTCAATGGATCAGTTGGAATAAATATTACAAAGAAGAAGTATAGATTTAATCTTGATTTAGGAACTGATTTTTTAAATTATGATAATCAATCTATTTATTTGGGAAATCAAACAACGATAAAGAATAATTATATGTATCCGAATGTAACGGCTTATTTGAGTTATAAATTGGCAAAATCAAAGTCCATTTACAGTAGATATACTTATAATGTGAATTTGCCCTCTGCAGAACAATTATTGCCTTTTGAAAACCTTGCAAACCCTTTGAATACTATTATAGGAAATGCTTTTTTAAAACCCGTAGAAACCCATAATTTATACATGAATTATAACAATTATGATTATGCTACTCGATCAGGTTTATATACTTATTTTGGTGGAAATTTAAGAAGAAATCAAATCGTAAGTTCTACAGTATATGATTCCGATTTTAAAGCAAATACTACGTATCAAAATATAGATCAAACGTATAATCTTTTTACTGGTTTTAGCTTTAGTAAATCTCTAAAAAAAGAAAAAAGAACTTTTAAATATGGCTTTGGAATTGGGATGAATTACGATTTTAATCAAGGTTTGACCAATGCGGAATTGTATAAAGCAAAAGGAATTCAGCTAAACCCAAGAGTTAATCTTTCTTGGTCAATTGATGATTTAGTTACCATTGCTCCTTCTTATAGATATACCTATAATGAAACAGCTTTTGAAAACTATGTGATTGATAAAACCAATACATTCAGACATAATTTTAAAATTGAAGCAACAACATATTGGCCTAAAAATGTAGTTTTAGGGAATGATTTTGGGTATACCTATAATTCAAATATTGCAAATGGTTTTCAAAAAGATTTTTACCTATGGAATGTAAGTTTAGGTTATAATTTCTTTAAAGATCAATTATTAGCAAAAGTGAAGGTGTATGATTTGTTAAACCAAAATGTAAATGCTACTAGAACTATTACACCGACAGCGATTACAGATGAAGAAAATACTGTATTGCAACAATATGTTATGTTTTCACTAACGTACAAGTTGGAGAAATTTGGTAAAAAGAAAGATAATAATAGAATAATTATCCATTAAGATTATTACTAAATAGTATAAAATAAGGTACTCAATTGAGTACCTTATTTTATACTATTTAATGGTCAAATTCTTTGTTATTGTTGAATTGTCTTTTTTAATGATCTTTACAATATAATTACCTTCATAAATATCTTTTTTTAGTTTTAAATTGATGTAATTTTTATTTAAAATAGTAAATTGATTTTTAAAGATACTACCTGCTAAATCAATAATTTGTATTTCCCTTACCTCTCCAGAATTAATTCTAACATTCAAATAATCATTTCTTTGAACCACTTTTGGGAAAATATATTCTAAAGCATCTTGATTTAAATTACTTTCATTTTTTTCAGTAGTAGTTACTCTTTTTTGCCCAGAAGTACTAATGCTTATATCATCAATCTCAAATTGAACATATTTGTTTTCTGAGGTACTTAATTGTGATTTAAGAGATGTATAGAACCATAACTGTGAATTATTTTCTTTAGGAGTGTAGGAAATAGAGATGTTTTCCCAATTTGGATTACCTTTTGTTATGTTTTTTGTCCAAACTAACTCACTTTTATTTGGTAATGGAGGGTTTTGGCTTTGAAAATTAGCGTTTAGTTCATTTGATGTTCTCACATTAGCACTTGCAAGTATTTTATCGGCAGCGTTAATAGAAGTTGTAATTTTCATCTTAAAAGAAATTCGGTAGCTTTTTCCTGAGAGGAATTCATAATTCGTAAAAACACCTTCTATTTTGTCTTTTGTAGAAGTTAAAGAGGCCCATGTGTTTTTAGTAATATTTCCTTCTATATTAGGAGTTCCATGACTAGCATACCAATCAGAGACACAAGTTGGAGCTGTAAAACCATTGCCAATGCAGTTACTATTTAAATTTCCATTAATTAGTTCTTGTGACTGTAAGGAGGATGGTAAAAATAGGATTAGAATGTAGATTAATAACAATTTCTTCATTTCTTGATATTTTAGTGCTTGATTTTAGTTAAAGTGCACAAATATCGTTATTTATAAATAATTTACTACAAAAAAAGCAATTATGTTCCTAATAAAAAAACACCTTCTTAAAAAAGGTGTTTAGTTTTATGTATTATTATAGGTGTTTATTTTAGTTTACCAACTTCCACCAGCTCCTCCTCCAGAGAAACCACCACCACCAAATCCTCCACCGAAGCCACCGCCTCCAAATCCTCCAGAAGAACCACCACCAAAACTTCCTCCACCGCTACCGCGACCAAGACTGCTTAAAATGATTACATCCATTAAATTTGAGCCAAATCCTCCAGAACCGCCGTTACGACCATTATTCTTTCCTTTTGAAATAATAATCATTATGATGATAAAAATGATAAAAAAGATTAGTATTGGAAATCCACTTCCGCTATTTTTACCTTTTCTAGTTCCTTTATAGGTTCCTTTTATAATCTCAAAAATAGCAGTTGTTCCTTTGTCAAGCCCTTTATAATAACTACCAGCTTTGAATTCTGGAATGATTACATTACGAACAAGTTCTCCAGTAATACCAGCTGTAAGTTTATTTTCTAAGCCATATCCAGGTGAAATCCAAATTTCCCTGTCATTTTTCGATAACAAAACAATAACTCCATTATCTTCTTTGGCTTGACCAATTCCCCATTCTTGTGCCCATTTAGGAGCTAAAATTCCGATGCTTTCTCCCTTTAAATCATCAATAGTAACAATAACGATTTGTGTAGAGGTAGAATCTGAGAATTGTACGAGTTTATTTTCTAGTTGACTTTCTTCTCTTTCATTCAATACATCAGCATAATCATAAATTGAAGTTTGAAAGGAAGGTTTTTTGGGAATATCAAATTGTGCAAAGCCTAAAGTGTGTAAAAGAAATAAGGCTATCACTAAAAGATATTTCATTGATTTAAATATAAATTGTATCATTATCCTTTTGAAATTTCATTAGGTAACTCATTGGTGTCGTCAGATTGGTAAGGAAAGTAATTTTTTAACCTTTTGCCAGCTTCAATAATTCCTTTTACTAATCCTTCTTTGTTTTTATTGCTTTTGAAATTTTCTATAACTATATCTTTTGTTGAATTCCAAAAATCAGCTCCTACTACCTTGTTGATACCTTCATCACCAAGGATAGCAAAATGCTTGTTAGCCACTCCTACATAAAATAAGACACCATTCCTATCTTTAGTATTGGCCATGTTTAAAGATAAAAAAACCTCCTGAGCTCTTTCAAGAGGGGGTTTTTCTGAATGATCTTCAATATGGACTCTTATCTCACCTGAAGTGTCTTTTTCTGCTGCAACAATAGCTTGAACAATTTCTTGTTCTTCACTTGTTGTTAAGAAATCTTCTGTTTTTGACATTTTATTATTATTTTCCAAAATCAAATTCTACATCAACTGGTTTTTCAGCTCCAGCAACAGCATCAAAATAAGCTTTTTCTTTATAATCAGATAAAACTAGACTTCTTGGCATTTTTAATACATAGTTGTTGTAAACTTCAACAGATTCATTAAATCGAGTTCTAGCGGTTAGAATTTGATTTTCTGTACTAGCTAATTCGTCTTGTAATTTTAAGAAATTTTGATTGGCTTTTAAATCAGGATATCTTTCTACAGTAACCAATAATCTTGATAATGCAGAACTTACACCACTTTGAGCCTGATTAAATGCTGCCAATTGTTCAGGAGTAATATTAGTTGGGTCAATAGTAACAGAAGTTGCTTTTGCTCTAGCATTAACTACTGCTTCTAACGTAGATTTTTCAAAATCAGCAGCACCTTTAACTGTTTTAACTAAGTTACCAATTAAATCATTTCTTCTTTGATAAGAGGTTTCTACATTTCCCCATGATTTCTTTACATTTTCATTAACAGTAACAGCACCGTTTTTTACACTGATATACCAAAATATACCTATTAAAACTAGGCCTCCAATAATTATCCACGGTAAGAATTTTTTCATAATTTTAGTTTTTAAAGTTGATTTTTAATATTTAATAATTGCGTTTTTACGTTTTCTAATTTTCTAATAATGTCAAACTTGTCTAATGTCTTCTTTTGATTTTCTTTCAAATGTGTTTTAGCTCCTTCTAAAGTAAACCCTCTTTCTTTAACTAGATGAAAAATAAGTTGTAGATTCTTTACATCTTCAGGAGTGAATTTCCGATTTCCTTTGGCATTCTTCTTGGGTTTTAAAATATCAAATTCTTTTTCCCAAAATCGAATTAAGGAAGCATTGACATCGAAAGCCTTTGCTAGCTCACCAATGTTGTAATATAACTTATCTTTTGGTAAATCGATGTACATACTTGTTTTAATTCTAAATTAATTTCAAATACTTATTGTATTTAGAAAGCATAACTAAATTGATAACTTACACATTATAACATTAATCTAAAGATTGATTCTCCTGGGTAGCTAAATTTGATATAGCAATGTATTCTTCAGCAGAAATACTTCCATAATAAAAATTAATCGGATTTACTTTTTCTCCATTTTTAATTACTTCATAATGTAAATGAGGTGCTTCACTACGCCCCGTACTTCCTACATAGCCAATTATGTCACCTCTTTTTACTTTTTGTCCAGGAGTACAATTGTATTTGCTTAAATGAGCATACAAAGTTACATAGCCATAACCGTGATTTACTTCAATATGATTTCCGTATCCTGAAAGTGAGTTATCGGCTTTTAAAACTACTCCATCACCAGTAGCATAAACAGGAGTTCCTGTTGGAGAAGTAAAATCCATTCCGTAATGGAACTTTCTAATCTTTGTAAAAGGATCACTTCGATATCCAAATCCGGATGCCATACGTTTTAAATCTTCATTTTTAACTGGTTGAATGGCTGGAATTGCAGCTAATAGTTTTTCTTTTTGTTTAGCCAAAATAATAATTTCATCCAAAGACTTAGATTGTATCACTAATTCTTTTGTCAATTGATCTACTCTTTTAGTTGTATTAACTACCAGTTCTGAATTATCAAAACCTTCCAACATTTTATAGCGATTTACACCTCCAAAACCTGCTTTTCTTTCTTCTTCTTTAATTGGAGATGTGTTGAAATAGATTCTGTAAATATTATTGTCCCGATCCTCTATAGCTCCTAAAACTTCGTTCATTAGATCCATTTTCTTGTTAAGAAGCTTGTAATTTAGCTTCATAGACTCTAATTCACTAGTTAATAATTTGTCTTTAGGTGTTTCAAAATAAGGCGTATTTATTAATAGTATAAGACATAAAAAACCAAATAAAGCGGAAGCTAACAAGAATAGAAATGCATATCCAAATTTTTTACGACGTTGCGGTTTTATCCTTTTATATGCTAAATTTTCAGAATCGTAATAATATTTTACTTTAGACATGTTTTAAAATTACTATTTTTGCACCAAATTAATAGGTGTATACATTAGTTATACGAACAAAATTAAAAAATGTTTCATTCTAATCTGTTTTTTATAACGAAACTTTTTGATTTTTTATATAATAAGGTTTAAAATAGAATACATCTATTTGATTTTTAATGACAAAGGCAAAACAGAAGTAATGCCTAAAAACAATTAAAATATTTTTAATGAAATCACAAGACATTCGCAAAGCGTATTTACAATTCTTTGAAAGTAAAGGACATTTAATTGTTCCTTCAGCACCTATTGTGTTAAAAGACGATCCAACCTTGATGTTTAATAACTCAGGTATGGCTCAATTCAAAGAATATTTTTTAGGAAATGGAACCCCTAAAAGTAATCGTATAGCCGACACTCAAAAATGTCTTCGTGTTTCAGGAAAACATAATGATTTAGAAGATGTAGGTTTTGATACCTATCACCATACCATGTTTGAAATGCTTGGAAACTGGTCTTTTGGAGATTATTTCAAAAAAGAAGCGTTGCCTTGGGCTTGGGAATTTCTAACAGAAGTCTTAAAATTAGATAAAGACCGTTTGTATGTATCCGTTTTTGAAGGAAATGAAGCTGAAAATGTACCTTTCGATCAAGAAGCATTTGATATTTGGAAACAATTTGTACCAGAAGACCGAATTATTTTGGGGAACAAAAAAGATAATTTTTGGGAAATGGGTGACCAAGGACCTTGCGGACCTTGTTCTGAAATTCATATTGATTTGCGAACTGAGGAAGAAAGAAAAGCAGTTTCAGGGCGTGATTTAGTAAATGCAGATCATCCTCAAGTAGTGGAAATTTGGAACAATGTCTTTATGGAATTCAATCGTAAAGCAGATGGTTCTTTAGAAAAATTACCAGCACAACACGTAGATACTGGAATGGGATTTGAACGTTTGTGTATGGCCATGCAAGGCGTGACTTCTAATTATGATACCGATGTTTTTACACCACTTATTGAAAAAGTAGAACAAATTACAGGATTAAAATACACTTCAAACGAAGTTAAAAATATATCAGAGGAACAAAATAAAACCAATATTGCGATTCGTGTAATTGTTGATCACGTAAGAGCTGTCGCTTTTGCTATTGCTGACGGACAGTTGCCTTCCAATACAGGTGCAGGTTATGTAATTCGTAGGATTTTACGTCGTGCTATTCGTTATGGATTTACTTTTTTGGATACCAAAGAACCATTTATCTATGAATTAGTAGCTATTTTGGCAAATCAAATGGGCGAGTTTTTCCCTGAAATTAAGAAACAACAAGTTTTAGTTACTAATGTAATTCGTGAAGAAGAAGCTTCTTTTTTACGAACTTTAGAACAAGGATTACAATTATTAGATACTGTTATTGCTGAAACAAATGGAAAGGAAGTTTTAGGTGCAAAAGCATTTGAATTATATGATACTTTTGGTTTTCCAAAGGACTTAACCGCTTTAATTTTAAAAGAAAAAGGGTATTCTTTAGACGAAAAAGGATTTGAAGTTGAATTACAAAAGCAAAAAGCACGTTCAAGAGCCGCATCAGAAGTGTCAACTGAAGATTGGTCGGTTTTAATTCCTGGAAATGTAGAAACATTTGTTGGTTATGACCAAACTGAAAATGAAGTTAAAATCACGCGTATTCGTAAAGTAGATTCTAAAAAAGATGGCGTTTTGTACCAAATTGTTTTAGATAACACTCCCTTTTATCCAGAAGGAGGAGGACAAGTAGGTGATAGAGGAACTTTAGTTTCTGCAAATGAGAAGATTGAAATTATAGACACTAAAAAAGAGAATAATTTAATATTGCACATTACAAAGCAGTTGCCAGAGAACTTGGAAGCTAGTTTTGTAGCCAAAGTAAATACAGATTTAAGAACTTCATCATCAAAAAATCACTCAGCTACGCATTTGATGCATTTGGCTTTGCGTACTGTTTTAGGAACACATGTAGAGCAAAAAGGATCATTGGTGAATCCAAATTATTTACGATTTGACTTCTCTCATTTTGCGAAAGTAACAGAGGAAGAATTGAAACAAGTAGAAGATTTTGTAAACCAAAGAATTCAAGAACAATTGCCACTAATTGAAAGAAGAAGTATTCCTATCCAGCAAGCTTTAGACGAAGGAGCAATGGCTTTGTTTGGAGAAAAATATGGAGATAACGTTCGTGCCATAAAATTTGGTGATTCTATGGAGTTGTGTGGAGGAATTCACGTGTCAAACACAGCAGATATTTGGCATTTTAAAATCATTTCTGAAGGTGCTGTTGCTGCTGGAATTCGACGTATAGAAGCAATAACTGGTGATGCTGTGAAAGATTTCTTTGCGAATCAAGAAAGCACTTTAGTAGAAATTAAGGAAACGCTAAAAAATCCACAAGATGTTTTAAAGGCTGTAGGTTCTTTACAAGAAGAAAATGCGAAATTGAAAAAACAAGTAGAACAATTATTAAAAGATAAAGCAAAAGGATTAAAAGGCGAATTGGTAGCTCAAATTGAAGAAGTAAATGGAGTGAAGTTTTTAGCAACCCAAGTGGATTTAGATGCCAATGGAGCAAAAGATTTGGCTTACGAATTAGGGAATAATGAAACTAATTTGTTCTTAGTTTTAGCCACTGCAGCTGATGAAAAGCCTATGTTAACGTGCTATATTTCCAAAGAATTAGTAGCTAACAAAGGATTAAATGCAGGACAAGTGGTTCGTGAATTAGGAAAATACATTCAAGGTGGAGGAGGAGGACAACCGTTCTTCGCAACTGCTGGTGGAAAAAATGTAAATGGAATTAAAGAGGCTTTGGAGAAATCAGTTGATTTTGTGAAGTAATAAAAAGTAATTTATGAAATTTATTTTAGCCCTATTATTAGTATTGCCTTTTTTAGGAAATGCACAACGTTTCCCATCACCACCTTCTACTAGTCAGATTAATAATCAGATGATGAGTCAACAAAATCAAATGATGCAACAGCAACAAATGATGCGCATGATGCAAAACAAAGTGGTAACAAATGAAGAGAAATTGGAAAAAGAAGAAACTAAAGTTTTTAATGCTAAAATTAAAAAAGAAAAATTATCGCAACAATTAGAAGAACAAAATAATCAGTTACTAATTCTTGAGAGTGAAAATAATTTATCTGAAATTGATAAGGTTAAAAAGAAAGAGAAGCTAAATAAGGAATTAGATAAAATAAATAATAAGATTGATAAAGTCACTCAAAAAATAACAGTTTCTTCAAAAAAAATAGTAGCATTAAAAAAAACGATTCAAGAAACAAAAAAAGAACTTGAAGCAAAAAAGAAAGAGAAAGAATTGAAGAAAAAGAAAAAGCTATAATGAAAAATTTATTTTTATAGTAAAACCTCTTAATTAAGTAATTAAGAGGTTTTTTAAATTTCCACAACAGCAATCGCTTCAATTTCAATGAGCCATTCTTTTTTACCTAAGGCTTGAATGCCTACTAAAGTACTTGCTGGATAGTTATCTTTACCTAAAAAATCTTTTCGAACTTTTCTAAAAATTGGTAAGTCTATTTCTGGAGTGAAATTTACAATGTAGGTGTTCATTTTTACTACATCTTTAAAAGAAGCATTACCGTTTTTTAATTCGTGTTCTAAATTTTTAAATGTAGCGATAGTTTGTTCTTCTAAATTTTTCCCATCTCCAATTTGAACTGAAATAGCGTTTTTATGTTTCCCGCTGTAACAACTACTGTTTGTGAAAACCTTCATTTGGATTGAGGTATTCTTTAGAAAATGCAGCCATTTTTTTAAGTATGTTAAAAATTAAGTAGTTTGTCAAATTTACTTATCTTAAGTAGTTTTTTTTTATTTTCTTTGCGAATTAACCCAATAAAGTATAAAATGAAAAAAATTCTTACAACCTTGAGCATAATAGCTTTAGTTTTTACTTCATGTTCAAAAGATGATTCCCCTTCTGAAGAGACTTCTTCTTCAGTTCTAGTTAAAAAAATGATTTTAACATCTACTGATGAAGATGATGATAGTTATTACAATTCTACTTATAATTTTTCATATAATGGTAATAAAATTACAACTGTAACACATGATAATGGTCGTGATGAATACACATACAGTAATGAGTTGTTAACAAAAATTGAAACGTATGATTTAACTAATGTACTGGTATATGAAGAGATTTTTACTTATAATTCAACTAGTCAATTAGTAGATTACAAATTTAGAGATATTTTAGATGATTTTGAAGATGTAAATCTTTATACCTATAATTCGAACGGCACAATTACGGTAAAGAATTTTCATCGTAGTATAGGAAGTACTACAGTTCCAACAATAACTTATGATTCGGTTTATTATTTGACAAATGGAGAGATAAGTAAAATTGAAAATTCTAATGGTACTTACATTGGAATACATGATGGTAAAAATAGTCCTTTTAAAAATGTTATAGGATTGAATAATGCTATTATTTTAGATGCACATATGGGTGATTATGAGTTTTATGGAGCAAGTAGTAATTATGTATCTTTAGCAGTAAATACCAATATTGGGTTATGGGGCACATATACTTATGATTCAAACAACTATCCAGTAACTGCAGAGTTTGTTTTTAAAAATAGTCCTACTGAAGCAACTGTAAATGCTCAATATTTCTATAATTAAGAGAAGAGTATAAAAAAGAAACCCAAAACGATTCGTTTTGGGTTTCTTTTTTATTATTACTTTTGAAAATAATTGAATCATAGACATATTTTCAAATTGACACATTCCTTTAGATGCAATTCACAACAAAAATTCCCATTTCAAAAAGCAATAACCCAATAGATTACAATTCTAAAATTTTGTCTTTAGGATCTTGTTTTACCGAAAATATAGGAGCTAAATTCCAGTATTATAAATTCCAAACAACAACCAATCCTTTTGGAATTATTTTTAATGTTGTTTCTATTGAAAAATTGGTAAACAGAATAGTAAATGGAATTCAATTTACAGAGAAAGATGTTTTTTATCATAATGATTTATGGCATTGTTATGAAGTGCATTCCGAACTTTCAAATCCAAATAAAGAAGTTTTTCTTAAGAGATTAAATAGTATTGTAGCATTTTTAAGTCATCAAATTCTAGAATCTACACATGTAATTATTACGCTAGGAACTTCTTGGGTTTACAGAAATATTGATTCTGGTGAAATTGTTGCTAATTGTCATAAAGTACCACAAAAACAGTTTACCAAAGAATTACTTTTGGTGGAAACCATAGAAAAAAGTATCACAAATATTGTTGCATTGGTACACCAAATAAATAAAGGTGTGAAATTTATTTTTACTGTTTCACCAGTGAGACATATAAAAGATGGTTTTGTAGAAAACACTATTAGTAAAGCGCATTTAATTAGTGCCATTCATAAAATCATTAATTATCAACCATCAACCATTAATTATTTTCCTTCTTACGAAATTTTACTTGACGAACTTCGAGATTACCGATTTTATGCGGAAGATATGTTACATCCTAATCAAGTGGCTATCGATTATATTTGGCAACGTTTTAAAGAAAGTGTTATTTTTGAAGAGGTATTTCAAACTATGGATGAAATAGAAGCAATTCAAAAAGCATTAGCACATCGACCTTTTAATCCTAATTCTGAAAGTCATAAAAAATTTCTTATGAACCTTCATAAAAAAATACAATTACTTCAAGACCAATTCCCCTTTGTTCAATTTTAAATGAAATAGGGCAATTGCCGTATTGATTAACTAGCTAGTTTTCTACAATTTTGTATTGTTAATCATTATAAACAATACCTTATGAAAACAAAATTAACTTCATTTTTACTTTTTGTGGTTCTATTATTTATCCAAAATGTATCAGCACAAGAACTTGGCGAATTTAAACCAAAAGACGATACTTTTGGACTTGGAAAACTAAATTCAAAATCAAAGAAAATTTATATTTCTAATTTTTCGATTAACTATCAATTGTTTAACGAAAAAGAGAAAACCAAAAAAGGAGGTTCATTATTTCGAGACAAAGGGGTTCGAGGAGATGCAACTGCTGAGTTAATGGTAGGTTTAGGAAGTTTGAGTGAAAATGATTTTCAAACCATTACAAATACTTTATATCAAGATTTTGTAAGTGATTTAAAAAGTAAAGGATTTGAAATATTAAGTGCAGATGTAGCAGGAAAAACAGATACATATAAAGGATGGACAAAGGCAAGTGGACCAAAACTTGAAGTTTCAGAAATGCCAGGTATCATTACAGCTTATCCAGAAGATTATACTTTTTATTACAAAGAGCAAACAAAAGCAGGCAAATTTTTTGGAAACAAATTTGCAGCAATGGATAAAACACTCCAAACTTTATCAAAAGAAATGGAAGATGCCATTGTTGTTGATGTGGATTTGTATGTGTTCTTTATGAAAGATTTATATGCTTTTCAAGGAAATGCTGCTAACATTAAAATTAAGACACAGTTGAGTTTAGTGGCGAATGAAGCAGTTTCAGCAAAAAGTAATGATAAAGGGATTGCTTTTAGAAAGAAAGTAGAATATGCTACAGGAATTAATAGTATTCAGTTTGTTTGTGGTAAATATGCAATTGGTGGTAGTGCAGAATCGGTATACACAGGCACCTTAAAAAAAGATTTAATAATCAATAATGTAATTGATGAAAAAGTAATTCAAAGTTATGCAAAAGGGGCTGTGGATTTTGTAGGAACTGATACTTATTTTGGAAAATATTATGAAGCCGAAAATAAGTCATCAGCTAAGACAACAATTATCCCTATAGATACTAAAAAATACAATGAAGGAGTTGTAAAAGCTGGAAAAGAATTTTTGAAATACCATTTAGATGCCTTTTCTAGTGAGTTTAAATAATTTGTTTTGTTTGTTATTATAAAATAGGGATGTAAATCCCTATTTTATATTTATAATAGCATTTGGTACTTAAAAAAATGAGGATGAAAACTTGCGAATAGTTAACCAATACATAAATAATCATTTTTCATTTTTTTACTGACACAACCTTATTTGACTATATAATTTGATATTTTTTAATAGTAATTTATTAATAGTATTTGGTATTACAAATCTGACTTTTTTGTTATTTTTAGATAAATTTAAAAGAACAAGTCAACCTTTAAAATAAATTGATATGCAGTATAGATATTTACTTTTTTTATTTTTATTTCAACTATTTGCTTGTAATCAAAAAGATAACTCCACTAATAAAATAGATAAAAGAATAGATGCTACAGCTTATATCATTTACGAAAAAACGAAAGAAAATTTAAAAGTTAGAAGAGACTCTTTAGATTATTTTACAGAACAATTATTAAAATATGAAAACAGTAAAAATCCAGAAGTAAAGGCGATAGCTAAAATTTTTAAATCAATAGATTATAGAAGAAAAACCTATAATGAATTAGCTAAAAAAGAAATTGACGAAGCTATAAACTTAGTGTCAAAAAACAATCCTATTCATGCGTATGCCTTATACCAAAAAGGATTTTTATTAAAAGGAGCCAATGAATATGATTTAGCAATTGCAACTCATTTAGAAGCAATCAAACAATATGAACAATTAAAGGATATTGAACAAATTGCCAATTCGTATGCTGAAATGGGTGAGATTTATTTGAATAAAGGTGATTTAGAAAAGGCTAAAGAGAATTTGTTAAAAGCCACTAAATTGTTAGAAAATAAAAAGACTAATTATGTGTATTTAAAAGCATCACAATCATTAGCAAATGTTTACGGCATGAGTAATGATTTTGAAAGTGCTTTGGCATTAGATAAGGAAGGAATGAAACTTTCAGATTCCATCCATTCAGAATTTTATAAAGTTACTTTTTTGAGTAACAAAGCCAATTGTTATTTGTACAGTAACCAATTAGATAGTGCCAAATTTTACTTCGAACAATGTTTAGCCATTGATATTAAATTAGGTAATAAAACACATATTGCTGATTCGTATGCCAATTTAAGTAATTGGGCAATGTTAAAGAACGATTACACAACAGCAGAAGCTTATGCAAAAAAGGGGGTAGCTCTTTTTGAAGAGAAAGATTTTGCTGTGAACCTTTACACTTCATATACGTTATTGTCTGATATTTATGAAAAAAGTAACCAACCTCAAAAAGCACTAGAAGCAAAGAAAGAGTCATTGAAATATTATAAAAAAATGACCAGTGAAAAAAAAGAAAAAGCCACTGCTGAATATGAAATTATCTATGAAACAGATAAAAAAGAACGACTCTTACTTGAAAAAGAGATTATTGAGAAAAAAAGAAATACAACCATTTTATTGTTGTCACTGGGAATACTAGTTTTAGGACTATTTACTTACTTAATCTACAAACAACAACGCTTGAAAAACAAACAAATCATAAAAGAAAACGAACTAAAACAAGCTTTGATTAGCATCGAAAATCAAAATAATTTGCAAGAGCAACGCTTGGCTATTTCTAAAGATTTACATGATAACATTGGTTCCCAATTAACTTTTATCATTTCCTCTTTAGATAATTTGAAATATTTTGAGTTTACCAAAGACAAGTTGTACACAAAATTCGATTCCATTGGAACTTTTACCCGTTCTACTATTACCGATTTGCGTGATACGATTTGGGCAATGAATAAAGAAGCTATTACTTTTGAAGATTTAAAAACAAGAACGACTAACTTTATTGAAGCAGCAAAAACATCTTTATTAGGCATTTCTTTTGAATTTAATTATCCTGAGAGTTCAGATTGTATTTCTCTAAATTCTTTACAAGGAATTGATGTTTATCGAATCATTCAGGAAGCAGTTAATAATGCTATTAAACATGCTCAAGCCACTAAAATTGTGGTCAATTTTGAAGTGATAGGAGAAATCATAGAAATTGCAATTATTGATAATGGAACTGGATTCGATGCAACCATTACCGAATCTGGAAATGGATTATCAAGTATGCAAAAGAGAGCTGCTGAAATCGATGCTACTTTTTCAATTGAATCATTAGAACCTGGAACAAAAGTAAGTTTGAAGTTTAATTTAGAATAATTTTAAAAATTCAAGTAGTAAAATATAAGGCAATTGACGTATTTATTTTTTAAATAAACGGAGCTAGGTTTGTTTAATAAATTTAATGTCATGAAATACTTTACTTTTTTACTTTTCGTAACCATTTTACCTTTTAGTTTGTTAGCGCAAAATAAGTTTAGAAGTTTTCCATTAGAGGAACCGATTTTTTATAAATATTACCAACCCTATACAGCTCCCGTTTATCAGCTCATACATAAATATGATGAGTTATCGTCTAAGTATGCAAAATCAATTTTAGCAGATGGAAATTCCTATTTACAAATAAAAAATAATAAAAATTATGCTAAAATTGAATTCGAAATAAATGGAATAAAATTATATTGCTCTGGGAAAGTCAAATTTAAAAATAATCGCAACTATTTTAAAATAGAACCCAGCTCAGATTTGTTTTATCTATCTAATAATCAAATTTTTTGTGGCCTAAAAGATATTGAAGAATTTAAATTAAAAAATTTTCCTACGATATACAATGAAGATGGAAGTTATTTATTTCATAAAGAACTAAATGAAGATCAAATAACGCAAAAAGTAATCTCTCAAAAAAGCAATACCAACTATAACTTTATAATCAATACGTATAAAGATGACAAAGCACCAGACGTATATAACGAAAAATATGGCTATTTATATACCAATTCATTTTATGGGAAAGATCCTTTTGATCATTTTATAATTGCTCCTCAAAGTAAAGAAATTTCGACTATTTTACTTGAAAATGGAGATAGATATTCAGGATTTGCAACTATAGGCACTTACGATTCTCAAAAATTCGGCAGTTTTACAGGATATTTATTTCCAATGCAAAAATCAGCAGGTAATGCCTCTGTACTTTTTAGAGAATTTGAAGGAAAGTACGAATGGGTTTTGGTAGTCGACAATCAGATAGAGATGAGTGTACCTGCAAAGGCAGAAGAACAACCTCAATTTGATGTTCTTATGAATAATTTGGAAAACACTATAGGTTTCATCAAAAATCCTAAAGTCCAATTTTATGCCGATATAGTGACAACATGCAGAACTAATTTTGGTGTCTATAGAAACAAGAATATAAACACGTTGAATGGTTACGGAGTTAATTTTATTTCGAAAGATTCCATCCGTTTAGGTGACTCTCATTTTATAGAACTTGGTTTTTTTAAAAATGGAAAATTAGAGGGTTTGGGTTACAGATGTGAAATGAAAACGTTTTATAACAAACCTATTACTGAAAATCAATATTTTGACAACAACTCTTCATCTATTTCAGAAAAAGTTGTTGCACAAGCCGGAATTTTTAAAGGAGGAAAATTGATTAAAGGAAGAGATATTAACATAGAAAATGACAATCAACCTACATTAAATTTTTGGTCTAAAAATAAAATAGAAGGTGTCGATTGGATTAAAAGAGAGAATTTTGTTTTATATAAAGAAAATATTATTGGTAAAATTGATTTAAATCAAATAAAAGGTACAGATGAAGTTCATGTTGAAAGGTTAGGTTATAATTATTTAATTAAAAGGATAGATTTAAATAGAAAAGCCATAGTTATTGAAAATGATGGAAAAGAAGTATATCTCAACAAAGATTCTGGACCAGTGTATTTAACCTATATAAACAAAGGATATGTGACTATTGGTTGTCCACCAACAAAATATGTAAAAACCTATAAAAAGATTGACGAAGTTAGAGAAGTTCCAGGGTATAAGTATGATACACGAGTTGTAAAAGGGGAATACATCACGACTTATTATACAACCAAAACAAAACAAACGTATACTCATGAAAAAACAGTATTTGATGATTATAAAACCATTCCTTGTCCTATTTGCAATGGTACTGGAAATAAAAAAGTGGATAACAGTGTGAGAGTCTTCCGAGAAATAGTTTTTTAAACTCTAGTAAAGCCTAACTAAAAAAAAGAATCACTATTATTCAATAAAGTAAAATAATAAATTTAGATACTTACCTACTGCAAAAAAAATCTATCTAAAAGCTCAATTGTAATATAAGGCAATTGCCCCATTTCAAAACTCCTTTTGCAAAAGTAATTTTACTAGTATAAATATTAAAATTATAAGTCATGAAAAAAGCCCTACTTTTTATTAGTTTACTAATTACTTCTTTAAGTTTCTCACAAATTGATTACGGAAAACAAGTCAAGAAAAAAGACGTAGATAAAGGATTAATTTCTTTTGTAAACACTACTGATGATAAAGGAAATGTAAGCATTGGTTTTAGAATGGACGATTTGCCAGTTGGTCCACAATTGAATATAGACGCAGCTGGGATAAGAACTTATTCTAATTACAATAAAGATCATGACATGGATGGAACCACAATTATTATGAATAGTAATACGGGTGAAATTACTCTATATACTTACAGAAATAATATCATGGATGGACCTGCTTTTAAAATGGCAAATGGCAAAGTGGCTTGGACCAAACAATTTAAAAAAGGAATTGAAGACCCAAACGGATATACGGTTAATCACGATTTTGATTATTATACAAAAAGACCAGAATCAGTCTTAGAAGGTTTTGGAATAGATCAATATAAGGGTTCTATAGCTTTAGGATATTTTGCATACAATAGAAAGGCTTTTCCTATTATTCAAGTTTGGGATGCAGGTGGTTCTTATTACGGACAATGCATTCAAGGAGAACGAAAAGAATTTGGTGTTTATTTTTTTCCTAACAAAAGTATTTATGTAGGTGCTTGGCATAAAAATAATCAAGAAGGTTTAGGCTTTAAATTAGATGCAAATGGAACTGTTACCGAAAAAGGATATTATGATAATGCAGAACTAAAAATGAGTCTTTAAAAAATAGTGTTATGAAGAATTGGATAAAATTTGCAGTGATTTTACTTTTAGTTAGTGTTTCAAATGCTTGGTCACAAAAAACCTTTGACGATTATTATAACAACTATATAGACGGTTATAAAACGAATGATTTAGTGAAAATGAAAGCAGGAAGTGAAGGTTTGATAACCTATTTTTCAGATGAGTTTGCTGGCTTTTATCTCAATTCGTATTACCAAATTCTCAAAGGTGATTTAAACCAAGCTCAAGCCAGTACTACTCAGGCTATGAATATTCAACCTTTAATGCAATATCCTTATTATACACAAGCTTATATTGATTGTCTCAAAGGAAATACGGCTAATGCATTGAAAAATTTAGAATGGGCCATGCAATTAAGTACTTTTCAAGAGGCAAAAGATATAGTGGAAGATATTGAAAAGATTGAGTCTTTCACAAAAAAAGATTTATCCGTTTTAAAAAAACAATGGCTTGCTTACTATCAAGCTAAAACAGTTGATGTTAATAAAGCTTTAAACCTTGATAATTGTGTGTATGGGATATTAACTTCAGGAACAGAATGTGAAAACTTAGATACTCAATTTGCTCAGTTTTCAAGCATGAAAAATGCCAATCCTTTGTTTCAAAAAATGTTGCCATTACTAAAAGCTGTTACTTATTATTATGGTGGTAATGCCAATGAAAGTATTAAGCAATTTGAAAATTTTATAGAAATTAGTAAAAACGATCCTGCTTTGTATAGCAAAAGAAGTTATGCTTTGTACTTTTTATCTGTTATAAAGAATAATTCTTACAATAGTAGAGGAGCATTGGTAACCATAAATGAAGCACTAGCCGAATATGCCAAATTGCCTTATGCTTCATTAGCTTTGGCAAACATGCAAATGCATAAAATTTTAGTACTAAAAATGCTAGGAGATAAAAATGACGAAAAATTGCAAACGGCTTTTCAGTTGGAACAAACCGCAAAAAATATCGATAACGATTATTTTAGAGTAAAAGCCTATAGTTCTCTTGGTGTATATTATTTCACGGAAGGACAGCAATCAGAAATGGCAAAAGGGACTGAATATATAACCAGAGCTTACAATTTAGCTAAAACAGTTAACGATGAAAATCTTACCAATGAAGTAAATGAGAATTATGCCATGGTAAAAGTGAAGCAAGGTTTATACACAGATGCATCAAAAATCAATGAAGAATTGGCTCAAAATTATTTAAAAGATAAAAAATATATAGATGCACAAAATCTTTACAATAATATGGCTTTTATTCTTTACATCAGAAAAGACTACAGAAATGCCATTATTGAATTTGAAAAAAGTATCGCTTTGGCGGAAAATATTAAAAAAGAGTTGAATGCCAAACAGAAATTAGAGTACATGAATAATGTTTCAGGAGCCTATACGGGTTTGATTCTATGTTATAAAGAAACCAATCAAACGGATAAATTATTTGATTTACAAGAACGAACAAGAAGTGGCTATTTAAAAGAGTTGTTAAAAAATAATTCGGTTGTTGCCAATGTGAAAGACGCACAAAACATGCTTAAAGACGATGAGTTATTATTGACTTATAGTATTGGAAAACCAGGGGAAATTATCATAACTGCCATTACAAAAAACAAAGCTGAAATCAGATATAATTATCCAATTGATAACTTAATTACTATCAAAAAGACCTATACCGATAGAATAAAAAAAGTGCCTTCTGATTTGAATCCTTATATGCAAGATTATAATGTTGATTATGAAAATGGTAAATTGATTCGATATGCTAATAAGGAATCCAATTTTAAAAAAGAAGATTTGCTTACTTTAGTGCAATGGACAAGAGATGTTTTGGAAAACTCAACTAAGCCAGAATATCAAAAACCACAAGCCGATTTTCTTCATTTTTGGTACAACTTAGTTTTACTTCCAGTTCAAGATTTGACGGCACAATACAAAAATGTCATCATAAGTGCTTCGTCTGAATTAAATTATTTGCCTTTTGAAGCCTTTATAAATCCAAAAAACCAATACTTTGTAAGTACGAATAATGTACGTTATATTCCAAATGTAACCGTTTGGAAAATGGTTGCAAATAGAAATTATAGTGAGGATAGAAAATCAGTTATAGCTTATGGAGGAGCACAATATCAACCTTCAGGAAATGTAAAAGCAACTGTTAGAACCATAGACGATTTTTACCAAATTTCAGATGCTGTGTCCAAAAAACTAAGTCAAGGCATTTATAACTTCAAACCAGAATTAGAAGCCATTGGTTTTGGTGGGGCCAAATATTTAGAAGGCACTTTGAAAGAAGTACAATATATTGGCACACTTTCAAATGATGCCAAAGTGATTACTGGTCAAAATATGACAGAAAGTAACTTCAAAAAAGCCAATCTTTCTGGGGAATTAAAACAATATAAAAACCTTATCATATCCACTCACGGTTTTACAGGAGATGTAATTCCAGAGTTTAGTGGTGTTATGTTTTCACAACCAAATGGAGGTGATGGCAAAGAAGATACTTTTTTATTGGCTCCAGAAATAGCAAAATTAAATCTAAATGCCAACTTAACTATTTTAAGTGCTTGCAGTACTGGTGTTGGTAAATTATATGGTGGAGAAGGTATCAATGGATTAAATACTTCTTTCTTAGTTGCAGGTTCAAATAGTACTATGTTATCCCTTTGGTCAGTGGATGATGCTAGCACAGCTTTAACTATGCAATTGTTATTCAAAAATATCATTCAAAATAATGCAAAAGCAAACGTAGTTTTGAATGATATTAAAAGAGCTTTTATAAATGGAGATTTTGGGGAGAATGTAAAATCACCTAAATTCTGGGCTCCTTTTTTATACAACGGAAGATAGAAACGGTAATTATGAAATATGATTTTTTTAAAAATAAGCTTCAAAATAATCCTTCAATAATAGCTAATGCTCTATTTTTAATAGCACTTGTGCTAATTGGTAAAGTAGATCCTATGGCAATTGTTTTTGCTTATGTTTTTGAAACTATTATAATTGGATTAGTTCATGTAGTGAAATTATTTTACATCATCAGGAATAATAAACCAGGGAAAAGAGAATCTAAAGTAGGTAACTTTCTTTTAATTCCTTTCTTCATTATTCATTATGGTATTTTTGTAGCCATTCAGAGTATTTTTTTATACACTGCTTTTGCTATTAATGATGATCGTTTTTCAACTTCGTTAAGTTTTTCTAATTTCGTTGAAATATTTCACTTAGAAGGCTTTAAGTTGGTCGCTTTGTCTATACTTGCAACACATGTAGCTTCGTTATACTTTTCTTTTTTAAAGACAAAAAAGTATGAGAATCAAAATCTAGGAGCGTACATGATTAAACCCTATTTGCGTATTTTTATGCAACAATTTCTGGCAATTATTCCATTCTTGTTTTTGTTTTTTACAAATGCTGTTGGTTTAACTGCAGCAATTCTATTAATAATTATGCGAACAATATTAGATTATTATTTAACTACAATTGCTAAGGATTCAAAAAAAATTAAGGCACTTGCCATACGAATAATGGATCAAAATAAACCTGAAGAATTACCTAAAATTGAAGCTACTTTAAAAGTTTTTTTTGAAGAATAAAAAGCAAAATTAAATTAAACAATTATGAATAGTATTTTAATTTTTCTACTTTTAATAAGTCTTTCGATTATTGTTTGGCATATCACTATAATAAAAAAAGAAAAGCAAATACATCTCGTTTTAATGTTTGATTTAGAAAAAGAGATTGCGTTTCAAAAAAATAAAAATGCACTAATTAAAAGCACATCTGATAATAATGTTTATGAAAGTATTCATTTTAAAGTAGACATTCTAAAACAGCAAGCAACTTTACTAACTGAAATTTCTCAAATAAAAGAATAAAATAATGAGAATAGCAATTGTAGATGATAACAGTTTTCTAATTTCTTCCATTAAAGAGAAATTGTCTTTTTTTGAAGAAATCCAAATTAAGTTTACAGCATCTAATGGCTCAGAATTAATGGAAAAATTAGGTAAAAATAGCCACTTAGATGCTATTTTAATGGATATTGAAATGCCTATTATGAATGGTATAGAAGCGACTTTAGTTGTCAAACAAAAATACCCTCAAATTAAAATTATTATGCTTACCGTTTTTGATAATGATGAAAATATTTTCAATGCTATTAAAGCTGGAGCGGATGGTTATTTGTTAAAAGATGTCAATCCACATGCTTTATTTAATGGGATAGTAGAAACTTTAAATGGAGGTGCGGCAATGAATCCTTCTATAGCTTTGAAGACTTTAAAATTATTGCGAAATCCTATTAGTTTTGAAGATGCAACTAAAGAAGAGATTAATTTAACAGTTAGAGAAATTGATGTTTTAGAACAGTTAGCACAAGGCTTAAGTTATACAGTAATAGCTGAAAATTTATTTTTATCTCCTTCTACTGTAAGAAAACACATTGAGAATATTTATTCAAAATTACAAGTACACTCAAAATTGGAAGCGGTTCAAAAAGCCAAGCGCAACAACCTCATTTAACAAATGAATGATATAGAATAAGGCAATTGCCTTATTTTTTTTGAGTAGGATTTTTTTCAATTTTGTTTTTAAAATGAATCCTATGCAAAATAACTACTTATTTTTTCTGTTTTTATTCATATCGAATGCTTATTCCCAAAACATTATCTTAAACGACACTTTTGAAAAAGACAATCATAATCTAAGCATACATAATGATAATTATAATGTTTATGTTGAAAAAGGGGGTTTGATTCTAGAAAACAATCATGATACAAATGCAAAATGGAGTTTAATCGATGTAAATCGCAATTTAGAAGCAAACGATTTTGATGTAGAAGTTACTATGTGTCTGGAAAAAACAAATTCTGAAACCTCTGGCTACGGATTGGTCTGGGCTTGCTATAATGACAATTCAAATTACCATGTGGTTAATTTAAATGAAAAAAGACAACATCAAGCCTATTGGTATTACAATAAAAATTTTTATTATGATTTGAATTGGACTGATAACAAAAATGTAAAAAGCAAAAGAGAAAACACCATTAAAGTAAGTAAAAGAGCTCAAAATGTTACTGTTTATGTAAACGATGAAATCATTTTGAAAACTAATAATACAATTTATTATGGCGATAAATTTGGATTTATACTAGCACCCAAAATGACCATTAAAGTTTCTAATCTTAAAATAACGGAATTCCCATTGTCAATTGATGTAGTTGAAACCTATGATTCTAATCTTAAAATCGAAAAATTACCTGAAACTATTTCCTCAAAAGACTATACTGAAAAAAACCCTGTAATTGCTCCTGATGGTAAAACACTCTTTTTTGAAAGACAATATTGTGAGTTTAACATAGGCGATAGTTCGAAAGGAGATGTTTGGTTTTCAACTTTTGAAAATGGGACATGGTCAGAAACTCAAAATATAGGCAGACCAATAAACAATAATGGGAATAATTTTGTAATCTCAGTCTCTCCAGATAATAATAGTTTGCTCTTAGCTAATGTTTATAATGAAGATGGTATGTCCTTAAGAGGTTCTGGCCTTTCAATAGCCTATAAAAATGAAGAGGGTTGGGGAATTCCTAAAGAAATAAAAATTAAAAATTTCTCTAATAAAAATAAGTATGTAGGCTATTTCCTTGCAAATGATAACAAGCATTTGTTATTGGCAATTCAAAAAGAAGAAGGGTTTGGGTTAAAAGATATTTATGTGAGTTTTTTGGAAAAAGAAGGCTCTTGGTCAACACCGCTTAATCTTGGTAATATGGTGAACACCTTTAGTGAAGAAGCTAATCCTTTTTTAGCGTCTGATGGTAAAACATTATACTTTTCTAGTAAAGGACATCCTGGTTATGGCGGTTATGATTTGTATGTTACTAAAAGATTAGACGATAGTTGGACTAATTGGTCTAAGCCAAAGAATTTAGGGAATGTAATTAATTCTGCATCAGATGACTTGAGCCTTTTTTTAACAGCAAAAGGGGATAAAGCATTTATAGGAAGAGGCAGTGATTTATACGAAAGTAGAAATACGGCAAAACAAGATCCTGTAGTTTTAGTTACAGGAAAAGTATATGATAGTAAAACCAATCAAATTATAAGTGCACCTATAGTTTACAATAGCTTGAAAACTAATGAACCATTGGGAACAGCTATTTCTGATCCCAAGACAGGAAGTTATTCAATAGTTTTACCTTATGGAGAAAAATATAGTTTCATGGCTGAAAAAGAAGATTATTATTCGGTTACTCAAAATGTGGATTTATCCAACTTAAAAGAATATAAAGAAATTACAGTGGATCTATTTTTAAATCCTATAGAAAAAGGACAAACGATTCGTTTGAATAATATATTCTTCGATTCTGGGAAATACGATTTGCTTCCCGAATCGAATGCAGAATTGGATAAGTTATATAAAGTTTTATTGGAAAACAACCAATTACAGATAGAAATTGCAGGTCATACTGATGCTGTTGGAGCAGATAAAGATAATTTAGTGCTATCTACAAATAGAGCTAATGCTGTAATGAACTATCTTATAAGCCAAGGAATTAAACAAGAACGGCTAACAGCAAAAGGCTATGGAGAAACAAAATTTATGGCTACAAATGACACTGAAGATGGCAAACAACTGAATAGGAGAGTAGAGTTTTCGATTGTAGAAATGTAATGTAAATTTTAAAAAAGTGAGTTTTTACTAAGTTTATTATTTAGAAAATTAAAATAATAAGCTTAATAAAACTATTGTTTTATTTTTCATATTTTTGATAAAAAAGCATGAAATCAAATTATTTTTTGGCACTACTTCTTTTCCTAATTCTGAAATCGTATTCTCAAAATATCATTTTTAAAGATGATTTTAAGGTAGATAATTATAACCTTAGTTTAGATGAAGGGAATTTTAAAGTTTATTTTGAAAAGGAGGCTTTGTTTCTAAAAAATGAACATAAAAAAAGTACAAAGTGGCAATTATTAAATATTAGTAAGCAATATGAAACCATAGATTTTGATATTGAAACCACAATTTCATTGGTAGAATCTAATTCAAATTTGTCTAGTTATGGTTTAGTTTGGGCTTGTAATTCTGATTATTCTGATTATCATGTTGTCAATTTAAATAAAAACAAGCAAAATCAAATATATTGGTATAATAATCAAAAATATAATTATGATTTGCCTTGGACTGCAAATCATAAAATTAGCAGTAATTCAGATAATACAATTAAGATAAGTAAAAGAGCGCAATATATATCTATTTATATTAATGGTAACTTTGTAGTAAAGACTAGCAATATAGTTGCTTATGGAGAAAATTTTGGTTTTATTCTTGATCCTAAAATGACCATTAAAGTTAAAAACCTTAAAATAACAGAATTTCCATTGTCTATTGATGTTGTTCCTGATTTTGATCCTAGCTTAAAAATCCAAAAATTACCAGATTATATTTCATATTCAAAAACAGATGAAAAAAATCCTGTTATTTCTTCAGATGGTAAAACACTTTACTTTGTTCGTACAGAGAATTCGGTTACTTCGAGTAAAGAAAATAAAAATAAAGTCTGGTTTTCAAAATTTGTAAATAAAAAATGGACCTCTCCAAAAAGTATAGGTAAGCCCATAAATAATGATACTCATAATTTTATTATTTCAGTTTCTCCAGATAATAATAGTTTGTTGGTTAATGGTTTATATAAGTCAGATGGAATGTATGATAGACAAGGTATTTCTTTGAGTACTAGAACTAACAAAGGGTGGAGTTTGCCAAAAGAATTGAAGATTAAAAACTATGTAAATAAAAGTAACTATGTTGGTTTTTTTCTAGCCAATGACAATAAACATCTATTAATGTCTGTTGAGAGAGAAGAGGGATTAGGAGAATTAGATTTATTTATTAGTTTTTTAAAAGAAGATAAGCAATGGTCTACACCCATAAATTTAGGAGATGTTGTTAATACCGAATACAATGAAGGAAATCCTTTTTTAGCTTCTGATGGAAAGACTTTATATTTTTTTAGTGATGGTCATCCAGGTTACGGTGGTTTAGATTTGTTTGTTAGTAAAAGACTAGATGATTCTTGGGTTCATTGGACCAAACCTAAAAATTTAGGTAATGTAATCAATTCTTCAAATAATGATTATAGTATTTTTTTAACTGCAAAAGGAGATAAAGCTTATTTGAGCAGAGATAAAGATTTGTATGAAATTACAAATAAAGTAAAACAAGATCCTGTTGCTTTGGTCAAAGGGAAAGTGTATGATAGCAAATCCAATCAAATTATAAGTGCACCTATAGCGTACAATAATCTAGGAAATAATGAAGAATTAGGAACTGCTACTTCTGACCCTGTAACTGGTAGTTATTCTATCGTCTTGCCTTATGGAGAAAAATATAGTTTTATGGCAGAAAAGGAAGGTTATTATGCAGTTACCCAAAATGTAGACTTATCTGATCTTAAAGAATACAAAGAAATAACAGTGGATTTGTACTTGAACCCTATTGAAAAAGGACAAACCATACGTTTAAATAATGTTTTCTTCGAATCTGGAAAGTATGAGTTACTTCCCGAATCTAATGCAGAGTTGGATAAATTATATAAAGTTTTATTGGAAAACAAACTGTTGCAAATAGAAATTTCTGGACATACTGATGCTATTGGTAGTGATAAAGATAATTTAGTTTTGTCTACTAATAGAGCTAATTCAGTAATGAATTATCTTGTAACAAAAGGAATTAAGAAAGAGCGATTAACGGCAAAAGGCTATGGAGAAACAAAATTTATAGCTACTAATGAAACTGAAGATGGCAAACAACTGAATAGGAGAGTAGAGTTTTCCATTGTGACAATGTAAAATAAGTTTTTTTGAAGCCATTCCGTTTTTATCTGTTTGTTTAGTATCTTCGTTACGAATTAAAATAGATGATTATGGGTCTTTTTTCCGCAATTTCCGAATTAAGAAAATGGTTAGTAGTAATTTTACTAGGTTTAGTCTTGTTTTTTGGATACAACTATTTTACTACTACTTCAAATGAAACTACTGTTGAATATGATACCAATTTAATCCAGCAGCAAATTAAGAATGTAGGAAAGCTTGTTGTTACTGAAGGGCATTTCGCAGAAGTGTTAACCTATAAAGACCAAAAGAAAACCTATATTCCTGGATTGACATTTGATAAAAAGGCCTTAGTAGTAATCAATGCAGATGTAACTGTAGGCTTTGATTTAAGTAAAGTAACATACGATATTGATACAGAAAATAAGATTTTAACGATTACCAATATCCCAAAAGAAGAGATTAAAATTAGTCCAGATATTAAATATTACAATACGGAATCGTCTACTTTCAATGAATTTAAAGGAGAAGATTACAATAAAATTAATAAAATAGCGAAAGAAAATTTAGCTAAGAAAATAGAGCAATCAACACTTAAATCAAACGCTAAAAACAGATTGCTTTCTGAATTAACTAAAATGCTTGTCTTAACCAATTCTATGGGTTGGACACTGCAATACAAAGGAAATATCATTCAAAAAGAAGCCGATTTAAAGTTGTAATTTCAGTAATCAGTTTGTCAAGTTGAGTAGAATTTAGATCTAGCTTGTAAATAGTATCACTAAATGAAATAAAAATGTACCAAGATTGAGATGTCTTGGTACATTTTTTTATAAAGTTCTTATGAAGTTGTTTGTTTTACAATTTACTTTGTAAACTCGTCCAACCACCACCATTCATACACTCAATTCCATTTTGTTTTAAAATTGAAGTTGCTTGTGCACTTCGCATTCCTGAACGACAACAAGCTATAATGGGTTTGTTCCATTTTTTTATTTCAGCAATTTTTCCATTCAAACTGTGTAAAGCTATATTTTTAGAGCCTTTAATATGTCCTTCATTGTATTCCTCTGGAGTCCTTACATCTAGAATAATGGCATCATTTGCCACAAATTCTTTAATTTCATTGGCTTTGTTTCCAAAACCGAGTATATCTAAAATTCCCATAATCTCTTATTTTTTATACAAATGTAAGTTCCTATTTGCTAATAAATTGTAACAATTGTTACTAAGTTACGTTATTAATAAAACAAACAAAACAAACAAATGAGAAAAATTAATTTCATTCTATTTATTTTGTGTCACTCTCTATTTTCACAAAATACAGTTAATTATACAAATTCAAATGAAATTTTTGCCAATCCAGAAAGAGGCTTTCAGAAATACTCTATTACAGATGCTAATTATGCGACTACTGCTAATTATAGTAATATTAGTATAAATGAGTTGAATGGTTGGTATTCAGGACCAGATAAAGTTAGCGTTATTTTTAGGTATTTTCTTTTAGAAGATTTTTTAAATACCAATATTAATGCAACTTACTTAAGCAATATGCAGTTGGATTTTGATAGAATTAGAACAACAGGTTTAAAATGCATTATTAGATTTTCGTATTCGAATGAGCAAGGAACAGGTGTTCAACAAGCTAATAAAGCCCTAATTCTTGCTCATTTGAATCAATTAGCGCCCATAATAAATACCAATAAAGATATTATTATTTCACATCAAGCTGGTTTTATAGGTACTTGGGGCGAATGGTATTATACTAATGCTACTGAATTTGGAACAGATGGAAACATTACTCCAACGCAATGGTTAAATAGAAAAGAAGTAGTAGATGCCATGCTAACGGCAACACCTGTTTCGATTCCTATTCAACTACGTTATGCTACTTTGAAAAAAATAATGTATGGTAATACTCCGTTAACAGCTTCAACAGCTTATCAAAATACAGCAATTGCTAGAATAGGTTTTTTTAACGATGCTTTTCTAAATGATTACGGAGATCAAGGTACTTATGAAGTAAGTAGTCAGTATCAAAATCCTGTGGGAACTTCAGACTATATTTATATTAGTAATGAGACTAAATATCTTCCAATGTCTGGTGAAACAAATGGTTTAAATCCACCAAGAACAGATGGTGCAAATGCTGTTTTAGAATTGGAAAACACCAATTGGTCTTTCTTAAATAGAGACTATTTCGAACAAAACATTACCAATTGGACAAACTCAAATCATATTGATGATATCAAACGAAAATTAGGCTATCGATTTGTTTTAAATAATTCTATTTTTGATTTACAAGGGACTAATTTATCGGTTCAAATTAACCTTATTAATGAAGGTTATGCTAGAATTTTTAAGGAAAGAAAAGTGTATTTGGTTTTAAAAAACAACACCACTTCACAACAAACTAGTTTTTTAATAAATACCGATTGTCGAACTTGGGAGAATACCATTAACTTATCTGAAATAATAGATGTAAGTAGTTTGCCAATGGGTGATTATAGCAGTTTTTTATTCCTTCCAGATAGTGAAAATAGTTTAGCTACCAATCCAAAATATGCGATACGATTTGCTAATGATGGTATTTGGGAAGCTTCAAGTGGCATGAATAATTTATCTCAAACAGTAAGTTTAGGAAGCTTGAGTACAAGTAGTTTTGAAAACTTTGATGTAACGATTTATCCCAATCCTGCTACTTCTAGTATAACTATTAATTCAAAAGAAAGGATTTCTAAAATGCAATTATTCAATCATTTAGGTCAAAAAGTATTTATTAAAGCTAGCGGAAGTGTAATAGATATTTCTTTTTTACCAACAGGAATTTACTTTTTGCATTTAGAAACGAGTAGTGGAAAAGTAGTGAAAAAGATTAAAAAAGAGTAGGTTTTTATTTTTTACGTCAGTTTGACTGTTTTTATATAGCGAAGTAAAAATGTATCGAGAATCTATATTTGAATCTCGATACATTTTCAATTTCACTGCTTTACATTGAAAAAAACTCGATTTTATGTCTAAATCATTTAAACCTTAGACTAAATTCTTCTCAAAAATTAATTCAAGACCATTATTAATTAAAAGGACGACTTCTGGTCTTTTGACTTTTATTAACTCTAAGTGATTGATGATTTTATCTAAAAAGTCGTTATCATTTTGTTTGTAAACCAATTCAGCAATTTCCAAACACAACAACCAATCATTAGGATGATTTGCAGAAACTGCTCCAAAAGCTTCTTTTAAAGTGGTTGTTGCTGTTTTCCCTTCGCGAATGTCTCTCACACTTTGATATAAAATCTCTAATTCCTGTCTTTCAGGAGATACTTTTGCTTTAATAGTGGTTGAAGAAGGTACATGTGTAATCATATCAAAACTATTCACATCAGCTGGACCACTAAATGCAGAGGTGATTTTCTTTCCTACAGCCATATCGTAAATACCCCATTCTGGTTGGAACAAGATAGTATCTTTGTGAGTTACTGTACAGTTTTTAAATTTAATCAGAACAATTTCGCCTTGTAAATTGCGAGTTCCAGTTACAATCTCACCTGAAACTACTATGTTACCTTCGAATTCTAAAGTTACTTGTTTGCCTTCATAAATATCATATGCTTTTAAGTCTCTTGGACCCATATCTTCAATAGCCAGATTGATGCCTTTTAACATTCCTATTGGGCTACCAAATCCTTCCGCATGATATTCTGTTCCATGACCTACTAATTCTTTTTCTCGGGAAGCCAAAGCTGTTTTACCAGTTGTTTGAATGTAAACTGATTTGCCTTCATCCTCAATAACATTGGTAAACACACCTGAAATTTGTAAACCTGTACTCAACTCGATAGTTCCTAAAGCACCAGAGTCGATTAGTTTTTTCACACTTTTTGGACCTCCTTTTCGGATAGCCATGGTGTTAGCAAACTCTTCTAAAACCAAACTCAAATGTGCAAAATCAGGCGTTACATACAATTGAGGTTGCGGTTTTGTAATATCAAAACTTTGATCGGCTGCTGAGATGTCGTAAGGAATTTTCTTCACATTATCCGTCATACACCAAGCACTTTCACCTATTGAAGATAGTAAACCAGCACCATATATTTTTGGATTTTCCACAGTACCAATTAAACCATATTCTACTGTCCACCAGTGTAGATTTCTGATACGAGCCATTTCCGATAACTCACCCATATTGTTTTGCAAGTATTCCACACGTTCTTCTGCTGCTTTAATTTCCGCTTCAGGAGTATCTTCTGCTTCTTTTAAAATAGAAAGCAAACGTACTGCTTCATACATTTCGTTATCATGCGAAGACGAAATTGCTTTACAGCCTATTTCTCCAAAACGACGTAAATATTCCGCATATTCTGGATTCGCAATAATAGGAGCGTGACCAGCACCTTCATGAATAATATCTGGAGCAGGTGTATATTCTATATGTTCAAGTTGACGAATGTCGGAAGCAATAACTAGCACATTATAAGCTTGGAACTCCATAAAAGCATTAGGAGGAATAAAACCATCTACAGCTACAGCAGCCCAACCAATCTCTTTCAAAATACGGTTCATGCCATACATGTTTGGAATGTTATCAATCTCCAAACCTGTTTTTTCCAGTCCTTCTAAATACGATTCATGAGCCACTTTGGATAGATAATCAACATTTTTACGCATCACATAACGCCACACGGCTTGATTAATAGGTGTATAATCGCTATAATCTTGTGGTTTTATAAACTGTTTCAAATGCTTAGGTAACCTGTCTATCAAAGGGTTGCTTTCAAAATGCGTTTCCATAGTAGTGCTAATTATTATATGTGTAAAAATACGAAAATTTTACGTGATTTTTTAAGCCAAAAGCAGGGAATTTTTGTTGAATGTGTAAAATGAGGGAAGTGTCAAGAAGTAAGAAGCAAGAGGAAAGAAGCAAGAGGAAAGAAGCAAGAGGAAAGAAGCAAGAAGAAAGAAAATGGGTATGAATAGACTAACTATTGAAAGTAGAGTACTGACAACAGAAAACAGATAACTTCTCTTAGGAGCCATTTCCAGCTTTCCATTACACGTTTTTGCAAAGAAGGCTTTTTTTGTAAAGACTAAAAAGAGCTTCCTTTGGTCGCTTTTTTACCCAAACAAAAAATAGCCTTCTTTCACAAAAAGCGTTTTATTATACTCTGGGCTAGGGGATTTGGGTTTAAATGATATAGTTCTTTAAAAAACCTTTGACAAAGTTTTTAGTTTGTGCTGAGAACTTTGTCAAAGGGAAATAATCGTTATATATACCTTTCAAATCGAAGATTCATGAACTCCTATAAAAAGCAATAGAAGAACAGTGAATAAAATAAAGGCTTTCACAACAAGTCAACTGTAAAATATGCTGCTGGTTTAGTTGTATATACCTTTCAAAATAAAGGCTTTCACAACCACATTCAAAATTTGTCGCCGAGCTTCTCCGTTGTATATACCTTTCAAAATAAAGGCTTTCACAACGTATTCCATTTGATATAGATTTACTTCCAAGTTGTATATACCTTTCAAAATAAAGGCTTTCACAACACTTCATTCTTTTATAGGGACGCTTTTACAGTTGTATATACCTTTCAAAATAAAGGCTTTCACAACTCATCCATAACGTAATATCAAAAGGTAAGCGTTGTATATACCTTTCAAAATAAAGGCTTTCACAACTGGACAGAAGGAAAAGAGATTTGCTCGCCTTGTTGTATATACCTTTCAAAATAAAGGCTTTCACAACTCAAGACTTAGTTTCTTTTAGTCTAAGACAGTTGTATATACCTTTCAAAATAAAGGTTTTCACAACCTATAGCATTAGTTAATTCTGAAGTAGGACGTTGTATATACCTTTCAAAATAAAGGCTTTCACAACGTAAAGTTTCAGAAAAACAAGAAAAACTCAGTTGTATATACCTTTCAAAATAAAGGCTTTCACAACTTGCACAAAATAGTGGTTCTGGAGGTTGTGGTTGTATATACCTTTCAAAATAAAGGCTTTCACAACCTTTATAAGCGTAACTAGGTAAATGACTAAGTTGTATATACCTTTCAAAATAAAGGCTTTCACAACCAGCCTTTCCAACTATAGAAATCCAAACTGGTTGTATATACCTTTCAAAATAAAGGCTTTCACAACTGCATACTTTGATAAAAACAGATATACAAAGTTGTATATACCTTTCAAAATAAAGGCTTTCACAACCATTTACTACATCCGTAAAAAGTTCGGTTGGTTGTATATACCTTTCAAAATAAAGGCTTTCACAACCACTAAACAACGAAAGCTTTGCAGAATTAGGTTGTATATACCTTTCAAAATAAAGGCTTTCACAACGTATAGTCGAGAAACCTAGATATTAAAAGGGATTCTAGTATATTTTTAATAAAAAAAATGAATTTTTTGAACGGTTTTTGTGTTAAAATAGTCATTTTTTAATTTCTAGTAGTACAGTATTTCAAGGAGCGGTTATTATTGTTATTTTAGTTTTTCTATGAATTCTTGAATAATTTTTTGGCATACTTTATCTAAATACTCTGAGAAATTTTCGTTTTCATTTTTTGAATAAAGTTGTAATGAAAAAGTAAATAAGTTTTTATCAATTAATTGATTATGTGCAAATTTATTTCTAATCATAATTAGTAAATATCCTTTTTTTATACTTTCATTATTGAGTTTTACTATTTCATTAAAGTCTATTTTAAATACGTCTTCTTTACTTTTTAAAATCTCAAGTTCTTCTATTTCATTTACGGGTGTAATTTTGTTTAACATACCTTCAATAATGTATTTTTTAAAATTAGGATTACCATCTTTTTCAAACTTTTCAGGGTGTTTTCTTTCTGCACTATATTCAGTTTCTTGCTTTAAAAGAAATTGTTCAAATTCTTGTATTTGTTTTAGTAGTTTTTCTCTTCTAATGCGTTCATAACTTTCTAATTCGGTATTTAAACTATATAATTTTTTAGTAGTATCACCATCATTATCTAATGAAAAATTCCATATTCTATTATCATAAGAAATTAAATGAGTTATTTTATTATCAGTTAGAAGATTTTTAAACTTTCCAATGTCTTTTATTTTAGTTTTTGCAATGATTCTTCCATTGAGAGCATTAATTTCAACTTGTTTTTTCCAAATAAAACTTTCATCAGGTGTTTGTTCATTTTTAGCTTTGCTTTTTTCAACTTCTCTTTTTTCTTTTGAAGTATAAAGATCCTGTAAAGACCCTTTAAAAGATTGTTCGAATAGTTTTTGATACAAAAAATCAACCATCTGTTTGATGTAAATATCTTCGATTTTTAAATTGTTTATACTTCTTTCTAATTTGTAATTTTGTTTTTTAAGGTTGTTAATTTCTTTAGGAGTCTCTAAAGCTAAATTGTAAAAGTCTTGAAAAATAGTTTGTTCTTTTGCATGGATAAACCAGTTAGCAAACAAATGCTGATCATTTTCTTTGTTTGGACTTTTCCCATTTATGAAAGTAGGTTTCTCATCAAATACACCTCTTGATAAATTGATAGGTTTTGTAATAAGTTCGTTTATTTTAGTCTCAATAGTAGATAATAGATAGATTTTCTTGTCAAAAAAACGAAATAGTTCTGCCCAACTTTTTTTAAGAATTTTAGGAGGTACATCTGTCATTGTTTTTAGATTTTCAATTGCACTTAAATAAGTTTCTAAAGTATCTTTTCTATTATCTAAGTATTTTTTGTAGAATGTTTCAAAAGTGAAATTACTTTGAAAGATTCTTTTTAATTTTTGTCCAAAGAAAGCCTCAGACTCTAAATTCCATTCTGATTCTAGCAACCCAAGAGCTTCTTTTTTATAATTATCATATTGTGAAATAAATTTTTGTAATTCACTATGTTGGTATCCTTTCCAGTTTTCTTTATTATCTAAAAAACGAAGAATATCATTGGTTATCCATGTGGCTTCAATTCCTATTTCGTTTGTGAAAAATACATATTTTCGATATAGTTTTCTTTTTTGAATGTCCCTTTCATTTCTTTTATAATTCTTTGCGGATGTTTCATTTTCTTTTATTGTTTCTAATTTTTCATTCGTTTTTTCAATTTCAATTTTAATATCTCTTTCTAGTTTTTCAATATCAATTTTTTTGCCCTCGGAATAAAATGAATCTGTAGTTGGATGAGCAATTTTTTTAATAGACTTTGGAATGCTATCGTTAGTTTTATCAACAGTTGAAGAACAATTTTTTAGAATTTGATATTGGTTCGCTATTTTTTCAATAATTATTTTTTCGAGTTCTTTACCAGTTTTATTTTCTACTAAAAAAGCATACAAAAAAGCATTTAGTTCATTGAAACTTAATAAAGCAGTAGGTTGTTCAAAAGTTACTGTTTTACGGTCACTTGTTTTATATTTGTCAAAAACAAGATTGATAATTGCTTCTCTATTTTTTTTAGCAGTATTTTGCTGTTTTTTTCTCGAGCTTCCAAATATTTTCTTTTTTTCTTTAGCATATTCTTTAGCTAGTTCATTAGTTTCTTTACTCTTTTCTAAATCTATAAAAATGGGAATGTTTTCTTTTTGAAAATGATAGCTAGGATTTGGAAATAATTCCCATTCTAAAATTTTTTCCTTGTTTTCTTCTTTTTCAAAATAATCATTTTTCTTTTTATGAATTTCTGTAAGGTTTCCAAAAACATTAATTTGTTGTTTTATCGTTCGGTTAGTTATTAAAGAAGTTCCTCCAATATCTTTTTTTCGATTATCATGAATATAGTTTCCTACGTTAACCATAAATCGTAGTGTAGGAAATTCTGCAAACTCATCTAAAAAACGAATAGCAAAATAAGCAAACTTATTTTCATACCTTTTTCTAATAACTGGGTGAATAACACGAGAAGCTTCTGAAGAATCATTGTTTTCTTCATTATCTCTCATATATTCGTTTATGTCTTCAAGAAATAAAGATTTATTTTGTTCTGAAAGATTTTGGTAAATTTCATTAGGAACTTTACTTAAATAATCCACCATATTTACTAAAAGTGTTTCTTTTTCGTGATCCGTTTTTATTCTATGTTTTAATCCTTTATAAGTAAGATGTGAATAAGTCCAATGTGTAGCCATGTTTCTGAGACTATTGTTTTTTAACGTAATCTCTTCATCAGGAATACTGGCAATTTTTCCTTTGTAACCTTTTATATTTGCTTTTAGTTGTTCTTGTTCTTTTTTGTTTAAGAAAAAGGATAATAAAAACAAGATGCCACTTTCAGAAAGTGTGTCTTTTAAATTTTCATCCTCAGTATTACTTTTTGATTTTCTATAGTCACTTATTCCATCATTATATAATAAATGACTAAAAGCACGATTCAAAACGGCTCCTTTAATATTTTTATCAATGTTCCATCCTTTAATTTTTTTCTCTTTTTGTTCTTTTTTCATTAGGTTAAAGAGAATAGCCATTTCTTTTTCAAGTCCTTTTTTTAATAATTGCTTGGTTTTGTCTTCCTTTAATTTCTTCTTTTTTATTTCTAAAACTACTTTCAAAAGAATAGTATCGAGTAATGGATATAAAGCATCATCAATTATTACTTTTTTGTGATAATAATGAGTATAATAATTTCTTAAATTATTAATAGTATCTAGTAACAAAATTATATGCTGTCTAATACTTTTACTTTTATTGTTCTCATCTAAATCAAAATAAAAAATAACAGGAAAATATTCTGACAATACTTTTATACCTCTTTCTAGATTAGTAATAGAACATTGGTCAGAAAAATAGTTTGAAAATATGTTTATACTATCTTTACCTTGTACTAAAAGTCTTTTTTTAAATTCTTGAGCAACTAAATCAATATTGTTTTGAGCCAAGTTAAAGAAACCACCAAAATAATGTTTGTCTTCAACTTTATCATGATTATAAGTTATACCTAAGCCTAATTCTGTTTTTTCTAAAGTAGTATTGTTATCCATGTTTCTTTATCTTTAAAAATGAAAATTTATTTGTTGTACCAATTTAAGCATTACTAAACTGCTTACCAATTTAAGTTATTGACAGCTTCGTGTTCAAAAAAGACCAGTAATATAACCCAAAAACAAATCCTGTCTCTAGGTAAAACTACCTGTTTTTGTGTTGCTTGTAAAAATACTAGAGTAGGAGGAAGATTCCCTACGGGAAACCATAATATAAATTGTATTTACGAGTTTGAAAATCCCTTTAGGGATAAAATAGGGGTTGCTATTGTGTACCAAGAAGATTTAGAATCCCTTTAGGGATGTTATAGCTCCTATTGTTTTTACTATATCATCCCTAACGGGATTTTTTTGACTGATGGTTCTTTATGTTACCAATATAATCCTTAACTGGATTTTTTTAATTCAGATTTCAGAGTACTATTTTGTTTAGTGATGTAATAAGGATTTAAAACTTAAAATGAATTGAGTAGTTATAGTAATTTCTTTGATGAATAATAGTCTGTATTGATAGATTTTGTTAATAAAAATGGAATTTAAAAAGGTGTGGCGATTTGAAAATTAAAATTTAAAATGCCACAAAACTGTGGTAAACTATTTTTTTTTAAAAAAATTACCACAAGTTTATTAAAATTCAAAAAAATAATGACGAACTGTTATCGAAAATAAGGTACAGATATAAAAATACTACTTGTGAAGTGTTTTTTTGAATATAAATAATTAAATGCAATTACTTATTATGTTACTTCTTTAAAAATTTCTGTTGATATAAATTACCTTCTTTAGTTTGTATCATTAAAACATACATTCCAGTCGGAATAGTAGCAACATTTATTTCTTTTTTGTTCAAATCAATTGTTCCAGTGATTATTTTTTGACCAATTGTATTTATTATTTCATATGAGGATCCTTCGGTTATATTTCCAGACCAATTTAAATAATTTTCAGTAGGATTTGGATAAATAGAAATTTCATTATTTTCAAAATCTGATGTAGATAAATTAGTACAATCAATAATTAATACTGGATTTGCGGTGGAAACGGTTGACCCATTTCCTAACCAACCTAGAGTGTTAAATCCCCAACCCCATAAGGTATTGTCTTCTTTAACTGCAAAAGAAATCGAATAACCAGCGGCTATACTTTTCCAATCTGTATCTGTTCCTACTTGGACAGGAGACGAATTATTTGGGATTAATAGTTGCCCTTCTATCCAACCATAGGAACCCCATTGCCATAAAGTACCATCTGCTTTTATGCCTAATGAATGCACCACTCCAGCAGCAATGTCTTTCCATTGACTAGTGCCTATTTGTATTGGTGTTGGACGATTTATAATGGTTCCATCTCCTAATTTGCCGTTCTCATTATTTCCCCAAGCCCAAAGCGTACCATTGCTTTTTAAGGCTAAGGTATGTCGTGAACGTGCTCCAGAAACTTTAACCCAATCAGCATCTGAACCCACTTGGGTAAAATCATTAATAAAACCTTGCATTACAGTTCCAATAGCACCATAAGAATTGTTGCCTCTGCCCCACAAAGTACCATCGTTTTTAATGCCAAATGTTCTAAAATAACCAGCATAGATTTTATCCCAATCAGTATCTGTGCTCATCTGAACGGGTGCTGTAAAAGTGGCTGGATAAATAGAAAAGTCAAGTAGTTCACTTGCTTGGTTATTTCCCCATCCCCAAAGTGTTCCATCACTCTTTAAAGCTACTGAATGCAAGTTTCCTGCTGAAATAGAAATCCAATCATTTTCATTTCCTATTGGTGCAGGTGTGTTACTTGTAGTGTTAGTGCCATTACCTAATTGTCCTAAATCATTATTACCCCAAGACCATATTGTGCCATCATTTTTTAACCCTGCGGAATGCAAACGACCATAAGTCAATACTTCCCAGTCGGATTGTGTGCTAAATAGAACAGGACTATCTTCACTTGTTGCCGTACCAATTCCTAATTGACCGTAACCATTTTGCCCCCAATTATAAATAGTTCCATCTGAAAGTAGTACAGATACAGTATCGTCTGAACAAGTCACGCTTTCCACACAGTTTTGAGCAGTAAGGGCATAAGAAAACAAAAGGAAGATAAAAAGTAATTTTTGGGACATAGTGTGTATTTTGATTAAAAAGGATACAGTAAATTTAAAAAATATACTTTTTTTAAAGGTATTTAATTAGTAAATGCTTGAAATGAATTAGAATTCGATTTTGGGAGAGGGAATTTAACTTATTGAAAGCTACTTGTTCAAAAAAGATGTGGTATTTTAAAATTACCACAGAGCTGTGGCAAAATCAGTTGTGGTAATTTTTTTACCACAAAATTTTTAATGTGGTAATTTCTTTTTTCAGTATGATAAATCAATTAGTTAAGATTATGGTTGTAGATGCTTGTTTTTGTGCTACATGTAAAATAATAGAGTAGGAGGAGTATTCCTTACTGTAAATTGTAAAATAAACAGTATTAATGAACATAAAAATCGCTTTAGAGATGCAATATAGGTTGCCATAGTAAGTCTAGAAAATTTAAAAAAATCCTTTAGGAATGGTATAACTCCTATTGTTTTACAATATCATCCCTAACGGGATTTTTTTTACTATTTGTTCTTTATGTTACCAATATATAATTCCTAACGGGATTTCTTAATTCAGATTTCAGAGCACTACTATTTTGTTTAATGATGCCATGAGGTTTTTTAAGATTTAAAAATAGTGGAGTATTTGTAGTACTTATTTTTATGAAATAGTAGTATGTATTGCTATGCTTTGTTAAGAAAAATGGAATTTAAAAAGGTGTGGCAAATTAAAATTTATTTTTAAATTGTCACAATATTTTTAATGAGGTACTTTCTTTTTTAGTATGATAAGAGTAAGAATTTAATGTGTCGAAAAAAGAAAGCAGTTGTATAGGAGGGTTTACTTTTTTATAAAACAAAACCCTCTAACGATTACTCATTAAAGGGTTTGTCAGTAAAAATCACATTTTAACTAATCTAAATTTACTTACTTTTTAACAATTAAGAATTCCGAACGTCTGTTTTGAGCGTGTTCTTCATCTGTACATTTGTTACATTGTATTTTAGGTTCGCTTTCTCCAAATCCTTGACCTGATATTCTGTCTTTGTCAATTCCTTTAGAAATAATATATTGAACAGTCGATTGTGCTCTTCTTTCTGATAGATCAAGGTTATATTTGTCTTTACCTCTGCTATCGGTGTGTGATTTTGCAAATATTACCATGTTTGGATGCTCGTTCATCACCGCTACTAATTTGTCTAGTTCTTCTGCTCCTTGAGCTGTGATATTGCTTTTGTCGTATTCAAAGAATATTGGTTGAAGAATTACTTCTTTTTCCGTTATGATAGGTTTTATAGGTTCTAGATTAGCTGCTACTAAGGTAGATCCATTTGGTGACGCAGGCATTGTGAAAATTCCGTCTTCAAAACCTTCTTTAGATACTTTAAAACTATATACTTTATCGCAATTTAATTCAAATGTTTTTTGGCCATTATCATTACTTTCTGCTTTAGTAACTATAGCATTTGCGTTGTCTATAACTTGGATGGTAGCTCCTTCTATAATTTTTTTGGAAGTATTATTTTTAACAGTAACTAAAGCATTTACTCCACAAATAGGGTAGGCAAAAAACAAATTGTCAACACCATCTCTATTACTTGAAAACAAAGCTACTTTTTTGTCTATGTTGTAGTTGAAAGAAAAGTCGTCTTTTTCAGAGTTTACTGGTTGCCCAATATTAACTACTGCTGCTTCTTTTTCTAAGTCAAAAGTGTAGATATCAAAACCTCCTAAACCTTGTCTAGCATTTGAAGCAAAGTAAAGGATATTGTCGTCTGCAATGAATGGGAAACTTTCATCTCCTTCAGTATTTACTTTTTCACCTAAATTTTCAGGAGTGCCATATTTATCCCCATTCACGGATACTTTCCAAATGTCTTCTCCACCTAAACCACCAGGCATATCTGAAGAGAAAAATAAAGTTTTTCCATCTTTGCTAATACTAGGATTACGCAAGGAATAAGCAGGGTTGTTTAAAGGTAACGGTTTGCTATTAGACCAACTATCTCCTTCTTTGGTAGCTTTGTAAAGATACATTGTTCCAAATTTTGAATTTTTTGCTTTTACTTTTTCAAATTTATTCTCGTTAAAGCTTTCACTCACATAATACATGGTGTTACCATCTGCAGTAATTGTTGCTGGTCCATCGTGCCACTTGGTATTGAGTTTGTCTATAGAAGTTGCTTCACTAGTACTTCCGTCTTCATTATAAGTAGCTTTGTACAAATCTAAATAAGGCTCTTCATTCCAACCTGATTTTTTTCTAGCTTCATTTCGTGCACTTGTAAAATAGATGGTATTGTCATTCGTTATTACTGCACCAAAGTCTGACTTATCGCTACTTAATGTTGAATTGTTTATAGTAAATAAAGGTTTTTTAGCTTTCAAAGCGGTTAAATAATCAGGATCTCCTTTGAAAGCAATAGCTCTTTTGTCTTTTGGAGCTATTGCTGCAAATTGTTGCATTTGTTTAGTGGCTTCATCATAGTTCCCTTCCGCTTTTAGCATTTGAGCATATTTATAATAAATTTCTGCTTCTTGTGGCTTTTCTTCAACCGCTTTAGCATACCATTTTATAGCTTCTTTTGTATTGAAAACATTGTAATAGCTATCTGCTAGTTGTTTGTAAATATAACTATCAGTTTGACCGTTTTCTATCAATTTCAGATAAGCGGATGCAGCATCAACATATTCAAATCTATCGAATAATTTATCGGCATCTTTAGTTTTTGAGTTTTGTGCACTTAGCAATCCACTAGCGATTACAAAACTTAATGTTATATATAGTTTTTTCATTTCTTTATCGCTTTTAAATTAAAA
>NZ_VEVQ02000022.1 GCF_006491595.2 Flavobacterium jejuense
GCCTTATCTATTGCTTGACCTATAAACTCTTTTGGCAAGGGTTGCAACAGTGAAAAAGTATGATGTGTATGTACTTTCTGCTGAATAACTAACTTGGAAAATCTTGTAAGTTTTTCGGATCCAATTTCTATATTAATTTTTGTGCTTATTGCCATGACTTAATTCTTAATTATGAATTTAATTTAACTCATTAGAAATCCTATTTAGTTTCTCTTTTGCAGGATGATAATCTGACTGAATTCGCAAAGCTTTTTTATAATCCAAAATAGCTTTTTTTATATCATTCATTTCTACATACAGATCACCTCTATTAGTATATATTTGAGCACTTTCTGGCTTACAATCAACTGCTTTATTAAACATCAAAAGAGCTTCTTTATTCTTTTTCAAATACAACAACAAAGAGGCCTTTAAATTATAAGCAATACTCCAATTATTTTCAATTGCTATTAATTGATCAACAATTTCTACAGCTTCTTCAAATCTATCCTCTTCCGATAAAACTCCAGCTTTATTAATGTAAAACCATTTATTTCTAGGATTTAATCTTATTGCATCATCATAGGACTCAATTGCCAACTCCATATTATTAAGTTTATAATACATTTTAGATTTAAAGTTTTTTATATCTGCATTTTTAGGTAAAATGATCTCTAATTCTTTTGTTAATGCTAATGCATTAGCATAATTTTTTTGTTTAATTGATTGAGCTATTTTAGCATTAATAACTTTAGCTTCTGAAGGGAAATTTTCAATTCTAGATTTTAGAGCATTATTTTCAACTAATAATTCTTGCTTATATGCATCATCTAAATCATTTGATTTTTGTGACTGACAAATTGATTTTTGAAAACTAATAAAAAGAAAAAACACTGAAATTATATTTGAAAAAACAATTTTCATCTTAAAAGAAGTTAATTGAACATCTACCAATTAGGCAAAACTGAATCTAAATCTTCTACTGGTACAAACAAATATGTTTCTTTATAAGTTTGTAAAAAGTACTTATCTTCAAACTTTCCATCCCCTTGTAAAGAATTTGGCTTTACAATTATTAATTTATCATTTTCGACATAACCATAACTATAATTAAATCTTCTTAATGCTGAGTTAACATTTTCTATGATGATTTTATTACCCCTTAGTAGATAATATCCCTGAAATAATGTACCAATATTTTTATTTTTTTTACTTCTATTGTAGTTATCAATAATTATTTTTCTATAGTTAGGTACAGAATCAGTATTAGACATCATTATCATATTTGATTGTCCTGTTTTATGAAATATATAAAAGGATTTCATCTGTTTTTCTTTATTGCTATTATCAGCAACACTTGACCAAGTACTTTCTAATACATATATTCCATTAGTCTTTAATAATGACTCTTTGCTAAGCTCGAAATTCTCATTGTAAAAAGAATAATCATTTTTAATATAAAATTTTTGGCTACAAGAATCAAATGCAAATACAAATATTATATATGCAATTAGATTCTTTTTCATTAGAACTGATTTATATTTGGACTATATTGAAACTCCCAATAGTTTGGTCGTTCTGAAGGTATAAGATGAAAGTTTATAATTCTATGAATTACGTCTTGACTATACATATTACTTTTACCCAAACTATTTAATCCATAAGTTCCTTCTGGTGTTTTTAATCTAAAAGAAGTTCTCCCTTGATTTAAGTCGAATGAGTGAGCTTGAGGAGACCAAACTGCACCATCTCTGTTCAAATTCAAAAATGTTTGATCCACTTGAGACGCTGTAGTTGGAGTGTAATTTGTGATCCTGTTCTTTAACCTATCTAACTTAGAATTATTCTGATTATTACTTAGAAATTTTTCAAGGTTCTTATCAGCATTATATCTATCTAAGTTGCTTTCAGAATCAGTATCTGCTGTAAAAACATCACTAGCAATTACAAATTGGTAATCACTATTTTTTGCTCCAAAAGTTAAGTTTCCACCACCAGTCCACCAACGATCGTAACCATCACTGATTCCTATTTTTTTAAAACCTCCAAAATCATTGTAAGTTTGAAAACTAAAATCACTAGCCCTTAATTGAACGAAACCAACATGTTGATTTCTATCATTATTATTTAGAATAAAATTGGTTCCTATGGTTGCTGAATACTTATATTTATCTTCTAAACCAGTACCACTATTAAGATGAAGTGGATAGATATCCATAGGGTTTCCATTTCCACCACCAGCAGTAAGTTTAGCTGTTAAAACTGCATCAACATTGAATCCAGAACTATTAGAAAGCGAACCAATACCTCCATTATAAAAATTAACTGCAAGATTCGCTCCTGGATTTAAACTACCAAAACGTTGACTTATTCCAACACCAGCAGTTCCACTCATATAGTTTTTTGGACCTCCAAAATGATAACTTAACCCAATAAAAAAATTAGTCTCTAATTCATCCATTATTCCTTAGAATTTAAGTGGCCAATTTCTAGTAAATTTAGAACCATTCATTACCACTTCTTTTGCTGAAATAACAATTTCCACACTCATAGCAGTACTACTTTGCGCTAAAAAAACTTCGTCATAACCAATACAATATCCGTCATTGAATTGAAGTTCTCTCATTTTTGAAATAGCATCTCTTCTAAAGAAAGTTACTTTACCATTTTTAGTTTGATTATTACTAATCATCCAATCAAACAACATGGTGCTTTTTGTAGACTCTACGACTACTCTAAATCTTCCACCAGTAGGATCCGCAGATGGCTTTCCGCTTTTATCGATCTCTTGACCAATAGAAAACTGAAACTCCAACACATTCATTTCCTCACCATCAATTTCTAGTTTTGCTAAAAAAGACATATCTATAAAGTTTTGGTTATTAAAAATATAAAATACAAATAAAGAAAAAGAGAATGTACTCCAATCTCTTTTTCTTTAGAAATCTTAAATAAAATAAGTTTAAAATCTAAGGTTTAAACCCATGAATTTTTATGCTCAGCACCACCAATAGCAATTTCTTCTGCAGAAAGAGTAAAGGTTTCCACCAATGGATTTGTACCAGTAGCATCAAATTCTTCTTTGTATCTTATTAAATAAGCCTCGCTGAAGTTTAATTCTTTTAATTTAGCATCAGTATCTCTCTTCACGAAAGTTACTTTACCATCTTTTCTTTCGAAGTTGTCCATAGCTAATTCCGCCAAATTAGTATCTCCTGTAGATTCAACTGTAAAATTTAATGTTCCTCCTCTTGTTACCGAAGAAGGTCTTCCAGTTGCATCAATCTCTTGAAATAATTCATAAGAGAACTTTAAAATATTGTACTCTTTACCGCCTAATGTTACTTTTGATTTAAATGACATAATGTAATATTTAAAAATTAAAAAAAATGTTTGTTATTTGTTGTTATTTGTTTTTGTTTGGTCAACTGTCAATAAATCTACTCGATATAAATATAATACAAATATATTTAAAATTAAAAAAAATAATGCACTTTATTGTTAAATTTTAATTATGATTCCGCATATTCGGTATCCCAATCATTTCCATCATCCCCTTTTTGCCCATCCATTTTAATCAAAAAGTTTTTAGCTGGAAAATATGGTTTTAAACGAATGTCAACAAAAATTCTATCTTTCTGATTTGCATCTTGCTCGAATCTTTTTATATCAAAATCTTCAATCAATTTATCTGGACCAGAAACACTATCTAAAAATTTAACTATTTGGTTTAAAATCTCTTTTTTAGTTTTTGCATTAAAGTTTTCAAAAGCTCTTCTGTTTAAAAAATCCATCAAAACCTTAGTTATATAGTCAAAAACACGGACTACTGAATATGTTTGTAGACCTAAATTATCACCATTAAAAAGAGTTTTACCAGAAAAAGCCATTACTTTACCATATTCATTAACCATAGGAATAAGTCCTAAACTTTCTAAGTTAGCAATTTCACTTTTCTTTAAGTCAAACTTAACTCCATCAACTTCATTAATACCTCCATATTTTTTACCCGCAGTAATTTGCGACATTAAGGTATTGTAAACCTTACCTGCTAGAGCCATTGATGGTGGCACAAACAAATCATCCTCTTCATCAATTTCATCATGTCTACCTCTACCTACTAACCAATTACAAGCCATCATCACATTAGATCTATAAGCATCACCACCTGTAAGGTTTGCAGATTCAAACATTTCCATAACATCATCTGGTTCATCTAAATGTTGAAAATCTGTAATTAGCATTACTTTATTGTCAAAAGCAATTTTTGCCCATTTTTCTATTACTTTATTCGAACCTAAATAACCAGGAATAACTAGTAAAGAATAATTTTGTCTTAAATCCAAACGATCATATCCATTCACAATTTCCTCTTGAATCGTATCAATAAATCTAGTATTATCTAAATCCTTTAATTGATCAAGTTCAGCATTTACAATCGAAATATTTTTTAACTTACTTTCTTCTGTATTTTTATAAAAAAGAGCAATACTTCTATAATTTTCTTCTAACTCTTTAGTTTCATCTATAGCAATTTTAAGATTACTTTTCAATGTCTTTTCAGCTTCTTCTGCTTTATTTCCACATTCATTTACTAAATCAACCAAATTATCAGCTGACTTTAAAGATTCCGCCCAAATCTTTAAAACTTTTTTTAAGTTATCTCTTTCCGCTTTTTTACTAGACTCCGTTAAAAAAATGTTTTTCCTTGCTTTTCTACTTGGATTTAAATTTTGAACACCTTCAATAGACCCTTCTAACAAATCAAAACCCCCAAATTGAATAAATGATTCTAAAGTTTGATCTAATGACCGTGATACTTCCTTATGTTGTTTGTCTGCACTTGAAGCAGCACTACTACTTTCATTGTTTGCCATAGTTGTTCTTGTTTTATTTATCTGACGCTTCGATTTCAGAAATTAAAGTTTCTAAACTTTCTATAATTGATTTTTTAGCTTCTGGATCTTGTAATGCTAATTTTAAAACTTTATTTGTCTTTAATTGTTTTATTAATTTTTGATATTGCTCATTTTTAGTTCTCAAATCTGACAAATAAGAACTTTGCTCAACAATACCATTTATAGAAAAATCACCAACGTTTTTAAATTGAAGTTCTTCTCTGCTTATTTGCCCATTTTCATCTTCAAAAGCCATTTTTACTTTTGGGTTAAAATGTTCAAATACTTCATCCATATTTTTCAAACCTGAAACAATTTCAGGTTTCACCGGTGTATTTGGCGTTAATTTTTGAGCTATCAAAGTCCTGTTTTGTGGAATTTCAAGAATACCTTCTTGACCTTCAACTCTAACTTCATTACCTCCAATTCCATAACTGCCTGAGAATCTTTCTGCCATAATATTAATTTTAGTCTATAGATTTTAAAAAAATGTTTTATACTTGAAGTTAACATAAATGGTTTCAATACATTTATCTTTCTCTTTATAGATTTTAACTTCTCTTACTTTTATTCCTTTGTTTTTTATTGATTTATAAAATTGTTCCAATGTCATATATCTACTATCTGAATTAACTCTAACTTTAGGAGCATTATCTAAACAAAACTGATTCTTAAAGTTAATCAAAGAAATCTTATTATCTGAAATAGAATATAATAATTCCTCTAATTCATTCTCATTTACCGCTTTAATGACAGTCGGAGCGATTTTCTCCTCACTAAATACTTTTGGAACGGTATCCACGCTAATAATCTTATTCTTAACTGGTTTTCTCGTATTTGTTTTAACTGGCCTTGCTACAACAACAATATCTCTAAGCGCCCTATTCTTTTTATCACCATTAATAACTAAAGAAATTGTTTTCACGCCTAAACTAGTAAACTTATATTTTGGATTCTTCGACTTACTATCCACTTTACTAGACTCACCAAATTTCCACTCCCACGTTTCTGCCCCCTCTGTTTTATCTAAAAACTGAACAACATCACCTTGAATTACTCTTACTGGAGAATCAAAATCTACAATAAGCTGCTCTTTTATCTCCTCAACTGGTTTTGGAATTACTTTTAAAGTCTTTTCAACCTCACAAGTTCCATTAACTAACAACTTAACCTTGTAATTTCCAGGCTTAGAAAAAAAATGCACTACTTTTGATTTATAAGAAATATCTGTACCATCTCCAAAATACCATCTCCACGAATATGCCTTTTCAGAACCTTCTGAAAACGTTATCAAATCATCAACCATATAAAAAGCTGAATCAGTTTCAAAATCAAAAACAGAACAATCCACTTCTTTAGATTTTTTAAAAGCCAGTAAACTGCAAGACAGAATAAAGACCAATATAAAAGTTATAACAACTTTATTATCAAAATGAGTTTTTATTTGATTGTTTGCATTCATTATTTTGTAGACAACTTAAAAGATTCTTAACTATCCTCCAAATATATAAAAAAAAAATACAGAGCTTAAACAATAAACTCTAGTATTTTCCATATTAAACTGAAAAAATTAAAAAATGTTTAAAAATATTATGCACGCATAGTATTTTTAAACATTTTTTTGTAATTTCGTAGCATTAAATCTCAAAAATTAAACAATGAAAATATTAGTTTGCATCAGCCATGTGCCTGACACTACATCAAAAATCAACTTCACTAATAATGATACTGAATTTGACACAAATGGAGTTCAGTTTGTTATCAACCCTAATGACGAATTCGGTTTAACTAGAGCCGTTTGGTTTAAAGAAAAGCAAGGTGCCACAGTTACTGTTGTTAACGTAGGTGGAGCTGACGCAGAAGCAACTTTAAGAAAAGCGTTAGCTATTGGTGCTGATGAGGCAATTAGAATTAATGCTAATCCAAAAGATGGGATGTTTGTTGCAAAACAACTTACGGAGGTTGTAAAACAAGGTGGTTACGATTTGATAATCGCAGGAAAAGAATCACTAGACTACAATGGTGGAATGGTACCTGGAATGATGGCAGGACTTTTAGACTACAATTTTATTAATTCATGCACAGGTTTAGAAATAGAGGGAACTACTGCAAAAGCAATTAGAGAAATAGATGGTGGAAAAGAAACACTTTCTACAAACTTACCTTTAATTATTGGTGGACAAAAAGGCTTAGTAGAAGAAAAAGACCTACGTATTCCAAACATGAGAGGAATTATGATGGCCCGTTCTAAAGCTCTAACCGTTAACGAACCAACAGGAGACAACAACGCTACTCAAGCAGTTAAATTTGAAAAACCTGCTCCTAAATCAGCTGTTAAATTGGTAAGTCCTGATAACCTAGATGAATTAGTAAACTTACTTCATAATGAAGCAAAAGTAATCTAACAAACTACTGTTTAATACATAAAAAATAAAATCATGTCTATATTAATATATGCTGAATCAGCAGAAGGAAAATTTAAAAAAGTAGCTCTTGAACTTGCTTCATACGCAAAAAAAGTAGCAGACACAATGGGAACAACAGTAACTGCATTAACAGTTAACAATTCTAATGTTTCTGAACTTGCTAAGTATGGTGTTTCTAAAGTTTTAAAAGTAGATAACGAAAAACTAAAAACTTTCAACGCAAAAGCATATGCAGATGTCATAAGACAAGCAGCTGATAAAGAAAGCACTAAATTAGTTGTTTTATCATCAACTACTGACAGTTTGTACTTAGCTCCATTAGTTTCTGTAGGACTTAATGCTGGTTATGCATCTAACGTAGTAGCTTTACCAGAAAGCACAAATCCATTTCAAGTAAAAAGAACTGCTTTCTCAAACAAAGCTTTCAATGTTACAGAAATAAATACTGATGTAAAAGTTATTGGAATTGCCAAAAATTCATTTGGATTATTCGAATCAGAAGCTTCTCTAGCTGAAGAAAATTTTACTCCAACATTAAATGATGGCGATTTTGGAATAAAAGTAGAAAACATAGAAAAAGTTACTGGAAAAGTTACAATTGCAGACGCTGAAATAGTGGTTTCCGCAGGTCGTGGACTAAAAGGTCCAGAAAACTGGGGAATGATTGAAGAACTAGCTTCAGTTTTAGGAGCAGCTACTGCTTGCTCAAAACCAGTATCAGATATTGGATGGAGACCTCATAGCGAACACGTAGGACAAACAGGAAAACCAGTTGCAGCAAACTTATATATTGCTGTTGGAATATCCGGAGCAATTCAACACATTGCTGGTATTAACTCTTCAAAAGTAAAAGTAGTTATCAACACAGACGCTGATGCACCTTTCTTTAAAGTAGCTGATTATGGTGTTGTTGGTGATGCATTTGAAGTTGTACCACAATTAATCGAAAAATTAAAAGCATTTAAAGCAAACAACGCTTAATTTTTAATTGTTCAAAAATATATTATATTAAAATTAGAGTTATCTTTGTTTAGATAGCTCTTTTTTTTATTTTTGGAGCGAATGACTTGGTGTATATTTGCCAACCATTTTCCTGCTGTTCGCTTTATTTTTTGTTCTGTTTGTAAACAAAACAAAAAGATACCGCTTCCATCAGGGCTAGTTAGAAGAATAGTTTATTTTTAATAATCTTTAAAGTATTGAACAAATAACATCAATACTTATTACGAATTACATAATGAGTTTAGTAAAATTAACAATAAAGGGCATTTCCTATAGCCAAACACAAAACGGAGCCTATGCTCTTATTTTAAATGAAGTTGACGGAGAACGAAAATTGCCAATAGTTATTGGAGCTTTTGAGGCTCAATCCATAGCAATAGCATTAGAAAAAGAAATCAAACCACCGCGTCCTTTAACTCATGATTTATTCAAAAACTTTGCTGATCGATTTGATATCATTGTAAAGCAAGTTATCATTCATAAGTTAGTTGATGGCGTTTTCTTCTCTAGTATTATTTGCGAAAGAGACAAAATAGAAGAAATTATAGACGCTAGAACATCTGATGCTATAGCACTTGCTCTTCGATTTAGCGCTCCAATTTTTACTTATAAAAACATTCTTGACAAAGCTGGTATTTATCTAAAAATCAATCCTACCAAAGAGGATGAAAACAGTGAAGAATCAGATGATGTTCTTTCCACACCAGAAACATTTGGCAGTAATAAACCTGAAGAAATTCAAAAAGAAGACTATACAGCTTACACACTACAAGAGCTGTATGACAAATTAGAAGAAGCTGTTCAAAACGAAGACTATGAAAAAGCTGCAAAAATAAGAGATGAAATCTCTAAAAAAGAATCTTAAACAAACTACAAGAATGATAAAAAATATATTTTTATGCTTTTCACTTATATTTACTTTTTTAAATATAAATGCCCAAGAAATTGAAAAAAAATGGCAACTTGACACCTCAAAAAATGATTTTCTTGAATTAAAAGAGGGTACTTACAACTTAAAATTATCAAAAGATAGTCTATATCAAAAAGGAGATTATTTAGTACAAGATAAATTCTTATTCTTATTTGAAAATGGCTCAGACTCTCCAACAAAACGTTTTGTTATAGAAACTAAAACTGATTCAACTCTTACTCTAAAAAAAGGCGATAAAGCTTACTCCTTTTTTTCATCAAATAAAGTAGAAAAAACTACGCCCAATACTTCCTTAATAAAAAGCACAGGGCTTTCAGCCATAGGAATAGGAAGAGGTATCCTTGGAATGGCAGCATTATTAGCTATCGCTTTTTTATTTAGTGCAAACAGAAAAGCAATAAACTGGAAAACTGTTGCTATTGGACTAGTAGCCCAACTAATATTAGCTATAGGAATACTAAAAGTTCCATTTGTTCAATCCTTTTTTGACTTTGTTGGAAAATTATTTACAAAAGTACTAGAATTCACAAGAGCTGGTAGTATTTTTCTATTAGGTGATATGATGGACATAAAAAGCTATGGCTTTATTTTCTTATTTCAAGTACTACCAACAATCATTTTCTTTTCAGCATTAACTTCATTATTATTTTACTTAGGTATAATTCAAAAAATTGTTAAGCTAATGGCTATTGGGCTGTCCAAATTATTAAAAATATCAGGAGCTGAAAGTTTATCGGTAGCTGGAAATATCTTTTTAGGACAAACAGAAGCTCCTTTATTGATAAAAGCTTATTTAGAAAAAATGAATAAAAGTGAAATTCTACTCGTAATGGTTGGAGGAATGGCAACTGTTGCTGGTGGAGTTTTAGCAGCATATATAGGATTTTTAGGTGGTGGAGATAAAATTCTTGAAGCACAATTCGCTAGACATCTTTTAGCTGCTTCTGTTATGGCTGCTCCTGGAGCCATTATAATATCAAAAATACTCTATCCTCAAATAGAAAATATAGATTCTAATGTTGAAGTAACTAAAGAGAAAATTGGTTCTAATATTTTAGATGCTATTGCTACTGGAACTTCAGAAGGTTTAAAACTAGCTGCTAACGTAGCTGCTATGCTATTAGTTTTCATTGCATTAATAGCTATGCTCAATGGAATTTTAGGAGGAATTGCTAGTTTTAATGGATTTACAATTGAAAGTTTAAATGTAAATTGGCATTTTACATCTCTTAATGAAATAATTGCATCAAAAACTCAATATAAAGAAGGATTATCTCTACAATTTATATTGGGATATCTTTTTGCCCCTTTAATGTGGTTAATAGGTGTTGCACAAGAGGACATGATGCTTATGGGGCAACTCTTAGGCATAAAACTTGTGGCATCAGAATTTGTTGGCTACATCCAATTAGCAGAGTTAAAAGACATGTCAAGTAACATTCATTTTACTTATGAAAAATCGGTAATTATGGCGACTTATATGTTATGTGGTTTTGCGAATTTTGCTTCTATCGGTATTCAAATTGGCGGAATTGGATCATTAGCACCAAATCAAAGAAAAACGTTATCGGAATTTGGTTTAAAAGCTGTAATTGGTGGTAGTATTGCATCCTTATTATCAGCTACTATTGCAGGAATGATAATTGGTTAGAAAAATAGAAAAAATGGGCTTAATTTATCATTATTTCAAATGTAACTTCTGCAACGAAGAAAATAGAATTAAAATCACTGAAGACGATAGAGGTGCTTTACAAATGAAAAAAGGTAATGAAATTCCTTATACGTGTTCAAAATGCCATAAAAAAGACAAAATACACATTAACAAAATAAGAGCAACACCTTATATGAATGTTTTTATTTTTGTTTCGTTAATTTGTATTTTAGCTTCTATTATTATGATTTTATTTTTTGGATTGCTTGCTGCTTTTTCTTTTGGTATACCAATGTTATTTTTTTTATACCAACAAGGTCAAGCAAAAAATTTCAATTCCTATAAAATAAAAACAAAATAAACAGTCTAAAGATTCTAAAAACTTCTAAATTCCAACTTTAAAATGCAACAATATCACGACTTAGTAAAACATGTATTAACAAACGGAAACCAAAAAGGTGACCGAACAGGAACAGGAACTATTAGTGTATTTGGCTATCAAATGCGTTTTGATTTGACTAAAGGTTTCCCAATGGTTACAACCAAAAAACTACACCTTAAATCTATTATTTATGAATTACTTTGGTTTTTAAAAGGAGATACCAATATTAGTTATCTAAAAGAAAACGGAGTTAAAATTTGGGACGAATGGGCCGATGAAAATGGAGATTTAGGACCTGTTTATGGACATCAGTGGAGAAATTGGAATAGTGAAGAAATCGATCAAATAACTGAATTAATCGAAACCTTAAAAACGAATCCAAATAGCAGAAGAATGTTAGTTTCTGCATGGAATCCAAGTGTTTTACCAAATACATCTTTTTCCTTTTCAGAAAATGTTGCTAACGGAAAAGCGGCTTTACCGCCTTGTCATGCTTTCTTTCAATTCTATGTAGCAGATGGAAAATTAAGCTGTCAATTGTACCAAAGAAGTGCAGACATCTTTTTAGGAGTTCCATTCAACATTGCTTCATATGCTCTTTTTACAATGATGGTAGCACAAGTTTGCGATCTACAAGTAGGTGATTTCATTCATACTTTTGGCGATGCGCATATTTACAACAACCACATCGAGCAATTGGAATTACAATTATCTCGAGAATGTCGTCCATTACCGACTATGAAATTAAATCCTCAAATTAAGAATATTTTCGACTTTACCTTTGAAGATTTTACTTTAGAAGGTTATGATCCTCACCCTCATATTAAAGGAGCTGTTGCTATTTAAATAAAAACATGAAGAACATTTTATTTATATTCTTATTTGTTTCTATTTTTGGATTTTCTCAAGAAGAAGATTATTCTAAGATATTTTCAAATTTTGATAGTATTAAAAAAAAAGAGATTAACTTTTATCTAAATGAAATAATTGATCTTTCACAATATGAATTTATAAAAGACAACAATTCTGAAAACAACAATACATCTCAAAATATCCTCTTCACCCTAAAATTAGATTCAATTGGGAGATTTAAAATAATATATATAGATAAAAAAAGTGAAAAATTAGTTCCATTTTTTGAATCAATATTTAAAAAAATCCCATCAATTGAAATTAAAAAAATCAACAACACAGAAAGCACTTACATTTCAGCGGATTTCAAACTTTATGTTAGCTTAGAAACCCCTAAATTCAACAAAATAAAAGAACGATTGTTTTCAAACGAAAATGACTCAATAAAAAATATTACATCTCTAGATATTTACCCAACATTTGGAGCTTTTAAGAAAAATACTGATAAAGAGAAATCAATAAAACATTTCAACAAAAAAATCTCTAAACATATAAAAGAAAATTTCAAATATCCTGATTATGCCATTAAAAAAGGATTAACTGGAAAAACTTTTGTGTTTTTTTTAATAGAAAAAAATGGAGCAGTAGAAAGAATATTATCAAGTAATTCTCATCCTATTTTTCAACATGAAGGTATTAGAATTATTAAAAAACTACCAAAACTAAATCCAGGTTTCATTAATGAAAAACCCGTAAGAGTAATTTATGGACTTCCATTAACTTTTAAACTTAAATAAACCACCGTTATTATTTTCTTAAAAAAAGACAACTGTTTTTTCATTTCTTTAAATTGTATTATTTTAGCTAAAACAACTACAATCAAATGAAAAAAATTACACTACTACTTCTAGTTATATTATCTTTTAATACTTCTTATTCCCAATTTTGGAAAAAGAAAAAAAATAAGAAAACAGAAGTCATTGCTTCTATAGAAAATAAAAAAGAAGAAAAAATAAAAGACTACAATACCGTTATAACTAAAGAAGCCAAAACTACTTCTGGTTTATTTAAAGTTCACAAAGTAACTGATAAATATTACTTTGAAATTCCAAACAACTTACTAAACAGAGAGATGCTTTTAGTAAGTAAATTTACCAAAGTTCCAGAAGGCTTAGGTGGTGGATATGTGAATGCTGGAAGTGAAATGAATAGTCAAATGATTATTTGGGATCGATTTGAAGACAAACTTTTAATTAAAGTAAAATCAGCAAATAGTATTGCAAACGATAGCCTACCAATTAATATTTCTGTAAAAGCCAATAATAATGACGTCACTTTATACGCATTTGACATAAATGCTTTTTCAAAAGATTCTACAGCAATAGTCATTGATGTTACCAAATTCTTTTCAACCGACGTAAAAGCAATAAGCGGATTATCTCCTAGAATAAGAGATACCTATAAAGTTAAAAATCTTGACGAAAACAGGAGTTTCATCAATTATATAAAAGCTTTTCCATTAAATATAGAAGTCTTGCAGGATTTCACTTACAATGCTTCAAAACCTTCCATTTTAGAAAACACAGAAACAATTAGTGTCCAAATGAGTCAGTCTCTCATTTTGCTTCCTGAAAACCCAATGAGACCAAGAATATTTGATTCTCGTATAGGCTGGTTTACATTAAACAAATATGATTATAGCAGTAGCGAATTAAAGTCAGATAAAAAGACCTACATAAGAAGATGGAGATTAGAACCAAAAGACCCAGAAGCTTATGCAAAAGGAGAGTTGGTTGAACCAATTAAACCGATTATTTATTATCTAGATCCTGCAACTCCTGAAAAATTAAGACCATACATTAAAAAAGGTGTAGAAGAATGGCAAAAAGCTTTTGAAGTAGCTGGTTTTAAAAATGCTATTATTGCAAAAGATCCGCCTACAAAAGAAGAAGATCCAGATTTTAGTCCAGAAGACATTCGCTATTCAGTGATTCGTTATGTAGCTAGTACTACAAGAAATGCCATTGGACCGAGCATTTCTGACCCAAGAACAGGAGAAATAATAGAAAGTGACATCATCTGGTATCACAATCACCTTCGCTCTTATAGAAATAGATATTTATTAGAAACAGGAGCAGCAAATCCATCTGCAAGAACCTTACACACTAGTGATGAAGAAATGGGAGAAATGATGCAAATGGTTATTGCTCATGAAGTAGGACATGCATTAGGGTTTCCTCATAATATGAGTGCAAGTTGTGCTTATAATGTAGAAGATTATAGAAAACCTGGTTTCACAAAACTAAATGGAATTTCTGCTAGTATTATGGATTACGCTAGATTCAATTACATTGCACAGCCAGGAGACTCAAATGTTCGTTTTATAAGACAAATGGGACCGTATGATTCTTATGCTGTTAATTGGGGTTATAGGATTATTCCAAACACAAGCACTCCAGAGCAAGAAGTTCCTACATTAGATCAATGGATATTAGAAAAAGTTGGTGATCCAAAATATGAGTTTGGCAAACAATCTAGTAGTTTTAACCCTTATTCACAAACAGAAGATATAAGTAACAATGCCATAAAAGCAAGTAATTATGGTATTACAAATTTAAAAATTGTTGCCAAAAATCTTCCAGATTGGACCAGCAAAGAAACCAATAATTACGAAGACTTAGAAGAACTATATGGTGAACTTTTGAGTGTTTGGAGTAGATATATAGGACATGTAGTTACTTATGTAGGAGGTGTAAATGAGATTGAAAAAAAACCAAATCAAGAAGGAAATATTTATACAGTAATTCCTAAAGACAAACAAAAAGAAGCCACAAAATGGCTCATTGAAAATGCCTTTTCAGAACAAAGATGGTTGGTCGATAGTAGTATTTTGAACAAATTCACACCAGATGGATATTCACAAAAATTACTAAATTACCAAAGAAGACACTTAAACAACTTAATAAGTGTAGAGAGAATGGGTAGATTGTTAGATGCCGAATTCATAAATCCAGCTAATTACACTACACTTGAACTATTATCAGATGTTAGAAATGGTATTTGGAAGATAAATACCACAACAAAAGGAAATTCCATATCAGAAAGAAATATTCAAAAAGCACATTTAGACAGATTAATTTCAATTTACAATGATGACATGACAAGTTATAGTTTTAATGTATCATTATCTGATATCAAATCATTAGTATATGGTGAGTTACTTCAACTCAAAATCGATTTATCTAACATTAAAAAAAGAACTCCACATAAAGAAACCAAATATCATATTTTAGAATGCATTAACAACATTGAAAGAACAATTGATAACAACTAAACCATCTTTCTGAAAATCAATCTTTTGAAAATAGAATATAGTATTAAAAAAATAAAAAATAACTGAAACTAAAATAAAAAATAGTTTTGGCTTACTTTTTGTAATATTTAAAATGTTAAGATTGCGATAATACTTACTATAATGATTTACAGTAATTTAATTTTTATCAAATAGTGAAATTTAACTTATTTATACTGAAATTCTAAAATAGATTTATTATTTTTGCAATCGTTTTTTTAAATTATATAAAATTATTAAAAAAATCTTATGAAGAAAATTTTACTATTATTACTAGTGGTCACCCTGAATGGATTTAGTCAAGTTATTGATTTTTCAGAATACGATGGTTTCCTAAAAAAACATGTATCGAGTAAAGGTGTTGTTGATTATGACAAAGTGTTAAAAGACATGAGAGAAATAAACAATATTGCTCAAAACTTTTCTAAAATCTCTCCAAACAAAAGTTGGTCAGAAACAGAAGTAAAAACCTACTGGATAAACGTTTATAATGCAAATATTATAAAATTACTTGTTGAAAACTATCCTATTAAAAGTATCAACTACATAAGAGAACCTTTCAAAATGAAATTTATTGACTTTGATGGTGAAAAAATCTCTTTAGATCATATTGAACACGAAATTTTACGCCCGATGAATGACCCAAGAGTTCATTTTGCATTATATTCTACAGCTATTTCATCACCTCAATTAAAAAATACAGCTTACGCTGCTAATAGTATTGATTATGACTTAGATGTTGCTACTAGCAACTACATAAACGATACAACTAAAAACACAATAGGAACAGCTACTTGTCAATTATCAAAAATATTTGAATGGTACTTTGCAGATTTTATTGGACCTGTAAATATGGTAGGTTTTATTAATAAATATTCTGCCATAAAAATTAACGACAACACAAAGTTAGAATTCAAAGAATACGATTGGAATTTATACAAATAAATAGAAAATATTAATTACCTTAATGCCTGTTTGAAAATCAATTCAAACAGGCATTTTCTTTTAATTAAAAATCTGGAAAAAATATTTTCATGGAACAGACAATAAGAAATCAAAGAGTATTCTTCAATAATAACAATACTAAATCTTTATCTTTTAGAGTTTTGGCATTAAAAAAGCTTAAACGATTATTACAAGAAAACGAAGAAATATTAAATAATGCCATATACAAAGATTTTAAAAAATCTTCTTTCGATAATTACACAAATGAATTGAGTTTACTTTACAAAGACATTGATGAAGCTACAAAACATTTAAAAAAATGGGCTTCTATAAAAAAAGTAACTACAAATTTGGTAAATTTCCCTAGTAAAAGCTATATCATTCCTGAACCTTTAGGGGTAACTTTAATAATAGGAGCTTGGAATTATCCTTACCAATTATCTTTTGCTCCGGCAATAGCAGCAATAGCAGCTGGAAACACTATACTTTTAAAACCTAGCGAATTACCCATAAACACAAGTAATAGTATTGCTAAACTTATAAATGAGAACTTTGATCCAAGCTTTTTTAAAGTAATTGAAGGAGGAATACCAGAAACAACTACCCTATTAAATCAAAAATTTGATAAAATATTTTTTACAGGCAGTGTTCCAGTAGGTAAAATAGTATATCAAGCTGCTGCAAAAAATCTCACTCCAGTAACTTTAGAATTAGGTGGAAAAAGCCCTACTATAGTTACTGAAAATTGTGATTTAAAAACAACTGTAAGAAGACTTATGTGGTCCAAATATTTAAATGCAGGTCAAACTTGTATTGCTCCAGATTACGTCTACGTTCACGAAACTATCAAAGAAAATTTTTTAAAAGAATGTAAAAAAGAAATTAAAGCTTCCAATTATAATTTTGAAAACGGAAATTATGTTCAAATAATTGATGAGAAAAACCACACTAGGCTAGTCAATTTAATTGATAAAGAAAAAATATATTTTGGCGGAAAACACAACATTACTAATCGCTACATTGAACCTACCATCTTAAAAAACGTAAAAGATGAAGATGAAATTATGAAAGATGAAATTTTTGGCCCAATTTTGCCTGTTTTATCATATACTAATTTGTCCGAAATAATAATAAAAATCAAAGAAAGACCAAAACCCTTATCTTGTTACATTTTCACCAATGACAATAAAACAAGAAAAAAAATCTTAAATGAGATCTCATTTGGAAGTGGAGCAATTAATGAAGCTATTATGCAAATTAGCAATAGTAATTTACCATTTGGAGGTGTTGGACAAAGTGGAATAGGTTCCTATCATGGAGAAAGTGGCTTTAAAACCTTTTCTCATTACAAAAGTATTTTAGAAAAACCAAATTGGCTAGAATTAAACCTAAAATATTTTCCACATTCAAAAATAAAATTGAAAATAATAAAATTTTTAATGAAATTAGAATTTTAAAAACAATAATAAAATGCTTACAATAATTGCTGCAGCATCAGAAAACAATGCACTAGGTAAAGACAATGATTTAGTTTGGCACTTACCAGATGATTTTAAACGATTTAAATTACTAACTTCTGGTCACTATATAATAATGGGACGAAAAACTTTTGAAAGTTTCCCTAAACCTTTACCAAACAGAACACATATCATAATCACTAGACAAAAAAATTATACCGTTCCAGAAAACTGCATAGTAGTTAGTGATTTAAATAAAGCCATATCAATCTGTCCTGAAAACGAAGAAAACTTCATTATTGGTGGAGGTCAAATCTACAAACAATCTATAGAAATTGCTGATAAAATAGAATTAACCAGAGTTCATACTTCAATTGATGCAGATACTTTTTTTCCTGAATTTGATACAAATAATTGGAAATTAACTGAAAAACAACATCATCCAAAAGATGAAAAACATATTTATGATTTTACATATCTCACTTACATTAGAAAATGAAAATTAAATTCGTATTTTTGCCTTCCATATAATTAAGACAATGCCAAAAAACATAACTCCATATAAAGATTCAGAACTAGGTAAGAAAGAACAAGTTGCACAGATGTTTGATGCAATTGCTGGAAATTATGACGGTTTAAATCGTGTTATCTCTTTCGGAATTGATGTCTCATGGAGAAAAAAAGTAGTACAGCTTGTTGCTGACAAAAACCCAAATACCATATTAGATATTGCAACTGGAACTGGAGACTTAGCTATATTAATGACAAACACTACTTCAAAAGAGATTGTTGGTCTAGATATTTCTGCTGGAATGCTAGAAATTGGAAAACAAAAAATTAAAGAAAAAAAACTAGACACCAAGATAGAAATGGTATTGGGTGACAGCGAAAGTATTCCTTATCCAGACAACTATTTTGATGCTATTACAGTTGCTTTTGGAGTTAGAAACTTCGAAAATCTAGAAAAAGGATTAGCAGAAATACTTAGAGTTTTAAAACCAAATGGTATTTTTGTTATACTAGAAACCTCTGTTCCTACTAAATTTCCTTTCAAACAAGGATATGCTTTTCATACTCGATTTATTTTACCAATTATTGGAAAAATATTTTCAAAAGACAAAGTAGCTTATAAATATTTATCAGATTCTGCTAATATTTTCCCTTTTGGGGAAGCTTTAAACAATATTTTGAGAAAAATTGGGTTTATAGATGTAAAGCATTTACCTCAAACATTTGGTGTTGCCACAATTTATCATGCATCTAAGAAATAGTATGAAAAGAACTTTTATTTTATTGCTACTAACCACTACAATGAGTTTTTCACAAGGTGGTTTATTCGGAAAAGACCCAATTATTAATCTCGAGAACTTTGATAAACAAAAAGTTCATTGGGGATACTTCTTAGGTTTTAACAGTCTTGATTTTAAATTTGATTATTTAGCTCCAACAGAAGATGTGATTTCTGAGAATACTATTGGATTTAACGTAGGACTAGTTGGGAATTTAAGAATAATAGACCATGTCGATTTACGTTTTGAACCTGGTTTATATATTACACAAAGAAACTTAACATTTCCTGGCATTGACAATCCTGTTGACGCCTTAAGAGAAGTTAAATCCACTTATATTTTCTTTCCTTTATTATTGAAATTCTCAGCTAAAAGAGCAGGTAACATAAGACCTTATTTAGTAGGTGGACTTTCAACAGCTTTAAATCTTGGAAGTAATTCTCAGGCTCCAGATGATAATTTCAACGACCGTTTTAGAATGAAAAAATGGTCTAATTTTTATGAGATTGGTTTTGGTATTGATTTGTATTTAGAATACTTTAAATTTTCACCATCTATTAGAGGTGTTTTCAGCATGAATGATGAATTAATTAGAGATAATACTCCAGATAGTCCTTGGACAGGAAATGTACAATCGATGAAAACTAGAGGGATTTTTATTAACTTCACATTTCATTAATTTACTACCTTCTAAACTCACTTAATATTATTGCTGTAGCAGTTGCCACATTTAAGCTCTCTGTTTGTTGTAATTTTCCAAATCTTGGTATAGCAATTCTTTGATTAATTAATTTTTCAATAGAATTCGAAATTCCATTAGCTTCATTACCCATTACAATAATTCCTTCTTTTAGAAGCATTTCTTTGTATATGTTATTTCCATCCATAAAAGTACCGTAAATAGGCAGTTTGGTCTCTAATAGCTTCGCTTTCAAATTTAAATAAACGACATTCACTCTACTTAACGAACCCATTGTTGCCTGCACTACTTTAGGATTATAAATATCCACTGTCTCTTCAGAACACAATAAAGTTTCAATACCAAACCAATCACAAAGCCTTATTATGGTACCTAAATTACCTGGATCTCTAACATCATCAAGAGCTACAATCAAACCATTCAAGTCAACTTTTTTCTCAATCGGAATTTTAAAAAGAGCTAAACAACTATTTGGTGTTGTTAAAGCACTAATTTTTTTCAACTCTGTATCTGTAATGGTATGAATTTTGCTTTTATCAATCGATAAAAATAAATCACTTGTTGTAAATAAACTTTGTAATTCATACTTAGCATCTAGGAACTCTTGTATTACTTTTTTACCTTCGGCAAAAAATAATTGATGTTGTTTCCTATATTTTTTTTGTTGCAAACTCGTTATAAGTTTAATTTGGTTTTTACTAACCATAAAAATTGTATTTTTGACTAACTATATTAATCGAATTGAAAAAAATCTTTCCAAAAATAGCATTTATATTTCTAACTGGTATCATCTTTTACTCTTGTTCAATTGTAAAAAAAGTTCCAGATAACAAACAACTTTTAACAAAAAACGCAGTTGTCACTAATGACACCGTTGTTAAAAACGAAAGAATCGAAAGCTTAATAAGTCAAAAACCTAATGGTAAACTACTAGGCTTCCCTTTACGTTTAGGATTATATAATATTGCAAAAGACAATCCAGATTCTTTATACTATGCTTGGCTAAACAGAAAACCAAATAGGAGAGAAAATCTAGCTAAAATCATATCCAACAAACAAGTAGACAGACTTAGCCAATCTTTCTTAGTATCTGGCTTGAGCCGTTTTTTAAAAAAAACTGGTGAAGCTCCTGTTGTTATAGATCCTATAAAAATAAATACTACTAAAAACAAACTTCAAGGTTACTATAACAATCAAGGTTATTTTGACACCAAAGTAACATCTAAAATTGACTCAGTAGGTTTAAAAAAAGCAAAAGTAACTTACCTTGTTTCTACTGGAGAAGCATCATTTATAGATAGTATTTCAAGAAGAATTGAAACTCCAGAATTAGATAGTTTATTTTTAAAAAACCAAAAAAGATCCTTAATTAAAATTGGAGATCAATTTAATGATGAAAAATTTGATGCAGAAAGAACCAGAATAACTAATTATTTCAGAAACAATGGAGTATATGACTTTCAAGTTAATCATGTAAGATATGATGTAATTACAAATGAAAAAAACAAGAACATTGATATTGTATATGACATTGAAAATCGAAAAATAAAAAGAGGAGACACTCTTGTTAAAACTCCTTTTAAAATATACAAAATAAGCCAAGTAAATATTTTTACCAATAGTGCTCTAAAAAAATTAAGATCTAAAATTAGCGACAGTGTATCTTACAACAACTACAACATTTACTCTATTGGTAAACTAAATTACAAACCAAAAGCAATAACAGATGCAATCTTTATTGAAAAAGGCAGATATTTCAGCGATAAAGACAAAACTTTAACCTCAAGATCTTTGAGTAATTTAAAAGTATTTAATTTTCCAAATATAGAATATGTAGTAGATACCACTTCTGGAAATGAAAACAACTTAATTGCTAACATCTACTTAATTCCACTAAAAAAGAAAAATTTAAATGCCTCAATAGACTTTAATCATTCTAACATTCAAGATTTTGGTATTACTGGAAACCTTTCTCTTACTTTTAGAAATCTATTTAGAAGAGCTGAAACCTTAGAAATTTCAACGAGAGGTAATATCGGTTCTTCAAGAGATTTACCAAACCCTAATGGAACTTTTTTCAATCTTTCAGAATATGGTGCAGACGTAAAATTAACTTTTCCAAGAATATTCTTACCATTTAAAACCACAGCCATTATAAAAAAAGACATGTTACCAACAACTCAAATGAGTTTTGGTTTGACCAATCAAAGAAATATCGGGTTAGACAAAGAAAATTTTACAAGTATTATTAACTACAACTGGTTACCAAAAGACGATACTACAATACGATTTGACTTACTGAATATTCAATTCGTAAGAAATTTAAATATTGACAATTATTTTAATGTATATAATTCTTCCTACAATCGTTTAAATGATTTAGCACAAGTTTACAACTCAAATACAGCATATTTAGATCCTACTACAGGAAACCTTACTAATACTGGTGCTGTTTTCTTCATAGAAGATGTAATAAATGGCAATATTCCAATAAACAATCAATCGAATGATTATAATTCAATAAGAAGTATTGGGGAAAGAAGAAAACGTCTAATAGAAAACAACCTTATTGTATCTTCTGCATTTACCTATAACAAAAACACAAAAAAAGGTTTTTTAGACAATACCTTCTATGCTATAAAAACAAAAATAGAGACTGCTGGTAATTTTGCAAGTCTAATAGCAAAACAAGTAAAAGAACCAGAAAGCGACAATGGAAATCAGACTATATTTGGCATTGAGTATGCGCAATATGTTAAAGGTGAAGTAGACTTAATAAAACATTGGGATTTAGGCAAGAAAAACATATTAGCCTTTAGAACATTTGGTGGAATAGCAATTCCATATGGTAACGCCAATTCTATTCCCTTCTCAAGAAGTTATTTCGCTGGTGGTTCAAATGACAATAGAGGTTGGCAAGCTTATAGCTTAGGACCTGGAAGTAGTGGTGGAATTAATGACTTTAATGAAGCTAATTTAAAAATTGCTGCAAGTGTAGAATACCGTTTTAATATTGTTGGAAAAATTAATGGTGGTTTATTTGCCGACGCTGGAAACATTTGGAACATTTTCGACAACGTTGAAGATGAGTCTTACACCTTTAATGGAATAAAATCACTTAAAGATATTGCTTTAGGAACTGGAATAGGGCTTAGATATGATTTTGATTTTTTTGTATTTAGAATTGATTTTGGGTATAAAACTTATAATCCAGCCAAAGAAGAAAGCGAAAGATGGTTTAGAGACATTAACTTTAGCAGAACTGTTTTAAATTTTGGAATTAATTACCCATTCTAATTTTTTAAATTATTATTTTTGTAAACTATATTAAACTAACTAACTATGAGTCATTCAATAAAAGCTGGTGTAGCAACTGGAGATCAAGTACAAGAAATATTCAAATATGCAAAAGAAAAAGGATTTGCATTACCAGCTGTAAACGTTACAGGTTCTAGCACAATAAACGGTGTTTTAGAAACTGCTGCGAAATTAAAAGCACCCGTTATCATTCAATTCTCAAATGGAGGAGCTCAATTTAATGCTGGAAAAGGACTCTCTAATCAGAACGAGAAAGCAGCCATTGCTGGAGCAGTTGCTGGAGCAAAACACATACATGAATTAGCAGAGGCTTATGGAGCAACAGTAATATTACATACAGATCATTGCGCTAAAAAATTATTACCATGGATTGATGGTTTATTAGATGCTTCTGAAAAATTCTATAAAGAAACTGGAAAATCTTTGTTTAGTTCCCATATGATCGATTTATCTGAAGAACCAATTGAAGAAAATATTGAAATTTCTAAAAAATATCTTGAGCGAATGAGCAAAATGGAGATGACATTAGAAATAGAATTAGGAATTACAGGTGGCGAAGAAGATGGAGTGGATAATTCTGATGTGGATAGCTCAAAACTATACACACAACCTGAAGAGGTGGCTTACGCTTATGAAGAATTAATGAAAGTAAGTCCTAGATTTACTATAGCAGCAGCTTTTGGAAATGTTCATGGTGTTTACAAGCCTGGAAATGTAAAACTAACTCCAAAAATATTAAGAAACTCGCAAGAGTATGTACAGAATAAATTTAACACAGAAGCAAATCCTGTTGATTTTGTTTTTCATGGAGGAAGTGGTTCTACATTAGAAGAAATTAGAGAAGGAATTTCTTACGGTGTAATTAAAATGAATATTGACACTGATTTACAGTTTGCCTTTACAGAAGGTATCCGTGATTATATGGTTAATAATATTGACTATTTAAAAACACAAATTGGAAGTCCAGACGGACCTGAAAGTCCAAATAAAAAATATTATGATCCTAGAAAATGGATTAGAGAAGGCGAAGTAACATTCAACACCCGATTAGAACAAGCTTTTGCTGATTTAAATAATGTAAATACTCTATAATAATTTAGAAATTAGCATTTAGAATTTGAAATCAAGGTTTCAATTTTAAGTGCTAATTTCTGACTTCTAACTTAAAATTATGGCTTGGTTTAAAAGAAAAGAAAAAGGAATTCAAACCGCTACTGAAGACAAAAAGGACGTTCCTAAAGGATTATGGTATAAATCTCCTACAGGTAAAATTGTAGATACAGAAGAGTTAGCCAAAAACTTATGGGTAAGCCCTGAAGATGATTTTCATGTAAGAATAGGAAGTGCAGAATACTTTGAAATATTGTTTGATAACAATGAGTTTAAAGAATTAGACCCAAAAATGACTTCAAAAGATCCTCTAAAGTTTGAAGACACTAAAAAATATGGTGATCGTTTAAAAGATGCCATGGAAAAAACCAAATTAAAAGACGCTGTTCGAACTGCTGTAGGAAAATCTAAAGGAAAAGATTTAGTTGTAGCTTGTATGGACTTTGCATTTATTGGTGGTTCGATGGGGGCTGTTGTAGGAGAAAAAATAGCAAGAGGTATTGATCATGCTATCAAAAACAAAATCCCTTTTGTAATGATATCAAAATCAGGTGGTGCTAGAATGATGGAAGCTGCTTATTCATTAATGCAGTTAGCCAAAACTTCAGCAAAACTAGCTCAACTGGCAGATGCAAAAGTTCCTTACATTTCACTTTGTACAGACCCTACCACTGGAGGAACAACGGCTTCCTATGCTATGCTTGGAGACATTAACATAGGAGAACCAGGAGCTTTAATTGGTTTTGCAGGACCTCGTGTTGTTAAAGACACTACAGGTAAAGATTTACCAGAAGGTTTTCAAACATCAGAGTTTTTATTAGAACATGGGTTTCTAGATTTTATTTCACACAGAAAAGAATTAAAAAACAAAATTAATCTTTATATAGATTTAATTTTAAACCAAGAAGTACGATAAAAATAGCCAGCATAATTGCTGGCTTCTTTTCTTACAATATGATCTTTCAAAAACATCTAAAAATTAGATCTAAAAAACAGATAAAAGTTTTTGATTATATGTAAAAATAATTATATTTGCACTCCAATTTAGCGGGTATGGTGAAATTGGTAGACACGCCAGACTTAGGATCTGGTGCCGCAAGGTGTGAAGGTTCGAGTCCTTTTACCCGCACAACAAAAAAGCTGAACAATTGTTCAGCTTTTTTTATGCTTTTAAAATTAGTTTTTATTAGTATTAATCCAACTCGATAAATTATTTTAAAGAAAAACCAAGGTGAGCTTTTTAAACCTGTGACAAAATAATTTTATAAAAAAAATAATTAAATGAGAGGCTTCTCTTTAGATTTGTAAATCTGTGCTTCCCAGTAACCAAAGTCTTACAAAATAACAAAAGCACCCTTTTTACTGAATGCTTTTTACTTTAATTTCGCTTCATCGAGAATTGTAAAGATATCCAATTGTATGCTTTTAAAAAATAATTTTTATTACAAAAAAAAGCTATCACTAACTCTGATACACGAGGTCGACTTTTTTATCATTTTCTTCGTTCTAAGACATTATATAACACAAAAAGGAACGCCATATTGCGTTCCTTTTCTATCCATTTTTTAAATTTCAATTTAATTTTTAATTGGTTAGCTTCTGTGAAAATAGCTATCACTAACTCTGTGACATTACCTATAATTGGTTGTGTCTGTTCCAAATCCTCCTGCGCAAGTAGAACAACTTGTTTTTACTATCTTATTTATTTTTCTTCCTGTAGCATCATAAATGTAGGAAATTACATTTGTTCTTGCAACTGTTTTTATAAGTAAAAAAAGCTATCACTAACTCTGATACACGAGGTCGACTTTTTTATCATTTTCTTCGTTTTAAGAACTTTAAACATAAAAAAAGATGAACTATATAGCTCATCTTTTTTACAATTATTTTTAATTTTTATTGATTATCAATTTATTAGACATTCAAATTGAACTCATCACTAACTTTGAAACATTACCAATTTCAATTTAATTTTCAATTGGTTAGCTTCTGTGAAAATAGCTATCACTAACTCTGCAACATTACCAATCTTTGAAACATTATCCTTATCTTATATAAATTGGAATTAAAATCTTGTCCTTACAGTTTTTACAACTTATCACCTCAATGGAATATATTTTTAAATCACCATATAAATCAGCAGTACCTTCATGTAAAATAATTTGATTTTTACCATTAAAAAAAACAATCTGGGTTATAAATAATTTATTATTTATTTTTTCAATTATCATTGAAACTTGAGTTGTTTTATCTTTTAAAAAATATTTATTTAATAAATCCAATAAATTAGGTTTAATTTTAAATACAGCATGCAAAGAGTCGCTCTTTCTTTCTACTTCTAGAATTGAATTTTGATTATCATAAATGATTTTTGAATAATATTTAGAATTTTTAATTTCAAATTTGCTTTGGCTATTACAAGCGATACAGGTAAATAATAATAATAAGGTCTTTTTCATAATCTAGTTACTTAAAATATTAATTAAAAGACTTGGAAGTCTGTTAAAGTCAACATCTTTAATCTTATATAGATTAGATAAAGATGGCTGATTTATCCATTGTCTCATATCTCCACTATAATTTGACATTTTACGACCATTTCTATATTCAACACCTAACCTTTCAGCAAAACCATGTGCTATTAAACCTGGCTCTTTTCTTGAATCTAACAGATTAAAGTTGGCTTCATTTTTAATAATTCCAGAAATTAATTTTGCTTCAAATTCTATATTTACACCATCTGGTTTTTTTTCATAATCAAAACTATTTTCTCCAACATAAAAAAGATTTTGGTATAAATGAACAAACTCTTCTGTTAAAATTTCACTTACAGTAACATTATCCTGTTTCATATTACCAAAATAAAAAGTTAGATGGGCACCTGGAGTTCCAGGCTCAGTAGTGAGTTCAAATGTTTTTGTATTAATTACATCTAATATTTTAACTGGTGCATTAGGTAAAACTTCTGCATCACTTTGCATCTGTGAAAAATCAGAACCATCAATAGTAAATACATTTTTTGAGCTATGTAACTTCTCAAAAATATCATTGAATGTTTTAGATTTTCTTCTTAATTGATTTACAAAATGTCCAATTTCCATTTTTTGTTCATCTGATAACCCTTCCCCCCATACAACTTCTTTACCATCTGGATCTATAAATATTACGGGATTATTTAATGCATACGAATAAGGAGTACTACTCACAAATTTCTCAGCTAACGGATCAACATTCATCCATCTACCAATTGCAGGGTCATAATTCCTAGCTCCGTAATCGTACATATTAAGTCCTAGCTCGGTTTGTAGTTCTTTACCGTTGTATTTATAATTGTAATTAGGTTGTGAGTTATTAGCATTATACCCACTATGCTTTAGTCCAAATGGATAATAATGGTTTTCTTCTAAAATAGCACTGGTATAATAGTCATTACAAAATGTTTGAGGACTTCCATCTCTTCCTATTTGTGTGAAACATTCTTGCATATGTTCATCTCCTAAAATACCATTTTTATCTATATCAGAATAGCTCACTCTTACATTTCCTAAATGGTCTGTATAATTAAATACATAACTATAATCTGCGTTTTCATATTTCACATAACCCTCTGCATGAGGAAAGAATTGTAAATTGCTGTCTTTATACTGAAATCCTCCAGCTAAATAATGCGTATTTGTTATGGTTGTATTCTCAGTCACTTTTTTAACTACTTTTTGTCCTGTAGCAGTGTAAAGATATTCAATTGTATGCTTTTAAAAAATAATTTTTATTACAAAAAAAACTATCACTAACTCTGATACACGAGGTCGACTTTTTTATCATTTTCTTCGTTTTAAGAACTTTAAACATAAAAAAAGATGAACTATGTAGCTCATCTTTTTTATAATTATTTTTAATTTTTATTGATTATCAATCCATTAGAAACTCTTAAAGCCTTCATCACTAAATCTGGTACATTACCAAAATGCCTATCACTAACTCTGATACATTACCTAATTCATATTATATTCATCATTATCACTATCAATTTTATATAGTCTACTAATATCTGAAATATTATTAATTGTACCGCTAAAAAGGTTATAACTACCATTGTTATTAATATCGAAAACACCTTTAATTTCAAAATATCCGATTAAAGGAGGTTGAATTTCAAATTTTTCTAACATTTGGTAATTTAAAATTAAAAAGATAGCATTTTTAGTTAATCCATTTTCATAGTCCGTTTTACTCACATAAATACTATTTTCATCTTTCTTAAAAACAAAATATCCTTGTACAACTATTTCTTTCCCATGATAACTCTGAGGATTACCAATTATTGAAATGATTGAAGTTAGCTTCTCATTACTACTACTAATAATACTTTTGTTTATATTAGTTGATGAACAACCATTCAAAAAAAATATAAATAAACCATAAATAATTAAAGTTCTCATTATTTCCCGTCAAATTTAGTTTTTAGTTTACTTGGGTCTAATACACCATTTATATATACATCTGGCATCACATTTGGAACTACGTTTGGACTAACTTTGTTTACTCTAGTTGGACTTTTTGGGTCGCTAGGTAAATCTTTACTAATTGTAATAATAGATGGTGTTCCAGGTGCTGGTCTTTCATCTCCTTTAACATAAGGGTCATGTCTTAAACCAGTTCCATTTGGTAAAGCTACATAAGCAACATAACCTTTAGTATTTGTAGCATTAGTCCTATTGTTATCCTTATCAGGGCCAGAAAATTGATTATCATCATTTAATATTGCTTTTTTCATTTGTTCTGTTTTTGCCCTACCAGCTCTATCACGAGAATGTGTGTGTCCATCTGCTACAACTTTCTTTCCTTTGGTAATATCAGGAGGTAATTCTCCAGCAGTTCCTTCTGATAAATTTTCTCCATTTTTATCCAAATTAATGTAACCTATAGGCTTAGTATAAGAATAAAATACTTCCTCCCCTTCTTTTATTTCATAAATTGCAGTTTTTAGTTCTACATTATTATTTATTGCAATTCCATTATACTGCATTGCAAAATCTAGAAAAGCATCATCTTTAGTTTTAAATTTATCTCCTGGGTCTGCCACTTGCATTCCATCTGGGTCAATAAAGAATACTGGATTATTAACAGCATAAGCATAAGGAGTATGTCTTCTATACTGCTCCGCCAAAGGGTCAATATTCATCCATCTACCCAGTGCAGGATCATAATTTCTTGCACCATAGTCGTAAGTATTCAATCCTAACTCTGTTTGCAGTTCTTTACCGTTATATTTATACTGGTAATTAGGTTGTGAGTTATTAGCATTATACCCACTATGCTTTAATCCAAAAGGATAATAATGGTTTTCTTCTAAAATAGGACTGGTATAATAGTCATTACAAAATGTTTGAGGACTTCCATCTCTTCCTATTTGTGTGAAACATTCTTGCATATG
>NZ_VEVQ02000023.1 GCF_006491595.2 Flavobacterium jejuense
TTCATATTTAAAACCCGAACTTACTGAAAATGACAGTAACGCTTATGATGAAAACTTATCATACGACAAAAACGGTAACATTAAAACATTGAAAAGAAATGGAGGAATGAACAACTCAGGTTTTCCTAATCCTATTGATGATTTAGTATATAATTATGACAATGATAATCTAAATCTATTAGTAAAGGTTGATGATAGCACCACTTCACCACAAGGTTTTAATGATGGAATCAATACAGCCATTGAATACGAGTATGATGATAATGGAAACATGACTAGAGATCAAAACAAAGGAATTACTGGTATTGAATACAACCACCTCAATTTGCCAACAAAGATAGATTTTGGAACAAATGGAAATATTGAGTACATTTACACTGCTACTGGACAAAAAGTAGTTAAAAAAGTGACTGAGAATACAACCATAACAAATACGCATTATTTAGCTGGAGGTTTCCAGTATAAAAACAGCGATTTACAATTCTTTCCACATGCGGAAGGCTATGTGAAATACAACTCTGGTGCTTATAGTTATGTGTTTAATTACACCGATCATTTAGGTAATGTAAGAGTGAGCTATTCTGATATAGATAAAAATGGTGTTTTAGGAGATGAACATATTGTAGAGTGTGAAATTATCTCAGGAGGAAAAGGTATTCCTATTGAACGTTGTACAGACTATTATACTAGTCCTATTTTAGAAGAAAACCATTATTATCCTTTTGGATTAAAACAGGAAGGATATAATTCTAATAATTCACAACCTAATTACCAGTATAAATACCAAGGACAAGAGTTAGAAACAGAGTTAGGAAAGAATACATACGCTTATCAATGGAGAGATTATGACCCTGCAATAGGACGTTTTAATAAAATGGATAGGTTTAGTGAAAAATATGCAGATGTATCACCTTATGGTTATATAACAAATAACCCAATAGCTTTTAGGGAAATAAAAGGAGATAGTATTTACACTGTTTTTTTTGATAGAGAAGGAAATAGGAATGATTTGATTCCTAAAGCAGTTCAAAAAATGTTTAATGATGAATTTGGTATTGAAGTTGGATATAATTCAAAAACTAATATGTTGTATTTTGTAGGGTCTGTAGATTCTGAATTATCTCAGTCTGACGATGCTACAAGCGCTCTTGTAGAAGCATTAACAGATACTAATAGTGGAAACGAAAGTGATAAACATGGTAGAATCGAATTTGGTTATAATAGAAGAAATAGGGATGGCAGTGGTAATGTTGGTCTCGGTTCATTTTCAGCAGGATGGGTGCAAGTTAATCTAGCCTCCTTTAACTCTAATGGAGATGATAATAGTGTAACATATAGTTCATTATTAAATCATAGGTCATTCAATATGGCACGTATATTTGAGCATGAATATTTTGGTCATTACAAGCAAGGCAAAGGTGCTGGTGCTGATGGCGGAAGATTTACAATGGGATCTGCAGTAGAAATAACCAATGGATTTAGAAGACAAAGAGGTTTATCTGAAAGATTACATTATGGAGATGGATATGATAATAGGATTTATTTTGGAAATACTCTTGATTATAATAGCCCAGGCGCTCAAAGAAAAGCTGTAAGAAATATGATAAATAATCCAGGAACTAATAATTTATTTATTCAAAAAAAGCTATAAAAAATAAATGGATACCATAAATATAAAAAAAGGATTAGTAATGCTATTAATAGTATTTTTTAATTATTCTGGGGCACAGATTAATAAGAAAACTTTATATAGATCAGAAAAAATAATTGAGAGTCCAATATTTGGGGGTTATAATGTTAATGTTTTAACTCTAAACGAGAATAATACATATAAGTTGATTTTTCAAACTTATTCCTCAAAAAAAATGGCAAAGAAGAATATTTTGCTTAAAATAGAAATTGAAGAAGGTATATGGAATATAGTAGATGGCTTCTTAACAATTATTCCTAATGATAAAAAACAAAAATTAGTGTTTAGTTTAAAAAACAAAAATAAGATAAGATCAATAGTTGATAAAGATGAACTATCACCTGTAATATGGAAAAAAATTAATTATTAAAAAACATGTTTGAGTTGAACAAAGTATTATCACTTTGAGCTATAAATAAAAAGCAAAAACCACTTTATAATGAAGTGGTTTTTTTATGTTCAAAAAGATGACTTTTAGATAAAATAAGGTTTAAGTACGTATTTACACGTATAAAAAAGGGTTAAAAATCAGTATAAATACGTATTGACAAACAGGAAATCAAAGTTTATATTTAGGACTACGGTTTACCGTAAGGAAATGTAGAACTAATTAAAGTTATTTGTTGTTAAAAGTATAGCAATTAAAAAAGCTAAAGAAAGTATTTATTAATTAATCAAAAACCCTTATTATGGAAAACATTAAAGCAATTAAACCTGGTCCAAAACCAAAAAGAGAGGACGGAAAAGAAGACCAAAGAAGACGAGTTAACCCAGAAACAAAACCAAAGCATCCTGATTTAAAACCACACAAGCATAAGCCAAATGATTAGGAATTAACTCAAAAAATAAACCACTCAATTGAGTGGTTTTGTTGTAAATACAATATTGCTATTTTGTATAAATATTTATTACTTAAGCTTCTAAGTACTTAGATCTATCTTTTGAATAAGTTGAATTTTGATAGTAAAGATAGCCTTGTGTTATTACTGTGAAAAATAATAACGCACTCATTTTATAGAAAAACATACTCGAAAACGTACTATATTTTGCAAAGATTGTGAAACAACCATATACACTTACAAACACAAAGAATGCAGCACTTAATAGATGATAAATATATACTACAATATTAGTGTTTTTACTGTACAAAAGTTTAAAGATTTTATCGCTATGTTTTTTTAGAAATCGATGTAAAATAAGAAGTTTATCACGTCCATATTCAAGATGTTTAATTATGCTTATTAAACCTATCATCATCATAAAATAAAAAACTACTGTGTTAAAAAACTCTGTTACCATATAATAAATATTTAAAATTATAATTTATAGGCTAATCTAGTTTTAGCGTCTCTTAATAAAGCATCGAGATTATAAAGAATGGCTTGCTTGTCTTGTTCAGGTAAATCGTTTATGTCTTTTAAACGTTTAAGCATATCAGTATCTTTTAGTAGTTCGTTATCCTGTGTCTCTCCAACCAAATAGGCAACAGTAGTATTTAATAAGTCAGCTAGTTTTTTAGCGACATCAATTGAGGGTTTTACATCATCACGCTCATACTTACCAATAACAGAATGATTGGTACTTAAAATTTTGGCTACCTCATTTTGAGATAATCCTTTTTCTTTTCTACAATCTCTTAAACGCTTGCCAAATGTACTCATAACACTATAAATGATGCTTATTTAAACTATTTATGCAAATATACTGTTCATAAATGAAACAAAAAACCAAAATAAGACTTTGTAAAAAGATTTAGATTTAATACTTTTGATGCAAATATGAACAACTAGAAACTTATGAACAATCTAAACACCCAAAACCCAAACCAATTAGACTATCACAACAAACTAATCAAAATAACAGTATTAGGCGGTATTAGGTTAGATGGATTGGATAGAATGCGCGTAACACTCAAAATACAAGCAACAGAGATAGAGAGCCTAGCAGTACGTCATAATTTAGATCTCTACAACGACACCCAAGTTGAGAAACTAATCAGAAAAACAGCAACCAAACTAGAAATAGGAACAAGTGTAATCGAAGCGAGTATAAACGAACTTATAGAAGAACTGGAAAAATACAGACTACAAGAATTAGAAAATACCCACAAACAAATAGAAACCAAACAACTTACAGAGAAAGAAAAACAAGAAGCACTACAACTCTTACAATCGGAGAATCTTTTAACGGTAACAAACGACTTAATAGGCAAAAGTGGCATTATAGGAGAAGAAACAAACAGGCTAATTATGTACTTAATTTTTAGCAGTAGAAAAAGAGAACAGCCATTACACATTATCAGTTTAGGAAGCAGTGGAACAGGAAAAACACACTTACAGGAATCAATAGGAAACTTAATCCCGGACGAAGAAAAAGTAGAAATCACAACCTTATCAGAAAACGCATTTTATTACTTCGGGCAACAAGAACTAAAACACAAACTCATTTTAATAGAAGATTTAGACGGAGCAGAAAGCGCACTTTATCCCATAAGAGAACTACAATCTAAAAAGAGAATTAGTAAAACCGTAGCTTTTAAAAACACCAAAGGAGAAACCAAATCACAAAACATAACCGTTGAAGGTCCTGTATGTGTAGCTGGGTGTACCACTAAAGAAACCATTTACGAAGACAATGCAAACAGAAGCTTTTTAATTTACCTAGATGAAAGTATAGAGCAAGACCAAAGAATTATGAATTACCAGCGGAGAGCCTCCGCAGGCAAATTAAACATAGAAGAGGAAATAAAAGCGAGACAATGTCTCCAAAACTCACAATATTTATTAAAACCCATCAAAGTAATAAACCCTTTTGCAGAAGTGTTAGAACTACCAAACGAAGTATTAAAACCAAGAAGAACAAACGCACACTATTTACAGTTTATAGAACTCATAACCTATTATCACCAGTTCCAAAGAGAGTTAAAATATGATGAAACAACAGGAGAAGAGTACATAGAAACCACCATAGAAGACATTAAAAACGCAAATGAATTAATAAAAGAAGTCCTAATAAGAAAAGCCGACACACTCACAGGAAGAAGCAGAAACCAATTAGAAGCCTTTAAAACCATACTCAAAAATAAGACGGAATTATTTACCAATGCGCAACTAAGAACTACACTAAGAATCGCAAAAAGTACCGCACAATACCACTTAAACACATGGTTAGATGCAGGAATAATAACCAAAATACACGACAAAGAAACACAAACCTACAACTATAGATTAGTAAGCGAAAAAGAATACAAAGCCCTTGAAAACAAGATAGATACCATATTAAAAACAGTAATAGCAAACATCGAGAACCGAGCGATTGACCAAGACCGAACCAAAACCCAAATTAGGTCGGTTAAACCCAAATCCACAAAGGAAAAACTACAACCGAACGAGTGAACAACCAAAAGGATATGACGACCAAAAAAACTAATCACTAATCACTATTTACTAGTTACTAAATCCATGAAAAAACTACACCTACAATCAACCAGTTACAACTATTTAGAAAACGCTTTTAAAGAGTGGTTAGACATACTAGGCTTTGCAGAAAGAACCGTTTATACTTTACCCAATGCAGTACGAGAGTTTTTACATTACCTAGAGCAAAAAAGCATCAAACAAATCAATCAAATTACCCATCAGGTCATAAAAGAATACTACACGTATTTAATCAGCAGAGCAAGCGAGAGACAAGGCGGTGCATTAAGCAGTAATTACATAAACCATCACTTTTGGGCATTAGAAAAGTTCTTCGAGTTCCTGCACCACAAAGGCACACAAAACCTACCAGAAATCAACCTAAAACGATTAAAAAAAGAAACACTAGAAAGAGAAATACTAACCATAGAAGAAATCAAAGAACTCTATGAAATTGTAGAGAATCAACAAACCAATACCCGAAAACAAGAAGCACTAAATTATCAAGATAAAGTGTTATTAACCATCTACTACGGTTGTGGTCTTAGAAGAACAGAAGGTATAAACATAAGCGTTGACGACATTAATTTTGACACAAGAGTATTGCACGTAAAAAAAGGCAAGAACAGCAAACAAAGACTAATCCCATTTAACAAAACAACAGCCAAAACATTACAAGATTGGGTTTATGAATACAGAACCATACTAGTAAAAGACAAAGCAGAACACAAGCTATTTATCAACCGTTACGGCAAACCACTCACAGGAGGAACATTAGGCGTAAGACTAAGAAATATTATAGATCAAAGCGACAACATAAAACTAAAAGAAAAAACAATCACACTACACAGTCTAAGACATAGCATAGCCACACACTTATTAGCCAACGGAATGGACATACAAAAAGTACAACGCTTTTTAGGACACAGCAGTCTAGAAACTACACAGATATACACACACTTACTAGAAGAGCAAAAAGAATAAGGATTAATCACTATTTACTAATCATTCAAAAGATGGACTTTAAAACATACCTAAAACGACAAGAGCTAAGCAAAACTACAGCCAAAATGTACCAGTATCAAACTATGAATTTTATTAGCTTTTTAGATAAAGACAACACCCAAATAGAAAACTGTACAGAAAAAGAAATCATGCTATACTTAGCACATTTACAAAAACAAGGAATAAGTACAGAAACAAGAAAACTAAGGCTATCCGCATTAAAACACTTCTTCAACTTCCAAATAGAAACAAACAACAGAAAAGAGAATCCAGCCAACAGAATAAAACTACAAGGAGGGCAAAAACAAAAACTCTACCCTATACTATCACCACAAGAACTACAAAACATTTACGAAAATTACGAAGTACCAAAACAAGACGATAAACGAAGCCATCACAACTGGTTTACAAACTATAAACTAAGCAAAGAAAGAAACAAAGTAATAATCGGATTACTCTTTAATCAAGGTATAACCACAGCAGAAGTAAGCAGAATCATAACAGATGATCTAGACCTACGAAAAGGAACGATAGACATAAGAGGCGGAAGAATAGGCAAAGACCGAACACTAGAGCTAAAATCCAATCAAATAATGGATATTATGGAATACCAATACACCACAAGAAACGAACTACTAAAATACTACAAAGAGCCAAGCAAATACTTATTTTTAAGCACACCAGCATCAGGACAAACACAAGTGAAAGAAGCAGGCATACTCAATATCTTTAAACGCTTAACCGAAGAACTAAAAGAACAGAATCCAAAGTTTATCAACTTCCTACAAGTTCGCGCATCAGTCATAACCTACTGGCTAAAAAACTACAACCTAAGACAAGTACAATACTTTGCAGGACACAAACGAATCATATCCACAGAGATGTATTTAATCAACGACATAGACGATTTACAAAAAGAGATTGACAGCTTCCACCCAATAGGATAATTATAAAAATAGTTTAAATAAAAGAGAGTGAAAAAATATGTAAAAAACCAATAAATGACTAAGTCATATTGAAAAAATCAATATAAAAATATTTTTTCTTCATCTTTCAAACCCTCGTCAAGCCCATATGGAAGTGGAGGTGCGCTTAAAAAAAGGTTTTTTTTTAATAGGTCAGTTATAGAAATGCCAATCCCAAAGAATGATAAAATTCCTAAGACAGAAGAAATTAATCCTATTGCATTACCTATATCCATAAGACAAATATAATAAAAAAACAGAAGCGCTTCGGGTAGAATAGCTAAAATCAACCCTAAAAAAACACTCAATTTTAACACTTTTTAACATATTGACTAAAATCTATACAAAGTATTTATTATCAATAAATTAACTTGAAAAAGTAACCGTAATGCGGTATGTGGGAGGACGTAGTTACTATGCGACGTCCTGATGATAAATAGAAAATAGGAACGCTTCGCTAAAGTTTTTGCGCCCACCCAGTCCTGACTTCCCTAACTCCTGCGTTTTACACCCAACGCTATGCCCTTGTTCACCCCAAGTAAGGCACTTTATTGTAGCCATTTTATTCTCCCAAACCCATCGCACATAAAATAGGCCACAATAAAGAGCCTTACACCCAACGCTATAAACAAGCGCACCCCAAAAAACGCCCCCAAGCTATCTTTACATAATGTGCTCTTATGGTTCAAGCCCTTTGGGTACGCTTCGCCTCGAAACCATAAGCACACTATGTAAAATAGCCCCTCATCCAACGCGCCCACCCGATAATAGGAACAGTATTTTCATTTTCAATTCTTTGCATAAAAAACCTTCACAAAAAAGCCAGCTACAGTGGTTGCCGTCTTTCTTTGCTTGCTTTTTTACACAAAAATTGAAAAAAGGAAGTAGATTATGCACTCAATCGGCGTGAGCCTAATCATTTTAAAAGCCGATGATTGCCCTTTCTTCGCCCAAAGCTTTAAATCATCACCTTTTAAAACGAACCCCCTTCGGAACCTACTCAGTCAACCAAAAGCCACATCGCAAAAACAGTCTATACTTGCCACGGTTGACCAAGATAAAAAAACGATTGATGAAAGAGTGAAAAAAGTCAGTAACCACAAGGCTTAACAACGGAAATTAAGACCGAAAAACATACAAACATGTTGCAATATGCAAACAAGTTGTAAACTCTTGTTTTACAGTACATCTAACCCAAAAATTAAACCCAAACTAAAACTATTAAGTTTTCACGTTACATGGAATTAAAATCTATATCCTGAACTTTGACAAAAGCTAGATAAATAAGGGCTTAAGCAACTTGTCCTATTTTATTATAAAGCCACTATTTACCTTGCTTGACGAAAAAAAGTTACATAAAAATGAAAAAAAATGAACTTTTAAGAAAAAACGGAATATTTATATATAAACATTAATTATTATGAGCAAAAAAAAGTATATCAAAATCCCTTACTCACAAATGAAATGGTGGCAATTTACCATTATGATAGTTTTATTAATTATTGCTTTAAAAATAGAGAAAGAATCGGCTTTTAGTTTATTAAAATTGCTTTTAGCAAATGCTATTGCAAAGTAAATAGCTCTGCTATATCTTTGTAAAAAACAAAAGATTATGAATGTAAAAATAAATATTGGTAAAGTAATTTCTAATGTTAATATTATTGAAAACGATGAAGAAGCCTTAAAAGAAAAAAATATTGTGATTGATGGAATGGTGAAAAAAATCTTAGAGCATCCAGAACAAGGAGAAAAAGCACGACAAATTGGAGAGGAAAAGTTAAGGAAAATGGCTTTAAAAATCTTTGATGAAAAGATGAAAGAAAACAATGAAAAAGAAATAAATGAAGCTTTAGAAATGGCTAAGACTTTTAATCAAGCCATAATAGAAGGTTTAGTTAAAGGTGCTACGGAAATAGCAAAAAAGTTATAGTATTTTAAATAAGCTTTTAGCTATAGACGTCTCGGGGATGTCCCGAGGATAAGCCCACCATAAGCCCACTAGAGCCCACTTTTTCCTATGGATAAAAAAAGGATAAGTTAACTACATCAGTAAGTTAAAATATCCTTGAAATAATGATTTTAAAACCATATAAGCACAAAAAAAGCTCTTTGAGAACAAAGAGCCTTATAGTTATTAAAAGTGTTTTAAACCTTAGAAAACTTCTACAATACGCATAGCGTTACCTTGTGCTAATAGATAATCCACATTATCTACTTTTTGATAGAACTCAATACCCAAACAAGCGATAACACTTACACCAGCTTCAGGCACTAATCCACCAGGAGCAGTAGCCGTTAAAGTGATAGTTGTACCCGTGTTATTAATCGGTTGAATGGTACTATACTGGGTTATCCCTATACTATTTTGGTCTGCAACATCTGGCTCATAGCTTAGTGTGCTACTATCAAAACTATAATCAGACAACCAACCAACAGCAGCTGCAATACGAAAACCAGTAGCACCACTAGGAGCATTAATAAAATTAATCGGTATAAAACTTGGAATCGTAAAAACCACTTCCACACGGTCAGCATCCGTAGTAACCGTGTACGGTGCGTTGAATACCGAAGTAAAACTAATCTTGTTGTTAAGTTCTAATCCTTTTGCTTGCGCTTTGTTAGCAGTCAGAGCAATAGGGCGTTGCCCTCTTGTTCCTGAAGCCTTAGCATTAATCGACTTGAATAAGCGTGTTAAACTAGCAGTTAGCGTACTTCCTCCCATCGTCTGAATCACACTACTTAAAGCTGTTCTAAAAGCTTTACCCACTTTTGCCGAACCTCCAAACTCGGCATTGTTCTCTCTTGTTCTGACAAAGTTTGCACCCGTTGCAATCCTTTCTTTTGTAGGTCCTCCAGCTGTTCTAGCCAAATATTCACCATTAGAAGTATAAAAACTCATTCCTCCAATGTTACCTACCAACTTGATAATCCCTTTTTGCTTACTCATAATAATAGAATTTAAAGATTAATAATACTAGGTAGTTTTGATTGCATACAGCTTGTTGTTTATTAAGGATTAACAAGTTGTGTGCCAAAAAAGTAAGAAAATAAGTTAAAAAAAAGATAAAAAAATAATGACAAAATAGAGACATACAAAACAAAAAAACAGTATTTTTGGGCTACGTTCTTACAAGGAGTAAACCTGTTTTTGTAGAAAAAGAGGAGTTGAGAAAACGAAAAAGCGGTCTTTTTTTTGTGCTATGACATACCAGTATAAATACCAAGGACAAGAACGTCAAACTGAACTTGATTTAAATTGGGATAGCTATAAATATAGAAATTATGATTATGCTATTGGTAGATTTATGTGTATTGATCCTTTGGCTGAAGATTATACTTACAATTCTCCATATGCTTTTTCTGAAAACAAAATTGGTATGGGAACTGAGCTTGAGGGTAAAGAACTAAATCTTCATCCTTGGCTTCAAGCAGATGCAACTATTAATCCAAATGGTTTTGGAGCTCATATGATTGGTTTTTCAAATGGTGTTGGAAATTTTGTTAGTGGAATCGGCACTGCAATAAGTAATCCTAAACAAACTGCAACGAGTTTAATGAATATTACTATAGCAGGCGCAGTTCAAGGAAATTCTTTTGCCATGATGGGTGTTGATAATGCATTGGGAACTAATTCTTACATGACTAGTCAAGCAGTATCACAAAATTTAGAGAAAACAGCAACTGATCTAGTTAGCGGTGATGGTCTTGAAAGAGGAGCTGCTATTGGTGAAATTGCTGGTATGGTTCTTGGTGCTAAAGGATTAAATGCTACAATGAGCACAATATCAAGCACTATCAAAGCTTCAGGGACTACTAGCTTATTTAGAGCTGTATCTGGAGCTGAATTAACGGATGCTTTGTCTAATGGATTAAGAACTACAGCGGGAGGATATGAAACAAGTAAACTATTTACAACTAGTGCTGAGAACGCTTCAAAATTTGGACAGTTAAATTATACATGGGATAAAGTTCCAAATACTATAATAAAAGTAGGGGTTCCAAATAAAGTTATGAAATATGCAACTCCTTTTACAGCTGATGGTATGCCAGCAATTGCTATACCAGCAGAACAACTTCAAAACATAAGAAAAATTAGTCCATTAAATTTTAGCCCGATAAATTAAAAATGATAAAAATTAAAGCAAAAATAAGATTAAAAAGTGATGTTAGGAAGACTGGTTTTACAACTGGTTATAGACCTTTATTTAATTTTATTAATGAGTCTAAAACATCTGGTAAAATAGTTTTGATAGAGCAAGATGTCTTTAAGCCAGGTGAATTTAATGATGTGTTTATTTATTTTTCTAATAAAGATTATTTAGGTAGTAACTTTAAAGTAGGTAAGAAATTTACTTTTGATGAAGGCATTGAGATAGTAGGAGAAGGTGAAATAATGGAAATTTATACTGATTAACAAATAATTTTTCATATTTACAAAATAATTGGAAAACCACTCGATTGAGTGGTTTTGTTGTTTTAAGAAATGTACCATATATAGCGCAAATGTATAACATGTTATACATTTTTTATTTTGTTTGAATAGTGAAATTTATAATCTTTCTAAATAAAAAAGAAGCTAATATCATTTAACTCTATTATTTTTTATGGGTAATGTTTCAAAGTTAGTGATGAGTTCAATTTGAATGTCTAATAAATTGATAATCAATAAAAATTAAAAATAATTGTAAAAAAGATGAGCTATATAGTTCATCTTTTTTTATGTTTAAAGTTCTTAAAACGAAGAAAATGATAAAAAAGGCGACCTCGTGTATCAGAGTTAGTGATAGCTTTTTTTACTGATAAAAATAGTTGCAAGAACAAATGTAATTTCCTACATTTATGATGCTACAGGAAGAAAAATAAATAAGATAGTAAAAACAAGTTGTTCTACTTGCGAGGGAGGATTTGGAACAGACACAACCAATTATATGTCAGGAGGTTTTCAATATAAAAATAATAAATTACAGTTTTTTCCTCATGCAGAAGGTTATGTAAATGTGACCGATTCTCAAGGAGTAAATAACTATAATTACGTTTTTAATTACACAGACCATCTAGGAAACATTCGAGTAAGTTATGGTTTTGATCCAGATACACAAAGTTTAAAAATACTAGAAGAAAATCATTACTATGCTTTTGGTTTAAAACATACTAATTATAATAGTGATATTAATTTATACACTAAGAAATCAAGTGGGGATATTGCCTTAAGGAGACCTCTACCAAGTACACCCGTTGACCCTAGCTACAAGTATAAATACCAAGGACAAGAACGCCAAACGGAACTGGGCTTAAATTGGGATAGCTTTAAATATAGAAATTATGATCCTGCAATAGGACGTTTTATGTCAATAGACCCTTTGACTGAGGACTATCCTTTATGGGCTCCTTACGTGTTTAGTGGAAATCGTGTTGTTGATGCTAGAGAGCTTGAAGGTTTAGAACCACATGTGTTATTTGATGATTTAAGTTCATCTGTAGCTAATTTTGGAGAACAATATGCAGGTTATTCTATTTTAAAGGAAAGAGAAATTGGAGCAAATTTTTATAAAGTTGAAGTTAGTCAAGGGGTTTATAGATATGCATATACAACTCCAGTTATTGGAATGAAAGATGGTCTTAAAATTGAGAACTCAAATGATATTCCTGATTATGCAATACCAGGTTTTGTTGCTATGGCACATACACACGGTAATGCTTATCAAAGTATTTTTATGTTCGATAGAGAAACCAATATGCCAATTAAACAGTTTGGCAAAATTAATCAGGTTGTTTTTAATTTTGATAAATTATATGAGATAATAGATGGAGATAATAACCCTAGTGGGAATGATGGTGTTAAAACTGAAGAGTATGCAAAATCTTATGAAAATTTTATGTATTCATATACATTTACTCCTAGTGGTTTAGTTATTAAATCAAAAGTTGTTAATGGAAGATCAGTTGATGAAACCCATATTGATTTATCCAGAACTAGTGTTAGCGATACTAATTCGCCATTAAGAGTTAATAATAACTCACCTAACCCTAAGAAAAAACCTGATGTACTTCCAGTAGATCATGAGAAAAAAGTTACAGAACAAAAAAAACAATAATTATGAGAATTAGAAATTTAATATTTATTTTATTTATCACCTTTAATATTTCTTTTGCGCATACGACTAAAACTTTTAAAAGGAAATACGGCAACGTATTAGTTAACGTTACCGTTAATGAGGTGAGTGAAAAAATCAATACAGGTTTAATAATTGCTCAATATTTTGACATTTATGTAACAATAAAAAATAAGCCCAAATACATTATAGATTTATATTTTTTTGAAGACTTTTATCAGCAAAAAACAATTAACAGTATAACTAAATCAAAAAAAAATGACACTTTAACTTTGGTTTTTGTAAATAATTTTTTTTCAGTAGAAGAATGCATTAAAGTATTAGAATTTTGTATTGATAACCCTTCTAAAGTCAATGATTCAAATAAGAAATATCTAGACATAATTAAAGGTCAAAACTCTAAATATTTAGACGAAGTATTATCTCATAAAATTTTAAGGCCAAATTCAATAAATGAACTAAAGTTAGAAGGTGATTACAACTATTTTTACAAAAAAGATTCATATGTATTTTATAATATAAAGAATAATGAAAAACTTTTTGATTTAAAAAATGAGTTTTCTAATTTTTTCGATTTAGAAAATGATAATATTGTTATTCTAACAGACACCAACTTATTGCTTTTTAATTTTACTAATGAAGAACAACAAAATTTAGAAATTGACAAAAATCATTTAAGATTTAGTTACAATTTAATAAAATTAAATAGTCGTCTTTTTTATTTTCAAAATAGATCTATTGTTTTTGAAAATTCTGATATGCTTTTAAACCTTGATAAAAAAACTATACTATACGATTTGATTAAATAAGGTAATATGAAAAAGGTTACCAGATAGGGAAACGTTTCAGAGTGGTAATGTCACAGAGTTAGTAATAGCTGTTTTCACAGAAGCTAACCAATTAAAAATGGTAATGTTACAGAGTTAGTGATAGCTATTTTCACAGAAGCTAACCAATTGAAAATTAAATTGGGTAATGTTTCAGAGTTAGTGATAGACATTTTTACAGAAGCTAACCTGTTGGAAATTAAAAAATAATATTAAAAATGTATAAGAAAGGAACGCCATATTGCGTTCCTTTCTGTATTATATAATGTTTTAAAACGAAGAAAATGATAAAAAAGTTGACCTTATGTTTCAGAATTAGTGATAGCTTTTTTTTGTAATAAAAATTATTTTTTAAAAGCATACAATTGAATATCTTTACACTGATACAGGACAAAAAGTAGTTAAAAAAGTGACAGAAAACAGTACCATAACAAATACGCATTATTTAGCTGGAGGATTTCAGTATAAAAACAGCGATTTACAATTCTTTCCTCATGCGGAAGGATATGTAAAACACAACTCTGGTGCTTATAGTTATGTTTTTAATTACACCGATCATTTAGGCAATGTAAGAGTCAGTTATTCTGATATAGATAAAAATGGTGTTTTAGGAGATGAACATATTGTAGAGTGTGAAATTATCTCAGGAGGAAAAGGTATTCCTATTGTACGTTGTACAGACTATTATACCAGTCCTATTTTAGAAGAAAACCATTATTATCCTTTTGGATTAAAGCATAGTGGGTATAATGCTAATAACTCACAACCTAATTACAATTATAAATACAACGGTAAAGAACTGCAAACGGAGCTGGGATTAAACATGTACGACTACGGTGCAAGGAATTACGACCCAGCTTTAGGAAGATGGATGAATATTGACCCATTAGCAGAGCAAATGAGAAGACACTCTCCTTACAATTATGCTTTTAATAATCCAATGAGTTTTATTGACCCTGATGGAATGGCTCCTGAATGGATTCCTGGTTCAGACGGTAAAGCAATAACAACTGAAGTGAAAGATGGAAAAATATTAGTCAGTGAAAATGCTACTAATGATACAAAAAAAATTATTGATCATATAAATAGTGAAACAAGTGAAAAATCAATTGAGCAATTCCATAAAATTGTAAATAGTGAAGGTAAAGTAAACTTGGTATATGATACTGAGAATACCGGAGTTGGTAATGAAACATTATTTGGTTTGCATCAACCTCATGATTCTGGTGGTCGAGCTTTAAATTGGGATAGTAAAGAACAAAAGTTTGATGGCATGCCTGATGTTTTAACTGATTCAAATGGTAATTTAGTTTACAAGGAAGCAACAATAACTGTTTTTGAAAAGACTTTTATAGAAGATGGAAAAAATTTACCATTTAGCGTAGCTGCTAAAACGATTGTTTATGATAGAAATGTTTCTGTTTCAAACGCAATTTCCGGTACAGTATCACATGAAATTGATCATAATCAAAACCAACAAACAATAAAAGCTGTGGTAGATAGATCAAATAATATTCAAAACAATTATAACGTTGAAGCTCCAGCTTATTTGATTCAAGCAGAAGTACATAAACAAATCAGAACTTTTAGACAAAGATAAAAAATGAAAAAGTGTGTAATATTTAGTTTTTTTTTATTGTTTTTACAAATATCATGTAAACCTCAAAAAATGAATGATTTAAATGTCTTAGATATTGTAGAAAATCATTTAAACAATGATATTCCAGAAATAAAAGAATATAATTTAAAAGGTTTTCATAGGATTGAAGGTAAAGTTTTATATGGATATTCGATTTTTGATTTAACAGATACAATTAATAATAGTTTAAATTATGAAAGAGATATTGATATTATTGAAAATCACATTTATCATGTAATGCCCGTTTTTTCTTCTATTGCTTATAGTAATATTTTTATTGTTAAAAAGAATAAAGTATATTATTTTAATTTTATTAATTGTGAAAAATTTGGTAGTAGTTTAGACGATGTAATCATGTTTGTGAATAATCAACTTGTTCCAAAGTATAGAACAGAAACTATTTTAAATAATTTAAACAATTATTCAAATTTTAAAATGAAAATTAATGAAGATTATCCGATAACCCAGCTCCGCAAAGACTCCTGTCTTTGAGGTAAAATAAAAAAGCAAAAAGCACTCTTGTAAAAAAGGGTGCTTTTATTGTTTTAGGTAATGTTGCAGAGTGGTAATGTTACAGAGTTAGTGATAGCTATTTTCACAGAAGCTAACCAATTGAAAATTAAATTGAAATTAAAAAAATAGATAGAAAAGGAACGTAAAATGGCGTTCCTTTTTGTGTTATATAATGTCTTAAAACGAAGAAAATGATAAAAAAGTCGACCTCGTGTATCAGAGTTAGTGATAACTAAAAACACCTATGAAGAACTAGGACAATTAATTAGTAAAAACGTAGGAGGAACAGATGCTACAGGAGCAACTGGTTTACAAACGGTAGATTACAGTTACAACATAAGAGGTTGGTTAAAAGCCATTAATGATGTAGAAAACATAGGTACCGATTTGTTTGCTTTTAAGATCAATTATAACGAATTTCAAGCCATAGGGTCAAACGATATTGCACCTAATCCATTATACAACGGAAATATATCATCAACCTATTGGAAATCTGCAAGCGATAATTTAGCGATTAGAAAATACAATTACAGTTATGATGATTTAAACAGGTTAACAGATGCTTCATATTTAAAACCCGAACTTACTGAAAATGACAGTAACGCTTATGATGAAAACTTATCATACGACAAAAACGGTAACATTAAAACATTGAAAAGAAATGGAGGAATGAACAACTCAGGTTTTCCTAATCCTATTGATGATTTGATTTATACTTACGATACTGATAACAAAAATCAATTAGTCAAAGTCTTTGATGATGAACCTAGTCCACAAGGCTTTAAAGACGATGGTGATGGTACTACCGATTTTAATGGTAATGATTATTTGTATGATGCTAATGGAAACATGACCAAAGATGACAATAAAGGGATTACTACTATACAATACAATCATTTGAATTTGCCAACAAAGATAGATTTTGGAACAAATGGAAATATTGAGTACATTTACACTGCTACTGGACAAAAAGTAGTTAAAAAAGTGACTGAGAATACAACCATAACAAAT
>NZ_VEVQ02000024.1 GCF_006491595.2 Flavobacterium jejuense
CAGTTGTATAGGTTACTGTATAAGTTGCAGGAGTTGATGCAGAAACATCAATCGCACCCGTTGAAGCATTTATAGAAAGACCAGCTGGAGAGCTTGCAAAAGTTCCACCTGCTAAACCAGAAATAGTTGGAGTTGGATCTGAAGCATTCACACAATAAGAAGCTGCACTGTAACTAAAAGAAGCATTGTCTAATGCATTAACTGTTACAGTAATTGATCCACAACTTCCTGGTGTAACACAACCGCCTTCACCACGCACATAATAAGTTGTGCTTGACCCAATAGGAGTTACTACAAAAGAAGAAGTTGATGTTGTTCCTACTAAAGTCCCTCCACAAGAACCTGTATAAATTGCCCATTGTGTAGCATCATTTAAAGTACCAGCAATGTTTAATGTTGTTGAGTTACCTGTACAAACAGGGCTAACTGAAGCTGTAACAGTTGGTACTGTTGGATTTGTACATGGAGGTGTTACAGCTGTCCAATTTATATTATCAATACCTAAATTTGATAGATCAGTGCAACTAATTACAATTTTATCAACATCATCAAAACTTGAGTTGGAATTGAAAATATTACTAAAACCAGGATTTACATCATAAGTTTGTGTACCTGTGCTTATTCCATTTTTAAATCCTTCAATCGATAAGTTGTATGTAAATGCAAAGCACGTAAAATAATTATCAAAATTAACTGTTCCTAAATTAATTTCATTCCCACTTTGGGTTTCTATTGTCCAAGTAGTTTGACTACTCACTCCAGCGGTCATATGGTTAAAACCTGTATTTGAACAAAAAGGGTCTGTTGTTCTATAAACATGAGTTGTAGGGCTTCCTCCACTAAGAGTAAAAACAAAGGTTTCACCGTTGTTTAATATGCTATAAGGATTACCATAGGAAGCACCATTGGTATGACCCTGATCATCAAAAGTAATAAGTTGTGCTTCAACTGAAAATGCTCCTAAGAGAATTAACATAATAATAAGTAATTTTTGTTTCATAAGATTGTTGTTAAAATAGTTATAAAGATACTGATACAATTGTTTAAAAGTTGTTTTTAAATTTTATTGACATAAGTAAGGCTGAAACCATCCGCTATATCTTTGTTCATTTATAGATTTTAAAATTAAATCATTTCGATTTTCTATTTTATTAATTGATAAATGTTGAATTGTATTTCCTTTATCATCTAATGTGAAAACATGGTTGTCAAATTGAGTTATACCTAATCCAATTGAGAAGTCAACTTTTCCTCTAGGGCCTTCAAAGGTGTTATTTTTAATTATTTCAAATTGATTTAATCCGTTTTTTGACCATGAAGGTTTATTAAATCCGAGGGCAATTGACATCCCACATTCATAACCTAACAATGAAAAATAATTAGCTTCTTTACCTGTAAATTCTTTTAATTCTGATGTAAATTTGTCATTTATGTGATTCTTTAAAGATTTGTCCCAACTACAAACATTAAAAATATTTTTTGGTAACCCATCTACATTACTTACTATTTCTTCATTTAGCATTACTCCAGATGTAACAATTGGGAATAAACCGTTTTCAGAGGATTGAACTAATTTATTTAAAAAACTTATCGCATCTCTTTCAGAATATAATAAATAAAGAAAATCAGGATTCTCTTCTCTTACTTTTTTCATAAAGGTAGAAAAATCATTTGGATCTGGGTTAAAATCAGCTATTTGATTAAATACAATTTCTCCCTCATTTTTGATAACTCCATCTACAAAAGACTGATATAATTGGTAACCGGCTTCATAAAAATAAGAACCATGTGCAACTTTTTTTCCAAATTTTTTTATTCCAAAGGAAGCGGCTGAAAAGGCAGATTCCCATAAGTTCAAAGAGTTTATTAGTACGTAGGGAGAATTTATTTTAAAAATAGGTAAATTAGCTCCCATATTAGTTATAATAACCGGTCGCTGTAGTGCTTTAGTTGTATTCGCTATTTCATCAGTGAATATGGGATTTGCGAAAACAATATTTAAATCAACTTGATTTTGCAAGACCATTTTATTTAATTCATTTGTAATTAAATCTTTATTTCCACCATTTTCAATACCTTGATATAAGATTTCAATGTCTTCACTTTTTTGCTCCTTAAAAGCCAATCGTAAACCAGACATAAAATCAATAGATAATGTTGGATAGATTTTGGATGTCGGAAGAAGTAAACCTAATTTCATTTTATTTTATTTATGCTAAAAGGTCGTAATTCAAATAATTACGACCTTCTTTATAGTCTTTAATTAGTTTCTAGAAGGAAAAATACCAACTAATGCAATTATAAATTGTACAGCACACCATGGTTGTACTACACTAAAGGGAATATTTCCTCCTGTATTTCCAACAGTAACTTCTACACCGTTTGCGGCAAGTAGGGTATTGTTTCCATTACTAGTATAAATATTAGATCCACCAGTACCAGATAAGTTTGCTCCATTTGGATTACTAGTAGTTGCTCCACCACTTGGAGGAGTAAATGAAGCTTTAATTGTTCCTGTTGCTATATGACTATGAGATGGTATATTGGTTATATTTAAATAAACTTGTTCATGACCACCACCTGGACCTTGATTGTAATTTGATAATCCAGGACCAGTACCTGGTTGAATAGGTGTTCTACCTCTCATATCTGGTAATGCAAAAGTTGTTCTACCATCACCTCCGTACATTGTGCCAATTAAAGAAAATAAAGCTGTGTTTTGGGAAATTGGTAGCAATTGACCTTCACATTTTGCCCAGCCTCTAGGAGCAAAATTACCACCGAACATTACAATTTGTGCAATAAATGGATCCATAGTTTTTTGTTTTTTTAGTTATTTTATTATATTCTCAATAATAAAATGATTAATAAATGATTTGTTTATAAATATTGGTTAAAAGCGTTATTTTTTATAAAAGTAATAAAAAAAACAGATATTTTTAACAACCTTTTATTTACAATGCTAATTTAAAGATTCTATTTTAACTGATACCCCGTAAAAATACCTGTTTTTACTTCTAGGTAATTATTTATCCATTTTTAACACTAAATTTGTCTCAAACAAAACAATTTAATATTTTTTATTATGGCAAACGACATACAAAAAGAATTACCGAAAGATGCAATTCCTTTAGAAGTTGCTCAAGAATGGGCATCAAATTGGAATAAATATGGGACGAAGTATTTAGAAAATAATCAACTAAAAGCTTTTTTAATTCCAGCAGCTGATATAAAAGGCATAATAAGCAATGACGATACCTATCATATAAGAGGATATTTAGGTTTAGAAAAAGTGAGAGACGGAGTTTTTGAACCACATATGTTAGTGGTTGGTGTTACTGAAGAAGGAAATGATATGATTAATTATGATCCTAAAAATGGGAAAATGTATTTTGTTTATGATTTTTCTTTGCCATGTCCTAGTACATGTGATACAAGTAGCCCATTATTCATGAAATAGAGTTTATAAAAACAAACAGTTGTGAGACAGTTAATTAAATAATTTAATTTTGATATTAGAAATTTTAGCATATTCAGGTAATATAATTCTATTAGTAAATTCTATTCTTTTTTTTAAGGTTTGTTTTAATGAAAACAAGGCTTGTAAAATTTTTAGTTTTTACCTATTGGTAATGCTTATTATTCAAGTTTCAGTTATTATTCTACGATCTCAAAATATTCCCAATCTTTATCTGTCTCATTTCTATTTTATTTTACAATTTCTCATATTAAGTTTATTTTATTTTCAAATTTTTAATAATTCCTTACAAAGGAGAATTATTAAAATTTCAGTACCTTTATGTTTAGGAATACTAGGAATACAATATTACTTAAATATCGATTTGTTTGATAAATTTAACTTGTTTGAAATTTTTATAACTTCTTTTCTAGTAATCATTTTTTCAATGTTTCATTTTTATAATATTTTAAATGAAAAAAGAGTATATTATTATATAAATACAGGAATATTTATTTATTTATTTGGAAGTACTTTTTTATTTATTACAGGTAATTTAATTAATACATTGACTAATGATTTTAGAAATATAATATGGATTCTTAATGGAGTACTTTATATTGTTTATCAGATTTATATCTTTATAGAGTATAAGAAGACTTTTTTAAATAAAAAAGCAGATAATGAATAATGAAACATCTACAGAGTTAGAAATAATATATACTGTAATATATGCTTTTGTTGCTTTTTTGATGATGACTGTTTCAGTTTTAATTTTTATCTATTATTCTAGAAAAAAAATTATTCAACAAGAGTTTGAAAAAAAAGATTTGGAATTAAAATATCAAAAAGAAATGCTCAATGCAGCTATTCTTACTCAAGAGAAAGAAAGAAAAAGAATTGCTCGAGATTTACATGATGATATTAGTTCAAAAATAAATATAATTTCATTAAATAGTCATTTTTTAACGGTTGCTAATTTATCTGAGAAAGAGATAAAACAAATAACATCTAATATTATAGATGTTTCTGCAAAAGTTTTAGAAAGCACTAGGAGAATTTCTCATGATTTATTACCTCCTATTTTTGAAGAATTTGGAATTCACGTTGCAATTGAAGAACTTTGTTGTAATTATTCAAAAGCGGATAACCTTGTAGTTACTTATAATAATATTTTTAAACAAGAAATTTTCGACGAGATTGATAAGAGGAATCATTTACATCTTTTTAGAATCTTACAAGAGTTAATAAATAATTCCATAAGACACGGTTTGGCAACAGAAATTAATATTGATTTTGAAAAAAAGAAAAAGAAAAGAGTTTTAAAGTACAAAGATAATGGTAGTGGTTTTGATACAGAAAAAACAAATTTTAAAAAGGGATTAGGAATGAAAAACATTGAAAGTAGAGTAGAATTTCTAAATGGAGAATTTAAAATAACTAGTGTAATTAACCAAGGAGTACAAATAGTTTTAAGTTTTTAAAAAAAACAATTACTTATTTTTAAAGGACGTCCTATATTAATAAGAGATTAGTTAAAAATCTATCTACAATGAACACTATAAAAATTATTCTAGCAGATGATGAACTTCTTTTTAGAAAAGGAATTCTTTTTATGCTAGAACGGGAAAAAAATATAGAAATAGTTTACGAAGCTTCAAATGGTGATGAATTAGTTAAATTCTTAAATAAAAATCAAGATAATCTACCAGATATTATTTTAATGGATTTAAAAATGCCTTTATTAAATGGAGTAGAAGCAACAAAAAAAGTGCATAAAAAATTTCCAGATGTTAGAATAATTGCTTTAACAAGTTATGATACAAAACCTTTTATAATAAATATGATTCAAGAAGGAGCATGCTCTTATTTAGTCAAGAATGCTTCTCCAAATGAAATGATCAATACTATTAATGAAGTGGCCTCTAAAGGGTTTTATTATAATGATTTAATTATGAATATTATTCATGAAGGATTGATTTTTGGAAACAAAAAGACCAAAAGTAGTTTTGATGAAGAATATTTGACAACTAGAGAAAAAGAAGTTTTAGAACTTATTTGTGAACAATTAAGTACAATTGAAATTGCAGAAAAACTTTTTATCAGTCCAAGAACAGTTGATGGACACCGAAATAACTTATTATTAAAAACAGAATCTAAAAACATTGCAGGCTTAGTGGTATATGCAATTCAAAATAAGGTAGTGACCATAAAAAACATTACTAATAAGATATAATGTATTTTTCATTGTATTTACAATCATTATAATTGTATTTCTTATCTTTGGGGAAACTGTTATAACATTGAAAAAAATTATTTACATATTCTTTTTCCTTACATCCTTTTCTGCAAAGGCTTCATTTCTTTTGTTGCCAATGGAAGCAGAAGGTCAGCAAAATCATTTAAAAGCCTATGGTATCACCTATTGGGCTTTAGATAAAAACTATAAAGTAAGTTGGCTTTTGAATTACAGAGGAGGTTCTTTTCTTTTACCAGATGATAATGCCATTAGAAGAGAATGTCAAATTAGAGGAGTTACTTTTGAAATCTTATCCGATGGAGCTGCAAACAATATTCTAGAAGAAATTAGCAGTCCATCTCAAAATATGGAAACGGTTGTTTTAGAAAAAGCACCTAAGATAGCAGTTTATACACCAAAAGGGAAGCAACCATGGGATGATGCAGTAACAATGGTTTTAACTTATGCAGAAATTCCTTACACTGAAATATATGATGAAGAAGTTTTAACGGATCAATTACTTTTGTACGATTGGCTTCATTTGCATCATGAAGATTTTACTGGACAATATGGGAAGTTTTTTGGAGCTTATAGAAATGCGCCTTGGTATATAGAACAAAAAAAAGATGCTGAAAATTTAGCAAATAAGTTGGGATATAATAAAGTTTCAGAAGAAAAGTTAGCTGTAGCTATAAAAATACGAGATTTCGTTATAGGAGGAGGATTTATGTTTGCTATGTGTTCTGCTACTGAAACTTTTGATATTGCACTTTCAGCAGAAGGTGTTGATATTTGTGAGCCAATGTTCGACGGTGATGGAAGCTCTTCTAATTATCAATCAAAAATTGACTACACTAATTCTTTTGCTTTCAAGGATTTTATATTAGAAAGACAGCCAACTGTATATGAATTTTCTGATATTGACACTTCCAATGATAGAGGGAAAAATAAGATAGTTCCATTTGAAAAAGATTATTTTACTTTAATGGATTTTTCAGCAAAATGGGATCCAATTCCAACGATGCTTTGTCAAAATCATACTCAATTAGTAAAAGGTTTTATGGGACAAACAACTGCTTTTTCAGGAGATAGAGTAAAAGCAAATGTATTAACTTTGGGAGAATGTAAAATTAATGGAGAAGCAAGGTATATTCATGGAACTAAAGGAAAAGGAATGTTTACTTTTTATGGAGGACATGACCCTGAAGACTATCAACATCACGTTGGTGATGCTCCAACTGTTTTAGATTTGCATCCAAATTCTCCAGGGTATCGCTTAATTTTGAATAATGTTTTATTTCCTGCAGCTAGAAAAAAGAAACAGAAAACATAACATGAAGTATTTTCTTTTTGTATTATGCTGCTTCCATTTTTCTTTTCCCCAAAATAATGCCTTAGTAGATGATGGAGAAAAATTGATTTATGAAAATAAATTGGATGAAGCTATCATTTATTATACTAAGCAATTAAAAAAAACTACTAAAGAAGAGCAACAAATAGAGGTGCTTTTTGGTTTAGCTGATGCTTATAGACTTCAATTAAATTTCGATAAATCCAATCAATATTATTCAGAAGCATATAAAATAATAAAAAACACTAATAATATACAATTAGAGTTTTTGTATCATGTAAAAATGGCAGAGTTCTACAGAAAAAGAACAATGTTTATCAAATCTGTAACTCAACTTGATAGAGCAGCTGTTATTCTAAAAAAAAATAAAATTGAGAATCTTTATTTAGCTAAATATTACAATCGGAAAGCAGCACTTTTCACGGAACATTTTCATAGCCAAGATTCTACTCTTTTATATGCAAATAAGTCCCTAGACTTGGCAAAAAAACTTAATGATAAGGATAATGTTTTTTATTCTCTACTTGAGATTGCAGGTGTTTATGAACGTAAAAAAGAATATGAGACTTCCATACGTTATTTAGAAGAAATAATCCAATTTGCTAAAAGTAATAATATGCAACAGCAAGAAGCTGATGCCTATATCAGCTATATTATGGCTTTAGCAAGAAGTAATCAATTAGAAAAAGCGTTGAATACTGCTTTATATGCAGCTAGTTTTTCTAAAAAGCACAAATTATTTTATAATGAAATTATTTTTAATGAAAATATTCAAAACTTGTATTTTAGATTGCATAATACAGAAAAAGCATATGAATATTTAAAACACAGATTAGAACTTACAACTAAGTATAACGACATAAAAAAAGAAGAATTAGTTTTAAACTTAGAGGCAAAATACAAGCTTAAAGAAAAGGAACATGAAATAAAAATTAATAATTTAAAAATTGCCAATAGTAATAAAGAACTAGAAAATAACAAAGTGCGATTTTATATCATTACGGGACTTTTCTTAGTTACCATTTTAATTACATTATTAGTTGCCTATTTTTTGAAACAGTCCAACCAATCTAATAAAAAACTTCAAATTTTATCGGAACAAAATGAATTTCTACTAAGTGAAGCGAATCATCGTATTAATAATAATCTTCAATTAATTGTTATTCTAATTTCAGATCAACTGAACAAACTTCCTGAAAATGAAGCACAAGAAATTAAAAAAATTCTTAAAAAGGTAAACTCAATAGCTACATTACACAGACATCTTTATCAATCTAATGATAAAACAAAAGTAGATAGTTATAAGTATCTAAACGATATAAAATCTAGTTTTTCTGACCTATTTACTGAAAATAATATTGCAACACATTTTATAATCAATGAGATAGCAATACCAACAGATATGGCTATGTATTTGGGATTATTACTGACAGAACTTATTATAAATTCTATTAAACACGCTTTTGAAAATCAAGAATATAAAGAAATTAAATTTAATCTAAAAGTAGAAAATGCAGTCGTTTATTTTAACTATTCTGATAATGGAACTAAGTTAAAAGGAGAAGGTATTAAACTTAAATTAATCGATAAATTATGCAGACAATTAAAATTAGAATACACTATAAATACTATTAACGGTTTTTCTTTTTCGTTCCAAAAACAATTAAACTAATTTGATAATGTTAAATACCAAAATACTAATAGTGGAAGACGAGGTTTTGATCGCTGATTATATTGCAGAACTATTAGAAGAAGAAAAGTTTACCACTATAAAAATGGCTCATGATGAAGAAGTAGCTACATTTTTAATGGAAACTTTTATTCCAGAAATTATTTTAATGGACATTAATTTAAATGGTAAAAATTCAGGAATAGAATTAGCAAAATCTAAAAAAGGAAATACTAAAGTGATATTTTTGACGGGTCAGTATGATTATAAGTTGATGAATGATGCCTTACAAACAAATCCAGATTCTTATTTAACAAAGCCCATTAAAAAACAAGATTTAATAGCAGCCGTTAATTTAGCCATTATAAAACTACAAACTAATTTTATAATCATTAAAGATGGTTATAATGATGTAAAAATAAACTTAGACGATATTTTATTTGTTAAAAGCGATGGTAATTATATTGATTTACAACTAATTAATAAAAAATACGCTATCCGAAAATCATTAGATGCTTTTTTAGAAGATATTCAATCTAAAGATTTTATAAAGATTCACCGTTCTTATATTATAAATCGCACTAAAATTTCAAAGAAAAACAGTACTTCCGTTTTTATAAACGAAATTGAAATTCCCCTCTCAAGAAACCTCGATTTTGAGTTGTAATCTACGTTCGTATACAAAGTTCTGCATTTCGTAACATTCTTTTTATTTAAAGTATAGTAAAAAATACTTTTGTTTCATTAACCAATAATATTGTTTTATGAAACAAATTTACCTTTCTTTTTTACTGACAATTTTCAGTGTTTTTTTATCTTTTTCTCAAATAGCAACCCATTTAAATTTTGATGGAGTCGATGATAAAGTAGTCATCACAAATGAATCAAATTTTGATTTTACGACTGCTTTTTCAATGGAAGCATGGATTCGTGTAACTTCTTTTACGCAAGATTGGCAAACTGTTATTTCTAAAGGACAAACTGGTCCAAGAATTCATCGTTATGCCAATACTGATTTTATTGCATTTGGTACAGGAGGAAACGATGATTTAGCTTCAACAGTTTCGGTTAACGATGGAAATTGGCATCATATTGCAGCTACATTTGACAATGGTATTAAAACACTATATATTGATGGGGTTTCACAAGGAACTCAAATTGTAGGAACAATATCAGAAACAAATAATGACAATGTAAGAATAGGCAGTCAATCAACTTTTTACACTCCTGTAAGAGCATTTCATGGAGATATAGATGATGTTCGTTTTTGGAATTTGGCTAAAACAGAGACAGAAATTAATGAATCCAAAAACTGTGCTTTACAAGGTAATGAAACAGGTTTAGTAGCGTATTATAAATTTAACCAAGGTAATGATGGTGAAGACAATACTTCAATTACAACAGTTACAGATGCTACTTCTAATGCAAACAACGGAACGCTTGTAAACTTTTCATTAAATGGTACAACATCAAACTTTCTATCTGGAACCGCTCCTGTGCCTAACATTACTTATACATTTATAAAAACCGATGTTTCTTGTAATGGTGATTTAGATGGAAGTATTGTACTAACTATATCTGGTGGACAAGCACCTTATACTTGTATTTGGAGCACCAGTGATACATCTAGCAGTATTAATGGTTTAATGTCTGGAACTTACTCTTTATTAGCCATAATAGATGCAAATGGTTGTACTATTCAGGGTTCGGATAGTTTTGTTCCTTTAACAAGTATAACAATAACAGAACCATTACCTTTAGGTAGCCCAACAGTTACAACTCCAGTGGTATATAACCAAGGAGATACTGCAACTGAATTAACAGCTACAACAGGAACAAATGGTTCAGGTTTAGTTTGGTATACAACTGCAATTGGAGGTTCAGCCATACCTACACCAACACCAAGTACTGCAACAGTAGGTTCTACATCATATTGGGTTTCAAGTAGTAATGCAAATGGTTGTGAGAGCGCAAGAACAGAAATTGTGGTTAATGTACTGGCACCAGCCACTCATTTAAATTTTGATGGAGTAAATGATTATGTTGATTGTGGAAATGCGTCTTCATTACAAATATCAGGAACTCAAATTACCTTGCAAGCTATGATTTATCCTACAAGTTGGAGAACTCAAATTTTTGAAGGTAGTGTTCTTGTAAAAGAAGGAACAAACGGAGATGGTTATTGGCTTCGTGTAGGTGACGGTGGAAAAATAAATGCAGCTTTTGGCAATGGATTTGGAGCTGTACAAGTAAATACAACTAGTGCTTTAAGTTTAAATACTTGGCAACAAATTACGGTTACTTATGATGGTATTGCAATTAAAATATATGTAAATGGTACTATAGTAAATTCTACTAATAGTAGTTTTTCTATAGTTAGTACTACATCAGAATTATACATTGGATCATCAAAAGGATATACTACTAGACATTTTCCAGGTAGTATAGACGAAGTTCGTATTTGGAATAAAGCACTAACGGCAACAGATATTACAAATACTATGAATTGTGAACTACAAAGTACTGAAACTGGTTTAGTTGCTTATTATAAATTTAATCAAGGTAGTAATGCTGAATCTAATACAGGTATTGCAACTTTAACAGATGCTTCTGGAAATGCTAATACCGGAACTTTAACTAATTTTGATTTAATAGGTACAACATCTAACTGGTTGGCGGGTTCTCCAATTACAACAGGAAACACATGTACTGATTTAACATTAAGAAATACAAATTTTGAAGTAGCTAACAACATTAAAATGTATCCAAATCCCGCAAACAGTTTAATTTATATTGAAGTGAATAACTTAACAAATGCAACATTACAAGTTTTGGATATTACAGGTAAAATTTTAATGAATCAATCGTTAAATACAAGTTCTAATAATGTTGATGTTTCTCAATTACCAACTGGTTTGTATTTGTTTAAAGTATCTTCTAATGAAGGAACTACAACAAGTAAAATAGTGAAACAATAAAAATGAAAAAGATATTCCAAAAATATAGATTAGCAATCCTACTTTTTTTGTTATATGCTTCTCTACTTTTAATAGGAATATTTGTCTATAAATTATAGTAAAATGGCTACCTGTGCGTGGTAGCCATTTTTTACTTTTAAAGTAAGGAGTGAATAGCTTTTAAATGTTAGGATATAATTTGCAATAAAAGTATTAGTGTTTTTACCATTCCTATAAAAAGTACTACATTTCGTATCAGCAGAAAAATACTATTCTTAAATACTATATTTATGATTTTTATAAATCAAAAAGCAATCCAATTTATTTACAATTAAGAAGAGATGAACCTATCTAAATGGTTACAGTTCGCAAAGCCTAATTTTAATTTTTTTAATGATGGCTTTTTTGAATTTCCTTATTTGGCAAATTCCCCCGAATTATTTATTAAATCTACCATTAAATCTCTTGGAAGTAAACATGTACCAAAAGATCAAGCTGTTTATCGAAACAATCCTTTTATAAAAGGAGAAATGCGCTATCGAAAAATAGACGATGGTTTGTGGCTTACGATTACTAATATTGAATTTAAACACAATGCAGTAATAAAATCAGTGTACGATGAGAGTATCCCAAGTGAGCATTATTCTGTTACATTTACAGTTTTTGAAAGCAAAGTTAAACTTCAAAACTCGTTTATAGATAAAGTACCCTTTTTTAATAAATTTTGGGGTTTTAAAAAACCAGGGACAGATGTGGGTGCCAGTTTTTATAAAGGTTCTAAATGCCAATTTTTTATTTTTTATATGAGTCCAAGTTGGTTAGAAAAACACGTACCACTTGACAAGTTAGATTCAAAAATTCCATTTAAAATGTTTTTGGATTCTGATAAAGGTTTTATTTCCTATCAAGACATTGTACCTAATGCAGAAGAATTAGCTCATGAAATTTTACATACTTTTAAAACCTTTAAGGACAATATTTTTAGTGAAACTATATTAAAAGCGCAAACTTTAAGCTTAATTTCCACTTTTTTTAAGAATGCTTTTGAAGATTTAAGAACCGAAGGTTATCAAAAAAAGGGTGCAATAGATTATAAATTAGTTGCTAAATGCGAAAGTATGATTGCAATTAACTTGCATTCACGGTTCATAGGTATTGATGCTCTTGCTCAAAAGCTAAATATATCTCCTACTAAGCTAAAATCTGACTTTAAATCGGTTTATGGTACATCAATTTTGCAATATGTTATCGATAAAAAAATGCAATTGGCTATGCAACTGATTCTCTCAACTGAAATGCAAATTAAGCATATTGGGAATCAAGTGGGTTATGACAATCCTAGTAAGTTTAGTGCTACATTTAAGAAAAAATATGGCAGACTTCCTTCTGATTTTAGTACCGACAGTGCTGTAAATTAATTTTGTCTTTTCTTATTTAAATAAGTAGAAAGTCTATAAAGTCGAAAATCCTAACATTCAAAGTCTAAAATTAAAACATGATAGCTCTTTATTTTAGCATATAAAATAAGTTGCGCGACTATTTTTTTTTTGACTTTAAACTTTAAGGCTTTCCAACTTTCAACAAATTTTAAAATCTGTCCGAATGGGCTATCGATTAGTCTTATTGGGCTACTCGATTGTTTTTTTTTGATATAATTTTGCCGTTTACTTTTTTAGTTACTTTATTTTAAAAAAAATTATGAAACAGAAACTCTACTTTTTATTGTTAGTCATATTGTATCAGTTTAATACTTTTGGGCAAACAGGAACTCACCTAAACTTTGTGAATAGAACTACGACTACTACACAAGGGCCAGATTTAATTGAAATACCATATTTTGCAAGACCAGAAGCTTTTACTATTGAAGCTTGGGTAAGAACAACCGGGACGGATAATATTCCAAAAACCATTTTTTCTTGGAGTGACAATTTAAATGGAGGTTTTAGATATTCATCATTTACAATAAATGACCAATATATTCAATTTACGGCAAGCAATGACAATACTTACGAAGGTGCAACTAGTTCAGGACTAACTAACACTTCGTTTAATGTAAATAATGGACAATGGCATCATATCGCAGTTGTAAAAACCAATGCAACATCTGCTAATATAAAATTTTATATTGATGGCTTATTGATTCCAACATTTGTTGGTTCAGGTTTTACTGATTATATCTCAATAAATTCTAATGCTAATACAACGATGATAGGAGCTGTTGAATTTGGAACAAATAATGGAGCCAATACTGACATACAACAGGGTTTTACTGGTGACATGGATGAATTACGTATTTGGAATATAGCAAGAACTGACGAAGAAATTGCTCGTACAAAAAATTGTGAATTACAAGGTAATGAATCGGGTTTAGTATCCTATTATAAATTTAATCAAGGAACAGCAGCTGGCAATAATACTAGTATTACTTCAGCTACTGCAACTACTGGAAGTAACGGAACCATTTATAATTTTATTGCAACTGGCGCAACTTCTAACTTTGTATCAGGTTCGCCACTTGTTTCTGGTGTTATTATGCCTAGTCCTCTAACAGGAGTTGCTATAACACAAGCTTATTGTGCTAATAGTACTGTGGCAAATTTATTTCCTGCTTCTAGCTCAACTACAAAATGGTTCACTTCAACGAGTGGTGGTTCAGCATTAGCAACCACTGCAAATTTATCAAATGGCACTTATTATGTAGCCAATGTTAACGCAAATGGTTGTGAAAGTGCTAGAGTTGCAGTAGCAGTAACTATAAACCCTATACCAACTGCACCATCAGCTGCTACACAAATTTTATGTGGTAGTGCAACAATTGCCAGTTTAATTCCAGCAGCTAGCTCGGCCATCAAATGGTATGATGCAGCATCAGGAGGATCTGCTTTAGCAACAACAACAACAATAACATCAGGAACTTATTATGTTTCTGAAACGAATGCAAATGGTTGCGAAAGTATACGAACAGCGGTAACGGTAACAATTAATACTATTCCAACTGCACCAACGGCTTCGGCTCAAACTCTCTGTAGTGGAAAAACAGTTGCCGATTTAGTTACCACATCTGGCACAAATATTAAATGGTACTCAGCTGCAACAGGTGGAACAGCTTTGGCTAACACCACAATATTAACAGCAGGAAACTATTTTGCTTCACAAACTGTAAACTCTTGCGAAAGCACAACTCGTACATCAGTTGCGGTAACGATAAATCCATCACCAGCAGCTCCATCGGCAAATGCACAAACTTTTCTTACATTAGCAACTGTAGCTGATTTGGTTACCACATCTGGCACAAACATTAAATGGTATTCAGCCGCAACAGGTGGAACTCCATTGGCAAACAGTATCTCATTAACAACAGGTAACTATTTTGCCTCACAAACTGTTGGAACATGCGAAAGTGTAAGAACACAAGTAGCGGTTACTGCAAATGTTTCTATAGCCGTAGATGCTGGTCCAGCAACAGCCACATTTTGCACCAATGCTATTAGTGCCATCACGGCAGTGGCATCAACAACAACAACAAATAATTTTCAAGGTAATTTTGCACCAAGTAATTGGACATTTTCCAACAATAATAACAATGGTAACGTAAATACTACAAGTGCGCCAGGTAGTATTATACTTAGTTGTATTAAAAATAACTCCGGTAATACTGGTAATAGTAATTATTCGATTACAAAGGCTGTTCCTTTAACTGTTTCTTTTAATTGGTCATGTGCTGGGTTTCCATCTAGTGAATACCCTCGTATTATAATCGGCAATGCCGGTGGTTTTTTGCAAGGGTTTTCAACCGTTGGTGGTTTTAATCAATCAGGAACAATGACCGTGAATGTACCTGCAGGACAGAGCCTTGCTTTTGATATGTATTCGCGAGCTAATTATGGTGATGGAAGTGTGACAATAAGTAACTTAGTAGTAACTAGTGGTGCAACCTATTCGTGGGTAGCAACTAATGGTGGGTCTATAACTGGTGCTTCTAACACAGCAAGTGTTACGCCAGCAACTTCGGGTACTTATACAGTAACTGCCACAAACATTAATGGTGTAACTGCTACAGATAATGTTGTGGTAACAATAAACCCTGTACCAACAGCACCAACAGCTTCGGCACAAACTTTATGTGGTAGTGCAACAATTGCCAATTTAATTCCAGCAGCTAGCTCGGCTATCAAATGGTATGCTACATCATCAGGAGGGTCTGCTTTAGCAACAACAACAGCAATAACAACAGGAACTTATTATGTTTCTGAAACTATAAATGGTTGTGAAAGTTTACGAACTGCGGTAACAGTAACAATTAATACTATTCCAACAGCACCAACAGCTTCAGCACAGACCTTTTGTAATTTTGGTACAGTTGCAGATTTAGTTGCCACAGGTTCAGGATTAAAATGGTATGCTGCTTCAACAGGAGGAACAGCGTTAGT
>NZ_VEVQ02000025.1 GCF_006491595.2 Flavobacterium jejuense
TATTGTTGTCTGTTTATATAAATCCAACCTGTTTTAGAATCCATATCAGCAAATTCTATTACATAATAGTAAGTACCATCTGGTAACTCATCTCCATTATTGGTTTGACCAAACCATTCATCTTCATAATTAGATTTTGTATAAACTTCTCTACCGTATCTATTAAAAATTTCTAGCTTATTTACATTAAACCCTGACAAATCAAAAGAGTCATTTTTCCCATCATTATTTGGTGATATCCCTTTTTGTATAGCACAACTTATTGTTGTAACACTAAACTCTCCCGTACCATAACAACTTCCATTATTAGTATTAGGAATAAAAGTGTAAACTAATGTTCCAACAGATGAAGTAGAAACTTGTGAAGGCGACCACGTACCATCAACTTCAATCATCACTGGATTTCCAGATCCATCTAAAACTACCTGTCCATACTCATCAGTTACAGGAACTTCCACTTCAGGCAAATCAACAGCTGCCCCCATACATACTTCCATTTCGCCAAGATTAAACGCAGCTTTTTCCTTAACAACTATTTTCAAAGGAAGTGAATAACATTGTACCACTTTATCATAAGTAACTAATGTATAATTTCCTGCTTCTAATGGATTAGTAAAAGTAACATTTGGTAATGAAATAGTTTCTACTGGAAGATAAACCTCATTTGGCAAACTATTGACATCTAATATTGATAATTGGAAATCATAATCAGCTAAAAATAACGTATAACTACCAACATCTGAATAATCAAAAGTTGTTAGATTCCAATCTGTTGCAGTCCAATCTGCTGGATCCCATACAGTAGAAGGCAATATTGTACCAGACTCATTTCTTCTATAATCATAGCCTATACCATAAGGAAGGGTACTTCCATCTGAATAACCCCAAACATCAATGTCAACATTTGACAGATTAGTCAACCTTATATTATCATTGTTATTGATATTAAATCCTGCAAATGATAAATCTGGAACTACACCTACAATATTTGCAGAAGATCCAATTTTAATAACTACTACATCGTCATTATTTAACATTCCAGATAAAACATATTCACTTGTAGGAGGAAAAGTAGGATATCCACCTCCATTATAAAGTCTTATTTTATAATTACTTAAATCTACTGTGGCACCAGTACCATTATAAATTTCAATATAAGTTAATGATCCTGATTGAGAATCTGTAACTTCAGAAATAAATATATCAGAAGGATAATTCAATTGATTAACTAATGGGGAAGCAATATCAATAGTTACTCCTTCTCCTTCGTCAACACAAAATCTTGCTATCGGGTTTGCTGGATCTATAGGGCTAATAGGTTGTGGATCCGCATCGATTGTTGCAATTGGAACCGAAACAACTGTTACATTAGCAGTTACTCCTGACAAATTATTTGAACATAATGTTGATGAATTTATAATATCTATCAAATTAATTTCAATGTTTTGCGCTTGATTTGGAGTGTTAGAAGTAGGAATTAAAATAGTATAAGTTCCAGAACCATCTAGTGTTACCGTTTGACTAGCTCCTCCATCAACACTATAAGTAACAGTTGCATTAGGAGTACCATTTATAACAAATTCTGAATCACTACCTAAACAAACTATACTATTAACTGGATCAAAACTAGTAACTTGAGGTAACGGATTAACAATTACTGTATCAGTATCTGTTAACACTATATTACATGCCGAATTAGAAATACTAAGTAAAGATAAGTTAACATTTCCTACTGCCGGATTTACTACTGTAATAATTGCTATTCCAGAACTATCAAAAACTATCGTTAGAGGAGACCCTCCATTAATACTATACCCTAAAGAATAGTTAGGTGTACCAGTTACTGTAAAAACTGCATCAGATCCAAAACAAATATCCGAATTATTGGTTATTTGAGTTACAGATGGAGAAAAATTAGTAATTACTATTGGTGTTATTTCTGTAATAACACAACCATTAATTTCAAAATTAAAATTATCATAAGTTCCAGCATTCAATCCTGAAATTATTATTTCCCCAGTAGAGTTTGCTGTATAATCCGTTGGTCCAACTGTTACAGTATCATCATCATAAGTTACACTATATACATCTCCAGGATTAAATCCAGAAACTGTTATAAAGGCATTTGAACTTCCACACTCTTCATTTTGAGAAGTAAATGTAGGTGTACTTTGTATTGAAAATGTAGCTTTAAAATTATTTCCTCCGTTATTAACAAAAATCGTATCGTCACATTGTGAAGGGTCATCATTATCACCTATTAATTCAAAATACACTTCTACAATATAATCTCCTGGATTATTTGTAGCTAAAGGAATATTTGCTGTTAAATCTTGCCATTTTTGATCACCTGGATTACAGGTACCTCCTGTTGGAAAAGTGTTTACCACACAGTCATCATAAAGAGATAATGACATTGGAGTAAACCCTGGCAAAGTTGCTGCACCACTCTCATATACTCTATAATAAAGAGTAGCACCACAAACATTAGATGCACTCGTCTTGAAAGATTTCAATTGTGCTCCTCTAAGCACTAAGTTTCCAGAGTTTTGGACAAATGTTCCAAAATCATTATTAGGAAAAACATTAGTTAATGGACCTATACTAGTAGCTCCAGAACCTGTAACGTTATAAAAATCTCCACCTGGAGTTGTCTCACAACTTTCAATAAATACAGCAGTAGCGTATGAATTAAAAGTACAAGATGCAGTAACTTCCACATCGATTACAACAACTTCTGCACATTGAAAAGAAGCATCAGGGGTAAATGTATATTGTGTAATACCAGAAATAGAAGTATCTATTGTTGCAGATGGAGTCCAAACTCCTTGTACTCCATTATTAGAAGTATCTGATAGTGTTACTGATGGATCACCTAAACAAAATGGTCCTGGAACAGTAAACGAAGGAATAGTTTTTTCTAAGACTGTTATTTCAATAAAATCTGCAGTTGCACAAAGAGCATTTGTATCAGTAGATTCAACTTGTATTATATATGTTCCTGGTGCAGAAGGTGTAAACGTAACTGTATTACCAGTTGTTGTGTCTAAACCACTTCCTGGAGACCAATTATAAATTCCATTTCCTCCAGAAACATCTATACTTAAAGTCTCATCAATACAAATAGTTGTATTGCTTTGAGTTATTTCAACATCAGTACTTGTAGATCCGCCAGAAGTTACAGTTACAGAATAATCGCAAATTGCTCCTGCATAACCATCAATCATCAAGAAATAGGTTTGTCCAATTGTAAGACCTGTAAAACTTAATGCATTAACTCCTGGATCCATTGGAGAATAACAATTTATTGAGTTAACAGGACCACTTCCACATGTTGCTGCAGAAAATATAAAAAATTGAATTCCTGATCCATTAGTACAGTTACCAACATTTACATCAAAAGATATTGTTGTTGATGTTGCTTGGAAACTTAAAAATGAGTTATTTTCAATAGAACCACAAAATGCTGTAGTAAGTTCCGGCCATGTATTAACAGAATAAGATCCTGAAGTATTTCCACAATAACCATCTAAATTACATACTGGTGGCGCTTCAGGACAGGCATTTCCAGCTGGATCAGAACCTCCACAACCAGCAAAAAGAGTACTAAAAGGTAATGGACCAGACCAAAAACTTGAATCCCCAGGACCACAAATAGCTCTTACATAAAATTCATAACTTGTGTCTGGGTTCAATCCTGTCGCAATATAAGGATTAGTTGTTACTATTGTTCCTGCTCCAGTTGGGTATCCTGTCCCTGCTGGTTGTATGATTACTTCCCATGAAGTTGCTGTTCCTGCTTCATTCCATTCAAAAGTTGCACCTGTATCTGAAATTGAACTTACAACTAATCCATTAGGATTTGGACATGTTGGTGGACTTATACATTGAATGGTTGCATCCCAACCTGCTAAGTTTGTAAAACCATCAGATGTAAAATTAAAAGTCAAACATCCATCTAATGCTGTTGAGACTAATATAGGAGGAAGTGTATTTCCCGTAAAAGTACCTAAAACAGGAGATGCTGTTGAGCTTCCATTATAAACCGTTAAAAAATCACTTGTATCTAAATTAAATGAATTAAAAAAAGCAACTACTACATTCCCAGAATTATCTGGACAAATTGTTGTTGTTATATTCTCATTTGCAGAATAAATATCACCTACTCCTCCAGAATCATAAAAGTGATCTCCAGCACAATAATCAGGCACTGTAGAAAAATTCTCAGGACCATTCCAAAAACTTGGATCTGGCCCGCCACAAATAGCTCTCACATAAACTTCATATTCTGTAGCAGAACTTAATCCTGAAAAATTATAGCTTGTTGTAGATACTGTTGCTGTTGGTGTTGTACCTAGAGGTGGATAACCAGTACCAACTGGTTGAATTATAACTTCCCATTGAGAAGCATTCCCTGATGTATTATCAGACCAAGAAACTGTCCCTGAAGTGGTACCTAAAGAGGAAAATAGTATATTAGATGGTTGTGGGCATGTAGGTGGTGTACAAGCAGCTGGTGCATTATAAAGAACCGTCCCAGCCAATGCTTCATTCTGATTCGGCATGTTAAATATTGTAACATTTAATGGGTCGATTATGGAAATTCCAACTTCAGCTGGATAACTTCCACCATTGCTCCAAAAAAGCTCAAAAGGTTGGTTACTACATAATGAAACGACAACATCAATTGGACCAGATCCTGTAGTAAATGTTGGGCCAATTGTTGCTAAAGTAACCCCTAATTGATTTACTTGCATCGTGGCTCCATTCCATCCATCTCCATAAGAATCTGTCATACTAAAAGTGAACTCACATTGATCTGACACTGCACAAATTCCTGTTGTAAATGCAAATGGACCAAACCATTCACTAAAATTATCATTCCCACAATTTGCTCTTACATAAAACTCATAAGTTGTTGCAGGAGTTAATGAAGTTAAATCATATGGGTTAGTTGTAACTCCATTTATTGAAATGGAGTTTGCATCATCTATTGCAAAACCAGGTGGTCCATACTGAATATCCCATTGCGATGCACCAGAAGGATTATCCCAACCTAAAGATACTGAAACATCTGATACATTAGAAACTGTTTGAGTTGTAATATCTAAACACTTGGATGTAACATTTACATTGTCTATAAACCATCTGTCACCGTTGTCGTTCTCCATTACAAATGCTAAAAAAACAGTTTCTCCCGCATATACTGATAAATCTACTACCTTTTGAATATAAGTAATTTGTTCAGCTGCTGTAGTCCCATTCATTAATGTAGATTCATTCCATGAAGCACCAGGAACAACAAAAAAATCTGCCTCAGTAGTCTGATTTGCAGTAGTGTTATTCATTCTTACCGAAAATGTACTACCTTGTATACCAGCTTGTGTTAATTTTGTATAAAAACGAACTTGACCATCAGTAGGAATTGTTACTTGATTGGTTACTAGCCAATCAGCAGCTAATGACCCATCAAGGACGTTTTCTCTATTTAAATACGCGGCTCCGTTTCCAGTATACTGTTGTCCCGGAGGAGCAGCTTGCCAAGTTTGCGCAGTTCCAATGCCATTATCAAAAACAGCCCATCCAGTAGGTGGAAAGGCTCCTTCAAAACCCTCGAATTGACTAAACCCGAGTAATGAGAATAATAACATGAAAAAAAGTAGTAATTTTTTCATTCTATAATATTTAAGTTAAAATTTGATTAATTTCCCAAAGTTAACAATAAATTAATGCTAATAAATATCTATCGACGAAATGTATGTTTTCATCGTTGAAATACATAATTCAAATATTAGGAATCTCATCGTTTTTTTAACTATTTTTGCACTATACAAAAAAAACATACAAATTGGAAAACCAATTAAAAATTTACTTCGCATCTGATCAGCATTTTGGAGCTCCTAATCAAGAAAAAAGCTTTCCAAGAGAACAAAAATTCGTTAGTTGGTTAGATGAAATAAAAAAAGATGCTCAAGCTATATTTCTTCTTGGTGATTTATTTGATTTTTGGTTTGAATATAAAACTGTTGTTCCTAAAGGATTTGTAAGAGTTTTAGGCAAACTAGCTGAAATAAGAGATTCTGGAATTCCTATTTACTTCTTTGTAGGCAATCACGATCTATGGATGCATGACTATTTTCAAAAAGAATTAAACATTCCTGTTTATCATGACAATCAAGAATTTGCTTTTAATGGTAAAACTTTTCTAATTGGTCATGGAGATGGAAAAGGCCCTGGTGACAAAGGCTATAAAAGAATGAAAAAGGTATTTACTAATCCTTTTTCAAAATGGCTCTTTAGGTGGTTGCATCCTGATATTGGAGTAAAGCTAGCACAATATCTATCTGTTAAAAACAAATTGATCTCTGGAACAGAAGATGTTAAGTTTTTAGGAGAAGAAAATGAGTGGCTGGTACAATATGCCAAACGTAAATTGGAAACTAAAAATTATGATTATTTTATTTTTGGTCATCGTCATTTACCGATGATTATTGATGTATCTAAAACTTCAAAATATGTAAATTTAGGAGATTGGATTGGATATTTTACCTATGGTGTTTTTGACGGAGAAACATTCGTATTAAAAGAATACAAAAATTAATCTTCTTTTTCTAAATCTTCCACTTCTTTTTCTAAATCTAAATTTCTAAATTTTGGAGAGACATAAGCGGTTACTAAAACAGTTCCAATAGTCATACAACCACCAAAAATAACAGCTTTTACTGCTCCCATTAATTTAGCAGTAACACCACTTTCGAAAGCACCTAATTCATTGGAGGAACCAACAAATATGGAATTTACAGAAGAAACTCTTCCTCTCATATGATCTGGTGTGTGTAATTGTAAAATGGTATTTCGAATCACTACGGAAACACCATCCGCCACTCCACTCAAAAATAAGGCTAAAACTGAAATCCAAAAAATTTCAGATAATCCAAAAAGAATGATACTTCCTCCAAAAATAAAAATAGCTATCAATAATTTTTTACCCGCATTTTTATTAAGAGAAAAATATGCAGCTAATAACATGGTTAGAATTGAGCCAACAGCAGGTGCTGCTCTTAAAATTCCAAATCCTTCTGAACCTACTTTTAAAATATCTTGGGCAAAAATAGGAAGTAAGGCAACAGCTCCACCAAACAAAACAGCAAACATATCTAACGAAATTGCTCCTAAAATGGTTTGATTTTTAAACACAAAACGCACTCCTTCTTTCAAACTCTGAAAAATAGGTTCTCCAATTTTTGGATTGAGAATTGGTTTTCTTTCAATCTGACTTAAACCCATTAAAGCCAAAATTGTGAACCCAAAAACCAAGCACATTGACCAATGCACTCCCATGAGTCCAATTGAAATTCCTGCAACAGCTGGACCAAACACAGAACCCATCTGCCATGTAGAACTACTCCAAGTTGCTGCATTAGGATAATATTTCTTGGGAACAATTAAAGACAATAAAGAAAAAACAGTTGGCCCAATAAAAGCGCGAACAAAACCTCCAAGGAACACGAGAATATAAACAATCAGCAATACATTAGAAAGTGAAAGTGACTCTTGTATACTAGGCACGGTTATTAAAAACAACCCTAAACTAATTACAGAAAAGCCTAAAAGACATTTAACTAATAAAGACTTCTTTTCGTTTTGATCCACAATGTGACCCGCAAATAAAGCCATACAAACTGCTGGAATAATTTCCATTAAACCTATAAAACCTAGCGACAAAGGGTCTTTTGTAATACTATATACTTCCCATTCGATAATTACAAATTGCATTGCCCATGCAAAAACCATTGCAAAACGCATGAATAAGAAAAAACGAAACTCTTTAAAACGTAATGCTGCGTATGGATCTTTTTTAGCCATTATTCTCTTTTATTGCTCTAACATTTAATTGCAAACTCACTTGATTATTCCATTCATTTTCATCCAAAACATAAGCCATTTGAAACGGATTTTTATTTTGAACCAAAGGTAAATGTTTTCCTTGACCAAAACCAATAGCTCCAATGCCTTCGCTGTCATTTTGTTTCACAAATAATTTCAAATGCTCTCCTTCACTTCCTAAAGTTTTAGCATAACCTGTATCAATAACATTTTTAGTCATGAATACAGGATGCATATTTTGTGGTCCAAAAGGTTCAAATTCTTTTAAAATGCGCACCAACTTTGGATTAATATCCGAAAAATTAATCTCGGCATCAATACTAATCTCAGGAATTAATAAATCTGGAGGAATGGTTTCTTGTACTACTTTTTCAAAAGCATTTTTGAATGTTGTGTAATTTTCTTCTTTCAAGGTCATTCCAGCCGCATACATGTGTCCTCCAAATTGCTCCAAATGTTCTGAACAAGCTTCCAAAGCATTATATACATCGAAATCCTGAACAGAACGGGCTGAAGCTGCTAATTTCTCTCCGCTTTTGGTAAAAACTAAGGTTGGTCTGTAATAAGTTTCTGTTAATCGAGAAGCTACGATACCAATCACTCCTTTGTGCCAATTTTCATCATAAACTACAGTTGTAAATCGAGATTCTTCCTCGTTTTCTTCAATTTGTAGCAAAGCCTCTTTTGTAATTTGTTTATCTAAACCTCTTCGCTCTGTATTGTTTTCTTCAATTTCTTTAGCAAAGGATTCTGCTTGTTCTAAATTGAATTCGGTTAATAATTGCACTGCATAATCACCGTGTTTTATTCGACCTGCAGCATTAATCCTTGGAGCCACAATAAAAACAACATCGGTTATGGTTAATACTTTCTTTTTTATATTTTGTACCAAGGCCTTTATACCTGGTCTCGGATTGGAATTAATTACTTCTAATCCAAATTTTGCCAACACTCGATTTTCTCCTGTCATAGGAACTATATCTGCAGCAATGGCCGTAGCAACCAAGTCTAAATAAGGTACTAAATCTTCAACCGTTTGATTTCTATTTTGACCCAAAGCCTGAATTAATTTAAAACCAACTCCACAACCACATAACTCATCATAAGGATAAATACAATCATTCCTTTTTGGGTCTAGAACCGCAATTGCTTCAGGTAAATTATCTCCAGGTCTGTGGTGATCGCAAATAATGAAATCGATATTTTTTTCTTTGGCATAAACCACATGATCAATAGATTTAATTCCACAATCCAAAGCAATGATTAATGAAAATCCGTTGTCTTCTGCAAAATCAATACCTTTGAAAGAGACTCCATATCCTTCTAAATAACGGTCTGGTATATAAGTGGCTACATTGGAATAAAATGTTTTTAAGTAACTTGAGACCAATGAAACTGCAGTTGTTCCATCCACATCATAATCTCCAAAAACAAGAATATTTTCGTTATTCGAAATGGCTTTTTCAATCCGATTCACGGCTTTATCCATATCTTTCATCAAATAGGGATCGTGAATATCTTGTAAAGTGGGACGAAAAAAAGATTTGGCTTGTTCAAAAGTTTCAATACCTCTTTGAACTAATAAAGCAGCAATTATTTCATCTACTTGAAGGGCATTTTGTAAGGCTTGTACTTTTTGTTTTTCTGGCTTTGTTTTTAAATTCCAACGCATAGTTTAAAAATTTAGAAGTTAGAATTCTGAAATTAGAATTCACTTTTCGGCTTATATAATTGAAATACAAATTTAGTATTAAAATTGATGTAAGCTTATTTTAGTACCAAATAAAATTTGGCTATTTTTGACACTATTACTTTAAAATAAAGGCATGCAAATTCAAGGACAAATTGTAGATATTCAAAACAAACGTATTTATTCAGGAGAAATTACGGTTGAAAACGGAAAGATAAAATCGATAATAGAAAAAGAACATGATGTAAAACCTTATATTTTACCTGGTTTTATAGATGCACATATTCATATTGAAAGTTCGATGTTAGTACCTTCTGAATTTGCCAAAATTGCTGTTTTACATGGAACGGTCGCAACGATTTCTGACCCTCATGAAATTGCTAATGTTTTAGGGAAAGATGGAGTTTACTATATGATTGAGAATAGTAAGCAAGTACCTTTGAAATTTCATTTTGGAGCACCTTCTTGCGTTCCTGCTACAACATTCGAAACAGCTGGAGCCATAATTGATTCGGAAGGAATTAAAGAATTGTTAGCTTCTCCAGATATTCATTACTTAGCAGAAATGATGAACTACCCAGGTGTTTTATTTGATGATGCAGAAGTTTTGAAAAAAATAGAATGGGCGAAACATTTTAAAAAACCTGTTGATGGTCATGCTCCTGGTTTAAGAAGCGAACCGCTACAAAAATATATTGGAGCAGGCATAACTACCGATCATGAATGTTTTACTTACGAAGAAGCGAAAGAAAAATTAGCTCTTGGCATGAAAGTAATTATTCGAGAAGGAAGTGCAGCTAAAAACTTTGAAGCTTTAATTGATTTATTACCTGATAATTATGAGAATATTATGTTTTGTTCGGATGACAAGCATCCTGATGATTTGGTTATTAGTCACATTAATGCTTTATGCGCAAGAGCGATTGCGAAAGGAATGGATTTGTTCAAAGTGTTACAAGTGGCTTGTGTAAACCCAGTGCATCATTACAATATGAATGTAGGTTTGCTAAAAGAAAACGATGCTGCTGATTTTATAGTTGTAGAAAACCTTACTGATTTTAAGGTTACCCAAACGTATATAAATGGTGAATTAGTAGCCGAAAATGGTCAATCCCATGTAAAACACATTACTTTTGAAACTCCGAATAATTTTAATATTACCAATAAGTCTATTGCCGATTTTGAGGTAGAAAGTGCAGCTAAAAAAATAAGAGTGATTGAAGCTTTAGAAGGTCAATTGATTACTAATGAAATTCATCATAAATCATTAATTAATGATGGAAAATTAGTTTCTGATGTCCAAAATGACATTTTAAAAATGGCTGTTGTGAATCGTTATAAAAACACCAAACCAGCGATTGCTTTTATCAAGAATTTTGGTTTGAAAAAAGGAGCAATTGCTAGTTCGGTAGCACATGATTGTCATAACATAGTGGTGGTTGGAACTTCTGATGAAGCAATTTGCAATGCGGTGAATGTTCTTATTGAAAACAAAGGTGGTGTTTGTGCTGTAAATGGTACTGAGAAACATGTTTTATCTTTACCTGTTGCTGGAATTATGAGTGCAAAAGATGGCTGGGAAACTGGAAAATTATACGAAGTAATAGATGCTAAAGCGAAAGAATACGGAAGCACTTTACACGCTCCATTTATGACACTTTCTTTCATGGCTTTACTAGTAATTCCTGATTTGAAATTATCTGACAAAGGTTTGTTTAGTGGCAATAGTTTTTCTTTTGTGGATTTGGAAGTGGAATGATTTTGTTGTCTGTTTTCGGTTGTCTGTTCTTAGTTTTCAGTATTAACTAGTTTAACGATAAAAAAATGTGGTTGCATCCAATGAAAATAATTGGTTTTTTGTTTTTTACTTTCACAAGTATTGGCTATTGTCAAAATAAAAACTTTTTTAATACTACTTTTTTGATTCAAAGTAGTAAGCTAAGTTACGTTGATAGTTTAAACTTTAATTTTGAGTATAAAAATTTCATTTTTATTCCTTTTGAGAGAGAATATAAAATAAATTTAAAGAAAGTAAAAAGGAAAAGCAAAAATCATGAACACCTCATGCGCTTTTTAAAAAAGAAAGGAACTATATATGATTTAATCTTAATTGATCAATATGTTGATAGAAGTTTATTAAATTATCTATCTGAACGAAACAATGAGGTGAGTAATCGAACTAATTTTATCTGTTTAGATAATAATTTTGGCACTTTATATCAAGATGATTTAAAAATTTATAAATTACATTTTAATGGACAAATAGAATCAATTAACATTGATGATTATTATATACAATCTAATGAATTAATACATTCTGATTTTTCAGAAATTAGTTTAAATAATACTCCAAAAATTGTAAATAAAATTATTACTAAAGAAAGAGTATATGTTACAAAAAATAATACTATTATTGATGTGCTATTTATTTATAATATAGCCTGTAGCCAAATAATCAAAGTACTTGAATAACTACAATTTCAACCCGAAAGCTTTCGGATATTGTATTATTGTATTATTGGAAAGTAAGAAAACGATTCTAGTAAAAAATTTTAATCTTACTTTTTATTGAAAAATACAACACTTATAACTTATTACAAAAGCGCTTCCTTTTCAAAAACGACTCCTTCCCAACCAAATTTAAGAAAGTTTCTTATGTTTTGATGATCCTTTTCATTTGGAGTTTCTACTACTTTTTGATAATGTTCTCCAAAAAGAAAAACAGTCTCTTTTGCATTTAAATTATGCATTTTTGCAAATGAAAACACTTTGCAAGAACCATTATTCTCGTTTGCTTCATTTACAACTTCACCATTTTTGAAATAAGTTGGTACAAAAGTATAATTAGCATCAATAGTTTCGATTACCTCAGAAAAAACAATACTTTCTGATTGTTTTACTTTATTTATAAGTGCTAAAATTGTCATTCTATTTTATGAAATAAAATCTTCACTTCGATGTTTGCAAATTTCCTAAACATTTCCATAACTCCACAGTATTTTTCCACGGATAAATCGACTGCTCTTCGTAACTTAACTTCATTTAAATTAGCACCATAAAAATGATATTCTAGTATAACACTGTGATATACTTTTGGATGTTCTTCTGTTAGATTCCCAATAGTTTCAATTTTAAAATCTGCTACCTCTAGTTTCATTTTCTCAATTAAAGAAGCTACATCTAAACCCGAGCAACCTGCTAAAGCGGAAAGCATCAGTGCTTTTGGTCTCAGCCCTGCTCCTTCTCCACCGTGTTCTGGTGTAGCGTTGATTAAGAAGGTTTCTCCACTAGGATTAGTGGATTCAAATTGCATTTTTCCTTTCCAAGTTGTGGTGATTGTATGTGTTGTCATGAGTAGAGGAATTAAAAGTTGATAGTTATTCGTTTAAAAAATAAATTAGCATGATTTGTATAAATGTCATTACCCAAAACACAATACGTATGGTTTTAGTATTGTTTACTGAAAAAATGTTTTCGTTAAAAAAATTATTTGTTTTAGCTACTAAATAGTTTACTTTTTCTTCTTTACCTTGGGAAATAAATTCTTTATTAATACTATCTATGTATTCTATTAAAGGTACTTTTGCAATTAAATAGGTAATTGCTTTTGTTATTATCTTTGGCACTTTTTCATAGGAGTTATTTATAATTTGTGGAACATTTACAATTTGATTTACTCTAGTTCCTACTTTTGTATTGGCTCCGCTTTCTAATTTATCAATTAAGTTTTCTGCTAATTTTGTTTTAAAGACGTCTAATTTATCGAAGTATATTTTTCCTGCTTCAATGAGTACTTGTTGGTATTTTTTTGTTGCTGCAAAGCATGTTGCACCTATTCCTAATACTAGGATTAGAATCACTAGAACCACCCTAAACGTCACTAGTTCTCCTTTGAATAAATAAATCAAGCCAATGATTAAAAAAATTAAGCTGAACAGACCAAAAACAATTATTGTTTTTACCACTTTATAAGTTGATGTAGCAGATAGTTTCGTTGCTTCTTTTAAAAGAGGCAAATGAGCTTGTAGTTTTTCTTGCATTTTTTCCATTGTCTTTGTCTTTGTTTGTGTATGTAAGGTACTTATAACTTTTTTTGTTCTGATTGCCAAATTTAAATAAATGGTTTGAATAAAATGCTAAAATATTTTGTTTCCCTTATGCTATCCTTTGATTGTTAGATTATGAGATTGTTAGACTTTTAGATTGATTGTTGGTGATTAATTGTTACAGATTGATAGACTATTGGTTGTTGTAATATATGTTGAGTTAAGGTGCAATTTATTTTTATTATAAGATTATTTTCTGCTTTCTTGCTATTTGTTCCCACTATACTAACCTTTGATTAACCTTTGATAAGGCTTTAGCTAGAAGAGAACTGGGAGTAACGATTCTTTGTTAGTGAAGGACACATTTTTATTTGTTGATTTACAAGAAGTTGTCTTTTATTTTAAAAAATATTAGATTTTTTTCTTCTTTTTTGTTTGATTATTTTCTAATAATTATTACTTTTGTCCTATAACAATAAATAAATATTTAAAATGGCAAAAGTTAAAGGACTTTTAAAAATTGAAGGTACGGTTGAGGACTTAACCTTCTACAAGAAAGATGGGGAAAATTATGTTAGAAGAAAAGGTGGTGTTTCTAGGGAACGTATTCTAACTGATCCTAATTTTATTAGAACCCGAGAGAATGGAGCAGAATTTAGTCATAGCGCTGCTGCTGGAAAACTACTTCGCACAGCTTTGGGTTCTATTGTATTTAAGGCAAAAGACAGTAAGTTGTCTAGCCGTATGTTGCAGTTAATGTCTAGGATTAAGAACTTGGACATTACTTCTTTGAGAGGGCAACGCAAAGTAGGTATTGGTCTTGCTACTGCACAAGGGAAGCAAACTTTAAAGGGCTTTGACTTTAATTTTAATGCTCCGTTACAAAGTGTACTGTTTACTCCTTTTGCACTAGACACTACAACGGGTGCTGTTTCTTTTACGGATTTTGTACCTGCTGAGCAGTTGCAGTTTCCTCAAGGTGCAACCCATTTTAGTATGCAAAGCATGGTTTTGCATCTTGATTTTGAGACGGAAGATTCTGGAATTGCGTATAGCCCAGTGGTAAACTTGCCGATTAATTATACTGCTAACTCTAGTGTTTTGACACCTAGTAGTGTGCCTACTGGAAGTGGTGTGCAATTGTTTTTGTTGCAGGTTTCTTTTTATCAGGAGTTGAATGGTGTGCAGTATTCTTTGAAGAATGAGATGTATAATATGCTTAGTATTCTTGAGGTGCTCTAAGTCTTTTTAATTTGTGTTTCTTACTCCTTGTTATTACAAAATGACAAGGAGTTTCTTTAACACAAACTACAGTTTTTATATAAATATAGTTAAAGTTGAAAAAAATATAAATCTAAAAGAACTTGGTTCTATTTTTGTTGCAGAAAAAAATAAAAGCCTTTTAAC
>NZ_VEVQ02000026.1 GCF_006491595.2 Flavobacterium jejuense
AATGCATTGCTAGTGCTGGCTTACTTACGAAAATCCTCGCGGATTTTCTATTCGGTTTTTATTTGCTAAATTAGTTGCTTAACCACGCAACGCACCATATACAAACACGTTGTGCACAATATAAAAACCACCATTAAGTGATAAAAAAAGAGTTTGAAAAATTACTTAAGAAGTATGATAAAAAAATTGTAGTAGACAAAATTATTGATGGTAGATACCAAACCTTAAATAATGATGGAACATCATTACATCGACATATTTTTTATCAGATTGTCTGGATTGAAAACGGTTCTGGAGTTCATATAATAGAGAATAGAAAGTACACTTTTACAAGCGGAACTATTTTTCTTTTAGCACCTTATTACTTACACAAAATAACATATAATAAAGATGTTCAAGGTTATGTTGTTAGTTTTTGCGATAGTTTTTTAGACCGTTTTCAGAATAAATCTACTCTACTGTTTCACAACATTGATCAAGCCTATATCAAAATACCGAGTGAAGAAATTAAAATACTTAATAATGAATTCAATCTTTTAAATCATTATTTTAATAAGAACCAAAATAATACTGTTACTATCTTACAGGATTATTTACATATACTACTCACTAAAATAAAGGGATTTAAAAACTTTACAGAAATAGACGATTTAGATAGTGATGTAAAAATATTAGAACAATTTGTGCAATTGGTAAGAACACAATACAAAGAACAAAAACAAATGGCTTACTATATTAGACAATTAGCTACTTCTCAAAAAAAATTGAATCAAATACTCAAAAAAAATACAGGGCTAACATCAGCAAAATTTCTAGAAACCTACATTTTAAATGAAGCTGCAAGAATGTTACGTTACAGTGACTTGAGTGTTAAAGAAATTGTCGGAGAACTCGGTTACTCTGAAAGCTCTTATTTTATAAAAGCGTTTAAAAAACACTTTGAAAAAACACCTATAACGTATAGAAAATTTTCTAAATTAAATTTGAATTCCAAATAATACCATACTAATCCCAAATAGTCCTATTAGATAATAACGAGAAAATAGAAGTTTGTGCATTCTAATAAATGTAAAGTAAACTTCTATGAATAAATCTATCATCTATATTATAGCCTGCGTATTTCTATGGGCATTGATTCCTGTAGTATCTAAATTAGGACAAAATGGATTAGATAACCATCAATTTCTTTTTTGGTCAAGCCTATCTTCTTTAATGTTTTTTTTAGGTATTGCCCTTTTTAAAAAAAAACTTCAAAAACTACGTGATATTTCAAAAATCAAATGGTTCCAAGCTATTTGTTTAGGTTTTTTAGGCACCTATTTATATTATGTATTATTATATTTTGGCTATGCTAATGCACCAGGAATGGAGGTATTAATTGTCCAATATTCTTGGCCAATTTTAATTGTTATACTATCCCTCATTCTATTAAAAGAAAAACTAACATTATCTAAAACAACATCTATTCTATTGGGATTTATAGGTGTTTTCTTAGTTCTTACAAAAGGAAATTTTGAACAATTAAAATTTGAAAATATAAATATCGACATAATAGTGTTTACAGGAGCATTTGTTTTTGCATTGTTTTCTGTGTTAAGTAAAAAAATAAAAATGGATGATATGCTATTATTAACAATTTACTTTTTAACAGCTAGTTTCGCTTCTTTTATATCAATGAACTTTTATTCTGAATTTAAAATACCTAATTTAAATACAGTTATACCAATTCTAATAAATGGCTTTTTAGTAAATGGTCTTTCATATATATTTTGGATTAAAGCTCTTAAAATTGGAGAAGCGTCTTTTGTTGCTCCATTTGTTTTTTTAACACCTGTTTTATCATCAATTTTTTTAATAATCTTTTTTAACGAGCCATTTTACATAGCATACTTAATTGGTATGTCGTCTGTTATACTTGGTGGTTTACTGAATTTAAAAAAGAAAAATACTGTGCACAACAACGTATAAAATTAATTGCTAGTTCTAGTCTGTTTACGAAAGTCCTCGCGGATTTTCTATTTGTGATTTATTTGCTAACTTTAGTGCTTAAACCACGCAACTAATCTTATACAAAACCGTTGCCAATAATGCGAGAGTAAGTAAGTGTAAACAACAACAAGTAATATATTCTACTAAATTCTGTAAAATTTGAATTATCAAAAGTCCATAGCAGTCCTTCCTTTCGTCAATATGAGCAGTGATATTGATAACGACTATTTTTGCGATGGAATTACTGAAGAGATTATAAATGCACTTACAAAAGTTGACCAACTAAAAGTTATCGCAAGAACCTCATCTTTTGCCTTTAAAGGTAAGGACATTGATATTAGGGAAATTGGTAAACAATTAAACGTAAGCACAATTCTTGAAGGGAGTATAAAAAAAGCACAAGATAAAGTTAGAATAACAGCGCAATTAATAGATGTAAGTGATGGTATAAATTATTGGTCCAAAAAATATGATAGAGATCTGATTAACATTTTTGAATTAGAAGACGAAATTAGTTTAGCTATAGCAAACGAGGTCAGAAACAATTTTGGGCATTTTGAAGTGCAAGACCATTTAATAAAGCAACCCACAAATAATATTGAGGCTTACCAATTGTTTTTAAAAGGACGTTCATTACAATTAAAATGGACACCCGAAAGCATAAAAGAGGCTATTACATTTTACAACCAAGCCATTGCGCTCGATAAGAATTATGCAAAAGCATACTACGCCAATTTACAATGCTATGGCTTATTGGCAATGTGGGGCTATATGCCCTACCAAGAAGCGATGGATTTAGCAATAAGTAATTTACTAATTGCTAAGGAAATAGATACCTCTTTACCAGAATATCCATTGTCTTTTGTGGGTAAATTTTTCTGGGAAGAATGGGATTTTAAAAATGCTTATTTGCATATAAACAAAGTCTTAGAGGTAAACCCAAACCACATAGATGGTTTAGAAGCGATGGCAGAATTATGTATTGCGCTCGGTTTTTTTGATATAGCTTTACAATATGCCGACAAATTATTAGAGGTAGATCCGCTTTCGGCTAACAATCATTATACCTTAGCTCATATATACTACTATCAACGTCAATTTGATAAAGCACTAAAAGCAATAGACTATGCGTTAACGTTGAACCCTCAGCTAGAATTATCACATCACTTAAAATGTTTCTGTTTAATATGGTTGAATGACACTGAGCAGTTTAACTCGTTTATTCAGAATACCTCATTAATTGAAGAAAAAAACCTATTGTTTAACCTCATTAATAAAAAGGATTCGGAAATAATAAATGATGATATTTCAAAATGGTCTAAAGGAGACAATAAATTAACAATGTTAGTTCCTTATGATATATTTATTTTATGTAATTCAAACCATAAAGAACTTGGTTTTTCTCGCTTAAAAGAAATGATAAGTCTAAGACGAGGTCAAGTCATCAACTTTAGACAAGAACCTTTTTTTAAACCCTTGCAAAATTTCAATGGCTTTTCTGAGCTGCATCAATCAAATTTAGTTTTACAAGACCTTATACCCCTTCAAATAGCGAAAGAAGAATCACCTTCAATTCTTTTAGACAAACAACAAATTGATAGTTTAAAGGAAAAATTACTTTGTTATTTTAAGGAAGACGAACCATATTTAAATCCACAATTAACATTAAAATTTGTAGCAGATGTTTTAGGGTTAAATACAAATAAAATGTCTTATTTAGTTAACCAAGCATTTGACGTTAATTTCAATGACTTTGTCAATTCGTATCGTTTAAATCATTTTAAAACCATAGCCTTAGATCCTAAAAACTCACACCTCACCATTCTTGGATTGGCTTATGATAGCGGCTTTAATTCAAAAAGTGTCTTTAATACGTACTTCAAAAAAACAGAGGGCATTACCCCTAAGGCTTGGTTAAAAGCCAATTCGTAGCAAATCTTATTCAGTTCGTTTCATATTATAATTCAGAACGATTGCTTTAGTTATCTGATGAATCTTTGCATCATCATTTAATTAATAATCAAAAAACGAACAGTTATGACAACTTTACACAAAACTTTAGTAGCATTTATGGTAACTACCATAATACTTTTTACATCTTGTTCAAAAGATGATGACAACAACGCACAACCAAACAATTACACAACGATTGAAAATTTACTAACTGAAATTGATTTTCAAGGGTACGTCATTGTAACCAAAAACGGAAACGATTTAGTGAGACAAGGATTTGGACTAGCAAACCAAACCACAGCTTTGGCACAAGATTACAATCTCGATTATCGCATCGGGTCAGTGAGCAAAACATTAACCGCAGCAGGCATTGTCCAATTAAAACGTGATGGCTTAATCAATAGTTTTAATCAAACTTTAGATGAATTTGACCCTGAATTTCCAAACGGTAGTCAAATTAGTATTTCACAATTATTATCGCATCAATCGGGTATTCCAAATTATCAACTTATAGTAGAGGAGGCATACGAACAAGGAGAAACTTTGGATGAAGAAGATATATACGAAGTAATTAAAGAATTGATTTCTGAAAATGGTCTCGATTTTTCACCAGGTTCAAGTAAACAATATAGCAACTCAAACTTTCTTATTGCTGCTTTATTAATTCAAGAAGTATCTCAAATGTCTTACCACGACTATATTCAACAAAAAATACTTACGCATTTACAAATGACGGCTACTTATAAAGGTACCAATATAGTAGATGAAAATACACACGCTCAGGGCTATTTAAATGGCATTCCAAATAGCACATACCCAATGACAATCGCTTTTGGTGCAGGCGATTTTAGTAGTACCCCAAAAGATATGGAAACTTGGGTAAATGCAGTAAAAAACAGTTGGTTTTCAGAGGCTGAAAAAGCCGAAATATTTACTCAAAACGTACCAAGTGGTTATACCGATTATGGCTTGGGTTGGTTTACCACACAAGAGGGAAATACCACCATGTATTGGCACGGTGGAGATATTAATGGGTATTGGAGTATGATTGGTTTTATACCAGAGTACGATGCCACTATTGTACTATTAAGCAATCAACAAGACGATACAGGAACGCAACGCAATTTCATAATAGAGCAGTTACTAATAAACGAATTTAATTAATACAACAGAGATGAAGATTAAAATAATAAATATGAAAAATATAGTATTAGTAATTGTTTTATTCTCAATGTTTTCTGGAAGTGTTTTTGCCCAAGAAAATGATAAAGCAAAATACGAAGTAAGAGTTATAACGAGTGTTGAGTCTATTGTTTCAAGTGGTTTAGGAAGATCACGTATCGTTTCATCAAATGAAGATAGAGATTATAAATCATATACTTCTAGTCAAACAGAAGAAGACAAAACCCGAAATAAATCGAAAAGAAAAGATATTAGAGTTAAAAATTTTGAAGAAACAAAATTGTTAAACTTCTTTAATTTAGGAGGTATACGATTTCAAAACATAGCCGCAAATGATACTTTAATATCTTCGAAATTAACGGCTATGATTTCTGAAGGTTGGGATTTAGTCTTTGTAACAAGTGCTGTTGAAAGTGATGCAGGCGAAAAAGACAACAGCGGTATTTTTATAACACGCTATATCTTTAAAAGGAAATTAACATAATTAATTCAAAATCAAATGAAACATTTATTAATTATTTGTTGTGTTTTTATTTCTTTTTCCTTTTATGGACAAACATTTAATGGTAATTGGAAATCTATGGGATATGGAAGGATGCTAACTATTAAAAATCAGAATTATATTCTAAAGGATTATACTAGCATATCCTGCGTAATAAATTCAAAGGGAAATCTTTCCGATTTAGTGGAAAATATTTCATTGACTAAAGATACCTTACTAATAAAAATAGGAATTAATGACTATTACTTTGTAAAAACAGATATAAAAATATGTGAAAAGACAAAGAATAAAGAAAAGGATCCAATTTATAATTTTGAGGTTTTAGCAGAAACTTTTAATGAGCATTATGCTTTTTATGATACACGCAACATAAACTGGCAAAAGATGTATCATAAGTATCGTTCTAGGGTAACTCATAGAACGACAGAGCATGAATTGTTTTTAATCATTTATGAAATGATGAATGAGTTTAATGATGGGCATTTAGGAATATCTGTTCCTAAACGTATTGAGAAAAATGCATTAAAACTATTGCTAAAAAAAAGAACTCAAAATACGTCTTCTATAAAAGAAATCAATGAATGGGATTTAGCAAAAAAAGTATCTGAAAATTTATTAGACACCATCAAAACAAAACGAAATGGGATTATTCGATGGGGTATTTTAAAAAGCAACATAGGTTATATACAAATAAACCAAATGTTAGGTTTTGCAGACTACGGAATATCCAACACCAACGATTTTAATACTTTTTGGAGTAAATATTCCTCTAAAACTTCAAAAAAGTCGGATACTGAAATAGCTACAGATGAAAGAGAAGGGGTAGAAAGCATAATAGGTGAAGTGATGAAAGATTTAAAAAACACAAAAGCTCTAATCTTAGATGTACGATTTAATGGTGGTGGAAATGACGAAGTCAGTTTAAAGATTTTAAGCAACTTCAATGAAGAAAAAAAACAGATAGGTGTTAAAATGGCGAAATATAATGATGGTTATTCAAAACCAGTACCGATATGGATTCAAGGTTCAACTGATGCTTATATAAAACCGGTTTACCTGCTAACCTCAAAAGCATCTGCTAGTGCAACAGAAATTTTGGTGCTGGGTTCATTATGTTTAGACAACTTCACAAAAATAGGTGGATTTACCGAAGGAATTTTTTCCGATACTTTAAATAGAAAGCTCCCTAACGGATGGGAATTTAGCTTATCTAATGAAATATATTTAGATCATCTAGGAAACAATTACGAAGTAAAAGGTATAAAACCAGATGTACTACTTTATACATCTAATTCTATTTCTGGACAATTTCAACAAATTGTAGATGAAGTAAATAACAAAAGAGACAAAGCAGTATTGAGAGCTATTGAACTAATGAATGAAAAATGATGAACAAAGTTTAAAATTCTTATTTAAAATGAAACATACCAACATTTTATTGGCAGGTGCTACCGGCTATTTGGGAGGTTATCTGTTAAACGAATTAATTGAAAATCAAAATCAAGTTCTTGCCATTGTTCGAAATCCAAAAAAACTAAAAAATGATAATGAAAATTTTTTAGAGCTTAAACAAGCAGAGGTTACAAAGCCAGAAACCTTAAAAGATATCTGTAAAGGTATTCATACCGTAATTTCTACCGTAGGCATCACCAGACAAAAGGACGGTTTAACCTATATGGATGTTGATTATCAAGCGAATATGAATTTACTTGAAGAAGCTAAAAAAGCAGGTGTAAAACATTTTGTTTATGTATCGGCAATCAACGGAGACAAATACCGACATCTGAAAATTTTTGAAGCCAAAGAAAAATTTGTCGATGCCTTAAAAGCTTCAGGTTTAAACTATACCATTGTGCGACCGAATGGTTTTTTCTCAGATATGAATGATTTTTTGCAAATGGCTAAATCGGGTTGGGTCTATTTGTTTGGATCGGGTCATCAAAAATTTAATCCAATTCACGGTAAAGATTTGGCAACATTTATTGTGGACAATGTAGAGGAAACCAATAAAGAATTAACCATAGGAGGTCCAGATTTGTTAAGTCTTAATGAAATTAGTGAATTAGCTTTAAATGCATTGAGCAAACCCATAAAAATCAGTCACTTACCAGATAGTTTAAGACGATTCACCATTTGGAGTTTAAGAACATTTACCTCTGTTAAAACCTATGGTCCTATTGAGTTTTTTCTAACCTTAATGGCAGAAGATAATATTGCACCAACGTATGGAGAATATCATTTAAAAGACTATTTTAGAGAAGAAGCTAATACACTCGAGATATGAACATTCCAGCAGATCCAAATACCGTTTTTCCGTTAGCAAATTACGATAAGCTTTGTTTTCTAAAAAACATCATTAAGAATCCGAATATTATCGTGGGTGATTTTACCTATTACGATGATTTTGAAGATGTGTCTAACTTTGAAAAGAACGTCAAATACCATTTCGATTTTATAGGAGACAAACTCATTATTGGTAAATTTTGTATGATTGCTTCAGACGCTACATTTATTATGAATGGTGGTAATCATTTAACTGAAGCCACAACGGCCTATCCATTTGCCATATTTGGTGGTGTCTGGCAACATGCTATGGAAGGCAAAAGCTATCCAAGCAAAGGCGACACGGTCATTGGTAATGATGTATGGATTGGTCACGATGCTACTATTATGCCTGGTGTTCACATTGGAGATGGTGCTATTATCGCAACAAAAGCGGTGGTTACAAAAGACGTAGAACCTTACACCATTGTTGGTGGTAATCCCGCTAAACCAATTAGAAAGCGATTTTCTGAAGCTACCATTTCAAAACTATTACAGTTAAAATGGTGGGATTGGGATATTGAAAAAATCACTAAAAACGTAGAAAAACTTACTTCTCATCCCGAAGCATTGCTTTAAGATAAAACCCTAAGAACTAATTAAAGGCTTAACACTATAACTGTTAAGCCTTTTCTTTTCGTTTATAAAAATTTAATAAACAGACTAAATAGGTGCTGAATTATAATCTAAAACGATAATAATTACTTTTCAAAGCACCTTTGCCCCAATAAATTAAAAATAATTAAAATGACAATTAAATCTACTTTATTAATATTTCTAAGTGTATTTATGTATAACATGAATGCGCAAAATATAGAAAACGTTCATCAAAAAATAGACACATCCTACTTTGTAAAGATTGGAGGTATCGACCAATACATTAGTCTTAAGGGTGTTCATGACAAACCAATAGTATTGTATTTACACGGTGGTCCTGGAGCAGCGGCATCTGCTCATAGTGAAAAAATAACAGCATCATTAGAACAGGATTTTTTAGTGATTCATTGGGATCAAAGAGGTTCAGGGAAAACCTTAAAGCAAAATGGTTTAAAAAAAAGTCCAACATTAGCATTAATGCAATCAGATGCTGAAGAGTTACTCACTTATATTTTAAAGACGTTTCATCGTCAACAAATTATTTTAGTGGCAAATTCTTGGGGTACTTCGTTAGCTTTTCATTTATCAGAAACACATCCTAACAAGATTTCAACATTGGTGGTCATAAGTCCAATCATAAATCTTTTGTCAAGTCAAAAAAGTCTGAATAAAACCCTTATTAAACACTTCAGAAAAATTAAAAACCAAGAAGCGATTAAGCAGTTAAAAGCTATAAATATACCATTTCATAATGCAAAGGATATGGCTATTCAATTCAAATGGCTATCTGAGTTTCAAGGACAACCGATTAGTGATAATGCCTTTAGCCAATACTTAGCGTTTTTTGAGCAATGGTACACCAAATGGGGTTTATTATATAGCCAACTTTATAAGATAAACCAACTAAAAAATAAACCTTTAATACCATGTAGAACGATTATTTTTTATGGAGATAAAGACTATACAGCTAATTATAAGTTATCCGAAAAATTCTTTAAGAGGCTAAAAGCTAAAGAAAAGGAAATTTATAGGTTTAAAGATGTAGGTCATCAAATACCAATGGAAGCATCCAATAGTATGCAAAAGCTACTTCTTAAAGTTCTACTTAAAGGAAATTACAATTAAATAAAACTATAAGTAAAAAGGTTTGAAATCATAATTCAGGACGATAGACCTTCATTTCTGTTACATCTTTGCATTATCAAATTATAAATCAAAAAACGAACTACTAAATACTTATTAAAATGAAAAAACTATTCATCGTCGGCTTAACATTTTTTACACTAAATGTTTTTGCACAAAACAACACAGAACCATCAAAACACAGTGACACGGATTTAAAATACAGAGTTAGCTTTCCTGCTATTATCTTAGGTAACATTGGTAAAGGTGGCGAAAGAATTAATACCCAACATTTTGAGTTGCACATAAAAAAAGAATTAGATGCTAAAAATATTGTTGGAATTAAGTTGGCCACTTGGAGATTATTTCAGCCTATGGGTATCCAGTGGTGGGACGGACTTACAGACAAAATAGATACTGAAACCGAATTTTATCCTGGTTATTTACGCGAAACAGGTATAGGAATATCCTATCAACGTATGCTTTGGAAAGGCTTATTTGCCTCAGTAGAAGTGTTACCACAATACAAAACCTATTTAGATCTTGACAACAAAAAAATAGCAAACGGTTTTAAGCTTTACAATTCGTTTCATCTTGGTTATCATTTTGCATTTGGTAAGAATAAACGCTTTTTTATCGAACCTCAGGTTCATTCTCAATTTTGGGTTTTTGACACCAATACACCTGATGCATTTAAACAATTAGATAATAGATGGAAAAACTATTTCCTTTTTGAGCCCAACCTTTATATAGGTATAAAATTTTAAAAAATTTAAATCAATCAAAAAACGAATAATTATGAAAACAATTAAAACAGAAATCCGATTAAAAATGACATTTATGGCGTTAATCCTAATGTCAACATTAAGCTTTGCACAAAACAATTCAACATTCGATTCAACCTCAAAACGCGATGATTTTATCTTTGAGTTTAGTCTTGGAGGAGGCGTTATAAGTATTGAAGATAGCGAAGGACTTCAAACCTTTGATAAAGCACAAGGAGCCATCAGTTTTCCTGAATTAAAATTTGGTTATATGCTTAATGATAAATTGGCATTAACCGCATCTATGCCTGGTATGATTTACGATTTTCAAGACAACGATAGACATTTTGGCGGTTTTATTCCCTCTGTACAATATTGGGTAAAAGATCGTTTGTGGATTCATGGAGGTATTGGTTTAGCTATAGATTCACCTGCACTTTACGATATTAAAGAAAACGTTAATGACGATTGGAATTTTGGATGTGCAGTTATGGCAAGTACAGGATATGAGTTTTACAAAAAGAAAAACTTTTCATTCAATGTACAGTCCAAATTGGTGATGGGAAGAGCATTTTTAGAAGGAGATGCGCAAAGAGACATAGTAACCTTTAATATAGGTTTAGGATTTAGCTGGTTTTAATTATAATACTAACTTTACAAATATAAATAATTAGGAATAACAATAAATACATAGCTATGAAAAGCAATTTAATACTAATTTTATTACTTTTTATTTCAATTACCTCTTTTGGTCAGCAACATATCAATAAGGAGGTAGAGAAATTGTTTAAAAACGAATTAGAAAAGGAAAATATTAAAAGTGGCGTACTACACGTGCATTCTGAGTCTCGTGGCATTAACATTCAGATAGCTGATAGTAAAGAAGATTCTATTTCAATACTTAGTCCATTTTACACAGCTAGTGTTACCAAAATGCTTACAGCTACATCTATTGGTATTTTAAAAGATCAAAAAAAGTTAAATTTTGAAGACAACATCGCTCAATATTTAACAGATTCACTAATGAGTAATCTTCACGTTTTAAATGGTAAAGAGTATTCAAACGACCTCACCATAGCTCATTTATTACAACACACTTCTGGTTTACCAGATTATTTTACAGATACAACCATTGATGGAAGTCCAAATATCATCAATCAATTACTCATTGACACTAGTAAATCTTGGTCAGCCCAAGAAATGATTGAGTTTACTAAACAGAAGATGAAACCTCACTTTGTACCCGGTAAAGGCTATCATTATACAGATACAGAGTATGTACTTTTAGCTTTGATTATTGAAAACGTAAGTGGTTTATCTTTAGATAAGTTCTTTAAGCAACATATTTTTCAACCATTAAAAATGCATAGTTCTTACATCAATTTAAAATCTTCTGCGATAGACAATTCACTTGATATAGCTAAATTTTATGCAAGTGAATATGAATTATCGTCTCTTAAAAGCCTAAGTGCCGATTGGGGCGGAGGCGGTTTAGTCTCAACTACCCAAGATTTAATAGGTTTTTTAAAAGCGTTTAATGAAGATCTAATTGTAACAAAAGAAACTCGTTTAGAAATGCAAAACTGGGTGAATGAAACTAAAGGGATGGAATACGGTTTTGGTATAAGAAAAGTATCTATCGATAAGTTAACAGAAACAGAAAGGGATTTGCAACTTATTGGTCATTCTGGTAGTACAGCATCTTTTTTATGGTATTGCCCACAACTAGATATATATATATCTGGTACATTAAATCAGTTAGAAGCTTCTAAAAGTGCAATGATTTTGGTTTATGAAATATTAAAAATAATAGAAAACAAATAAGGTTATGGATTTATTTCGAAAAACAATAATTTGTTTTTTAATTGTTATTGCTTCGATGTTTAATATAATGTTAGCTCAAACAACAAATGCAATAAACTGGAAAGAGGATCTTAAAATTTATAAGACTTCATTAGAACAAAAACATATAGATATATATCATTCGATTACTAAAGAAGATTTTTTAGAAGAATGGTTTAAGATTTATAATAATGTTGAGTCATTAAGTGATTTTAAAATCATTTTAAAATTAATGCGTTTAACAAGGCGTATTAATGATGGTCATACTTCTGTATCCCTGAGAAATATGTCAACGCACCGTTTTCCATTTGAAATTGAATGGATTGAGAACAAATGGTATGTTGTAAAAACATTGAATAAGAACAAAAAAATTCTCAAAACTACATTAGAATCCATTAATGGTATTTCGATTGATACAGTTACTCAAAAAATATCAGAAATAGCTCAATTTGTTGAAAATGAATATTCTTTAAAAGATAGAACAGGTAGTTATTTAACTATATCAGAAGTACTTTTTCATCTTAATTTGATTGACGCAACAAATAAAGCCACATTTAGTTTTCGTAATCAAAATAATGAGTTAATAACTCTGGAGTTAGCTGGTATTACTACTGAAATGTGGGAGGAAGCCGGTATTTCAGAAATACATTTAACGGTACCTGAAATAGAAAAACCTAACAATGTCAACCCTGATTTATGGTTTACCTCAATTTCAGGTAAAAAAGCATTATATATAAATTTTGAAAGTTATCCAACTTTTGAAGATATGCAAATTTTTGGTGAACAATTAATATCATATATTCAAGAAAATAAAACGAAGCAGGTAATTATTGATATGCGAGAAAATGGAGGAGGCGATTTATATGTAGGTACAGTCTTAGCGTATGCACTTAATCTTGCAGATAGTATTGATTGGAAAAATGGTGTGTTCGTATTAACAAGTCATAAAACCTTTTCTGCAGCAACAAGTAATGCAGCTCTCTTTAAGCAATTGTTAAATGCAAAAGTTATTGGTCAGCCTACAGGCTCAAACCCAAATGGGTATCAAGATATGGATAGTTTTATCTTGCCAAATTCAAAATTGGTAATAACCTATTCTAAAAGATTATTTCGATTATCTAATCAAGTAAATACAGCACTTCAGCCTGATATAATAGTAAATCAAAAAAAGAGTGATTTAGTTAATAATATAGACACTGTTTTGAGGGTATTATTAAATAGGTTTTAAAGGCAGGTAATAAGGTGATCGTCAGTTGTTCCATTTTGTTCCATAAAGTATAATCACAAAGCGGATTATTATATATTACAAACATTACAAAAGTAATACCAGTTTTGCTTTAAAATTACTCAATAAAAAGGCAGTTATTTTTTCTTTAGTCAAAAAAGAAAATACAAGCATAGCCATAGCTACGGTTAAATTTTATTTTGAAGAATAAAGGAAAAAGCCCAAGTTTTTGTGGGTAAATTTAAAGTGAAAATGGTATAACACATTTAATCAACTAGAGGCTTCTAAAAGTGCAATGATTTTGGTTTATGCTATTCTTAAAACAATTGATAACAAGAACCAACAGTAGAAATTGACTAATTATACTCAAACTTTGATTATACTTTAGGATCGTAAATATAAAAATTAAGCACTATTGGCAACAATGTGTATAAGCAATAGCGGTTAAAGTGATAAATCAAAAGTTTATACTTTATAACTATCTTTGTGCTTAACCGAAAAGCAAATGCATAAAGTCCGCTACTGCTCATACACTAGACCGTTATGTGCAATTAGAACTACGCAATGAATAAGATATTTATACTCATATTTTCAGCTTTGATATTCTACTCGGCTGGACACAAATTGGACTCGAAAAGGAAGAAATATTTCGAGGGTGAAATAATTTATAAAATCGAATATGAACCTTACGAAGAAAAATACCAAGCTGATAGAATAAAAGAGCTTATTGGTTCCAAGATGGTTCTTACATTCAAACACGGGAATTATAAAAAGGAATATTTTTCACCAGATGGAAAACTTCTCCAAAAAAGAGTATTGAAATTAAAAGATAAAAAATCGTATTTCAAAACTTATGATTCTGATACTATATATTGGATTGACATTACGGTAAATGAATCCAAAACACAATTTAAACAGCTGAATGACACTGTTATTTTAAATCATCCTTGCAACACAATCAGAACTAAAACTGTTGTTACAGGAGAAAATTTTGGTGGACAATCGTTCGAAGTTGGTGGTGTTTTCAATTATGCTCAAGATTTAGCCATAAATCCAAAATGGTATGAAGATTATAAAGAGGGTAATTTTAATGAAATAGCAGAGCTAGCAAAAGGAGTCTCATTGCGAACAATTAATGAAGGAGTATATTGGGAACAGAAAATTGTTGCAGTTTCAATTAATCGGCGAAAAGTTAAAAAGTCAGAATTTGATATTAATCTGACTGATAAACCGGTTAAAAAATTATAAAAGCACATAACAACGGTAGCTGTTGCACAACCTCTCCAAAAAGTTAAATTTTCTAAATAAATAAAAAAAGTAACCTCATTTAAAGTGATTTAAGCGAGGTTTCTTTTTTGACTAAAGGACAATTTT
>NZ_VEVQ02000027.1 GCF_006491595.2 Flavobacterium jejuense
TATTATGTTTCACAAACAATAAATGGATGTGAAAGTGCTACAAGAACTTCGGTAAGTGTGACATTAAATGTTACACCTGCACCAACAGCTTCAGCACAGACCTTTTGTAATTTTGGTACAGTTGCAGATTTAGTTGCAACGGGAACAGCTTTACAATGGTATTCTACTTCAACAGGAGGAATAGCATTAGCATCAACAACAAATTTAGCAACTGGAACCTATTATGTTTCACAAACAATAAATGGATGTGAAAGTGCTACAAGAACTTCGGTAAGTGTGACATTAAATGTTACACCTGCACCAACAGCTTCAGCACAGACCTTTTGTAATTTTGGTACAGTTGCAGATTTAGTTGCAACGGGAACAGCTTTACAATGGTATTCTACTTCAACAGGAGGAATAGCATTAGCATCAACAACAAATTTAGCAACTGGAACATACTATGTTTCTCAAACTTTAAATTCATGTGAAAGTGCAACAAGAACTGCTGTAAGTGTGACATTAAATGTTACACCTGCACCAACAGCTTCAGCACAGACCTTTTGTAATTTTGGTACAGTTGCAGATTTAGTTGCAACGGGAACAGCTTTACAATGGTATTCTACTTCAACAGGAGGAATAGCATTAGCATCAACAACAAATTTAGCAACTGGAACATACTATGTTTCTCAAACTTTAAATTCATGTGAAAGTGCAACAAGAACTGCTGTAAGTGTGACATTAAATGTTACACCTGCACCAACAGCTTCAGCACAGACCTTTTGTAATTTTGGTACAGTTGCAGATTTAGTTGCCACAGGAACAGGAACTATGAATTGGTATTCTGCTTCAACAGGAGGAATAGCATTAGTTTCTACAACAAATTTAGCAACTGGAACCTATTATGTTTCACAAACAATAAATGGATGTGAAAGTGCTACAAGAACTTCGGTAAGTGTGACATTAAATGTTACACCTGTACCAACAGCTTCAGCACAGACCTTTTGTAATTTTGGTACAGTTGCAGATTTAGTTGCCACAGGTTCAGGATTAAAATGGTATGCTGCTTCAACAGGAGGAACAGCGTTAGTTTCTACAACAAATTTAGCAACCGGAACATACTATGTTTCACAAACAATAAATGGATGTGAAAGTGCTACAAGAACTTCGGTAAGTGTGACATTAAATGTTACACCTGCACCAACAGCTTCAGCACAGACCTTTTGTAATTTTGGTACAGTTGCAGATTTAGTTGCAACGGGAACAGCTTTACAATGGTATTCTACTTCAACAGGAGGAATAGCATTAGCATCAACAACAAATTTAGCAACTGGAACCTATTATGTTTCACAAACAATAAATGGATGTGAAAGTGCTACAAGAACTTCGGTAAGTGTGACATTAAATGTTACACCTGCACCAACAGCTTCAGCACAGACCTTTTGTAATGTTGGTACAGTTGCAGATTTAGTTGCCACAGGAACAGGAACTATGAATTGGTATTCTGCTTCAACAGGAGGAACAGCGTTAGTTTCTACAACAAATTTAGCAACCAGAACCTATTATGTTTCTCAAACAATAAGTGGATGTGAAAGCGCAACAAGAACTGCTGTAGATGTGACAATTTCAATTGTTGGTTTAATTCGTCAGCATTGGAGAGATGTTATCTTTTTTGATAATTCTTCAAATGAATATGTATCTTACCAATGGTTTAAAAATGATGAATTAATTGTAGGAGAAAACAAGCAATTTTTAAAAGAAAATGGAGATTTAAATGGTGTTTATTTTGCAAAAGTAATGACCATTTCTGGTATTGAAGTAACAAGTTGTTCTTTAGAAATTGTTCCTAATAATGAAATTAGATCATTACAGGTAATTCCAAACCCAAATCCAATAGGGCAATTAACATTAGTTAAAATGAATTTATCTGCGGGTGAATTAATAGGGGCTAAATTGTATTTATTTAGTATTACAGGAGAGTTATTAAATGTAATAAATGTAACAGGTAACGAAATGCAAATTCAAGTTCCTTCTACACAAGGTGTTTTTCCTTTAAAATTACAATTATTAAACGGAGACGTACTATCAGTTAACATTGCAGTAAAATAAAAATATGAATAAGACATTTAAGAATATAGGATTTGCAACATTTTTGATTTTTTCAAATATGATTTTTGCACAAAAAGGTAGTTTTTTTGTAAGCGTTCAAGCTGGTACAAATAAAATTGAAGATAAAACATCATTTATAACAGATTCTGGTGCTTTTTCAGGAAGTTTAAAAGCAGGATATATTTATAAATTGAATAACGTTTTTGGAATTGGAACTGGAGTAGAGTATATGCAATATAAACAAAACGTAACTCTTGAGAATGATAGATACATTTCGGTTTTAGTAGATGAAACAGGTTCTGCTTTTGAATTTAATCAAGAAACAGCTGGATATTCGGAAAGTCAAACATTAAATTCATTTCAAATACCTTTATTTATTCAATATAAAAAAGAACTAACTGAAACGAATAGTTTTTACTTTAGAATAGGGGGAAAGTTACTAATTCCTTCAAAGTTTACAATAAATTCTGCAGCAAATTCATTAACAACCACTGGTTATTATCCAGATTTTAACCTAGAAGTTACCGATGTACCTTCACGTGGTTTTGGTACACAAAGTAATTTTCAAGCAAAAAATACTTATAAAACTAAAGTAGCTTATATGGCTAGCACAGAATTAGGTTTCAACTTTAAGTTAAATGCCGTAAATTCGATATATGTTGGTATGTTTTTAGATTATGGTTTGTCTAACATTGTAGATAATAAAGAATCGAATTCTATTGTTACCTATAACCCTTCTGGTTTACCAAATAATGCAAATGGTGTATATTCATTTAAAAATGATATTGAAACAAAACCGTTAAATTTTGGTGTAACCCTTGGTTATAGTTTTGGAAAATAGATGTTTATTTTTTTGGTTTAAAAAAAATGATTTACAGGAAACTGTAAATCATTTTTTACTTTAAGATTTTGGGAACGAAAACTATACCTTTATTTTGTTGTATTCTTAGAACAATATACTTTTGTAATTTTTCATTCTTCTCAATTATTTTAGCGCAAGTTTTTAAAGAAGGAACATCGGTTTCTGTGCCTACAAATTGTCAACCATATTCACCGTTTCCAATGATTGGATAAATACAATTGGCACTAACGTCATATTACAGGAAAAGTTTTAATGAATCAATCTCTAAATACAAGTTCTAATACTATTAATGTTTCTCAATTACCAACTGGTTTGTATTTCTTTAAAGTATCTTCCAATGAAGGAATTACTACAAGTAAAATAGTGAAACAATGAAAATGAAAAAATATTCCAAAAATATAGACTAGCAATCGTACATTTTTTGTTATATGCTACTTTTAATAAGAATATGTGTTTATAAATTATAGTAAAATGGCTACCTGAGTGTGTAGTCATTTTTTATTTTAAATAAGTGAAATAAACGGACAAGATATTATTTGTAATAAAAGAATAATTTTTTTTGACATTCAATACAAATTTTACAATTCACAACATTTATTTAATTTTGAAATAATTTTAAATACATTTGTTAAGTTAATAATTTTGTATTTACTCATTAAATGTATTTGAAGAAGGCATATTTAATCTTAATTTTATTTTTATCCATCTCTATTTTTTCTCAAGAAAAGGAATATAGTAATGCTACAAATTATTTATATAATAACCAATTAGATTTAGCTTCTAAAATTATACAATCTGCTATTAATAAAAAACAGGGTAATAAATCTAAATATTATCTTTTGTATGCTAATATCTTAAAATTTCAAAATATTTCGGATTCCAGTTTGCATTATATAAGCAAAGTTGAAAGTGATTATGTAAATAGGGAAATTAAGGATAGCTTGCTATTGACCTACGCTATTAAAACTGAATTTTACCGTTATTTTGGTGAAAGGAAAAAAGCTGATACATGTTTATTGAATATAGAAAAATTTAATTTAAATGAAATTAAAAATAAAGATATAGTTGCATATGCATTAAATAGAAAAATGGCTATTTTAAATGGGTATCATGATTGGAATAAAGACACTATAAAACTTGTTAATAAAATTGCAAAACAGATTTTTAATTTAGATAATCAAATTAAAAATAAAGAAATTATTGCTTATACCTTAAATGAAATTGCGCAAATTGAAGATTATAAAGGCGATAAAAATAAGGCGTTTTCAAAATACGAAGCAGCATTATTATATGCTAAAAAGCACAAATTATTAAACCCAGAAATTGATATCTCATTTAATTTAGCAAAACTTCATGCTACTTTTAAAAATGATAATAGTAAAGCAGCAGAAATATTAGAAAGCTTAGTTACTAGAGTTGAAGAAGGATCAAATATAAGGCAAAAATTCAGTCTTTTTTTGCAATTAAAAGATTATTATAAAGCAATAAATAACAATAAAAAAGCACTAATTGCTTTAGAAAATGCCTATCATTATTCGCAAGATTTAAACAATCAACAGTCCAATCTTAAACTAAATGTTATAGAAAGGAAATATGACTTAGAGAAAAAAGAGAAGAAAATTAAAGAAAAGGAGAATGAAATTATAATTCAAAATCTAGAGATTGAAAATAGTAAAAAGAAATTTTTTTTGATTCTTATTATTTTTCTTTTGACTACTATTGGAGTTGTAACTTTAACTTTTTTCTTTAGAAGAGAAAAAAAATCTAATAAAGAACTTAGGTTGTTATCTTCTGAAAACGAATTTTTAATGTCAGAAGCCAATCATAGAATAAATAATAATCTACAATTAATTATCATTTTAATTTCTGATCAAATCGAAAAACTTAAAAAAAGTGAAAGTAAAGAAATAAAAAAGGTTTTAGTTAAAATCAACTCTATAGCTACATTACACAAACATTTGTATAAATCTAAAAATAAGAAAGAGATAAATATTCAGAACTATCTAAAAGACATTGAAAATAGTTTTTCAGATTTATTTATTGAAAACAATATTAATTCAAATTTTTCGGTGTCTGCAATTTCATTAAAAGTTGATGACACAATGTATTTAGGGTTAATGTTGACAGAGTTATACATTAATTCTATAAAACACGCCTTTAAAAATCAAGAGGATAAGCAAATTAATTTTAGTATTAAATTAAAAGATAACGAAATTATGTTTAAGTATATGGATAATGGTAATAATTTGAAGAATAGTGATTCTCCAAAACCAGTTTTGATAGATCAATTATGTAGACAATTAGAGCTGCCATATAAGATACAAACCATTTTTGGTTTTGAATTGACTTTTAAAATAATGATTTAATTACTTTATAAAATAATGAAATTAATGGATAGTATTGTAAAAATATTGATAGTTGAAGATGAAATTATTATTGCAGATTACATTTTTAATATTTTAAAGAAAGAAGGTTGTACCAATGTAAAAATGGCTCATAAATATAATTCTGCTCTTGAAATAATTGAAACTTTTCAACCAGAAATTATTTTAATGGACATTAACTTAAATGGTGAGAATTCAGGAATAGAATTAGCAAAATCTAAAGCTTATAATACAATTGTTATCTTTCTTACAGGTCAAAATGATGAAGGTTTAATGAGTCAAGCTTTAGCTACCAACCCAGAGTCTTATTTAACAAAACCAATCAAGAAACAAGATTTGATAGCAGCAGTTAAATTAGCATTATTAAAAAAACAATCTAAAATAGTATCAATTAAAAACGGTTACGACTACATAAATATCAATCATGAATCAATTTTATTTATTAAAAGTGATAATAATTATATTGATATTCAAACGCACTCAACTAAGTACTCTATACGAAATTCATTAGATAAATTTTTAGAAGAACTAAATAACAAAAACTTTGTACGTGTACATCGTTCATTTGTTATTAATAGAAGTAAAGTTTTTAAGCAAACTAGTACTTCAGTTTTTATTGAAAAAATAGAGATTCCTATTTCAAAAAAGTATAAATTTCAAATATAATTTGGTTTCACATACAAACTTTAGTGTTTTACACCATTTTTTTGTATTGAATTGAGTTAAATAGTATTTTAGTTTTATTAATATTTTTTAAAAATAATGATGAAACTAAAATTAATGATGTTTAATGGTCACTTAGAGTTTTTTAGATAATTCATTGTTTTTGTTAATAATGATTAATAACCATAAATAAATTTTTAATAGTTATAAATTAGTTAAGAAATAATGAAGTTTTCTGAAGATAAAAGATTAGAATTTTTATTGCTATTAATCTATATCCTCTTATTTTTAATTGGATTAACTGTCTATCTTTCCTAACTAAAAAGCTAGCAAATTGCTAGCTTTTTTATTTCACATACAAAGTTTCTCATTTGACAACACTTTTTCAAAATTTGCAACAGTAACTATTGTTTTTGATTATTGTTTATTAACTAATAGTCCAACAGCAAAATTAAATATTGCAGGTAATATAAAAATCGCTGATGGTACACAAGGCGCTGAAAAAGTTTTAATTTCAGATGCTGACGGTTTAGCTACTTGGTCAAATTCAACATGTACGGCTCCTTATTATCATTTTGCGTCAACTGTTTTTAACCAGTAAATGAGTTTTACAGTTGGAAATACAACTGTTTTATTGATGGTATCTATGAAAGAGAACTGTGTTGATGCAAGAGGTACTGTAGCTACTATTTATTTAGATTGTGTTACTAATGAGGTGTTTATACTAAACTCTAGTTTTACTGCATCTGGTAATGTAATGCAACTAAATAATAACTTTGTGTATATGACATTTACATTTACAGTTTCTACAGGAGTAGTCACAATTAATGTATCTGGTGATCCTTCAGGAATAATTACATCTAAATGGATTGTTTTAGGAGTTTAAAATAAAATATTTATAAAAAAAGAAGAAGTTGATTTTAACTTTTCCTTTTTTTAATCCCAATTAATAATTGCCCAATTTTCTCTTTGCTGTTCATTTAGAAATGTCCAAGTTATGAAACGACTTATTTTATTACCTTGTTCCATATCTATGGTTTTTACATCTACTACACCTACTTTTTTCAAATGATTGTAAAAAGGTTTTAGATTTTCTTTTTTAGATACCAATGACGTAAACCACATACATTGTTTTTTAAAATGAGCACTTTCATAAATCATATTAGTAATAAAGGCTAGTTCACCACCTTCTGTCCATAATTCATTATTTTGACCACTGAAATTTAGTATAGGTTTACCGTCTTTAGCTTTGCCAAGATTTCTCAATTTTCTTTGAGAACCTTTAGTAGCTTCTTCTCTTGACGAATGAAAAGGAGGGTTACAAATAACAAAATCAAATCGGTCATTTTCCAAAATACAGTTTTTGAAAACATTTCTTTTATTTTGTTGAATTCTTAAAACGATGTCCTTTTGCAATTTTTCATTGTTCTCAACTATTTTTGCACAAGCTTTTAAAGACGGAACATCAGTTTCAGTACCTACAAATTGCCAACCATATTCACTGTTTCCAATGATAGGATAAATGCAATTGGCACCAACACCAATATCTAACCCTTTTATATTTCTTCCTGTCGGTATCTTTTTTTTGTTTTCCAAAGCTAATAAGTCAGCTATATAGTGTACATAATCGGCTCTTCCTGGAATTGGTGGGCATAGATTAGTCTTTGGAATGTCCCAAAAAGTAATATTGTAGTTAGCTAATAATAAACTTTTGTTTAAAGCTTTTACTGCATCAGGAATAGAAAAATCAATAGTTTCATTTCCATATTGATTTGTGAAAACAAAATCTTTTAATTTTGGATTAATGGTAGTTAATTCAGCGAAATTATAACCATTTATATGTTTGTTTCTAGGGTGTAATTGTTTTTTAGTTTCCAATAGAGGGGTGTATTTGTATTACTGTTAAAAAATGGTTTTTGACTCTAATTCAGATAAATCCGAAAATAGACTTTTTGTATTTAAATCTAAAAAACGAATTCCTTTAGAATACTCAAAGGTAAATTGCTCTTCAGTTATTGGCATATCTTCAGTCATTGTATTTGTAGTTGTAATTGTAACCATACTTTTTTCAACGTCAAAATTTCTTTCAATTTGTGCTCCAGCACCTGCATCATAAGTGGAAAAAGTTTTTAATAAAAGATCATTATTGTCAAATTTAAAATCTAAAAAAGTATTTCCACAAGGACCATAACAAAATAAAGCTATTTTTAAATGATGATCTATTATTTTAATTTCTTTCGAACTATTTGTGTGTTCATCAGTAAAAAAATATTCTTCAGTTATGATAGAACGATTTTGTGCTATTAAATTATAAGAGTCATTGTTATTTTGGTATACCAAAAGACTTTCAGAAACTTTTTTATTAGTAGTAGTTTGTATAATTATAACAGCATCTTCTGTATTATTAAAATCAATATTTCCTAATGCTACATTAAGTATAGTAAAATTTTTTCCTTCATATTCTTTTTGAATAAGTATGAATAATTTTTTTGGTACTTTAATAGTGACTGTATCTCTTATTGTTATTTCAATTTCCTTGACGGAATCTTTTTCAATAATTAAGTTTTGAATATCCTCTTGGTTTGTGGAAGTTTCTTTTTTACAGCTAATTAATGTTAAAAGTAAAAATAAAAGAAGAAATAGTTTTTTCATTTTTTATTCAAATATAAATAAAAATCCCAATCAAAAGATTGGGATTCTATATAAGTAAGATAAATTGGTTTGACGTATTATTTAATTTTCTTAACGATAGCTGCGAAAGCTTCTTGGTGATTCATTGCTAAATCGGCAAGAACTTTACGGTTCAATTCGATATCATTAGCTTTGATTTTACCCATGAATTGAGAATAACTCATACCGTGTAATCTTGCACCAGCGTTAATACGCATGATCCATAAAGCACGGAAGTTTCTCTTTTTTTGCTTTCTATCACGGTAAGCATAAACCATTGCTTTTTCTACCGCGTTTTTCGCTACCGTCCAAACGTTTTTACGTCTTCCAAAGAATCCTTTGGCTTGTTTTAATATTCTTTTTCTTCTAGCTCTACTAGCTACTCTATTTTTTGCTCTTGGCATAATTTTAAATGTTTTTTGTAGTAAGGCGGTTGTTTAAACACTTCCGAATTTTTAATTGCAATTCGCCCACTCCAGGGTTATTAATTTTACTTTAACCTAAACAACAAATTAAATAATATTCAATTGTTGTTTAATACTTTTCTCATCTGTTTTATGAACTAAACCAGAGTGAGTTAAAGCTAATTTACGCTTTTTAGATTTTTTTGTCAAGATGTGACTCTTAAAAGCGTGCTTTCTTTTAATTTTTCCAGAACCAGTAACTTTGAATCGTTTCTTAGCACTAGATTTTGTTTTCATTTTAGGCATTTTCTTCCTGTATTTAATTTATCTTACTTATTATTTTAAACTTTTCCCGATGTTTCAGGTTTGTTTTTGTATTTTATTTTAATTTCTTTTTAGAGGCAAGGTACATAATCATTCGTTTTCCTTCTAAAACAGGCATTTGTTCCACTTTTCCATATTCTTCAAGCTCTTGTGCTAAACGTAGCAGAAGAATTTGTCCTTGTTCTTTATAAATAATAGAACGTCCTTTAAAGAATACAAAAGCCTTTAATTTGGCTCCATCTTGTAAAAACTTAATGGCATTTTTCTTTTTAAACTCATAATCATGCTCATCTGTTTGAGGTCCAAAACGGATTTCTTTAATAACAACCTGAGATGATTTTGCTTTAAGCATTTTTTCACGTTTCTTTTGTTCATAAAGAAACTTACCATAATCCATTAACTTACAAACAGGCGGTTCTGCATTAGGAGATATTTCTACCAAATCTACTTCTTGCTCTTCAGCAAATCGTAATGCTTCACCTATTTTGTAAATACCTGGTTCAATGTTTTCACCTACTAAACGTACTTCAGGAACACGAATTAAATTGTTAATTCGGTGTGCTGCTTTTTTTTCTTCGCGAGGCTTGTAACCTCTGTTGTTTCTAATTGCTATGGCTTTAAAAATTTAAGTTAAACTTAGAATTGTTTTAATGTTTTATTTATTTCTTCTGTAACTATTTCGGCAAAAGCATCAATAGTCATCGTTTCATTTGATTTTCCGTCATCACCGTGACGTCTCACAGAAATCGTACCGTTTTTCTCTTCATCCTCACCTATGATTAGCATGAAGGGGTATTTTTGAGTTTCTGCTTCACGAATTTTTTTACCAATAGTCTCGTTTCTATTATCTATTAGGGCGCGAATTTCGTGATTTTCTAGCAAATTTAAAACTTTTTCAGCATATTTTTCATATTTCTCACTCAAAGACAATATAATAGCTTGTTCAGGCATCAGCCAAATCGGAAAATTTCCTCCAGTATGTTCTAATAAAATAGCAATAAAACGTTCCATGCTTCCAAAAGGAGCTCTATGAATCATTACAGGTCTGTGTAATTCATTATCACTACCTTTATAGGTTAACTCAAAACGTTCTGGTAAATTGTAATCTACTTGAATTGTTCCTAATTGCCAACTTCTACCTAAAGCATCTTTAACCATAAAGTCTAACTTTGGGCCATAAAAAGCCGCTTCACCTGCTTCAACAACATAATTTAAACCTTTATCTTTAGCTGCGCTGATAATCGCATTTTCTGCTTTTTCCCAATTCTCAACACTGCCTATATATTTTTCAGGAGTATCTAAATCTCTAACGGATACTTGTGCTGTAAAGTTTTCAAACCCTAATGAACCAAATACATATAATACTAAATCAATAACATTTTTAAATTCTGCATCTAATTGGTCTGGCGTACAAAAAATATGAGCATCATCTTGAGTAAATCCTCTTACACGAGTTAAACCATGTAGTTCTCCACTTTGCTCATATCTGTATACTGTACCAAATTCGGCATAACGCTTTGGTAGATCTTTATAAGACCAAGGTCTAGCATTGTAAATCTCACAGTGGTGAGGGCAATTCATAGGTTTTAATAAAAACTCTTCTCCTTCAGCAGGTGTATGTATAGGTTGAAAACTGTCGGCTCCATATTTTGCATAGTGACCAGAAGTAACATACAATTCTTTCTGTCCAATATGTGGTGTCACAACTTGTTCGTAACCTGCCTTTTTTTGTGCTTTCTTTAAAAATTGCTCTAAGCGATCTCTCAAAGCAGCTCCTTTTGGTAACCATAAAGGTAAACCTTGACCTACTCGTTGTGAAAAATGGAATAATTCTAATTCTTTGCCTAGTTTTCTATGATCTCGTTTTTTAGCTTCTTCTAATAAGTGCAGGTATTCTGTCAAGTCTTTTTGTTTTGGAAAAGAAATACCATAAACACGAGTTAACTGCTTGTTTTTTTCATTTCCTCTCCAATATGCTCCAGCAACTGAAAGAATCTTCATCGCTTTTATAATTCCTGTATTTGGAATATGTCCACCACGGCATAAATCAGTAAAAGTGGAGTGGTCACAAAAAGTAATTGTGCCATCTTCTAAGTTTTCAATTAATTCTGTTTTAAATTCATTGTCCTTGTATAGAGCTAAAGCATCAGCTTTAGAAACCGAACGTAATTTAAATTCATGTTTTTCTCTCGAAATTTCTAAAACACGATCTTCAATTTTCTTAAAATCTGCGTCTGTTATTTTTTTATCTCCAAAATCAACATCATAATAGAATCCATTATCAATAGCAGGACCTATAGTTAATTTAATACCAGGATACATTTCTTCTAAAGCTTGAGCCATAACGTGTGAAGTAGAATGCCAAAAAGCTTTTTTACCTTCATCGTTGTTCCAAGTATATAAAACAAGAGAACCATCGGTGGTAAGTGGAGTAGAGGTTTCAACAGTGGTACTATTAAAAGATGCTGAAATAACATTTCTAGCCAAACCTTCGCTTATACTTAAAGCGACATCCATAGGAGTTGTTTCTTTTGCAAACTCCTTAACCGAACCATCCGGTAAAGTAATCTTTATCATTTGTTGAAATTTAATGAAGTGCAAATATAATACAATAGAAAAACAAACACAATATATATAGGTATAGATATTTTAAATAATTATTAGCAGATATATATAGTTATAAAAGACAATTATTCCTGCTTTCCGTTCTATCTTTTTATTTTATTCTAAAATAAAAAGGATGCCACTACAATCAGGGCTACTATAGGCGTTAGTTATTTCAGTAGATAAATAAAGTACTCCTTATATATAGTATGGTTTTATTTTCACTTCATACTTCATACTTTTTGCTCTTTGCTCTTTTATCTTTTATCTTTAGATTGTAAGTTATTCAAAATCAAACAGAAGAAAAAAAGATTAAAAAATAGTTATAAAAAGGTTAGGATTGTAACAAAAAGGTATTAGTTTTGCACCCGCAATGAAGTAGAGTTCTTATTACATTTTGAAAATATAACACGAGTTATAAGGCTGACAAAAAAAGAAAAATTTTTTTTCAAAAAAAGCTTGTCAGTTTCAAAAAAAGAATTACTTTTGCA
>NZ_VEVQ02000028.1 GCF_006491595.2 Flavobacterium jejuense
GCCTTATCTATTGCTTGACCTATAAACTCTTTTGGCAAGGGTTGCAACAGTGAAAAAGTATGATGTGTATGTACTTTCTGCTGAATAACTAACTTGGAAAATCTTGTAAGTGCTTCACCCGCAATATTAATGCTTATCTTTGTACTTATTGCCATGATCTATTTGTTTGTTTGCTGTTTGTATAATCTTAATATGTAAATATAATAAAATTAGACCTTATTTTTTTGTTTTTAATACTTTTTAATATAATAACACAAAGTCTATCTTGAGACACTTGGGAGAATCCTTTTGCATCATATTTTTTAGCTTTATCATTTCTTTCATTATATTCTTCGGGTAATTTTTTTTGAAAATAACCATCTTTAAATATAATTGTATATCCATTTAGTTCATCATATTTCCAACTCATAATCTGATAAGCTCCTGCTGCAGATGATCTTAAGGTATTTGTGCTATTACTATTTATAACTCTAGGATGATCATCTGATAATGTGAAATTATTACCTGCTCCACTAAACCATGTTGTATAACCTAATTGGGAATCTCTTACTTGTTTAGTTCCTTTTATATATTCACCTGTACCTTCTGCAATCCTTATTACCCTCATGAATGCTCTTATTTTAGCTTCACATTCACAAACTTTGTTCTCATTTTCATTCTTACTCAAAGCCTGCGTTCCCACAACAACAGTAGCCATATTATCAACCATGTAAACAGCAGCAGCTACAAAAAGCAAACTGGCTGCTCCACCTAAATATCCTGATTTTTTTGAAGAAGAATCTGTTTCCGATTTGCTTCCTCCATCTGCATCGTAAAGGACTTTTCCATCCTTGTCTTTTACTTGTGCATAAACTCTCCTTGGTGTTTTAATTTTTGGTATTTTATTCCATTGGATTTTTACTTTTAAAACTCCGTCTTCCCCTACTTTTGCTTTAGCATTAAGCTTCATGTCGGTATCTGAACCAAAAACGGATTCCCATATCTCTATAGTTAGTTCTTCTCCTTCTTTAATACCTGTTGTATTAGCGTAAAACCAACTTACCTTATCATAATCTACAATTGCATGTTGCTTTGAACCGTCTTCCTAATTTAAAATTAATTTGGTAAATTTTAATTTAAAGAATATTATTTTTTTTCAATTTCAACCCATTGATTAAAAGTTGATTCACCACCTAATCCTTGCATGAAATATTTTTTATCATCCTTTTTCAATTTAAAATTTGGTTCTTTCGTTTTACAATAAGCTGTTTCTCCTTTATAATAAAGTTCTAAATGATTATTCTTTTCAAGTATCTTATATTTTCCATCACAGTTTATTGGTTCATGATAACTTGTTATTTTTAACTCAGCTTCATCATTAGAAATTATAAAATTATAGGTTATACTTGCCATTCCTGTAGTTGTAGCTTCAGTTTTAACAGTTACAATAAAGCTTCCTTGATATTTGTGTGAATTATTATTTATTTCTCTTTTGTAATCCTCAGAAATTGTTTTTCCCTTTAATTCTGACTTACAATTAATAAAGATAAAAACAAGAATAAAACTAAATATTTTAATTACTGTTTTTCTATTCATCATGCTCAAATATTTAATCAATTATACAAATATCTACTAAGAGCTCAGTATTATTTTTCCACTTAACAAAACCTTCAATATTTTCTGTACAATTACAACATCCAGTTGATGTAGTTTTTAAGAACAAACTATCTCCTAATAGAGATTCTACTCTATATGTATGATTTACACTATCGCTTAGAGCTTTTTCTCCATAATCAGTTTTAACAATTAATAAATTATCTTTTAAAATCTTTACATAACTATTTTTAACATAATCATTCCATGTTGAATAATTAATTAAATAATTAGATTTCTTAATTTTTTTCAATTCACTATTCAAATAAATATAAATAAATTCTTCATCTTCTATAATTTCATTACAATCAAATTCCAAAGAAAAAAAATCTAAATTTAAAATTACTTTTCTAGCTATTATTTCCTTTAAGTTATTCTTAATTGTATATTCATTATCTTTAAAAAAAAATTCTTCAAAAATTGATCCACTCAAATTTAATATTGTAAACTTATTATTTAATAACTGAATATTCACAATTCCATTACCTCTTATTTCCTTATCTGTATAACAGGAAATTTTATTATCTTGATATATTAAATCCATAACTTATCAAATTAATTACACTCAAAAAGACTTATTAATAAAAGATTATCATCTTTCCATTTAATTTTTTTAGAAACATTATTATCACTATTTTCAATTAAATCACAATCAGATAGAGAAATTGATTCTATTAAAGCTGAATCCTTTTCTATTTTTATAACTTTATATGTATTCTTATCTAATTCACTTTTTGAATTAATCTTTCTAATGTTAATAAAATTTTCTTTTATATATTTATCCCAGTCAATAAATTTAAAGTTAACTTTTTCTTTTTTTACTTTCTTAATTTCTGAATTAATGAATATTTTCAAAAAGGAATCATTTTTATCAGGTCTGATTGCATCAAAATAAAACTGCTCCAAAATTGGAACAAAATATCGCGCTTTAATTTCTTTAGGAAAATTATCCATAATAAAACTTTCTGATTCTTCAGAAAAAAATATTCTACCAAAAACTGACTCATCTTGATTATAAATAATTACTTCTTCATTTATAATTAAATTAGCAACACCATCACCATACATTGTAAACTCACTTTTACTTATCAATTTATCATCTTGAAAAATCAGTGTATCTGGGTTATTGACTTTAAAAGAATCCAATTCTAATGTGCTATTACCATCATTTAACTCAACAGCTTTTGTGTTGTTAATATCTGATTTTTTATTCTCTTTACAAGAGATAAACATGCTTAAAATAGCAATAAATAATATTTTATTTTTCATTAAAATTATTCACATTTATTTAAAGAGACAGAATGGCTATCCGATTCATTTACAAATGGATTTTTAATCATTTCTCTTTTTTTTGTTTTATTATTGTAGAAACCCAACCATTCTATTTCAATAGAATTTTCATCTACAGATTTAATTTTGCATATAATACTATCATGTGAAATATCAATCCAATTAACAAATCGATTATATCTAGTAATAGCTGTTAAAACAGAATATTTAATATTTGTATTATTATCTATATCTACAGAAACCCTTGCATAATCATTTTGCATATAAATATCTAAATAGCCATGTGAAGAGTCAAATGCTTGCAAACTTGTTTCATTTTCTTCACATATTGTTTTCCAAGTTCCTGTTATATCCATTTCAATATAACTTTCTATAATTTCACTTTTTGTAATTTCATTGGGAAGATTATTTATATCATAGATTTTATATTGATTCCTTTCTTTTTTAATAACCAAAGAAATATCAGTTTCAACGTTATTATCATTTATATAAACATTATAAGTATCAACTTCTAATTTGTCTTTAGTTATTTCGATATTATTTAACCAATCTATATTATAATCTTGGGCATTAACTAATGGATCATAATCTAATTTCCTTTTTTCTAATTTAACAATTAAGTTTTTTGCTAAATACTTATTTTTTAATTCTTTCAAATAGTTTTTATCAACTATGTCTTTTGCGTTTTCTGATATATAAGAAGTGTAAAATGAACTAATAGTATTTATAATTGAATCATTTGCTGATTCAATTATTTCAACATTACTTAATTGAGATTCATTTACATCAAAATTATCTTTATTTTGTTTACAAGATTGTAAAAGAATTAATAGCAATACTAATTGAAAGTATCTCATAATTATTCTATTGCCATCTAAAAATTGAACTTTTGCCATTATTATACGCATTATTTACTATTATACTATTTTGTTTAAAATCTGAAATCCATTGGCTTCCGGTCCACATTGCAATATGGCCGTATTGATGTCCTGGTACTGCATCAAAAACTACAATATCACCTTTTACATAACTTGTCGTTTGAAGCTCAGTAAAGCCTAAATCCTTTAAAATATCAAAATAATTTAATGCATTTCGAGGTGAAGCATTAGATTTCAGACCTCCAGCTTCAATTGCTAATCTAACATATTTAGCACATGCAGAGATAGAACTAGGTTCTGCATGAGATTCAATATAATTAACTGCGGCATCAATATCATAACCTTCTTTTATCAATACTGGATTTGAATTTTGACTGCTACAATTACAAACAATATTAAATTCTTTAGAAAATCCTTTTTTAATATGTAAATCACTTTTGCCATCTAATTCTTCTTTTAAGAATTTTTCATATTTATCTAAAGCAACTTGCATTGTCTGCGTTGGCTGACCATATCTTCCAGGAGGCAAACTAGCCCATTCATAACTTCCGTATTTTTCTAGTGAATTTTTTATTTGATTACTTGTAATTAGTTCAATGCTACCAGCTCTTTTATGCTTTAAAATAATCACACATAATTTATCCTGAGATTCTTGACTAAAATCTGGAATATTATATTTTTTGATATAATCATGATATTCTTCGTAAACTCCTGCTTTCCTATTATTACTAGTTAATTTCTCCCCTCCTAACCACCACCAAGTGTATCTCATAATTTGATATGCTCCAGCTGCAGAAGACGAATAATTACCTGCTGTAATAACATTTTCAGGGTGTTTACTCATGTCTGTAAACTGTCTACCACTATATTGAGTTGTATAGCCTCTTTCTCCTTCAGTACCTTCTCCAACACGTAGCATTCTCATAAAAGCTCTAATTCTTTCTTCACAAACACAATCAGAATTTTCCACCTGAGTTAAAGGAGTAGTTCCAACTAAAACAGCAGCCATATTATCAACCATGTAAACAGCTGCAGCTACAAAAAGTAAACTGGCTGCTCCACCTAAATATCCTGATTTTTTTGAAGAAGAATCTGTTTCCGATTTGCTTCCTCCATCTGCATCGTAAAGGACTTTTCCATCCTTGTCTTTTACTTGTGCATAAACTCTCCTTGGTGTTTTAATTTTTGGGATTTTATTCCATTGGATTTTTGCTTTTAAAACTCCGTCTTCTCCTACTTTTGCTTTAGCATTAAGCTTCATATCAGTATCTGAACCAAAAACGGATTCCCATATTTCTATAGTTAGTTCTTCTCCTTCTTTAATACCTGTTGTATTAGCGTAAAACCAACTTACCTTATCATAATCTACAATTGCATGTTGCTTTGAACCGTCTTCTTCTCCTAAAATTACATTTGAAAAGGTAATCTCATCTTTGACATTTAACTCACTTTCTGGATACTTTTTATCAGCATTTTTTAACGTTAAATGTGGAGCGGTAATTTTGAAGAATAATTTTCCCCATGTTCCTGTTTTTTCTTTTATTGCTTTATCTAACTTAAAAGAAATTAATTTTCCATCGAATTTTTTTATATTTTTTTTATAAACAGAGTCATTACCACTCATGTAGTCATAATCGAATACTTCTATATTGATTTCTTCTCCTATAAGATGTTTTTGTTCTATAAGAATATTAACCTTTTGATCCCAACTAGCATTTTCTATTTTAATATTGTTATTATCTGTAAAGTGGGCATTTACTATTTCAGCTTCTACAATGGTTATACTTTTAGTAACTCCTTTTTGATTGTTTATTTTACAAGTAATATTTTCTTTTCTTGCAGATCCTGGTGTAATATCAATAACTGGATAAATGTTTTTTGAGTTTTCAAGTGTTTTACCAAAAACATTCCAAACTACTTTTTCTCCTGCAATAGGTGGCATGATAAATTTATCAGCTTTGAGTTGGGTGGTTTTTCCAACTTTTGGTTGACCAATATAAACTATATTAGTAACATCATTCTTTTTAACATCAAAATGCCAATCATCCTCTTCATTCTTTGCATTTGGACCCGTTGCATTAGCTGTTTTAACATAAGCTTCCACTACATACTTACCTTCTTTTAAAAAGTGATTCCCTGGAATGGTAATGGAACTTCCTTTTCCTACAATCTGTCCATTAAGATTCCATTTTACAGCATTGGCTTCCTCTGAATTAAGATTTCCAGTTTTAAATTGGGTATTGGTAACCTTAAAGCTCATAGGTGTTTCTGGACGCACAACTTCAGCTCCATGTGAAATCCCATTTACAAATGCACTTTCTGTAGTAGCTGAAAAGGTTTGTGTTTCTATTTTACCTTCTGGATTTGTATAAATAGCAGTAATAGTATATTTCCCATCACTATTAGCTGGAGTAAATGAAAAAGTATTACCCGATTGTGTTCCTGATGTAATAACATTACCAGAACCATCGGTAGCAAACATAGTTAAGTTTTGAATTTCTTCTGTATTGGGTTCCAATAAGAATTTTGCTTCAAAAATAGCTGGAAAACCTTTTCTTAATTTGTTTTCACTTTTACTGTTTTTTCTTGTAAAACTATCTCCATCTTTTGCTTGCAAAGAAGTTCCGTTAAGTTTATTAACTATAACTTCTACATCTATGGAGCAATCTGCATAATTTTTATTGTATTTTCCATTTTCAAATTCGGCTGTTTTTGGTTTTCCATAGCCTTCTACTCGGTATGTTCCTAAGGCTGGAAATGTGTTTTTAAACGTGGTACCAATTTGTTCACTAGTAATCAGTTTTTCTCCAACTTTCCCTGCATTTAATTGGTAAATTATCCATGATGTAAGTCTTGTATTACCTTTTTTAAGGTTTGCATTGAAAGTAACTTCTTCGTTTACACGAACATTTATCTTTTTTACTGTTGAACCTGTTGATTTTACTTCTTTAAAATCGGTTCTTCCTGTTATTGTTTTTAAATCAATACTTGAAACACTAGGATATTCTGGTTTTAAAACGGGTAATGGAACAGCTGGATTGATTAAAACTTGTTCCGCTTCGTCTGTATTTTCTGCATGTTCTTTTACAACACTATCTTCTTGCCCATGCTTCTTTATTGAAATAGTTCCACCTATTGTGCATTGTAAGGTAGAGAGTTCAGTAAGTATTTTTCTCCCTTGTACTGTTTTTTTATCGTAAGCTTTTTCCCATTTTGGAGCAAAAGCTGGAGCACATGGCAAATAATCACTATTTGATGGTTTTAATTTGCATTTACCAAAAGTAGCTGCAGGTGGTTTTAATGTTTTATCTTCTTCTGTAGCTGCAAATTTTTTATTATCTTCATTAATAACTAACTGTTGGTTTACAGTAACTACAATTTCGGCTTCTTTTGAAGGATCAACTGCTTTGTCACAAACGCAAGTTCCACCATGAACGACAAAATACTTGTCTTCATGTTCGCTTTTTTCGGCTTCTTTTTGTTCTTTTTTTTCAGCCTCTTGTTGCTCGGTTTTTTGTTGTTTTTGTTCTACTTTAGCGTCTCTTTCTTCATCAGTTAGTGTTGCCATAGTTTGTTTGTTTTTATAGTTGTACTAAAGTACAGATTTTATCGAAATATTTTCTTGGTAATCAAAATGTTTTCCAAACTTAATTCTACAATTTGTGTTTGCTTCTACTATATTTAAACTATTACTTTCAAATTGAATAGCAGCTAAAAAACTACTCTCTACATTTAACTCTTCTTCCTGAAGGTTATTGTAATTATTCTGAGTTCTATATTCATTTAAAGCCTTCAAAAATTCACTTTTATCAACGTCATTGGAACTATATGAAACTGAATCTTTTTTTTTATCTTCCATTTTTAACTTCCAAAAAGTGACACCTACACTAGGAATTTTCCATTTAAAATAGAAATGATCCTCTTTTACATGTCGTTTTAACGTTAGGTTTATTATGCTTATGAAATTTAAACCTATTATAAAGTCATTAGCTATCTCTACTTCCTCAAATTGTTTTAAAAAAGCGGTTCTAATATAATGAATACCTTCTCCTTTGTATTTATCTATTATTATATTATCAATTTTTGCTATTCTATTTTGAATCTCTTTATAGTTTGAAAGCTTAAGTGTCTCATTTTCAATAAAAAATTGTAAAGGAAAAATACTTTGAAAATAAAGATGTGATACTAATGGGAATTTATTTTCAACTTCACCACCATTAACCAAAAATTTAAATCTATTTATTTCAATATCATACTTTTCATTTTGTTTCTTTTTTAAAACAATATCATAAGTCGATTTAGCTTTGGTTATAAGTTCTGCACTTTTAATTGTTATCTCATTTTTAACTTCAAAATAATTAGACTTAATCAAATGTGTACTGCTTGACTTAATTGGCATTTAGACTAAATTATTTTATGTATTATTCTTTTTTTAAAATAATGGCATCATATTTTACTTTTAAACCTATGTTTGCTCCTCCATATATGTTTTTGTAATATATAATAGTGTCTTTGTATGCTACTTTTGAAACACTAAGATTGTATATAACAGCAGGAGTTTCTGATCCTACCATTGTAAATTCTTTTTTGGTTTTTCTTTTAAAATAGAAATAGCCATTTTCATCTGTATTAATACATTCATTATTTAAGCAAACTTCCACTTCCTTTAAAGGTTCCTTATTTGAATTATAAACATTACCCTCAATCAATGGGGTTTTTAGTCTGGTAACACAAGATGAAGTAACACTTATAAGTAATATTAGTATTAATATTTTTTTCATTCTTTACTTTATTTTAAGTATTGAGCACCATAATAATCCTAAAACATCTTTTTCCGTTGCCAATGTTCTATCGTAATCATAATAAGCATCACTATAGTATTCCATCAAGTTGTTTTCACCTGTACTTGGTAATGGGTTTTCTTTTTGCTGTTGTGTTAATAATGTTGAACTTCCTTGATGACTATAAGAATATCCATCACCACCAAAAGCTTTAATTATTTCATGACCTATTTCGTGAGCAGAGGTAAGTTTAAAATCCCTTTCTTCATCTCTTTGTTGAGCATTAAAAACTACTCTTTCCGGTACAAAAATATTAGCAAAAAAAGACAAAACTCCTGTTACACTACCAGGATTACTTGACCTTTTCCAGTCCGCTGTACTATTATAAATTAAACTTATATCATCCATTGCATCTTGACTTGAATTTATTGCGTTCACAGTAACCAAATATTGTTGTCCGTTAATTGTGACAAAATCTGAAGATGGAATTAGTGTCAATCTTGTTTTATTTCTGCTCCAATAAGTATTTAATCCTTCTAAAGTCATTCTTTCTAAATCTGAAAACGAATATTTTGGAACTGCATCTCCTATAGCTCCACCATCTTTTAGATTAACCCTTAAAGTAACCTCTATTATCATGGTGTTATTATCAATCTTTACATCAACCCACTTTACTCTTTTATATTTTGATTTAAAAGTGTCTTTTGCATTATCATTTGCACCTGTTACCTCAGCAGTTAGTTCTCCTTCTGTAAAAATAGAGCTGTCATATATTTTTGAATCAGAAAAACCATTCCATTGAATTGTGATTTTTTCACCAGGATTAATTGTTTCATCTATTTTTTTTGAAAAAACTATAGTTCCATTATGTTTAATGTAAAAAGTTAGATTTTCTGCTTTTGCATTTCTTGCTTTAACTTCGATGTTTATGCTTTTATTTTCAGCTACTTCTTTAAAATTTGACAATCCTAATGGCAGGAAAGTATTCTTTATAATCTTAACTTCAACCTCTGGATTTTGTTCAGAAGTATAAGTTATTGGTTTTCCGTAACTAACTCCTTTTTCAACACCAGTTTCTGTAATAGTTGTTGCAGCACTATATATAATATTTTCCTTGGTATAGATATTATAATCCCCACCAGTAGTTTCTATTATTTTACCTCCAACTATTCTTGTTCTTGTCATTATTTCTTTATTTTCAACTTTTTTAGTTTACAAAACTAACTTCTGTTTGAAGCTCTTTTGAATTGCTTAACCTTTTAGTTTTGATTTCAGCAATTCCAAATTCCTTGTAATAATCTATTAAAATTTCACTAGAAAAACCTCCTGGATCATCTGCATTTTCAATAAAATAAGATGTCTTATTGTTTTTAACATAGAATGTAGTTAAAAAATTAATAACCTTTTCATCTTGAAAAATAGAGTCAATGCTTTTCTTATGATAATTCAATAATAAAGGTTCTAGCTCTTCTTTTTTTTCTGGAAAATCTACAACTATGGCACTTTGGTAAACATATTTTTTACCTTTTCTTTCATCGTCTCTATCATAAACACCTGTTTCTACATGCTTTTTTAAAGCTATAAACGCTATTTCTTTTTTACAGGACATCGTGGTAAAAATTATTACTATTAATATTATATTTTTCATTTCAATTTGCTTAGAAAGTACCGTTAAATTCTTTTTCAAACTTAATTTTTGTTACAAAAGGTTTGTAACCTCTTAAATGTTGTAATATAAACCATGTAACAAAAGTCTCTCCTACACTTGGAATTATATTAAATACTTTTTCCATGTCTGGTAGATCTAGTCCAAAATGATCCCAAAGAATTACTTCATACTTACAGGTATAATTGTTTCCTGTATTTTTTAACTCTTTAATTAAAACTTGTGTTGCCCAAATATCATTTAAAGCAATAGTTAATCCTTCTGTTTTATTTTCATTATATATAGGTCTTGAAAAATTTTTATTCTTTTGACTTCTATCATCTCTTATTTTTTGAAACGAGCCTAAATAAGGTGTTTTATCTTCCAGTTTATCTAAACTCAAAATGTTTCCTTTAATTTTTTCGGAAAGATATTTTTCAACATCTACACAATATTTTTGAGTAACCGTACTATTTTTGATAGCTTCAGTCAATACCTCATCTTCATAAATACCTCCTTCGTTGGCTTTAAATTTAGCAATCATTCTCTCTAAATTACCTTGTAAAACACCTCTTGCAAAATAAAGTGAAGCAGTCGCTTGAAAGTCCCAAAACAAGGTCTCATCTGATAATGTGTCAAAAACTCTAACATCTAAGCCTGTAGCAATATTTATATCTAAGTCAATTAGAGGTATTGTTGTTAGAGTATATTTTGTACTGTAACATTCTTCTTTACTATATAAAGCTTTATGTGATTCATTAGATTTATTAATAAATAAATTATGCACATTTTCTATAAAACCTGAATTTTCATATTCTGATTTGTATGTAGTCACAGTATTTGTTGGGTAAATTGGCAATGGGTCTTTAACTCCAAAGCCATAACATAAATCACTAGCTATATCGGATCCGTTTTCATTTAACCCTGGAATTTTATACCTATCAGCAATTATTTGTCCCACTTTTAAATAATCATCTACAGCTGAAGGAAATTTTGCAGATTCATTTAAATAAGTACATTTAAAATATAGTTCTAAAACCTTATCTACCTCATCTTCTATAAAATTATCTAGTTTACTTAATTCTAGTGGAATAACAACCTTATTATTATTCACTTTACTATCTATAGTTTCTATTCTTGTAGCTGAATTGATAAGTGTAATTTTATCATCTTGATTTGATGTTTCTTCTGGCTCACTATTATCTTCTTCGTAAAGTGTTATAAGAATTGAATTTCCATTATCAATATTTTTTGTTTCCAAATGAAAATAAACTAACATTGAAGGAAGTGCATTAGTTATAACTTTATTTCCCTCAATATCTAAAGACCACCATCCTTTTACAAAGTATTCATTTCTTGCTGGAGGACTTTGTGGGTCACCGTAACTTACTCCAGTTTCTACTCCAGTTTCGGTAATTGTAGTTGCTGCACTATAGACAATATTTTCTTTAGTGTAGATATTATAATCTCCTCCTGTGGTTTCGATTAACTTTCCTCCTACAATTCTAGTCCTAGTCATCTTTAATGAGCTTTAGCTTTTTCACCGCTATTATTTTGTATTTCTTTTTGTGAATGTTTATTGATTGAACCATTACTTGAAGCCTCATAACCTTTTTCACTACTTATAACCCTTTGCTTTTCTGTATGCGATTTTAAATCTCCCATAATAGTTTCCATCATTTCTCCTCCAACATTTAAAGCATTATTACCAACTATACTTACATTGTTTGAATTACCTACAGAAACAATTTGATTAGCCCCAACACTAACCATTTTATTATTACCCGAAGTTATATTAATATCATTACTTGCAGAAATATTAATATCAGTAGCCTGAATATTTAAGGTTTTTGGTGCTGTTATATTTATATTACTTCCTGTTGTGTCTAGATGAATTTTATTTCCACTTTTATCAGTAATAATTATACTTTCATCTTCTGTAAACTTTATAATATGACCACTACGTGTTTGTATTATTTTTATATCATTACCTGAAGTTGCATAACCTGAACTTTCATTTCCATTATACATCGCTCCTAATATGAATGGCTTTTCAGCGTTACCTGCCTCAAAAGCAACTAACACTTCCTCTCCTATTTCTGGAATAAAATACATCCCTTTCCCTCCTCCTGAATGGGGATTGGTCATGCGTATCCATGGCGTGTTGCCTTCTTGCCATGCAAATT
>NZ_VEVQ02000029.1 GCF_006491595.2 Flavobacterium jejuense
GGAACCTTTAATTCAAAGCAACTACCATCCACAGATTACTGGTTTACTGTAGAATATCAAGAAAACCAACAAAGTAAAGTATTTAAAGCACATTTTTCATTAAAACGATAAATGATAAACATAAAAATAGCCTCACGTTTTGTGAGGCTATTTTTTTATTAATATTTTATAAATGAGTTTTTAGGAAATTAAATAGATTTATTTTTGTAAGCTGATAGGGCTTCTTTAAGAATTTGGACAGACTTGATTAAATCTTCTTTTTTTAAAACATAAGCAATTCTAACTTCGTCTAAACCTACATTTGGTGAAGAATAGAAACCTGCAGCTGGAGCAACCATAACAGTTTCACCATTTAAGTCATATTTTTCTAGTAACCATTGAGCAAAATCATTAGCATTATCTATTGGAAGTTTTGCAATGCAATAAAAAGCTCCTTTAGGAATAGCAACTTTTACACCATCTATTTTATTTAATTCATTAACTAGGATATCTCTTCTCTCCTTGTATTCTGATATAACTTCATCAAAGTAACTTTGAGGTGTTTCTAGAGCCGCTTCACTTGCAATTTGTGCATAGGTTGGAGGACTTAGTCTTGCTTGAGCAAATTTCATTGCTGTTGACATGACTTCAGAGTTTTTAGAAACAATACAGCCAATTCTAGCACCACACATACTGAATCTTTTTGATACTGAATCAATCATAATGGCATTATTTTCTAATCCAGGTATAGTCATTATAGAATAATGCTTATAGCCGTCATAAGTAAACTCTCTGTAAACTTCATCAGCAATTAAAAATAAGTCATGTTTTTTAACAATTGCAGCTAATTGATTAATCTCTTCTTCAGAATATAAATATCCAGTTGGGTTTCCAGGATTACAAATTAAAATAGCCTTTGTTTTAGAAGTAATTAGTTTTTCAAACTCTTCAATTGGAGGTAAAGCAAAGCCAGTTTCTATGCTTGAAATTACAGGAGCTACTTTAACACCCGAAGCTACTGCAAAACCATTATAATTTGCATAAAATGGTTCAGGTATAATTACTTCATCATCTGAATCCATAGTGCTGCCAAGAGCAAAAAGTAAAGCTTCAGAACCTCCAGTTGTTATTATAATGTCTTGTTTATCAATGGGTAAACTTTGCTTTTTATAATAATTAGCGAGTTTTTCTCTATAGCTATCAAAACCAGCTGAATGACTATATTCTAAAACTTCTATATTTGCATTTTTTACAGCATCAAGTGCAACTTTAGGAGTTTTAATATCTGGTTGACCAATATTTAAATGATAAACATTATGACCCTTTTTCTTTGCAACTTCAGCATAAGGAACTAGTTTACGAATTGGAGATTCAGGCATTTGTAAGCCTTTCTGTGATATTTTTGGCATAATTTTTAATTTTGATTTGCAAAATTGCAATTTTTTTGTCAAATTTTATTAATCTTTTATTTTTTAAAATGTTAAATATTATCATTATATAAAATAATTTCCTACATTTAATTAAAACCTTTTCTATTAACTAAAATTTTTTCTATGCAAAAAAAAATACTTAGCCTATTACTGTTATTTATTTCGATTAATTTATATTGTCAATCTAAATGGACATCAAAAAAAGATAAAATTATAATTCCATTTGAACTTACTCAAAATTTAATCATTGTAGAGGTGGAAATTAATGAAGTAAAATTAAATATGCTATTAGATACGGGATCTGATAAAAGTCTTTTATTTAGTTTTCCTGAAAATGATACCATTTCGTTTTATGAAACAAGAAGAGTAAAAGTAAATGGATTAGGAAATGGAGAAACTTTAGAAGCTTTAGTATCCAATAATAATAATTTTAGAATCAAAGATTATATTGATGAAAAATTTCAAATTTTACTAATTACGGATCAAAATATTAATTTAGTTAATAAATTAGGTGTTCCAATTAATGGAATTGTTGGAGCCAGTTTTTTTAAAGATTTTTTAGTTGAAATTAATTATCAAAGGAAGAAAATTATTCTACATAGAAATACTGAAAAAATTCTTTTGAAGAAAGGAAAAAAACATACAGCAAAAGACATTGAGATTATTAAAGATAAACCTTATTTAGAGGTTCAATCTAATTTGAATGGAGAGGGTGAAATAGACTTTAAATTATTAATAGATACTGGGCTTGGCGATGGTTTGTGGCTTTTTGAAAATGATAGTGTAAAGTGTTCTAGAAAATTCATTGAAGACGTACTTGGAAGAGGTTTAGGAGGCGATATAAGAGGTAAAAAATCAAGAGTAGGAATTTTAAATTTAAATGGATTTGTTTTGAAAGAAGCCTTGGTTTCTTATCCTGATAGTTTATCATTTAGTCAACTAGATATAGTAAGAGGAAGGGATGGGTCTCTCGGAGGAGGGATATTGAAAAGATTTAATTGGTTTTTAGATTACAATAATAAAAAAGTTTATTTTAAAAAGAATAAGCTTTTTAAGGAACCTTTTAATTATAATATGTCGGGTATTGAAGTTCAACACTCAGGTTCGACTTGGGTTTCTGAAAAAGTTAATTATGGAAATAGAGAAAGTACATATTTAAACAACCCTAGTGCAACAAATAACAAAGTTATAGTATTAGATAACTCTATGAAATTTAATTATAAAATTGAATTGAAACCAGTATTCGATATATATGCTATTAGAAAAAATTCTCCAGCAGATTTAGTTGGTCTAAAAGTGGGAGATAGGATTATCTCTATAAATGGTAAAAGATCTTTTGATTTTACAATACAAAAAATAACAGATTTGTTTCAATCTGAAGAAGGGAAAATAATTAAAATTGAGATAGAAAGAGATGGTATAAAAATGGATTTTAAATTTAGGCTTCAGAAAATTCTTTAATAAAAAAGTCCCACTAAAGTGGAACTTTTTTATTAAAGTTATTCCACAATAACTGTTCCTTTTATCCTTAGCGGTACAACTCCATTTAATTTATTTATTGCATTACTTTCTACAGTAATGGTTTTGCTAATAGGTCCAGGGTTCATATTGTACTTCACTGTAATTTTATCCGATTTTCCTGGCATAATAGGTTGGTTGGGTTTAGTAGGAACAGTACAACCACAACTCGATTTTACGTCAGTAATAATTAATGGAGCATTGCCTGTGTTAGTAAACTCAAAAACACGTATGCCGTCATCTTTGCCTTTTACTACATCACCATAATTAATAGTTTCTTGTTTAAATTCAATTTTAGGACCATCTTGTCCATATGAAAATAAATTTATTAATAAAAACGCTAAAAATCCAAATAATTTTTTCATCATATTTAATATTAATGATTTATGTAAAAATAAATGTTTTATTGCAAACAACAAATTAAAATACCTTTTTTTATTTTAGGTTATATCATTACTTTTGCAAACTGTAATATGCAAAAACGATACCAAACTATAATTTAAATTTATTTGAAGCGAAAGGTTTGTGTTTTTTTGGAATCCATAATCCTGCTATTCGCGCTACAAGGTAGCCAGCTACTATCAGGGCTATTAAGGTTTCTACTTTTGTTTTTGTGAATTTAAAAATAATAAACACGAATTAAATTAATATAATAATGTCAATTCCAGCACAGTTTAATCCAAAAGACGTAGAACAAAAATGGTATGATTACTGGATGAAAAATAAGTATTTTCATTCAAAACCAGACAACAGAACTCCTTATACAATTGTAATTCCTCCGCCAAACGTGACAGGAGTCTTGCATATGGGACACATGTTGAACAATACCATTCAGGATGTTTTAATTCGTCGTGCTCGTTTAAAAGGATTCAATGCTTGTTGGGTTCCTGGAACAGATCATGCTTCAATTGCAACAGAAGCAAAAGTAGTTGCCAAACTAAAATCAGAAGGAATTAATAAAGCCGATTTAACGCGTGAAGAATTCTTAAAACATGCTTACGATTGGACTGACAAATACGGAGGAACAATTCTTGAGCAATTAAAACAATTAGGATGTTCTTGCGATTGGGACAGAACTAAATTTACTATGGATGAAGATATGTCAGCTTCTGTAATCAAATCTTTCGTGGACTTATATAATAAAGGAATGATTTATCGTGGTTACCGAATGGTAAATTGGGATCCTGAAGCAAAAACGACTTTGTCTGACGAAGAAGTAATTCACGAAGAACGTCAAGGTAAATTATACTACATCAATTATAAAGTTGAAGGGACAAACGATGTTTTAACCATTGCAACAACTCGTCCAGAAACAATTTTTGGAGATACTGCTATTTGTATTAATCCAAATGATGAACGTTTTACCCATTTAAAAGGTAAAAAAGCCATTGTTCCTATTTGTAACAGAGTTATTCCTATTATAGAAGATGAATATGTGGACATCGAATTTGGAACTGGTTGTTTAAAAGTAACACCAGCTCATGATGTTAACGATAAAGAACTTGGAAACAAACATAACTTAGAAATTATCGATATTTTTAATGAAGATGCTTCTTTAAACAGTTTTGGGTTGCAATTTGTAGGTCAAGATCGTTTTGTAGCACGTGAAAATGTTGCTAAAGAATTAGAAGAAATTGGAGTTTTAGTGAAAACGGAAATTCACATGAATAAAGTAGGAACTTCAGAGAGAACTAAAGCAGTTATTGAACCAAGATTATCAGATCAATGGTTCTTAAAAATGGAAGAGTTAGTAAAACCAGCCATTAAAGCAGTTTTAGAAGATGAAGAAATCAAATTATATCCAAGTAAATTCAATAATACGTATCGTCATTGGTTAGAAAATATTAGAGATTGGAACATTTCTCGTCAATTGTGGTGGGGACAACAAATTCCAGCTTATTTTTATGGTGATGGAAAAGAAGATTTCGTAGTTGCAGAAAATAGTAATGAAGCTTTAAAATTAGCTAAAGAAAGAACAGGAAATACTTCTTTAACAATTGCAGATTTAACTCAAGATGCTGATGCATTAGATACTTGGTTTTCATCATGGTTATGGCCAATGGCTGTTTTTGGTGGAATTTTAGATCCAGAAAGTGAAGATTTTAAATACTATTATCCAACAAATGATTTAGTAACTGGTCCAGATATTTTGTTTTTCTGGGTAGCTCGTATGATTATTGCAGGATATGAATACACTGGTAAAAAACCATTTAACAACGTATACTTAACAGGTTTAGTTAGGGATAAACAACGTCGTAAGATGTCAAAATCACTTGGTAATTCTCCTGATCCATTAGAATTAATCGAAAAATTTGGCGCAGATGGAGTTAGAGTAGGACTATTATTAAGTGCTTCAGCAGGAAACGACATTATGTTTGATGAAGAATTATGTAATAATGGTAAAGCTTTCGCAAATAAAATTTGGAATGCATTCCGATTAATTAAAGGTTGGGAAGTAGCTGATATTGTGCAGCCAGAAGCATCAAAAATCGCTATTGATTGGTATGAAGCGAAATTGCAACAAACATTGGCTGAAATTGAAGATAATTTTGAAAAATATAGATTGTCTGACGCTTTAATGAGCATTTATAAATTGGTTTGGGACGATTTCTGTTCATGGTTCTTGGAAATTATTAAACCAGCTTATCAACAACCAATTGATAAAACAACGTTTGATAAAGCCATTGAATTATTAGAAGCTAACTTGAAATTATTGCATCCATTCATGCCTTTCTTAACAGAAGAAATTTGGCAATACATTGCAGAAAGAACTTCAGAAGAAGCTTTGATTATTTCAAAATGGCCAACTATGAAAAATACAAATGCTGATTTAATTATGGAATTTGATTTTGCAACTGAAGTTATTTCTGGAATTAGAACCATTCGTAAAGAGAAAAACATTGCTTTTAAAGATGTTATCGATTTAAAAGTGATCAATAATGAAAATACTTCTACAAAGTTTGATGCAGTAATTCTGAAATTAGGAAATATTGAAAGTTTAGAATATGTAACAGAAGCGGTTGAAGGAACATTAACTTACAGAGTAAAATCTAACGAATACTTTATTCCGATTGCCGGAAATATTGACGTAGCTGCTGAAATTGAAAAACTAGAAGCCGAATTAAAATACACACAAGGCTTCTTAAAATCTGTTCAAGGAAAATTGAATAATGAAAAATTTGTTACTGGTGCACCAGAACAAGTTATTGCAAATGAGAGAAACAAAGAAGCGGATGCTTTAGCTAAAATTGCTACTATTGAGCAAAGTCTAGCTAGTTTGAAATAATATGATAAACATTTATTTACAAAGCCTTACTGTACAGTAAGGCTTTTTGTTTAATCTGTAATTTGTGTATTTTGTCGATATTTTTTACACGACAAAGTATTAGTAACAATTTTTTAATTATATTAGCAATAACTTAACAAATTATTAATATATTATGAAAAAAATTACGCTAAGTCTATTATTATTCTTTTTTTCCTTAATAAGCTTTAGTCAAGTACCTATAGGGAATGGTAATAATGAACTACAACAATTGCCATTTGATCCATTTTATGGATATACTTATTCTCAGAGTATATACACCTCTGCTGAAATAAATGCATCTGGTAATATTACGGGACTGCAATGGTATTTTAGTGGCACTTCACTTTTACCCAATAATCAAAATTTAACAATTTATTTAGGGCACTCAACAAAAACTGCATTTGCCAACACAGCAGATTGGGAGCCATTAGCATCACTGAATGCCGTTTATACTGGAACTATTCCAGTTTCAGGAGCAGGTTGGGTAAGTATTACTTTTGATACGCCATTTACTTATAATGGTACTGATAATTTAATTGTAGCTGTAGATGAAAATTTTGCGGGTTACGATAGTAGTGCAGATGATTTTTATAATACGGACTCTACTACAGGTAGAAGTATATGGTATAGAAGTGATTCAACTAATCCAGATCCAGCAAATCCACCCGCTGGTACTCTTGCTTCATTTTACCCAAATGTTATTTTTAACGGAATTGTGCAAGCATGTCCACAGCCAACAGCTTTAGTAGCTAGTAATATAACATCTTCTTCTGTTGCTGTGGGTTGGACAGCCGCTGGTTCTGAAACGGATTGGGAATATGTGATTCAACCACTAGGAACGGGTATGCCGACTGGTGCTGGTACTACAACAACTAATAATCCTTTAACAATTTCAGCATTGTTGCCAAATACTAATTATGAAATTTGGGTAAGAGCTTATTGTAGTGTGTCTGAACAAAGTTCATGGAGTGGTCCTTTGAATGTTTTGACTTTATGTAATGCATTTACAGCTCCTTGGACTTATGATGTTGAAACAGCTGGTTTAACAACTAACTCAATAATTCTTGATTGTTGGTCTTCTATTCCAGCCAATACGACTGCATCTTATAGATGGAATGTTGATGGAGGAGGTGGAACGCCTACAACTCCTAATACAGGACCAACGGGTGCTAATAGTGGTGCAAAGTATTACTATGTGGAAGCAAGTAGTGGTGCTGTGGCTGAAGTAGCAGAATTATATTCTCCTTTAGTGAATGTGTCTTCTTTAACGAATGCTTCATTACAATTTTATTACCATATGTTTGGTAACACAATGGGAGAATTACATATCGATATTTTTGATGGATCAGTTTGGGTTAATGACGTAGATGTAATTATTGGTCAACAACAAACAGCAATTAGTGACCCTTGGGTTCAAAGAATTGTTAGCCTTTCTGCTTATACAGGAACAATACAAGCAAGATTCAGAGCAATTCGTGGAAATGGAGTGAATGGAGATATTTCTTTAGATGATATTTCTTTTGATGAAGCACCGGCATGTTTGCCTCCAACAAATTTAACAGTTTACAATATTACAGATACAACTATAGATATAGATTGGACTGAAAATGGTTCAGCTTTTGATTGGGAATATGTTGTTCAGCCTGCAGGTACAGGTACACCAGTAGGATCTGGTACATCAATTGATTTACAACCATGGGAAGGAGCTATTTCTGGTTTGACAGCAAATACAAATTATGAAGTTTACATAAGGTCTTATTGTAGTGTTGTAGAACAGAGTACTTGGTTTGGTCCTGTTAGCTTTACAACTGAATGTGCAACATATTCAGCTCCTTTTACGGAAGGATTTGGTAATGCTGGTTCTATACCTCTTTGTTGGGATATGAGTGGTTCTGAAAATTGGATATTTTCAAATTCAGGCTCTGGAAATCATATAGGAAACAACGGGACAATAAACGGGACAACAAACTCTAATGGATATTTTGCATGGATTGATGATTCAACACCAGATACTTCTGATGCTACTTTAACTTCTCCTTTTATTGATGTTTCTACATTAACAACTCCTAGACTTACTTTTTATGAACTAAGTAATAATGAGGGGGCTAATCCTAACTCAACATTAAATGTTGAAGTTTGGGACGGTGCTGCTTGGAATTCGGTTGCTACTTACAATACTAATACTGTTGGTGGTTGGGAAAAGAAAATAATAGATTTAAGTTCTTTAACTATTACAGGAAATATAAAAGTAAGATTTATTATTATTGAATCTACTAGTTTTTATGATGACATAGCAATTGATGATGTAACTATTGAAGAAACTCCTCAATGTGAGTCACCATTAGCGTTAATGGCCTCTAATATAACTTCAACAACAGCAGATTTATCATGGAACTCAATAGGTTCTGAGACATCTTGGAATATAGAATATGGAATTACAGGATTTACTCTAGGTTCAGGTACTCAATCTATAGGGGTTACAAATCCTTATAATTTGACTTCTCTTACTGCTAATACTACTTACCAATATTATGTTCAGGCTGATTGTACAACTAATGGACTAGGTACTTGGTCAGGACCTTATAGTTTTACAACATTATGTAACCCATATACAATCCCTTATTTTGAAGGCTTTGAGTCTGGATACACACAAGATGTAGCTGTTGGAGGGTGTTTGTATCAAGAATCTGTTACAGCAACACAAGTTTGGACTGCAAATTCAACTCTTACTACTTACAATAGAACTCCTAGAACTGGTTCGTGGAATGCTTATTTACAATATGGCAATGATGATTGGTTATTTATTCCAATTGACTTAGTTGGTGGAACTAGTTATACTATTGATTTTTATGCACGTCAAGATGGCTCTACTGCTACAAATTCAAATATTACCGTAAGTTATGGTACAGTAGCTACTGCAGCAGGTATGACAAATTCAATTGTTCCTGCTACTGGAATTGTTAATGGGAATTACCAACAAATAATTGGTTCATTTACACCTGCAAGTTCTGGAACTTATTATGTAGGTATAAAAGGGTATATGAATTTTAGCCCATGGTATATTTCATTAGATGATATATCTATTAATGTAACTCCTGCATGTCAGGATCCATTTGGCTTAGCTGTATCAAATCTAACTGATACTTCAGGAGATATCACATGGTCTGCTTCATCTGGTAGTTATGAATATGTATTAGATACCAATGCATCTGATCCAGTAGGTTCTGGAACAGCCCTAACAACAGAAACATATAACGCTACTGGTCTAACTTCTTCAACAACTTATTATTTTCATGTTAGAACAGATTGTGGATCAGGTA
>NZ_VEVQ02000030.1 GCF_006491595.2 Flavobacterium jejuense
CCTATGTTTTCTACATCATTAATGGCTTTTAACCAACCTCTTATGTTGTAACTGTAATCTACCGTTTGTAAACCAGTTGCTCCTGTAGCATCTGTTCCTCCTACGTTTTTAGCTATCACTAATTTTAATACACGAGATTGACTTTTTTATCATTTTCTTTGTTTTAAGACATTGTATAACACAAAAAGGAACGCACTATTGCGTTCCTTTTCTATCCATTTTTTTAATTTCAATTTAATTTTCAATTGGTTAGCTTCTGTGAAAATAGCTATCACTAACTCTGTAACATTACCCATTACCTATAACACAAAAAGGAACGCCATATTGCGTTCCTTTTCTATCCATTTTTTAAATTTCAATTTAATTTTTAACTGGTTAGCTTCTGTGAAAATAGCTATCACTAACTCTGAAACATTACCAAATCTGAAACATTACCAAAAAACATCGGTAAATGTGGTTTTAGATTTTATTTTCATTCAATTAAATAACTATCTGATAAAAATCACATAAATAAATTTAATAATATAAAAGATAATATATAGTAAAAAAGGAAGAATAAATAAGGCATACTTCGATATTTTTTTATTCCTGCTTCTAATGAAATCTATCAAAACATATAACAAAAAATATGTTGTTATTAAAAAAATTGGTATAAAAACAAACCAGTTTATAAAAATAAAAATATCTCTAAAAATTTTATTTGGATTTTCAGGTGCTAATACAGATAAGATATTAATCAAGATTAAAATTATAAATCCTATCATTGTATAGTAAGAATATTTGATAGTTTTACTTTTCATATTAAAATTTATAAAAATTAAAACCATTCTTTATAGCTCTCTGATCTTCTTTTGAATCAAAACCACTAAATGTCTCGTTTGCATTTGAACCAAACTGAATAGAACCATAACTAAAGCCATTCATTCCCATCCAATTACCCCACATAAAATTACCTGCATCATATAAATTATATATGCTTTTGGAATCTCCAAACCTAAAGAAATGATAATATGAATTGTATTCAGTTCTAGTTCCGCCTTTTTCTAAATATCTATATTGATCTTGTGTGAAATAATTTGGCACTAAAAAACTAAATGTAAAATCCGCACTACCTCTTGACATTAGAGCTGCCATTGCCCATGCCTCTGCCAATTTTCCTTGTACTCTAAGCATTAAAGGATCTAAGCCTGCTTTTACTACAGCAGTTGCTAACTCTTCAGATGATATAGGATAATAAAGTTGGTCTCCGATTTGAAAGTCACTAATTTCAGAAAAATCATTGTTTGGGTCATTAAAGAATAATTCTTTTCCACTTTCGTCAAAAAATCTATTAGGTCCCGCTTTCGTTATAACATCTGTAACTTTACCTTTAGAATTAACAATTATATCATCTGGAGGAGTGTCTTTACTACTACCATTAGCATTCATTCCATGACTTGCCATTGCAGTTTCAAAATCAACTACTTCACCATTGTCAGTATATTGTCCTTTATTTGGACCATCCCAATTGTATACAGCATCAGCTCCAGAAGGATCAGCCCAAAATACAGGATTATTATCAAAAGCACTATATGGAGAAAAATTTTCATGAATAACAGGATCTTGCACCACCCATCGAGCAATAGCAGGATCATATTGTCGCATATCCATTGCATACATATTCAATCCCAGTTCTGTTTGTAGTTCTTTACCGTTGTATTTATACTGGTTACTTGCATATTCTACAGCACTTTCTCCAAATTTCATAAGGGTAACATCTCCACTAAAATTTTTAGTAAACAAACTCACATCGCTATTGTAATTGGTATGTTTTAAACCAAAAGCATAGTAATGATTCTCTTCTATTATTTTAAGGCCTAAGGTGTTAGGATCTACTCCATAACTCAATCGAATGTTGCCTAGATGGTCTGTGTAATGAAACACATAATTGTAAGCCACTATTTTAATTCCTTTGCATGTAGGACAATTGTAATCTACCAATGATGCATTTACATAGCCTTCCGCATGGGGAAAGAATTGTAAATTGCTGTCTTTATACTGAAACCCTCCAGCTAAATAATCGGTTTTTGTTATCACACTGTTTTCTGTCACTTTTTTGCTTACTTTTTGTCCTGTGGCATTGTAAAGATATTCAATTGTGTTTGTTCCCACAACTATTTTTGTTGGCAAATTGAAGTGGTTGTAAACAATACTACCAATCCCTTTATTTTGGTCACTAGTCATGTTTCCATTGGCATCGTATGCATAATCATCACCATTAGGATCAGTAATTCCATCCCCATCATCTTTAAATCCTTGCGGGCTTGGTTCAGCATCAAAAACGTTCATCAATTGATTTTTCTTTTCAGGATGATAGGTGTAACTTAAATTATCTATTGGATTTACTCCAACTGAATCGCTATCAGTATCTCGACCACCATTTCTTATGAGGTTTTGAATGTTTCCGTTCTTATCATAAGTCAATTTTTCCAAATAATTATCTAGTGTTGGAGAAACACTTTCCGGTTTGCTATAATTAGCTTGAAGCAACCTATTCAAGTTGTCATAGCTGTATTTGTATTTTCTTTTAATATTATCACTACTGGTTTTCCAAAAGGTTTCTGATATATTTCCATTATACAAAGCAGTAGCGTCTTCTGGGTTGTTATAGCTAATTTTAAAAGCAAACAAATCGGTACCTATGTTTTCTACATCGTTAATGGCTTTTAACCAACCTCTTATGTTGTAAGTGTAATCTACCGTTTGTAAACCAGTTGCTCCTGTAGCATCTGTTCCTCCTACGTTTTTGCTAATCAATTGTCCTAGTTCGTCGTATTCATTTTTAGCAATTAATTGTTCGCTTCCTCCTGCGATTAATTGTTTGTGTAACTTTAAACGATCTTGGTCGGTATATTCAAAAGTATCGGTTATGGTAACTACTGTTCCATTAGTATCGTACTTATGAGTAGTCACAGTGTACTCAGTTTTTCCAGCCCAATCGAGTTTGCTGTCTACTTGGGTAAAGCCTCCTAAATGGTTACTGGTATAGGTACTAACAGGTCTGTATCTGTCATCGTAAAGGGTGTGCGAAATTTCCGAAGCGTTTGGATTGTTACTATCTAACACTTTTGTCCATGAACCTGTTGGTAGTCCTCTAACACTTGTAGTGGTGTTTTGTGTTAAAACTTGTGAAGGAACGTTTGGAGCATTAGGATAACTGTAGTCATCGTAATAGTTCTTTGTTAAAATGTCATTGGCACTCAACACAAAAGGAGTACTTCCTCCATTTACTACATTTTGATTACTGGCTCTATCTGTAGTACTTACCGTCATTTGTTTCCAACCTGTTTGGGTTACTCTTCCAAATGTATCATATTCTGTTATCATCCAGCCTACTGCAGTGGCACTACCATAAGGAGAAAATGCGGGTCCTGTTGCTACGGGTCTGTCTAGTTTGTCGTACACGATGAATTCCCATTGTTTGCCTGGTAGTTTCTTTTCTACTAGACGGTTGCGAGAATCGTATTTGTATTGGTACCCTAAATTATCTAAAGTCGTTTGAGAGGTATCTCCTTCTGCTAAAGGGGGCAATACGAAGGTTAGATTTCCAAATTGGTCATAGATATAGTAGGTATCGTGTTTTTCTGCATTACTTTTATGATCGATATTGTAGGTTCGTTTTAAAACTACTTGACCTTCTTTGTTTTTAAATTCCTCTGTAGTATTCCCTAAACCTGAGGTCCAGTTTTCATCTTTGGTGATGGTTTTGTATAACTCATTTTCAGCATAAGTCCCTAAATCATTGAGTACCGAATTGTATATTTTATTAGTTACATCTCCATTCCATGAAGCGGTGGCTGTAAAAAGTTTTACAGCATCGCTTGTTTGATTGGTTTGATAATCGAACTTGATTTCTTTACCACTTCCCATTGCCCAAGCATCACCAGGTGCGGCTTGCTTGAAAACCCTTCCTAATGGAGAAGCTTCTAGCTCTTTTTCGCTATAAGGATTTGCAGTTCCTCCGTTGTAAGAACTGTAAAAACCAGTTAATTCTGTCGCAACTGTTGTAGCATCGGTGTAGTCTAATGAAGGAGCATCGTTAGTATAGGGTAAATACTCCTTAGTTTGTCTACCAAAACCATCATATTCAATATGGGTAATAATATCGTTACCCAAATTAGATTGTTTGTGTGCTACTTGTTGAATAGGTCTTCCTAAACCATCAAAATAACTTACTTGTATGTTAGCTTGGGTAATATCTGGATTTTGTATAGGAACCTTTGTAGAATCCTTATAAATTGTTGTTTTTATATAATTATGATCTTGACTTTGTCCTAAAGCAAGAATAGGGAGTAATGTTAGTATAAATAATAATTGCTTCATCTTGCCTTAGTTTTTATAATGATATTCGTTCTCACTTAAAATATTACCATTTTTGTCTTTTACAAATTCCAAACGGTTGAAGTCATCGTAATGATACGTTACTGTATTGCCTTTTGGATCGGTAATGGTGCTTATCCCTACGAGTGGTTTGTAGGTATAAGTGGTTACCATAGCGTTTGGTAAGGCAGTTCTTAAATTATCTAAAGCAGTTATTAAGTTGGCTTCATTAGTACCATTTGAAAGCGTTTGTAAATTAGCTACATAAGGCAGTACTTGAGCATAAGTGGCATTTTCAATTTTAGCAATAGGCTGGGTTTTGTTGTAACCCCAAATGTAAGCAATAGGAATACCCGATTCTTGTTGGACTTCTAGTGGATTACCATTGGTATTGTCTATTGCATTGTATTTTATCCTTACTTCACTGGTTTCATTTCCTTTAGCTGTTTTTATGATTTCTGGAGCTAATAAACCGTTGCCCCAGTCTTTGTAAAGGGTTTCTTGCAGGCCTAGTTTTAGATTGTTTTTATACGACTTTGTAACTAATGGAATGCCAATCATGTTTTTATCAATTAGGGCTTGATTGTTTAACTCATGAGCGTAAGTGTATTTGCTTTTAACGATGCTACCTGTGGAATAAGTTGTGATTTGCTCAGTCATTTGCAAGTGCTGCTCATTCTGATATTTGTATTCTGTTTCTGTTACTAAATTACCTGTATCATAATAATCGGTAGTAATCGTTTTTCCAATATTTACAAAACCACCTGTCACGAAGAATGTTTTGTAGTATAAATAATAGGGATTACTGTTACTTGTTTCTAAATCACTAGCTGCAGGAGGAAATGTCTCCTCTGTCCAGTATTTATCTACATTAGGATTTGGAGCATCTACTTCTGAACGTACAGCTAGAAAAAAAGGAATTCTAAAATAGCCATTTTCTTTTTTATATTTGTATTTAGAATCAGTAATATTATAGCTCATTGGAAGGGTGTATACTGGTGGAAATAAAGTGTAATCACCAGGAGACATTCCTCCTAAGACTCCTTCATCTGTAGTAGGATTGTATTCAGAATCTCTCAATCCATAAGTATATTTGTTTTCAATTTGTTTTTTTAATTGGTATTGTTGGTTAACAAAACTGTAGTGTCGTTCTTTTAAAAGAAGTCCTCTAAGCCAGTCGTTATCGGTTGGTATGTTATATGGAAATAGCCAATAATCTCCTGTGTCCTCTAGATCAGTAAAAGTATATACCGATTTTCCTATGTTACTGCCTTTGCTTCCTGAGTATTCTGCAACCTGTGTGTATGAAACAGCGTTTCCTTGATAGGCACTTATGGGACTTCCTTGACCTGAGCTGTAATATTCGACTATTGGTACGTTTTGTCCATTTAAATTTACTGTTCTTTTTACAGCTACAAAGTCTGGCAAGCCGTTTAATCTTCCAGAAATAGTTCCGTCATCGTTTTTATATTCATACTCTTTTTGAAAAGCTATTTCAGTTTCAGTATCATGCTTTTCAATTTTTTGGATTCTTTTTCCTCCTGCAAAAAATTCATTGGAAGTGTTTTCACTTATTTCTTCCCAAGTAATACGAAGATAAAAACTATCGTTCATATCAAAAGGATCATATCCTTGAAAACGTGGCTGAACAACCATGTAATATTCTCCCGCTGGCAGTATATAATTAATTGTGTTATCCGTTCCAGGAGTTAACACAAGAGAAATATTTTGCTGACGGTCTACAGATTGAATCCAAACGTTAAATTTACATTCTTGTTCAGAACCTGTTTGACAAGCGGTATTATCTGTAAAGGACAACTTGTATTTAAAATGTACCGCATTTTCTCCTACAGTAAAAGGTTTTCTATAAATACTACCATTATAAAAGGTTCCATTTTCTAAATTTGAAAGAACGGCATCTTTTATATCTACAGGAACTTCAGGGTTTGGATCACCCGCTAAAACCACTTCATTTAGTTTATTGGTTTTGCTAACAATATTATCTTCGTAAAAATATTTTGTAAAACCACCTGTTGGATACGTTATTTTGTTTAACATCCCCACTCCACAAAGCGTAGAGTTTACTCTTCGGTCTCCAATTCCTGTTTCTAAAGAAAGAATAGAGTTTCCGTTATTGGCTCCATTATAATAGCCCCAAAGATCTTTCGAATTGGAGTGTCTGTTTGGCATTGGACTACTCAAATTATATTGAAAAGAGTAGGTGTTTTTTTCATTCGCATCAAGAATATTTATCTCTTCAACACTCTCTAAAAACAACCTTTTTCTTGCTTGAGGGTCTACATTATATAAATAGGGTAATATGTTTTGAGAAGATGTATTATTAGAATAAAAATAATTCAATTTGATTTTTTTAAGTAATGTATCTTTATTGTCATACACGCTAATCCATTCTAATTTTTTGCCGTAAGTGATATCTTCTCTTGGAGTAGAGTCAGGACTGTATTCAAAAACGATTTTTCCTTTTTCAAAAATAATTTCTTCTATAGCATTCTCTTCCGATCTAATTTTAGAAAAATAGGAAGTTAAATTATTACCCGTTTCTTTTTTATCGTAACTTCTCTTGTAATATATAGTGCTATTTTGGGCATACTTAAACTCTATAAAAGATTTATTTACTGTCTCAATATTGGTTAAATACCAACCACTAATATCATTATTACCTGTTCCATTTGTAATTTCTATGGATAAATCTGGCATTTTTGCTGTAAAATCTTGTAAGGATTGTTCCTTTGAAACTATTTCACCAACTTGTCCTTGTGATTCACCAAAAAAATATTTATTACCCGTTTTGTCAGTAATCTCAAATTTGTCTAAGGAATTTGTATTGAAAGATTCTATTTTTAAACCTTTACTTTGATTTTGAATAACGGGCTTTTTATCTACGTAATCGAAAATAAATTTACCACTACCTCCTGGAAAAGAGAAAAAAAATTGGTCTGGTGTGTAATAATCAAAATCGTATGATCCTAAAGCCTGACTTGCAATAATTTGTCTTCTTGTAGTTTCATTTTCGTATGCATCTAATAAATAACTACCTTGATAATTTAATAATCCACGTTCGTCTGGTATGCCTCTAATTTGTCTTGAAATGATTCCACCTCCATTAAGAGCCCATCCTAATCCTACATTTGAAGCTACTTCATCTACTTTAACACCTCTGGCATGATAATCTAAAGTTATCGGAATACTCACTCCATCTTGTACAATGGTATAGATGGGAATACTTATTGTAGGTAAACCATTGGAATAATTAACGGGTGTTTCAATAAATTTGGTTAATTGTGCCACTTCTGGTGTGGGTGAAACTATTTGCGGCAAATCTTGTGCAAATGCAAAGCAAGTGCATAGCAATAGTCCTATTGTTTTTATGGTTTTGATATATTTCATGCTGTGGTATCTTATTTTTTAATCACTTTTACGCTTCCTGTTTGGGTATTGGTTTTTATCTCAATTAGATAAATCCCTTGTGGTAAACTACTGACTTCCATAGGAATAGTGCGTTCTCCTTTTAGGGTTATGCTTTGTAGACTTCTTCCGTTTAAATCGTATACGGTTGCTGTTCCAGTTTCGTATTCGAAGTTTACGATAACATTGGTAAAACTAACCGCAGGATTTGGCATCGCTTCTACTGTGATTTTTAACTCTTCTTCTCTTTGTTTGTCTCTTAGTTTTACTACCCAAAAATCGGTACCTCCTTTAGCTGAATTTTTATCTCTTGAAGCGCTTCCGTTGGAAGTACCTGCTAATACATAACCTCCGTCTCTGGTTTCTAGTAGTTTTTTTAATACTTCATCTCCTTTACTGCCTACCGTTTGTGTCCAAATTTCTTCTCCTTTAGCATTAATCTTCAAAGCAATATAATCGTTGATGCCTTCTTTGTCTACTTGCAACCCTTTGATACTTGATTTTTGACTAGAGACTTTAGCTTCACTTTGGGCATAACCTCCTATTAAATAAGTCCCATCTGGGTTTTCTACAATCGAAGTTAATACATCTATTTTGCCATAGTTGTAGGTTTCTTGCCAATCGATACTGCCGTTTTTATCTAATTTTAATACCCAAAAATCGGTACCATTTTTATTGGTTTTCGATTTGGAATTCGTAGCTCCTGAATTGGAATTTCCACCCACAATAAAACCACCGTCTTTGGTTTGTGAAAGGGCAAATAGGTTATCGTCTTTATCACCACCTAGGGTTCTT
>NZ_VEVQ02000031.1 GCF_006491595.2 Flavobacterium jejuense
TATTGTTGTCTGTTTATATAAATCCAACCTGTTTTAGAATCCATATCAGCAAATTCTATTACATAATAGTAAGTACCATCTGGTAACTCATCTCCATTATTGGTTTGACCAGACCATTCATCTTCATAATTAGATTTTGTATAAACTTCTCTACCGTATCTATTAAAAATTTCTAGCTTATTTACATTAAAATAGGATAGATCAAAAGAGTCATTTTTTCCATCATTATTTGGTGATATCCCTTTTTGTATAGTACACTGTATGGTTGTAACAGTTAGATTACCAGTATCATAACAAGGATCTTCTGGCATGAAGGTATAAGTAAAATCTCCTATTGCTGAATTAGCTATCGTTGAAGGTGTCCAAGTTCCTGCTAGAGTATACCCTTCTGTTGAAACTGTTGGGAAATTAGTGTTTGAATTTAAACAAGCTTCAATCTCCTCAAAAGAAATCATCGTTTTAGAAGTGATTTCAACATTTAAACTACCATCTGTTGCGCATTGACCAGCATCAGGTGTAAAGGTATAGGTTAAAGATCCAGTAGTTGACGTATCAATATTGGAAGCATTCCAAGTTCCTGTATAGCCTTCAAAAGAGAGTGTTGGTAATGCAGTGTCTAAATCACCTTGACATAATGTTATAGTATTGAATGTTGCTGGAGCTGGAGCTGCAACCACTACAGTTGCTGTTTCGTCTATAGCAGCATTACAACCACTGAAGATGAAATCATAAGTTATTCCATCAATCCAATAACTACCTGCAGTGTATTCTAAAGTAATAGAATTGGTTGCTACCGTAGTTGTAAATACAGTTTGATTTAATTCTGATATAGTACCGCTATTTAAAGTAGTTGTTGTATTTCCATCTGTAACAGTTATTTCTCCAGCAGCATCACCTTTAGCAGCGCTTATTATTATAGAAGTTCCAACTGGTACTAAATCATCTAGTTCTAAAATTAAAAGAGGATTAGTTATGTTGACTTGAGTAGCGTTTAGATTTGTTGCGTTTGTTCCTGCTGTTTCAATTGGGCCTAATGCATTAACTGGATCTATACCACCTGTTGCATTTATAGCATGATGTGTTAGTGTCGTTGAACTAGTAGTTATGCTAGTTAAGATAATAGTTTGATCTATCATTGCATTTGAAGAAGTAACTGTAGCATTTCCACTTCCGCTAAGATTTATAAAATCACTAACTCCATTAATAGTATAATTTACAGTACTATTAGGCGTTCCTGTTATATTAAAAATTGCATCTTCATTCTCACAAATAGGACTTGTGTTTTCTACGACTGAAGCTGTAATAGGATCGAGTACTTCGACAGAGAAACTTTGTTCAATTATAAAACCACATTCATCTGTAATTTCAACTGTATAAGTTGTATTTGCTGTAGGTGTAAATACAGGATTTGGGAGTGTTACATCACTTACACCATCGGAAGGTGTCCATAAATAATTACTAGCACCTGCATAACTAGCATCAATATCAGTGATTGAAGAATTAGCACAGATAGTTTTATCTGCTAGACTATATGGGTCTGTAAATGATAAATATTTAAAACACAGTTCTTGTTGGTTTGAAAAACCACCTGTAGAGCCTGTAAAGCCAAAATATACATTTGGATCTCCTCCAAAAATTGTATTGATAATATCTCCAGTATAGGTTAATCTTTGGTTACAATCAAAAACTACAGTTAGTGTTTGAGTTGCTACTTCCCATAAAATTTTAACTTCATGTCCTACTCCGTCTTCAATATTATCTGATGTAGAAGATGCAGCAATTGGACCTGCTAAATTATTAGCATTATTGTGCTCTGTGTTTCCATTCGCTAATATAGCAAGATGGTCAGCAGGTATGTCACCATTAAAACCATTGTCATAAGTGTCAAATTCTACTGCTAAAGAATTATCTATGCCTTGATATCCAATTCCTGTTCCAGTAACTCCAATTACAGGAGTTGCGTCTTTTTTCAAAACAAAAGCTATTCCATCTGCACCATTATCATCATCACCAAAGCCAGCCTCAAAGATTATTTGGAAATCAGTATTAAGATTGATTACATTATCATACCAAACTGCTCCACCTTGTGAAAGTAGATTTTCTGTTATTCTAAAGCAACATTCTCCAAGAGTTTGTGCATCTCCTATTAATTGAGGAACTAAATTGCTGCTGTAGCAATTTGTAAGTTGTGTCTCAAAAGTATGAGGTCCTTGCCAATTACTTATACCATCAATAGCTCCACAATCTGAAGATACATAGAATTCATATTGTGTTGAAGGATTTAATCCAGTTATAGTAAAAGGATTTGAATTTGCAGGTATGATAATAGATGAGGCGTTAGGATATCCAGTTCCAACTGGTTGTACTACAATTTGCCAACTAGTAACCCCTGGATTGTTTTCTGTCCAAGTTACCGTTGCAGAATCTCCTTGAGATACCACTAAAGAAAGGTCTGTTGGTTTAAAACATGAGGGCGGAGTACATTCTCCAACGCCACTGTATAAGAGTGTGTTTTGCATGCCTGCACCAGTTGGATGTGTGTATAAAGAGTCACCAAACGGATCAATGATTTGTATTCCAACTTCATTAGGATAATTTCCACCTGAGTTCCAAAATAATTCGAAAGGAACACCATCACAAATAGGTATTTGAATAGTAATTGGTCCGTTTCCAGTTGTAAAACTTGGGCCAATGATACCTACTACAATGCCATTTTGACTAATATTCATTGTATTGCCATTCCAACCATCTCCAAAGCTATCTGTTAAAATGAAACTATAATTACATTGATTAATTGGGTCACAAATTGTGGTGTTAAAAGTACTTGGTCCTTCCCAAGCACTACTATCTGTAGAAGAACATACAGCTCGAACATATACTTCATAAATAGTTCCAGCTGTTAAGCTTGTTAAAGTGTATGGATTTGTTGTTGTAGAGACAATTGTACCATTACCTTGTGTGAATCCAGCAGGTCCGTATTCAATTTCCCATGTAGTTGCTCCCGTATTATCAGTCCATGAAACTTGAGCTTGAGCATCTGTAATTGCATCTATAATTATTCCAGTAGGTTTTAAACAGGTAGGAGCAGGAGCACAGGTAACATTTGCTGCCCATCCAGTTCTTACTCCAGAGGTGTCACTTCTAAATCGAAAAGTCAAACAACCAGAAGGACCTGAGGCTGTGAAAGGACCAGGTATAGTGGTGCCCCAAAATCCTCCAGAAAGCCCTCCAGGAACATTGCCAGCATCATTTGTACTTGCAATTTGCGGTGCCGCTGTAGAGTTTCCATCAAAGATATATAAGGCATCCCAGTTGGCTTCGGTGTTAAAAGCTGTAAAGTCGACAGTTACTTGATCACCAGGGTTTTCAGGACAAATAGTTATTACATAATCTGAATTGTTTGAATAATCACCGGAAATACCTCCTTGATCATAGAATATATCACCTCCACAATAATCGGGTAAAGTGGTTAAAGATACTGGTCCTTGCCATGCACTATCATCTGTTGGAGAACAAATAGATTTTATATAAACATCATAAGGTGTTGCAGTATTTAATCCAGATAATGTGTAAGGATTTGTTGTAACAGATACAGTGGTTCCTGTTCCTTGTGTGAATCCAACAGGTCCATATTCAATTTCCCAAGCAGTAGCTCCATTGTTTTCTACCCAATCTATTAAAGCTTGAGATGATGTTATATTAGAAATCGTTACGCTAGTAGGTTTTAAACAGGTAGGAGCTGGAGCACAGGTTACATTTGCAGTCCATCCATCTCTTACTCCAGAGCTATCGCTTCTAAATCGAAAAGTTAAACAACCTGTAGGTCCAGAGGCAGTGAATGTTCCAGGAAGTGTTGTACCCCAATACCCTCCAGGAAGTCCTCCAGGTACATTACCAGCACCATTTGTACTTGCAATTTGCGGTGCCGCTGTAGAATTTCCATCATAGATATACAAGGCATCCCAGTTGTCTTCGGTGTTAAAAGCTGTAAAGTTAACCGTTACTTGGTCACCAGGGTTGTCAGGACAAATAGTTATTACATAATCTGAGTTGTTTGAATAGCTGCCAGAAACACCACCTTCATCAATAAAATTCCCTCCACATGATGGTGGAAGTGCAGAAGTAGTAAAATTAGTAGGACCACTCCAACTACTTACATTATCTGATGCACAAAGTGATCTGACATAGAAACTATAATTAGTTAGGGATAATAATCCAGTTAAATTGTATGGGTTAGAGTTTACTATTATAGTAGTTCCAGTTCCTTGTGTAAAACCTACAGGTCCATATTCGATTTCCCATTGTGTTGCTGTACTTGGACTAGTCCAAGCTAATGAAGCTGAAGTAGCTAAAGGAGTAGCGCTTAAATTAGTATTGTCTAAACATTTTTCATCAACATTTACATTGTCAATAAACCAGCGGTCTCCATTGTCATTCTCCATTACGAATGCTATGTAGAGATTTTGACCAACATAAGGATTTAAATCAACTACTTTTTGTATGTAATTGGTTTGTTCATTGGTTGTTGTACCGTTCATTAGTTCAGACTCATTCCACGATTTTATAATAGTAAAATTAGCCATGTCATTTTGTGCATAAGTATCTGCATCTGCAATTCGAATTGTAAAATTACTTCCTTGTATCCCTGCTTGAGTTAGTTTAGTATAAAAACGAAGTTGTCCATCGGAAGGAATGTTAACCGATGGAGTGATTAACCAATCAAGAGCAAAAGTTCCATCAGGGACATTTTCTCTATTTAAATAAGCGGCTCTTGTGCCAGCATAAGCCTGACCCACAGGTGCTAGTTGCCAGCTTTGGGCGGTGCCAATCGTATTGTCTAAAATTGCCCATGATCCAGAAGTTAAATTCCAAGTTGGTAAAGTAGGTACTGATGTTCCTTCAAAATCTTCTGTTAATTGCCCATAAGAAATTAGGGTAAACAATGAGATAAATGAAAGTAGTAGTTTTTTCATATCTGTAGGTTTGTAGTTAGTGTTATAAAGTAGGGCAAATGTAATAATTGCTTTTAATTTTAAAATTTTTACCGACAAAAAGTATATTAATGCCGACAAAAAGCATATTTTCAACTTTAAAGGCAGGTGGAGTGAAATATAAATCTCACAAAAATATTTAAAATTGTTATATTTTATTAAAAAAAAGCGTTTTTATATAGATATATTTTAAAAATAATGCAAATTGTTTGATTTAATTGTATTGTGTTTTGTAGTGAAAAAGTTGTATGTGAAATAAAAATTTATTTAATAGGTTATTAAATAAATTTTTATTTGGATTTAAGCTTAAAGAGGTTGGTTTTTTTAAAATGAAAATCTTGTATAAACTGTAAAAAAAATATGGTTGAATTAAGTTTTTTTTTCTAATTAATGATGGAAATATTTCCTTTCTCTTAACCAGCTAATGAAATTCAAAATCTTTTCTTTAAGTGATATATTAGTTCTATTTTATAAGATGGTATTGGAATTTTTATTTATTTCAGCAGTATCCTAATATTATTATAAGTGTGACTCAAAAAAACAAATTGTATTTTGGTTTGCTTTTTTGATACGTTATAAAAAGTACTTTGCCATAGTATTCAATTTTTGGAAAAAGCTGTGACATTTTTTTTAGTTTAAAATTAATGTTACACTTTTGTGACAAACTAAATTGATTTTTTAAAATGTCAAAGAAACAGTGACAAAATAGAAATGAAAATATCACAAGTTTTTTTGTACTTGTTTACTCTTCTTTTTTCTTTAGAATACTATCTGTTTGAATAATTGGTATTGTGATGCTGTCGACTTTTTTTTCTAAAGGAACTGTTTTTGGTTGTATAAGGCTATCTTTTGTTATAATTGGTAAAGGAATGGCTGTAGAATCAGCAGGATTGGTTAATTGAGAAACATTATCAATATATTCTGTTTCTTCTAAGTCTTCTGTTGTAATTTGCTTTAAATGATATGAAAAAAAGCCTTGTCTCTATTGACAAGGCTTTTGTATTGTTAAATAAGTTTAAAAAAAACTATTCTTTGATCACTTTAATTACTTGTTGCTCTCCATCAATAGTTATATTAACGATATAAGCACCACTATTTAGTTGTGACATATTAACTTTTACAGAAGTAGAATTCACTTCTTTAGATAATACTTCTTGACCTAATAAATTAAAGATACTAATAGAAGTTATATCTGAAGTATACTCCAAATTAAGCATATCTTTAACTGGGTTAGGATAA
>NZ_VEVQ02000032.1 GCF_006491595.2 Flavobacterium jejuense
AACAAAAAACCCTCATCAAAAATGATGAGGGTTTTAAAAGAAAGGCGACGACATACTCTCCCACATAACTGCAGTACCATCTGCGCAGTCGGGCTTAACTTCTCTGTTCGGAATGGGAAGAGGTGAGCCCCGACGCAATAACCACCTTAAGCTGATTTGCAAGGGTATTCTAATGAATTAGAACAACATTACAGAATATCTTAACATACTGAGACAAGAAAATAAATTATTTAGAAAGTTTCTTCCCGAGTCAGAAGACTCGGGATGACGTACATAAGCTTACGGATTATTAGTACTACTCGACTATGACATTACTGCCTTTACATCTATAGCCTATCAACCTAGTCATCTTCTAGGATCCTTAAAAGAAATCTCATCTTGTGGTGGGTTTCGCGCTTATATGCTTTCAGCGCTTATCCCTTCCAAACGTAGCTACTCTGCAGTGCTCCTGGCGGAACAACAGATACACCAGAGGTTTGTCCAATTCGGTCCTCTCGTACTAGAATCAGATCCACTCAAATTTCTAACGCCCACAGTAGATAGAGACCGAACTGTCTCACGACGTTCTGAACCCAGCTCGCGTGCCACTTTAATGGGCGAACAGCCCAACCCTTGGGACCTTCTCCAGCCCCAGGATGTGACGAGCCGACATCGAGGTGCCAAACCCCCCCGTCGATATGAGCTCTTGGGGGAGATCAGCCTGTTATCCCCGGCGTACCTTTTATCCTTTGAGCGATGGCCCTTCCATGCGGAACCACCGGATCACTATGCTCTACTTTCGTACCTGATCGACCTGTATGTCTCTCAGTCAAGCTCCCTTATACCATTGCACTCTACGCACGGTTACCAAGCGTGCTGAGGGAACCTTTAGAAGCCTCCGTTACTCTTTTGGAGGCGACCACCCCAGTCAAACTACCCACCAAACAATGTCCCCCACAATCGCGGGGTTAGGCCTCAGACAAGCAAAGGGTGGTATTTCAACAATGACTCCACAACGCCTAGCGACGCCACTTCAAAGTCTCCCACCTATCCTACACATCACGTGTCCAAGGTCAATATTAAGCTATAGTAAAGGTGCACAGGGTCTTTTCGTCCCACTGCGGGTAATCGGCATCTTCACCGATACTACAATTTCACCGAGCTCATGGCTGAGACAGTGTCCAGATCGTTACACCATTCGTGCAGGTCGGAACTTACCCGACAAGGAATTTCGCTACCTTAGGACCGTTATAGTTACGGCCGCCGTTTACTGGGGCTTCAATTCAATGCTTCTCCGAAGATAACATCTCCTCTTAACCTTCCAGCACCGGGCAGGTGTCAGGCCCTATACTTCATCTTACGATTTTGCAGAGCCCTGTGTTTTTGATAAACAGTCGCCTGGACCTTTTCACTGCGGCCAGCATTGCTGCTGGCGACCTTTCTCCCGAAGTTACAGGTCTATTTTGCCTAATTCCTTAGCCATGAATCTCTCGAGCACCTTAGGATTCTCTCCTCAACTACCTGTGTCGGTTTACGGTACTGGTACTTATAATCTAAGTTTAGAAACTTTTCTTGGAAGCCCTTAGGCACACTATCCCTTTGTCCGAAGACTCCGAGTACTATCGTATTTCACCATTCTCTACGGATTTGCCTATAGAGAATATAGTTAGGTACTTCAACGAACTATTCCGTCAGTTCGCGGTGCTTTCATCACTCCGTCATTCCATCACAATTATAAGTAGTACGGGAATATTAACCCGTTAGCCATCGACTGTTCCTTTCGGATTCGCCTTAGGACCAGACTAACCCTCAGCTGATTAGCATAGCTGAGGAAACCTTAGTTTTTCGGTGTGCGGGTTTCTCGCCCGCATTATCGTTACTTATGCCTACATTTTCTTTTCTAACCAGTCCAGCAATACTCACATATCACCTTCAACCCTGTTAGAATGCTCCCCTACCACTCCGTAGAGTCCATAGCTTCGGTAGTATACTTATGCCCGATTATTATCCATGCTCGTCCGCTCGACTAGTGAGCTGTTACGCACTCTTTAAATGAATGGCTGCTTCCAAGCCAACATCCTAGCTGTCTATGCAGACAAACCGCGTTTTTTCAACTTAGTATACATTTGGGGACCTTAGCTGATGGTCTGGGTTCTTTCCCTCTCGGACATGGACCTTAGCACCCATGCCCTCACTGCTGAGCATCATTATATAGCATTCGGAGTTTGTCAGGAATTGGTAGGTGGTGAAACCCCCGCATCCAATCAGTAGCTCTACCTCTATATAACTAATTCAGCGCTGCACCTAAATGCATTTCGGGGAGTACGAGCTATTTCCGAGTTTGATTGGCCTTTCACCCCTACCCACAGGTCATCCCAAGACTTTTCAACGTCAACGGGTTCGGACCTCCACTTTGGGTTAACAAAGCTTCATCCTGCCCATGGGTAGATCACACGGTTTCGCGTCTACCATTACTGACTATAGCGCCCTATTCAGACTCGCTTTCGCTACGGATCCATACCTGAAGTACTTATCCTTGCCAGCAACGGTAACTCGTAGGCTCATTATGCAAAAGGCACGCCGTCACCCCACTAAAGGGCTCCGACCGCTTGTAAGCGTATGGTTTCAGGATCTATTTCACTCCGTTATTCACGGTTCTTTTCACCTTTCCCTCACGGTACTGGTTCACTATCGGTCTCTCAGGAGTATTTAGCCTTAGCGGATGGTCCCGCCAGATTCACACAGGGTTTCACGTGCCCCGCGCTACTCAGGATACTGCTATCTATATCTTCTATTACCTATACGGGACTATCACCCTCTTTGGTTAACCTTTCCAGGTTATTCTAATTCTATCCGCATAGAATATCGCAGTCCTACAACCCCAAAATTGCCGTAACAACTTTGGTTTGGGCTAATCCGCGTTCGCTCGCCACTACTTACGGAATCACTTTTGTTTTCTTCTCCTCCGCCTACTTAGATGTTTCAGTTCAGCGGGTTTGCCCCCTATCGGGTACTATGTCTTCAACATAGTGGGTTGCCCCATTCGGATATCTACGGATCAATTCGTGTGTGCCAATCCCCGTAGCTTTTCGCAGCTTATCACGTCCTTCATCGCCTCTGAGAGCCTAGGCATTCCCCATACGCCCTTATTTTGCTTATTGTACTTTTTATAAACAACCTACTAACGTAGATTGCCCAAAATTTGTGCTTTCTATTATATTTTTAATTTTCTTTTCTCAATATGTCAATGAACTTTTTTCGCTACATGCGAATCGTGGAGAATATCGGAGTCGAACCGATGACCTCCTGCGTGCAAGGCAGGCGCTCTAGCCAGCTGAGCTAATCCCCCGTCTTATTAGGTGTTAGTTAACAGTTTTCAGTTAACAGTACTTAAAACGGTTACTCAACCTCTAAAATTTCCTTAAAAACTTAAAATAAGTAGTCCCGGGCAGACTCGAACTGCCGACCCCTACATTATCAGTGTAGTACTCTAACCAGCTGAGCTACGAGACTCTGTATTTTTAGCTTCTTTAAATCTTGAACTAACAGCGAGAGTAAATACAAACGTATTAAAATCAAACTTATCTTTCTCTAGAAAGGAGGTGTTCCAGCCGCACCTTCCGGTACGGCTACCTTGTTACGACTTAGCCCTAGTTACTAGTTTTACCCTAGGCAGCTCCTTACGGTCACCGACTTCAGGCACCCCCAGCTTCCATGGCTTGACGGGCGGTGTGTACAAGGCCCGGGAACGTATTCACCGGATCATGGCTGATATCCGATTACTAGCGATTCCAGCTTCACGGAGTCGAGTTGCAGACTCCGATCCGAACTGAGACCGGTTTTAAAGATTCGCATCCTATCACTAGGTAGCTGCCCTCTGTACCGGCCATTGTAGCACGTGTGTGGCCCAGGACGTAAGGGCCGTGATGATTTGACGTCATCCCCACCTTCCTCGCGGTTTGCACCGGCAGTCTCGTTAGAGTTCCCGACATGACTCGCTGGCAACTAACGACAGGGGTTGCGCTCGTTATAGGACTTAACCTGACACCTCACGGCACGAGCTGACGACAACCATGCAGCACCTTGAAAGACGTCCGAAGAAAAATCTGTTTCCAAATCTGTCGTCTCCCATTTAAGCCCTGGTAAGGTTCCTCGCGTATCATCGAATTAAACCACATGCTCCACCGCTTGTGCGGGCCCCCGTCAATTCCTTTGAGTTTCACACTTGCGTGCGTACTCCCCAGGTGGGATACTTATCACTTTCGCTTAGCCACTCAATCCGAAAATCGAACAGCTAGTATCCATCGTTTACGGCGTGGACTACCAGGGTATCTAATCCTGTTCGCTACCCACGCTTTCGTCCATCAGCGTCAATCGTTTGTTAGTAACCTGCCTTCGCAATTGGTATTCCATGTAATATCTAAGCATTTCACCGCTACACTACATATTCTAGTTACTTCACAAAAATTCAAGCCCTACAGTATCAATGGCAGTTTCCTAGTTGAGCTAGGAGATTTCACCACTGACTTATAAGGCCGCCTACGGACCCTTTAAACCCAATGATTCCGGATAACGCTTGGATCCTCCGTATTACCGCGGCTGCTGGCACGGAGTTAGCCGATCCTTATTCCTACAGTACCGTCAAGTCTCTACACGTAGAGATGTTTCTTCCTGTATAAAAGCAGTTTACAACCCATAGGGCCGTCTTCCTGCACGCGGCATGGCTGGATCAGGCTTGCGCCCATTGTCCAATATTCCTCACTGCTGCCTCCCGTAGGAGTCTGGTCCGTGTCTCAGTACCAGTGTGGGGGATCTCCCTCTCAGGACCCCTACCCATCATTGTCTTGGTAAGCCGTTACCTTACCAACTAACTAATGGGACGCATGCTCATCTTGTACCGTTGGAACTTTAATAATCAGAAGATGCCTTCCGAAGATACTATGAGGTATTAATCCAAATTTCTCTGGGCTATCCCTCTGTACAAGGTAGATTGCATACGCGTTACGCACCCGTGCGCCGGTCTCTAGGAAGCAAGCTTCCTATACCCCTCGACTTGCATGTGTTAGGCCTGCCGCTAGCGTTCATCCTGAGCCAGGATCAAACTCTTCATCGTATATTTTTAATTTTGTACGATAAGTGCTAACTTTAATTCTATTGTTTTACTCTCTTAAATTTTACAATCTAAATCCGAAGATTTAAATCGTGCTGTCAATCCAATATGTCTATGAACGTGTCTTCTATTTGTTTCGCTTGTTTTTCAAAGCGAGTGCAAAAGTACAACTTCTTTTTAATTTGGCAAGCTTTTTTGAAAAAATTTTTAAACTTTTTTTCTTAATCACTAACCTCAATATTTTTTCTGAACGTTGCCCTATTTGCGGGATGCAAAGGTAATTCCTTTATTTGATTCCGACAAACTTTTTTTGAAAAAAATTTTCTTTTTTTTGTCGGTTAATAACTCGCGTTATCGTAATCAATATTTGTATGAACTTCCTTGTTAATGCGGGTGCAAAAGTAATTCTTTTTTTGAAACTGACAAGCTTTTTTTGAAAAAAAATTTTTCTTTTTTTGTCAGCCTTATAACTCGTGTTATATTTTCAAAATGTAATAAGAACTCT
>NZ_VEVQ02000033.1 GCF_006491595.2 Flavobacterium jejuense
AAGAACCCTAGGTGGTGATAAAGACGATAACCTATTTGCCCTTTCACAAACCAAAGACGGTGGTTTTATTGTGGGTGGAAATTCCAATTCAGGAGCTACGAATTCCAAATCAAAAACCAATAAAAATGGTACCGATTTTTGGGTATTAAAATTAGATAAAAACGGCAGTATCGATTGGCAAGAAACCTACAATTATGGCAAAATAGATGTACTAACCTCACTAGTTGAAAACCCAGATGGGACTTATTTAATTGGAGGTTATGCCCAAAGTGAAGCAAAAGCCACTAGTCAAAAGTCACAAGTCAAAAGTTTGCAATCCGACAAAGAAGGCATCAACGATTACATTGCTTTGAAGATTAATGCTAAAGGAGAAGAAATTTGGACACAAACGGTAGGCAGTAAAGGCGATGAAGTATTAAAAAAACTACTAGAAACCAGAGACGGAGGTTATCTTTTAGCAGGTACTTCCAACGGAAGCGCTTCAAGAGATAAGAATTCAGCTAAAGGAGGTACCGATTTTTGGGTAGTAAAACTAAGAGACAAACAAAGAGAAGAAGAGTTAAAAATCACAGTAGAAGCGATGCCAAATCCTGCGGTTAGTTTTACCAATGTTATCGTGAACTTCGAATACGAAACTGGAACAGCCACCGTATACGATTTAAACGGAAGAAGTCTACAAACCCAAACGTTAAAAGGAGAACGCACCATTCCTATGGAAGTCAGTAGTTTACCACAAGGGATTTATCTAATTGAGATAAAAACCAATACCCAAACAGGAAGCGTAAAAGTGATTAAAAAATAAGATAACACAGCATGAAATATATCAAAACCATAAAAATAATGATGCTACTGTTACTATGCAGTAGTTTAGGGTTTAGTCAAGAACTACCAAGTATAGATTTTACTCCAGCACCTGAGGATGCTTTTCAGTTTACTAAATACGGGAATGTTCCTGTAAATGAGTCAAGTGGAAGAATTAATTTAAACATTCCTTTATTTACATATGTAGCAGGAAATTTAGTATTACCTGTTAATTTATCTTATACTGGAAATGGAGTTCGAGTGAATCAAAACCCTACAGACACTGGAATGAATTGGAATTTAAATGCAGGAGGAATGATTACTAGAATAGTATACGATCGTAGAGATGAGGCTTCACAGGGTTATTATTTAAGTAAAGACGCTTTAGATAATATGGATTTACAAGACAATAGTAATGATGCTACATTGTTAAATTTATTAATTAACCCTAGTGAAGTTTTTGACAGTGAAAGAGATGAATTTAGTTTTTCATTCTTTGGTTATTCAGGTATTTTTTATTTGGACGATAATGATGTTCCTGTTGTAGCTGATAAATCTAGTAATATTAAAATAGAAATGGTCAGTAATGGACTTAACAATGAGTTTCTAATAACACTCCCTACTGGTGATAAATTTTATTTTGGAGGTCAGGATTATTTAGGAATATCACTACTTAAAGATAATGACGGTAATGTATTAAAAGATGCAGCCAACACTGTTTTCTATTTGTATAAAGCGGAATCCTATTTAGGAGACATTATTTTGTTTGACTATGAAGATTATGGAAAGCAAGAACTTGTTAGTTTCAATCAAAAAATAACCTATCACAATCCATTGAATAAACAGTATCACTCTCCTTGTGATCCATGTGGTTTTTCTGCTTCCACAAATTGTGATGAATGTACTGTTCCAATAACAGGTGAACCAGGTACATTTAGGTGTCCGGATTTAGGAAGAACCATGACTAGTTTAAATCCAAAAATCTTTACTCAAGTATTTAATTTTTCTTTAAATAAGAGGTTAATTAAAATACATGCACCTGCTTTAAATAGATTCATTGAATTTAATTTTCAATATGTTTCTCCTAGTTTAAACAAAAAGTTAATTAGTATAGATTATAAAACTAATACTAATTCAATCAATAAGATAGATTTAGAATATCAAGATACCTTTATCGGTGGTGTTTTAAGAAGGTTTTTTTTAAACAAAGTAACACTTCATAATCATCTTTCATCTTCTTTTGACGATCAAAAGCAAGTTTTTCAAATGGTTTACGATGATCCTGAAAGCTTACCAAATCAATTTTCTTTTGAACAAGACTTTTTTGGATATTATAATGGAGCTACAGGAAATAGTTATCTAGAAACATTTATTCCTAAAAATGAGCATTATTACTTTAAACAGCTAAATGCTACTTTAGCAGACCGAACAGTTTCTTTTGAACATGCCAAAAAAGGAACACTAAAAAAAATGATATATCCAACAGGAGGATTTACCCTGTTTGAATATGAAGCTCCCAAAGTAAAAGAAGCGAGAACGGATAAAATTAAATTAGAGATAAACAACATTGATCAAGTGGATATAAAGTTTGCTGGTTTTGATCCCGTTTTGAATACACCAACTAATGACACTTATTATGTTTTTGAAGATCAAACCATTTCAATTGATTTTAATATAACTACAGATGGAAACCATACAGATGATCATATCAGAGGCAAATTAACAATAACAGATTATAATGCTGTAGGAGGTATAAGTTTACAACAACAATTAATTTCTCCTCTATCTACATCGCTTCAGTATAATTTATTAAAAGATCATCTATATCAATTTAGGTTAGAATATGAAAATTTGCCAGCTAATTACAATACATCGGCCGTAATAACTGCTGAATTTGACATTGTAGTAGAGTATCAAGAAGTGGATGGGTTTGGCATTAGAATTAAAAGAACATCAGATTATTCAGTTGATAATTTGCTTACAGATAGCAAACGTTATTATTATAAAAAAGCCATAAACATTAATGAAATTGGAACAGATAGTTATCAATTAAATGTTACTCCAACAGGCTACAATAATCAAGCTTATTCAGATGTTGTTGTTCAGTTATGTCGTGATAATCTTAATTGCTGGGAAAATTGGTGGCGTAGAGATATTTTGGAATATAGTTCTTCAAGAAATGGTTTTCCAGATTTAGAAAATCAAGTTTTATATAATTATGTGACTATAAGTGAAGGAGGTGATAATTTTGAGAAAGGTGGAATTGAAAAAAAATTTTTAATCAAATCAGAGAATAATTTCCAAGAGTATCATACTCCCACACGACAGGAATTGTATTCTAAAAGTTCTCGCTTTACTTTATTAGGATCAAATGATGTAACTAATGGCAAATTGTTAAATGAAAGGATTCTTCTTAAAAAAAATAATGGGCTAAAAATTATTCAAGACAAACAATATACTTATGATTTAGTGGTGGATACTTTTTTAAGCAATTTTACTGGAGATTTGCATGAAAAATGTAATGTAGGTGATAGAGGATATACTAATTTATATGTTGGTACTTACACTAAAAACATCTATAAAAATAATTTGCTAAACCAAATTACTACAGATTATATTGAACCATTATCTTTAGATGGAGATCCAAATACAGTTAAAAAAATTGTAAATACTATTAATTATGAATATGGAGCATTAGCAGGTTTGCCTATAAAGATTATTTCAACAAATAGTGATGGTGTACAATCCATTATTAAGAACTATTATCCACCTCAAGTTGTAACTATTTCTAGTCTAAATTTACAACCTGCGCTGAGTTCTGATGAGTTATTAGCTATCAATAACTTAAAATCAAATGTTGCGCACAGGATTAGTACACCTATTCAGACTGAAATCTATGAAAAGAGCAATGGTGGATTGGAAGTAATGCTTAGTGCACAACGTAATTTATATCAGATAAATTCAAATGGTTTTACACAACTTAAGTCAGTCCTTTCTTCAAAAAATAGCTCAGATTTTGAAGGTAGAATTTACTTTAATAGCTATGATGACAATGGAAACCCAATAGAAGTTAAAAAGGCAGATGGGGTTTCAACAGTTTATTTATGGGGGACTAATCATAGAAAGCCACTTGCTAAGATTGTTAATGCTACACATTACCAAGTTTCTAATGCCTCAGGAGATTTGAGATTAGCATTACCAAATGCACTTGTAACAACATATACTTACGAAGGGTTACTTGATTTATTATCCTCTAGTATCGATCCAAAAGGCAATAAAACAACCTATCATTACGATAGTTTAAACCGTTTGGAATTTGTAAAAGACAAAGACAATAATATTTTAAGTGAGAACAAATATCATTATAAAAACTAAAGCAAGATGAAGAAAATACTATATATACTAACACTACTCCCTATTCTTGCTTTAGGACAAAGTCAAGATCAAAACTGGGTAAAAACAAAAATATATAAACAACCCACTACAACAGCGATTCAAAATCCTGACGTAACAGTTGCCAATACACAAGTGAGTTATTTTGATGGCTTAGGAAGACCTATCCAGCAAGTAGCACATAAACAATCTAATTTAGGTAACGACATTATTACCCATATAGAATATGATGGTTTTGGTAGACAAACCAAAGAGTATTTACCCTATACTAACGATGCTCCTTCACTAGATTACACCGATGCTACAACGGCTATTTCAGAATTAACTGGTTTTTACAGTTCTTACAATGATGGAACGGCATATCCTTATAGTGAAAAAGAACTAGAAGCTTCTCCATTAGGAAGAGTTTTCAAGCAAGCCGCACCTGGTGATGCTTGGTTCATGGGAAGTGGTAAAGAAATTAAGTTTGATTATCAAACAAACATTGCTAACGAAGTAAAACTTTTCAAAGCAATCGCAACTTGGGATGCTACTTCACAATTGTACAACAGCAGCATTAGCAGTCCACAAACGTATTATTCAGAAAACCAATTGTACAAAACCATCATCAAAGATGAAAACTGGACGTCAGGTTTAGGGAATACTACAGAGGAATTTAAAAACAAAAATGGTCAAGTAGTTTTAAAGCGAACCTACAATATCGATCATAAAGGTAATGCAGAAAAACATGATACCTATTATATCTATGATCAATTTGGAAATCTAACCTTCGTATTGCCTCCTTTAGCAGAAGGGGATGCCTCTCAAACCACTCTTGATAATTTAGGGTACCAATACAAATACGATTCTCGCAACCGTCTAGTAGAAAAGAAACTACCTGGCAAACAATGGGAATTCATAGTATACAACACTCAAGATATGCCTGTAGCAACTGGACCTGCTTATAATCCATGGGGAGGCACTGATACAGGTTGGTTGATTACAAAATATGATGCTTTTGGAAGAGTAGTTTATACAGGTTGGTATACAGGAAGAGCAGTTACAAGTATTGATAGAACAAATTATCAAAATGAGCAAATGTCTTTGTCTTTTTATGAAGTAGTAAATACAAATTATACTTTTGACAACATACAATTAGGGTATAGTAATAAAGTAAAACCAATAAATAATTATAGAGTATTAACCATTAACTATTACGATGACTACAGTTATCCTAATGCTCCAAACGTTCCTTCACAAGTTTTAACACAAAACACCACTACAAGTGTTAGAGGACTACCAACAGGCTCATGGACAAAAGTGTTAGATAGTAACAATCCAAACGCTTCGGAAATGTCGTACACCCTTTACGATGACAGATACAGA
>NZ_VEVQ02000034.1 GCF_006491595.2 Flavobacterium jejuense
AGGTTCTATGTTAACTGCAGGAGACGCTGTTACCACAACACAATTAATTTATGTTTATGCAGAGACGGCTACAACACCAAATTGTACAGATGAGAATAGTTTTACAGTAACGATTGTACCAGGAGTTACAGTAGATGCTCCATCTGATGTAACAGCATGTGATAGTTATGTATTACCGGTTCTTACCAGTGGAAATTATTATACAGGTCCAGGAGGGACAGGTTCTATGTTAAATGCAGCAGATGTAATTACAACGACACAGTTGATTTATGTATATGCAGAGACAGGTACGACACCAAACTGTACGGATGAGAATAGTTTTACCGTAACGATAAATACAACACCAGTAGCCGATGCTCCGTCTGATGTTACGGTTTGTGATAGTTATGTGTTACCAGCATTAACAGTAGGTAATTATTATACAGGAGTAGGAGGGACAGGTTCTATGTTAACTGCAGGAGATGTAATTACAACAACTCAATTAATTTATGTATATGCAGAGACAGGTACAACACCAAATTGTACGGATGAGAATAGTTTTACGGTAACAGTAAATCCAACTCCAGTAGCTGATGCTCCATCTGATGTAACAGCATGTGATAGTTATGTATTACCAGCTTTAGCAGTAGGTAATTATTATACAGGAGTAGGAGGTACAGGAGCAATGATAGCTTCAGGTACAGCTATTACAACGACACAGTTAATTTATGTATATGCAGAGACAGGCACGATACCAAACTGTACGGATGAGAATAGTTTTACCGTAACGATAAATACAACACCAGTAGCCGATGCACCAGTTGATGTTACAATGTGCGATAGCTATGTGTTACCAGCACTTACTGTTGGTAATTATTATACAGGATCAGGAGGGACAGGTTCGATGTTAACTGCAGGAGATGTAATTACCACAACACAGCTGATTTATGTTTATGCAGAGACAGGCACAACACCAAATTGTACAGATGAGAATAGTTTTACAGTAACGATAAATCCAACTCCAGTAGCTGATGCTCCATCTGATGTAACAGCATGTGATAGTTATGTATTACCAGCATTAGCAGTAGGTAATTATTATACAGGAGTAGGAGGCACAGGAACAATGATAGCTTCAGGTACAGCTATTACAACGACACAGTTAATTTATGTATATGCAGAGACAGGTACAACACCAAATTGTACAGATGAGAATAGTTTTACCGTAACGATAAATACAACACCAGTAGCCGATGCACCAGTCGATGTTACAATGTGTGATAGTTATGTGTTACCAGCACTCACTGTTGGTAATTATTATACAGGAGTAGGAGGGACAGGTTCTATGTTAACTGCAGGAGATGTAATTACAACAACTCAATTAATTTATGTTTATGCAGAGTCAGGTACGACGCCAAATTGTATAGATGAGAATAGTTTTACCGTAACAATAAATGTTACCCCATTAGCCGATTCTCCAGCAGATATTACGGTTTGTGATAGTTATGTATTACCAGCATTAACAGTAGGTAATTATTATACAGGATCAGGAGGTACAGGTTCTATGTTAACTGCAGGAGACGCTGTTACCACAACACAATTAATTTATGTTTATGCAGAGACGGCTACAACACCAAATTGTACAGATGAGAATAGTTTTACAGTAACAGTGAATCAAACACCTCAGTTGATATCTTTGACTGGTAATGGACCTATTTGTGAAGGACAGGATGCTATATTTACCATAACAGGTACAGCAGGAGCTCAGGTTGATTATACTTTGAATTCTATAGTACAAAATACTATAATTCCAGCTTCAGGGGTAGCGACTATTGTTGTAGCAGGGGCTACGGCAGATCAAATAATAATACTTTCTCAGATACAAAACACCACTACACTGTGTAGTGCTAGTTTAACTAATACTGCAACGGTTTCAGTTATTGCTTTGCCAACAGCTAGTATTGATGCACAAAGTAATGCGGTTTGTTACAATAGGAATACGACTTTATTATTTACAGGTACACCAAATGCAACGGTTTCATTTACAGATGGGACATCCATTTATAGTGTTACTTTAGATGCATCAGGATTGGCAAATTATACAACACCAAATTTAACAGTTGATACGACTTATAATATAACCAGCGTATCAACAGCAACGACGCCATCATGTTCTCAAATAGTGACAGATAGTGAAATCATAACGATTAGTCCTACACCAACAATAACAAATGTTACTTATACAAATACTATTTGTTCAGGAACGATGACGGATTTTGTGGTGAATTTGAACAATACTACTTCATATGTTTGGAGCGCTACTATTACTAATATTGATAATACGACTTATGTTCAATCAGGAGATCAGACAGATATTAATCAAATAGCAACTTTACAAAATGGATTAGATTTAGGTTATATTACAATGCAAATTACACCAGTTTTGGCAGGTAGTAGTTGTGCGGGTACTACAGAGCAGTTTATAGTTACCGTTACACCAGTTCCTGTTATAATAGATATTGTAGAGAGTAGTTTGTCAGTTTGTTCATCAGATACAGTACAAGTATTGATAACAGGTAATTTAGCTAATGTGAATTATAATTGGTCCGCTTATTTAAATGGAGTAATTGTTAATTCAGGAATTACCTCAGGAACCACAACAGGAACTATTGATTTAACAGTAGAAGTAGCGGATGTAACTCAATCAGGAGATTTATATTTTGAAATCACACCAGTATTGGGTAGTTGTACAGGACAAATGCAAACGAGTGATCTTATTACGGTGAATCCAATACCAGGAGCTGTTGTATCTTCACCAGATGCAGCTATTTGTAGTGGGGAATTAGTAGCAGATGCTATTGATATTCAAATTGGGTATCCAAATTTAGTAGGAACGACAGTAGAGTGGGTTGTTCAGAGTGTAACAGGAGTATCAGGAGCTACTAGTGGTTCGGCAAGTACTTCACCATTTGAAATTCCAGATACACTAACAACCACTGGAAATACTCAAGGAGTTGTAGTATATCGAGTTTGGACAGTTTCATCTACTGGTTGTAGAGGAGCGTATACAGATTTTACGATTTATGTAAATCCATTACCACAGCCTGTTTTAGAAGATGGTTCAATTTGTGTGGAATTAGCTACAGGATTAGTCTTCCAAAGTCATTTATTAGATTCAGGTATCCCAAACACATCTGATTATCAATTTACTTGGTATTATAATGGAAATGTAATTGGCGCAGCAAATCAGAGTACCTATGAGGCAGAACAAGCAGGAGACTACTATGTTTTAGTTCAAAATACGCTAACCAATTGTGAGAATATATCTAATATAGTAAATGTTACAGAGATAAATAGTGCAACAGATTTTACCTACACAATAACTGATGCCTTTACAGATAATGCTACAATAAGTATAACAGTTATAGATGGAAATGGAAGTTTCTTATATCAATTAGATGATCAAGATTTACAGAGTTCTAGTGTTTTTACAGGAGTAAGATCAGGCACACATCAGTTAACAGTAGTAGATCAGAAAGGGTGTACATATTTAACAAAAGAGATAATGATAATCGATTATCCAAAATTCTTCACTCCTAATGGAGATGGATATAATGATTATTGGAATATTTTTACCTTGAGAGACCAACCTAAGGCAAAAATTTATATCTTTGACCGATACGGTAAATTGATAAAGGAAATCAGTCCGTTAGGAGAAGGATGGGACGGAACCTTTAATTCAAAGCAACTACCATCCACAGATTACTGGTTTACTGTAGAATATCAAGAAAACCAACAAAGTAAAGTATTTAAAGCACATTTTTCATTAAAACGATAA
>NZ_VEVQ02000035.1 GCF_006491595.2 Flavobacterium jejuense
GGTCCTAACAGCAGAATAGTTTGAAGTTCCTGTTGTAGCGTCCCAACTTCTAATAGTGTAATAGTATGTTTTTCCAGCTTTTGGTCCTTCAAAACTACCTAATGCGGTTTCATTCCAATAATAATTATTAGTGTTAATACTTGCATTTACGACTACAGTGGTATTTGGATCTGTATTTGATGTAAAACCATTAGCAGCTGTCCATCCAGAATTTGAAGTTGAAACTTGTATTCTAAAAGCACCTGCGTTAACAGGAGAAGTATAGGTAAAGTTGATAGGTAATAATAAGTTAGTTGCTCCATTTGCAGGTGAAGCCGGAACAGGTGTGTTGCTTGTAGGTGGTGGAGTATTGTTATTCAACATATTCATCCATGTTGTCCATGGAATGGTATAGGGGCAATCGGTACTAGTTCCAGGCATTTCTTTATGACCTCTTATTCCAGGTAAAGAACGAGTTTTTGGAATGGCATACTTATTACAATAATAACGTGCTAAATCAGTTGATGCTTTTAGCATTGTAGTGTTGTTCCAATTAGATGGAGTTGAAGTAGTAACATCGTGCTCAGTTCCTATTGAGCGTTCATTGTTTGGTTGCCCACTAGCTCCTGCATGCCAAGCTTTACTTGCTACTTTAACAGATTGATACACTTTCCCATCTACAGCAATAATAAAATGTGCACTTGCACCTGCATTGCAATTTCTAAAGTGAGATATAGCACCTGCAACTGTTCCAACTGCGATATAATGATTTACCCAAGTATCAATATCTCTTCCTCCTCTTCCAGAAAAATTACAATTTGTAAAAGCACCTATTGCTGAAGGATAATCTACTGTTCCAGTTGTTGCTCCTCGATTAAGATTGTTTTTTGATTCTAATTTTGTTTCATAATTGTTAATTAATTCACTTATTTTAAGATTGTTAATGGGTTTTATTTCTGCATTTTCTTTCCATAATGTAATGGTGTTACGCCCATTATTCATTACTTTATAATAATCTATAGCTTGCATTTCTTTTGTAAAAGCATCATTTAATCCTGTAAATTCTTTTACAGCTTCAAACCATTCCATTAAGTCAATAGAGTTTTTTATTCCTTTTCCATAATAGGCTAAAAGTGCTGCAGCTGCTCTAATGTTTTGACGTGGATTAGATTTTACTTCGTCTTCTTTTGCATTAATAAGTTTGGCTGAAAGAGAAAGATTGTTACTGTACTCACTTTCAACTAAACCCATAATTCCATAAGAACCATATTCAGAAGGACCTATCATACAATAGTTGTTGTATGTTTTGGCAATAGCATCAATTATAGGAAATGGTACATTAAATTCTTTAGAAGCTTCTTTCAAATATTTTTTAATTGTTCCAACGCTTGGATGTGGTGCATTAGCAATTTCTAAAACTTCTAAAGTTTCTTCTAGTATTTCTTTTTTATTTGTTGTGCCTGTAATTATTTGTGTGAAATCGCCTTGTAAATAAACATCACCATTCTTTTTAATTTCTTTTTTAATTGGTAAAGCCATTAATCGTTCATAGCTTTTTTCGTCTTGAGAATAAGCACTAAATTGGATTAATGCTAATAGAATAATAATTAGATTTTTTTTCATAATGTTTGTTTTTTATTTGTTTGTCACGCTAATGTTTTGTTTTATAATTTTTTCGCCATCAACGACTAGCAAGAAATAATTACCATTTTTTAAGGTTATATTTTCTTTTATATTGTTTGTACCTATTTCAGTATGGTATTTTTTTGTAAAGACACTATTTCCAGAAATATCATAGATATTTACTTCTGTTTCTTTAGAAATTGCTTCATAACTTAGGTTTAATTCACCATTACTTGGATTTGGATACACCAAAATAGTATCATTTTCAACTGATAAACGAGCAGTACTTCCATTTAAAGTAAAACTTCTGACAGGAGTATATTTTGAAGAACCTGTTGCTGAACTCCAAAGTCTGACCGTCCAATAGTAGGTATTTCCAGAAATAGGTAAGTTTTGTGTTTCTGTATATTGATTAGGCCAAGTATAGTTCAATAAATTTGCTGTGCTATAATTTACAGGAACATTCGAAGTAGGATTTGGGTCAGTTGTAAAACCATTTTCTGCCGTCCAACCAGTATTTGCTCTTGCAATTTGT
>NZ_VEVQ02000036.1 GCF_006491595.2 Flavobacterium jejuense
CAAATAGGAAGAGATGGAAGTCCTCAAACATTTTGTAATGACTATTATACCAGTCCTATTTTAGAAGAAAACCATTATTATCCTTTTGGATTAAAGCATAGTGGGTATAATTCTAATAACTCACAACCTAATTACAATTATAAATACAACGGTAAAGAATTGCAAACCGAGTTAGGGCTTGATCTTTATGACTATGGTGCAAGAAACTATGATCCTGCTTTAGGTCGATGGATGAACATTGACCCGCTTGCGGAGAAATTTAATAATTACACTCCATATAGTTATACTTTAAACAGCCCTGTTATTTTTGTTGACCCAGACGGAATGGATGTAAAAGAGTATAGTTGGGGAGCAAGTTATACTGGTACAGATGCACAGAACCTAATTAGAGATTTACAAACTCAAATGTCCTCATCTAATAATTCTGAAGATTCTAATAATGAAGAACCTCCAATAAGTTTTTTTGCAAAGCCTAATAAGAAAATAACTAAAAATACTGAAAATTTGACTAATGATGAGAAGGAAGATTATAAGAATGGCATTTTAAATGGGGTTGTAGAATCTAGAGAATACAAAATAGGAGATGGTATATTTAGTGTTTATGGTCATGGTTTAATGAATGGTGGAATTGCAGATCAAAGAAATGGGAAAAAGAATCAAAAAGACATTTATGATGTAAATACATTGAATGATTTGATGAAAGAAATGAGTCCTCAATATAAAAAAGCTATGGAAGAAGGAAAGCCAATAACTTTGTACTTATTCACATGTAGTTCTGCTGATGGTGGTAATAATTCTTTGGCAGCAAGATTTTCAAGCGTATTTAAAAATGTAACGGTTATAGGTGCTGAAGATTATGTTAATTACGAGAAAACAACCAAAGGAGAAACAATAAAATATGGAATTGGTAGTCTTAGATATAATGGAAATTTAATCACATTCAAAGATGGTAAACAAATTAGTTCAATTAAATTCTCTGATTTTAAGAAGAAAAATAATCCTGTTGTTAGAGCAACAAAATTAAAATAATTATGAAATTTTTTTTATTGATTTTTATTTGTTTGATTTTTAGTTCATGTAATTTAAATAATAATACATCTATTTCAGGTGTTGATTTTTATAGTAAAGAATATGAAAGTAAAGTAAATGATAGTATTAAAAAAATGATTATTGAGTTAGGTGATACTACTGTTTATAATGAAAGTTATAAAATTGCCTCACTTTCGTTTAAAGGAGATGAGTTTTATTATTATTCTCAAGTTATGGCAGTAAAATATAATTACCCAGATGCTTATTATAATATGTTCATTAATTTTAGATATAAAGGAATTGAGTTAGAAAAGCTCTCTATTTATTATTTATTGAAAGCGTATGAACTTGGTTCAAAAAAAGCAAAAAATGATATGAAATATATATTTAAAAATAAAGAAATTCCTAAATCTGATGATTATTTTAATTTGAAAGATAATACTAAATATATTAAAATTCCAGCATATTAAGGTAATGGTTACTACGCCTACAAAGTAAATAAAAGCAAAAGCCACTTCTTGTAAAAGGAGTGGTTTTGTTGTTTGGTAATGTTTCAAAGTTAGTGATGAGTTCAATTTGAATATCTAATAAATTGATAATCAATAAAAATTAAAAATAATTGTAAAAAAGATGAGCTATATAGTCCATCTTTTTTTATGTTTAAAGTTCTTAAAACGAAGAAAATGATAAAAAAGTCGACCTCGTGTATTAGAATTAGTGATAGCTAAAAACGTAAGAGGAACAGATGCTACAGGAGCAACTGGTTTACAAACGGTAGATTACAGTTACAACATAAGAGGTTGGTTAAAAGCCATTAATGATGTAGAAAACATAGGTACCGATTTGTTTGCTTTTAAAATTAGCTATAACAACCCAGAAGACGCTACTGCTTTGTATAATGGCAATATATCAGAAACCTTTTGGAAAACCAGTAGTGATAATGTTAAAAGAAAATACAAATATAGCTATGACAACTTAAATAGGTTATTAGAAGCCAATTATAGCAAACCGGAAAGTGTTTCTCCAACACTAGATAATTATTTGGAAAAATTGACTTATGATAAGAACGGAAACATTCAAAACCTCATAAGAAATGGTGGTCGAGAT
>NZ_VEVQ02000037.1 GCF_006491595.2 Flavobacterium jejuense
AACTTGTTTTTACTATCTTATTTATTTTTCTTCCTGTAGCATCATAAATGTAGGAAATTACATTTGTTCTTGCAACTGTTTTTATAAGTAAAAAAAGCTATCACTAACTCTAATACACGAGGTCGACTTTTTTATCATTTTCTTCGTTTTAAGACATTATATAACACAAAAAGGAACGCCATATTGCGTTCCTTTTCTATCCATTTTTTAAATTTCTATTTAATTTTTATTGATTATCAACTTATTAGACATTCAAATTAAACTCATCACTAACTTTGAAACATTACCCAAAACCACAACGGTAAGTTGTGGTTTGCTTTTTGTTATTTACTTTTTCAGTACAAGCAAGACGTATTCGCCAGCAAGGATTTAATTACATTTTATAAAGGTAAATTTATCATTCCCATCTACTATTTCTACTTTTAGAGATTTAGATAAATTAATTAAATTATAAAAATCAATTTCCTTAAAATCTTTTTTTCTATTAAAAAAAGTAGTTCTTATATAAAAAAAGTAGTTATTATTTTCTTTTTTCAATAACCAATCATGTGTTGAAAAAGAATTATTTTCATCTATGTGAAAATTCAAATTAAGAAATTTATCCATAGGAAATTTTTTCACATACTCTTCAGATAAAAAAGTTTCTAATATGATTAAATCAGGAGAGGGACCGTCTTTTTCTCTTTCAAAAGTTATTTTATTAATACAATTATATGTCGACTCACAAGAAAAAGACAAAAGGGATAAAAAACAATATATAAAAATTGATTTCATAATATTTAATTAGTAGAATTAGGAAAATATTTTTTATGTAAAGAAGCTGGAACATAATGTCCATAGTGATCATATATAATACTATTCCATTCTGTAGTTGTTTTTTTCCAGCTTGAAGTTTTTACTTGATGATTTGTTGCATTACTTTCAAAAAGATCAAAGTCTGATTGTGAAGAAGAATCATAACGTCTTTTATATGAAAACCACAACTTCCTCCAATCATTACCATGTGAAAATGATTCATGTTCATGCATATTTATAATATCAAATCTATTTATAATTTGTTTTCCAAGTCTATCTTTACTAATTGCTAAATATACTAAATCTAATTTTTCGTCATATCCAGTATATATACCAGTATATTTTCTAACTCTTATCTCAAAATTACTATGTATTTTTTTATCTGTAAATTGAGCATAATAACCAATAACATTCTTAAAAGCATCATCGCTTAAAACAGTCCCTTTAGTTTCGTATTTATTTAAATTACCTGCTTTCCAGTCACTTTCATTAATAAGTCTAACTTCATCTGTGCCACCTTTTCCTAAATACTTTCCTGTTTTCTTGTCAAAATAATCATCGTTTGAGTCTCCCTCAATACTTGCCATTGCTTGTGTATGAGTTGCTGAATCACCTCCTTGATTTCTATAACCACCTTCATCCCAATCATAATAAACATCTGCCGTTTGTGAGGCTTCAGGAGCCATTCCGTCAGGATCAATAAAGAAAACAGGGTTGTCAAAAGCATAATTGTAAGGTGAGTGCCTTCTCATTTGTTCCGCCAACGGGTCAATGTTCATCCACCTTCCCAAAGCAGGGTCGTAATTACGAGCTTGATAATCGTACATGTTAAGTCCCAGCTCCGTCTGCAGTTCTTTCCCGTTGTATTTATACTGGTAACTAGGTAATACTGGTACGCTAGGTGCTAGGTGCTTTCTTTCCTAAAGTGATGTTTCCAGATGAATTTTTAGAATATAATAGCCAATCACTATTATAATTAGTATGTTTTAACCCAAAAGCATAATAGTGGTTTTC
>NZ_VEVQ02000038.1 GCF_006491595.2 Flavobacterium jejuense
AAAATTGTCCTTTAGTCAAAAAAGAAACCTCGCTTAAATCACTTTAAATGAGGTTACTTTTTTTATTTATTTAGAAAATTTAACTTTTTGGAGAGGTTGTGCAACAGCTACGGCTGTTATGCACAGTCTTTTTTATTTACAAAGGTTCATAAATTTTTAATATATGGTATTGAATTAATTCAACACAACAAGCACCTATTAAAATTCTTTTTTGATTCTCTTCAAATACATCAATTTTGTAATTTCCATTTCTGAATATTATGTTTTTTTCTTCAATTCGTCCAATTAATTTCTTTTCAATTGAGTAAAAAAGAGAACCATTTCGATTATTAATTTCAATTTCAGTTTCGGTAGATTTAATTACATTATTTGGCGTATTCTTAAAAATCGAGAAACTTTTATTAGGGTTAAAAAAACTCCAAATTTGACTATTTTTCGAATCAGTTATCTTAAATTCGTTTTCAATTTTATTTTCGCAATAGATAACCATTTTTTCAGAATCGATATAATTGATTATGTACTGATTTTTGGCAATTATAAATTCCGCAATCTTTTTGTCAGATATTAGAAAATCAACTTTTCTTAATTTTCTAAAAAAAGGAATTCCTTTAAAATGATTTTCAGAATCTATTGAATATATAAGGTCTTTAATTTCTCTCAATTTTTTGTAAGATTGTGCATAACGGTCTTGTATAAGAATAGTGGCGGTTTTAAGACCACAAACTTTTCAGTTTAGACCATAGTTTGTTTTTGTTACTATTGTTTGTTTTGGCGTTTCTCCCGCCATTATTTTTATACCTTGTTGTGTGTAGGCTTTCCTCTTCCAATTCATTTTCTGGATTATAAACTTCTACCTTAACTTTATCTCTATCAGTCACAACAATTCCTTTACAATTTGGCCAATTAGATTGTATTTCTTCAAATTTCCCTAATTCCACCATTCTATCCAAGATTCTCTTACCGTCTGAATAATCATTATAAATTTGAGTTGGCATTGGTCTATATTCTTCCGTTGATTTAATAAATTCCGAAAAAAAGTAAGGGTCTAATTCGCCAAATTCAAGTCCACACATAAGAGGAACTTCGATATGTTGTCCATTTTTGAGGTTAGTAAATGCACAGTGAAATCCGTGAAAAGCATAACGCCAATTATCCATTTCCCCAACCTGTTTATAACCAAACTGTTCTGATGCATTTAAATTATTCATTGGATAATCAGAGTCAATTTGTAAGTTATGTTTATTAGCAAATCTGTTAATCAGTTCAGTTGCTAAATTCCGATAATCATTTGCACATTTTTCAAAGAAGTCTTGGTGTTCATCAATTTCTTTGTCTGTAATTAATTTGACTATATTAATTTCAGGTTCTATAGTATGAATAGCTATTTGAAATTCTGGATGTTCAAATTTCCATTGATTTCCAATCTTTTCTCTTTTGGATTTAATCTTGTTTTCAAAAACAATTTTCCACTCAATTCCTCTTTCAAGTGATTTGATTGATTTGAAGTCTGGAATTTCCTCCAAACTATTACAGATTTGTATTTTCGATATTAACTTCAATGTTTGTTCAGCTTACACACAACGTGTTGCCGCTTGTTGCAGTTGCGTAAATTTATAACAAAAGATTACAAGTACAAAACTCCTCATGGAATTTTCGGAGAAAATTCCGAACACAAACCATACCTAGCAATTGCTACAAACGGCTGTGCTTGTTGCACAACTCCATCAAAGATAACAAAAAGGCAACATTTAAAAGAGTACTTTTTTGTAAATTTAGTCATGCAAGGAAGAAA
>NZ_VEVQ02000039.1 GCF_006491595.2 Flavobacterium jejuense
TACATCATTAATGGCTTTTAACCAACCTCTTATGTTGTAACTGTAATCTACCGTTTGTAAACCAGTTGCTCCTGTAGCATCTGTTCCTCTTACGTTTTTAGCTATCACTAACTCTGATACACAAGGTCGCCTTTTTTATCATTTTCTTCGTTTTAAGACATTATATAACACAAAAAGGAACGCCATATTGCGCTCCTTTCTTATACATTTTTTCAATTAAAGACTAACTTTCAATTGGTTAACTTCTGTAAAAACTGCTATCACTAACTCTGAAACATTACCAAATCAAACAATTTAATTACACCCAACGGGTTATTTAATTTATTCTGTTTTTAAGGTAAATCATCTGTGTTTATAATGCCTTTTTCACAATTAAGATCAAAACCTGCCAAAGGATATTTATTTTTATTATAATATACCGTAACTAATCTAGCAACAATTTCCCTTGTTATACCTACACAATATTTACTTCTCTCTGAAAAATCTAAAACATCTTTAATTCCTTTATCTAAACCTTCTCTAGAAGACAAATCTAGTATTATAAAAGAATTATTTTCAACTATAACAAAATATCCTTTTGAATGAGAACTAAAAATAGAAAAACTATATAATCCATTTATCAATTCTCCTTCATGTCTATTATTAAATATACCATTTAGATTAAAACTATTTTCTCCTTTTTTAAGTTTTTCAGCTTTTGATTTATCAAGTTCATTTTTAGAACTTAAAAAATTTATTAATTCAATTTTAAGTGAATCAAAAGTTAATTTATCTACTACTTGACTTTTACAAGAAATAGAAAAGAGTAACACCAAGTATATAAAAATATTTTTCATCTTATTTCTTTTTCTTTTTTGCTAAATCATTTAAAATTCTATTTTCTATTATTTGTGGCAAAAATTCAGAACCATACTTTCCAAAGTTTTTCCCTGCATCTTCTTCTTTAACTAACTCTGCATTTTTATTATTTATATGACCAATTTCATGTCCAAAAGTTCCAATTGCCATTTCAAATACAGATAGATTATTCTCCTTAATAGTATGAACATTTTCTATTTGTTTTTCTGAAATTGAAAGACATTCTTTAGGATTATCGTCATTCATTATTAATTGATGCATTTCTTCAATCTCACCCATGTAAACTTTGATTGTTGCTTCTAATACAACAACACTACCATCTTCTTTTGTTTCTGATTTTGTGACATCCGTATAACCAAGTTGTCCTTCTAATATTGGCGATTTACCTTCTTGAAAATCAACTTTAACCTTTGCTTTCGATTTTGTTAAAGCATCAAATTGTTTTTGACCTTCAGCACCAGATTTTCTCAATGTTTCACCAAATTTTTTATCTTGTGCAGTAGCATTAGCTGTATATACTTGCTTTTCTGCATCATAAACTAGCTGATTTTTTTTATTTCTCCAGTCATCAGCCTGCATACTATCAGGGTCAACAAAATACATTGGGTTATTATAAGCGTAATTGTAAGGTGTCCATCTTCTAGAATTTTCTGCAAGCGGGTCAATATTCATCCATCTACCTAGTGCAGGATCATAATTCCTAGCCCCATAGTCATACATATTCAATCCAAGCTCCGTTTGTAGTTCTTTACCGTTGTATTTATACTGGTAAGTAGATTGCACTGTAGGTGTTCCTCCTTTTAAT
>NZ_VEVQ02000040.1 GCF_006491595.2 Flavobacterium jejuense
AGAAAGGAACGCAATATGGCGTTCCTTTCTTATACATTTTTAATATTATTTTTTAATTTCCAACAGGTTAGCTTCTGTAAAAATGTCTATCACTAACTCTGAAACATTACCAAAAATTATTCATTGGGTATTTCAACACATTTATAACCTCCTTCAATATATTGAGGAACCCAATTTTTTATTTCTAATTTTAACTCATCAATATTAGGTATGTATGAAATTTTTAAAAAAGATCTCATTACTATTTTTTCTTGGTCATGTTTGTATGTAAGTTTACATATCTCATTACTATCAATTAAAATAGATTTTCCATTATTTATTTCAGAAAGATGAATGTCTTTTGTGAAATTATCTTTTAAAATAATTATTGAATCATTAGATATTGGTTGAGAAAAATCTCTACCAACACCATCATTATATATTTTAAATTTATATCCATTAGTTAGTGCTTTATATGCTAAAGTATCTTTTACAATTAAAGCATTTATTTTTGAACTTATTTTTAAATTATCTTTACTTTTACAAGACAAGATAATAGAACCCAAAACAAGTAAAATCAATTTAATTTCAATTATTCTTTTCATTTCTATTAATTAATACCTTGGTGCACCAGTTGCATTTATAAAATTATTAGTTTTCTTCATAAAAGTTGATCCTGTCTGCCTATTATATTTAGGATGTTTCCCACTGTAGCCCGCAGTTGTTTCCCATGTATAATTATACGTACCTCTTACAGCAGTTTTTTTTCTATTTTTATCTTCCCAATAAATTGTTACTGGTGCACCATTAGCTTTTTTACTTCCTACACCATGAACATCGTGACTAGAATCTATTACGTTTAACCCTCCTGTCGCTCTTTTTTCAGATGAACTTAAAACATCATCTCCAGCCCAATGAGTTGCACCATTTGAATAATCATGACCACCGTTTACAGCATTAATTGCTCCACCTATGGCATCTTGCATTGATGTACCATTTCTAGCTGATGGGCTTGTACTATTAAACTCAGCTGTTCTTGGATTTCCATCACTAGCTGCGAATGCATAACCACTTATTGTTTCCGCAATTGTAACCCCATTTCCTCTTGCGCTTTGATTATTAACTATAGCGTTTGATATAGCGTACATTTCAGTCTTATTATTTGCTAATGAAGATTCTCCGTATGATGTTGATGCAAGCAATAATAATTCACTATTTTTAACTGACAATTCAACATTAACTGGGTCTGCATAATTACCATTATCATCTACATATGGAGGTTGGATTACAACATAAGCTTTATCATCGGTAACACCATCATTCCTTATCCATTCACCTGTAGCCGAATAATAATCCCCATCAACTTGCATTCCATCGGGGTCAACAAATTTTACAGGATTATTTAACACATAATTATAAGGGCTAAAATCAATATATTTTTCAGCCAGCGGATCCATATTCATCCATCTACCTAAAGTAGGGTCGTAATTCCTAGCCCCATAGTCATACATATTCAATCCAAGCTCCGTTTGTAGTTCTTTACCGTTGTATTTATACTGGTAAGTAGATTGCACTGTAGGTGTTCCTCCTTTTAAT
>NZ_VEVQ02000041.1 GCF_006491595.2 Flavobacterium jejuense
CTTTATATTGAAAGCCTCCTGCTAAATATTCGGTAGTGGTTATAGTACTATTCTCAGTCACTTTTTTAGCTATTTTTTGTCCTGTAGCATTGTAAAGATATTCAATTGTATTTGCTCCAACAAATATTTTAGTAGGCAAATTTAAATGGTTGTAGACAATATTTGTAATGCCTTTGTTTTCATCTTTTGTCATATTCCCATTGGCATCATAAAAATAATCATCTTTATTGTCAGTAATACCATTACTATTTGTATCCAATGATTCATTAAAGCCTTGGGAAGCAGTTGATTTATCCATCACTTTCATCAATAAATTTTTATTGTTGGCATCATACGAATACACTAAATCATCTATTACATTTACTATTTGTGCTCCATCCGTATCTCTATCTCCATTTCTTAAAAGAGTTTGAATGTTCCCGTTTTTATCATACGTTAGTTTCTCTAAATAGTTATCAGGAGTTGAAGCGTTTTCAGGCTTTAAATAATTCGCTTCTAACAAACGATTTAATTCATCATAGGAATAATTGTATTTTCTTAACACATTATCGCTAGATGATTTCCAATAGGTAGAGGAAATATTTCCATTGTATAACGGATTAGCGCTATCATCAAAATCTCCTAAAGATTCAAAATTATTATAATTGATCTTAAAAGTAAACAAATCAGTACCTATGTTTTCTACATCATTAATGGCTTTTAACCAACCTCTTATGTTGTAACTGTAATCTACCGTTTGTAAACCAGTTGCTCCTGTAGTATCTAAGCCTCCTACGTTTTTACTAATTAGTTGTCCTAGTTCGTCGTATTCATTTTTAGCAATTAATTGTTCGCTTCCTCCTGCGATTAATTGTTTGTGTAACTTTAAACGATCTTGGTCGGTATATTCAAAAATATCGGTTATGGTAACTACTGTTCCATTAGTATCGTACTTATGAGTGGTAACTGTGTACTCAGTTTTTCCAGCCCAATCGAGTTTGCTGTCTACTTGGGTAAAGCCTCCTAAATGGTTGCTGGTATAGGTACTAACAGGTCTGTATCTGTCATCGTAAAGGGTGTACGACATTTCCGAAGCGTTTGGATTGTTACTATCTAACACTTTTGTCCATGAGCCTGTTGGTAGTCCTCTAACACTTGTAGTGGTATTTTGTGTTAAAACTTGTGAAGGAACGTTTGGTGCATTAGCATAACTATAGTCATCGTAATAATTTTTAGTTAAAATAAGGTCGTCAACAGCTAAAATGAATGGGTTACTTCCACCATTTACTAAATTTTGATTACTGGCTCTGTCTGTTGTACTTACCGTCATTTGTTTCCAACCTGTTTGGGTCACTCTTCCAAATGCATCATATTCTGTTATCATCCAGCCTACTGCAGTGGCACTACCATAAGGAGAAAATGCGGGTCCTGTTGCTACGGGTCTGTCTAGTTTGTCGTACACGATGAATTCCCATTG
>NZ_VEVQ02000042.1 GCF_006491595.2 Flavobacterium jejuense
GATTTAAGCGAGGTTTCTTTTTTGACTAAAGGACAATTTTACAAAAATTGATAGGCTTAAAAAAGCTATTTTTAACTCATAAAATTGTGTTTTTAGAAAAGTGTGTACTTTCCCTTGTTTTACTGATAAAACTTGAACAACTACTTTTGGTTTTTTTACAATGAACCTCATGTATTTCTTCAAATTATAAGTCAAGGATGCCATGAGCACGTGTTTATTGGCTTGTTTAATGCCTCTTGAGTTAACTTTCTTCATATTCAGAAAGTTAATCAACGTGCCTAATACAGGTTCTACCGTTTTACTCCTCACTTTTACCATTCGTTTGGCATATTTAGCATTTTGAGTCAGTTTTTGATGCATCTTGTCATACAAAGCTTTGTGAATGGTGTCTCGCAAGGTTTTCTCATGTGATTTACCTAAACAGGTTGCTTTTAATGGGCAACTTTTACAGTCTTTTCTAGAGCTTGCGGTTTTACGATAAGGCAAATCGATACCTTGACTACATATATATTTGTCATTTTCTTTATCATAAACAAAACCTTCTCGTTCTGGTTTATATTGTCCAAAATTAGGCATCCATGCCTCGATATTGTTATCATCTAAATACTTTAAAGCTTCTCCACTACTATAACCTCCATCGGCTAGAATTTCTCCTAAATTAATATCATTTTCTTTTAGATTTTCTTTAGTGATTTCTACAATTTGTTCTAAACACTGAGAGTCTCGTTTGTCTGCAAAATCAGCACAAGCTCCTGTGATAACATGGTGAGCATCATCTACAGCAAGTTGTCCAAAATAGTTTAATTGTCTGGTTTTGCCTGGTTTTACACTAACTCTAGCATCTGGATCTGTTGGTGAGTAATGGATGTGATTGGATACATATTTTGGTCGAATTAAATTGCCATTTTCATCTGTTTTATCTCCTTTTTGACTGCCTTTCGGCATGTTTTTGTAAGCTTCTTTTTTCCAGTTGTGGTGTTCTTCTACTAGATCCTTACGCGTTTGGCTTACTTTATATTCACTATTCTCATTGAGTTCTTCTGCATAATATGCTGCATCCTCTAAAACTTCTTTTTCAATTAGACTATCCATAGAAGCGTTTGCTTTTATAAAAGCGCTATCAACCGCTTGTCGTTTGCCTCTAACCATACCTTTTGTTACACATAAAGACAATACTTTTTTAAACAGCTCCATGAAGACTTCTTCTCCATACAATTGTCTAGTTCTACTAATGGTACTATGCCAAGGCAAAACTTCATCAATGTCGTAACGAATAAATAAACGAACATCTAAACAGTTGGAACAATACTCGATGAGTTTCCTATCAGAATTAATGTTATTCAAATAGCCTACTAAGCATATTTTGAAGAAGACAACAGGATCAATACTCTCCTGTCCTTCTTGTCCATAATACTTCTTAGTGGATTTATAT
>NZ_VEVQ02000043.1 GCF_006491595.2 Flavobacterium jejuense
ACTTACAAGATTTTCCAAGTTAGTTATTCAGCAGAAAGTACATACACATCATACTTTTTCACTGTTGCAACCCTTGCCAAAAGAGTTTATAGGTCAAGCAATAGATAAGGCACAAAGTTATATAGGACAATCTATAAAAATAGAGATAACCCCCACGAGTTTATCGACTACTTCACCATTATTGTTTAATGGAATTATTACAGAAGCTCAGATGGTAAGAACCTCTGGAGCAGCAGGAGGAATTATAATAAATGGTTATAGTCCTACCATTGTTATGGAAGGTACTCCTAAAACGCAATCTTTTTCAGAAGAATCGTTATCTGATATTGTTAAAAAGATGACTAGTATTTATTCTCAAAAAGAATTACAACCCTCAGTCAAAGTTCAAAATGATGTAGCGATGCCCTATACGGTTCAGTATCGTGAGAGTGATTTTGGTTTTATTTGCAGATTGGCACAAAAAAAAGGACAATGGTTTTATTATAACGGAGAAGAATTAATTTTTGGTTCACCTAATTCTAGTAATTTCACTTTAGAGTACGGAAGAAATCTGCATACTTTTAATATTGAGATGCGTGCCAAACCATTAGGTTTAGAGTATTTAGGATATGACCCAAGTAATGCAGAAACACAAAAAGCGAATACGGCAGAAGTAAACTATCAACCAGAAGGCTATTCCAAAGTAATGTATGAGAGTTCAAAAAGACTTTTTCCAGAAACTTCGACTATGTTATACACGCATGCCATAGAAGAAGGGAGCTCAAGGACTCATTTAGTGGATAGAGTAACAACACAACTGCAATCAAGGGCGGCCGACTTAGTTACTGCTAAAGGAGATACTGATGAAACCGGATTGCGAATTGGAGATGTAATTGCTATTCAAGAGCCTGCTTTTTCTATGACAGGGAATATACTAGACGGATTACAAGAACAAAATTTTGGTAGTTATATCATTACAGATATAACACATGTTTGTGAAGAATCAGGAACCTATCACAATAGTTTTCAGGCGGTTCCCGATAGTGTTTTGGCACCACCTTATGGCAATGTACACCACCATCCAGTAGCAGATACACAACCAGCCGTGGTTACAGATAACAATGATCCATTAGGACTAGGAAGAGTACAAGTGAAATTTGCATGGCAAGAAGGCAACACGCCATGGATACGCATGACCAATCCCCATTCAGGAGGAGGGAAAGGGATGTATTTTATTCCAGAAATAGGAGAGGAAGTGTTAGTTG
>NZ_VEVQ02000044.1 GCF_006491595.2 Flavobacterium jejuense
TGGTCAAACCAATAATGGAGATGAGTTACCAGATGGTACTTACTATTATGTAATAGAATTTGCTGATATGGATTCTAAAACAGGTTGGATTTATATAAACAGACAACAATAAAACTAAATATACTGCCTTCATTTCAGTGGAGGCAGTATTAAAAAATCAAAAATAAAATGAAGAAACTATATTTAGTAGCTTTAGGCATAATGTCAGTATTTATTGATGCAAATGCACAACAAGACCCACATTATACACAATACATGTATAATATGAACGTCATAAACCCTGCATATGCAGGTAGCAAGGAGAATTTAGCAATTGGTTTATTATATAGAAAACAATGGATTGATATTGAGGATGCTCCTACAACAGGAACTTTTTCAGGACATTCTCCAGTAGGTAAAAATGTAGGTTTAGGATTGTCTTTCATAACAGATAAAATAGGTCCTGTGGAAGAAAATAACCTATATGGAGATTTTTCATACACCTTAAATCTTGGTGATGAACATCGTTTGGCCTTTGGTATTAAAACAGGACTTACTTTCCATAAGGTAGGTTTATTTAGCGATATAGGAAATGGAAATGTTCCAGATGCTGATGATCCTGCTTTTTCCCAAGATGTAAGTAATACTTATTTTAATGTTGGTTCAGGACTTTTTTACTACACAGATAAGTATTATTTAGCTTTTTCTGTACCAAATATGTTAAAGTCAAAACATTTAGATTTGCGAGTAAATGATGATCAAGTTGAATTTGGTTCAGAGACAAGTCATTATTTTTTAACAGGAGGGTATGTTTTCGATTTGAATGAGAAGGTTAAATTTAAACCTTTCTTTATGTTGAAATCGGCTTTTAACGTTACTCCTTCTCTAGATGTATCTACCAACTTTTTATTTAATGAAAAATTTGAAGTAGGTGCAACTTATAGAATTGATGACAGTTTTGGAGCAATGTTAAATTATGCTATATCACCCAACTTAAGAATTGGATATGCCTATGATCATATTGTATCTGATTTAAAAGTAACGACACCTTCCTCTCACGAGATTATCTTATTATTTGATTTGAATTTCCCGAGAAAGGTATCTCGTTCACCTAGATATTTTTAATTTAAAAGCGATAAAGAAATGAAAAAACTATATATAACATTAAGTTTTGTAATCGCTAGTGGATTGCTAAGTGCACAAAACTCAAAAACTAAAGATGCCGATAAA
>NZ_VEVQ02000045.1 GCF_006491595.2 Flavobacterium jejuense
GATTTGGAATTCGTAGCTCCTGAATTGGAATTTCCACCCACAATAAAACCACCGTCTTTGGTTTGTGAAAGGGCAAATAGGTTATCGTCTTTATCACCACCTAGGGTTCTTTGCCATTCGATAGTGCCTTCTTCATCTAATTTTACCAGCCAGTAATCGCCTAATCCGTAGTTAGCTTCTGTTTTATCTCCAGAGATAGGAGAATTAGAATAGCCTCCTAAAATATAACCTCCATCTGTAGTTTGTTGGATACTTTTTAATTCGTCTTGGTATTTTCCTCCAATGGTTTTTTGCCATTGCATCGATCCATCAGCTTTTAATTTGACAACCCAATAGTCTAAATTACCTCTTGAATCTTCGTTTTTTGTGTATTTGTCTTTTTCGGTATCTCCAGTAGCATCTGAGCTTGATGTACCTCCTAAAATATAACCACCCTCTTTGGTTTGAGCAATACTTAGTAGTTTTTCCATACTACTGCCGCCTATGGTTTTTTGCCAGATTTCTTGTCCTTTTGCGTTCAATTTAATCACCCAAAAGTCTTCTTGTCCTTTCCCATCTTCTTTTTTATCGATGCCTTTATCAGAGGTGGAAGTACCTCCTAAAATAAAACCACCATCGCTGGTAATGGCAATGCTTTGTAGTAAATCTACTTGGTTGCCGCCAAAGCTTTTTTGCCAATCTAGATTGCCTTTTTCGTCCATTTTCCAAAGCCAATAATCCAAGTCGCCCTTGTTGTGGTCTTCTTTGTTTCCGTTTTTACCAGAAATAGAACTTCCTGCTAGGATAAATCCATAGTCTGGGGTTGCAATGGCATCGTACAAAAATTCAGCATGTTTGCCTCCGTAAGATTTTTCCCAAAGGATGTCTTGGGCATAAGTAATACTAGTTGCAACAAGTAGTGCAACCCAACTTAAGGTAGTTTTTTTAGTCATAAGAATAGCTTATAATTTTTTACTCGAGAATACAATTAGGCCTGTGTACCTATATCTGTTAATCCATTTTTATACGCGGTCTATTGTCTTTTTGTTACATATAAACCGTTCTTTTTTTATAATAAAAAGTATAAAAAACACTAAAAGGTTGGTTAAAAGGCTTTTATTTTTTTCTGCAACAAAAATAGAACCAAG
>NZ_VEVQ02000046.1 GCF_006491595.2 Flavobacterium jejuense
AACGTGTTTGTATATGGTGCGTTGCGTGGTTAAGCAACTAATTTAGCAAATAAAAACCGAATAGAAAATCCGCGAGGATTTTCGTAAGTAAGCCAGCACTAGCAATGCATTATATACGGTGTTACCTGTAGTACTTATGCGTGTGATTTCATTTCCCAATCTATAATATTCCGTTGATTTTTATCTATTGCAACTCCAACTAATATTATTATCTTATTCTTTGAGAAATATTTTTGATAATATTCTTTTTCTAATATTTGTTCTAAAGCGATTTCTGAATCATTTTGTTTAAATTCAATAATATGAATGTAATTTTTAGTTTCAATAACTGAATCAATTCTGCCTTTATTAGTTTCTACTTCGGAATGAATATCGAAATCAAGTAAAGTCAATAAAAAATGGATATGACTATGAAAATATCCTTCTGTTATTTTCATATCATACGAAAGAGAAGCAAACACACCTTGCAGAATTTTGAAAAATTCAGCCAAGTCATTTTTGATTATGCACTCTTTTAAATTATTTAAAGTTTGAAATTTTACAGGTAGAATATCTTCTCCGTTTTTTTCGTCAAGTTCCATTAATCCACCATTTTCAATAAATTTTACTTTTATTTGTTCACGAAGGTCAACTATTGCTCTTTGTTTTCCAAGATATTCAGCAATCTCACTTTTTTCTGTTAGATTTTCAAAATTTGAACTTATAGTTCCTTTTATAACTGCATTTATTCGTTCAATTTTGTATGGTATTCCAAGAATTTTTTTCCAAACAATTGTTACTTCGTTTTTATTTTTTTCGGTTTTTAATTCTTCTCCTTGTTTATGGAAATTTACAGTTTCTGGGATTGCATTAATTACATCAATTATATTTCCGCCAAGTTTCATTGAATGGTCAAACAAATCGATAATTTTTTTATCTAATTCACTGTTAACCATAAGTCCACCAACAAGATTAATTATTCCTAATTGAAATTTAGTAGCAAATTGTTTGTCAACAGCATTGACATAGATTTTATCTAAAGACTCAAATAAATCATCATATTGCCCTTTGTATGATTCTTCATAAAGTTTGATTAATTCAATGTCTTTCATTTAAGATACGGATGTTTTTTCGTATTACAGGTAAC
>NZ_VEVQ02000047.1 GCF_006491595.2 Flavobacterium jejuense
AGCTGTATTTGATGTAAAACCATTAGCAGCTGTCCATCCGGAATTTGAAGTTGAAACTTGTATTCTAAAAGCACCTGCGTTAACAGGAGAAGTATAGGTAAAGTTGATAGGCAATAGTAAGTTTGTCGCTCCGTTTACGGGTGAAACAGGAACAGGTGTGTTTGCAGGAGTTGAATTACAATCAATTGGACCAATAGGTGTAGATTGATTGGCTAAATAAGAAACTGTAATCTGAGAGTTGTTATTTGTCCCTAGCCACGCATGAGTTTCTGGAGTTAATCCACCTAAATACGTTTGAGACCTAGGTCCGGTTTCATAACCTGCAACGACAACTACCTTTTTTCCATTTGCACTCAGTAAAAATTTTGTATCAATTGCGGGTCTGTTTCCTGGTGCCCACATCATTGTCATAAACCACATTTCTTTTTCTGGAGTTAAATATTGTGTTTGTATGTTACCAATAGATCCTTGACCTATTGAACCAGATTCAGCGGGTGTCCATTGTTTTTGAAAGCTTGCGGCATATAATTGGTTGAAAGTTTTATTAGCATCATATGCTTTATATAAATTATATGATCTTTGTAAGTGAGGATTTATATTTTCAGTTACTGTATTAGCAAATAATCTTCCTCCAGAGAAATTATCTTCAGTAGTTACATAATGACTTTCTTCAACAAATCGTCCTGTTGCAGGCAAATTAACAGTACGACTCCAACTTGAACCAAAGGCATGATAAACTGTATAAGGAGAAGTATTACACAAAGCTGCTGTAGGATTGCGACTTGCTGTTTCTGAATTGTTTTTTCCTTCTTCGATAATTTTAATATCGTCATTTTGGGAACAAGATATAATCAATCCTAAGACTATTAATAAATATAATTTTTTCATTATAGTTTGTTTTTGGTAACAACCATTATAAACTTTAGGATATAATTGTTTAAGAAGTTATATCCTAAAGTTATGGAGTTGCCTAGTTTTTTACACTAATGTTTTGTTTTATAATTTTTTCGCCATCAACGACTAGCAAGAAATAATTACCATTTTTTAAGGTTATATTTTCTTTTATATTGTTTGTACCTATTTCAGTATGGTAT
>NZ_VEVQ02000048.1 GCF_006491595.2 Flavobacterium jejuense
TTTCTTCCTTGCATGACTAAATTTACAAAAAAGTACTCTTTTAAATGTTGCCTTTTTGTTATCTTTGATGGAGTTGTGCAACAAGCACAGCCGTTTGTAGCAATTGCTAGGCTCGGGCTACTTCGGAATTTTCTCCGAAAATTCCACGAGGAGTTTTGTACTTGTAATCTTTTGTCTTAAATTTACGCAACTGCCACAAGCGGCAACACGTGCGTAAGCTGACAAAACCGCCAACCAAAGAATTTTACAGAAAAGTAAATGGAAAATTTAAATAAATACGTTGCAGTTTATAAAGAACAACTTGAAAAAGGCGACATATTAATTGCTTACAATGAGCTCGTGAAATTCGTTATGAAATTAAGAACGGAATTCATTAAAACTCTATCTGACCAATATTCATTTGGTGGAATTCTACACGGATATTTGGACTTTACGTATTTCTACTACTCGAACGATTTTTTAAAAAGCAAAAGGCTAAAATTCGGACTTGTTCTGAATCACGTGGAAATGAGATTCGAGATTTGGCTACTTGGAAATACCATTCCGACTCAAAAAAAATATTGGGAACTACTGAAAAACACAAAATGGAATAAAGACAAAACAAAAATGCCAAAATATTCCATTCTTGAAACAACCTTGGTTGAAAATCCCGATTTTAATAATCTAGACAAACTCACCGAACAAATAGAAACCAAAATGATTAGGGCTTCGGACGAAATATTGGACTATCTAAAAACATTGGACTGACTGAAATGAAAACAAGAAGCCTACGCACAACAATGGTAGCTGTTGCACAAGCTCTCCAAAAAGCTAAATTTTCTAAATAAATAAAAATAGCAACCTCATTTAAAGTGATTTAAACGAGGTTTCTTTTTTGACTAAAGGACAATTTTACAAAAATTGATAGGCTTAAAAAAGCTATTTTTAACTCATAAAATTGTGTTTTTAGAAAAGTGTGTACTTTTCCTTGTTGTACATATAAAACTTGCG
>NZ_VEVQ02000049.1 GCF_006491595.2 Flavobacterium jejuense
CTGATCCAGTAGGTTCTGGAACAGCCCTAACAACAGAAACATATAACGCTACTGGTCTAACTTCTTCAACAACTTATTATTTTCATGTTAGAACAGATTGTGGATCAGGTACTTTTAGTGGATGGTCAACATTTATGTTTACCACTTTAGCTTCACCACCTGCTAATAATGATTTATGTAATGCTATACCTCTTGTCTTAGGAGCTGCAACTACAGGAAGTGATTATACTTTAGTGGCTGCTACATCGGAAGCTAATGAACCAGAAGGAAGTTGTTTTAATGGAGGTATTGCTGGTTCAGTTTGGTTTAGCTTTGTTTCTCCAGCATCAGGATCCGTTGAAATCACTACAGATTTTGCAGGTGGAACATTAGAAGATGGAGATACAGAAATAGCTGTTTATGATGGTACAGGTGTTACTTGTTCAGACTTATCTACTTTACCAGCTGAAATAGATTGTGACCAAGACAGTGGAGATGTTAATACATCTTATGGGTCGTTTTTATCATTAACTGGCTTAACTTCAGGTGCAACTTATTACATCCAAGTAGATAGTTATGGAGGTGTAGCTCTAGGGTCTTTTGGTATTCAAGTAAATGGTCTTTTAAGCTCTTCTGCATTCAACTTGACTAACTTTAAAGCTTATCCTAACCCAGTTAAAGATATGCTTAATTTGGAGTATACTTCAGATATAACTTCTATTAGTATCTTTAATTTATTAGGTCAAGAAGTATTATCTAAAGAAGTGAATTC
>NZ_VEVQ02000050.1 GCF_006491595.2 Flavobacterium jejuense
TAATTCCTAGCCCCATAGTCATACATATTCAATCCAAGCTCCGTTTGTAGTTCTTTACCGTTGTATTTATACTGGTAAGTAGATTGCACTGTAGGTGTTCCTCCTTTTAATACAATTACTTCATTTGCATTTTTTTGATATAATAATTGGTCACTGTTATAGTTGGTATGTTTTAATCCAAAGGCATAATAGTGATTTTCTTCCATTATTTTTACACTCCCTGTGCTTGGATCTACTCCGTAGCTTAGTCGTATGTTGCCTAGATGATCGGTATAATTAAAAACGTAATTGTAGTTGTTTACTCCATGAGAATCTACCACATTCACATACCCTTCCGCATGTGGAAAGAATTGCAAAAACGCTCCTTTATATTGAAAGCCTCCTGCTAAATATTCGGTAGTGGTTATAGTACTATTCTCAGTCACTTTTTTAGCTATTTTTTGTCCTGTAGCATTGTAAAGATATTCAATTGTAT
>NZ_VEVQ02000051.1 GCF_006491595.2 Flavobacterium jejuense
CATCCAGCCTACTGCAGTGGCACTACCATAAGGAGAAAATGCGGGTCCTGTTGCTACGGGTCTGTCTAGTTTGTCGTACACGATGAATTCCCATTGTTTGCCTGGTAGTTTTTTTTCTACTAGACGGTTGCGAGAATCGTATTTGTATTGGTACCCTAAATTATCTAAAGTCGTTTGAGAGGTATCTCCTTCTGCTAAAGGAGGCAATACGAAGGTTAGATTTCCAAATTGGTCATAGATATAATAGGTATCGTGTTTATCACTATTATTATAAGTTCTTTTTAACACTACTTGACCTTCTTTGTTTTTGAATTCTTCGGTAGTGTTGTTTACACCTGAGGTCCAGTTTTCATCTTTGGTGATGGTTTTGTATAACTCATTTTCAGCATAAGTCCCTAAATCATTGAGTACCGAATTGTATATTTTATTAGTTACATCTCCATT
>NZ_VEVQ02000052.1 GCF_006491595.2 Flavobacterium jejuense
TATATTTCCGTTGTATAATGGATTAGGTGCAATATCGTTTGACCCTATGGCTTGAAATTCGTTATAATTGATCTTAAAAGCAAACAAATCGGTACCTATGTTTTCTACATCGTTAATGGCTTTTAACCAACCCCTTATGTTGTAACTGTAATCTACCGTTTGTAAACCAGTTGCTCCTGTAGCATCTGTTCCTCCTACGTTTTTACTAATTAATTGTCCTAGTTCGTCGTATTCATTTTTAGCAATTAATTGTTCGCTTCCTCCTGCGATTAATTGTTTGTGTAACTTTAAACGATCTTGATCGGTATATTCAAAAATATCGGTTATGGTAACTACTGTTCCATTAGTATCGTACTTATGAGTGGTAACTGTGTACTCAGTTTTTCCAGCCCAATCGAGTTTGCTGTCTACT
>NZ_VEVQ02000053.1 GCF_006491595.2 Flavobacterium jejuense
GCTAGGTGCTTTCTTTCCTAAAGTGATGTTTCCAGATGAATTTTTAGAATATAATAGCCAATCACTATTATAATTAGTATGTTTTAACCCAAAAGCATAATAGTGGTTTTCTTCTATAATTTTTAATATCTGTGTACTTGGGTCTACTCCATAGCTTACTCGTATGTTTCCTAAATGATCGGTATAGTTAAAAACATAGTTGTAGTGGTTTACTCCATTATCTTCAATTACATTTACATAACCTTCTGCATGAGGGGAAAACTGTAATTTATTATTTTTATATTGAAAACCTCCTGACATATAATTGGTTGTGTCTGTTCCAAATCCTCCTGCGCAAGTAGAACAACTTGTTTTTACTATCTTATTTATTTTTCTTCCTGTAGCATCATAAATGTAGGAAATT
>NZ_VEVQ02000054.1 GCF_006491595.2 Flavobacterium jejuense
CAACCTTCAGATTTATATGCGTGTGATGATATTAGTAATGATGGTTTTGAGATTTTTGATTTAACGAGTCAGAGTGCTACGGTATTAGGGACAAATAATCCTTCAAATTACACGGTTAGTTATTATACGAGTCAGGCTGGAGCAGATGATGGTACAGGTACTATAGATCCAGCCTCACCAGATACGGCTTTTAATGGTACTAATCAGGTAATTTATGTAAGAGTAGAGGATAATTCAGATCCAACGGTTTATGCTACCACAACATTTAATTTGGTAGTTAATTCAACCCCATTAGCCGATTCTCCAGCAGATATTACGGTTTGTGATAGTTATGTATTACCAGCATTAACAGTAGGTAATTATTATACAGGATCAGGAGGTACAGGTTCTATGTTA
>NZ_VEVQ02000055.1 GCF_006491595.2 Flavobacterium jejuense
TCCAAAAGGATAATAATGGTTTTCTTCTAAAATAGGACTGGTATAATAGTCATTACAAAATGTTTGAGGACTTCCATCTCTTCCTATTTGTGTGAAACATTCTTGCATATGTTCATCTCCTAAAACACCATTTTTATCTATATCAGAATAGCTCACTCTTACATTACCTAAATGATCGGTGTAATTAAAAACATAACTATAAGCACCAGAGTTGTGTTTTACATATCCTTCCGCATGAGGGAAGAATTGTAAATCGCTGTTTTTATACTGAAATCCTCCAGCTAAATAATGCGTATTTGTTATGGTTGTATTCTCAGTCACTTTTTTAACTACTTTTTGTCCAGTAGCAGTGTAAATGTACTCAATATTTCCATTTGTTCCAAAA
>NZ_VEVQ02000056.1 GCF_006491595.2 Flavobacterium jejuense
TAGTTCAATAAATTTGCTGTGCTATAATTTACAGGAACATTCGAAGTAGGATTTGGGTCAGTTGTAAAACCATTTTCTGCCGTCCAACCAGTATTTGCTCTTGCAATTTGTAATCTATATGATGCACCAGATACAGTACTTGTCCAAGATAAATTGGCAGGACTAGTTACAGTAGAAGCATTACTTGGAGCAATTGGTTGAACTCCAAAAGCTGTTGAAATGGTCCTAACAGCAGAATAGTTTGAAGTTCCTGTTGTAGCGTCCCAACTTCTAATAGTGTAATAGTATGTTTTTCCAGCTTTTGGTCCTTCAAAACTACCTAATGCGGTTTC
>NZ_VEVQ02000057.1 GCF_006491595.2 Flavobacterium jejuense
AGTTACAGAAACACTTGAACTATTAGGACAAGATCCAGCAGTTGTATAGGTTACTGTATAAGTTGCAGGAGTTGATGCAGAAACATCAATCGCACCCGTTGAAGCATTTATAGAAAGACCAGCTGGAGAGCTTGCAAAAGTTCCACCTGTTAAACCAGAAATAGTTGGAGTTGGATCTGAAGCATTCACACAATAAGAAGCTGCACTGTAACTAAAAGAAGCATTGTCTAATGCATTAACAGTTACAGAAACACTTGAACTATTAGGACAAGATCCAGCAGTTGTATAGGTTACTGTATAAGTTGCAGGAGTTGATGC
>NZ_VEVQ02000058.1 GCF_006491595.2 Flavobacterium jejuense
ATATAAATCCACTAAGAAGTATTATGGACAAGAAGGACAGGAGAGTATTGATCCTGTTGTCTTCTTCAAAATATGCTTAGTAGGCTATTTGAATAACATTAATTCTGATAGAAAACTCATTGAATATTGATCCAACTGTTTAGATGTTCGTTTGTTTATACGCTATGATATCGATGAAGTTTTACCATGGCACAGTACCATTAGTCGAACTAGACAACTCTATGGAGAAGAAGTCTTCATGGAGCTGTTTAAAAAAGTATTGTCTTTATGTTGTTAACTTTCTGAATATGAAGAAAGTTAACTCAAGAGGCATTAAA
>NZ_VEVQ02000059.1 GCF_006491595.2 Flavobacterium jejuense
CCTGACATATAATTGGTTGTGTCTGTTCCAAATCCTCCTGCGCAAGTAGAACAACTTGTTTTTACTATCTTATTTATTTTTCTTCCTGTAGCATCATAAATGTAGGAAATTTTTTCGTTGTTTGCAAAATTAATTTCTGTTGGTAAATTGAGATGGTTGTAAACAATACTACCAATCCCTTTATTTTGGTCACTAGTCATGTTCCCATTGGCATCGTATGCATAATCATCACCATTAGGATCAGTAATTCCATCCCCATCATCTTTAAATCCTTGCGGGCTTGGTTCAGCATCAAAAACGTTCATCAATTGATTT
>NZ_VEVQ02000060.1 GCF_006491595.2 Flavobacterium jejuense
TACTAAGCATATTTTGAAGAAGACAACAGGATCAATACTCTCCTGTCCTTCTTGTCCATAATACTTCTTAGTGGATTTATATAGAAACCGAAAATCAATCGCTTTATCAAGCATTCGGTAAAAATTATGCTCCGGAATCAAGTCGATCAAATGAACTTGATAGAGCATTTTGGGGTTGAGTTCTTTTCTTCCTTGCATGACTAAATTTACAAAAAAGTACTCTTTTAAATGTTGCCTTTTTGTTATCTTTGATGGAGTTGTGCAACAAGCACAGCCGTTTGTAGCAATTGCTAGG
>NZ_VEVQ02000061.1 GCF_006491595.2 Flavobacterium jejuense
CTAACTGGCGTAAGTATTGCATCAAATGGGACTATTAGTGTTCCAGCAGGTACACCAGCAGGCACTTACAATGTTACTTACCAAATTTGTGAGAACTTAAACTCAACTAATTGCGATACAGCAATCGCTACAATAGTAGTTGATGCAGCTGTTATCGATGCAGTAGACGATGCTACTCCAGCAGATTTATCAAGTGTAAATGGATATACAGGAGGAGTTGCAGGAGATGTTACTACAAACGATACTTTAAACGGAGTTGCCGTAGTTGACACCGAAATCACA
>NZ_VEVQ02000062.1 GCF_006491595.2 Flavobacterium jejuense
TAAAGGACAATTTTACAAAAATTGATAGGCTTAAAAAAGCTATTTTTAACTCATAAAATTGTGTTTTTAGAAAAGTGTGTACTTTTCCTTGTTGTACATATAAAACTTGCGCTATTACTTTTGTTTTTTTTACAATGAACCTCATGTATTTCTTCAAATTATAATTCAAGGATGCCATGAGTACGTGTTTATTGGCTTGTTTAATGCCTCTTGAGTTAACTTTCTTCATATTCAGAAAGTTAACAACATAAAGACAATACTTTTTTAAACAGCTCCATGAA
>NZ_VEVQ02000063.1 GCF_006491595.2 Flavobacterium jejuense
GGTCCTAACAGCAGAATAGTTTGAAGTTCCTGTTGTAGCGTCCCAACTTCTAATAGTGTAATAGTATGTTTTTCCAGCTTTTGGTCCTTCAAAACTACCTAATGCGGTTTCGTTCCAATAATAATTACTAGTGTTAATACTTGCATTTACTACTACAGTAGCATTTGGAGCTGTATTTGATGTAAAACCATTAGCAGCTGTCCATCCGGAATTTGAAGTTGAAACTTGTATTCTAAAAGCACCTGCGTTAACAGGAGAAGTATAGGTAAAGTTGATAGG
>NZ_VEVQ02000064.1 GCF_006491595.2 Flavobacterium jejuense
GAAAACCACTATTATGCTTTTGGGTTAAAACATACTAATTATAATAGTGATTGGCTATTATATTCTAAAAATTCATCTGGAAACATCACTTTAGGAAAGAAAGCACCTAGCGTACCAGTATTACCTAGTTACCAGTATAAATACAACGGCAAAGAACTGCAAACTGAACTGGGATTGAATATGTATGCAATGGATATGCGACAATATGATCCTGCTATTGCTCGATGGGTGGTGCAAGATCCTGTTATTCATGAAAATTTTTCTCCATATAGTGCT
>NZ_VEVQ02000065.1 GCF_006491595.2 Flavobacterium jejuense
TTTTCAAGGTAAAAGGATTCTAATTGTAGATAGCTCTTCGGTTTATGTTAATAATGAAAAACCTGATTTGGTCTTGCTTTCCCAAAGCCCCAAATTAAATTTAGTACGATTAATTAAAACCTTGCATCCAAAACAAATTATTGCAGATAATAGTAATTCTTTTTATTTAGTTAACCAATGGGAAGTAACTTGTAAGCAAGAAAAAATCCCTTTTCATGCTACTGCTGAAAAGGGATTTTATAGGTTGA
>NZ_VEVQ02000066.1 GCF_006491595.2 Flavobacterium jejuense
AAAATTACAAAAGGTCTGTGCTGAAGCTGTTGGTGCAGGTGTAACATTTAATGTCACACTTACAGCAGTTCTTGTTGCACTTTCACATGAATTTAAAGTTTGAGAAACATAATAGGTTCCGGTTGCTAAATTTGTTGTAGAAACTAACGCTGTTCCTCCTGTTGAAGCAGCATACCATTTTAATCCTGAACCTGTGGCAACTAAATCTGCAACTGTACCAAAATTA
>NZ_VEVQ02000067.1 GCF_006491595.2 Flavobacterium jejuense
TGTGAATGCTTCAGATCCAACTCCAACTATTTCTGGTTTAGCAGGTGGAACTTTTGCAAGCTCTCCAGCTGGTCTTTCTATAAATGCTTCAACAGGTGCAATTGATGTTTCCGCATCAACTCCTGCAACTTATACAGTAACCTATACAACTGCTGGATCTTGTCCTAATAGTTCAAGTGTTTCTGTAACTGTTAATGCATTAGACAATGCTTCTTTTAGTTAC
>NZ_VEVQ02000068.1 GCF_006491595.2 Flavobacterium jejuense
TTTTCAAGGTAAAAGGATTCTAATTGTAGATAGCTCTTCGGTTTATGTTAATAATGAAAAACCTGATTTGGTCTTGCTTTCCCAAAGCCCCAAATTAAATTTAGTACGATTTATTGCAGATAATAGTAATTCTTTTTATTTAGTTAACCAATGGGAAGTAACTTGTAAGCAAGAAAAAATCCCTTTTCATGCTACTGCTGAAAAGGGATTTTATAGGTTGA
>NZ_VEVQ02000069.1 GCF_006491595.2 Flavobacterium jejuense
TCAGAAATTGCTATAATTAAATCATATAAAGACAATCCTGAAACATCTATCTTAACCACTTCATTGATTCCCGGTTTTACCTTTGAAAACTCGTCTAATTTTATACCCAACTCATTAATATCTTGTTGCGCAAAAAGCGAATTTGAAAAAATAAAAATGGTTAATACAACACTAATTTTTTTAATCATTTTATACATTTAATAATATCGAATAGATCTC
>NZ_VEVQ02000070.1 GCF_006491595.2 Flavobacterium jejuense
TCAGAAATTGCTATAATTAAATCATATAAAGACAATCCTGAAACATCTATCTTAACCACTTCATTGATTCCCGGTTTTACCTTTGAAAACTCGTCTAATTTTATACCCAACGTGTTTGTATATGGTGCGTTGCGTGGTTAAGCAACTAATTTAGCAAATAAAAACCGAATAGAAAATCCGCGAGGATTTTCGTAAGTAAGCCAGCACTAGCAATGCAT
>NZ_VEVQ02000071.1 GCF_006491595.2 Flavobacterium jejuense
ATTGCAGATGGAGGCCTAACTGGCGTAAGTATTGCATCAAATGGGACTATTAGTGTTCCAGCAGGTACACCAGCAGGCACTTACAATGTTACTTACCAAATCTGTGAGAACCTAAGCCCAACTAATTGCGATACAGCAATCGCTACAATAGTAGTTGATGCAGCTGTTATCGATGCAGTAGACGATGCTACTCCAGCAGATTTATCAAGTGTA
>NZ_VEVQ02000072.1 GCF_006491595.2 Flavobacterium jejuense
ATTGCAGATGGAGGCCTAACTGGCGTAAGTATTGCATCAAATGGGACTATTAGTGTTCCAGCAGGTACACCAGCAGGCACTTACAATGTTACTTACCAAATTTGTGAGAACCTAAGCCCAACTAATTGCGATACAGCAATCGCTACAATAGTAGTTGATGCAGCTGTTATCGATGCAGTAGACGATGCTACTCCAGCAGATTTATCAAGTGTA
>NZ_VEVQ02000073.1 GCF_006491595.2 Flavobacterium jejuense
AGCATTGTCTAATGCATTAACAGTTACAGAAACACTTGAACTATTAGGACAAGATCCAGCAGTTGTATAGGTTACTGTATAAGTTGCAGGAGTTGATGCAGAAACATCAATTGCACCTGTTGAAGCATTTATAGAAAGACCAGCTGGAGAGCTTGCAAAAGTTCCACCTGCTAAACCAGAAATAGTTGGAGTTGGATCTGAAGCATTCACA
>NZ_VEVQ02000074.1 GCF_006491595.2 Flavobacterium jejuense
TTTAAAACGAAGAAAATGATAAAAAAGTTGACCTTATGTTTCAGAATTAGTGATAGCTTTTTTTTGTAATAAAAATTATTTTTTAAAAGCATACAATTGAATATCTTTACAATGCTACAGGACAAAAAATAGCTAAAAAAGTGACTGAGAATAGTACTATAACCACTACCGAATATTTAGCAGGAGGCTTTCAATATAAAG